>JAGWUP010000007.1 GCA_028868375.1 Elusimicrobiota bacterium
AGAACAGGTTTTGGAGACCTATTTGCCCAGCCGGGGCGCGGTACAATTTAATTAAAAGATTATTCTTTATTCTAATATATCCAAGTGATTTACCATTTAAGGAATGTAAACCTGATTTTTATATTCTGTATACAATACTAAGTCCCCCTTAGCAAACACAAACATTCCCTGGTGTTCAGTAAAAACCCATAACCAGGGGTCATTATCCATTACAAATGCATTTTGCAATAGAAATATACTTCCATCTTCATGACATATATAAGCCATATGATTGAATCTAGGATCGTCTGCCGTTAATGTATCGTCATAAGCCTTTGCTTTTTCCCAACTTTCTCTCATTGCAACTGACATTGCCATAGTTTTCTCCTAATGGATATCAGTATCATAACCGGCTCGATGCGCGGCTATTTTTAATCTTTTGTAGAAATGCTTAACCATTTGAGCAACAGATGTCTGTGGCCCAATTTTAATGGGTACGCCATTGAAAATAAATTTATACCATCTATCAGATCTTTTTGCTTTTCTTTTTACTGCGTCAATAGCTTTTCCTATGTCCATAGCCCAAGGCTCTAAAACAACTAGATCTGGTTTGGCTTCTGTACCTTCTCTTTCTTCTATGCTTCTTACAAATTTTCTAGGAATTATTTCAATTTTCCCCGTTCCATTACAATAATCACAAATTTTATTCATTTTATTCCTCTATAAGATCCATCAAATGATCTATATTTATTTCTGCTAAATATTGCTTTACGCTACTAACTTTATTCGACCTCAATTGAAACAATGCAGCGCTGCATCTGCTATTTATTGCTTCTAAGGCAAACTCCTTTTGTATTTTAATATCTTTTATCTCAGAATAATCATCTTCTAGTTCTTTTACTAATAAATTATATTTTTCTTTGGTAGAATTGAATATATCTTGAAATTCTGGGAAATACGTTAAAAACTCTGTACTTTCTCCTGAACGAATTATTTCTAATATTCTTTTAGGGCTAACTGAATCCCTTAGATGATGTAAAGCTACATAGCCAGGATGCTTAACTTTAACTCTATTATAATTGGCATCTAATACTACATAGCCTTCTTGTTCTAAAGGGTTCAATTTATTGAACGTTTCTTCTATATCTTTAATTGATTGTAGAGGGAATTCTTTGACATGAGGATAATCTTGGTCCCATCTGATCGGGATTTCCGCATATGATACCAAATCTCTAGTTCCTATTAAAGTTAGTTTGCATTCTTTATGTTGTACTACTACTTTATTATAAGGAGTTGTTAATTCAAACATGAAAGTTGTTTCGATATCGTATCCATCATCAGGAGTTTTTAGCCCCATTTCTTTAAAGGTTTTCCAGAATAGTTCTTCGAATGTAAAATCAAATCCATTTACATTACCACTGGCATCCGGGGTACCAGAAGTGGCCACTTGCCATTTATGGTCGTAATAAAACATCACGGCTAATGAACCATCGAGTTTCTCTTGAACCCTAGCTGTATTCCAGTCTATGTTTGCTGCTAATGGTTCACCGTAATTAAAGAATTTAGTGAATGGGAAAGCAACTATTTCCCAATTATTAGCTTCATTTAAAATTAAACCACGACACTCACGTACTATTGCTTCTGAGAAAGGACTTTCTATTTGGTCATATTTTAATAATACTAAGTTGGGATATTTATTGTGCCGTTTATTATAAATTTTATACTTATTTTCTAGGTCTTGTAAAGAGCCAGTGTTTCTTAGGAAGTCTTGGACTAATAACATTTATTGGCACCCCATACAAATTATAATTCCATATATGGCTGTGATAGCCAACGCTACGATAAAATCTAGTACCTTTTCTTTATCTAATGCCATACAGTTCCAGTAGCGCTGCCCAACCACTGGGCAATACATTCACTGCATCTTCTAATTCCTCTCCGTATTTAACTGCCATACTCAAGAAGTAATGTGCATGAAAATAAGCCTCGACCATTGGTCTTGTCATTTCTGCCCATTTTTCATTATGGTTCATTTCAAATTTTTTGCCAGTTCCTTCTTTGATTATATCTTTATATAATTTACATAGTCCATAATTAGTAGGGGCCATTGATTCTAATTCTTTGGTTATTTCTTCCGTTATATGTTGTAATGAATACACTTTAAAACTATAATGATAGAATCTATATATATCGTCTTCTGTGCCCCAATGATTATTGCATTTTTCTAGGAGTTCCTTTAACCTAGGTAGGTTCCCTTTAATGTTTTTAAGGAGGGTTTTGTCCCGTTCTTTGCACTTAGCGATGTATTCGTCTAATAATTTATCGTCTATCATAGTATTTTATATAACCTTTTTCTTTCCGCACCCACAGTTTTCATCTGGTTGCCATCCTGTTGTGCATCCACACAATATTCGCTGACTAATCGTTTAGGTTCACTCATTTATAAATCCTCATATTTAAAAGAGATATCCATCTTTCTAAGAATCTTTGAATACTTTTCTTTTGTTCTACTCAAAGCAACAGAACTTAAATGACTTAGCATTGTAATGCCTAACAAATGATCATATTCATGTTGAGCGCATCTGGCCGCTAAAGGATCCATTATATAAACATTTTCTTCTTTTCCGCTAGGACTAGTAAATTTAACTGTACAGTCTTCAAATCTCCACACTGGTACATTTAGAGAGGGGAATGACAAACAACCTTCGGAAGTATAGATCATTTTCCTGTCTTCTGTTTCTTTTTCTATTACAGGATTTACCATTTTATAAAGTTTTCCATTTTCCACATTAGTTACAATCATGGCTTGCAATGGAATCCCTATCTGAATAGCAGAAATACCTATTCCTCTATACTTCTTCATGGTCAATTCCATTTTATTAAATAACTTATCTAGTTCTTCTCCAAACATAGATTCTGGAATTGGTTCTGATTTTTGTTTTAATCTTTGATCTGGCCAAATGATTAGGTCATTCATCTTTTGCTTCCTGTTCTAGGCTTTGTTTGTTCTGTTGTCGGAACATGACGTCTCCAACGGCAATTCCTGCAAATTTTGAATAGTTTATTGTCGCCTAATAATAATTCTATTACATCAGGACTTTTACATGCAGGGCAATTTCCAACACCTTTTTCTTCTGGTTGGCTGTCCAAGTCATAAAAATCTATAGGAACAGTCTCATACCTTTCAAGTTTCTTTCTGAGAGTAGAGACCGCTCTTTTTAATTTATTATTTTCTTTTTTTAATACTAAGATTTCTTCTTCTTCGCTGGTTCTATTCTTTTTTCTCATTCTCAATGAACCTCGCTTGTAGAATCCAATGGTCATTTGTAGGGGTTATCTCTAGTTTTTCTAGTAATATGTCTTTGTATGAGATTAAGCTGGGTTCATTTACTATTTGCTTGAGAAGATCTATTAGACTGTTTCTGCCTTCCAAGGTTTCTATCTTACATGGGTCGGTTTCTATGACTATCTTACACAGCCTAGTATTATAGTCTATAACTTCACTGGAGAATTTCTTACGCATTGTATAGTTTGTATTTTTTGCCTGTATATATTTCGTACAGGGATTTGTTTATGGGTTCTTTGAGCTTAAATAGCTCCATTATTGGTTTTTTGATTTCAGAAAGAAATTCTAAAGCATTTTTGATAGGAATTTTATCGTCTTTTTCTACTTCTATTTCTATAAATTGTTTATCAGCAAATCCCTTGCATTTTATAGTGTAAAACACTACACTAAAAATTATAGATTTTTCTTGAAAATAATAAATATCTGATGTTTTATATATTTTAAGACTTTTTTTGAATCCTAATAATTCTAGGAAGTCTGATACATCTTCAGGATTTTCGTATCTTATAGAGATATTTTTTTCTATTCTATCTATAATAGACTTATCCTTTAAAAGTTTAACTGTTAATTGATTGTAATCAAACTTATCGTATCTATGTCTTACTATATTTCCGTTTTGTTCGTAGTAATCATCCCATCCTTCAACTAAATTTGAAGCAATACAATCTAAAAAATCATTTGTTTTGAGTTTTTTTATCAGCCTCTGAAAAGTTCTTAAAGTTAAATGACTAGCATCAAATTTTAATTCTACTTCAGAATTATTTAGGGAGTCTTTGTCCATTATTTTAATTTCTCTAATAAAGCTGAGCACGTTTCATTTAATGTTTTGTTTGATACTCCTAATGAGGCCCTATACCATCCATCTTCTTTCATTCCACATGCTTTTCCTGGAATCATTTGTACTTTAGATTCTACTAAAGCATTAGCAAATCTCTCTAGATCCTTGACCTTAAAAAATGCAAACATTCCCTCTGGGGCTCCACTGTACATATCAATATAAGGATCTAATCTAGCAAGAAAATCTAGAGAATTATTTATTAGTTCTTGTGTGGCCTTCTTGAATAATTCTTGACAACCAAATAATCTAATATGTCTTAGAATAGACGAAATTTGCCATTGGGCCTGAGTTGAAACTCCTGTGGTAGATTTTTCTACATAGGCCGATGCATTTTTATAAATCTCTTCTGAATTAGTTGCTAACCATCCAACTCTTAGTCCCGATGTTCCAATCATTTTGGCTGCGCTGAACGTGGCGGCCTGTGCTAAGAGCTTTGTTTGCTGTCTGTTATATACAGGGAACACAGGATTATAATAGGATGCATCCCATATATCTGGACAATAATCCTTACAAACAGTTCCATCTGGGTTATTGGGAGAAGTAACTATATCTATATCCATATAATCTTTGTTGGATGAGTGAAAGCTCATATCCATTAAAGATGCTAGAGTTGGAAACGACGGCCAGTAAGGCGCTGAATGATAAACTGATTTTCTGCCAGTGCCAGACAACACTCCTACCTGTCCTTTGTGTTTAAAGTGATGAACCCAGTCTTGTTTAAATGCATATAAGGCGGCAGAAATAGCTTGCTTAGCCCCATTAGTAACTACTATATATTTATATTCTGGAATTAAATGATTTATTTCATGTATTAATTCTGGCTCGCCACCAAGCTGAGGGTAACCCATTTCTAGTATTGGTTCTACAATCGAAATTATATTTATAATGTGTTTGCTTAAGAAGTGTGGTTCACCAATAGCCAAATTAAAGCATGTACTTTTACTGTGTCTAGAAGACAGCATTATATCAATATCCATAGTTTAATTTCTATTGTTTTCTATTTTGTATTTTTACAAAATTCACTAAAATCTTTTTCTATTCCGACATTTTATGCATTTTTTCATAATATATAGATTGATGTTCCTGGAAAGTTGATTGTAATGATTTACTTACCCTTAATACAGGTTTCTTTTCCGCAATGCCCACATAGACCAGCCTTAGTCCTTGCTGTAACTCTTTTGGCTTGCCTGCGATGTAGGCGATCTAAATGACGTTCTAGTTTACTTTTTCTTCTAAGGGATTCTTTTTGTTGTGTTGGCATTTTACTCTCTTTCTGGTCTACATCTTTCTAAGACAATGTAATAACAATCTCCGGTGAAATAATCATAGAGATGCTCTCTTAGTTCTTCTACAGGTCTAAGGTGTCAAATATACTCCATGTTAGGCCATTGTCTCTATTGTTTTTATCAAAAGCTCTTTTAATTCTGTTTATGTACTTTTTATAAGTATAACTGTTTTTGGGAACTATTAAATTTTTTTCGTTAATGAAAAGATTGTTCCATCTATAATTTCTATCACTAAGCATTCTACTAAAACCATCTTCATCTTCATACTCATTTATTAAAGAATACTCTGGATATATTTTTTTCATTTTTGAGAAATGTTTTCTATTGTTCCACACACATTTAAGAAATTTTTCTACTTTTTTAGGTATTTTGGTGTTTTTCATAATTAAAAGAAATACAGGTCTAAGGTGTCAAATATACTCCATGTTAGACATAACGTACAGCCTTGCATTCTTTCTTCGCAGCGTTCTCCATATTGTTCTGTTATAAACCTTTTAATTGTAGCTTTTAATTCTTTTAAATCTTTATAATATTTACGTTCTTGTTTTGTTAACTTTGTTTTACTCATTTTCTAATTCCTTATTCCTACATTTTAGTTTATTGGCCTCTTTTTTCCTATCTTTGTGTGGTCCCTTTTTAGGGGGCTTGGTTATTAACCTTTTTATATTATAATCCCTTTGTTTGTGGGGTTTGACTTTTTTAAGTTTCATTTTTCCACGGCTATTTTTAGCATATTAT
Source organism: Elusimicrobiota bacterium (assembly GCA_028868375.1). Taxonomy (GTDB): domain Bacteria; phylum Elusimicrobiota; class Elusimicrobia; order UBA1565; family UBA9628; genus JAGWUP01. The sequence goes on from JAGWUP010000007.1 coordinate 6,188, forward strand.
TCATGCTATCCAGGTCAGATTGAAGTTTGGTAAATTCACCTTTTTTGTCCGGGTCCACTATAATATGCCCTTCTTTTAGTAATCTAACAATTTCAGACTGGATATTGTTGGTTATAATAGAACAATCATTGACTATAGAATGAGCATTTTTCTGCATTAATGCAGCTTCTGAGCGAATTGATTCTGCTAATTTTAGATGATTTGTGGCCCATTTTTCACACAAGAACCATCCAATTAGCGCATTGCACATTATAAATATAAATGCATCCATGCCAGCGCCTTTTATTACCATTGCATCTGCCGCTAGCATAAAAGCTAGTCCTATCCAATTTAGTATATTCAATATATTTACTACAGTTTTATTCATATTAGTTCAATCTTTCCTTATGAAGTACACATTCTGGTGCGTGATATTTAGCTTCGGAATTAAAGTCTCTCTTTCTTGAGCACGGAATGAAGCATTGACAGTGCTTACATATAACGTCGTGAAAGTCTAAGTCTATAACAGTATCTTTGCATACACGGCAAAATACAAGTCTAAAATCTGGTTTTTTTTCTGATTTATTTGATTTATTGAATGATGACATTTACTAATTTCTCCATGGTGAGTTGACTTCTGCTTTTAACATATCCACATAGACAATAAGATCTTCTATTTTCTTCTCTAGAAGTTCTAGTTTTTTCTTTAATTCATTTACGTCATTTTGAAGTATCTTAAATTCAAGTTTATCCATTTTATACTTCCTTAAAGTAATTTATTATTTTATCTTCTATTTTCTTTTTTCTAACGCAGATTGCGTGTCTGGTTAATCCAAACTTTTTGCCAACTTTTTCTCCAGCTCGGTTTTCATTACCTAACATTTCTTTTATAATTTCTTTATCTATAGTATCGCTTTTTTGACTAACTATCTTTTTTACAAGATGCAATCGATTTATTATTTCTTTTTTGGAAACTAAAGATTCAGGATTTGTCGTAGGGTCTTGTTCAAGAAAATTTTCTATTTCTATAGCCCTAAAATTATTTGGATTTTCTTTTGAACTAACGAAATAAGCATCATTTCTGTTTTTAAGGACTATTCTTTGTTTGTTTTTGCCTAATAGTTCAACATAGTGTTTTACTATGTTAAGGTTTTGGGCACTGTACGCAAGAATACGTTTTCTTATATAGCCAGCAACGTAGAATCGTATAGCCTGTACGGATCTGCTGGTATCAACAGCTTTTACCGCTTTTATAAAACCTATAAAACCTTCTTGCATTAAGTCGTCTTTATATGTGCTGCCTAAAGCCTTTCCGTATATATGTACAAGTTTATAAATTAGTTTTTTATTTTCATCTAACAATAGGTCTAATGATTTTTTGTCTCCTAATTGGTACTGTTTTATTAATTCTTTAGAGTTTTCTGTTAACATTATTTATCTTTTGGTGGAGGAGGATTGCTGAGTATTGCTAATATTGTAAAAACTAGCAGAGTTGTAATTAGGATAGGCCACATTTAGTATTTAAATCCTTCATATTTTTTCCATTTCTTTCTAGCTTCCATATATTCACTTCTAACTCTTTCTTTTATTTCATCTAATGTTGACGGTCTGATTGTATAATACCCATTCACAGACACTAATTTTCCAGGTATTTCTTCAATAGAATAAGTTAACTTAACGTTCATTATATTTCTTAAATCTATTAGAGGCATTTTCATTAAGTCGGCCAAGTTATACTCAAAACATATCTTATCTTCTACGCTAGATGCACATACGAATTTGCTCATATTTGGATCATTTTTGTCTGGTTCAAAATAAACTGTCCTAGATAATTTAAATTTACAATCCTTGTGTCTTAAATCCATTCCATGCATATCTCTTATTTTCCTACTATTGAACATAAAAAGATCACATTTTTCTATGTCTAGAAAAGTGGCCTTAATAAATTCAGATTTTTTTGGATTAATTACTTCTAAGTCTTTTAGAGCATTAAGAAATGCTTGAGATATAGATGGCTGGGTTTGAGCTGGGGCTTGAGCTGGGATTCTAGCCCCTGGAGAAGGAGTTAACGGTGTTGCCGGACTGTTTGATTTTGGATTTGTTGGCATATTAACATGAAGCTCTAATGTATTCTATTAATGATACTAGAAGTATTCCTAGTCCAAGTCCTGCCAAGAAACCATTATTTCCTCCAAGAGCAGCTCCAACCATGCTATTCCCAGCTACTATTAATGCTCCCGGCAATATTCTTTTCATTTTTATATTACCCTTTCTTTATTTTTAGTTTAAGTATTTCATCCATGATAGCGTCATCTCTATCATGACCGCCATTTAGTAACATTCTTCCTCTACGCCAATTTTTATTTCTAAATCCTTGAATAATTTCAATTACTTCATCTATAGTTTGATTACGAAGTTTTATTTCGGTTTCACAGACAGCACATAGCATGTCTCCTAACCCACAAAGTTCGTCTGAACATTTAGCCATTTATTTATATCCATAGTTCTTTAAGCTGATTTCCAAAATCAATATTTTCTTTTATATTTTCTATGATTATCGGTGAAAATCCATTTACATCTACGCCCACATTGTAAATTTTGTTTACATTGTCATACATAAAAGCCTTATGCACATGCCCGCATAAATGCAATTTACATTCAGGATATTTTTCTTTCCATCCTATTAAGGGTTTATGTTTTAAAAACAACTTTGTTTCACCATCTTCTATTACTAATTCTTCATATACCTCTGCGAACCCTAGATCCTGCCAAAACCTTTCTATGGTACGGCCTTTAAGATAAGAAGGTTTTACTATATCGTGGTTGCCAAGGACCAAAATTTTCTTGCCCTGTAATTGGCTGGTAAAGCTAGGCCACTCTTCTTTAGGCCCCATGCAAACATCACCTATTACGTAAATAGTATCTTCTGGTTTTACTCTTGAATTCCAATTACGAATTAAGGTTTCGTTCATACCTTTAACATCGTATTGGCCGTCTGGGGTTCTAAAGGGTCTATTACAGTATTCAATAATATTTTTGTGGCCCCCGTGAAGATCACTACTATACCAGATCATTTTATTATCTATTCTTTCTATAAAGAGGAATTATTTCATCGTACAATTTCCACCACATTTACATTTGGGTGGGACAAATTTATTTCTAATTTTATTATATGGAGTTTTTATCCAAGGCCTAAGTTCTATCTCAATTGAATAATCATCTTTATATCTAAAAACTAAGTACATTGGAATTAATATAGGGGAAAGAGCTATTAGAACTAAGTACCTTAGAATGTCTTTAAAAATTGTGCTCATGGTCACATTTAGAACAAATTATATTAGAAATTTCCCCATTTTTGTTATAGTAAACAGAACCTTTAAAATCATGTTTATGTTTAACTAGCTTATAAAAGAGCTTTGTTAGGAACTTAAACACACTACTTAGAGTAGTCGAGCCAATTCTTATCATGGTTATCGTAACAGTAGTCTACTAGCCTGTTTAGAGTTTTTATTTCATCTAGTAATTTTAGGATGATTTTCTTATCATCAGGGGAATAAGGATCTTTGTTTTGTTTATACTCATTTGCTAATTTAAGTATTACATCATTGGTTACGCTATTACTAGCGTAACTTCTTAACAATTCTAATTCTTTATTGGTTATCATAATTATCGTTTCAGGTTGTTTAGTGCCTTTATCTCCTGAATTAAAACATTAAAATCTTTTTATAATTGAATGTATGGCTCTGTTTTAAACTTAGTAAGCCATTTGGATCTCTCAATAATATCAGCAAATTCTTTGTCAGATATATTTATCATATACTTTTAATTTCTTTGAATATTTAGAGTCATTTTATCCTCATCATCGTACAATTGCCATACGTTTTAGATGGATCTAAATCATACATACAATCGCCTAATTTATCTATTAATTTAAATGTAAACATACTATTCATAATTCATGTAAATGGTCACATTTGGTACAGATTATGCTTTGTATTTCCCCTCTGCATCATAAGAAACTTTACCTTTAAAGTCGTGTTTGTGATTAAACAGTTTAAAGAACAGCTTTTTTATTGTATTAAAGATTTTATTGATACTCGGTCCCATTCTTTCTAAGTAGATAAGATTCAGACACTAATTTGAATATAATTCTTTGGCTGGTTTCGAGATTTATTCTTTCTCTGGTTGGTCTTACTACTAATCCTTCTCTAATGTGGTTAGCTAAAGTACTTTTGCCTTCTGATAATGGTTCTAGTAATTGTTTTTTAAGGGGGCCTTTAAATAAGGTAGGAACTAACTCTAGGCTTAGATTAGCTATTATGCTTTCTAATTCATTATAATCTAAAAATTTTCCATTAGGAATATCAAATATATCAAAAAACATTAAACCCAAGTTATCCTTAGTTTTACCGTACTTTAAGTCTTGTACTGGACCAAATACTTCTCCATAAAATACCATATCAGGATAATTGACTAACTTATTAAATAAACCCTTTTGTTTAGCAGCCATCCAATAAACATTTTCGTTGGATTCTTTTTTCCAGGTACCGTGACTTCCTATATACATACGATTATTTGTATAAATGGCTCTAAAATTACAGCCATGGACTTTTTCGGCGATCCACACTTCTTCATCTTCTATCAATAGATCTTTATATTTACGATAAGATTCTACGTTATATTTAGGACAATAAAAGGGTACACTTTCTTGTAAGCCAGAAGTTTTAACGTTTTCTGGTTCTTCGTATTTCTTTATTCCTAGGATATTTGTAACGTCTTGCCCTATTTCAAATTCTTCTGGGGATTTTACTAATAGTCCCATGCTAAAAACCCCCCTTAATCTAACTGCTTTAACCCTGTGAAAACCATTCTTATAAGGCAGGAATTTAAGCTGGGGAATTCCTTCTGGAATAACTGAATCTATTGGAATATATATAGCCTTGTCGCCTCTTTTAAAATCTGTTGAACGAAATATACAAGGACACCCAAATATGCTGATTATAGACAATGAGTCTGAATTAAGAACCCTGCTAAAATCATTTATTTGGACTACTTTTACACTAAATTCTGACATAATTACCCATCATAATCATCGTCAAAATCACATAAAGTTAAAGCGTAAGCTCTTGAATTTAAGCTAACTAACTTTTTTAGATACTCTAGTGGAAGAATATTTGCTTCTATTATTTCTTTACATTCTACACAGAAATGTTGCTTAGCTTGTTCTTCGTATAATTTATCACTAATAATTTTTTCAAAGACTGCTGTGTCGCACAAATAACATTTAAATTTCCAGTCAATTTCTTCAACTTTTGTTTTTATTTTCATAGTTTTATTTATGCTTTGGACACCAGGCCCTAATTAGACCTTTCTTCCAGCCTGATTCCTTTATCTGTCTATCTATTAGAATACCAGCGCCATATTGACTTACATTTTTAATAGAAAAATCTGCGAAATCTGCACATACACAACATGTTAATCTAGAATGATAAGTGGCCTCATACCATTCATAAATCCATCCTTTATCAAACCACCATCTGTTTTTTAGATGGTTTTTATCTATTCCCGTATCAGCGTTATTTTTCAACGTAAACCTCTTCCCAGCCATTGTCGTTGTAAATCCAAGTTTCTGTATAATTACATCCTACACATCTGTCTAATAAATCTTCAGAAAAAGTGAAATGGTGCTTGTGTCTGGGTTTAAACAATTCTTTGAATGCTGATATGGCTTCTTTTATTCTAGTAAACATAGATTCTATTAAGTTTGTCAACCACTAGGAATTTCACCTAGAATAAATTTCATATAGGTCATTGATGTTATGTAGGTTCTCCATCTGTGATACACTTGCCTATATCACAGTCTATGGCCCGCTTTCCCTACATACTCATCTATCTATAATCCTTTTATCTCCTTTTCCATAAGAGGCAGAGATTTTTTTGAGATTTTATCTCTGCTTTGGTTGACAAATTTGATGTAATGGAGCGGACATTAGGAATTTTACCTACTCTCTAGTTGGACGACCTGCGCTTAACGAAGATCCAGTCTTTTCAGACTCTAGTGACTCTCATTGAGTCTTTGCCCGCATAAAAATTATTTGTTTAGTTTTTTATTTAATTTGTTGATTTTAGAATCGAGCATTTTAATTTCACCCAAAAGTTTTGGGAGACATCCTAATGCAAAAAAGGAAAATAATTTATAGTCCTCTGTGGACATTTCATGATTTTTTATCTTTCCTTTAAATTCTTTAAAATCACTTTCTATATTTTCTAGTTCCATGCTTCTAGGTATGTTCATTTTAGATCTCCTGGCCATGTTATCTAGACGCTTCTCGGATCTTAAGTAGAAAGTTCTGGATTTAAGGAAATATTCGGATTTGGACATGGATTTGGATTTAAGTTGAGTTCTGGGGTGGAGTTAGAACTAACATTTTGTTTCATTCCGATCAATTTCTAATTTTCTTTTGTAACTTCTAGTATGATGGCAATTTCCACACACTATGTCACATTTTTTTATTTCCTCGAAAAGAAGAGGAGTTTTCCCAATCCAAAAATCTGTATTTGATATATTTTCTATTTTATCCTCTGGATTTCTATGATCAAATTCTAAAACAAACCAAGGATATTCTTTTTGACAATCTAAACATTTTTTGTTTTCCCTAAAAGATTTTGTTATTTCCCTAATTTTATTTTTAGCCTTCATAAAACCGCGATTATTATTTTTTAATAATTCTGTTTGTTTATAAGTTCTTACTTTGTGACAGTTTGTGCAAACTAACTCACATTTTGCTATTTCTTCCCATATAGTTTTATCTGAATGGGTAGAATTTATCATAAAAGAAATTTCGTATTTCTTGTCTCTTATATGATCGAATTCCATAACCCAATAATTATATTTAATACCACAATCTTTGCATGGAATAGATTCTTTGTATTTTTGTATTTCAACTTTTCTTTTTACTATCTTGGCTCTAATTTTTGGATATTTATTTTGTTTTAGATATTCTTTGTTTTTAGAATGCCATTCTTTATTTTTTTCTCTGTAGTATTCTCTATTGGTTTTTATGTATTTTCTTCTTCTCGCGATTGTTTTAGGATCTTTGTTAGTTTTTTGTGCATATTTGCGCCATTTTTGTTTTTTACACTCATCACAAAGACCGGATCTAGACTTAGTTAATGGAAGTGGCTTAACTTCCTCACACACAAAACATTGAAGTAAACCGTTTTCTTTATTACAAGGTTTGCAAATGTTATTCTTATCTAATTGTTTGTAATAGTTGCATTTAGAACATTGAGTAGGCCAATGTTTTTTGCCCCAATCAAACCTTTTACATGGTTTGCAAGGAAAAATAGGCTCAGAGTTATTATTAGAAGGAAATGTAAAATCTCTTGCCGGCCTATTTGTATTACATTTTTTACAAAAATATTGTTTTTGTAATTCTTCCATACCATAAAGATTACTATTATTCAATTATTTTGAGAAATAATCTCCTTATTTAGGTAATTTTACCGTAATCTTAAGGAGATCTTAATATGGCATTCCCTTCTAGTCCTTTCCGTCACACACAAATAGCTCGTCAGCTAGCCGACAAACTTACACTTCGTCTTTCTTCATTAGGTGTTGCTCAATCAAATGACAGTAATGGAAATCCGGTTTTAACAATTGGTTCTTCCAGTTGGGCAACTGGACACCAGTACCTTGTGATTCGAGTTGTAATGGTCGCTAGCATTCAAGTAGACGTTTTAGGCCTTAGCCAGACAGTTTATACCCCGGAAACTATTCAGATTTTCGTTGAAGGTAATACCGCAGGAACCGGTTCTCCACAGCCTTCTACTAGCGATTTCAACTCAGTTCTATCATTTGCTAACGAATTAGCAGTTATGGGAGAAGTTCTTCGTTACGGGACCCGCGTAGAAGTATGGGACTCCGGCTCAGGAGTTCAGCCAGCAGCCGGCTCAGGCACCTTAAAGGCCAGTTTCGACGATCTTATCAATCCCTTGACCGCAACTGCTTAATAATACTTAAGAAAGGTCTAAAAGTATGGCTCAAGAAATATCAGCCGAGGAATTTAAGGCACTTATGGCGGAAGCCACTCAAGAATTAGGTGTCCTGCTTAAATCCGAAGGCGTTGAATTAAATAAAGCATACGAAGCAGCCGAGGATGAATTAAATGCCCCGCCTGTTGCTGAGGAAAAAGCCCCCGCTGAAGACCCCTCTGACGCAAATGTAGATGTTTCAGAAAGCGGAAGTTCTTCTTCGGATTCTTCAAGTGATTCTAGCGATTCAAGTTCTTCTAGTTCGTCAGATTCTTCGGATTCTAGTTCAAGCTCAAGTGATTCAGAATCAGAAGTAGGAGCCAGTGCAAGTCCAGATGAATTAAAAGACTTTTATGAAGGTCTGTCCGATGATGAATTAAAAGAGCACTATATGGCAGCTAAAGATGCTCTTTTTAGTAGAATGTCAGCAGGACCAGATGCTTCAGGCGAAGCTATGGATGCTGCACCAGTAGTTCCCCAACCAGATATGGGTGGAGAAGAAGCTATGAAGAGTGAAAGTTTAGAGGATAATATGGCAAAAGCAGAAATATCAAAAGAGAAGTCATTATCAAGTGCTTCTCCTTCAAGCAGATCAGCTCTATCTAAAGAGGAAAGCTCAGCTAGTAAATCAGCTTCAACTGCCGCTAAAGCAGAAGAATCAGCCAATGGCGGCTCGATTAAAGGTGAAGTTTCAAAAGCCGGTGTAGGCAAAAACTCTCAGGTCCAAGAATCAGGCTCCGGTCGTCTAGAGGCTGTTCAAAAAGCCAAAGGCGGTTCTTCAAAAGATCGCCTTGTTGAAATGGGCAAAGGCGTTAAGAAATCAGAAGTTGATGAATTAAAAGCCCTTGTTAAAGAAAACCAAGAAACTATTGATACCCTTGTTAAGACTATGGAATTAATGGTTAAGGCCCCTGCTCGTAAAGGTATAACCTCTCTGTTTGAAGTTAAACAGGCTGAATCGGCCCCATTAAAGAAATCACTTTCAGAAATGAGCAAGAGCGAAGTTTTTGCAAAATGCAATGAACTTGCTCAGAATCCTAAACTAGAGAAATCAGAAAGAGATTTAATAAACTCATTCTGCCTAGGTTTAGTTGGCAAAGACGCTTTAGCTTCACTTATTAGCAAATATTAAAGGAGAATAACAATGGCAACTGCATTAACTCAACTACAGGACCTATATAAAGCTCTAGAAGCTGGGTCATATAACTCAGCACCTGGTAATTTAGTCCAGGGCGCTGCACTACAGGTCGAAGAATTAAGCCCTGTGATGCATAACGTAACTTATACCGATAAAACCATTATCATCCAGAAGATGTTAAGGGTTCGTCCGGCAAAAGCTACTCTATACCAATTTGATAGACAGCTATCGTATGGTATTTTTGGTGGCTCAGCTCAAATTGAAGGAGCTGTTGGTCAGGAAGAAACTTCACAATTCTTGAGAGTTGTGGTTCCAATGTGCTATTACTCACACATTCGTAGAGTAACCGTTGTAGCCAATATGGTTGCTACTGTCGATGGCCAAAAAGCCGAAGACCGTGCTGCTAGTGACGCTGCAATGAAGATAGCTGGCGATATTGAATTCGACATTTTCCGTGGGAAAGCCGATTTCTCTAATGCCGGTGTTTTCGATGGCAATCCAACCATGATTCCTGCATTACCGAATATGCTTGGTCTAGATCCCCAAGTTCGTCAGTCAGATACTTTAACTGATACCCAGGACCTTATGTTTAATGAATATGGTTCAAATCTATCGGTTGTATTAGCCGTTGGTGGAAACTTATCTCAGGGTAACATAGAAGATGCGGCTGTTAGAAGCGCCATGAACCTAGGAAATGCTGATAAACTATTAGTAGATCCTCTAGTTATGGCTGCCTATAATAAGATTGCGTTCCAGAAAGAAAGAATATTCCTTGCTGGCTCGCCAATGGATGCTACCAGTGCTGATTTACGTAGACAATGGGTCAGTGGTGGAGTTGTTCAGCTAGAAGCTAGCCGTTTCCTTTCTGGTAAAACTCAGCCAGCTTCTCCAAGAATAGCAAATGGTCCTCCAGCCGCTACGTTTACCAATGCACAAAGCTCTGGCACAACTCCGTTTGTTTCTGGCCAGGTTTACCAATATAAAGTAACTGCTGTTAATGAAATTGGCGAAAGCTTTGCTAGCGCTGCTAGTGCTGTAACGATTTCAACCAGTGGTAATTCAGTTGCTTTAACAATTACTCCTGGTTCTGGAACCAGCCGTTACTTTAACGTTTATCGTTCTAACTCTGGTGGTACTGCTGCTTCATCCAGATTTATTGGCAGAGTTGCCAATAGCGGTGCTGCAACCACTGTCTTTACCGATCTTGGCAATAAACTGCCGGGGTTTGTTACGGGTCTTTTGGTACAATCGGACACGATGGAATTAGGGGAGCTTGCTCCATATAGCAGAATCAAGTTAGCAGTTAGTGACTTAACGATGCCGGAAGCACATTTTAGGTTTCGGAACTCTCGCGGTTATGCAACCTAGAAAGAACGTACTCTTAGATAACCTAATTGGAAATCTCTAATAGTACCAAGTAGTTAGCTTTACTAAGCCCCGGCTAAAAACCGGGGCTTTTTTATTTTATATTTAGTTCCCATCTAGTATTTCCACAGTCCCATACTCTGTCATAGTTATTAAACTTCATTGTTTCCCATTCCGTTTCTTTTATATTTTCAGGAGAGAATATTTTTTTAATAGATTCTTTGTTGAAGTTAGAATGATGTATTCTAGGTCCTTGAGTGCCATATTTAAAATACCAATAAGATGGAGCAGATTCTGCTGCCTTGATAAAACCTGTTGCTTTATATATGCCACCCGAACTCCATCTATTATCAGAATATGACACTATTTTTTTAGGTCTATAAGTATTTATAAAGTATTTTACTATTTTACCTAAACCGCCTCGCAATCTATAGCCTATTCTTACGCAGTATCTTGCCAATTCTATTACATTTTCTTGTCTATGATAGCCGGTTGTTTGTTTAGATAAAATAGCTGCTCCAACAATTAGATTGTTGAGTTTAAGGGCTAAACAAACTCCTCCCCTATAAACATTTTGTATATGATTTTCATTTATGAAACCTGAGATTTCTCTAAATTTACATTCCTCTAACTTGCAATCCCTAGCATTTATTTTTAATAATGAAGAATCCCCAAACACAGCTCTTAAATAGCCTTTAGTTTTTTCTTTATTTAAAACCCAATCATCTTCAAAAATTTGAATTAATTGAATGTTTTTATCTTGGCACAGTTTGTATTTTTCGTAGTGCATGAATTTGGCTTCTTCTTTATTCAAGCATTCTCCGTGATAATACAAACCATTAAGTTCAAATGCTTTGTTTTTGCTAGGAGAAAAACCGTCTAGCTCCAGAGGAGAAATTATTTTTCTCGTATGCTCTATGTCTGGACAAAATTCTTTTATAAAGTTAAAGACTTCTAGTTCTATTAGACTTTTTATACAACCACAAGAACTTATGTTCCCCCTTCCTAATAATTCAGATAAAGAAGGGAACCATCTTCTTCCGCAATGACACTCAATTTCCCAAGCATTGTCTTTATTGTTTACATTATATAAATATTTATCATCGGGTTCTTGTTTTTCAGAACAAAGAAATACAAATTTTTTTTGTTTACAAACTTCTCTTAATTCTCCGAATGTATGAGAAGATTTTTTAATGTACGGAGATGATTTAAATCTTAAAGAAATTTCTTTTTTCCATTCAGGCCTATCTATGTAGGCTTGTTTTATACTTTTGCTTTGTTTTAAAAAGGATTCTTCTGTTCTGCTGTTCCTCATTTCCTCCATTGCATTGGGATTTTTCTCTAATTTTGACTCGTAGGCCAGTTTTTGTCTAGTATTTAAGGGAAGCAGAAATTGTTCTCTTGACAGTGCAGTTTTAACTCTACTTAATTTTAACCCCAATCTATCTGCGATTTCTTTTCTGGTTAAATTTTCTTTTCTTAATTCTACTACTTGTTTATCTATTTCCTTTGCTGGACCAATTGAATATTTATTCTTAATTACACCAATTTCTTCTTTAGTCAAAGGGCAAAATTGCTTGCAAAAGTGTCCTATTTTGTCCAGGTAGGTTTCTTTAGATAACTTTAATTCTTCGCATATCTCTTCTATAGAAAGAAGACGAACTTTTCTTAGTTCTATAATTTTATTTTTTTGTTCCTTTGTAAATACTAGAAATACTGGTTTCTTATAAATGCCTACTTCTGTGGCCCACGCTATAATTGTTTGCTTGGGTATACCAAATTCTCTAGAAACTAGAGAAGCATTGCCAATACCATCTGAATTTTTGGTTTTTTTAAAAAATTCTAAAACTTTTTCTTTTATTTCTAAAGCATAGGGCATTATTTCTTGCCTAGTTTCCCCGTTTTCTTTATATGTTTGGCTAGTTCTTTATTTAGCATATCTAATCTATCTTTCTCATATTGGCTTATAACCATTTTCCTGGCTTCTTCTTTGGTTATGCCTTCTTTAATAGCAAATTCATCTGCAAATGCTAAAAGCTTTTGTATGTATTCAAATTCAGTTAATTCTTTCTTTGTTTTCTTTTTCATAATCAATCACTTCTTATGAGATTATCTACTTCTCACATTCACAATAGATTTCCCAATAATCTTTATTTGGGTCTCTTTCCCCTTCAAGTCCCCTTGGCTGATTAAGCATTTTTTGGGTTCTTAAACTAGTTCCAGTAGGACATACAAATGTAAATGCATTCCCTGTCCATTCATTAAGTCTAATATAAGTATTAGTGGAATTACATTTGTATGGAATATACTCAGGAGGATCGCATCCAGCAATTAAAGCTGCAATTATTAATAGTTTTTTCATGTTTATCTATCTTTCTTATGGTCTGCTATACAATTCAAGCCAATTGCTGCATAAGATACTATAGCAATAAAACCTACTATAGCAAATAAACTTACAAAAGCTATTCCTAATTGGTCCATATATCATTTCCCTAATTCAATATAATTTGGTTTACCTTTTACTCTAGAATTACAGATTAGAAATACTTTTTTATAGTTTTTAAGTCCGAAAAACTCTTTTTCTGTATCTAGTAGAGTTACTTCAATACAATCGTATTTTTGCTTCTTGCGGTACGGTACAATTATAATAGTTTTGTAACACAGAAGTTCTGTAATTAAAATAAATATACAGGAGGTCTATGTCCATTATATATGTTGGCGGCCCTTTTGATACGATAAAATCAAAAATATTTTTTGTTAGGACCCAATCATTTTCTGTTTTCATAGTTTAGCTGCTGCTCGGGTAGGACTCGAACCTACAACCACGCGATTAACAGTCGCGCGCTCTGCCATTGAGCTACCGAGCAATATATATTTATATTATAAACTTTACCTAAACATCACATATTTTATTCGTTTTTTAAATACTAACTGTGCAGTTTTATATTTGTGCAGTCCAAAGAATTCTTTCTCGGTCTGAAGAAGCTCCACAGATACAGACCCCCAATGGCCTGTAGAGAAATCAACGGGTTTGATTAAAGAGTTAACTTCTTCAGCATTGAATCCGTAATTTACTAGATAGCCCCCTCTATGATTAAAATAATCATATATTAACTCGTCAATATTCTTTGACCAGAAGTCAGAAAAATAAGATACTTTATAGAAGAATTCTATATCTAGTTTAAAATTACTTATTGATTTCATTTATTAATGCCAATTTGGCTTCAATTTCCCTTATGTCTGCCGCAGCGTCCATAATCGCGTGCCAGTCATGGACTTTGCGTTTCATATCTAGGTACTCTATCATTAAAGATCGTTGTTTCTGCAACTTTGTGACTATTTCATTTTTATCTAACATATTGTTTATATCTCTTTTTTAAATTCAACATATCTAATGCCACCAACTAATACCAAACAAGCATAATTATATTTATGTAACCCAAAGAAATCTTTTTCTTCTTTCGTGAGTTTGCATGGGAAAATAAAAGCTACTTTCCTTCCTGTTTTTATGTTTTGACTATTTGAGATTTCTGGAATAGGAATGCCTCGTGCTCTATAAAGTTGTCTTCTATTGTTGAAGAAGCAAAATATTTTGTTGTCCTTATTAGGATTCGAGAGCGTGGCCATCATCTCATCAAATATTTTTTTTGTTAGTTTGAAATTTTCCATTTTTTATTTAAATATTAAATGGGTAACTCTTTTTGCTTTGTAAGAGTCCGAATAAGCTATTCCAACTTCTTTATACTTACGAAGCCCAAAGTACTCTTTTTCGGTTTCCAATAAGCGGAGATATGCAATGCTCCATTCATATTCATATACTATTTTTTCTCTGGCTAGTTCAGTCGCGAATCCATTTTCAGCTAGAAACGCATGTCTAAAATTAAAATAGTTTAAAACTAATTCGTTCTTATACCAACCAATGGAATTTCTATATTTAAAAATGAAATCTTCGAGTACATCGTGTGTTAGTTTATAACTTTCTATGGGCTTATTCATTTTACTTTTTTCTATAGTAGCCATTAAAATAAGTCTTTTTATTTACGTTATGCTCTCTAGGCCAACTATTGATTATATCATAGCTTTTGTTTAATACTTCGTTGGGGTCGTGGTCTGAGGTATAAATTATAAGCACTCCGCCAGGATTTATATGATTATGTATCAATTTTAATGTATTATACCAATCCTGCTTGTTAATGGGGTTTTCCATACTAAAAAGCACCATTAAAACAAACACTAAATCATAGGTTCCGGTTCCCCCTATTTCATCGTGGAAGAATATATTTGGATTTTTATTTTTTAGCCTGGCATCAGAAATATTATAGTGGTCTATATCTATGCCTATAATTTCTGCGTTTGGGAATCTTTTAGCTATGGCAAAAGTTTCTTCCCCTGTACTGCACCCGAAAGAAAGTATCCGTTTGGCGTCCGGCTTAAGCTTTAATGCCGCATCAAATATTTTAGGGAACCGCTCTTCCCTGGTCATATTTGATTGCTGGAGTTGTTTAAGGGGCATTATCTTTTGTCGCTCTTAAAGAAGCGTTTATAATATTCTTTTACTATTGAATCTACTGTAGATCCTTTATTTACATAAATCTTATTGTCATTAAATAGGAATGACATAGTACAATTATTCCTTTTAACAAAATCAACGGCCTGCTTTGCAGCTTCAGCTATGTCCATGCCTCCCAGGCGGCCAATAAATTTTTTCCCATGATTCAACGTTATAATTCATATTTTCCTTTAATTATCACACTCGCAAAATATTTTGTATGCGTTTTTATTGTCAATTAAATATTTGATTGATGATAAATGGCTATTTTTTGGACAGAAATGGACATCAGGTGGATGGTCGGAAGGTGTTTCCACAACTACTGTAGCTTCAGTATTCTTACATCTGAGGAGTACAGTTTCTTGACATCCAGCTAACATTAACAATATAATTAGTTTTTTCATAGATTCCCTTAATAAAAAATAATATCTTCCTTCAATATATTTTCATCATCGGCTATTTTCCTAACCAACATTGCTATTGTATATTTTTTTAATCCCAAATATTCCTTTTCTTCTGGAGAAAGGAGGTGTTTTATTTCGCAAGTTTTAAATGAATCTGAATTTTCATCATCTATTTTACAGATGAAATAGATTCCTATTTGACCTAGTTCTTTGGCAATGGGAGGGTCATAGTTTTGGGCCCTACTTAATCTGCTTCTAAATAGAATCAACCAGTCTTCTTTTGGTATCATGCTTGTCTCAAGGATGCCCAGGAAGGCCCCCAGCTTGCCCCAGGTTAAATCGGGAGCGGCTCTGTAGGGGTTGGGTAGGGGTCAGCATAGAAGATTTAACCTGGGGCAACTGTGGAATTCTACGGTCCAAGCACACAATTAATAGACCTTGGAAATATTCGATATGAATCCATTTTTATTACAATGTAAGCATATTTATATTTTTGTAATTTAAGAAGCTCTTTTTCTATGGCATAGATTTTGATTTTATATATTATTTTTTCATTAGAAGAGAGCAGGGCAAGTCGTCTTTCACCGTGTTGATAAGCAAAATACTTACAAATATCCCAGTTTTCTATTTTGCCAAACCAGGCAAAACCGGCATTGTCAACATCTTTTTCATATTTGAACCAGAAATCATTTATTTCTTTTTGGGTGTAGGGCATTTTTGTGGTTTACCGAACAGGACTACGATAAATAGAACCGTTACAAATATTACGCATAGAATAGCAAATGTATAATACTGTAAACTACCCCCTAATTCTTTTATTTTTCCCATAGAAAGCGCCACTATCTATAGATTACTTTAGATAAAGTACAAAAAGAGATTTTTTTGCATAAATAAGTTTTACTTCCTTGTACTTTTTTAAGATAGGGAAAATTTTTATGTCGGCAGGGAAGATTTGTCTATAATAGTAGCTGTTCCTATCTTCAGCTACTTCTTTCCATCTTTCTGGGCGAACATCTTGTTCGTCTATGAAATAGAGATCCATTAAGGATTCCCCGTTTAATCCTTTAAATTTACAGCACCTACATGACCTATCTGCCCAAATTACTCTGTTCTCAGATATTACGCATCTGGTCAATAATTCTTTAATAGTTTTATTTTTCTCGTTATAATAGGTTTTCATAGCGCAACTATTTTATCTTCTAAGAATTCTATTATATTTATATTTTTTTCTGTTTTAAGTCTAGTGGCAAAATCAATAAAAGCTAACCTAACGGCTTCGTCTAAATTAGTCCCATTCCCTTTAATTACTGGGAAATTGCTTAAAGCAATGGATTTTAAGTCTGGGAACATATGGACCTCCCAATTACTTTTATAATTCCTTATTTGGACGAATACGCCCTTTTTATGTAGCTTTTCTAAAATGTATGAAACTCTGACTGGTTTCAATTATCAGTCTCCTCGTTCCCCTATTGGGGTTCCTAACTGGCGTCTTTCCCAAGGTCGTAGGCCCCCTCTTGATTTAGCTAGGGCAAATAGCTTACAATTTTCTCTCCAGCTATGGGACCTTATGAATACGTGAGAATTATCTAGGAAATCGGCGGGGACAGTATATATTCTTAGAGACGAACTTTCCATTATTTCTGACCAATCGAACGTTTCCTTCCCAATTTTTTGTATTATATACAAATATATATAATTATAGTCTCCATTTCTTTGGATGGTCCAATAATGTTTGCCTACAAGCCTATCATCTAGAAAAGGTCTTTGGGTACTAACAGTTTTTTTAATTTTTTCAGCGCATTCAACGACGCTTTTGCAATTACACACTGACATTATAAGTTTCCTTTATTGGACATCCTTTGGAGGAGCCATGATAAATAGTGGTTCGCTATTGTCTTTTTTAGGTTGTCCTTTTTTAGATTTATGTTTTGTTTTTCTGGGTTCATAGACATTACATATGGACCTAATTATTTTGGCAGAACTAAAACCTAGATGGGAACCAACTGCAACCATCATTGTTGCCATGGCCACTAAAATTTCTTCGTTTCCTATGGTTCTATCACTCATAAAAGGGTCTAGGCTTTTACTTAATGATACCATCATTTCCCTTATTCTAAGTTCTCTTTTAGATAGGGTTTTTGCTTGTTTTCCCATGGCTTGTCCTCTAGCCCCCTCCACCAATATCCATATATTGGGCTAATAAGGCTTCATTTTTTTCGAGTTCCTCTTCGTCTTCTTTGCTTTCTAGATACTCAGCCCATATTTTGTTTAGGTTTTCATCATCTTTTGATGATATTTTCGATACGGTCGTTTCTTGTGTGTATTCTGAGGCATAGGGACCATAACTGTTGTGGTGGGCACCGTTTCCAAAGAAATGCCTGCCGCTTGAGGTAAAGCCACTTTCAATCTTTAGTTTTTCTTCTGTTACGTAAAGATTTCCTTCCGTTACATAATAAACTGTACCTTCTTCAATTTTATATACTGTATGGTCTTCAATTCCAGCTAATTTAAGCGCCTCATCAATATGTCTGCCGTTGCTAGACCAAATGCAGCCATGGCTTTTGGCTTCTTTTTTGTCATCTTTGTTTTCTTCTTTCTTTATTGCATAGACAGACAAATCTCCACGATTTATATCAGCTAAGTATACTTTGCTGGGGTCACTCTTCCTTATGAATTCAATCGCACCATAGCCCTTGATTTCTGAAAAATCAAGCCCCTCGGCTATGTGACCAAAGATATGCGTTGAGTCAACTTCAAATTCTCTTTTATACTTCTTTTGTAGGTCATCGTCATTGTAAATGACCCCGTTGTGAGCCCCTACAATATCCCCTACTTCAAATGGGTGAGCATTTTTAACACAAATAGAGCCCTTGGTTGCCTTTCTGGTATGACATAATACCAAATCATTTTCACCAATTTTATAGCCTGGGAATTCTATGATGTCTCCAAGGCCCTTTTTAATTTCAGTTGTTTTGTCCTTATTTATTACACAAACTCCCCAGGAGTCTCCTCCTCGGGTATCATTTCCATTTGCCAATACAGCAGCTATAATACTGCGCTGAGCCCTGCTTATATTACTATTTTTAGGGTAAGACCATCCAAAAATTCCACACATTTTTATTTTTACCTTTCTATTTTATTAGATATTTTCTCTAAAAAGAGATAGAAAATCCGCTACCATTTGAGGGAATAAAATCTTTTTCAGATTTCGTTTTGCTAAACAGCAGGAATCTTTCCTCAACCCATTTTTTATTATCCTCAGTAGGAGCCACAATCTTGAGCAATTCAAGCTGTCTTTCCTTGGTATCTGGCACCGGCAACCTGTCGATAAATTCTTCGGTTGTTTTAAAAGCCACGTCAATTAGCGCTGCACACAAAATACCCCAATTAGTTATTGTTACGAAATTGGTAGTTCCGTGGTGATGCCTGAATTCAATTGTTCCTCTGAAAATCCAGGAATGTAGGTTTAAAGCATGATAACGACTATTTACGTATTTTTCCCTACCTAATCTTTTTGCTTCGTCTACAGAACCATAAAGATTAGTTAATAGTGCTTCTTCCCACTTCTTGGGGGTTCTGATGTCTATAATATCCTTGAATATATCTCCGCAAGGTTTAGAGAATCTACTAAGCTGCCTTTCTTGGCCAACAATAGAAAACAGCGGTTTTTCTAGCTTTGCATAAAGCTTAATGACTTTTCTTATGTCGTAATACTGAAAATCCTGGCAGTCAACATGGATATGCAATCCACAAGTATCATTAGCATATCCATCTGCCGCCCGGACAGCTTCGCATATTTGCTTGATTTGCTTAGAGAAGAGATAGCCCCCAGCCGGGGCAGTATTAATTTCGTAGCCACTTTCAGGCAAGGAACCATCTCTAACCGCTACTGCTTTCCAGGATTCCAAAACAGAATTTATTTCCTTTTTCCTTTTGTGGTTGCTTTTGGCTACCTCGATTTCTGCTGCGATAAATCTTTTGGAGGGATTAAAGATTAAACCTTCTAAAGACTTCTTGTTGACATAGTTTGGGGGCGTATGAAATACAGGCCGACCAATATCTCTTTGGCTAAAGAGATTAATCCCGGAATGGACGGAACATCTGCAACAATTATTGCAATTATTGCAAATATTGCATTCCATATTATCTTCTCGTGGATAAGAATTTCCGCAATTGCCGCAAACAAAACAATCACAGCAATTTTTGCAAATTCCGCAATTAGCACAGAATTTATTTTGATGGACCTGTTTATTGCAACTCGTGCATTTCTTGCACTTACAACAAGTCAAGCATTTTTTACAATCTTCGTGAAATGCGGTTTGGTCTTTGAAAGGCTTTAAACATGTTTCGCACACAAAGCATTGACAACATCTTGGACATTTTTCACATATTTCACACGGAGAGCGAATAAAGTCGCCCTTACATTTTTTACAGGTATTTAAGGTTAAGGGAAACGGTACAACTTCTTCGTTATTAACAACCTGAGCTTCAACTGGACCTTCATTGTTCGGCATTTTTACTTCTCCTTTATTTATAAGTTAGTGATACTAAACAATTTCCTTTTATTATATAATACGCCATTTTATACTTTTTAAAGAAGGGAAATATTTCTTTTATAAAGTCTGGTATTTTTCCATGGAATATAACACTTATCAATTCGTGATGACTATTGTCCCCTTCTGCTGTAAATTTCCACCCGGTATATTCTATTATAAATAGGTCCCAAATCCCATTTCCTTTATAGGTAGAATCTGTTATTATACCGTCTTCATTTATATTATGGCGACTTTCGTAGGCTCTAAAGATATTTAGATATGTGCTTGGACACTTTTTTCTACAATATTCTAGATAGGTCATATATTATTTATAATAGATAACCGAATAAAGATGATGTCTATCTTTAGTTATATAGCGAGCAGTTCTATAACTCTTAAGAAATGGAAATATTTCTTTTATAAAGTCTGGTATTTTTGCCTTTGCAAACGTCCAATCGCTCTCGTCTATCATAAATAGGTCCCAGACGCCTAATCCTCTATATGATGAGGATTCTTTTTTTACTATACCGTTTTCGTCTATCTGAAAATCTTGTATATAAGATAGAAGTGAAGTCACCATGTCGTCGCTATATTTAACACAGTTTCTTATTATGTATTCTAGATAGGTCATGGTTTAGTTTTAATTATAGCCCAAGTTTTTACTTAGACCATAATTAAAACCGCCTAAAATCACTTAGGTGGGTGTTCCACTAGAAACTGGTCCGGTGTCAACCGGACCTCCCTTAATACTCCTGGTGACGATTGTAAGGCCCTTGCGGGGGCGTCCTGGCCCTAGCCTAGTCAAGGTCCCATCTTCGGCCTGGATAAATCTTGCCATCGACCTAGACCGGACCCTAGACTTTGCCTTATTCTTAGCCTTCGTTGCACTTTTTGCAACAGTTTTTGTCCTAAACAAACCAAATATACTAAACAAACTACTCATTTTTACTCCTGCTTGCAGTTTCCTGCTTTAAATAGGGACCTTAATTGGTCCCTAAACTTGTTATTTTTTTAATCTTTTTTATTCTTAGGAATTATTACTATTCCGAAAGTAATTCTGCAAGATTGACAAAATTTTCTTTTTGGGTCTTCGTGATAAAATCTTTTAAAGCAAATATAGCAGGGTTTTAATTGCTTTGGGATTGCTAATTTTTCATCCGCCATTTATAATATCCCACGTAGTTATTTCTTCTAAACACGAGATAATTGAATTGAGGGCTAATTTATTGCCCTCGTATGCAGACAATGCGTAGTTCTTAATTTTTTCTGCTACTTTATTTGTAAGTATTGGCTTTGCATTAGTTTCTGGAAAATAATAATAATTCCAGAATTTTTCCATTAAAGTGCTTTCTAATAAGCTTAGCATAAATTTATTGATTAAAGTTTCCCATGAAAGACAATATTGCTTCCAGTTTATTGTTTTTTAGAAAAACTAAAAAGTCTGATTTTATACTTTCTGCTTTTAATGGTTGTGGGTTTTTATTTATGTAAAATGTTTTAGAATCTACCTTGGATTTTACAGCAATAATCGTTCCTGCCCCATAAAGATACATAGGAGACGCTGACAATTGACCAAATCTCCAACTAGAATCCTCTTTTGTAAAGAGAGTAAATCCCTGCTTATAAGATTTAGGATTTTTAGTTTCCATTATTAAATTCTATTTGTAAATATGGCTCCCGCAACCAGAGGTATCGCGAGCATGCACATATATATATAGTTAATTATAAATTCACTCATTTTGATGTTTCTCCTTTCCATTGTTTTACAAATTCATCATAAGTTAGAACCTTGTACTTTTTACTTTTAAACTCAATATCGTTAGAGATAGCAACTAGTTTAAACACTCCTTTTGCGCCTTCTATAAAGGATTTTATCCTTATTTTGTCTGCCAGCCCAGAAATTCTCAGGAATACCAGCGGGTTTTGGTAGTCTCCAGCATATATAAAGACTGGGCCTTTGTCCTGATTGATTTCGGCAGGGGATAAGGTGGGGGCTTCTTTGGGGGTTTCTACGTCTATTTCTAATTTTGCTTCACTTTCTGTCATATTCTGATTTCCTCTATGGTTCTTTCTGCGGTTGAATAGAACACCTTTTTAATACCATTTTCTTTTAAGGCAGATAAACAATCGGGGCAGGGCTTGGCGCTTGCCAGTTTATTGCCTTTAGTTATCCTAATAGAAATTAGAGTGCAACCACGCCTTTCGCTCGGCCAGCACTGATTTAATGCTCCAATTTCGGCATGTCGTAGGTCATGGTTGTAAGACATTCCCACGATATTTCCAGAGCGAATTAACAGAGCGGCATGATAAAAATTCTTGTGCTTACTTCGCCTCGCAATTTTCATTGCGGTTCTAATATGAGGGGTCATATATTTATGTGGGTTATGCCAATTTCAACATAAGTTTCTTCTCCACCGCAAGTATCGCACCGATAGTTTGAACTTCTTGTTGATATATCTGTAAAATTTATTTTTTTTGTCTTAAAGGTTTCAGATAGTTTTTGAAGTTTATCAAATTCTACACTTAGATAATGAACCTCAAAATAAGCGCAGATGCCAGAAAAACTTTTTAAACGAATATTTATACACTCTGCTTCTGGAAATATATTTTTTATTATGTTTTTGATTTTTTGTTCGACTGATGGTTCTGACGAATTCATATTTTAATCTTTCCAATCATATCGAATCCGACTACGGCCAATGCCATGCAAACATTCATGGAATTATTAAAACCGTGCATTGGGATTTTAATTGCTAAATCACAATTATTTAAAACTCTAGGGTCAATTCCACTAACTTCATTGCCGATAACGATAGCCACCGGCTTTGTGTAGCCTGTGATTTCTCTGTAATCATAGGCGTCATCAGTTAATTCTAGAGCAACTACTTCATAATTTTCTTGTTGGAGATTCTTAATACATTCTAGGGTGGAATCTTTATGCTCCCACTCGATGAATTTGTCTGTATTTATGCTGGCCCTGGTAATTTTAGGGTTAGGAGGGGTTACACAATCCCCACATAAATATACTTTCCGACAAGCTAAATTATCAGCAATCCTGTAAATCATTCCTAAATTGAACACATCTTGCACGCGGTCGGCCACAATTACAATGGGGTTTCGCTTAATACTGTTTATTAGCTCTAGGGAAGGCTTAACTTCTCTACGCAATTGAGCAATATTCAATATCTTCGGCCTCTTCTAAATATAATCAAGGCTTTTCTAATGGATTCTTCTAAGGTGGCGCCCTTGATTGCGGAACTATAAGTTTTTGTCCATAATCTTGTTGAAAACTTATTATCGGTTTCTTTAGACTTAGTTATCGAAATCCCAAAGGATCTGCCCATCTCATTAGTTAGTGCGTCTAAAGGCCCTGTATACGTCTTTTTAAAGCCAATCGGCTGACCGTCTGTGGCAAATTTCATGCATTTGCAGCTTACTATTCCACAATTATCGAATCTTGAATTGTGAAAGAATAATGAATGTCCGCAAGTACAATTTTCAGACATTTTCCCCCCTCCTGCCTTTTATCATTTCAGTCATTGACTTTATCAGGGCTCCTTTTAAGGAGGGGCTTGTAATATTGGTCCAAACATTGTTCAGCCAAAAACCTATATTAAAAAGTTTACTTTCATCTTCTTTTCTAATAGTTAGAAAGACTTTTTCGCCCATCATATCAGTAAAAGTTTTAACTAAATCATCGACATGTGGAATTTCCGGCAATTCTACGTATTTTTCACACTTACAGGTAGAGTATAGGCAGCCCCTACTATGATTAGAGTGAATTCTCTCATTATGACCGCATCTGCAAGGCTTTTCTGTTTTGTCTGGCAATAACTTTAGTTGGTCAGTTGACTTGTTGTCTTTAATTTTAGTTCTATCAATTAATAGTGCCGTTAGAATGTGGCCTTCGTGGGGTTCTTTGTTTTCTGTTGTTATATTATCAAGGTTACAGGTTTGACATTTAAATACAATTGAGCTTTCTGACATTTCTTTTGTATCCTCGGTTTCTGGTTTAAACTTTGCACACTTATTGAAGGGGCATATTAAACAATACTGATATTTTGAATTATGCAGTATCCTGTGATGCGAGCATTTGCATGTATAATCGTACATAATTAGTGCCCCTGCCAGAATTCGAATCTGGAACCTGTCGGGTAGAGGCCGACCGCTCTGTCCATTTGAGCTACGGGGGCATTATAATATCACTTCTCAAGCACTAATGAATATTTAGTTATTCTAGCGTCATAAATACCACTAACAATAAGTGTTGAAGTTTTATATTTTCTGAGAAATGGAAATACGTTATATTCTTTTTCGGTCAATTTTAGTTTATATTGTCTTTCTTCTAATTTAAACTTTCTACTAGGCTCAATATATTCCCAAAAATGGGATTCTTCGTTTGTTCCTTTATTCAGAAGATAGATGGCTACAATAGACTCTCCAATAAAACCTGATTCTACACCTGAAACAGTTAAGTAGTTTTTATCAAACCTATAAGATCGTAATATTTTGCATATCTCAGGATTACTTTTGTCGAACCATTCCATAGTCTTATTTTTCAAGAATTAAGCTAAATCTTCCATTAAAGAGAATTGCCCATGCTATTTTGTACTTTTTAAGGAATGGGAAAACGTTGTATTCTACTTCTGTTAATTCTAACTTATAATTATTTTTTGAATGAAAACTTATTATTTGCCAATTGTGGTGTGTGACGGTGTCCACTCCTCTATTCAATAGATAGAGGGTTACTATGGATTCCCCAAAAAACATAGATTCAGGACCGGCGACCGCCAGGAATCTTTCGTCGAAATTATATAATCCCATGATTCTTTTTATTTCATCGTTATTTTTATCAAACCAGTCCATGATTTTATTTATGCAAGATTATGTGAAATTTATTATCATTTGTTAATATTGCAATAGCTGTTTTATACTTTCTAAGAAATGGAAAAACTTTATAATTTCTTTCAGACAGAGCTAGATGATACTCAGTGTTTCGCCAATTACGTCTGCTTGGATATATAGCCCAGTTATTGTTAGTGTCAGGTATATTTAAGCCTCTATTTAAGAGATATAGACTTACAATGGATTCCCCAACAAAGTTCTGTGTCTCCCCAACATCATTCTTTACTACTATGTAATTTTTATCAAATTCATAGAGTTTCAGTATATGCTTTATTTGTTTATTAGACTTATCAAACCAATCCATAAGTTTTAGTGGTCAAAATCAGGGTTACTAATTGCGCAATCTTCACAAATTTCATCTTTGAGAAGTGTTGGTTGGAATAGCCAATTGCAACAATTGCAAACTACATATTCCCAAAAGGATTCCATTTAAATTCCTTATTTAGTTTCCAGTTCAGACATTATTACCATTTTATGGACTATAGAAAGGTTCTTCCAATAATCTACTGGTTCAGATATGGTTTTATTATAAAGATTAGTCCATAAAATCTGTTTACGATTTGCTATAGTTGCCAAGTCAACGGCTTGATGCAATAGAAAAGCACATTTACATTGATTATAGAACTTCATTTTTTCTTTACATAGGTTTAATATGTCGTCTCTGGTTGGCATCAACAATCTCATTCTAAATCCGGTAACAGAAAATCTACCCTATGCAGAGGGAACTTTGGTATATTTTGTTCTGAAAGGCCCTTGTCAAATGGACTTCCATTGGGCATTATTGCATTTTGCAGATAAACTTCCATAAAACCTTTTTCTGGGTCTAAATCTATTTTTTGCAGGATACCTTTCCAAGTACCGCCCCAAGGATTAGGGCCAGGAAAGAATATTTTCAGCTTAACCTTTTTACCATAAAGGGTCGAAATATCCATGGTGGACAATCCCTTCTTCCTTGGTTGGACAAATTACAATTCCTTCGTAAATTCCTTTAAACTCCACCACAAACATATCGAGCAAATTCATAAACTGGATTTCATCATCTAGTTTTAGAGTAAGAACTTCTTTCTTGTTTTCTTCGTTCCTTTTTAAAAACTTTTTATTTAGTTTTTTCCCTACCAAATCTTCTATTTCCTTTGCTTCCTTACAGGATAAGATTCTATTAAACTTAACCCTAAGAATTGGCATTGGCAGTCACCCTTGCTTGCCTCCTGGCTTCTCTTTCAGCCCTTCGGATTTCTCTTGCGGCTTTATTCTTTTCCCTTGCTGCTGACCTTAACTCATTGAAATACTTGTAGCGCTTCATAATCCAATTCTTGTTGCCGGGAGTTGCAGAAATTGCCTTCAAGATTTCTAGGTTTTCTTTCCCACTTACCAATTCAACTATCTGAGGCGGAGTTAATGTAGCGGCCAATTCAACGATGCTAGTGCAGAGAAGTGCCCAATTATATATTGACTTGAAATTTACTGTTCCATGGTGCATTCTGAATTCAAATGTACCATGGTATCTTAGCGAGGACATATTAAGGGTTGAATATTTATTCGTTAGGCAGTTATCAACGCCGTATCCAGCTTTTATATTTCTTTGTACAGTGGACTCAAAAGTATTTAAATACTCAGATACCGATTGACAGTAATGATTAGTCTTTCTGCGCCTGTCAACAATATCGTAAAGTGCTTTTTCTACATTAGAAAATAATAGCGCCAAATTAATCATCTTGGCAGGGCTTTTCTTGAAATCTGAAGCGTCCACATGCACATGCAATCCACAACTTAAATCTGCTACAGCTTTAGCCATTTTCAAAACAGAGCAGATTTCTCGTATTTCTTTACGAAATAAATCACCATTTGCAGGCGAAGTATTAATTTCATACCCCGTGTCTGGCAAGGAGCCATCACTTTTAATGGCTGCTTTCCAGTTTGCATGTACTTCCTCAATTTCTTTCCAATATCTAGGATTAGAGGAAGCAACTTCAATTTCTACAGCAGTAAACCGCTTAAAAGGGTTCTTTTCAAAAGACTTAGATTCCCAAAAAGTAGGTTTACCTTCCCGATAGATTTTAGCGATACCGCTGCCAGGCACCTTACAATTGCATTTTTCTTTTTCATGAACACAAGTATACATTTTACTTTTCCTTTTCTTGCATTGAACTAATTAACGCCTCAACATCCTTAATTACAAAACCCAAACAATCTTCAGCTTCAACTAAATACTTTTCCATAAGATGTTTGCCCCATCTAAGTTTAACAATGAACTCATTCAAAATGTACGATGGATTTTTTGACGCTTGTACATCTTTCCTAAGATTTTTTAGGTCTGCTACGGTGAGCCTGGCAAAATGAGCATAATTAAAATGCCGTATCGCTTCTGAATCCATGGGCTGGACATCAAAAGCTAGTTCCCCTAAATGGATTTGCTCTGCCCAAGTTCTAAAACCAATCCTTTCAGATTCCCTCATCTCAGCAATTTTAGTCCAGTCTGCAATAATCTTGTCTAGCTTATTTATGATTTCTGTAGTTTCCATTTCATCGCCCCAGAGAATAAGTCATAATACACCAAAGGAATCCATAGCCTAAAATAACGTAGAAAAGGAATCTAGCTTTGTCCATGGTTTTAATCTTACATATAGGAAGAAGAAAATTTATGAAATTTTGTAAGCAATGTGAAAATTTACAAAAAGGTGACAGAATTATTTAATCAATATATTTACAGTGCCACCTTCTTCCTACTTTATCTTTTTCTTCACGCCATTTCTTTGTTTTTGCTAGTCTATTTAGAAAGCCCCGCTCAAAATCTTCCAACATTTGGATTTCGAGAATTTCTCTCCTAGACGGTTCATCTGTATATAGTCCGAAAGATACAATTTGTTCTTTTGCCTCAATACTAAATTCCTGTATATAGGCTTTTGGAATAACCTTTATTTCGGTTATTAAACAGGTTTTCCCGTCAGAACAGTCAGAATGATTGTCGTGTTCAACTAAATGTTTTGCTGCCAATGAACCTTTCATTAAGGCAAATGTAAAGCACCTTTTAAGGAGAGAATCAATTTTTTCTGATTTCATAAGTTATAATTTTCCTTAGCTTACAATAATAAGGTAGCTCCTGGCAGAATTGAACTGCCATCAATCGGTTATAGGCCGACCGCTCGACCATTGAGCTAAGGAGCCATATTTTTTACTTAAATCCCCATCAAATTCATTAACCGTTCATTCTCCTCTGCAAATTTCTTTAGCAGCGTCAAAGTTTTTTCATTGTTGTTAATTGTCAGTCCCCATTCTCTAAGGACCCTTCTGTATTCTGATTCGCTCCACAAAAACAGTAACAGAAGTCCTAAATTAAGTATCATAGATACTGTTAAAGCCACAATCATAAAATTCATTTAAACATTACCTGCTTCCCTGATTCCCCAACTAAAACCGTTTCAGCTTCACATTCCTTCAATTCCCATCCACAGATTTCTAGTTCAGAAATATATCCTTCGAACCAGTCAAAAGCTTGCTCTTTAGTCAAGAACCCATATTTAAACTTTTCTGCCTCTACAGCAGTTAGACTATATTTCCAGTAAAAGTCTTTAATAAAGCCGGGATGGATTCCTGTATTTTCGTGTTTATTCCTGAGTTCCTCGCTTAAATTCTCGGCCTGTTTAGTCCCATTCCCTAGTCCATTATAGGGACCTTTGCCTTTTTTGTCTTCGTACCGATAAACCTTAGTCATATTTAAAGATGGACTTAGCCACCGGGCTATATTTGACTACAATATTACACCTAGGACAAATCTGACAAAACATTTTCTTAATTGGCTTTTTATGACCAAACAACCTACAAAATAGTTTTATCATACGTATCTCCCTTCGACAAATTTTCTTCGGCCCATCCGAGGTTGAAGATTGGTATAGTTACATGCTTTTAAAAATTGTCTACAATATAACTTTTTATCTCGTCTATTGATGAAAATCTTTCAATCAGTTCATATATAGCGTCTTGTTTGTAAATTCTTAGATTATAGTAAATTTCATTTTTTTTGAACATATTGATTTTAATCCTTTACTCAGGATCCTTGCTATTCATTTCATACTTGGCCTTGTTAATTTTCCCGTGAGCAAAATTCATTAGTCCAACTATTTTATAGCTGGTTTGCCCACTGGAGACCATACACATAGGAATAAGTCGTGTTTTTACATATTGAATAGCTTCTAAATAGCTATCAAAATGATGGTGTAAAACATAATCATCGTTATTGATTTTTGTCCAAAGCTGAAACTTTTTCATTGTTTACTCCTTAAAACATAATGGGCTCCACGTCCACCCACCGTTCCGGCGCTTTGACATTATCGTAGGTTGATTATAGCACAACCAGCGTGGTCTTAATATAATGCACAGGTTATATTAAAACCGGATTAGGAAAATGCCATACCCGAACTTAACCGCCTAAAATCCCTATGGGAGAGGCAGCCTGGCCACCTTTTAAATCTTAAAGAATTTTACCCATCCACTATAATACCCATTTGATTCATTACGCCAATCAATAGTTACATGCCCCTTGTCTGTAGTAAATTTTAGAAAGGACCATATTATTCTTTCCCACGCCCCATTGTCCTCTGTTCTATCTTCTTCTTCTAAAACTTCAGTTATTTTTGAGCCAATAAGCTCATCAAACTGATTTTTATCTTCAAAATAAGAACCAGAGCAGCAATCACCATCCAAAACCACTAAAATATTTGTGGAATCATCCATAATTAAACATATTGCATCGGTTCCGCGAGTACTGCCTGTTTCTTTAACTACTTTAACCACGGTTTTCCCAACTAACTTAGAAGGTTCAATGTTTATTGGGTCTTGAATATTATCGCCCATATTTTCTCCTAAAACTCATAGGCTAATTGACAAAATGCGTACGCTAATTCACCTACATTCACCAGTTTCCTTTCTATCAGGAAGTAGTCATTCTTGTGAGACGTAAAACATTTTGCTATGGCCCCATTAAACATACCATTTATTAATTCTACTAACCACATAGTAAATTCATTTAGAGTGGATGCAATATCTACCTGCTCTTCAATTTCAAAATACATATCTCTTTGAGAGCAAATATATTCAAAGAGAGCCCTTGTGTGGTAATTGGTAAAGTCGGGGGTCATTTAGGTTTCTGTCCGTAATTCTACTTTCTTTTCTATTTCTGAAATCCTATCTGTTATATTTTTGCACATAGTTAAAAAACTAAGTATTATTGTTACATTCTTTGATAATTACAATAGCTTTGATGGTAAGGGTCGTGAGACTTAGACGGTCCATAGGTAGCTAACGCGCCACAACAGCACCTATCAGGTGAATCATACCCGTCATTTTTAGGACTAG
The DNA here is from genome assembly GCA_028868375.1 of Elusimicrobiota bacterium. Taxonomy (GTDB): domain Bacteria; phylum Elusimicrobiota; class Elusimicrobia; order UBA1565; family UBA9628; genus JAGWUP01. The sequence continues at coordinate 36,449 of JAGWUP010000007.1, forward strand.
CAATTCTAGGGGCTGAACTGCCACCGTAAGCAATACTGGCTTTCTGCCAGAGCTGTGATTTAGTGTCTACCTTGGCGTCGTCAATGTGCTTGGTATAGACTTTAATGGGGCCGGTATTAGGCGGTTTGTCATACCCAAAGGCTGTGAATACTGCGCCTGCCTTAGCAATTTTATGCTTTTGGGCATCGCATACATAAACGCTGTATTCTCGTACCAAGGTTTTCACTTGGCACATGTATTTACAATTACCACAATTACTTGGAATCGCCATAATCTTTATCCGCCTTTCTTCTTACCAAATAAAACAAAAACTAAAATGCCAATAACATAAAACAGAGGAAAAATGGCGTACCATTTTGGCATTATTCACTCGCATAAGTTTAGCAATATCTTTTTTCCGGAAGCTCCGGCAGTACGACTTCCGCCTTTTGAGCTATACGCTGAATAGCTTCAACTATCCATTCTTGGATTTCTTTTTGATAATCTCTTCTTGCAAACTCTTCTCTAACACTTTTGCATCCATCGCAGGTATAAGAATAATCGCATCTGCATTCGTACTCTGCGCCGTATTGATTGATTTTTGTATACATTTATATTCCTTTAAGCAGCCTCTAGATATTCTTTGAGCAGGAATTCCGTAAGCTTTCCTCTCAATTGTTTTTCTAGCTCAGCGATCCTTTGTCGACTAACATTAAATTTAGTCGACATAGACTCTAGAGTAGGTGGTTCAAGATTTCTGATTCTTTCTCTGTAAATTTCCTTATTTCTCTTATTTTTAATAGAACGTTCAAATTTATTCAAAAAGGAATGAAGTTCATTTAGCATTGAAGTTTCTTCTTGATTTTCCGATTTGCCTTCTACATATTCCAGCAAATCAGTTCCTTCTACAGTTTCGTCTTCTATCCTAAGTCGAGCCATAGGCAAATTAATCTTTCGAGCGTAGTTTTTCCTAACAAATTCTTGGGCGAAATTAACTACCCAACAATAAATGTATGATTCTGGGCTGAAATTTTCAGTAATTTCACTGGGTAGATTAAACTTTTCCGTTCCTACAATAAACCCCAGAATACATTCCTGCATAAGGTCATTTGCATCGCTTGGGCGCACGTTTCTAACGTATTTATTGTATACTTTATATATAAACTTTTCATTTAGCTTATAATATTCAGCAAAGGCCGCCTTGTCTCCATCCTTAGCCTTAGCTATAAGATCGCGTCTATGCAAACTCTCTTCCATAGAACGTTTACAATTAGTCTTAAACTTCATTGGGCATCCTCCCTAAATTTTAGGGGTTTATTAGGTTGTAACCATATTACATTTATCTACGACTGCTTCAGAAAGACCGTGAGATTGAGCGACTAGTTTGAGTAGTCTAGGCCAAATTTTACTCTCTTTATGATAGAAGATTTCTGTCAATTTTGAAATAATTGTACTTTGCAAACTAACAGGATTCCAAGTCAAATTCCATCCGTCTGCTAGAAGGCGCAAATCTAGCGGCCAAGCCTGGAAATTTCCTTGTTTATCAAACCCTTCGTCATTCAAAGGCAGTGTTGGCTTGGTCCAGCCCATGTACAGCATTTTTTGGGCAATATAATCAAAAACTTCTTGGGCTGTTTTTGCTTTCGGATTTTCAATTTGAAATTTAAGATTATCTTTAAATTCCTTGAGCAATTGCAGGCGTTTTTCTATTTGTTCAGTGATTTCTTTATTGGTTATGTTGGCATACCAATAATTACAAAGGCGAATCTCTATGCCTTCGGCAATATTATTTAGTTCTTCGTCCGTAATACCCTCAGCAGGATGCTTTGGAGGATAATTATCAGGAAAACAAATTTGTTTCATAAATCCTCTTGGCTTGTATTTAACTCAAGCTACTAATTTTTATAGATACTTGAAACAATCATGGCAAAAGAAAATATAATCATGAAACTCATCAACAAAACTAATGTCTACGTCTAAATGATAGCCCAGCCTGCAAAGTATCTTCTTTATTGGTAGAGGCAATTTGCTAAGCACTTTATTTACAAAGTCTATTTTGGCTAGGGTGCTTGCAGTCAGGATATTTAGACGGGGCATGTCAGGTATTTTCGTTCTCCAATTGCCCTTTATTGTTGCAAGTAATGGCATAAATTCTAATTGGACCGTTGTAAGGATTCAGCTTTGTAGGCCCATCATCCCCCACAATAGAATCATATGCTGTTTGCATTTCCTTTCTGGTATCAAACAGGAGCCAGGCCGTTTCATTGAGTATTAATTCAAAAATCTGTTCCTCGTCAAGAAACGGAATTGCTTTTTTTATTTCTCCTGTGTAAGACATTTCTTTATCCCACACATCAGGGTTAACAAAATGTACTTTAATACCAAATTTCTTTTTGGCTTTACAAAGTTCTTGCAACATTTTCTCTGAACTAGGGATAAAGTTCATTTTTAATTCCTTTCATTATTAGGTCCCCGAGGTGGGACTCGAACCCACACTTTACGGATTTTAAGTCCGCTTCCTCGACCTATTGGGATACTCGGGGAGTAGCTACTTTACTATAATACATAAAAAGCCCCCGACTAAAACCAATTAAGGTTCTAATCAGGGGCTTTTAGCCTTTGGACACTAATGAAAGATTTATCGGTTTATCCGCGCCTCCTTTGTTTTACTACTGGTTAAACATTCTTTAGCCAATTCCTTCCATATATTTCTCATACTCTTCCGGGAAATCCCTCTCCAGGCAATCAATAACTCCATTTGAAAGCTCGTCTAGAATTTGCAGAAACCTAACGCCGTCTTGTGGTCCTAGCCCATGTTGCTCTGTAAATTCTGTATCGCTGTGAAAATCTCTTAGGGCAAACAATTCATCCGCGATTGCCATAAGAGCCTTGGCATATTCCTTATCAGCCTTTACTTCAACCTTAACTTCTTTACCGGATTCTTGGGGCATTTTTATTTTCCTTTAAGCCTCGAAAGTTAAATCTTCAACTAGAGTCACGCTTTCACTTCCATCATATTCCTCAACTCTAAATTTAGTGCCTTTATCGAGCCAAACGATTTGGAGCTGATATCCTCCACCAGGATAAAAATCATTTCCGTATTTTGATCGGGCGAAGTCCCCGATTTTATCGTGCTCTTTCTTTTCAACCATTTCAACAATCTCAGGGTCAAAAAGGCATTCGGGATATTCGCTATTCCAAGTAATCCAGCCGGCACCAAATCCCGGTGAAATTAGGACCGCAATTTTACCATTTCTTTCTACTTTATCCATTTTTAGTTTCTCCTTTATTTAGGGATTTAACACAAGTATCAATAATTTCTCTAAATTCCTTGTAACTAAGGTTTTGGTTCATTTCGCTTGCTCTAAGCGGATATTTATACCACTGAAGTTTAAAGCCAGTAGGCTTGTAATGAAAGTTAGGCAAGCTTACAGGACAGTCTGCTGTATGAGTAGTTTCCCAGCCATCGTCAATGTCTGGCTCGCATTCACAATCCTCCCCATAAAATGGTCTAATAATAAAAGTATCATTCTCAAAATTAAACCCATGATAAACATAGTTTGGGTCGATACTTTCAAACAGGTAATACATATCTCTTTGCCAGTCTCTATTTACATTGAATGGATATTCTGACATTGGTTACTCTTTATGATAGAGAGATTCCTTATTTTTACAAGCACAACAAATTACACATAATTCTGTGTAATTGTTGCAGAAGCCATCTTCTTTGTCCCCACAAATGACGCAACCCTTGTCTTCTAAGGTATTTTCTGTTTGATGATTTACCTGTAAATAGTAGTTTATTTGGTTTGACAATTCAAAATAATATTTTTTAGAGTCGTCTAGGGCATCTTTAAGTCTTTCGAGGTATAATTTTATTAGGGGGTCCATTTTATGTCTTTCGCGACAATTGAATAAATATACTTTTCTCCATGACCACAGGTGTCGCATCCGTCATTTTCTTTCCAGTGGTTCAAATTAATATTTTTTGTTCCTAACAGCTCCGAAAGTTCAAATAACTTATTGAAATTTATTTCAGTCCCTTCCACTTTGATTTCTATATAATCTCTTTCATCGCAGTATTCTACCAATTTTTTCAGCTCAGGGAAGATTTTCTTAATTTTATCGGAGAACATGTTAGTTTTCTACTCCACATTCCCTATAAAATTCTTCTTCATTAAAATTTTTGTTTTTAGTTTTTAACGTTTCTGCCAAGAAAACCATTGCATCCGCATAGCTGCACCAAAGGTGGTCTGGTTTTCCAGGATTATTTAATCCTTCTCTAAACAAATGAATAATTCTCTTAATTTCTTGTTCCATTTTACTCCTTTGGGCAATTGTGCTCCTTAATATAATGCCTATAAATATAAGGCCACAAAATTGCCCCAATTAGGCCATCAAATAATCCAATTAAGAATAATTCGAACAGCCAATGTGCTGGGTCTTTAAGCAAGGTAAAGAAGGTTTCGTGGCACATAATTAATATCCTAGTTTGTCCTTAATTTCCTGATTTACCATTTCAAACCAATTTTGGTAATCAGAATCTAAAGTTTGAACCGGCTTATTATTGACCCAATTATCATTTTCCCCTGTTTTATTGTAACAGACTTCCCAAACTAAATGCGCCATTTCCCCCACTAAAACCGTGTTGGTTACTTTAGGCTCCCATCCAACATAAAAAGTACCTAAATTGTAAGGGTCCTGGCAGCCGGCCGCTTTTACTGGTCCGCATTCAACAGGATAATCTTTAAATTCTATTACAATATTCCACTGAGAAAGTAGCTCATTCTCTTTCCCAACAGACTTAGCTTTTGCTAGCGCTTCCTTTTTAATGATTGGAAGCGCTATTTGCAATTGACCATCTAATCTTTGATGGCCATTGTAAAAAACTTCCATATCATCAATAATTAAGTCAGGGGCTTTGCCACAGGCTGCTAAAATCATTAATGATATTGGAATAGAGGCAAAGGCTCGGTCCATATAATGTCAGTAGCGCAGGCAACATCTAAATTATGGGCTGTGCAATAATCAACACTGTCCTTAATACATTGTTGCTTTTCTGTTTCTGAAATCCTGTTGTAATAAGGCGTACCGTACCCTAGACAGTCTTTTAGTCTGGCAAAGGCTAGGCCACGGAATTTACCTTCCGGCGTTACACAACTAGAAAGGACTAGAAACAACAGATACTTTTTCATAAAATTCCTTAGTCAAGCTTAGTTATGTGACACCCTTCGACAATTACAAACCATTCTCCTCTAACAGCAGACATTCCGAACCTGTCTAAGGTCGGTTTGATTTTAAGGGTTCTTACATATTCAAAGTTATTAAACCCTAGAATTCTAGCAGGGCCAGAATAAGTAGCATATAAATCATCTACGTATTTGCCCTTGCTTTTGCCACAAGCGCATTTCCTAATACGCTTTTGTAGTTTAACTACATCATGGCAAGCTACGCAATTTAAAAGTTTCATTTAATTCTTAGCCTTTATTAAAAAGCACAAGGAAATCATAGCCCCCGCCCAAAGACTAAACATGAGCGCTGTACTCATATTGCTAAAATCATTGTGTACCGCCACACAAATTACAAGCCCCCACAAAACAATTGCTTGCCCAATTTCAAACTTCTTGCTAAAATCAATTACATCCTTTGGATTATGAAAATTGTTCCTGACAAATCTTTTCCATTTCCATTTAGAAGTCATCATCTTCTTCCTTAACCCAATATTCTAGCATATTTTCAAAAGATTCAATCAAAGATTTTGCCAAAATTTCCCTATCATTTTCATCATCCATGCAACGAGTTTCATTTTCCTCTAAAACACGGAGGAAAAATTTATACAAATTACTTTTAAACGTCATATTTGTCTCTCCAGAGTTTCCAGGCGTCGTCAGTTTCTTCTTTTTCTTCTGAAATTATCTCAGGGAACAAAAAGTTTATACGTTCATTTTTAAATTGACGCTTGTTTGGCTTTACTCGCAACTTAGATTCCAGGCTATAAAGACAATTTTCGCCCTTTACAAATTTAAATACAGTTCCTTCAGTTAGTTCGTAACTTTCAAAATCTTTAATGCCAGCGCCAGCCAAAGCCAATTCCCCATCTTCCATTAGGCTTGTCCAATAAAATGCCTCTGTATGGCTTTTGGTATCATTTTCTATTTCAAACAAAGTTACATCCCCGTTCCCAATATTGGCTAGAAACAGAGCATTAGGTACTTCTTTGTCATAAAATTCAATTACACCATAGCCCCTGAATTTACTTAGACCTTCTTTCTCAGAAATTCTTTCAAAGATATGCTCTGAGTCAACTTCCTTACGCCCATAAATATGGTCTAGTTCTGCTGCATTAGAAATTACGCCATTATGGGCGCCAATGATATTGCCATATTCAAAGGGGTGAGAATTCTTTAGATTTATTTTTCCCCTAGTAGCATATCGGCTGTGGGCATATCCCATTTGAGCGCTAGCCAGTTTTTCAAAATCAATTTGAATTAGTGGCCCCATTCCCTTTTCTACTACAGGCAAGCCATTATCATCAACAATCAAGGTTCCCCATGACTGGCCGCCACGACGATCTGCACTAAAAGAACCCAATTGAAGCAGGGTGCTTCTTTGTTTTAGAGAAAGCTTGCAATCATTTGTGAATGACCAGCCCATGATTCCACACATTTTTTTGTTTTCCTTTGTGAAAGACTTAATGGGTTACTCAAAGCCTTTCACCTTTGAGTAACCTTTAAACCTTTCCCGTTCGCTTTTGTCTCTTAGCGAGACCAAAAGCCTAGTCATTGTGGGAAAATCACTCGCACCCCACAATAACAAGTCAAGCCATTATTATATAGTTTAGTATAATTACTATCAACATCAAATTACTTCTACTGTACTTTTACTTCTTTTTTACTTTTACAATTTCACTAGCATCTTCTCTTGTTACTGGTGTGCCTTGAATATCCCACTGTACAACAATTTGGTCGTCTAAATATGCTTTACCAACAACATATCCGGTTGAGTTTCTTAAATATATTGTTTTTAAGTTTCCTAAATATATTGTTTTTACTTTGTCTCCACGTTTAAATTTCACTTTTACGCCGCTTCCCTTTCTCTTGCAAAATAAGACTTTTTTTCTCGGAAATAATCTCCAAGATTCTTTGGCAAAATAGCTTCCAATGGAACCGAGCACCCTAGAAGTTGCTTGATTTCCTTTTCTGAATTCTTGACTGCAAAATTAATTATCTCTTGGCAAATGTTAGCCCAATTAATAATTTCTCTTGCGTTAATGGTTCCATGGTGATGCCTAAATTCAATTGTTTGGCGAAAGAAGAATGAGTGCAAATTCATGGCGTAATAATGATTATGATACTTGTCTCGTCTGAATTTGCCTTTGGTTAGATTATTGATTTTTCTTCCATTTTCTTCTTCAATATACATTGATTCCAAGAAACTTTTCCTCCACTTCTTGGCGTCCATTTTATTAATCGGCAATTCAGCCAGCGATGTTTCGTGCAATCTCTTGCAGTAAAGATTATTTTGCCTAGATGGCGCAATCATTTCAAACAAATTGTCTTCGACCTTGAGATAAGCGTACAAAACCTTTCTCAAGTCAAAAACTTTTAAATCCCGGCAGTCAATGTGAATATGCAATCCACATTTGTGAGTGGTATATGCTCCTGCAAATTCTAGGGCTTCGCAAATTTCAGTTATTTGCTTGACGAATTGTGAGCCTTGGGCAGGGGCGGTATTAATTTCGTATCCGGTGTCAGGCAAGCTCCCATCTTTTACCACTGCCGCCTTCCACTTTTCAATTGCTTCGTTAATTACTTTGCAGGTTTCGGTATTTGATTCTGCTATTTCAATCTCGGCCGCTATAAATCTTGACCTTTTGTCTATAAAATTTAGACCAGGCCAAAATTTAGGCGCAGCGCTTCCAGATAACATGACGCCGGAATTTCTATTGTTGCCATGATTTTCGCAGCAATCTTCGCAATACCATTCGCAGCAATGCCTATTTGGATTTTGTCTTTCCTCACAACGTTCGCAGATAAAGCAATCGCAACAATTTGAACATTGCTGACAATTATCGCATTGGAAGCTATCTCTAGCGCGATATACATTGTCGCACGAATTGCAATGGATACAATCGCAACAATTTGAACATTGCTGACAATTATCGCATTGGAAGCTATCTCTAGCGCGATATACATTGTCGCACGAATTGCAATGGATACAATCGCAACATCTATCACAATAATTGCACTCGCTGCAAGACGAAGTATTTTCACTGTATCGCCTGTATCGCCTGTCACAATTTTCACAATTCCAGCAAGTGCAACAATACTCGCAACTATTGCAAATATCGCAGTCTACAACTTTACCATTGCACCCGCAATATTCGCACTCGCAATTAACCAATTCCCCATTATTAATAGCTCCCTCATAATATCTGCCAACCCCACAAGGGACGCAAAAACAATGCTTGCAGGAATAAAACTTATGCTCTGGTTCATCTTCTGTCGGGGCAAAGAAATTATTAACATCATTATCGTTGATGTTAATTAGCGTCTTGCACTGCCAACAAAAAGCAGTATCAAACTTAATGTCTGGGAACAATTCGATTTGATTGTCCATTGTTTAAACCTCTAGTTTTATGGGTTTAATGGGGTTGCCCTAGCTGCTACTAGAGCAACCCTTTAAACTCACAAAGGCTTCCTAATAATGCCTGTCAATTACCTTCCGCATGTACTCTGTTCTCACAGCATTCTGGCTATGCACCGTTGGCTTATTTACAGGCCAGAGATTATTGGCCTCAATCCAATCAAGCAAAACGTAGCCTTCGGTATTCATTATCACAATACAGTTAAGACAATCTGTATTCTCCCTATTGTCCTCGCAAAAGCTAGAGCAAGGCTTAAAATCCTTAATCCCAAGGTCATTGTCAAATGACATATTATCAACCGGACCCTTTAGGAAATACTCTTTTGCCTCCTCCACAGTCTTAACGTGGATATATCCTTCCGGGGCTGGTCGAATATCATCAAGCCAGAGATTGACCATTATTCCTCCAATTTGCTTTGAGGGTTCCAAATGGCTATATCAATTTTTCTCTTACCAAAAGAGAATTGAAACCAGCCATCGGGCAATTCAACAGGCCCCCACCAATTCTTTCTTGCCTGTCCCTTTGATGGGAATAGTCCCAATTCAACGAGCAAGTCAATCATACTTGTATTATGCTTAACAAATACGATAGGCTCATTTTCTTTTAGGTCAAACAGATTAAAGTCTGTTTCGTGGATATTCCCATTGTCCACGACAACATTAAATCTGTCTGTATGGAATTTGACGATTTTGAGGGGCATAGTGGGTCCTATATATACTTTGGTGGGCCATGAGGATTGCCAGCCCTCGGCCAACTAATTTTTACTGATTATTTCCAGGAGGATAGCTATTTCTGCAAGTAATATCAATTGACCAGAAAAATCCTCCAATAAGGACAAGAAAGAAAAAACCTGCCCAAAATCCATGTCGCAAAATACAACTAACAATAATTCCGAAAAATCCCACAGAGAGGGATGCGAAAAAGATGATATTAGAAAGTTTCATCCTATCTTCCCAGCGCTGCCAAGCATAACGCTTTAGGTCCTGGCATTCATTAGCCAAAACTTTGCAATTAGGACAATCTGGATTAACTGGAGGCACCATTTTACTTCTCCTTTCTTTTAAGGGTTTAATAAGGTGGCTTAGAATTAAGCCACCCGATAAACCTTTAAAGGATTATGATTTTGATTTTAACTGAAAGAAATTAAACAAGGACCATTCGTAGCACCTTCCTAGACTACGCCTTATTTTTTTCTTAGTTTTTACGCTAATCGAGGCTAGGCAATTAGCGAGTATGAGTATAGGTTTTTGCTTTATTGCCTCAACAGCTCCAAAAGACCGAACATCGGCGCCACCGAATTAAAAAACTCTGTGCGTTTGGTCTTAAGCTTTTCCCTCTTCTTTGCAGCCTTCTTTGCGATAAGCTCCTTTCTTGAGGACCTGGCAATTTGCCGCAACTCAGCGTTTACTTGCTTCCGCAAAAGATTGTCGATTGAATGTGCCATTTATTCGCTTTCGTTAAGGATACCTAACTGTAATACAATTCGCCCAATTCTTTTTCTTCATTTTCACTTTCAAACTCAATAGTTAAATTAACCGTAGTGGTTTTGTTTTTCATTGAATTTTCTCCCTAATTCAAATACTTAATTTCCTCTACGTCAACGTCTAGCAGCAATTCCTTGTCCCACCTAACAGAAAACATGGACCAGGGAATTTGCCAATCAACCCATTGACAAAACAATGGCTTAATCTTTGGCCTAAGCTGGAGGCTTTCGTAGACGGTCATTTTAGCTCCCCATTGCATTGACGAGATAAGCCATAAATGCAATATACAAAACCGGGACCACAAAAAGATAATATTTCATGGCTTTACTTCTCCCTTCTAAGGGTGGGTATCGGCAAGCATGCAAACAAGCCCCCTTTTGGGACGCCCCATTTGAGCCTATTTGCTTTTGACTTAGACACTTGCTATCCTATGGTTCAAGCGGGGAATGGTTCCCCGTCTAAGAAAGGGTCACGAAATGGTCGCCACTGCAAAACAGCAAGTTCCGCAAGATAAACAAACCATTGCACAAGCTAGCATGGAAGCGTTCTCTAACTCGATTGACCGCATTATGAAGGAGATTGAGGAAAAGAACGCTGAAATTCAGGCACTTACAAACGCCCTTAAGGGCGCTTACAGCAAGCTTACGACCTTGGGACTCTTTGCTCCAAAGGAGAGGAAGACTGCCAGCATTCACAAGGTCGTTTCTGGCGTTCCCCGCTTTTTTACCTGCTTCCCGATGGCAGCAAAAAGCCTGTCGGTCCTGGAAGGCCCCCGACCGGCGCTAGAATCGTCGAAGGCTAACACTAAGAAATGGGGAGCGAACGGCATGTTTAAACCTAGTAGCTCCCCTTTCTTTTATAGGGAATTTTGGAAGGAGGAAAAAATGATGAAAATCGTTGGTTTCCTAGTGTCTAGCGGAGAAGGATTTAGGGTCACTGGAACGTGTTGCCATCAAGATTTTCTAAAACCGAATTGTTATTATTCAACATGAGGTTTCTAGCCAGGGTGCTTTTGCCGCTACCTGGCAAACCTCGGAGAATAATTGCCTTTTTCATGGTTTTTTCTCCTCTCAAAATGGCGAGGGCTGGAATTGAACCAACCAGGAATTGCAAGCACAATAAGATGCTTGCAATTAACTCCTTAGACCACACTCGCCTAAAAACGTGCCTTCACGTCCAGCACCTATTTGACGATTAAAATAGTATAAGGACCCCAATAGTTTAGCTTCCTTGGTCCACTATAAACTATTCTAATTCAAACTTAGTCAATTAAGCCCCATGGATGGCTCCACCACGCGCCAGCTTAATTAACCTGCCCGTATTATCTACAGGCTTAGGTAGACCTTTACAGCTTCAAAGCAATTTTAAACCATTCGAGCCTATCACAGTCCATGACAGCCTTTCTCCAGCTATCCCTAGACTTTACAAATTCCAAAGCCTCGGCACAAGCCCCGAGGTTTTTAAGGTCTTCGTAGGTCATATTAAGCCCTCGCACCTTCTCCCTTGGGATGCAAAAGCATGTAAAGGTTTCCGGCAATTAGGAATTGTCTATCTTGCAATTTCTTTTGCTGAACCCTTCTGTCTGCTCTTTCTTTAAGACAATTATCGCAAAAGGTGTAAGGATTTTCGCTCCCACAATAAACACACTTTTTGGGCATAAATTACCCTTTCTGTTTTATGGGTTTAATGGGGTTGCCCTAGCTGCTACTAGAGCAACCCTTTAAGCTCACAAAGGCTTCAATAGAAGGATATTCAGTTAGGTTGGTTCAACTTTACTTTCGTCAGCCAGGCATATTTACCTCTCTAACATATTCTTATGGGGGCAACTCGCCCCGACTATAAACCGCAGTTTCCCTGATTAAAGACAATTATTTAGTAAAGGTCATTTGGGTAAAACAACCTTACATAAATCCTCCTCTGTCATATTACCAGTCTTTGGGATTAGGGTGAATCTTCAGGTAATACTCGGCATTGGCTTTATTGTGGCCTAGCTGGACACCGCACCCATCGCTCGCAATGCCAACAACAATGCCATTAGGGTCAATAAAAGCCTTTTCCTCCCTAATCAATCGGTCTAGAATAGGCGTTTCTGGAAATTTACACTTTCCCCTGCAATTCCCACATTGATTAGCTTTGCACATGGCTATGCCCTCCTAAATGGCGCCCATGTTTTCTAGGCTGGCCCTAAAACGCCTTGTGGCGTAGCTGCCCTATTATTGCCTAGTCAATGGGTATAAATGGCGCCAGCCATTGCAATGTTAATAGGTTCTATTACGCCTAAAACGGCATAGAGCCTATTGACTAGCTGGCAAATGGTGCCCTATTGATTCCTATCGCCCAGCGCAAAGCATAGGCATTAGGTAGGGCATAAAGTAAAACGAGGAGCTTATCTTAGACGTTTATAGACGCTTATCAATAAGCTCCTCTAGCCTAAGTTGCAAGAGACCAGGCGTTAGCTTCTACTTTTAAATTGGTGTCCGACGTTGGACCCTAAGCATTATACGTTTTAATGGTTAGGCATCGGACAAAAAATTAAGCTCTTTCGTCTTTTCCTTTTGGATGGAACAAAAGGTAGAGATTGCCAGAGAAATTAAAGGCAAAGGGTATTATTTTGCCTAGCCATTAAACTATTGATTTTTAGTTTTATTCGCTCTTTATTACCTCCCGAGGGTAAGGATAAGGGGAGACAACGAGAAAACGAAATAGAGCATGAAAAGAGCGTCGAGTGTCGTCACTTGTGGCCTACCTTTCTTTGGTAATGCTTAGGGCAAGTTTTACCCTAAGGTTTAGAGAAACCTAGTTAAAAGCGTTTAGCTAGCAAACCATCTTACTTCAGTAACCTAACTAGGCGCCCAAGGGGTTTAATCCTTGGGCGCCCATTAAGCCACTGACTAGCTAGCCAATGGTAAATTCAACCGGCTCGCCAGTTTCGGCAAGGTGCCGGGCCGCTTCGCCAGCGCTTGCCACCTTGACCGGCTCGGCAATCGGTTGCCCAGCGCTCGCCGCCGCAAAAGCAGCGTCGACCGTGACAGGCGCCGAGGGAGAAGCAACCGGCATTCCCGCCGGGGTCTCTTCCTCGATAACCCAGTCAAGACCGGGGCGCCCCCGACCGAGCCGCACCTTGCTACCATCCGGCATAATCCGGTAGCGGATAACGCCCACAACCTTGCGCTGGACGGTTTGCGGATTCAAGCCCTTGTTTGCCCGGTCAAGAATCCCTGCGCAAGCCGCGCGCGTCCGAGCAAGAAGGGAATCCGCCGAAATCTTGGCATTTGCCAAAATCTCAGCGGCCTTCTTCTCCGCTTCCGCCGTCATAACAGCAACCTTGGCCTGAGCGTCCCTAACCAGATTGACCTTATTCTCCTCTGCCGTGACCTTCTTTGCCTCGGCAAGCTTTGCCCTAGCTGCTTCCATTTCCGCGTGAAGCGACGCCAACCGCGCTGCCTCATTCGCGGCAATTTCCTTTGCCTCTTGCAGTGTCATTTTACTACCTCCTACGAATGGGCATTGTTGCCCGTGTTTTAGCGCTAGGACAATCCTAACGCATCCTCCTAGCGTCCTTCTAACCTGTTGATTACAAAAGGAATTTCCAACAAACAGGGTCCGCTAGTACCCTGCAAACCGTACCAGCGGACCCCATAACCCACCGAAAGTTAAGCGATTTTTCTAGAGGAGGATTCAGGCGTTTGGTTTTCCTACGGAAAACTTAACTAGCCCTATCCAGGCTCTCTAAAAAACCACCTAACTAATAAAATCAAAGTGTTGCGATGTTGACCTTAGAATTCGCACAGGAATATCCTCGGCAGGCGGGCGGTTTTATCCTTGGTTGACCCGCTCTAGTTCTCTGGGGACCGTGCCTGAATCGTGCCGGATGGCTCACAGCAGTCAGGGTCTGTTGGCGGCTTGGTTACCGCTCTTTATAACGGGCGCCCTCAGTGAGTAGGCATCCTGGCAAGGGAAGAACCTACCCGACTAGATTACCTTGTTTTACCAAGGCACAAACGGCCAACAGAAGGCACGTCGTATAAGCCCGAAGGTTCACTCCCGACGGACGCGCTTGCCGAGCAGAACAAAAAGCAAGTTAAATGCCAGCGCTCCCCTGCCTGACGCTTGACAGACTGGCCCCAGCTAAAACCCCAATAAAATCAGTAACTTACCTCAACAAAGCCATCCATTGAACGAAACATTAAATCAATAAAATTCGTACAGTTTCTAAACAGTACCCAACCCAAACAAGCTCCCCGAACAGGCCACAACCCCCTAGAAGGGTTACAGAATTAAGTGGTTCGCCCTGTTTGAGTACACTGTTCACAAGCTGAACATCCTACATCCACCTACCGCCACCCAACTTATGCACCCTAGACAAGCCTAAGTCTAGCAGACCCTAGCTAAGCTATCAAGTTTCCTACCTGCGAACCAGACTACGCACCGCATAGCCAGCTACGCACCTAGCTTGGCACAACTTATGCAATTTCCTTTTATACTGGCCAGTTACTCAAACCCCCACAAACACCAGCCAGAGACCCCCGGTTAAACCCCCCTTAAAACGCTCGCATTTGGCTTATGGGAGGTTTTAGCAGGGGTCTTAGTGGTAGACCCTACTCGAGCCCCGATGATTTAACCTGAGCCAAAATAGGAATTGGCAGGAAGCTGGCATATTAATTGCGAGTATGCAAGAATTGTGCCTAAGCCAAGGGGAGGAGCTGAGCGAGGGGCTAACTGGGAAGGAGCGGGGGGCTTAGCAGGGGGCTTAGGGGGGTTTTTAGCGGGGGTTAAAGTAAGGTGCTGATTTTTTTCAATTTTCCCCCCTCTAAAACAACCCCCGCTAAAATCACCCCTCCTCTAACCCCCTGCAATTAAACATTAATATTTTTCTCAATAATATCAATAGGTTACGTTAGTTAATGTAAATGTTTGTATTTACTGGGGTTTTTTAGTATGAGCCCTAGCAAAGCCCATGCCAAGATCCCTTGCTTGCCGAGGTAAAGCAGGCACATGGGAGCTAAGTACCGGATAAGCAAGGGGCTTTGCTTGCCGAAGGACAAAAAACGACACATTCCTGAAACCCTTGATTTTATTGGGTTTGAATGTGGTTTCCCCCTAGAGGAAATTACTCTAGCAAATACTGTGCCAAACCCCTGCCCAAAACCCCCTAGCATAAACCATGCCGTAACCCTGCCGATAAAATAGAATGCAAGTGTTGTGCCATAATTATTGCCGATTAAATGCAAACTCCGTTTTCCCTAGTAAAATCCCGGGCTTAGGGTGGTATTGGTAGGGGGCTAGGTGCTTTTCTACTTCCACATACATACCCCCACCAAACCCCCTATTTTCCCCTATTTTTCAAATAATTAAGATTTGTGTTTTTTGGTACCATTTTTTGTGATTTTATAAAAAACATAAAATTTTACCCTGCCTAAAAAATGACCCACCCACATTTCTTTGAGAATAAATAAATATTTTTATTATTTTACAGAAAAATGATGGTTTAGCTGGTTCCAATAGTTGGGGTTTTATAATATACCGTTTAAACGCTCACATTTGACTCCAGTTAAATCATACTATACTAGTTGGGGTCTATGTGCCAGTTTATGGTCAGAATTAAAATTAGGGGGTTTTAGAGGGGTTTTAAGGGATTTTTGTTATTTTATATTAATTTAGGGTCCCATACTTGGTATTAAGCATGCTTTTCTGGTTCCGTAAATAAAATTTTTTATTTATTTTATTTTTAGGTACCATATTTCTGGTTCCAATACTTTTATTTATTTATTTTTTAGTTATAGGCTTAGTAGTTAGTGGATCTTTGTTAGTTGGGGTAAGTAATAATTAGAATGACCAAAGTAGTTAACATATACAAAGAAAAATATGATGTTTATATAGGCAGGGCGGGCAAAGGCAAGGATGGATATTTTGGGAATCCTTTTAAACTTAGTAAAGAAGAAAATAGGGAAGAAATTTTAAATAAGTATTCAGAATATTTTTATAATAGAATAAATGAAGTATTAAATAATCTACGAAATTGCCTTAAGGAATTAAAAGAAAAAGATCTTATAAACAAACCAGGCGATAGATGCCTGCGAGGATCTATGACTTTAGTAAATAACAATGGAACGCCCTGTACTGCTGAGGACTATGCTTATGCTTGGGCTGGAGTAGATTTAGATATGTTAATAAATGAACAAGGAAAATATTAAATGAGCAAATCCCCTTTAATCAAAGAACTAGCTAAAGATAGGCTTTTAGAGGAAATGTATAACTTTTCTCAAGAATATTGGTGTGCCAGTTGGTTGCATGACATAGAATATGTAATATGGGATTTAATTATAAATCCTCCCGAAACAGATGAAGAATTCTTAAAAACTAGATTTAACCCAGGACAAGTAAATTATATGGCTGATTTAGCCGATATTTGCGAAGGCTGGTGGACTTGGGATAAAGAGCCAAAGTTCGTCGATCTTAAGGAATGGGATAAGATATATAGGAAATGGATACAAGATTCTGACACATTGGATGAAGCAAATTATGGAAGTAAAAATGAAAATGATTAAAAGGATTCTTAAAATATGCTTACTTTAGTAAAGGTTTGTATTTTATGCGATAAACAAATTATGGTTGGTAACTCTAATATATTACTAGAAAATGATCCATTTGCATTCACGTTAGAAGTGTTAATATGTGGGGGATGTCGTTCAACATGGAAGAGATCAAATAAATCAAAAATAATT
The DNA here is from genome assembly GCA_028868375.1 of Elusimicrobiota bacterium. GTDB lineage: Bacteria > Elusimicrobiota > Elusimicrobia > UBA1565 > UBA9628 > JAGWUP01. The sequence continues at coordinate 53,284 of JAGWUP010000007.1, forward strand.
AGAAAATTTACTAATCAAATAAAACAATTAGAATCTGTTATAAGAATAGGAGAAAAATAAATAAAATGAAAAAAATACTATTATCAATTTTACTATTAGGTTCGTTTTCAGCTAAGGCTTTGGATGGTGGGGTAGATGCAGGAGTTCCTAAGACTGCTTCTCCTCCAATTAAAGCAGAAAAGCCCGTTTTAACCCATGAATGGTATACTTGTAGAAATAATATAATTTTTGCTTGTTTCTTTTCTGACAAAGGATCTGTTTGTGATGCCAAGCCGGTTCCTGATTGTAAGAAATCGATTAAAGAATTAAAAGATGGGAATTTACAAATAGATATTTTAAGTGCTAAATTTAATCATAAGCGCTGCTTTGTAAAGGACATGGACTGGTTTAATTGTCCAAATAAATAAAAATGATTTATATAGTAGACAATGGACAAGTTTATACTAATCATTGTATGTATTTTTTAGAATCTGATCTCAAAAAATATCAATTAGAATTTATTTTTGCAGAAGTTGGCAAACTTTGGGACAAATATTTAGATAGAAGGTGCCCTTTTATACATGCTTCTTGTGAAGCAAAGGATTTTATTATATTAGGTACGTCACAAAACATAGACTGGTGGCATAATGGCAATACAACATTAGATGAAATATTTAATGTTCAAAGAAATAAAGAAAATTCTAAAATTTTACAAGATATTTACTACAAAGCTAAAACTTTAGAGGATCCAGATAAAACTAAATAATATGTTTGGCATAGAAATAAAAGAAGATGGAAGTTGGAGTGCAAATTGTACTTGTCAAAGAATAAATTCTATAATGGGGGAAACTAGATTTATGGAATATATTTTGAGTCATCTTTTTTGAATTCCTTCCAAACTTTACTTAATGTTTTAAAAGGTCCTGTATATTTAAATTCTTTATTATTTTCTTTTCTATAATCAATCCATTTAGCTCCATTATTGTTTTTAACTATCCAATAATTATGATGCTTATGTGGTTGATTTAGAATTAGAAGAAATAGGAAATGGTACATCGTCTATCTTCTCCACTTTAACTAATTTAACTAAATCGCCTTCTTCAAAACCAGCCTCTAATAGAAGTTTTTGTAGGATTTCTTCATCCCATTGTTCATGAGTTGGATGTCCTAATCCAATTGATTCTCCCCATACTGGGGGAAGAACTTTAAGTATCAATATGGCTTATTCATATTATTTGTTTACCTCTACGTCAGAAGATCCTTTGGATATATATTGCTTAATAAAATCTCTATATTTTATTAATTCTTGTAAATTTTCAAATTCAAATGTAAGAGTTGGATCGTATTTTTTTATATAATCCATTCTATATTCAATACTATATAAGACTAATTCTATATTATGAAGAGGACATCCATCTGGAGTTAATATAAATCTAGTAAAATAAATAAACTAGTTAAAAAAGTTGGTTTAAATTTACTTCCTATAATAGCAGATGGTATATTTGAATCAGACAATGAAGCTCTAGAATTTTATAGCCAAAGATATTATTTAGATAGAATTAAGAATGGTTTAACAATATTTAAAACTGAATATAAAAATGGATTTTATTGTTTTATGGGCTCAGAAGAAGAAACTATTTCTGATATAGAGAAATTTCTTAATAGCATGGAGAATATTGAAAATGCATAAATTGCCAACCTATCCTAAAGATCATAAGCCAGGGATGGTAGTTCCTAGAGGCGGAAGTATGTGTTTAAATTGTAAATTTTATAGCGCTCCTAAGCCTGCAAGTAATTCATACGGTACCTGTTCAGAGGAAAATTTTGTAAGCTGGAACGGAAGTGCAGAGATACCCAATAGACCGGATGAATATTGCTCTGATTGGTATATGCCTAGGAAATAAACATGTGGCCATTTAATAAAAAAGTTAAACAATCTAGACACGAAAAATTCTTAGATTTTTGGAGCAAAGGCGGAGCACACTCCGTAATGATGAGAGGATATTATTTTATAATTGATTCATTGATAATAAAATGTCCAGATACAGAAGAAGCCAGGAATTCATTTGAAAGATGGATGTATAGAAATAAAGATACTTTAAATAATAATAGATTTTGTAGTGAAAATGGCCAGAAAATAGAGTGGACTATAGAAGTCGTTAACATAAAACCATTTGATACAAGAACAGGAACATCACATGAGTTTCAAGTAAGTGCAAAATCTGTAAATCAAACCACAATTCATTTAAAAGGATCAGAATATAGGTCTCATTGGAGTCCACTTTTACAAGTTTCACACACAATAGACAATAATGGAAAGTTTTATTGTCCTCATGAACAACAAAGAATGATAGATAAAAAATTTGAAGAAGAGCAAAAAGAAATAGCAAAAGAAAATATAGCTAATTTGGCTAAATTAAAAAAGAAGAAGTAAAAAGGTAGGGGCCATAATTAAAATTAATCTAAGATCCTAGAAGGATTTTAGTAATATAATTATGCGCCTATGTCGAAAAATGCGAAACGATTCCAGCGTCCGAACTGGAAGGAACCCACAAGGTTCCATGAGGGTTGGAATCCCTCTAGGCGCACCGCAAGATAGGAATTAAGTATGAAAACTTGTATAAAATGTCGGAATAGAAAAAGATGAATCTGATTTTCATCTACGTGATAAAGAAAATAAAAAGTATAGAGGAACTTGTATTTTATGTGAAAGAATATATAAGAATGAACATTATAAATTAAATAAAGAATAAATATTAAATCATAAAAGAGAGTATAGAATAAATAATCCAGACAGAATTAAAGAAATAGTAATAAAAACATTAGCTAAACAAAAATTACATCCTAATTATCTGGAAAAGAAAAAAGCAAAGGAAGAAAAAGCTAAAATAAGAGCCAAGAAAATGCGCGGCACATCTCAATACAAATTAAGAATGAGAAAATATAGAAAAAGAAAAAGAATCGAAGGAGGAACTAGTTACAGAATAAAATGGAATTTAAGACTAAGATTTTACAGAGCCCTAAAAGGTATTCGTAAATCAGCTTCTGCCGTAAGAGATCTCGGCATGACCATTCCTGAATTCAAAAAATACTTTGAAACCAAATTTTATCCTCATCCAATAACTGGCAAATCAATGACTTGGGAAAATTATGGTAAAGAATGGCATATTGACCATGTGATTCCTTTGGCTAGTTTTGACTTTTCTAAAGAATCTGATCAGAAAATAGCTTGTCACTGGTCTAACCTCCAGCCCCGGTTGGGCAGAAGAAAATCTTAAAAAGCACGATAAGATGCCGGAAGAACTACCACAAAATTTAATTAATATTATTTCTAAAACACAACCCCCTACTTTAACCCCAGACACTCTAGGCAAACCAGATCCTTACTTAGCCCCGATTTCAGTGGCCATAGCAATCGGATCACAATAATATGTTAAATCCCCAACTACAAACCTTTACAAATATTTTTAAAGCTAAATTCGCCCCTAAACTACAAATCAAATACAAAGACCAAAGTTTATTAATGAAAATATTTGGATTTCTTTCTAAACCATTTAATCCAAGTTTCATGACAGATTTCATTACTACTATGGGAAATACTATTTATTTCCCTAGGAATTATGATTTTACCGATATAGAAGGAACCTTAGACGTTTTATCTCACGAGTTCATTCATGTTTTAGACTATAACAAAAATCCTATATTTTTTAGCTTATCGTATATATTGCCACAAATATTAGCAATAGTTCCTCTTTTGCTGATAATATTTTTCCCTAAATTATGGTTTTTATTTTTATTATTAACAATACTATTCGCATCTCCACTACCGGCTTATTTTAGAATGAAATCAGAGCTAAGAGGATATACGATGAGCTTAGCTACTTATTATTGGTTGGGATACACAATAACCGCCGATTTAACTAATTGGGTTGCCAATGAATTTACTGATTCTAGTTATTATTTCATGTGGCCTTTTAATAATGATATACAAAGAAGAGTATTTAATTCTCAAGTTGATATAAGAGACAAAACTATCCTAAAAGATTCTGCTTTTAATTCTGTTTATCAAACTTGGATTGCTAGTAAGCTGATCAAAATAGACTATTAAAATAATATTAATCTTATAAGTAATTAGTTTTTGGAGATTAATATATGGCGAACCCGGTAGGATGGACCAAGTCTGGCAATTCTCTTCCAGCAACAATATCGACAGTTTTAGTTGAATCATATGGCAATAGAATTTATGCCTTTGCTGGAAATACCAGCAGCACCCCAACTTTTAATTTAAATATTTATTCGTCTCAGTTTGAAGAAGGAAGTCTAAGAGGATGGCAAACTGCCGTTCATACTCTCCCGGTTGCTGCTGAAAATGCCGCTTTAGCAAGGAAAGGCAACTTCCTTTATGTCATAGGTGGAACTAGTGCGGACGAAACAACTGCAACCCAAAATGTCCAAATCGGTACAATTCAAGTTAATGGTGAAATAACTTGGGTAAATTCTAAAAGTGCTGTTCTTCCAACTGCCCTATTTTTAAACAGAGGAGCCACTTGGGACAATTTTCTGTTTGTAGTTGGAGGCAATACGGCAGGGGATTCTGGCAGCGTAATATATTCAAAAATTAATTCAGATGGAAGCCTGACGCCTTGGGTGACCGGAATAGCTCTGCCTAGCCCATTAGCAGCCGGCGGTTGGCAGAATGGTATATTGTTTGCTCGCCAGGGATATTTGTACTTTGGGGCTGGAGCAGAAGTAACCGGAAATACAGTCCAAACCGTTATGTGGTCTTCTAAAATCAATTCAGATGGCTCACTAGCTGCTTGGAAACAAGTTGGCGGTGTAATGTCTAGCGCTCATTTTAAGCCTGGTTGGGCAGTAGTTGGCAATAATTTAGTTATAGTTGCAGGTTCAACTAGTTCTTCTAGGGCAAATGTAACTAATGTAGTAGAAAGCGCCCAGCTAATGCCAGATGGCGGTTTAGGGGCATTTTCTGCTACTACTGCCTATCCCATATCTGCTTGGGGTATGGCTGGGGTTGGAGTAGGGGATTACATGTTTATGATGGGTGGAGTTAATAATACGCCTACTTATTATTCAGACGTTTATTCTGCTAAAGTTCAATCAAACGGAGTTATTTAAGCTTACATTTAGTACAGAAGCAAAAACCTTTTTGATGAACAGTCAATACGTGATGTCCATTTAAATGGATTGCAAAATATTGTTTTCCATTAAAATATTCATGAAAAGCTTCCTTGAATCTTTTCCTAGCTTCGTCTATTGAAAAATAGAATTGAGGACCAGATATATATACTTCGGTATTGTCTGAAAACTCTTCTAGAGGATAACACCTACATTTTTCTTCTAATAATTCAACATCTTCGACCTTAATGGTGGACAATTTCTTTAATTGCCGCCTCTCTCGCTTCTTTTAAGTCTTGATCAGCCTTTTCTTTAACTTCTGCTTCCATTCTTTTAGCTAATTCATCTGCGTGTACTTTTTCTAATCTAGCACATTCATCTAGATTTGAAATTGTGGAAACAGTAGAATGGAAGTGGTCATTCATTAAAGATCTTTCTTCTGCTACCAACTTATCAAAAGCTAACTCAATTTCTTTTAATAGCTTTGAATCAACCATACCCAATTTATGTAGTATTATTCTAGCTCTATCTCTTAGTGTCATACCCTGCTCTTACCTAAGTACCTAAGATCCCTAGAAGTTATGGGCTAAAGATCCTATAGAACAAAGGTAACAAAACAATAGAAGGAGAATCAAAGTGCCAACGTCAAAAGAATATGATACTATATTAAAAGAAATAAGAAAAACTCTACAGGAATTAGGGAAAGAGGCGGAAGAAGCAATAAATCCAGAAGACGATTTAGATAATCCTGCCTTAGATCAATTTGCTTCTAGAGTATATTCTACTGTAGAAGAACTAGTTGAATTTTTAGATAGTTTACTTTAATAATGTCTATAACCGCTAGAATAATCAAAGATAGCCTATCAAAAGATAGGATTAGATTAACTACTTTTGTATTAAGATATCCTAGATTTATTCATAGCGAATTTATGACCCATAGAATGTTTTCTAGAAATGCAGCCAGTAGCAGGGCTATTCCAATAAAGAAAACATTAGAATTAGTTAAAAACGATCCTGCTATGCCTATTTATTGGGGTAGAAATAAATCAGGAATGCAGGCAGAGGAAGAATTATCTGAATCAGAAATCGAACAATGTAAAAAAGAATGGTTATTAGCTAGAGACGCAGCCATTGTACATGTTGAAAGATTATTAGAATTAGGACTTCATAAACAGATTTCCAACAGAATACTAGAATCCTGGATTCACATGGAAACTATTTGTACAGCTACTGAATTTGCTAATTTCTATAATCTAAGATTAGATAGCGCAGCTCAACCAGAAATAAAAACTTTAGCAGAAGTAATGTTAAAAGCTCATAATGAAAGTATTCCAACGTATTTAGAATGGGGCAGATGGCACCTACCTTTTGTAACGGAAGAGGAGTCAAAAGAATTTGATATTGAATTATTAAGAAAGTTTTCAGTAGCTAGGTGCGCCAGAGTATCCTATTTAAATCATGAAGGAACAATAGATCACGAAAAAGATATTAAATTGCACGATATGTTATTACAAAATAAGCACATGAGCTGTTTTGAGCATCAAGCTGCTTCATATATAAAAAATATTCCAAGTAATTTTATTGGATGGAGTCAATACCGTAAATTCATAGAAGGTGAAAATAGAACTATATTTAAAGGACTAAAATGAAAATAATTAGAGATCAAACACACAATAAATTAAGAGTAATAGAATTAGTTCATAATGAAAATTATTATATAATAGAGGACTATATAAATGACTTTGGTAAACATTTAATAGATGTTTATATGCAAACTGATGAAGGAATGAAAGATCTATTACATTCAAATGATTGGACCATTGGTGACGCAATGGAATGGATTAAACTTTGATTTGCTCTATTTGTAACTCAGAAACAGATATATTAAAAAAACTTAATGGAGACAGTTTAAATAGATGGTACTGTAATAAATGTACTAATATAGTTTCTAAAGACGTATATAAAATTAGAGGTAATTTAGTCAAATTATTGGAAGGGAAGAAATAAATGCGTTTTGAAGAAAAAGAACTCTTAACTTTTGATGATGTAATTTTAAAACCTCGATATTCTACAGTAAAATCCAGAAAAGATGTAAGTATAGCAACTAGTTTATCTAATAAATTAACTCTTAATATTCCATTTATTTCTTCAAACATGGATACAATAACTGAAGATGAAATGGCCATTGCTATGAGTACTCATGGAGGATTAGGTATTTTACATAGATATGCTCATCAGGATAAAATAGTAAAATGGATAAGAAAAATAAAAGATTGTGGTTTCAAAGTTCCTATAATTCCATCTATTGGAATTAAGCCAGAAGACAAAGAAAAGTTGGATTTATATGTAAGAGAAGGAATAGATGGGGTTTGTTTAGATATTGCTCATGCTCATAGTGATAATGCAATATATATGTGTAGTTATATTAAGAAAACATATCCTGATTTATTACTTATTGCTGGCAATGTAGCAACAAAAGAAGGAGCACAGGATTTATATATAAGAGGCGGAGCAGATATAATTAAGGTCGGGGTTGGAAATGGATCAATATGTTCGACCCGCCTTGTTACAGGCCACGGAATTCCTCAATTGCATGCCATTCTCGAAATAGATAGATTTAGAAAAGAAGGTGGATATAGTTTTAAGATGATTTCTGATGGAGGAGTTAAAAACTCTGGAGATTGTGTTAAAGCTTTTGCTGCTGGTGCAGACGCCATAATGAGTGGAAGCTTATTTGCTGGAACAAATGAAACTCCATGGTTTGAAAATGGATGGACAAAATTATATCGTGGCATGGCATCCAGAGAAGCAAGAGATTCATTTCAAAAAGTAGAAAATTCATACACTCCAGAAGGAGTTGCGTTTGAAGTCAAACAAAGAGGCCCTGTCAGTGTTGTTTTAGATCAATTGATTGGTGGAGTAAAATCTGGATGCAGCTACTCTGGCGCCCATACGTTGGAGGAATTAAGAAGAAATGCTGTGTTTTGCAAAATAAGTCATAACAGCATGACAGAAGGGAGAACCCATAATCATAATGGATAATGTAAATGAAAAACTATGTTCTGGTTGCGGAGCTACATTAACAGTATATGGATGGTGTACAATTTGTCTTAAAAAGCCAGAGGAAATTAAATATAAAATTCAACCAGATCCTGTTAAAAACAATAAACCTGCTGTATGGGACTTAGTAATAGAAGAAATGAAAAATAGAGATAATTTAGGTTTAGAAAGATATGGTACTAGGCTCCAGCCTTTTAATGGAAGAGACACACTGAGAGATGCCATGGACGAAGCCTTAGACTTAGTGGTGTATTTAAGAACTTTAATATACGAAAGAGATGGAAAATAACAATAATCTATAAAATATGGTGATTTAATGTGCTCAAAAGAATAATACCTATAATTGCACTGCTCTTCGTTTCTTGTTGCCATCCAAATGACAGACTTGTATATGTTTGTAATGGACCATGTTATGATGGGCCAACATCTACTAGGAACGTTGGCGAATGTAGGGATGGCATAGCTGAATGCGATGATGGTGGCGATATAATTAAATGTTCTGGAGAAACATTGCCGCAACCAGAAAACAATTGCACAGGCAAAGATCTAGCATGTACCGGAACAATAGATAGCGAAGTCCCTAGTGTTCCTTGCTATACAGGACAAAGTGGCACAGAAAATGTAGGAGCCTGCAAGGGCGGGAATACTGCCTGTGTGGACGGGAAATCTGTTTGCCAAGGAGAAACTACTCCACAATTACCAACAGACTGCTCTAACCCAGAATTAAGTTGTGGCATAACTGATTTTGGCGATGGACAGTATTGTTATACTGGTGCTCAAGGAACAGCAGGAATAGGTCCTTGTCACCCAGGCGAATGGCAATGCCAAAATAATCAAGAAGTTTGTGTTGGGGAAACAACTCCAGCTCCTAACCCTATTTGTGGTCAAGATGTACAATGCACCGGGCAACCTTATTATAATACAATAGCTCCTATGGATATAGTTTTTATTTTCGATAGAAGCAATTCGACAGCAGAAGATTGTATGTGCTCTGAATTTCCAATAACTATACAATCCGCTATGGATATAGGAGACTTAATTAAAAGTAAAAATTCAAATACAGACTTTGGTATAGTAAATATGCCTGACAATACTGATTCTGTTGCTATAGAAAATGGCTATCCTGCCTATTTTAATTCTTCTGTTTTGACTGATTTAACTACAGTCGATGCATTTGAGAATTATTTAAATGGAGAGAACCTAGTAACCTATAACATGTCTACACCATATGAATCTACAAATAATCTTGACGTTATGGATAATGTTGCAAAAGGAACTTTTAAATTTTCTTGGCGCCCTAATATGCCTCATATTGTAATTATATTCTCTGCTGATGAACCAGACGACTATAATACCTATGGGGTAAATGAAGTAGCAACCGATTGTCAAAATAACAACATGATTTGTGTATTAATAGTTAGTAATAACAAAGCAAATACTAGCTGGAATGTCGCCCCATATTTAGAACCAAACTTTAAAGTATTTGATTTATCTAATGATAGCCAAGCTATGGCTAATGATATAGAACAATTATTTACGAAAGGGTGTAATTAAAATGTCCAGTAGTTTAGTTATTCTTCAAAAAAAAGCATATGAAATGTTGGATAAGTTAAATGATCTTAAAGACAATCATATATTAAGTGAAGACATGTATCATAAAGAGCTTATTTTTTTGGCGTATGATTTGGCAAAAGAAGATCATGTAGATGAAGCATTGTCTATGATTTTAAGAATAGATAAAAAATATTTTATGGGAGTTCAGGAAGAACAGGCAAAGGACGACCCATTATATAAAGAAATTATATTAAAACTTGCCGATAAAATAAAAGATAGTTCTAAACCAATTATAATACCTACTCAGGATCCTGCTGAAGCTTAATTTTATCCAATGAAAATTACTACTATTTTATATAGTTTAATTATAATTTCTTTCATTTTTTCCATATTTTTACAGATTTTCTTGTTAGAACAAGAAAACAATAGACTTAGGAAATTCTCAAACGAATGTATAAGCTATTATTCTAGCTGTGTTGGTGATTTAAAGGGGTGCGCCAATCAATTAAGAGTAGCCGATGATAATACAGAATTTATATATAAGTTATTAAAAAGAGATTCTCGTTAGATATTTTTGGTTCATTCCCAAGATCTTACTGTATATGGATAAGATTAGTATAGGAGAACAAGGATGAGAGAAGATTCTTTAGAACTAGAAATATCTAAATTTAGCTTAGAATTAGTAGAAAGTATTAAATCTAGATTTAACAATGATAAGCCAGTTGTAATAACTACTTTACTAACTTCATTGATTGTATATGCAGAATCAACAGGATTAAGTATGCAAAGTTTATCTGATTATGTATTAAAAAGTTTAAAAGATGTTGAATCAAGCAAGATATTAAAGAAAGATGTTTTATTAAATTAAAATGGATAGGGAAAAGAAAATAGCTGATTTATCTGAAAAATTAAAAAATCTAGCTATGAGTGAGTTGGATAAGGATCTTGATGGCATACTGGTAGCTTTTGTAATGGAAGTTTGTGAATTTGCTATGTTAACTGGAGCCAGTCAAGATAATTTAAATAGTTTAATATCAGTTATTTATAGTGAAGTAAATTCAAATAAAAATGTATCTTCAAATAAAAAGTCAAATCTTTTAAATTAAATATAGAAAGGAGTGAAAACATAAAAATGCCAAGAACAAGTACATCAACATCAACAGGAACATCGGGTACTACATCGACAAGTTCAACTGGTTCTACATCTACTGTGCGTAGCCGTTCGCGCACTACAAGTTCTAGAACCGGCACAATGGTCCGTCTTTCAGATGGTACAGTAGTGCCTCGTCGCCGTGGACGCCTGCCCCGTGGAGCAGTTGTTCTAACAGATTCAACTACTAGCACCAGCACTTCAACTTTGAGCCGCTAATCTCCCAGGAGTCCCAGGTCCCTTCAGAGTATCACGAAAATACTCAACCTGGTTTTTTATAAAGGAAATTTAAAATGTCAGAAAATAATCCTGAAATACAAATAAAACCAAGAATTTCTAATAAAAAAGGTGACTGGAAAGTTTTTAAACAAGACGATATGATTTCTTTTGTCAGAGCCGATAATATGGCTACCATAGAAAAACTATCTCAGGAAGAAGATTATATAGCTATAGTTCCCAAAACAATAGACTGCAAAGACGGTAAATTGGGTCCTTTTAAAAGCTTAAAATCAGCCAAAAAGTCAGTTCAAAGGTATTTACATAGAATGGGATTTTTACTTTATAGACAAGACTTTATAAATATGAGAAAGAATTTCTTAACTAACCTTAAGGATCTCAAAGTAGATGATAACGGTAAGGTAATCAAAGAGCAACCAAATGGATGACGATATAAATATATTTGAGTTTTCATCTTTTGTAGAATCAGATAAGGTCAAGGGAATAGGTTTTGTTAATCCAATACCTCTCAAGAATCCTGAAAATGAACTTCTCGGTTGCTTAAATATATATATAGATGAAGCTCCTTTTTCTAAAGCAGAAATATTCATAAAATCAGACAGTCCAGAAAGACTAGATTTAGAATTAAACAAAAAGATGTTTGTTAACATAGATACGGATAGATTTAATGTAATCAAAGAAGCTGTATTAACAGACATTGATTACGCAAGCGCTTTAACCATTAAATTTGGAGAATAAATATAATGCCATTTACAGCAAAATTTAATATAGATTCAGCAATAACCGAAGGAGTCCGGGTGGCATGGACATCATTAAAACCACCTGGCACACAAATATCTAAAGCAACGACAATAGAAAAACGGGACCTAGCTAAATTCATAGATAAAGAAGTTATATTCGATAAATTTAAGCAATATAGACAACTATCTAAAATACTAGAAGAATTACCCAAAGATGTTATTTTGGCTGGTGGATTTGTATTGAGTTTAATTCATAGCTCAAGGGCAAATGATATTGATCTATTCTTCGGTAATGCTAGATCATTTAAGACAGCCTATGAACTGCTAACTACTAAATTTAAATTTGAATACAAAGACTTAAAAAATAGAAATATTGTAGATGTTTTCATGGATAAGTATGTTCATGAAATAAAACTTTATCCTACCCAAGAAACCTATAATTCCGGTATTTCTAATGACTTAAAATTACCAATACAATTACTTAAAACTAGATGGTTTAAAGATGCTCCAGTTTTGTTAAATACATTTGATTTTACAGTTAACCAATTGGCTATTTCTAATGCTAATATTTATTTTGGTAAACGTACTTTAAATGATGTAAAAAACAATAAATTAGTTCCTTATTATTTAGCTAAAGGTGCAAAAGCAATATATAGGATAACTAAATATTATAGAAAAGGGTTTGAAATGGAAAGCAAACTCTTATCTGGAATTTTTAAAGCTTCTATAATAGATAATTATCATTTAGATTCAGACGCATTGAGTGATTTAAGGTCATTAATAGATTCGCTTGAAAGAGCGGGATATGGTTCTAGTCCAGAAATTAATTCTGGCCAAACTATGCCCACTGGACGCCCCATAGGTGTATACAGAACTCCTACTCCTTCTCCAGAACCAGTAACTATGACCGCATCAGGAGCCAGCATACCCAATTTACCCATGCCTGGAGTAAATATTAGTTCATACACACCAATAGATACAACTATTTATTATTCTCATAATCCCTTTACTAACCAGGCAGTTCCTGCTCAGCCAACTCCACCCGAACCAGAATCATCTGCGAGTCCCACAGCTACGCAATGGTCATGGAATCCTCAGCCTGTAACACCACCAACATCTCATGAAACAACAGAAGAAGCTTTAAATAGATTAAATAGAGCGTTAGAACAGCAAGAAATAAACAGATTTTTAGATTCTTTTAACAATTCTTCATCTGATAGTTCTTCGGAAGAAGCCTCAGAACCTCCTCCTTCAGATAATATAACCTTTTAAATAATTTTAATCTTAATTAAAGAGGTTATTTTAAATGAATTTATCCCGGAAGAGTAATAAAAGACTATATAAATCCCAATAATTATCAATACGATACATTGTTTAGATTTACTCAGGGCGATACTTTAAACTTAACATTTCGCCTAATAGATGATTCAAGAGATAGATTTGATCAAGGTTTTAATCCTCCAGGTAGAGTTTATTTTCCTCAATCAGGCCTATCAAATAGAAACATAGTAGCCGGTTTAAGTGGAAACGCTTTATCTTTAACCGTAGCTGCTAGTCCAACTAATGTAATAACAATTTCTTTTATTCCCCCAAGTACGGCAACTTGGAATGCAGTTCCTCAAGCTGGGGATCTTTTAAATATACCATCTGGTTCGGTTTTAGCGGGAGCAGGAAATGCAAATGTAGGCAATTATACAGTATTATCTTCTACAAATACTACCGTAACTGCCGTTAAGACTCCTTTTACTACACTACCAGTAAATGTAGCTACCGCTACTTTAACGGCCACTGTTGCCAATGATTTAGTTGATTCTAGTTATTCGGCTATTTTACAGGTTCAAATAAGTAATACTAATTTAGCCAATATAATAAGCAGGTGGGCATTCCAGCCGAATCCTGGCGTGGACCCATCTATTTGGCAATTACCAATATATGCAACAGACCCTATAGCAGGTGGTACTTCTGACTTGTATTTAATGTTAATAGAAGGAACTACGGTTACGTCAGGTACTACTAGGGGAGTTTTATCGGTATCTCCAACAACTAATAATTTTGCTAGTGTAGCAATAAATGCGGGCACTGGAGCAGTAACGAACTTTACGTTTTAGTATAAAATCGATTTTAATGGCCCTAGCTTGGCTCAGGTTAAATTGTAATAGGTTTCTCGGGTTAGACCATTGCCTTAGTAGTAATGATTTAAGCTGGGGGGTTTAGGAACAACAATCTTTATTGTTAGAGGAATAAATGGCAACTCCATCTAATCCATTTGAAAATCTTGGGAATCCGAATATTTCGGACTCAAACAATCCCAATGTAAATCCATCCTTAAATAGTGGAGTAGACGCTACTGCTAATCTAGATATTTCTCCAGCTAATATAACTGTTCCGGGTAATTTTACTAATAGTAGGTCTGCGCTTGGTTCTGCTTTGCCAGAGCATGGGGTGTGGGGACATCCGTATTCAAGAATGGAACCTCTCATTACTCCAGAACAAGCTAGAAATAGATTTTTGTTCGGAGTACCACGGATTTTCAAATCAGAAAGATTTTCGTACAGGGAAAAGGGCAGAAATAACTGATGAAATCATAGCAAGGGATTTTATACCAAGAGCTGTGATGCAAGCAGAAACTTCTTGTCATATAAATATATTTCCTGTTCAGAGAGCAGAAAAACATCCTTTTGATAAAGCATTATATGAGGCTTTCGGTTACTTCCAGTCAGAATACCGCCCTATCTTGAGCTTACAGAAATTATCAGTTACTCCATCAAACAATATAGATGTCTATCGGCGTCCCATTGCAGTGGGTAGAATCTAGCGGGTTCCATAGGGGTCAAATCAATATAGTTCCGCTTACTGCTGCCTTCCAGGGGTCAGGATTCCTCCCGCCTTCACAAAGTTCAGGGGGAGCTGCATTTCTTCAGATCCTTGGCACTAAGAACTGGATTCCGTACTATTGGGAACTTCTTTACGTTTCTGGTTTCCCAGATGGAGTAGTCCCGATTCTAATAAACGAACTAATAGGCAACTATACGGCCAAAATGATACTAGAGCTTCTTGCTGCAAGCAACAAAATCCCCAATTATTCCCTTAGTATAGACAATGTTTCTCAATCAATTAATACTTCTGGTCCTAATGTTTACGATGTCAGACTGGCTCAAATAGACAGAGACATTGAATCTTTGGTAGACAGAATTCAAAAGCGGATTCTCAGTTTCACTTTACGCAACTAACATTTAGTTAACTTGGATCTTAAAATAATAGTAATCTTATTATGTAAAGGATTACTATTATGAAATCTACTATAGAAAAAGAATCATTAATAATATTTAAATATAAAAATGGACAAAGTATCCCCTCTATAGCAAAAGAAGAAGACATAGCTATGTCAACCGTTTCAAATATCTTAATAAGAAATGGAATCCCTAGAAGCAATTTTAAAGTTTCTAAAGAAGAAGAGGAGATAATAGCTAAACTATATAAAGATGGCAAAACATGGAATCAAATAAAAGAAGAAACTGGTAGATCAAAAAAGGTTATAAGGAATGTAGTATTAGAAAACAATTTACAAACATTAAGAGATCAGATAGATGAAACAAAAAGAATAAATAAATGTAAAGAGTTTGCGTCTAAAAAGGATGGAGAATTTTCTGAAATAAATAGAGAAAATGGGAAATATATTTTTAAATGTAAAATTCATGGGCCATTTGAAACTTCTTATGAAAGCGTAGTATATCACGGCTGCTGGTGTAGGATTTGTGCACTTGATCCTAATACCATAGAAGATTGTCATCAATTAGCTGCATCAAGAAAAGGCAAATTTTTATCTAATGAATATATAAATAGTCAAACAAGATATTTATGGGGATGTGATGTTTGTAATAATGTATGGAAAAATTCGTATGCAAATATAAAAGCAGGACAATGGTGTAAAATATGTGCAATAAACAATAGAAGAATAACAGAAGATGATTTTAAAGAAGCATTAAAAAATCTTAATAAGAATGGTGAATTTTTAGAATTAGTAATAATAAAAAATAAAACTTTAGGAAAAATACAGTGCAATTTAGACAGAAATCATATATTTATAATAACGTATACTGATTTAAAAAGGGGAAGATGGTGTAAATGGTGTGCAAATAATGTAAATAAAACCAAAGAAGACGCCATAAAATTAGCAGAATCTAGAGGGTTTGAGTTTAAGAGTGACGTTTTTAAAAATGTAGACACTAAGTATCCCTGGAACTGTGGGAAACATCCAGACTGGGAAGCCAGTTATGACAAAATACGTCAGGGAGAAGGATGTCCATACTGTTCGCACAATATTTCAAAAGGTCAACTCGAAGTTGCCGAATATATTGTCTCATTAATACCCAATGAAAATGTATTAATATCAGACAGAAGTATTATTCCTCCTAAAGAGCTTGATATATATATTCCTTCTTTAAAATTTGCCATAGAATATAATGGATTAGTATGGCACAGTAGCCGTTTTAAAAAACCTTTTGATATGCAGGAACATAGGAAAAAATTCTTAGCCTGTAGAGAGAAGGGAATAAAACTTTTTTCTTTTTATGAAGATGAATGGGAAAATAAAAAAGACCTAATTAAAGCAATGATTAGATATAGATTGGGTAAATTCAATGGCACAAGATTATATGCAAGAAATTTAGAATTAAGGAAATTAACTAAAAATATAGAATTTGAAAGTTTTTTTAATAGAAATCATATAGATGGACACGCAAAAGCAAAATATGCTTATGGTCTTTTTTATGAAAATAAATTAGTTTTGTGCTGTTCTGTTAGAAAAAATTTCAATGGAGAAACAGAAATAGCAAGATTAGCAGGAGATATGGATTATTCTATAGTTGGAGGAGCCAGTAAATTAATTAAAAAGATTAAAAGTGAAATAGGAAATGAATCTTTAATAACTTTCAGCAACAATAGAATTGGTCTGGGTGAAACTTATAAAAAAATGGGCTTTGAATTAGTACAAGAAAACTCGGCTTCTTATTGGTATACAGACGGGAAAGTTCGCATTTGGAGATATCGTTGCCGCAGAATCAACGAACCGGAGATATTAGCAAAATTTCCTACTGAAGTGGCTCAAGCAGAAGGAGGAGTTTTTGCTGAAAGAATCCTTGGTAAAAATGTTCCATTATATAAAATAAGTGATTTTGGACATCAGAAATGGAAACTATAAAATCTTAATCTTTATGATATGTTCCTTTATCATTATTCCTCTGATGAAAATCTAGATGGACAACAAAGCTCCATCAAAACCCCCTTCTTTGCCCCATCTAACACCCCGGAACAAACTATTTTAAATGAATATATAATAGAGATACCGAATGATTCTAAAATATATGATTTAAATATAGATAGTTTAGAATTACTTTCTCCTAAATTAGAAAAAAATGAATATGGAGTTGAAACAATAAAAGCAGTTTCTTTGGAATCTGTACAAAATAATCTAAAAAAATTGGGATATATCGGCTATAAAAATATAGATAATTCAATAAATATATTATACAATCTTCCTTTAGAAAACTTAGATAAAATACAGACTCCTCCGGTTTTCCCTAAATTAGGCGTACATTATAAACCACAAGTTCCTATATTAGACGAGCCACAACATGTAGACAGAGCAGCTAGGGCAGTTAGAAACGCTGCTTTTAGGGACGTGGGTCAAGACCCTGTAAAACATCCAAAAGCAGGGGAATATTTAAAAGACACAAAAGACGCCTGGGGAATTGCTTCCCCTTCTACTCAGACAAGAACAAGTTATGCTTTGGGGCCCAAAGAAAGAGCTAAGGTTGTCAATATAAATTCAGACACCTCAGATAAACTTAGAAGACAAGTATACTCACCCAAAGCTCCCATATCCATACAACAGCATGAATCATTACACAATATATTATTAGACATACAAGATAGATATGGGCAAAGAGCCAGAGAAAATTTAGTAAATAATCTATTGAATTCTATACCTAAACAATATAAAAAACCTTTAGATGAGATGATGGAGCATATGCATGGCGATGTGGTAGATCCTGAAGAAAAGCTAACCCATATATATAATTATTTAAATGATCCAGAATATAGGAATTACTTCCATACTTCAAAAAATCATTCTAGAGAAGAAAGAAGAGATATTAATAATAAGATTAAAAGAGCAGCCAGAAGTTTAAATGATGTAGCTCAAATAGCAGATACAAATTGGCTTAAATCTGAATTAAATGAAGATGACTTACAAAAAGGATGGAAACAGGCAGCCTTATTAGGAGCAGCAGCGTTAGCAAGTAATTTAATATCTGCTCCTACTCACCCAAACACGGAATCTGCTTTAAATAATACAATTCCTAAAATTGAAACCGCAAAACCCAAGCAAGAAACAGAAGTTAAAATGCCTAAAGAACTTTCCTTAAAACCTTTAAAAGATAAATCTAAACTATCTCCAGAACTAGATGCTATTTCTATGCTTGAATCTAGTGGGGGCAAATTTGTCAATCATGCTCCTCATAGCAAAGGTATATTTCATACAGCAGTTGGATCAGTAGGATTTAAACCAATTACTGCATTTGATGTTTATAATAGACACAATGAATTAAAGGCAGCTTTCCCTAATTTAACCACCCCAGATAAGTTTTTAGAAGCTTTTAAAACAAACTCAAAACTGTATAATACTTTGGCTAATTATCATTGGAGAGATTTATTTAGATCATTAGGATCCCCTGAAAAGGCCGCCTTTGGCTGGAGACACGGAGTTGGAGCAGCCCATAAGGCTGACACAAAAACTATAGAATCTGATCCTTATGTTTCTAAATTTAATAGACTGCTAGCTACTAAAAAATCAGAAACTTTTGATTATAATTTTCGGTAATTGGCTAACTGAAGAATTAAATAAAAGTACACTTTTAGGTCGTGTACATCCTCCTGATCGTCGTGTCCCCCCAGAAATAATATATGGTAAATTAGATACCCCGTCTAAACCATTAACGAACAAAGAATTAATTACAGCCTTAATGATGCTTGGTTCTGATAGTGGAGTAGACGAAAATCTACTATTGGCAGGTAAATTCATGTCTTGTAATCAAGACCCTGATGACTCAAAAATAAGAGAAGCAAGACTTTTGTATGAAGGTGATCCTGAAAAGCAAGTATTGGCTATATTTGGCTTAGAAATTAGTGAAAAGAATATAGAATCATTAGATGCTATAAAAGATATAGTAAATCAAGGCGGCATAATATATAAGTCTGAGCAAGAAGAAATTAATGTTGAAGCTGCTCATTATAATTCAAAAGAAGCTGCTGGAGTAGTTAAGAAAGCAATAGAATCTGGACATTATTATAAATTGGCTTTGGGTGGTAAATATTCAGATAACTCAGCAATAATAAAAGATCCTAAAACAGGAATGCTTTGGCTGGTTAAGCCAGGAACACAAAAATTATCCCCTGCTGCCGGGGTTAGAGAAGAAAGAGCTACACAATCGCAGCGTGAAGCGGCTTTCTACGAAGTAGCTAAAACTTTGGGGATGGGATCTATAGTGCCTAGAACATTCTTAATTAAATTAAATGGGAAATTGACTGCGGTCATGCCATTCCTCCCACACGACTTTAAACAACTCGACAAAATAAGAAAAATTGATCCAAACAGAATGGTTCAGACATTAGAAAAGTATAGAAGAGTAGGCGAGGTACATAAATTTGCTGTAATCGATTGGATTTTGGGGCAGACAGATAGACATGGAGGGAATATTTTGATTTCTGACGATAATAGTTTGGCCTTAATTGACCATGGCGGGGCATTTGCCGGAAAAGCTTTCAATCCTGCCTTTGATGATTCTAGTTTTATTCCATTTTATTTACGTTATACACACCCAAAAGGTTTCAAGAAATTATCTCCAAGAGACAGATTTATGAATATGCCCACCATAGACATTCACACAGATAAAAGACTAAAAGATTGGATTTTAGATATAAAGCCTTATCAAATAGAAAAAATACTAAAAGAATTTGACATAAATCCAGAACCTGAATTAAACAGATTAAAAGATATCCAAGATCACGCTAAACTTTCTGATAAAATAAGTGATTACCTAAATAAAATATGGTCAGGATATGTAGATTAAATAACAATCTTTATATTAGAGGATTTTATGGCTCAACAAATGGAAATAGGTCCAGAACAAGTTCTTGAAAAAAGACAAATAGGTACATTGAACGGGATTCCTGTTGTACGGAACTGTTTGTAAGGGGGGACGGACATCGGAATTGGAACTGCAATAAAGGGCGCCATTAAATATTTAGGAGTGGGACCTCGTGTTGCAATTGCAAAATTTATTTCTGAACAGCAAGAACCAAATATACAATGGGAATTATCTAAATCGGAACAAGATTACATAGATCCAAAATCTTTCGCTAGCGTTCTTCCTATTTATATAGAATTAACTAATCAAGCTAATAAATTGATAGAATAAAAATATTTATATGAGCAAAAAAAATACTATAGAGGATTGTGATATTATTGCAAATAAAAAAGGCGGATGGTGCCTATCTATTGCATATATAAATGCTAGTATTAAATTAAAATGGAAATGCAAGAAAAATCATATATGGGAAACTAATTATAATAACATAAGAAGATCTTGGTGTCCTAGATGTGAAAAAATATCAAGAAGACATTTCATAGAAGATTGCCATAGATTGGCTTTTTTAAAAGAAGGAAAATGCCTATCTAACGAATACAACAATGTCCACACTAAGCTTAAATGGCAATGCAAAGAGGGGCACGTATGGGAATCTGATTATCATAGCATTAAAAGAAACAGTTGGTGTCCAGAATGTAATTTTAATAATAAAAGAAATACATTAGAGGACTGTAAAAAAATAGCTTTATCATGGAATGGATCGTGCCTATCAGAACAATACAAAAACAATCATACTAAACTTAAATGGCAATGTCAAAACAATCATATATGGGAGGCTATTTATAATAACATACAAAAGGGTGAATGGTGTCCTTATTGTATTCATAGACATTCTAAAGCAGAATTAGAAATCTATAATTATATAAAACATATATATTCTGAAACTATTCAAGGTTTTAGAATCCCCTCCTATAAATTAATGGAACTAGATATTTATGTTCCTTCTCTAAACAAAGCAATAGAGTATGACGGAACCATATTTCACGGAGAAACCGCTATATACAATAAAGAATACACCATTAACAGAGACCTTAAAAAGAATCGGATTATGTCAAAAAGCAGGAATCCAACTTTTGAGAATTAAAGAAGAAGACTATTTAGAGGATAAGGAAAATGTTTTAGAAAAAATAAAGTTATTTTTAGGTAACTCCAATGGCTAACGACAAATTTATAAATGGCCCAGTAGATAGATACGAGATTACTGGAGAAAATCCTGTAAGTATCAGTTTTGATCCTGATGCGTTCCAGGACCTTTTAAAATTATATGGGGTAAAATTTGTACATTATACGGCAAAAAGATGCCCCATAGGGTTACAGGATAAATTCGACAATAGGCGATTCCATGATCATCAAGGCTGTTCAAACGGCTTCCTTTACACCAAGGCCGGTATATTAACCGCTTTTTTCTCTACTAATAAAATGGAAGCAAAATTAAGAGATACAGGTGTAATTGACGATTCAACAGCAGTGCTGTCTGTGCCTGTGCATTATGAGGACTCAAATAAAGAAGTTTTTATATCTCAGTACGACAGACTAGTAATGCTAGATTTAGATGCTAAAGTAGTCAACTGGCAAATAGTAGAACACAATCAATCAGGAAACGACAGACGGACAATTTCCAGCGTCAGAAATAGATGGAGATATAGTTGATTCTAATGGAATTTATTATAAACAAGGCGTAGACTTTAAATTAGATAATGGTGCTATAGGCTGGATTCCTTCTGGCAATTCTCCTGGATATGATATTAATTTAGGCACCGGGACAGTTTTTAGTGTGAGGTACTATTATCAGCCCTTTTGGTATGTAACTGCTTTACTTAAAGAATTAAGGGTATTCAGAACAGAAAACTATGTACAAGGCACAAATCATCTAGAAAGACTTCCCCTACAGATCGCAATTGCACGCGAATATATATATCAAATATCTGATAATGATCCTGAATCATTATTGCCAAATAATCTAAGACAAGCTCAGGCTCCTGCGAATGGATCATTCTCTCCAAAATAATCTATGAATACTAAAACAAAAAATTTCCTAAATGAGATATTAGGATCAAAAGGCAGGATAGCAATAGAGAATTTGCAAAAGAAATCTCCAGATTTTGTAGATATGATAATTCCAAGAACCCTATTATCATGGATTGCTACAATTTGTAAATTAAATAAATTTGAAGGAGCTATACCGGGCAACACTAATACTCAAATAGTATTTAATAAAAACGAAGACAATTCATTCTCTGGACAAATAAGTATAAACAATGAATTATATAAATTTGAAAATAAAGCTCCTTTACACATAGCAAGTATAGTTTCAATTGGATTAGAATTAGATTTAAATAATTTTGAGTTTCCATTAAATAAATCTGAAATATCAGACCTTGGGTCTAAAATAGATACTTTAATAAAAACTCATTTTATTAATGAATATAAATCTAAGAAACTATTAAAATCCATTAAAATAACTAAAAATGAATTAGATAAGAAATGTCAAATGTGTGGCAAAAATGAGTTTGTAGATCAGGAGTTTGTTGGCTGTTTATGCTTTAGATCTATGTCAAAGAGTATAAAAACAGAAGCTACTCTCAATGGATTTAATCTTTATTTTAGCAAAAATTGGGACTCAGAAGCTATAGAAACTTTTATAAAGATTATCAAAAAGTAATCTTTATAATATGAATTTATTTATTAACTATTTTGCAGATCAAGCCTCTGTCAAAATAGAATCAGCCATAGAAAATGATAGCTCAGAGCTATTGGCAAAATTATCATTCATCTACGAAAAAGGAGATGAACGGATGGAAAAAGTTTGCCATAGCTTCTTTAGGAGAACCAATTTTCTTTAATGGTGGCTATGGATGCATTTGTATAAGTGCAGATAGAATCAGCCAACTTCCTCAGATAAAAGCAGAATATGAAAGATTAATAGACGGTCCTTCTGCAATAGGAGTCGGAGCCACTATTAGGCAATCATATATTGCTTGTCAAGTTAGCTCTAAAAGATCCAATAATGAAATTACTTTATTTCAACCAGAAATGGACATTGAAGAATCATCTTCAAGTTCTAGTGGAGATTTTATGATACATAAAGCAGAAAATAGTTTAAAACCAGATCCTGACAATGAACCAGCAAATCAAATAAATGCTCCCGAAGAAAGCAATCCACAGGCTGCTGCTTTTGAACAGCCACAACAGCCACCACAAGAAGGACAATCAGAGCAAGAACAACCCCAAGAAGCCAATTCCGAGGATCCAAGGCAAATCATTCTTGATGCCTTAAACCAAGTAAGACAACAAGCTGAAACTATCGAAAAAATCAGAATAGTGAACCCCAAAATATATGAAGCCATAAAATCAATAGTAAGTGCCATGATTTTAATGGCTCAAAGTTTTATGGGGCAAAATCAAAGTCAATCGCAAGATGAGATAGGAAATCAACCAGTTCAAGAACAGCCTGAACCTACTCAAAAATCAGAAGACAATCTAAATAAAGTAAGTACATTTAAGGCTCCTAAGCCAAAAGTTAGATTACCAAGTAGGCGCCACGGTAAGGGCCCTAGAAGAAAAATGCCAGTTGGAACAGCTAGAGGTGGTAAGATTAAAATAAGGACCCCGGAAGGCAAAAATAAATGGGTATCAACTAAAACACTTGGCGGCGGATAAATAATATGAAAAAATGTACTTTAGAAAACTGCAAAGAAATATCGAGAAAAAATGAAGGGGAATGCCTTTCTGTAGAATATATAAATAGTAATACAAAAATGTTATGGAAATGTAAAAATAATCATAAGTGGGAAGCTATCTATAATGATATTAAATGTGGTCATTGGTGTCCTTTTTGTTATGGAAATGTCAAAAAATCCATAGATGATTGTCATAAGTTAGCTGTATTAAGAGGTGGCTGGTTTTTATCGGATAAATATATCAATAGTCAAACAAGATATAAATGGAAATGCGGTGATTGTTATAACATCTGGGAAGCAAAATACAATAAAATACAACAAGGCCAATGGTGCCCAAAGTGTAGATATATAAAATCTGGAAATGCAAATAAATATAATATTGATAATTGTAATAAAATAGCTACTTCAAGAAAAGGTAGATTTCTTTCTAACAAATATATCAATGCTCATACTAAGTATAAATGGGAGTGTGAATTTAAACATACGTGGGAAGCTCTGTACTATACTGTCGAACAAGGAAGTTGGTGTCCATATTGTATATGTCAACATTCCAAACCAGAACTAGAAATCTATGAATTGATTAAAACCATTCATCCAGATGCTCTAAATGGTAAAAAAGGATTACTTAAAAATAAAAAATTTGAACTCGATATATATATTCCTTCCCTAAATAAAGCAATAGAATTTGATGGTACTTTTTGGCACTCTGAAAAGAATCCCTACTATAACCCTAAAAGAGACCTTAAAAAGAATCGGATTATGTCAAGAAGCAGGTATTCAACTTTTAAGAATTAAAGAAGAAGACTATACAGCTAATAGAGAAAAAATATTAAATATTATAAATTCTTTTTTGGGTATATAACATGCTTTATTTTCATATAGACCTAGAAAAACTCCAAGAGGAATTTGGTAAATTAGAAGCCGATACAATAGATAAAATAAAAACTTCAGTTAATATACTAGCCAATCAGACTCATGCCCATATTCTTGAGAAAGCTCAAGAAATCCTTGGTAGCACCAGAGAAGCTTTTATTAAAAGTCTTAGGTTCGAATCTCCAGAGCCTGATTTATATATATTTACGGTACCCCAAAATATGCTCTGGCTAGAAGATGGACACGGACAATTAGATATGCTTAATTTCTTTTTGAAAAGTCGAAAAGTACAAACAAGTAAAAAAGGCAATAAATATTTAGTTATACCATTTGAACATAGCAAGTCACCTTCTTCACAGACCCCTCTTCAATCTACTTTAGCGGATACTATAAAACAAGAATTAAAAGCCAGGAAAATATCTGTTAAAAAAATAGAAAGAAATCCAGATGGAACTCCTAAAAGTGGATTATTACACAGAATAGACAAACCAACAAATATGACCGCAAGTGATGATAAAAGACTTAATCAATATTGGCACCATAAGGGAGGGGCCCAAGGAATTTCTTCTAGAATAGAAAGAATAAGTGTATATCAAACTCCACTTTTTAATAAAGATGGATCGCCTGCTCTTACATCAAGAGGATTACAAAGAGCTAAGAGAAGTATAATGACTTTTAGAACTGCTTCCGAATCACAAAGAGGAAGCGGAAAATGGCAATTGCCGGCATTAAGAGGGAAAAAGTTTTTAGATGATGCAATGAGTTGGGTGGAAGAGCAATGGGCCTCTAAAGTGTTGCCTGATTTAACCAAAAATCTCTAGTATTTAAAACTAATCTTTAAAGTATTGGAGTTTTTATGGATATTCAACTTAGACAAGCATCTAAACTATTTTATGATATAATAGTTGATAATGAAAATAGATTAAGGAATAGCACTAAAGATAGGGAAAGAATTAAACAACAAATTGCTAATAATCAAAAACCTACTGGCTACAGGGCGGTATGGCTATTTAAAAGCAGTATGAAAATAATAGTTTTATTGGGAGAACTTAGTAAACAATTTAATGAAACCTATCCCCAAGATAAGATTTCTACAATGGATCGGTCTTGATGTTTTAACAAATGCTGAAAATAAAATAGAAGATTATCATAAATAATTATTTCTAGAAAGCTAAATATATGCTACAAACAACTATTCAAGGAATTTTCCAAGGCGATATAATGATTAAGACCGCTATAGAAGCGGCCATAAATGATATTCGTCAAAATCCTTGGTTATTAGATTACATGTTTGCAGGATTAAATAATGATACTTTAAGTAACAACAAATATGGTCAAAAAATAGTAGAAGACGCAAAGAAGTGGTTTATAAATACGAATATTCCTGTTCAAATGGCTTGGAATTTAGATCCTAGTGGTGGCCCTCAAAGTTCTTGTTTTACAGTTGAATTAATGTCCAGTGTTGAAAGCGAATCCACATTAGGAGATATTGACCCTGCTCGTATCGAACTAACCGATGTAACTTCAACTAATCCACAAATAGCACAAATACAACCTATTTTAGGTCCCTTTACCCCAGCTTATGCCCCATCTACAGGCATAGTGACTATACCTTCTGCTTTAAGTACATTAAGTATTTTCCCAGGACAATTACTAGTAGATAATGTAAATAATAAAGCCTATACAATATTAACAGTAACAGATCAAACACATTTTACTATAGGAGAAGAATTTAATCCTAATTTAACAAATGCAACAATAATGCCTTCTAATTCTTTATATATAACAGATATAGGAAGCTTATTCTTTAAAGAAGTATATAGTATAGGTTGTCATGCCGTCGGAGAACAAGGGCATTTGATGTATTTACATTCACTATTAATGTTTATTCTTTTAAGATATAAAACATATTTTATTCAGAATAGAGGCTTAATAAGAACTACTTTGAGTTCTGGTGAATTTATGACAAATCAAAACGTTAGTGGACAAGTCATATATTCGAGGTTTTTAAACATAACAGGATATAGTAGATCGTATTGGCCCGTCCAGACTTCACCACAAATTCAGGGCATACTAGTATTTGATTTAAAAATTGATACTAATAATCAATTTAAGACGCCAGGCAATTTATTATTACAGCAACAATTAAGTGGATACATAATGGACGCAGATTCTATAGGAACTTATAAATAAATACTAATCTTTTAATAAACAAACTGGAGTAATCTCATGGCCTTGTCTGACATTTCAAAAAAGATATTTAAAGACGCTGTTAAGAAAGAAGTATTAAAAGAATTAGTTAAGCGTCAAATAGAAGAAGCTGAAAGAAAATTTGAATTCCTTAAAAAGGCCGAAGAAGACGGATTATGTCCAGTTTGTTTTAATAAAGACGCTCCAGGATCCTGCTCCTGTTTAATAAAGGCCGAATCCCTAAGTAAGCCTCCAGTTAGCGAAGCACAGCGCAAGGCAATGCACGCCGCTGCTAATGGACACAGTACATTAGGAATTCCTAAAAGTGTAGGAGAAGACTTTAGTGCTGCTGATCCAGGCGGTAAATTACCAGAAAAGAAAAAGACTAAAAAAGCAGAAGAATCAGAATCATCTCTAGGCAAACAGTCATCCGAAGGAGTAGGTTCTGCCAGTGGGGATGCTGCTTCTATGTCTCAGCAAATGCACATGTCAGAAGATTCCGGTTCTCCTACGAGCGTAAGTGAGGCAAAAAAAATAGTTGAAAAAGGTGAAGATATAGCTTCTGATGGGTTAGCGCCCAGATATTCAGAAGATGTAGGCGAATCCACTAAAGGTTCTAAGTCTCCTTCTTCTGTAAAAGAAGCTAAGAAATTTGTAGAAAAGGCTGAAGAATCCCATTCAGAATCAGGCTCTATGTCGGATGGTGAAAATTCTATGAGTGTAAGTACGTCTGAAAGCGATGGAGAACAAGAAGTCAGAGTAAGAGCTAAGCTTCCAATTGAAAAGGGAGAAGATTTCGACAATAATGAAGGAAAAACCGTTAGGTCTAAAATAGACGGTAAAGTTCCTGCTCCTGCTGGTAAAAGAAATCCTAAAACAGCTCCAAATAATTCAGTTAAATCTAAAAAATTAGATGACAATGACCAATCTGGAGATGCAAAAAATGCAGTCAAGAAAAGTCCTCCTTCAATAAAACATTCGGATAGCAAAAATTTAGGGAAATCAGAAAATCTAAAGAAAATGGGTCCAACCGGCGATGCTAATATGGGTATGTCATTTAGTGAAAAGAAATCAAAGCTAAATAAACAAGCCGGAATGCAGGCTCCAAAAGCTGGGGTGGCAGGGGCTGCTGGGGCAGCAATGGGTAGGCCGGGAGGAATGAGAATGGCTGAAAAAGTAGGAGCACCTCCTCCAGCTATGCCTAAAACATCAAACACCGCCAAACCAGTTATGCCCAAAGCACCTCCAGCGATGAAATCTGAATTAGGAAAGGCCAGACCAAACATAGGAGAAGTTAAAGGAGATGCTTTACAGGGGGCCCATGAAGCAGCAAAGCCTCCTAAAGCTAAGATGCCAAATGTTGCTGATCCTGTAACTCATATGAATAGACAACAGGAATTTCAGAGTTTCATGCCGCGCGGAAAGTTCGATAAAAATGAATTAGGAAAGTGTGCTCGGATGTCATAAAGCCGAACATGCTCCAAATGGAAAATGTTAATATAGACTTTAATCTAAGTATATTTAAATATACAATAAAAATATATGTATATTAAAAATCCTATATATGAAATTAACAATTTTATAGTTTTTTTAAAAAGTTTTGGCTATAAAATAGTTAATATCCCAAATTTTTTAAATTCTAATACAAAAGTGTATATAGAGTGTAATAATAAACATAAATACGAAACTATTGCTAAATTATTAATTAAAGGATGTAGATGTAAAGAATGCTATCGTGCTAGCATGAGAAAGCCGCTACAAAAAGTTGTGGAATATTTTGTTAAAGAAGGATATGAAATATTAGATCATAGTAATTATTCCGGTCTTATGTCAAAAATAATTACAAAATGTCCTAAAAATCATAAATATATAGTAACTATAAATAATTTTATAAAAGGATATAGATGTAAGAAATGCTCTCAATCAAAAGAATTCAAAATGAATAGTTTACGACACAAGAAATTAATTGAAAAAGTTTATAAAATAACAGATTCTGAAAAATATAAAATTATGTTTAGACCAGAGTACTTAACTGTAAAAGATAAAATAAAATTATTGTGTCCTAAAGAACATATCTGGGATACAATAGTGTCAGATTTTTTGGGTGGTCATAGATGTTCTCATTGTAGTTATATTTTGAGAGGAGAAAATAAAAGAACACCATTAGAAAATGTAATATATGAATTTTTCAAAAATGGATATACTATATTAGATCATTCTATGTATAAAAATATTCATAGCAAATTATTAGTTTTATGCCCATATAAACATAAAATATATAAAAATTTTAAGAGTTTTAAAAACGGATATAGGTGTGAAATTTGTTTTCATAAACATTCTGTTCCAGAGTTAGAAATCTACAATTTTGTTAAATATTTTTATTCTGATTCGCTTAATGGTTTTAAAATTCCTAAAAGCAGATTTGAATTAGATATTTACATCCCTTCTTTAAATAAGGCTATAGAATTTGACGGTACATATTGGCATTCTCAAAAGAATTTAAACTATAGACCAGAAAGAGATTTATTTAAAAATCAACAATGTAAAGAATCTGGTATAGATCTTTTAAGAATAAAAGAAGAAGATTATAAAGAAAATAAGGAATTTATTTTTAGACTTATATTAGCTTTTTTGAACAATACTAATCTTAATAATGAAGAGATTTTAGGAGTATAAAATGCCGATAACTACAGTATATCAAGGTCAAACTTTAACACGGACCTGGGGCATATTCATCTATTAGTGTCGCCCCATCTAATTCAAATGTAGCAGCAAGTGGTGTTCTTATGCTGGTCGGGGAATCACGGATCTGGCCCTGATTATACACTGGAGCAGGATATTACGCAAAATTTCTTTGCCCCTTCTCAATACGCATCTGTAGTTTCAAAATATGGTTCAGGAAATTTAGTGGATGCATTCTTAAATGCTATCCAAGCTTCTAGTGACCCGCAAATCCAAGGTTCCCCCAACCTTATCTATCTGCTAAAAACAAATGTTTCTACGAAAGCAACTTATACTATAGCAGATGCCGGATTAGGGAATTATGCTGTAGTTTCTGACAAAAGCTGGGGTGCTTTAGGTAATGCAATTTATGGTTATGTAAATGCAAACACTAGCGAAGTAGCCCCTACCGAAACCTTTACTTTAGTTCCTAGTGAAGCTAGTTCAGCAACTCTTTCTTTTAGAGTAAATGGTGGAGCAGTTCAAACCGTTACCATGCCTGCCGGAGCTAGTGCAGTACCTACTATTACCGGGGCAGCAGGATTAGATTTAATATTCACTTCAAATCCTGGAACTTCAAATAGTTTAAATAATGTTAACAGTGGAGAATTTAATACCAATAACGGTGGTGGTGGCTTATTGGCTACTGGTGGAGTTTCCAGAGGAATATTATCTGGAATTGCAGCCACTGCCGATTTAGCTCTCGGAGTTTCAGGCTCTGTCGCTACATTTACATTAAGTAATGGTCCTACTTCTTGGGGAAATACTCCTTCAGTTGGCGATGTTCTTTTTATGCCAAGCACTTCAGTCTTGGCAGATACAGGGAATAATAATGGTTTTTATTTAGTTACTGCCGCTACCGCTTTAACAATAACTGCAACAAAGATTTCTATTGCTGGAACCCTAACAGCAGTTGCTGCTGTTGCAATCACTGCTACCGCCTCAAGCTATATAGAATGTTTTAGTCCAGTTACAATACAGGCAGTTTCAGGCGCAGATAGAGGTGCAATAACCGGATTAGCTTCTGGAACTACACTGGCTGGCAGTGCAGTTTCTGGTCAGTCTATAACATTAACTCTGTCCACCAGTTGGGCAGTTCAACCACAACCAGGTGATTGGCTATTAATTCCTTCTACTGCTCCTGCTGGTTGGAATACCGCTAATTATGGCGTATATAGCGTAACATCATCTACTTCTACTACTGCAATTGTAAGTAGAGTTAGCAATGGCGCTCCTGTTGCCTTTAGTGCAACAGCTTTAGGTGCTACTGGAGCTTCTTCTCTATTACAAGTTTTAAGACCATACATAAATGGTGTAGGCAAATCGGTTGAAATATTTGACGGTGCAGGGGCAGTTAATATAAATACTGAATTATTGCAAGGAACCGGGGCCTCTGCTACCAGTGCAGTTTCTTGGATTTCTACTAGTTCCAGTCCACAAATAATAACTAGCGGAACTGAATATAGTGCTACACTTTCTTTAAATAGAAAGTCAGACAATAAAACAGATACTTTGACTGGTGGAGGCACAGTTGCATTGCTTGTTGGATATAATGGCACTACGGCTAGTTTAACAATAGGAATTACTTCTGGTGCCCCTAGTTTATCAACTACCGTAACTGGTGGTTCTGGCGCTAGTATAGCCGCATTTAATCCTCTTGCTATAGGGCTAAATACATTATCAGACTTAGCTAGCTGGCTAAATTCACAGCCTGGATATTCTGCCGCTGTTGCAACTGCGCTTGTAGGGCAATTGCCAATAGCAGTTCAAAATTCATTAAATAATGTTTATGAATGGAGATTAGATCAGGGCACCTATAACATTTGCAATAGTGAAGGTGTTTCTCAACCCGGCAGAATAAAGAATGATGCATATTCTTTCTTCACAGCAGTAGCACAAAATAGCACTCTATGCTTACTATCTGCTGTTGGTGGAAACAATAATATACCTGCTCAACCAACCACTGGATTGCCAGACGTAACCCCCTCTGTTGTGGGTGGAACATCTGCTGTTCCTACGACTACGGTTCCTTCATTATCATTCTATTTAGCTGGTGGAGCTAAGGGTGGTACAACTAATTCCAATGTTACCGGGGCAATTGATGCTTGCCAAAAAATAACCGGCAACTTCTTAGTTACTCTATTCTCACAAAATGCTACACTAGATGCAACTTCTGGTTTAACTGATTCTTCTTCAACGTATACCGTAGATTCAATAAATGCATATGCAAAAAGCCATGTATTGCTTATGTCTACTATTAAACAGAAGGGCAATAGACAAGCTTTCTGCTCAAAGAGAGATACATTTGCAAATGTTAAATTAGCTGCTAATAATTTAGCTTCTGCTAGAGTTTCACTATGTTTCCAAGATTTTAAACAAGTTAATTCTCAAGGAAGCATAGTTCAATTCCAGCCATGGATGGGTGCTGTTTTGGCTGCTGGTATGCAAGCTGCTGGTTTCTATAAGGCTATTTTTAATAAACTAGTTAATACTTCTGGTGTATTACAAAATAGTGCTGGTCCGAATACTCCTCCTGATTTTAGCGATCAATCGACTGGAAATGTTACTGACGCATTAAATAATGGTCTATTGGTTTGTCAGAGATCCTCAACTGGCGGTTTTAAATTCGTATCTGACCAAACCACTTATGGTGTTGATAGTAACTTTGTATATAATAGCATTCAGGCCGTTTATGCAGCAGATGTAGTTGCTTTGACTACTGCACAAAGAGTCCAAAACGCATTCGTTGGTCAATCTTTGGCAGATGTTTCAGCAGCTATTATGTCAAGCTTTATTTCTGGCGTATTAGCAGACATGAAGAGACTAAAACTGATAGCGGCTTCAAGCGATGCACCTGCTGGATATAAAGGATTAAGCGTCAGCATAAGTGGTCCGGTAGCATTAGTAAGTGTGAATATTAAGTTAGCTACTGCACGGATACTTAATCCCAATTAGCTTCTTGGTTAGCCAGGTAACCAGTTCGGCTTAAAGTAGTAATCTTTTAGTAAGGAGATAATTCAATGGCAGCTTTCAGTCCATCAAATGCAGCAGCACAAACTATGCATGGCGCTAGAGCCAAGCTTTATGTAAATGGGCATCTAGTAGGTATATTTAGTCAGTGCTCATACGGAGTCAGTTATGACTCTACCCCTGTCTATGTTTTAGGCAAAGTATCTCCGGCAGAAATAGTATTGTCAGGCCAAGAGCCTATTTCAGTTACAGCTACTGGTTGGAGAATAGTAAATGATCCAGCCTCATCGGTTCCTTATCTAGGCCCATTTGATCCTAATACAGTATCAATGCCTAAGTTGTCTGATATAATAAATCAATCGGATTCTGTATTAGATCTACACGACCTTCAGACTAATCAAGTTGTATTACATGTAGAAGGGGTCAAAGTTATTAGTTTTACTACCAATATAACCTCTCGTGGACTTCAAGAAATCACCCGGTAACTTTTTGGGTAAGAGAGCCGGCGATGAATCTGACAACGGGGCAGCTCAAGTTGATCCTGCTGGTTCAGTTTCGGATTCATTCCAATAATAGATAAAATAAATAGATTATTTAAAAGAGCCAGTTTTTACTGGCTCTTTTTCTTTTCCTTGTATAGTTCCAATAATTTAGAATCTTCTGGGCTTAATTTAGAATAAGAAACTACATCATAATCTAAATCAGTGTAATCATTTTCTAATTCACATATAAATTCTGCTACTTCATCTATTTCTTTTGATTCAAAATAGTCGTATTGCCATCCACCATGACTATAAAAAACCATATATCCCTTGTCTATATCATTCATAATTATTCCTTTAATTTAAAATCAAAGCAATTACAAGAATCTGACACACACACACCATTGCCAGCATGTTTATTGGCAGTATGACTACAAATACAGACATTATCTTCGTTTTTACTCCAACTTAAAATATAATCAGATTTTCCTTTTAAATCTTTTTGTATATTATTTTCTACTTCTGCCATTTTAGCTGCTGATTTTATTTTATTTAAAACATCTAAATAAGGATCAGATTTAGGATTTAAACTACCTGCTAATAAGTAATCATACCAATAATTAATTAATTCAATATCACCCTTAGAAAGTTCTATTTTAACAGTCATAATCTTTATGTTATCAGATTAGATAGAGATCCTATGTCAGACTTTCCCTATGATCCTAACTTTCAATTACTAGAAGATATTAATCCTAAACCTATAAAAGGCAGGAAAATAAGAAATAAATCAACTGAACATAGAAGAACTTGCTATATTTGTGGCCTAAGATTTGAAGACGAACCTGTACAGATTAAATGTACAACCTGTAAAATATCTATTTGTATAAATTGTAAATCTTTGGTTTATCCTATTAGGTCCTAAAAATAGTCCAATCCATTTCTATAGTATTGCCAGTTCCTGGAGAACTACTTAAGGTTACAGTAAAGCCTGTTGTAGATTTAGTTGTTACTAAGCCATTTATTACTCCAGGAGATCCTCCTGTAGCTGTAAAATTAAATATAGTTAAATAATTACTATCTGGTTCTGTTATTGTTTCATTTATTGGGGTCGGGAAAGTAACAGAAACTGTTGTTGTAGACCCCGTTATGCCAGTAATTTTACCACACTGTCTAGGTCCTATTGCATAGCCAGATGAATCTGCATTAGGAAACCAGCCTCCCGCTGCTATTGGAGTATAACGCAATTGTCCATACGTTGAATCTCTCCAAATAGACCCCCCTACAGCAGGAACCATAGGTCTTTGATAAGTCATCGGACACTGAAATGCTGCTGAGTCTACATAAATTCTTGCTGATCCTCCGCCACCACTAGAACTAGTTAATCCTGTCCTTCCTATGCCTGGAGTTGTTCCTGAAGAGGCTGTAGATATTTCAGATTCATCATTTGAACTATTGTTATTAAAAAATACTTCTCCCTCAAAAAATGGATATGTTATTACAGGAACATCGTATAGCCAATTGCCTCCTGCTCCTATAGTATTTATGCTCAAATTATCATTTACCCAATAAACATGACCTGGAATATTTAAAGATCCTATTATAAAATTACTTATTATGGTGTGGGCAGATCCGGTATCTAACATAATTAAATTATTGGTTGCTCCATTTTCATCCATAAAACAATTAGAACAATATAATTTTGGAGAAGTATTAGAAACTGATCCGGTATATATATTTATTTTAATATAGATTGTCCCAGCTTTATCTACCCCACTGCTTTCAAAATAAGTATTTGTACAAATCACTCCTGTATCCATATATAACATATAAGATGTTAATGATGTATTTGGTATTAAAAACACATTAGTTAAGAATACATTTGAAGTATAACTAGATAGATTATTTGATACATTACAAAATATAACTTTTAAACATGCACCTGTCGCATAACTACTAAACACATTGCTTATATATATATTATAAGTAGGTTGAGATGAGCTAGCAGTTATACTAATATTATCTCCTCCAAAATTTGTAAATTTGCAATTTTTTATAAATATGTTATTTGCTGATAGTATAGTCAATCCTGTTGAATTTCCAGTATTATTGCTTTCAAATAATACATTTTCTAATGTAATGTAAGATACATTGGACGTTGAACCGTCTCCTATTTGTATAACTGGGGAACTAGTGGAGAACGGTTTAAATATAGTCCCACCATTTGAAGAACCAGATATTTTTATATTAGATTTTATTATGGAATTTATATTTATTAAATAAGTTCCGGAAGGGAATAGAATTGTCCCTCCATTTGAAGCAGAGTCAATAGTGCCTTGAATTGCATTAGTATCATTCGCTATACCGTCTCCTTTTGCACCAAACCATTGCGGATAAATTATTGTATTTCCTGAGAAAATTACCGGAATAGTACTTAAAGATGCAAAAGAAAATATATTAGAAATAGGAGCTATAATATTAGAATTAAATGTTAATTGTATTCCGCTTTGTATATTTAATAAAGCATCATTATCAAATACAACTATTACATTATTAGGAAATGTAATATTTTGAGATATTTTATAAGTTCCTCTTGGAAATAATAGATATCCTCCACCTTGTCCAGATATATCATTTATCGCTTTATTAATAGAGGGGGTTTCATCAATAGAATTATTTCCTATGGCTCCATAATTTAAAACACTAAATTGACTTTGTAAATTATTTCTTATATTAACTAAAGTTTTAAATATAAAGTCATTTGTAGGCAATAATGTGTTGGATTGAATATCAAGATAATCTATAAAAGAATTATTTAAAAAATTAGAAGCCATATAAGTTAAAGATTAATTTTTAGTATTAATCTTTATGTAAAGGCATAAATTATGGCACAAGCTCAATATTTAGTTTCTTCATTAACTGCAAATGGAGCCGCTACTGGAGTAATAACAGTAGCTTCTACTATGGGCTTCAGAAAAGGCGCGCTATGTTATATGAATGGAACTGGTTTAACGTCACAAGAAGTTAGAATTATGAATATTGTAAACGGAACCCAAATGACGGTTCGTTTAACTAGCGATCCAGTTGGTTATGGCGGCAGCAGCATGGCTGCATTTACCACAGCAGCCTCTAGCTCAATCACTCAACCGTCTCAAGTTGTAGATGACCATGATGAAGCAGTAGTTAATCAAGTGCTAAGTACAAATGGAACACTAGTCCCATTAAGAGCAGATAAAAATGGCAGAATAGATGATGTTGGTTCAAACGGTACGTATTCAGAAGTTTTAGTTGGAACCAGTGCTACTTTATTGGGCGGCCTTGCCAATAGAAAAGCTATTAGTATTTTTAATAATGGTCCAAATACTATTTATTTAGGTTTTGATAGTAGTGTTACTTCCAGCAATGGTTTCCCATTATCAACAAACGGAGAAATAGACTATAAATTAAGTGAAGAAACTACTGTATATGCAATTTGTTCTGTTGCTCAGATTAGTGGTGGTGGAACAAGAATACAAGAAGTAGCTTAAGGAGTTCGGTGAATGAAAACCTGGTTTAAATTAATTGGTTTATTATTATTTTCTAATATAGCTTTAGCCGGAAGTACAATAAGCTATCATGCAAGTCCAACAAATAACCCTAATAGTGCTATAACAGGATTAAGTTTTACATCAACTGCTGCCAATGGTGCCTATGCCTTTGGCGTTAATAATGCCGGTTCTATTTTTTGTTTAAATGGGAATACAGCCGCTTGTTCAGATAATCTTAAAGACGACGGCTCCGGGGACGGGGTGTGGACGGTCGCGGCGGGGAAGAACTATCAGATCGTGAGCGGAGACAAGTTCTGCTTCGATGGCTCGGCCTGCGTAAACTCCATTGACTACGGGACCTCTTTTGCTGGCCTACTCACGCTGACGGCCGGGAACAGCGGTTTCGAGATCAATGCCCCCGTCTTACAGAGCAACCTGAGCTTCACCTACAACGGTGGAACGGTCGGATCTGCCTACACCTACAGCCGTTCCAGCGCCGCAACCGGCTCTCTCGCCTGGGAGTGGTTCAAGGACAACGCCACGACCGAGATCATGGGTCTCTCCCCCGCCGGCGTTCTGACCGCGACGGACGGGACAGCCGGGAACCAGATCGAATTGGTGCCGGGAACAACGCCCGGAATTGTTGTCGCGGGCCCGCACCATTTTGAGTGGGATGGAACGGCCACATGGACGACTGGCGACAACGTGTCGGCAGGAGCCAACGTTCAGGCAGAGGGCGGGTTCGTAAGCGGGTACAGCGGACAGGTACAGATCCTAGACTTTCTAAGCTATGAAGCCGTGGGGAACCCGGTTGAGTTTTCGCGTGCTCTTGGCGGCACTGGAACTCTCGCTTATGAGTGGTTTAAAGACTTCGGCACCACCGAGATCCTCGGTCTCTCCCCCGCCGGCGTCGCCACCTTCACCGACGGGACGGCGGGGCACCAGGTGACGATCACGCCTGGAGCGAGTCCGACTATCACCGGCGGGAGCACTTTATTTTTGAATGCTGGAGCTGGCGTCGTTGTCGTGCAGGATAGCGGTGGTAGTGTTGCACAATTTAATTCAACCAATCTACAGACAAATGGTTTTGTATTGAACAATGATACCACGCACCTTGCACCAATTGTTACCTCTTCAACAACACAGCATGCACTACAAGACGGAAATGTTACTTGCTCAGCATCTGCTTATTCAGTGACATTTGCGACGGCAGGTGCTGCATTTAGTTTGACACCAAACTGTGTTGTTTCGGATGAAAACGGCGGAAGCACAGTGACAGTTACAACCAAAAGTATTTCAACACTGGCGGGAGCCTGCACGACTGGACATGTGATTGATTGGATCTGTTCAGGAGCAAAATAAAATGTCTAATACAAATTCCATAGCCCCTACTCAAGACACTTTAGATGATGGAATTAAATCTAGAAAACTATGGCTTAGTATTTTTTGTATGTGTTTAATATTTGCCGGGGCAGTCTTAGCACATAAAGTGCCTGAAATATCAGCACTTTATCCTACTTTAGTTGGCGGTTTATTAGCAGCCGCTGGATTATATCATTCCGCAAATCTAATGCACCGTTATTTGAATAATCAGATTCCCTTTCAAAATCAAGGGGATGACGATTCTAAAAAATAGAATAACAATCTATATGAACAAGGGAGATTTTTTAATCTATGAGTAATATAAATTTAAATCTAAATCAAATAATTAATTCAGTCTTAGCACAGCAAGACTCTACGTTGAATGCGGCTGGATCATTAACATTAGAAGGAGATTGTGCTGCTACTTCTGGTAAAGCAATAATTCTAAATAACCAAAATGCACAGACTTCGGGTAGCATACTTTCAGTTCAAAGTGGTGGAACCGAAAAGGTTAATGTAGACTTTGGCGGAAACATGAACTGGAGTGCTACAGCCCCGGTCTTAAAGGGAAATGCGGCTGCAACTTCAGGGGTAGCATTGGCCATTGATAATGCTACTGCACAGACTTCAGGAAAGATATTATCTTGCAAAACTGGTGGATCAGAAGTTGCTTATATTGATTTTGCAGGGGAAGTAAGTGCTTCTAAAGTTCTTCTTCCGACTGGTGTCGCTGGAACAGCCGGGCAAGCAACATTAGCAAGCGGTACCGTAACTGTTAGTACCACAGCGGTTACTGCTTCAAGCATTATAATAGTTACTTATAGCGGAAGCCCAATAAATCCGGGCACTTTAAATATAGGAACTATAACCGCAGGCACGAGTTTCGTGATTCATTCAAGCTCTGGTACTGATGCGTCAGTAGTCAATTGGATGTTAGTGAATTAATTTTAAAATAAAATAAAATCATTTAGAGCCCTAAACTAAATAAGTTTAGGGCTCTTTTTTTTATGTTAATTATAAATTAAAAACCACGTTTTAACAGTTATTACAGCTTTTTTAGGGCATTAATCTTTAATAAAGAAGATTTGCCCATATGAAAACTATTAAAACTAATAGACTAAATCCTAAAGCAGAATATAACATACTTTTTAAGAATTTACCTTCTAAAAATTCTACTTCTACTTTCTTATCTTCTATTTGCCCCATTAAATCAAGCAATTTACTTTCAGCTCTTTCTTTTGAAAGAATATCCCCACATTTAATAACTTGCTTTGAAAAAGCTAATTTCCTTTCTAATATTTCTAACTCATCTTTGGCTCTACCTAATTTTAAACTAAACATGTAAAGGAATCTCCTATGGCACTAAGTAATGGCGTTGATTTAATTGGATCACATGAATTACGAATAGTAAAACTTGAAGATAATCAAAGTAATCTTTCTTCTATGATGGCTGCTACTAATGAACATATAGCTAGCATAGATAAAAAGCTAGATACATTTAGTGATACCGTTAGTTCTAAGATCGATGATATGTCGGTTAATTTAATTAGACAAGACGAAAGAAAGAAAATGGATAGTCTAATTAAAAGCGGACTATTTGCTTTATTTTTAGCTTTAGTTTCTGGTTTAGCAGATATATTAGTTCATGTGGTATTAAAATTAAAATAATTAAAGTTTATCCGGTATTTTCAATTTCTTTATATAGTCATCCATAATCTGCTTTATCTTTGCTTTATCTTTTTCGTTTGGAATTGGAGCTATTTTATCTACAGCACCTACTTTTAAAGCCTCTTTCCAATTCATCCACCATTGCTGTTCAAATTCTAGTTTATGTTTAATAAATTTTAAACTAACTTTCATTCTATTGGCCGTTTGTTCTTCTAGAGCATTATTTAAAGAATGTAAATAACCCCAATAATTTTTAGCATCAATTTCACTTAATTGAGAAAGTTCTAAATCTTGGAATGCAGCATGGTGTGCCATGAGAAAAGATCTTTTAGTCATTTCTCTTATGGTGCAACTTTGTAATATATAAAAAGCCATACTTGCTGTCATTCCATCCGAAATACAATCAGTTGGCACCGGAGCCCCTTCTATAGCACGAATTATTTTTCTTCCAGAAACAACATCCCCGCCAGGACTATCTATAACAATAGTGATTTTATCTGGCTTATTTAATAATTCCCCATCTAATTCTGCTTTAAATAAAGCACTAGAATTTTCATCTATTGGATTATCTAAAACAATTGGCAGATTAGGTAAGGGGGTGTTTCTTATGATTTCTAATTCTTTTGATAAATCTTGTTCTGCTTTATCTTGATCATCTTGATCTTTTTGTATTTGTACTTGATGATCAGGTACTGCATTATCCATTGTTTTACAACAAGAAAAACTAAGAAGAAATGCTATTAGTAATTGTTTTAGGCCCATAATAATTAGATTATAATTATAGGTTATTTCCTTTGTTCTTCAATCGCACTAAATCCA
The DNA here is from genome assembly GCA_028868375.1 of Elusimicrobiota bacterium. GTDB lineage: Bacteria > Elusimicrobiota > Elusimicrobia > UBA1565 > UBA9628 > JAGWUP01. The sequence continues at coordinate 93,636 of JAGWUP010000007.1, forward strand.
TCCGATATATAAGTTACTTTGCCAAATTCATTAAAGCCATAAGAAGGGAGCATAGTAGCTAATGTACCGCGACACATTGGGTGCTGCCCGCTCCCGGGAAGGCTCCGAGTCCCCTTTTTTAGCATAATCATGTTTTAATTCAGAAAGATACCACAATCTAGGAGTCGTTAAATCAGGCATTAAATGCAATCTACGACACTCATCACAAAATTTATTATCTAATGGGGGACATACAAAAAACACTACCGGATCCTCTATGCCAGCATTAGCATTCATTCCCACAATACCATTCATTAAACCCATGTTTTTAGCGTTTTGAGATTCAGAAGACACTATTTGCTCCAGCTTAGAAGACATACTATTAAATATATTACCTAATTCTTCCTCGATCTTCTGGTTTAAGTCTGATTCATTCAAATTAGGAGAATCTTCTATTATTGAATTAACTTTAGCTAATAGCCTAGCTTTTGCGTTTTCCTTAGCTGAATCTAAATAACTTTCCGATATATCGGTTAAATAATCTAAAGTTGATAAATCTGGTATTCCACCTTCTTCTTTATTACCTTCTTCATAAATGCCGGGTAAACTTAAATATCTATTAAAAGATATTATTAAAGATTTATCTCCTCCATATTTAGGTCCTAAAAAGGCTGTTTTAATGTCATTGAATAAAGAATCTAATGCTGAATCAATTAATCTGGGTATATATCTTGAAATAGGCATTTAAACGCTCACATTTGGCTTATAGGAGGCTTTGATGGGGTATTGATGGCTGAACATCAATTGATATATAAAATTTAAACTGGGGTAAAGTAGGGGCATTTAAGGGGATTTCTTGGGTTTAACGCTATCTTTAGTGATCTTTTTGATCTTTTCTAAAGCTTCTTTACTTCTTTGCTCCCACTTATCCATAATTGATCTAACTATCAGATCATGCTGAAGTTGCATTTTTTTTCTATCTGGGCTACCGCCTTCAGATTTCCCCAATGCACCTAATAATTGATCTACCCCAGATTGAACATCAGGAATATTTGTATTTAGCTGAGGTTGTGCTTGAGCTTGTTGCTGAGCAGCCATTTGCTGTTGTTGCATTAGCATTTGTTGATCTGTTTGAGTTTTAGAGGCCATAAGTTGCGCCCATTGAAGCCAATAATCATCTCTTCTGTAAGCCAGCATAGGATCCTTCGAGGCCCCCTCTACACCAAAAAATGCTTCTAATATTTGACCTTCGGTCAGATGAGCATACAATACTTGCTGAAAGTCGGGATTTAGTGGGAAATCCCCACCAAGCTCAAAAGGAATTCCGTGGCTTTTCAACCCTTTGCATTATTTGATTATAGGTTAAATGCACCTTACTTTCATCTGTTATTTGTTTGATTTCTTTTTCTGGGGTTATGGCTTCTAATCCAGCTAAACTTAAAACACATACTTCAGAAAGATCTTTATCTATTAACGGGAAAATATGTTTATTTAAAAAGTCTTCAAATTGATGAATAAGAGGACGAATGCCTCCGGTCTCTAGCTGCTTCTAATTTATATTCCGAATTAGATTCAGAAAGAGTTTGAGCGTTGGTGCCCCTGCTTAGATGGGAATAGCCAGGAAGTTCGTCCGGCGACATTTGAAAAGCAGAAAGAATTACTCTAGCGTTACTTTCATATAAAAAGCTAAATTCTGCATCACGAGTTGAAGGATCCATGCTAACCCAATTAACTTCATCCTTTTCATCCCTCATCGCGAAGATAGGAAGACGCCAAGAATTAGTCACTCCATTAATACTAGAATTAAACTGATTTCTAATCATATTAACAGTAGCAGTGTCTACGTTCTGCGAACGAATAACTAATATACCTCTAGCTGCTCTACCATTTTGGAAATAAATCTTATTATGGTTTGTTATATTTAAGTGTGTAGTAACGGATGCAATTACCGTATCAATTGGACTTACCGGATAGCCATAAAATTCAACATCATTAGCTGGGTAACAATTATAAACTATGGCTTCTTGTGGACCAAAAGCTTGCACCGGCTTAGAGGAAATTACTTGAACCCAGTCATATTCATCATTTTCAAATTTTTCTGGTTGAAGTTTTTTATTCTTTAAGCCTTCCAATAAACCTCTAGCTTGTTTCCTGATTGTATCTATTTGATTCTTTTGAGGAACTGCTTTATACATGGTTCCTGCATCTAATGGCCTAAAAGAATGGAATTCACCAGTAGTGGTCCATATTATTTCTGTAGCAAACCTACCCATACTTACTGCGCTACGAGCTTGAACATAAAGGAATTCAGTTAAGCTCATTTGATCTCTTAAAGGGAGACCATCGTTGCTGCCGCAAGTTAATAGTTTATCAATTGCTTTACCTATTCTTTGCTGGAGTTCTTGTTTTTTATCTTCTTTTAATCTATCCAAAAGACCGGGGATTGGATCTATTCTAAAGCCTAGGTTGTAACGGTTTTTTTGATGACGACCAAATGAGGATATATGTACAGCTCTGGCCCTAACTATTGCAGCGACTAATTCGTCGGAGACCGTTATTCTTTTTCCGTACGAAATCTGGCACTAAGTGAGTTTTAGGAATGAAGATGGAGCTGTATTCCGCAAAGAAATTAGGATCACTAGTAAATCCTAGACGTTCTATAGTTCCTTCATCGGGGGATACTTTACCAACTAACGAAATAACGCTTTTCATCATAGGACTTATATTTAGTCCTTCAAATTTCTTTAAATCTTCTTCATCTGTACTATTAGGATCCAATAAGGTATAAGAAGACTTTTCTTCTGCAATACTCTTAGCAATTTGTGCTATAGGATTCTTGTCTTTATCGTTATCTTTAGGCATATATATTTACCTTAAATTATTTTATCGCTTTTAGAAAGGTTCTCAAAAGCCCATCCGAGGCTGCAAATTAGTATAATGACAGGCTTTTAGTAGTTGTTCTCTATCGGTTAAGTCAAAGCTAGAAATAGGAATAATGTGGTCTATATGCCACCCATGAACACTCCAATTATCCCAACTCATGATTTCTCCAGTTTTTGGATTGGGGTAAAACTTAGACTCCATATATTTTTTAAAGTCTTCTATAGAGCAGCCTAGATTTCTAATAGCAGAACCAGATCTAAAATCACCTTTCAGTGCTAAAAAAAGTCTATGTTTAAGTATATGTGACAATTTAAAGCTAACATCTTTTTGCCAGCGATCTCTATTTATTTTATTATATTTATTTTCTCTGTACTTTTTCATTCTTTTATTTATTTTGTCTCTGTTATTTTCTCTATAAATTTGTCTTTTAATTCTATATTTTTCAGGATTATTTTGTACACGTATCCTACGGTTTTCATTGTTTATTTTTTTATTTTTAAAGTTTCTTTCTTTTATTTTATCTAAATTTTCTGCACGATATTCTTTATGATAAATTTTTAATTTATCTCTATTTTTATTTCTATATTCTTTAGTTTGATTAGCTATAGTTTCAAAATTTTTTAATCTATATTCTTTATTATATAAACGCATACATTCTTTACATCTTTTTTCTCTAAGGGATGTAAAATTATTACTATCTTTAAGTATTTTGCATCTTATACAAACCTTTTTATCTTTAATTAAATTTATTTTAATCATAAAAACTATACTCTATTCTGCGCTTAATACTAACAAATTTAGTGTATTTGTTGGAGACCTATTTATTATAGTTAGTGCCCATGTTATTCCCCATTTATCTAAAAATCCTGTATTATTGGGATCTCCTACTATAAATGGAGAAATTCTAGTGTTTTGGCTTGTGTCTGAATTAAATTGAGCAGAAGCTTCATTATCCGTTTCTATCCTTATAAATCTCTTAGCGACAGAATAAAATATTAAACCAGAAGCTCCAGGCGTTATACTACTTTCTAATGGCAAAGAAGTCCCAGAAGAAACTTCAAAAAATGTAGGGGTAACATTTGAAATAGTATAGGTACCATTATCTACAGAACTAAATCCCGCTGAAATATCTACTTTGTCATTTATTTGTACGCCAGCAGCAGAAAATGCAACTATTTGTCCATTTGAAGTAAGCGTTTGTGTTTCATTTGCTCCAGAAAAAGTTTGTCCTGCCGGTCTTATGGCAGTAACCGATAGATTATTAGATGCTACGGCTATTACGGTCCATAGTCCTTGATTTAAAGTACTAAAAGGTGTAGCTGAATCTCCTGTAGTGGGACCAGGTAAAAATAAAGAATCTCCTACTACTGTGCCTGAAAAGGTACCAGAAGGAATAGAAAATACGGCAGTTGCATTATTATTTAAAGTAACTGTAACAGCAATCCCTGTTAAAGAAAGATTTCTATTAGTTCTTAGAGTAGGGTTAGTTCCAGACACCCAAGTAAATCTATATGTAGAAGTAGATAAAGTGCTTAATGTAACTGTAAAAGCAGTGGTTGCATCCAAAGTGGTAGTTCTAACTCCACTAAAAACCTGAAGAGAACCGCTTGGGATTATAGTAAATTTTTCAGCTTTAGGATTAGAAACAGAGATGAGAGTATTCTTTTTCGTCCAATCAAAAACCCTAAGTTGGGGATTAGAATTAGGGGTAGAATCCGAATAGGCTGTGGACGTAGAAAATATGTTTAAAGTAGGATTGGACATTTAACTATACCTTTATATAAAGATTAAAATTATATATCAATTATTAGTCCCGGATTAGATATTACTGTATGTTCTGTAGCATCTTCTGTTAAATTCTTTATGACTTTTGATTGCCAATTTTGAGTAGTATAGACATCTTTTAATTTAGAATTTTCTTCTGTACCCTGATTTGCTACTAAAATACCCCCCGAAGTAGCGAATAGATTCTGAACTAAATAACGAAGAGCATCCACTAAGTCATCGTCTGTTTTATCAGGTTCATTCGTTATATTACCTTGAGGATCTATTCTCCAATGATATTTAGACATTTGATCTATTAATTTATTCATTTCTTTGTCTTCTTTCAGAAGAAAGAATTGAGGAGGGACACCTAAACTTGGATTTAATTTAGTTCTAACTGAATCAATTCCCAAAAGGACGTTCTTTTTAAATTCCCTACAATCATATCCGTGCTTACGTAGACTCTTAATATCACTAGGGGATTCTGGATCAGGATACATTATTGGCTTAAGATATTTTATTTTCTCGTTTAATAACTCTATTTTTTCCATTATTTCTAATTCTGGAACACATATAACATCAACTATATAAATTACATTTTCTACTACAAATCCAGTTACAACGGCAAAATTATGAGTAAAACCGAAATCAAGTCCAGAATAAAATTGTATTTTATTTTCTTGAATATATTTAATTAAATCATTTTTGCTTATTTCAGTTAATTGTTTATTGCCAGTAATTTTTTCTAGCATTTGAGTAGCTGTAATTACATGAACATCTTTATCAAATCTTGGATAAATTAAACCTTCCGAAGAAGGTTTCCAGCAAAGTAATTGAGCTTTAGCAACTTCAATAGAAACTTCTCTAAACTTCCCTATTACGTAGGGAATCGGCTTTAACATATTAGAATTGCTTTTCTGTTCAGTTGCCAGTCTGCCCCTGCAAACACTAAATCCGTTTACAATTATTTAGACACCCATTATATCCTTCTGTTTTAACAAATTTTTGTTGTAAGTCTGGAGACATTTGCATTATTTGTTCTTCTGAAACTGCTTCTAATGTATCGTTAGACACATAGATTGGCAATTTAGGTAAATCCGGTCTATGTCTTTCTGGTGGACATGGTTTTGTAACATCAATAATATTCCAATGTCTGATGTGTGTCCCGGTCTTAGCAGCATCGTCTATTTCTTTTTGTACATAACCATATGAAAACTTTCTAGATGAAGTCAAAAATGTTATTGGTAGTTCCCCGTTCATCCCTACTGTAGGAACTAGTTTGGCCTCTTCGATAACCTGTGGTGCCCTGATGATATCTAATTCGTCCAATACAAGGAATTGTCCGTGTTCTCCATTGGTACTTTGTAAAGTAGCTAAAATGACCTGAATATAATTAGTTTTTGCTATATACTTTTCTTTTTCTATATCATCTAAATTATTCCAAGCAATAGGAGACAATATATTGCCCATTTCATCAATATATTTGGTTATTTCTACTCTAGTTTCTTTTTTCTTAGTTACATAATCTCTAAGAATAGGTCTATTAAAATAATTAGCAATATATGATTGGGATTTTAAAGATTGCTGCTTAATAGCAGCTAAGTGAACAACATCTCTATTTAAATGTAATATTCCTAAAGATTCAATAATCGAAGCAGAAACAGTTTTTCCGTGAATCTCTAGAAGCATAAGCTAATATCTGGGTAAATAGTTCATCTTTACCTTCTAATGCTTTACTGTATATTTCCCACATTAAATCTAGTGGATTTGAATTGCTAGAAGGATCAACAGTGCAGTCAGGAAGGTCTATATTTAAAAAAACTTTAACCCAATTTTTTAGATGCTCCTTTGTTTGACAAGGAGTAAATAAGAGTTTTTCTTTTATGGCTCTTTTGGTTAATTTAGTTTGATTAGCCATTCTTATCCTCTATTTTACTTAATTGTTCTAGATAGTCTTTTACATTGCCTGGATTAATATCTATAACTTCAGTAATTTTAGATTCTTCTGGGGCCTTTATCTCTGCTTCTATTTTAAGTGGTGGCTGTTTCTTTTCAGTCACACCCATAAATTGTTCTATAATAAATCTATAATCCCTCATTTTAAAATTTCTTATTTCTGGATCTAAATCTTCTAAATCTCCAGTTTGTAAATACTTTTTTACCCCAGCTCCATACCTCTTGTGCATTACAGATATCATGTCTGACATAAAAGAAATAGATTCTAGTTTAGTTTTATGTACTTTCTGTTCTATTCCGTTAAACAATGAGTCTATATATCGTTCTTTCCTTCCGTCCCAATCTAAACGAATTCTAGCATCTATTACTTGCCCCAATCCTATATTATTTATTCTTGCTATATCTTCACAACTAACGTCATTTAAGAATAATTCGTATAATTGTAGCGCTCTTCCTATTTCTATTTGGTAATATTTACCATTAAAAAAGTCTTTTAGGGCTTTTTTTTCTACTTTTGTTAAACTATCTTCTGGAGTTTTAGGCTTTGAAGATTTTTCTATTTCTTTGTTTTCTGCCATTTATCTATCTTTTCTTTATCTTCTAAGTAATCCTCTTCTAGTTCATCTAAATAATTCTTATCTAAATTTCTAGTATTTTTTCTAATGGGGGGGGCTTTCATTCTATGTCCTCTAAAGATTAGTTTACCATTAACTTTAACTTTAATTAAGTATTCATTTCCTAGTAAAAATTGAGACCATTCTTCTAATTTTTTTAATCTATTTTCAAAATCTTTAGGAAGAACTTTTTCTTTTACTTTCATCTGATACTCTAGCTCGCTTTTATCATAATTAAAGTGAGCCTCACATCCAACAATACAGCTATCTACTATCATAGGCCAATATTTTAAATGATTAACCTGAGCCTCTGTTAATAGTCCGGTTCTTCTAGTTAAGTCCCTAAGTTTAATTAATTCTTCTGTAGAAACTTTTCCATCATCATCTTTTACTGTCTTTTCATCCATTCTATTTTCTCCATTGATATTGCTAATAATCTGTTTTTGTCGGTACCATTTTTAGGAATATAAGAATCTAAATATTTTTTAAAAGCTACATTCAATCCTTCGCTTTCTTTAATCTTTATTTGCTCTTTTTTGTCTACAAAATTTCTTAATCTATAGCCTTTGCCTGATAATTCTTTATTTCTTTTTTCTACGTAATCTTCTGGACCATGTATATCTATGATTATAGTTGCATTTTTATCTGGTATTATAGCAGGAATATTGGGATAATCCTTGAATGAAAGAATGGGTCTACAAACATCGCTAGTATCTATAAAAGTTTTATTTACAATAATTCCACTTTCTTTATCATGCTCTATGATCCAAACACCTTTTTCTTCATTGGCATCTGATACTGAACGCCATCTTGGACTTCCTATGTACCATATTTTATCGAAACTTTGGGTTCGGTGTATATGACCGCAAACAACTTCTTTTTGATTTATACTTTTTGGATCTGCTCCATTCTTAGAATAAAATCCGTTTTCATATTCACAACCATTAAATTCCTGATGACAATATAAAGTATTAGTATTATAATTATTACAATTTTTTATAAAAGTTTCATTATTGTAATAATGGGGCATAAACAAAATATTATCATATTGTAACGGTTCATCTATTATAGTCAGATTATCATAAATATTTTTAAATACACTTAATGAATGTTCTTGTGAATCAATTCCCGAACCAGCCTTATCATGATTTCCTAAAATAACCCATACTCTAAAATTATATTCCTTACATAATCTATAAAATGATTCTTTCCAAAAATTTAATACATAAGAATTTATTATACTATGAGTATGAAATCCGGTCCCCCATAAAGCATATAATATCAGGATTTGATTTTTGAGCTACATTTATTATTAAATTAATTAATTTTTTACATTCTTCTAATTCTTCAAAAGTTGCATGGAAATCTCCACAGCACATTATCCTGTATGACATATATCTATTTAGGGCTTGTATCTAATTTAATATTACTAGAAGCCATTACAGCCTCTTTTGGTACAAAAACAACTTTTTTGCCATTTAAATAAAATACTTCTTTAGCCCATTGTTGTGTTTCTACTGCGTCCCCTTTAACATAAATATATCTTTCAATTTGCATTGAATATCCAAACTCATCGTTAGAAAAAGCTCTTTCTAAACATGTCAAAGAATGTTTTTGTTCTATAAATGAAAATCCAGATCCAGACATTTTAACTCCAGTTCTTTCTGGTGCTAAAACTATGGCGTAATGATTTAAAGTATGAACTTCTATGACAGGCTCTGTGTTTGCATTGCAGTCACATTTTTCTGATTTTTCTATTTCTGGTTCATTCATATTTCTATTCCTTTCATTCTTAATATCTTTTTTTCAAATATAGTCAAACTATCATAAGCTTTTCTTAATGCATTGTACGTATTATTGCTTTCTACTATTTCATCTGGTCTATATCTAGGATCTTCATATTGAGTTTCATTTTCTTCTCCATCTTCTGAAGTTAAAGTAGATTCTAATGAAACATGACTTGCCGCCACCATAAGATTTCTGATTTCAACCGGATTAGTTATTTTAGATTTTTCTAAAACATCTTTATTAATATCCTCTGATAAATTATCATAATCTACAGTTTGATCTGATCCTTCTTTATTTACTTTATTAGCCCTATATATCTTATTTTTGTCAGAAGGATAGAAGTGTACAATTGTATCACTATAGGTTTCTATTGCATTGCCAGTCATTCTTCCTATTGCGACCGATCTAAATACGGGCGTATATGGTAAAACAAATTTATCTATAGCATTTATTAATCCCTCTGCCATTATTTGTATTAAATCCATATAAGATCCGATGAGATTTAGGAGTTTTAGACCAAAAAATTCTTGCTCTAGATATAGCTAAGGGCATATTTAATTCAACTAATTCATTTCTCATTTTTTCTATTTGCGTAGCTAAATTTCTTATATCTTTGTTTATCCTATAATTGTACATATTCAAAACGAATGATATAAATAAATAATTAAAATTATACTTAGAAAGATTCTTTATATTTTCATTTTTTATAGCAGGGATAATTTCTTTTGCAAATACTTCTTTTCTTTCTCTAAAATATGGTTGAGCAGCTAATATATTCTTTTTATCTTCTATTATCATTCTTATAAATTCTTTATATATAACATTACAATATTTATGTTTATTTATCTTTAGCCTAAACTTTTTCTCTAATTTAACTAAAGTTTCTATCTGATTTTTTTGTAATTTATCCCATTCATCTTTGTCTACATCATATCCAGAAATTATTTCATCTCCGAATACTAGCAAATTGAATAAAATGATTGTCTATTGTAAAATCTTTAATCATTTATTATATTTACAGGAGGATATATAGATTCATATATCCTTTTCCTCTCCATAGCATGTCTGTTTAACATTGGTATATTTTCTATATTAAAATCTATTATATAACAAAAATCTTTCCCAGGCACTTTTCTTAATCCCCTGCCTACAGCTTGTCTAAATCTTATTTCTGATTTGCCACCTTTAATTAAAATAACTGCCTGCACCGGCAAGACATTAGTTCCCATACTTATACAATCAGTTCCGATTAGTATCGGATACTCTAAATTATTAAATTGTTCTACTAATTTAGTTGGATTCTCTTTCTTTATTCCCTCAAAGCCATCTACATTTCCGCCAAAAGCAAATTTATGATCAAATTTTAAAAGAGGAGAAATCAATTTATATTGTTCTAATTCATCCAATAATATTAATACTGGAAATCCCATTTCTCCAACAAATTTATTTGCTAAAAAAGCCGCCTTTTCATATACTTTTTCATTATATAAATAATGTTTTCTTATCATAGCCAAAGCTTCAGCAGAGGAATAAGCAGACTCGCTTATTATATTAAACATTTTAAATATTGGCTTAGATATAAAACTCTTATCAACTAAATCTTGTACAGTAAGTTTGCCCACTATTGGTCCTATTAAACCTTTTAATAAAAGTTCACTACCATCATTTCTTGTTTGAGTCCCAGAAACGAAATACCTGTATGGAACATTTTTACATATTCCATTACAAACACTTAAGAGAGTTTCCGTAGGAACCGTATGACTTTCGTCTACTATTAAAACTTTACACTTAATTAAGTGTTTGTAGGCATGTATCTTTTCATCTTTTACATTAGTTAATGATTTTGCTATTCCAACTGTTATAGGTTTATCAACTTCTCTTCGGCCTGCTCCAAATCTACCTACATATCTAGGACCATAGTATCTATAGAACATTTCATATAATTGATTAAAAATATTTTCTGTAGGAGCTATGATTAAAGATTTAAGTTGGTGTCTTCTAACTAACTCATAAATAATGGCACTTTTGCCTCCAGATGTGGCTCCGTTCTATAGAGGCGTGTTTTGATTCAATTAGTTTATTTACCATTTCTTCTTGATAATAATATAATGGAAACTCTAATTTTTTAGATATAGGGATATATCCTTCTTCTGGATATTCAACTAAATTAGTTAATTCAATGATTCCAAAATGATTTTTAATTGTTTCTAAAAGACCAGGATAAGTATAAAATCCTTTTTCATCCTCCATAACAAGAGAAACTTGTACTTTCTTTTTCATTGATTCTATCATCTTCTGTCTTGTAGATATTGAATAATCTCTATAAAAATGTTTATTTTTCAACATCCTTTCTAAGGTATACTTATTTTGTTTAGACTCATATGATAGAAGTTTTTTAAATTCTTCTATAGGACAATCTATTTCTAGCCTAAGTTTTGTAGGACTTTCTAGTGTTAAATGCATTATAGTCTTTCTTTGATCGTATTATAGGCTATATTAAATCTGGTTTCTACATCGCCATCCAGATGTATAAAGTTATCTATGTCAGTATAAGATTTCAATATATCAAGAGATTTTTTATGAAGATCAATAGAAAATTGCTCTGAATGAACTCTATTAGTATCTTTAACATTATTTCTTTTTACAGGATAACAGAAAAATACAATATCAACCTCATGTTCTTCTATTTTAGATCTAAAATAAGAATCTTGGTAATTTTTATCTTTGTATAGTAAGGTATTAAATATGGAACTATCTGTTATTACTAACGGGCAAGAACCCAACATAACTTTTTGCAAATAAAACTGTTTTACAAATATTTTCAATTGATCTTCATTTGTTAAAATAATATCTTTCCCCTCATTATCATATTTTTTTCTTGCTATATAATGTCTGGCATATTCTAATATAAATTCACAATGATGATTTTCTTCTTTTAATTTAGAGAAAATTTTAGCAGCTATAGTACTTTTACCAGATGCTGGCACCCCTATAAATTCAATAAACATTAATTTAGATCCTTCAATATAGTTTCAAATAACTCATTATAATTAGGCAATACTTTAAATTTATTATTTGCTTTTAATATACTATTTTCTATTTCTTTGTCATTATAAGGCATGTCTATTGAATAAACTTTAAATAATTTACATTTAGGATAAAATTCAAACTTATTTAAAACATCTACACAATTATAAAGTTTATCATCAACAAATATAATTTTTTCTACTGAATATCTATCTATAAATCTATCATTTAATTCTTCTATTAAATTTGCTTTACTTTGTTTATAGCCTGTAAAAAAAATTTCATCATAATAAATATCAAGTTCTCTTAAATTTTTAATTCTATATATTTGTTTTTTTTGGTTTAAAGCAGTTACTAATATTATATGAACTCCTTCTATGTCTCTTAATTTTTCTATAAAATCTCTTGCTCCAGGTAAAGATTTAAGTAAACTAGGCCAATCTTCTGGAACCATATCTTTCCAATGTGCTATTTCCTTGCCTGGAATACAATCAGTCATACCCCAGCTCCCAGGCAAATAGCCTTTAGGAAATTTATAATTATATTTTTCTTCGTATAGACTTATTATATAACTATTAAAATCCAGTAATATCCCATCTACATCTAAATAAACAATTTTCATCATCTATTAGTATTATCAATAACTTTTAAGATCCTAAAGTGTTGGCACGCAGATAAGTTCTTATTATAAGTTTATTTACTATAGAAGAGTTGTTTATATTACTTTAAGTATATTATATATTTTAGTAATAGTAGGTTTTAAGTCTGAGTGCCATAACTTAAGATCTTAACCAGTAATGATAATTGTTTGATGAGAAATGAATAAGAATACAATTAGATATAATTCAAAGAAAGAAAAACTTTTTAAATTAGTTAAATCTTTGTCTAAGAATAGACCTTGTTTTGCAACTACTGAATATTTGGCTAAAACAATAGGAATGTCTAAAAGACAGGTTTATAGATATCTAAAAGATTTAAGATCTTCTCAAAAATTGTTTTCTTATTCAGAAAGATATAGAGAACAAGATAAATATGGTAAAGTTAGATTTTATGAAAAGAGAATAATATCTAATAATAGAAATCAAATACCTATTAAAAAAGATCCGCTGGACAGAATAATTAAAAGGGAAAATAATTACAAATATATCCCATTTCAAGAAAAAAGGAAAGATATTTTGTTTAATATTTTTTATGGAAGGAAGTTTACATGGAATATAGAAAAGTTAAATCTGTAGCTAAAAGAGTAGTGACTAAGGGTGATTTTCTGTCTCAAAAGATATTAAATACGATGAAAACTATTTCTGATATAGTGGGTGGTACTTTAGGTCCTGGAGGACAGCCTGTTTTAATAGAAAGACAAGAGTTAAATATTTGCCCGGTGATCAGTAAAGATGGCGTCAGTGTCTTTAAAAGTATTGGGTTCCTTGACCCCGTTTCTCATTGTATAATGGAATCAGCAAGAGACGCGGCCGTAAAGACAGGCAATGATGCAGGAGATGGTACCACTACTGCTACTATCCTGGCTGAATCCATTGTTAGAAACCTTAATAACTATTTAAAAATTAATACAAAAGTTTCCCCTCAAAAAATAACTAGAAAAATAGAAGAAATTTTTGATAATATTATAGAGCCAACTTTAAACGAAGTATCTATAAAAATGCCAAATTCAATGGAAGAAGCAAAACCATTTATGAGAGCAATTGCTAGAATATCTGCAAATGGTGACGAAAAATTAGCAGATGCAGTTGTCAATTGTTTTGAACTTTGCGGGGATGAAGGCAACGTTACAATTATTGAATCATCCGGTCCTTCTCATTATGAAGTTGAAAGAATAGAAGGATTCCCTATTCCCATTGGTTATGAAGAATCTTGTGCTAAATTCTTCCCTGCTTTTATAAATGACCCTGCTAAACAAAGGGTCTTTTTATCTAAACCAGTATTTGTTTTATATCATGGAAGAATATCTGAAACACAATTAATTGTCAAATTAATGATGGATATATCGGATGCCTGGCAAAATAAAGACTTTACTAGTAATGTGATTTTAGTGTCTTGTGGTTTTTCTGAATCTGTCTTGGCTGATTTAGCAGGAAATTTCCCTTTACCAAATACTATAAATGTTTTCCCATTAGTTGCGCCGATGAATGCTATTTTAAATAGTCAAATGCATTTCTTACAAGATTTATCTGCTTTTACTGGGGCTAAAATTTTTGATCCATTAAGCAATCCTATAAGTAAAGCAACAGTTGAAGATCTAGGATCTACTATGGAATCTTTTGAAGTTCTTAGATTTAGAAGTACTTTAGTTGGAAACCCCGATGAAATAGAAATATTTGACAGGATATCTGGACTTAAAGAACAATTGAAAACAGCAGAAAGTAAATATGAAGTTTCTATTTTAAATGAGCGCATAGCTAAATTAACTGGAGGCATAGCTAGGCTTAAAGTAGTTGGTTCATCTAACGGAGAATTAAGAGAAAAGAAAGATAGAGCAGAAGATGCTGTCTGTGCAATTAGAGGCAGTATAAAAAGCGGATTTTTGCCCGGCGGCGGATGGGGATTATTAAAAGTTTGTGATAAGTTGAGCGAAAGTGAATATTATGATGACGATGTGGTAACTAAAATTCTTATTCCTTCTTTGAAGGAACCTATTGTTAGATTATTATCTAATGTTGGTTTAAGCAGTGAAAGACAAAATGGTCCAACAGATCCTGGCCCACCGCTTGAAAATTCTGAATTGGATAGTATTATATATGCAATAGAAGATAATTTTGAGGATAATAAAACTATTGTTTATGATGCTCAGGAAAGAAAGCTTGTAGATGCTTTAGATCCTAAAAACATGATATTAGATAGTTTACCGGCAGTATTAGAGGCTGTTAGAAACGCTATTTCTATTGCGTCATTGCTAGGAACTCTGGGTGGAGTTGTTGTTTTTGAAAGAGATGATGTTTTAGAAAGAACAGAATCATCAGATACTAACAGATTTTTAAGAGATGCAGGGGCAGAAAATCCTGCAAATGAAAGGATATAAAATGGATAGATCTAAGATTGTTATTGGAAATATTGTACATTGTGTTCTTGGCAATAGATGTTTTCCTGCTGTAATAATAGCAGAACATGATGATGATAATAAGGCTTTTGAAAGATACGATTTAATGATTTTTACGGATAGAGGACCAGTAAATAAATTTGGTTCTTTATTTAGTTTTGATTTATTGCATGGATCTTTCCATTCAGTAGATCAGTGTGAACATTTAAATCACAAATAAATGCCATTATTTTATTTTAAGTGTCCGTATTGTAATACACCATTCTCATTTCTTCTCAAGAATGAAAACGATGGAAAAGACAAAAAATGTAAAAATTGTAACATTCCATTAATAAGAACTATTAAATCACCAAATATTGAACATAAAGAGGTTTTAGACAATGGTGCTATGGTAAGAAAAGTAGAAAGATTAGTGGATTCTGAAGAAATTTTTAAAGAAAGAAGTAAAACGGATTCTACAAAAAGTGATTAAATTAAAACATATAAAATTAGAAAACTTTAGATCATTTAAAGAATTATCATTAGATTTTCCTGAATATGGTTTATTTGGAATAAAAGGGGGCTCTGGATATGGCAAGAGTACAATATTTTTAGCTATTTCTTATGCTCTAGGCTATTGTCCATATCCTTCTACTAAATTAAAATCATGGTATTCAGATAAAAATCCTAATGTTTTATTAGAACTAGAAATAAATAATAAAAATATTACTATAGAAAGAGGAGATAAATTAAAGTTATCTATTGATGGAAATCAAGTAAAAGGTTCCAGTAAGGTAATAAATGAAGAAATAAGCAAAATATTAACTATAGATCCAAATTTAATAGAACTCCTTACTTATAGAAAACAAAGAAGCAAGGGTTTATTCCTATCTATAGGTGATTCAGAAAAGAAAGAATTTTTATCCTCTGTTCTAGGACTAAAAGATTTTGATAAATTACAAAAAGAGTTTAAAGAAGATATAAATAAAACAGATGAAGTATTAAACAATATATCTACACAAATAAATATATATCAAGATCAAATAGATAATTTTAAATGGCCAGAAAAAGTTAGTAGATTTTTCGATTTACATGGAGCAGAAAAAGAGAAAGAATCATTACAAAAAGGTATTTTATATACTAAAAATTTAATAAATGATTTAAATAAAAAAAGAATGGAAGTAGATAAGGCAATCAGTGCTTCAATAGCTGAAATAAAACATAGAGAAAATAGAATTCTTTTTAAGATAGATGAAATTTATACAAAAAAAATAAATTTTAAATCAAATATAATATTTCAAAATACTAAAAATTCTTTAGATAAAAGTAGAGAAAAGATAAAGAATTTAGAGTTAAGATATAAATCTGAATTATTCAGAATGAATAAAACGGTTCATGATTTATCTAAAAAGATAGTTGATATAAATTATCTTTCAGCCAATATAAGTTCCTCAGAAATACATTTAAGAGAAGAAAGAGCAAAATTAGAAGAAGCTAAAAATACAAAAACTTGTTCAACTTGTAAACAACATTGGATTCCTCCAGAAGAATTTTATAAACATATAATAGACAGAATTTCTTCATTAGAAAATGGTATTAAGAATAATAAAATAAAAATACAAGAATCTGAAGAATCCATAGAATTAATAAAGAAATTACATCAAGATATCGATTCTTTTAAAATACCAGAACTAGAAGTAGAGCGTGAAAGAGAAAAAGAAATAAATCAGAAATTAATTAAAGAAGAAATATTATTTAATTCCTATAAAGAATCTGTAAATAAAAAGAAAAATCTAAGAATATTAAAACTCGAATTAGCATCCAAGAATTTAATAGATTATACTATGAAGAAATGGAATATCCAGTCTGTTGAACCATTAGAAGAAGAAACAGACAGATTGCAGAAAACTTTAGAAGAAGCACAGTTAAAATTAGAAAGATGTAATATATTAGATGAATACAACAATAGATTTTTAGATTTAAAATATAAATTATCAGGACTTAAAGAAGATAGAGAAGAAAATCTTAATTTAAAAAATGAATTAGAAGATTTTTATCATATAATAAGTAGAGAAGGATTTTTAGGATCTATATTTGATGAAGTATTAATGGAATTATCTAGTAAAACATCAGAATATTTAAAGTATATACCAAATGTTTCTAATTATTCAATAACTTTCAATAGTATATCTGAAACTAATTCTGGTAATATAAAATCTAAGATAGTTCCTATTTTGAATATAAATGGAGCTGAGGCACCAATAGATTTAATATCAGGAGGACAAAGTTCTTCTGTTGAATTGATGGTAGATCTAGCTTTGTCTAAGATAATAGAAAGCAGAACAGGAAATGTTCCTGGGTGGCTAATGATAGATGAAGCATTTGAAGGATTAACAAATAAAGAAAAAGAAGTTTGTTTAGATATATTAAAAATGGCAGCTCAAGACAGATTAATATTGATTGTAGATCATAGTACAGAAGTTAAAGAATTATATGATAGAACTATAGATGTAGAATTTGATGGAAAATATTCCGAGGTTAAAAGTGGACAATAAAGATAAACTTCAAAAGGTCAAAGAATTTATTGAAAGTAAAATTAAATATGATTCTATATCATTAGATAGAGCAAAAGATAAATTAGATGCGATAGCTGGTCATTTTTATACAGGTAGATTAGAAGGATACAATGAAGTACTTTGTATTTTAAAAGATGAGGGATTAATATAATGCCAAGACATAAAGGAATAGGGAATAAAGATAATTTTGACTCCTTATCTAAGGAGTGGATGGATGCTGTTTCGGTTGCTCCAGAAGATGAAATTAATAAAAGAATATCTGAAATAGCCAAAGCACAAGCAGAATTAGATATTTTAAAAAAGGTGGATCCAGAACTTTTAAGTGCTAAAGAGTCTTACGATAATTTAATGGAACCGTATAGAATAGATAGTAAAGAAAATAAACTGAAGATAAAGTTTGCTTATAAGGTGCTAAAGGATAGAGGCCGTGCGTAAAAAAAGAGCACCTGAACCAGAATATACTATTTTATCGTTAGATATTTCAACTAAAACTGGATGGGCTCTGATGAGTGAATCTGGTAAATTATTGGAGTATGGAAAAATAGAAATATCTGATTATAAGGATTTTCCTTATCCATATAGACATGTTGCAATAGCAAAAGATCTTTCTTCTGGAGTAGAAGAAATTTGTACAAGATTTGAGCCTAATAAAGTTATTATAGAAGAACTTAATCGGTGGAAAACAAAGATTTACCCAAAAGCTTTTGAGTTTTCTTCATATTAAAATATATGAAGTTTTAATTAAATTAAAGATTGATTTTTATTTAGTTTCATCATCTGATTGGAGAAAAACTTTAGAATTAAGATTAAGTAAAGATGATAAGAAGAATAATAAAAAAGTAAATGAAGCTAAAAGATCAAACAAATCTAAAAAGGAATTAGGACTTAAAGGTAAAATAACATGGAAACATTTATCTGTTAGAATGGTTAATGAACTATTTGGATTAAATTTAAGACAAAAAGAGAACGATCAATCGGATGCAATTTTACTTGGCTTAGCTTATATTAAAGGTGCAAAGATTTGTGAGGGAAAATAAATGGGTGAATGGTCTAATTTAGCAAAAATTATATACAAAAGAACCTATGCAAGGAAAGATAACGGGAGTTTAGAAAACTGGAAAGATACTGTTGATAGAGTAATATCTGGTAATATAAAAAATCATAATGTATCTGAAAAAGAAATTAAGAGATTAGAATATTTTTTAAAAAATAGAAAGGCAGGACCTGCTGGAAGAGGATGGTGGTTTTCAGGTGCTCCGGCACATTCCAGATTAGGAGGATCTGCATTAAATAATTGCTGGTTTTTAACTTCTGATAATTGGGAAAATTTAGTAATAGGCCAAGATTTATTAATGTTAGGTGGTGGCGTAGGACTTTCCGTTGAGCATAGATATACGTCTAAACTTCCTAAAGTAAAAAAAGATGTAAATATTGTACATAAAGCAACTAAAGATGCTGATTTTATAGTTCCAGATTCTAGAGAAGGATGGTGTAAACTTACTTCTATGATTTTAGAATCTTTTTTGGAAACTGGAAAATCATTTTCGTATTCTACTGTTTGCATTAGAGGCTATGGAGAGCCAATATCTGGTTTTGGGGGGACAAGTTCAGGCCCAATCCCATTAGTACAATTTGCAGAAAAAGCTTGTAAGATTCTTTCGTCTAGGGCAGGTAAAAATCTGGAACCATTGAATGTGGCAGATATTTTTTGTGCCATAGGTGAAATGGTAGTAATGGGAAATGTAAGAAGGTCTGCCATTATTATAATAGGAGATCCTTTTGATAAGGATTATTTAAAAGCAAAAAGATGGGATCTTGGTACACTGCCTACACAAAGAGCAATGGCAAATTATTCGGTTATTTGTAATGATGTAGAAGATTTACATCCTTTATTTTGGAAAACTTATGAATTAGGAGAGGCATTTGGGATTGTGAATTTATCTAATATTCAAAAATATGGTAGAATGGGGGAATTAAAAAAGGATACTGCTCGTGGTACGAATCCTTGTCAGCCTTCATATGCTACAGTATTAACAAAAAATGGAATTTCTACAATAGGTAATATAAATATAGGAGATTTTATATGGTCCGGTTGTGAATGGACTAAAGTTATAAAAAAATGGAGTACAGGTATAAAACCTGTTTTAAAATATAATACTACAAGAGGTTCATTCATAGGAACAGAAAATCATAGAATATTGCAAAATGGGGAAAAAATAGAAGTCAAGGATGCTACAAATATAGATTCTGTATCAGGCCCAGATGTTGAAACTTGTAAAATAAATATTTTTGATGTAATGGACGGCTTAGTTATTGGAGATGGAAGTGTACATAAAGCAAGTAATAATTTGGTTGTTTTATATATAGGAGAAAAAGATAAGGATTATTTTGATAGTGAAATAAAAGATTTAATATTAAAAAAAAGACTTGGTATAAGTAAAAATGTTTTTGAAGTAAAAACATCTATAAATTATTTAGAATTGCCAAAAACATTTTTAAGAGAAGTTCCAGATAGATTTTTTTATGGATCTACAGACAAAAAAATCTCTTTTTTGAGAGGATTGTTTTCTGCGAATGGGACAGTTGTTGATAATAGAATTTCTATTAAACAAAGTAGTAAAATACTAATAGAACAAGTTTATCAGATGTTGTCTTCTATTGGAATAAATTCCTATATAACTATTAATAAACCAAAAAGTGTAGAATTTTCAAATGGACCATATGAATGCAAACAAAGTTATGATTTAAATATAACTTCAGACAGAGAAAAATTTGTAAATCTTATAGGTTTTATTCAAAAATATAAAAACGATAAAATAAAAATAACTAAAATAAATCCTAAAATTATATCTTCTGATATAAAAGAGGTAGAATATTTAGAAGATACTGAAGTTTTTGATATAACAGTTGATTGTAATGAGCATACGTATTGGACCGGAGGTTGTTTAGTTAGTAATTGTGGCGAAGCTACTCTAGAAAGTAAAGAAGCTTGTAATCTTCAAGAAATAGCTTTACCAAATTTAAATAATTTAGATGAATTTGTAGAAGCAGGTATTTTAATGCATAGATGGGGAAAAAGAGTTGCTTGTGAAAACTATCATCATTTAGAGTGTGACGAAGTTATAAAAAGAAATAGGAGAATTGGTACTGGTATAACTGGTTGTTTACAGAGTCCATTGTTTAATCCAAAAGATTTAGATATTGTTTATCAAGCTATACAAAAAGAAAATATTTCTTATTCTAAAGAATTAAGTATACCTCAAAGTATAAGAACGACAGTAGTTAAGCCTTCTGGGACTATTTCTAAATTATTAGACATGAGAGGATACGAAGGAATACATCCTGCATATTCTAGATATTTTATACAAAGAGTCAGATTTGCATCTAATGATCCTTTGATTCCTTTATTAAAGGAGGCTGGTCATAAAATTGAACCTGTGATTAAATTTGATAATACAATAGATCATACTACCGTTGTGGTTGATTTTTATGAAAATGTACCAAGAGAATTTCCTGTAGCCGATGAAAACTGGGATACATGGAAACAGTTAGAAGTAGTAAAAATGGTTCAAAAATATTGGTCTGATCAATCTGTTTCTGTGACAGTTTATTATAGAAGAGAAGAACTTGCTAAACTTAAAGAATGGCTAAAAGATAACTTACAATATATTAAAACTATTTCTTTTTTGTGCTATAATGATCATGGTTTTAAACAGGCTCCGAAAGAGAAAATTACAAAAGAACAATTTGATGTTTTGTCTGGTAATGTGAAATCAATAGATGTTAATAAAATTGGAGATCATAATTTATTAGATAATTTAGAGTGTGAAGGAGGAGCTTGTCCAATTAAATAAATATTATGGATCTTAAAATTAAGAAATTATATGAAGATGCTAAAATTCCATCTTATGGATCAGAAGAAGCCGCTGGCTTAGATTTATATACATATTTAGATGAAAGATTAAGGGAATGTGGAATATGGTTACAAACAGAAAGTGTTTATCATAATAAATCTGTATATGTTATAAATACTGGACTATCGTTAGAACTTCCCAAAGGTACTGTTGGTATCATTAGGCCCCGTTCTTCTGCTTTTAGAAAAGGTTTAATGATATCTGGTGTTCTGGATAGTGATTTTCGAGGTCAAGTAATGGTTCAGGTATGGAATATATCAAATCAAGATATATCGTTGCATCATGGCGACAGAATAGCTCAATTAATAGTAATGCCATATATTAAAGTAAATATAGAAGAAGTATTAGAATTAAGTAATACTATTCGTGGAGAGAATGGTTTTGGAAGTACTGGACAATAGGATCTTAGAAATAAAGTAATATATAGAAACGGATTATTTATGAGTCTAGAAACTGACCAATTGCAACAACAAGAACAAGAAATACTTAGAAAAGTATTTGCTAGTGTATTAAATCCAGGTTCTGTTCCTGTTGCCGAAAATGTGCCTGCTGTGGTAGTAAGTACGTCTGAACCTCAACCAGAAATTCAGACTGTTATGCAAGGCGTTGAACAAAGATTAGAGCAAGCAAATTGCTATAAGCTTTTATTGAATGATTCATTGTTTGCTGGCGAATTATCTCCGATAGCAGCACAAGTTCAAGAAGAAATTAGACAATTTATTACCGATAGACTTGAAACATTATTAGGTATAAAAGCAGAAAAAACTCAATCTGTGTTTAGTGATGAAGAAATTACTGCGCTTAAAACTGTAGCCAACACCCTTTTGTCTAAACCTAAATTATTAGGTTCGACTACGCCTAAGCTGCCGCCTACTTTAAATAAACAAGTACCTGTAAAGAAACCTGAATTAAGATTGAAGAAAACCGTATTTTCTGAAGCCCCAAAAGTTAAATTTGTAGAAACTGTAGAAGAAGAATCTCAATATCAGGAACCAGAAAGTATGCAGCCTGTAGTTCAGGCTCCTGTCAAAGCTCCGGTTCAAGTTAAGAGAAAAGGTGGAAGACCTAAGAAAGTAATTACTAGTCCAGTAGCGATTACTAGACCAGATGGTACTGTAGTTCATCCAGAAATAAATATGGAAGGCCAAGTTAAGCCTGGTCCTGCTGCTGCTAAACCTGCTCCAATGCCTTCGATGGCCGCGCAGAATATGATGATGGCGGCCCAAGCAGGAGAAATGGCAAATAGTGTTGCTTCAAATCCATTTATGGCCTCTGCTATAGGTCAAAGTATTGTAAAGGCTAGTAAGTAAATATGAAATTATTTTTAAGAATTAAATATATATTTTTAGTATTTATTTTTACTTTTAAAGTTCTATGTAAAGATGTATATAAATCTTTAATTAGATTTTTAAATATAAGTTATTATACAAATATAGTAAGAGGATGCAATAATTTTATACAGTTTCGTCCATTTACAAAGTATAAGGATCCTTCAAAAGTTAGAGAATTAGCTAATCAAATAATTGATGAAGGTAATTATATATTATCGAACAAAGATATACTAGAACCTAATTTAATTTCAGCGTCTGCACAAATTAGACCTATTGATAGATCTCAAATGGCCCCTTTCCCTACTGTGGCTAATGCTAAAACTATAAAAGAAAATAGAGAAATGTTATTAAAATTTATGGATAAAGTTACAGAAGAGTCTATAACTGAAGAGAATGTTATAGGTAAAGTTATATTACATAAATTGAAAGGAAAATAAATATGTCAGACAATGTTCAAGCAAGTGAAGTTAAGGTTCCTAGAGCAGTAGAAAGAATTGAAATGCTAGAAAAAACTCTTGGAATGATGAGAGAAGGTTTTAAGTTTGTAGACAATGAATTTCAAATGTTAAGTCAAAAAGTGTCTACATTTGAAGAATTTATAAATGCTATCCTAGATGTAAATGGGAAAGAATTTATGGACAAAGTAACCGCCTCTATGTTAAAAAATAGAGAAAATGAACGTCAAAAGAGAATTCAAGAGACTAAAGATGGTCTGGCTAAATTGGTTGAAGAAAAAGTTCTAGAATCAGTAGAATCAATTGATGATGGTACCATGATGGTTGTGTGTGAATACAATAAAGAAGGAAAGATTAAAGGGATTGGCTATAATAGCGTACAATTTGATTCATTAAAGCCAGAGTTTAAGGATAAACTTAGGGGCAAAAAAAGATCAGATAAAGTTGATTTAGTGGATGGTGATAATTGTGAAATATTAGAAGTATATAAGACTCTAAAGAAAGAAGCAGAAGCAGAACCAAATAATTAAATATATGGATAAAAAACAATTAGAAAAAATATTAGTCCAATCCATAGAAGATGTAAGTAAAGCTATTGGTAAAAATCCATTAGATTTGTCTTATAATGAATGGAAGGGAATGGTTGATGGTAGTTTATTAGAGAAACATTCTTTATTAGGAGTTAGATTCTCTAGATTAAAAGAAGCTAATTTTAAAGTTAAATTAGATAATATAGATACTTTTTCTCTAGATATAGATTCCAGGGCTTTATCTAATCGTAAGTTTAATAAGTCGGCTATAAAAGAATCTTATTTTTTTGAAAAGCTAGAAGAGATAGGAAAATTAGTATTTAAAGATAAGATAGTAGCTCCTAAATATAGTGGATTTAAAGATAAGTCTCCAATCGAAAGATCACACAATGTATTTTTAAGCGATCTACATTTTGGGTCAGACTTAGATGGTCGCGAATGTCCGCATCCATATGGCATAATCGAAGAAGCCCGTTCATTAGCTATAGTTACTTTGGAAACAGCGGAGTTCAAAGAACAATATAGAGAAAATACTATTTTAAATTTAACATTTGGGGGAGATATAATTCAAGGACATTTACGTCAAGATGAAAGAGACGGTGCGCCTATAACTGAACAAATTTGTAGATCTATATATTTATTGTCGCAGTGTGTATCTTTTCTTTCTTCTAGATTTAGAAAAATAAATGTAAGATGCGTAGGAGGAAACCATGACAGAACTCCAAGACATACCGATAGGGCTACTTTACAAAAATGGGATAATTATAGTACTGTAATTAGTTTCGGAGTTAAAATGGCATGTCAGTCATTAACTAATGTTAATTTTGAAATTCCTTTAAGACCCTATATCACATATGATTCATTTGATAAGAAATTTTTTATGACGCATGGAGATACTGTCTTTTCGGTGGGTTATCCAGGGAACAATATAAATACTAAAAATTTGGAGCAACAAGTAAATAGAATCAATGCTTCGCTGAAAGATACAGAAGAATATTCTTTATTTGTTGTCGGGCATGTCCATTTCCCTTCACTTTTGCATTTACCAAATAGCTGTATAGTAATTACCAACGGATGTCTACTTCCTCCAGATCCTTATAGTGTTAGCCTAGGTGGCCTAGAGAATGTTAGAGGCCAATTTATATGGGAGTCTGTAAAAGGACATGCAGTAGGTGATTCTAGATTTATTAGAGTAGATCAAAATATGACAAAAGACAAGTCATTAGATAAAATAATAATGCCATTTAATGGATTTTAATGCCTAATAACAGATCTAAAGAAGGGGACATATTTAAATACATACAAGATCTAGAGATAAACAAGAATGATGTAGAAGTCGATCTTGCCCTTAAGACTAATGCTATAGAAGAATCTCTTAGAAAAATCTCTAACTTAGAGAAAGACTTAAGTTTTTTAAGAAAATCCAAAGAAAACACTAAAGATATTCAAGTAATTTTAATAAGTGAGTATAAGAGAACTATTTATTTATTAAAAGTAATTCAAGAAACTATAACAAAAGAGAAAGAATTAGTAATTTTAAATAAAAAAAAGATAAAAGATTTAAAATTTGCTCTTAAAATGATAGATAAAGAAATAGAATTATTAAATAAAGATTTAACAAGAGTTGGAAAAATAGTTCCTTTTAAAGATAAATAAATGGATGATGATATAAAAAATAAGATTTATAATGATCCAGATTTTATAGCTATTAAAAGATTTGATTATTCAATAGAAGAATTTATTAAACGTTATTCTTCTGGGGCTCCAAATCATATTATAGCTCAAGCTTTAAACTTAACAGAAGAAGAATTTGAAAAAGAATTTGCTTTGCTATTAGAAAAACTAAAGACTTTAATGTCATAATCATATGAAAATTAAAAATCCGCCATCATGCCATGTGCATCAAGGTAGTTTAGATACAGCTAGTTTGCCTAAAAACTTTTTAAAGAAAGAATTAGAATTAGAAACCGGCTGTTTAGTAACTACTGATCATGGTGTCTTAAGTGCCTGTAGAACAGTATATGATTTGGCTAAGGCCAATAATTTAACGCCGATTCTTGGAATTGAGAGTTATATCCGTGATGATGAGTGTCCTATATTAAAACAATTCGGAATATCGAAAGATAAAGATGACACTTATTCAAATTATAATAAATATTACCATTTGACTATGCATTGCTTAAATCAGAAAGCCTATGAAAAACTTTCTACCGTTCTTTCCGATGCTTGGCTAAATAGAACTGAAAAGCACGGATCAGAACAAAAGCCTTTATTTTCTTGGAAAGAAATAGAGGAACTGGGTTCATATGATATAACGATGGGGTCTAGTTGTTTAATTGGAATTGTTGCTAGACATTTGATGAATGACAGAGAAGATATAGCTGAAGCTCATTATCAAAAAATAAGATCATTAGCTAAATCAGAAAATTTTTATGTTGAATTATTTCCTAATATATGTGATAAAAAATGGGAAGATGGAGTATTTATTGAATTAGAAAATGGAGAAAAGTTAAAATTTTATGAAGGCAAAACCTTAAAAACAGAAGATGGCGAAATTAAAGCAATAGATTTAGTCAAAGCTTTTAATAAAGGCAATGGGCATAGCTTTTTAAAAGGAATTAAAAACAGAAAATTATGGGAAAATAAAGAAGGAAAAATAGTAAGTGCAGTAAAAGTATCCGACTTTATGAATAACGAATGTTCTCCCAATTTCCCAAATGGAGACATACAATTATATGCGAATAAGTTTATTTTTAATCTGGCTAAGAAGTATAAGGATCCAATAATTTTTTCTGATGATTCACATTTTTCTTATCCTGATGAAAAGATAGTTCAAGACATAAAATTGACTAATGGTATAACAGGTCATTCATGGAAGTTTGCAGGAAGCTATCATAGAAAATCTGGGCAGGAAGCAAAGGAATATTTTGTTGATTATATGGGGCTTTCTCAAAGAGATTTTGAAGAATTAATACAAAATAGTATAGATTGGAGTTCTAGATTTAAGGATTTCAAATTTGATTATAAGCCATCTATTCCTGCTTCATTCTATCCTAAAGATGTTATGGCTTATGCTGCAAAGATTATAGAAGATAATGGTAGGATGGATTGGAATAATCCAAAAATGGTAGAAAGATTAAAGTATGAAATAAATTTGTTTACTTCAAATGGAAAAATAGATTTGTTGCCATATTTTTTCCCTTGCCAAGAAGTTCTTAAATTATACGAAGATAATGAAGAATTGACCGCGCCAGGACGTGGTTCGGCTGGAGGAGTTTTATTGTGTTATTTGTTTGGAATAACTCATGTAAATCCTTTAAAACATAATTTATCAATAGACAGATTTTTGTCAAAAGACAGAATTGAAGATGGTAGACTTCCTGATATAGATATGGATTTCCCTAATAGAGATTTACTAGTTGGACCCAAGAAAGAATATTTAAAAGAGAGATTTGGAGAGTATTTTGCTCAAATATCTACTGATACTCAGATGAGAATAAGATCATCAATAAAAGATGTAAATAGAGCATTACACAATGGAGAAGTTGATAGTTATATAGAAAAAATTACTGGAAAAATACCATATCCACCACAAGGCATATCAGATTATAATTATCTTTTTGGATATAAAGATTCTGATGGAAAAGAAATTAAGGGTATAATAGATACTTGTGCTCCTCTTCAAGAATATATAAAAAAATATCCAGAAGAATTTGAAATTGTTGAGAAGTGTTTGCAAATTTGCAGATCAAAAGGTCGTCATGCAAGTGCATTTTTAGTGGCCGATAAACCAGTAAAAGAGTTCATTCCTTTAATGAAGGTTGGCGACGTTACTGTGACTCAGTATGCAATGGGAGACTGTGAATCTAATGGTGGAATTAAATTAGATTTCCTTTGTGTAAATTCTTTGTCAGATGTTGGAGATTGCTTAAAACTTATAAGAAAAAAGAATGGAATAAGTAAAGAATTTTTTACAAATGGTAAGAAAATTCCTTTAGTAAGGCTGATTCCTTTTAAAGATAAATTTTATGATATATGGGATTTGCCAGAGGATATGAATGTTTATAGAACAATATGTGATGGGGACACGGAAACTGTTTTTCAATTGGATACTCCTTCTGCCAAAAGATGGTTAAAAGAATTTGATTTTGAAGTTGATGGAAAGCCTTCTATAAAATCTATAGAAGGTATTGCTGCTTTCAATGCACTTAATCGTCCTGGTCCGTTAGACTATTTTGCAAAGAATGAAAAAACTGGGAAGATGTATAATATGTTGCAAGAATTTGCTTTCAGACTAAGAAATAGTGATTATAAAAGTGAAATTTCTCTATTGGATGATTTGATTCCTGAGACTAAAGGTGTATTGATTTATCAGGAACAATTAATGAATATATATAAAGTTCTTACTGATTGTGATGCTAAGGAAGTTAATGATTTTAGGGTTAATATAGGTAAGAAGAAAATGGAAAAAGTCCTAAAGATGAAGCCTAAGTTTGTAGAGAGAGCTTCTGAAAAAATAGGAATTAAGCAAGCAAATAAAGTGTGGGACATGTTAGAAACTTTCGGTCAATACGGATTTTGTTCTGCACATTCGCACACATATTCCTATGTCTCATATGCCTGTGCTTTCCTTAAATATCACTATCCATTAGAATGGTGGTGTTCTGTTTTAAAGAACGCAAAAAAAGATGAAGTGTTAGATAAGTTTTGGCCTTATTGCAATGAATTAGTAGCTTTCCCTGATATAAACTTGTCTAAAGATGTTTTTGACATAGTAGGAGATAAAATACAAGCCCCAATAGATTTACTTATGGGCATAGGTCCACAAGCTCATAAAGAAATATGTGAAAATAGACCCTATAAAGATATTGAAGATTTTTGTGCTAAGATAATAGCCAAGAAAGAAGTAGCTAGAAGCGCTCTGAATTCTGGTGTTGTGGATAAACTAATAATAAGTGGAGTAGCAGATTCTTTGTTCAAAGATAAAGATATGACTATTTCAGATAAATTTGCTTTATTTAATAAAACTATGGCTTCTTTGACTGGCAAAAAGAATATAGAACAGGTAGAATCCGATATTTTAAATATAAGCAAGACTAAATTATATCAATATAGAAAAAGTATATTACCTATATATTCTGAAGACTTAACTAAATATATATCAGAAAACAATCACAGTATAAATAATCTATTAAATGAATTAGATTTACCATTGTTAAATTCAAATCAATTTAAACAATTGATGAATGAGGAATTGGGTCCAACTAAAAGAATTTCTGTAGCAATAATAGCGTATGTGATTGAACACAGAAATTTTAAATTTGCTAATAAAACTATGGATGCAATTAGTTTGAAATTAGATATAGGTGGAAATATATACGAATTTGCTAAATGGCCAAGAAAAGACAATAGGATGTCTGGCGTACCAAAATCAGATCTTACAGGAAGTGTGATAATGGCAGTATTGAACAGGTGGAATATAGATAGACCATTTGTTTTAGAGAAAGTTTTTGTTATTGAAAAAGCATTAGAAAAGGAATAAATTATGATTAATAAAGTTCTTAAAAGTATAGTTTCAGAATATTTTGAGCATAAGAAAATAGTAGAAAGAGATTTAACTGGATGGGACAAAATGACTATAAATGGTCAGCTTACTGCCCAAAGAGTATCCGGCGACAGAATGAATGCTCTGAGAAATGAATATGCAAGGGCTCTTAGACAAAATTCCGTATTTATTTTGACTTACGGAACTGCGCATCGCAGTGAATTCTTAAAATTAGTAGATAGTGATAAATATCTCGTTTTTAATACAGATGCTCTATATTATAAACTTTCTGATCCTATTGATGCATCTTTAGATAGAAAAAGAGAATTTAATTCTCATTCAGTAATGCTTTTGATTGGAGAAATGGCTAGATTAGGAAAGGAATTAGACTTAGAATATGTAACTGAACCTAAAATAAAATCAATTGAAGCATGTAAAGATAGGGACGAAGTATTTAAGTTGGTTAGAAAACTTGTAAAAGAATCTTCGTCTGAAACCTTGCAACTCGCCTATTTAGAAAATCAGATTATTTCAAAATCTTTATCTGACAAGAGAACGGAAGATCTTAATCAAGTAGTAATTATGTGTAGCGATAAAGAAGAAGCGGATGCACTTTCTAAATCTATTTCTAATAATTATGTAGTTTTAGATTTAGACAGCGAAACTGAAATATTTGATGCAAGACTAACAAACAAGATAACGAAGCAATTTACTAAGACTGTTTCACAGAAAGGATAATAAAAATGAATGAGTTTAACATAGGAACCCCGACAGACGATTTAGAGAGTAAAAAGAGAATTAAAAGAAATTTCTTTAATATTAAAGAAGGATCAAATGTATATAGAATACTTCCCCCGTTTAAAGATTTAGCCCAGGATGGAATCTGGTTTCAAAAGCAGGTAATTCACTGGGGTTATGAAGGGGCGGGAGGTATGCCTAGAAATTTTGCATGTTTAGGTTCTAGTTGTCCTGAATGCGTTTTCGTTGAAAAAACTAAAAAAGAACTAGAAACTGTAACTTCAGAAAAAGCTTCTGTTATGTTAAAAAGTTTTCTAGACGAGCATCATCTAGAAATTGTACATGTAATGAATGCCATGGATAGAGACGAAAAGATTGGTCTACTAAAGATGAAGACCAGGCTGTGGCAAGATTTTGGCAGAGAACGTACAGAATTAAAAGCTTTCGGTATTCATCCAGCAGATGCTGAGCGTGGAGTTTGGATGAATTTTGAAAAGACTGGCCAGGGTACTACTGCCCTATGGAAAGCTACCGCTGTAAGAGATAGCGTATTAGATAAGGGAGAAGTGGTTTCTAGGTTAAAGGTTTCGCCTCTTAGTAAAGAGACTCTAACTAGAATGCAAACAGAAGCATTTGAATTAAACAAAGTTGTAAGAAAACTGGATTTTGAACAAGTTCAAGGTTTAGTGGTCAGTTTGGTGGATTATCAGTCTGACCCAGAAGTAGTAGATGCAGTATTTAGTTCAGGAAGAGAAAATCCTATTCCATCTGCATCTTCTGGCTCTATTCCAGTTTCCAACCATGCAACCAACGAAGGCAGAACTTCGGCATCAATGTCGGATGAAGATTTTAAAAGAATATTTAAGAGAGGATAAATAAATATGTTTATAGGAGATGGCAGTACTAAGCTTTCGTGCAAAAGGGCCTTGCCTGGTTTACCAAACTTAGAAATTAATATTACGGGTATTAATGC
Organism: Elusimicrobiota bacterium; assembly: GCA_028868375.1. Classification (GTDB taxonomy): domain Bacteria; phylum Elusimicrobiota; class Elusimicrobia; order UBA1565; family UBA9628; genus JAGWUP01. Next base: position 124,740 of record JAGWUP010000007.1, read on the forward strand.
TGCTCTAAGTAGAGGTCCTGAAGTTAGTATTGCCACCCCTCCTAAAGCTCTTGAACTAGAAACTATTTTTAATTCAGCCATAGCAGAAGCATTAGAATTGAGAGCTGTTATCAGATTTGAACATACACAGGCAATGAGAAGTGTAAACAACATACGTGCAAGGGTGATGTTAGAAAGAGTTGATTCTGTTTTAAAGAATAAAAGTTTATCCAGTACCGCTGATTATCGTAAAGCTGCACTAGAAGCAGACAGAGAATATCAAGATGCACTAGATGTTTCAGATGCTTTAAATGCTCTTTCTGAATTCATTGATGGGAAACTAGAAGCTTTAAAGAATTATTATTTTAATGCCAAAGATGTAATACGTTCATTTTCTTCTGAAAATGGAATTATGGGCAAAAGACAAGTTTCTGTTTCGTCTGAATGGCCAGACAGCAATCGTTTTATGGAGGAATAGATGGGTTCTTCTGGGTACAAGCCTTTTGAAAGTGATGATTCGGCGGATTTATTATATAAATTTCAAGATTCTTTATGGAAAGTTCTTAGAGCAAAGAAATCTGATTTTATACAAATTAGAGGAAGTGTGGAGTTATTTATAGCATTGTCTAAAGGATTAAAATACTTAGAAGAAGATTATATGTTAGACGAAGAACTTTATAAGGCTTGTATAGAAAAATTGCATATAATCTTAAAAGACGAGGAATGGATAGATAACTGGAATGATCCAAAAGAAATAAAATTAGACATTAGAAGACAAATAAGACTTTTAGAAAAATTAGGTGGATTAGAACATGAATAAATGGTTAAGTAAATTAGAGAAACTAGATGGGGCAGTAAACTTAGATAAGGATCCTTTTTCAGATTGTATTAAGATGCCTACTCCTAGTTTGAGTTATATATTTGGTAAATCTAGAGGTTTGCCTAAAGGATTTAGTGCTACCTTTTTTGGTCCTCCCGGAGGAGGTAAAACTTTACTTACATATGCAATCATAGGACAATTACATAGAGATGATCCAGAGGCCATAGTAGTTAAGTTTAATACAGAACTAAGAGAGCACGTTCAGTTGCCCAAAGAACAATATTCAATTTGGGGGATAGATCCAGAAAGATATATTGCTTATAATGTAAACACTCCTGATGGTATATTCGATAAGATAGAAAAAGAAATTAATTCTATGTGTGCCGATGGGGCTCCTATTAAACTCATTTCTATTGATAGTCTTAATAATATTCAAGGTCGTCGTTTTATGGATGCTGATACCATTATGACCCAACAAAGAGGGGACGAAGCTGCTACATTACAAGAAGGTTTCAAAAGACTATTGCCAGTCATAAGGAGATACAACATTGGACTTATTTGTACTAATCAAGTAAGGGCTGAGATGGATCCAGATTTAATTAGAAAAGGCAAAAAGGTAAGAATGGCAGCGGCATTCGCTGTCCAGCATTATGTTGAATACTGGATTTATGTAGATAAAAATAGAAATAAAGATGGGAAAACTGATGCAATTGGTAATGAATTTATAGATACTGAAAGAAAAGATTTAGACGGCAAAGAAGAAAAGACTGGTTTTAAGATTAAATATAGAATGGAAAAATCTTCAATAGGAATTGATGGAAGAGTTGGAGAATTAACTTTTGATTACAAAAATGGTATTATAAATACACATGAAGAGATATTTGGGTTAGCTGTTAATGTTGGTGTTATAAAGAGACCCAATAATGTAATGTATGAATTTGATGGTGACAGTTGGCGTGGAGAAGCCACTATGATTTCTGCCATTAAAGATAGCCCTGAATTATATAGTAAACTTCAAAAAGCAATCTTTGAGTTAGATTCTAGATAAGGATTTATATGGATATTGAAAAATTTAAAGAAGTAGCTGAAAAAATAAAAGATATAAAAGATATTGAAGAATCTGTTCTTGAAGTTGAGAGTTTATATAAACAAATATTAAATAGTTTTTCTTCAAAAGCCAGAGCAATAATAGAAGATGAAAATAAACAAATTAAATCTACATTGTTAAATGTAGTTTTGCCAAATGGTGATGTAAAAACATATGCTTGTCAGTTTTTTGCAGCAAATGTAGATGACACAAAGAAAGAAAAATTAATATTTAAAGTTACTCAAGCTTTTAATGATTTATGCGATAGAGATATGGTTTTAGGAATTCTTGCTCCTCCTAGTTCGATAAAATTAGCAAATTATAATGATGTTTTTCATCTTTTAAATCCTGATGTTGAACCATGGCCTCCTAGAACAGGAATATTTTTCTTTGTATTTTTAAATGACGATGGATTAATATATGCTAAAGAAAATTATTCTGATTTACTTACGGTAGAAGGTTCTATAGGAACACATATAGATTTCAATGGATAAAGATAAATTAGAATCTTTTATAAAATCCAGTGGTTTAAAATATAAACAAAATCAAAATTCGTGGATATTTGATTGCCCTAAGTGTGGTAAGTCAGATAAATTATATATAAGAAAAAAGGATGGTTTAAGTATTTGTTGGTATTGTGCTAGTTCTGACAATAAACTAGGCAAACCAGAATATGCTTTAGCTGAACTCCTAAGAACTTCTATAAAGATAGTTAAAGAAAGTTTATATGGAGACTTTAACTATAATTTTAGCGAAGCGTCTATTAAAATAGAAATAAAAGACTGGGGAGAAACAAAAGCTTCTATGGAAGTGGATACATCTAATTTGCCATTAGTAGAATTTCCTTATTATATTTGTAAGCCAGATTCTGAAGAATTTAAACCAGCATTTGAATATTTATTAAATGACAGAGGCATAAATAGAGATTTAATAGATTTTTACGATATAAGATATGACACAAAACATAGTAGAATAGTATTTCCTATGTATATAGATGGATTATTGGTTGGCTGGACAGATAGATATATACACGACACCAGTTATAAAGATCAATATGGAGAAATACGTAAGGTACCAAAATCTTATCTAAATTTCAATAAAGGAAAATGTTTACTTTTCCAGGATAAGCTAGAAGGTCAGAATCACGCAATATTGTGTGAAGGTCCGATTGATTGTATTAAAACACACTTATGTGGCGGAGGAGTAGCTAGTTTTGGTAAGAATGTTAGCGATGATCAATTGCTTATTCTCATAAATAAGGGTATAAGAAAAATTTATCTAGGATTAGATTTAGATGCTTTTAAGTCAACCCAAAAAATTGTTGAATTTTTGTCTTTTTATGACGTAGAACTCTACCTATTAAAGCCGCCCAGCCATAGAGAAGATCTAGGAGATTGTACATTGGAAGAAGTTTATGAGCAGTTTAAAAAGGCTCCAAAAATTAGTAGAGCCAATATCTTCTACGAAGAAGAAGCATAGAATTTATTGTATTTACTTTTACATGAGTTACAATAAGATTGCAACCTGCACTCTTTAAAAGTCCCATCCTTATGTCTCATGGTCCTTATGCCGAATTTATTTTTTTGAACCAATTGATTGCATTTTGTGCATTCTACGAAGTCATTTAAAGAATCATATAGTTTCTTTTTTTCTAATTCTATATTTTCTTTTTCTGATTCATTCAAAGGTCTTAGCCATTTATATTCATGCTTTTTTTGTCCAGATGGACCTAGATCTTGAACTTTCACCTTTAATTCACCTTTATTTATTCTTTCTCTAATTTTATTTATGTCTGATTCTAATAATTTTATACCATTCATGTATATAGATGCTGAAATTAAACCAGATTTTTTAATCTTTAAAGTGTGTTCTTCATTAGTTTTAGTATCTATAAAAACAGATTCTTCATCTGTATATTCCTCGTCTTGTGAGTGTTTATAAATTAATTCTTCTGTTTCTAGATAATTTTTAACTTCATCTGAATGATCTTTAGACGAAACAACTATATCTGTATAAGCATTTTTATGCTTTCTAAAAGTAGATTTACTCCACTCAGAATACCTTTGATTTAAGTATCTCCTTAGTATGGAAATATTTTTAACATCTTCTTTATTTTCGTATTCATGCAAGAAACATGTCAAATGTATTAAACCTATAGTTAGGAAATCTCCTTCGTCAAATCCGACTTGGCTAGCCAACAATCTATATCTTCGATTTGCATTTCTTGCAGAATTTTTTATTATTGGTAAATATTCTTTAAGTTTGTCTTCTTTTGGATTTGGAGATCTTATGAATCTTCTAAGTCTTAAATATATGTCTTCATAATTGTCTTTTATGTTATATCTTTTTTTGTCAGGCAAAGAAGACCTAAATAAGTTATCAATAGATCCTTTGCCTGTTGCGTTAAGTATATATTGAATGGATTTTAATCTTTCATCAATATTTGGAGATGTAAGTTCTCTTGCATTTATATAAATGGAATTATTGTCTGATTTAGATTCAGACAGATAAATATTTATTTTAGTATTGTTTGATAATATAAAGGAATTTTCTTCAGAATTTTTCCATTCAATATTTAGGGTGTCTAACCAGGATGTTAGGATGTGGTTCGCTCTGGTAAGAAGGTTGTTGGGGTTAGGTGTCATAGGAAGATCAATGTAACCATGCGTTAAGACTTGTCAAACGTCGAAGGAGTGAAGCTATGGGAGAAGTAGAAAACATCAACAGCACGTTCAGTCTGATATTCAACGAAGAAGCCCAAAATGCAGTTTTGGGTCATTTACTGTTAGACCAAAAATTTTTTATTCAATGTTTAGGTAAGATTTATCCTAACTATTTTAATAATTCTAAAAATGCTATAATTTATTCTTCTCAATTAGAATTATTTAAAAAAAAACATGATTTTCCAACTTTAAATGATGTTTTAAATTATTATGATGTTTATAATAACAAACAGATACCATATGGTGATTTTAAATCTCAATTTGAGAAATGCATAGATTGTAAATTATCTAATAAGCTAGATACTCTTAGAGAAAAGATGACTGCCTGGATGCAGGCAATGGTTTTTAAGAAACATGGCGTAAATGCAATAAATTTATATAATTCAGGTAGAGTTGGCGAAGCTCTTGAATTAATGACTAAAATAGACAAAGAGAGAAGAGAAATAAGTTTTGAAGACACAAGCAGAATTATATTTGGAGATTTTGAAGATTACTTAAAAAAATCAGAAGAAAACATTAAAAATGCTTTGCCTACTGGACTTAAACTTTTAGATAAAGCTTTATTAGAAGGATCAGAAAATGGGGGACTATTAAGAGGCAATACAACTATAGTAATGGCGCCGACTGACAGTGGCAAAACATCTACTTTAATTACCATGGCTTGCCATAATGTATTAACAGAACATCCCGTGCTTTTTATGACTCACGAGGGTGTTCCTGAAGATATTAAATTACAAACTCTTTGTTGTATGATGAGCTTGATAGAGATTAAGAATAAATCAAATAGATTCCCAAATGGATTGGATAGACTTGCCATATATGAATTGAAAGAAACTGCAGAAGGTAGAAAGAAGATAAAATATGCAACAGATCTATTAGATCAATTTTTAGAATATCGCCCATACAACAAACCTGGAATGACAATAGAAGATGTAGAACCAGAAATATTGAGAGCCCAGGACTCTAGGGCTGCACTAAATAATGGGAAAGGATTTGATTTATTAGTATCAGATTATCCTGCTAAATTATCTACAAGAATGGCCAGTCATGGTCATATGCCTTGGCATATAGTGAAACAGGTTGTTTATGATTATTATGTACAATTAGCTATTTCAAATAAGTTTCATTCATTGCTGGCCATTCAGACTAATAGAGAAGGTTATAAAACAAATAAAGGACATGGTTCTGGTGGCCAAAGATTATTGACCCCAGATGATGTGGCGGATTCTTATAACGTAACTCAATTAGCAAATAATATCATTTCTGTGAATAGAGATGATAAATCAATGTTAAATAATTTAATGACTTTATTAGTTTGTAAAAGTAAAAATTCTAAAACTGGTAAAGCAATTGTTTGTAGAACTAATTTTGGTTGTAGAGTTACTCATACTGAAGAATTAGGATCTACATGCTATGATAATTCAGATTCGATGAGGAATCTTGTAAATTCATTATTAGACATAAATGAAATCAAAATGGATGGAACTCCTGTTGATGAATCAATTAAACAAGCATTTAAGGAAAATATAATATAAATGAAAAAAAATAAATTAAAGTATGTATTTGAAAATACTGAAGATTCTCAACTTCCTCATTCTCATGAGGAAGAAAATAAGGATTTTGGCTCTCTTCTACCTACAGTAGATTTTGAAAATAGGACGATTTATCTAATTGGTGAAATAGAAGAAAAAATGCTAACCTGGCTAATACCAGTATTTTCTATGATGGATGAATCAGGTAAAGATCCTATTATAATTAGGTTGTCTAGTCATGGAGGAGATATATATGTCGGAATGGCAATACATGACATGATAAGACATGCCAAAAATAATGTTATAGTAGAAGTTTTTGGATACGCTTTTAGTATAGCTGCTATTATTTTACAAGCTGCTGATTTAAGGGTTATAACTGAAAATTCAGAGATTATGTTGCACGATGGTTCTATAACTTTGTCTGAAAATATTCCTATAAATTCTAATACATTAAATAGTCATACTCAAAATTTAAATAGTTTGAAAGATAAAATATGCAGTATAATATCTAAAAGATCAAAGATTCCTTTAAATAAAACTAAATCATGGCTAGAAGGAGAAACATTCTTTACTGCTAAAGAGGCTTATGATAATAAATTAGTAGATCAAGTCTGGAGGAATAGTGCAGTTAGAAGATTTAAGTAAAACTAGGTATAAAGTATTAGCGATTTTAATACTTATGATTGCCTGTTATGCTGGAGGCAGATTTTCTGCTCCGTCTAAGGTAGTAACTAAAACTATTACTAAAACTGAAATTCAGTATAAGGATAAAATACAAGTAGTGCATGATGTTCAAGTGGTTGAAAAAAGAGTTTTAGTTAGAGTAGCAGACAAAGATATTCATACTCACGAAGAAGTTACAGTAACAAAAGAGAAAAATGGAACCATTATAACTAAAAAAGTAATAGATAACAATACTGACACAAAGACTAAATTAACAAACAATTCATCAACAAATTCTGATTCTGTGGTTAAAAAAGTAGAACAAAAAGATTTAAACAAGAGTATAGATCAAGAATCAACTAAGATAGTACAAAGAGACCTACCAGATTGGAGAGTAGGGGCATTGGTTGGAGTTAATGTATTAGATCTTAAGAATAAACCTTTTCCAATTTCTTATGGATTAGAAGTAGACAGAAGAATATTTTGGACAGTAAATGCAGGAGCATTCTTTTTAAGCAATGGAACAGTTGGATTAACACTTAATCTAGGATTCTAAAAAAAAATGAATATATTATTTAAAGATGTCAAGATAGGTTTTAGAGAATCGATGTCTCCTTATTATTGGCTAGGAAGCTATATAATACAAAAGGCCATTAAAGAGGAGAAGTGTTCTTATACTGAATATTTAAGTGGAAATATATCTCCATTAGATCCTGGCGATATTGTAAAAACATTGGAAGATCTAGGATTTAAAAAAGTTCAATCTAATTTTAATGTAAAAGCCAAAAGATTAGGAGAAAGACCAGCCAATTTATTTAGATTAGACGAAAATATAGTATTATTAAATATCTATAGTGAAGATGATGCTGCTATCAACTTTATAGGGAATGATTTATCTGTATGCGAAAAGATAATATCTACTTTTAAAGATGTATTTAAAACATCTATACCAAAAGGTAGAATTTACATGCTTGCTATGGGAAAGCAAGGGCCAAATTTAACTTTACTTGGTAGTGGCGGAGTAGATTTAAAACTAGGTAATTATAATCAATCGGTAGCCAATGGAATGAATCACGTCATTGAAGATTTAAATTCTACTTCTCCTTGTGGCAGATTAGTAATACTAAATGGTCCTCCGGGTGTTGGAAAAACATTTTTAACTAGAGGAATTTTAAATTCTGTAGAAAAATCTATGTTTGTTTTGGTGCCACCAAATTTAATTGAAGCTTTGGCTGAACCAAATTTTGTTAAAGCTATTATAGAAAATAAAGGTTCATTAGAAAAAGATACGCCAACAATATTAATTGCAGAAGATGCAGATAGATGTTTAGAGAGACGAGCTGGGGACAATATGTCTGCCATTAGTTCCTTGCTTAACATAACAGATGGAATATTTGGTAGTTTAATTGATTTAAGAGTTATTTGTACCACCAACGCAAGAAGTGTTGATATTGACGACGCTATATTAAGGCCAGGAAGACTATGTAAGCATATAGAAGTGGGCAAATTAACTCCAGATATTGCTGCCTCTGTATTCAATAGATTAACAAAGAAAGATAAGAAATTTGAAAAAGAAACTGATTTAGCTACAGTTTATAGAATTGCTAGAGATGAGGGTTGGGTTCCAGATAAAATAGAAAATAAAACATTAGGATTTAAGCCAATGTCCAAATACGGAGATGGATACAGAACGGAGGATGATTTTGACTATTGATCATTTGGTTGCTAACAATACTGTTAAGAGCTCTATAGAAGATGAAGATTTTATATGGGTAAATAATTTTACAGAAGAATCAGCTAAACAATTTGTATATAAATTACTAAAATTATCTAAAAAAGATAAATCTAAACCAATTTTAGTCTATATAGATAGTTATGGCGGGATAGTAGATTCATTGGCAACTATGTTGGCCGCCATGGATTCAGTTAAAAACGATATAGTTACGGTTTGTGTAGGGAAAGCTATGTCATGCGGATCTATTCTTCTGTCTCATGGAGATATTAGATATGTCGCCCCACATTCATCAGTAATGGTACACGAAATTTCCTTTGGTGCTTGGGGAAATTTTAATGATGTAGTAGTTGAAGCAGAAGAAGTCAAAAGAATGAATAAATATTTTATGGAACTATTGGCTAAAAATTGTGGGAAAAGTTATTCAGAATTTAAAAAAGTATTTAAAAATGAAAGAAGAAATATTTATTTAGATCCACAAGAAGCCTTAAAATTTGGAATAGCAGATAAGATAGGCATTCCAACAATTCAAGCCAAATCACAAAAAGCCATAGAATATGAAGTAAAGTAATCTATAATATGTGAATTCGATGCAAACTCTAGTTCTTAATTCTAATTTTCAGCCAGTTACTATAGTGTCATGGCAAAAGGCAGTAGTTCTTTGGTATAAAAATAAAGCAGAAGTAATAGACTCATACAATAAAGATATAAGAAGTGTTAATTCATCTATAAAAGCTCCTTCTATAATTAGGCTTTTAAATTTATATTCTAGAAAGAAGAAATTAATTAAGTTTTCTAGGAGCATAATTTATAGAAGGGACCGTGGCAGATGTGGCTACTGTAATAAGCGCATTTCTTTGTCGGCCAGTACTCTAGATCATTTAATTCCTGTTTCAAAAGGCGGGGCCACAAATTGGTCCAATGTAGTAAATTGCTGTTATTCCTGTAATAACTCAAAAGGTAACAAAACCCCAGAAGAAGCCGGAATGAGTTTACAGGTAAAACCTTGCAAACCATCTTCTTTGCCACCAGAAATTTTATTAAAAAAGATAGATATGCCTAGTTCTTGGGCAGCATTTATGACCAGTGAAGAATTTGAATGCTAAAACATTTTATTAGAATGATTTTTTTGGATTTTTGTTTTGTTTTTATGACAATGGGAATAGCCCATATTTTTCATAGATTTGTGGGCTGGGATATGGGGCATTCAGTTTATTTATCTTTTGGAATTAGTGCATGTATTTTTAGTTTAGCTTTTTTATTTTTATTAAAAAGAACATAAATACTTGACAACCATAAAATCCTGATTATCTTGTGTTTAGCCTAGAATGGCTGAAAGGATAATATATGGAAACTAAAATAGAAGTTAAAGAACTATCAACCGCATTACTAAAAGATCTTACTTTTGAACAAAAAGAGGATTTATTGAAAACAATATCAAAAGAAGTAGAGGCAGAAAGACTATCTAGGGAAAAGGTCAGATTAAAGGAAGAACTAAATAAAATGGTGGACAATATGACTTATGTGCGCCATATTGTACATAAACCTAGAGATAACCCATTTGTTGACTTATTTTGGTCTGTTTGGTAAAGTAAGTTTTAAGTAGGTATTAAAGCCGGTTCCTTTGACGGGGACCGGCTTTTTTAGTTTTATTTCGGAGAAAAGGGGTTTAAAAGAGTAATCTTTAAGGGATATGGAAACTTTTGATATATTAGATAACTTAGCCAAAGTATTTGATTGTGGCGGATTCGAGAAGAAGTGCAGGCGTTGTTGTATTTTTAAAAATATTAATAGTTTTATAAGCAGAAAAAGCGTTAAATTTGGTCTGTGCTCCAATTGTTCTGAATGTAGAGATCTTAAAAGCAAATATGACAATACATATAGAATAGAAAATATAGATAAAATTAGGGCAACCAAGAAAAAATGCTATAATGCGAGGCGACAATATTATATAGATGTTGCCGTAACTTGGGAAAAAGAAAACTGGGATCATCGTAAAGAATATATGAGAAAATATGTAAAAAATAGATCGGAAATTGATATAAATTTTTATTTAAGAAAATTATTAAGATCCCGTTTATGTTCAGTTTTAAAAGCTAAAAATATAAGTAGGATTAATAAGGGGAATTCAGCCATTAGATATTTAGGAATGCCTATTGAAGAATTTAAAAGTTATCTGGAAACTTTATTTAAGCCGGGAATGATTTGGGAAAATCAAGGAAAGTGGCATATTGATCATATAAGGCCATTGTGCTCTTTTGATTTAACTAAAGAAGAAGATTTAAAAATAGCCTGTCATTATACTAATCTACAGCCCCGGGTGGGCTTTTGAAAATGTTAGCAAAGGAGGTAAATATTAAATGGACAATAAAGTAAAAACTGGCACTATAATAAGCGGCATCGCTTGTAGTAGTGCCCGGTTAGTTTTTAAATTCATTTTAAAAATAAATCGAAGACACAAGTGCGGAAGTTTTAGACATTAAAAATATAGACATTTCTGACTTAAAAAGTGGACACGCTCCCTTGAACTATGAGCATCGCAATGAAAGTGCCAATGATATAGTTGGTCGTATAATAGAAGCCAAAAAGATATTTAGTGAAAAAGATTGCGATACCCAGGATCAATTAATGTATTGGAATAAGGTAAAGCTGCCGATGGTGTATATAAGAGGAATTTTATATGATGCCGATGATCATCCTGGTGCTAAAGCTTTGGCCGCTATATTAAGACATGCTTTTAAACATAAAGTAGATTTATTAATTGGACGGTTCCATACAGGGATCAACCCGGACAAAGAAATGGACAAAAAATAGTTAAATCATTGGCGAACCAAGTAGCTTTGACCATAAAACCGTGCAACCGCTCCTGCTTTGCCGGTATCTTCGATGATAAACTGTTTGAAAAGCCCAAGAATGGTTATCAAAATCTATTAGTAGGTAAAGAAATCATAGGTAAATCAGAATATACGGGCAACCCCCTCTATATTTCCCCAGCTCTAAAACTTAGGGAAGCAATTAATTTAGCTAAATGTATTAATAAGCCCCGTCCTATACCTAAAAAGGGAGATATTTTAAAAATCCCTTTAAATGTCTCTGATTTGTTTAATACCGATCCAAAAATATGGTCCGGTATCCAATCATCAACTGACATAGATAATTTAACTGGAGCCAATCTAGACCCATTAAAAGGCAAATCTGAGGACAATCTAAACAAAGTAATAGCTGCTGGTTCTTATAATGTTGCCCCCAGCAATTTAGTTCAGGGCGCAGCCCTACAGAGAGAAGAAATAGGCGGCTATGAAAATAATAGAAAAAACAGAATATTAGCAGCTTTTAGAGATTGGGATAAGTCAGAAGATCTTAGGACCTGGCTTAAAAAGAAACTATCGGATGTTGACGATGATTACATAAATAAATTTGTTGATTTAGTCGGTTATTATAAGATGAAAAAGACTTTAGACGATGTTTACGAAAATACCTTATTAAAACAAGAATTTACTCCACTAGATGATATCTATTTACCTTTAAATTCAGATTTCCCACAGGCCAAAAGGGAACTATTATTCTCTAAATTAGCTAAATCCTTCTTTAAACTAGGGAAACATGTACCAAATATTAAATTAGTTAAACATCCACAGACAAAAGAAGATGTAGTATTACAAACCCCATTTATGGGCAGACTGTCAGAATCTCCCATGCTAGGATCAGACTTAGAAATAATAGAGCCACTATTAAAAGATGGCACATTAGATAAACTAGCTATAATGGACAAGATACTAGGAATGAACAATAGACATGTGGGGAATTTCCTTATATCTGACGAAAAACCATTTATATTTCTAATTCATAATGGAATGGCATTTGATCCAGAAGATAATTATAATATGGCTGATTTTCTAAACCATTTTAATCCAAAATACCCTGAAAATAACCTTTCTGAAAAACCTCTTCATCCACAAGTTGGTGTTTGGCTAGATTCACTTAATGAAGATGAATTAGCTGATCATATGAGAAAATTTAGTGTTCCTGATTTAATAATAGATAGATCTATAGATAGATTAAGAAAATTAAAGAAATTACTAAAGGTAAGGGCCGGCTGGAGTATTAAAGATGCCTTATTATTTGGTAATTTAGGGTTATAAAATGAATGAGATTCCAAATGGTGTATATTCTATTTATTCTATAAGGCATAGCCCTAATGGATTGCCGGCTAAACGTTTTATTGGTAGAATAATAATTTCCGAACAAAGACGGAGAAGTTTTGGAAGATCATTACGGAATTATTGATAGATTATTTGTAGAAGGGCCCTTAAATAATTCTTCTACTAGAAACTTTTTAAATATATCTAGTTCACCTTATTATTTGGTAGAAAAAGACTTGCCAAATGAGACTAATATAAAATAAAATTTTAAATAAATAATATTATATGATAAAAAAAACATTAGAAGATTGCTATGCTTTAGCAGATAAAAATAATGGGTATTGTTTAGATTTATTTTATATAAATGCTACAACAAAAATGTCTTGGAGATGTAAAGAAGGTCATATTTTTAAAATGACTTTTGGAAATGTTAATCAGGGTAGATGGTGTAAAATTTGTTATTTAAATAATCATAAAAAATCTTTAGAAGATTGCCATAGGTTAGCCAATTTAAAAGACGGAACCTGTTTGTCTGATGAATATATAAATTGTAGAACAAAAATGTTGTGGAAGTGCATAAATGGGCATGAATTTTTTATGACTCTAAATAATGTTAGCTGTGGAGAATGGTGTAAAATATGCTGTATAAATAAATTTAAAAATTCTCTGGAGGACTGTAAGAGATTAGCTGAATCTAGAGAAGGATTTTTCTTGTCACGGTAATTATATAAATAGAGACACAAAATATTTATGGATATGTAAGAGAAAACACGAGTTTTGGTTAACTTTTGGTAATGCTAATCAGGGGAAATGGTGTAAAAAATGCGCTGATGATAGGAAAAGAGGTTCTTTAGAAAATTGTCATAAATTAGCTAAAAAATACAATGGATATTGTTTAAGTACAAGATATATAGATAGTAATACTAAATTGCTTTGGAAATGCAATGAAGGCCATGTTTGGGAAATGAAATATAATAATATACAACAAGGTCAATGGTGTAAAAAGTGTAATACTATTAATAGATCTAAAAATTTTTTAAATAAATGCCATAGATTGGCGAATATTCAAGAAGGACACTTTTTATCGAAAGAGTATATAAATAATTATGTTAAATATATCTGGAAGTGTAAATATGATCATATGTGGGAAGCAACTTATGGAGATGTAAATAAAGGAACGTGGTGTCCCTACTGTGTGCATAGACACTCTAAGCCTGAATTAGAAATATTTGAATTTGTAAAATCCATTTATCCAGATGCTTTAAATGGAGTCAGAATATTACAAAACAAACGTTTTGAGTTAGATATATATATTCCTTCTTTAAATAAGGCTATTGAATTTGATGGAATTATATTTCATGGAGAAACAGCTATTTATAATAAAGAATATATTACTGATAGAGATCTAAGAAAAAATCAACAATGCCAAGAATCAGGTATCCAACTTTTAAGAATAAAAGAACAAGATTATAAAGAAAACAAGGAATTAATTTTTAAGAAAATTTTAGATTTTCTAGAATAGAGTTTTTATGCCAAATCAAATTCAAATTAATGAAGAAATTTTACTTAAGGTAGCAGAAAAAGAGCCTTCTTTGCAAGAAGCTTTGGCTGTTATTAGAAGAAGTCATCCAGAAGAAGCCAGAGCAATATCTAGTCATTTATTTAAAGATCATCGGAATCCCTACTATGGGTAACAGGATGAGTTATAAAGATTTTTTAACTAGAAATAGAGATAAAGGTGTACATTCTATAACTGATTTAACAGATTTTGGGCTTATCAATAAGCGGACGGAACAGAAGACGAAGGAGATAGGGCATTAAAAACATATGGTAATATTGCAAGCAAATTATCTAGAAAATATGGAGGCAAGAGTCATAGAATTCATGGGGACACTTTTTCACATTGGTTCCCTAAACCGGAGCAGGCATTGGGTTTTGCTAAAGAATTAAAAAATGAATTATCTAAAGTTCCCAAGATAGGAGGTAAGATAAATCTTGCTGCCGCTGTTGGAATGGGGGCTAACCCAGAACATGCAGAAAGAAGTCTTTTGGAAGCTAAAAATAAATTGGGTCCTATAGTTGGAGGAAAACGTCAAAATATTCATGCACCAGGAGATGCTCCGACAACAATTCATTCTGATTATGCTGAATCCCTCTTAAACCAACCCCAACTTAAAAACCCACTAGGTAAATCCATCCAAGATCTTTTTCATCCAATATCTGGTCATCCTATTTTTAATGGTGGCTGTGTGGGTATAATTTCTGCTAATGACATAGATTTATTAAAACATGAAATCACAGACGATGGATTGGATTTCATAGAACTAGAAACTAAATACAATAAACTAGAAAAATCATTGGCTGTTATTAATCCTACAGAAGAATATATAAAACAATTAGGAAAGAAATTCAATCAAGAAACTGTTATTTATTCTAATGATGGTATACATAAACTTATATATATAAATGGCCCCAATGTAGGCAAGCTACACAAGGGAGAGGGTATTAATCTATTAAATGATACCCCAACAGATTTCTATACTAAATTAGAATATAAAGGGAATTCTATATATTTTAATTATCCATTTGATTTTAATTTAGGATCTTAATTCTTTTAGTAATAAATAAATATGAGGATTTTAAATTTTAGTAGAATTCCTACTAAAGAAATTAGAAAACTAGCTAGATTTGTATTTAAATTAGTTCCTCAAGAAGTAATTTTATTTACTGAGATTCATATACGGAGACAATAATAGCCCTGTATATAAGACTAAAATGATAGGAGAGGCTTATAGTGATGCTCCTACAGAAGTTTTTAAAAAAGGCAATATAGTATGTAAAAGAAAGAGTTTTAGGGGACATAAAATAAGCGATAAACATATATTTTTTGTTTATATAATGGTTGGTAAGGATATAAAATATCCATATCAAAATACTTATAAAAAGAGCGTCCTTGGCCCAATTTACAAAGGCTGGCAAGAAGAACGGAATTCATATTTTAGCCCATGAACGGACGACATGTGGAAACCTTTTTCTTATTGCCTAAAGATGTGCCTAAACATTGTGAAGTAGATGCTGAACGGATTTGCAAAAGAAGTATTAGAAGAATATAGAAAGAGAAGGAAACGATGAATTTAAAAATAATTAGTAAAGGCACTGGTGCTGAGACTCAGGTTATTGATACTGAAACTGGAGAAAAATTAGGAAACGCTAGAGTAGTTGATTGGCATGTAGAGGCAGGCGGGCTAGCTACTGCTAGAATAGAATTAGTTAAAGTAGAAGTTGAATTAGAAGTTTTAAAAGAACAAGTAAAATTTGATACAATAACTTTAAAAACAATTAAAAATTTAAAATCTGAACAAAATAAGGAATAAAATATGGTATTTAATGAAACTGTTTCGTTTGAATTGAGTGTTACTGGTAATAAAACTGGCGAAAAATACGTAGGCAGTTTTAAGTGTAAACCTTTACTAAATCCTCGTGATGAACGGACTTAGAGATAAGATTCGTAGGGAACTTTTAGGTAATTTTGGTATAGATAGTTCTCCCCGTGCTGCTGAATTAGCTATCACCTTAAGTGAATTATCTGTTAGACTAGTAGATGCACCAAAATGGTGGAAAGATAGTCAATCTGGTTTGGAACGGATTTGACGATAATGTTCTTGAGGAACTTTGGAATGCAGTTATGAAGATCCAGCAACAAACAATTGAAAAGATGCAAAAAGCTGGCGAACAGGCTAAAGGCGATCTTAAGCAATTTGTTTCTGGCAATGGTCCTGCGGTTGATTTAAGTAAACCTTCTGTTTAATGGATAAGTAAATGTGGAATACGTTGAATCAATCCAATTATGTGCTCTAAGAGATGTAGTTTATAGAAAATCAGAGTATTTATTAAGAAGGATTATGAGATGGTATTCTGAGAAATTCCATACTCCTCTATTAGAAGTAGAAAATATTCCTATAGAAATTATACTACAGCATTATTTTGAGTGTATATATGAAGAACAAGAATCTCAAGATAGACTTGAAGAAATTAAGTCTTTAATTAAAGATAAAGAAGAAGTGGAACAGCAAGAGATTAAAAAGGAAGCTTCTGAATCTGAATTTTATCAGATGGTTCAAAAGGAACTTAAAGAGAATCAAAATAAAGAAAAAGTTCCTAATAAAAAGCAAATAAATAATGATAAATTAAAGTCTTTATTGCGTTTTGCTGAACAAGATAGTTTGGGGCCTAAAAAGAAGTAATCTTTAATATATGCCTACAAATATAAAACATACTATAGAGGAATGTAATAATTTGGCATTATCTAGAGGCGGATTATGTCTATCTACTGAATATATAAATAATAAGGATGAAGTTAATGAGATAATTAAGCAGTGGTTATTAGGTGAAGTTTATGGCAGATAAGTCATTCAGTATTTCTGCGAGATTCGAAGATTCTGGCCGGTAAAAAAATAGGCCAATCTTTACGTCAATTGGATGCTGAAATTAAAAAGTTTAATAGATCTTTTTCTAGCTTAAATACTGCTGAGGTCAAACAACAACTTCAATTCTCTAAGGCTATTTTAGATACTACAGATAAACAGAAAAAATTTAAAAATATAACTGAGGATTCTTTTAAAGTTGTTGAAAAGTTCTATAGCAGAGGATTATTAAATGAAAAGAAAGCTTTAGAGCAAGTAAATAAGCAAATAGATGTATATGCTAATAAACATAAAACTTTACAATCTAGATTGGAGTCTGCCAGAGTTTCTGGCCAAACTAGAAGGGCTGAAAATATAGAATCTTTGATGGGAAGATATGAGTCTCGTACTATGGGGGCGATGTCAAAAAAGAAAGAATTAGAAGAGACTATAAATACTTTACAACAGAATCCTGGATTGATTGAAAAAATTAAAAGTGCCGTGACTGGGAAGAATGTAATAGCTTTGGGTGCCGTAGCTGCTGCTGTTGGTGCTGATTTTGAAATTTTTCAGAATTTGAAGAACTTACCATCTAGGGCTATAGCCGGAACTCAGGCTGGCACTAATCAAGCAGCTAGAGAATTGGCTGGGGGAAATTTATCCTCAATATTTGCTATGCAAAACGCTGGGGCTCAAAGTGCTATCAATAAAGCTTCTGGTCAAGGAGCGCCCAAAGGAATTGAATGGGCCAAAATATTTGGCGGGGGTGCATTTGCAGCAGCAGGCGCAGCAGCATTAGTTGCTGGAACTGGCGGACTACCCCTTCCTTTAATAGGTCTTGCGGGAGGACTTGGTGCTGGATATTCTGGTATAATGAATTTAAAAAACAATGTTCCAGCCAAAGCAGAAGCTCAAAATATAAATGAGGCTATTCAATTACAAAAACAAATAAATGCTGCTCCATTTTTAGACATAGAAACTGCTGATTTAAATTCTAAATCTAGGGGGCGCATGGAATTATATAGAAGATTATATACAGGAGAGGGAGGGGCAGAAAATATATTTCAGGCTGGTAAGAATTTAGCTTTTATGGGAGAATCAGAAAGTGCTCAGTCTGCACTACAATTAGAACAAAGAATTGGTGGTACTAGGACTAAGACCTTTTTCCCAAATATGGCTAGAATAGTAGGACAAGGAATTTCTACTTCTGGTGCTGCCGCTATTACGGCTGGGATTAGTCAAATCGGTGGTCAAACAGGACCCGGTGCCGTTAGTAAACTTATTCAAGATTTAATTGCTCGTGGTTTTGAAAAGACAGATGATAGAGTTTTCGTAGAAAAAATGGGTAAATTTGTATCAGACAATACGATTGGTGTTGGCGGCCAACTAATGAGTGATAAGTTTGGCCAAGCAATGATGGCAGCCCTTCCTAAAAATCCTCAAGAATTTCAAGTCAATGCAGCAATGCAAGGAGTAGGATTATTTGGTAATATTTTTGGCAAACAGACTGGTTTTCAAGGTGCAGTTGGTTTTGAAACTGCTAAAGGGATGGGGTTTGGTGGCATACAATCACAAGCTTTGACATCAGCTCAAATACCAGAACTGTTAAGTGGTTCTGCTAGACTTAGAGCATTAGGGATTTCCAATAAGCAAGCTAGACAATTTGAACAAAAAAGATTAATGACTACACTACAGGCAGAATTTCCCTCTGGATCGGAAGATTTTGGTTTGATGGCTGACATACAGCGTCATGGAAGTCTTCAGGGGGCTTTAAATGCTGCAAATAAAAGCGGTAAAATAAATACGTATGCTGCCCTAATGCAATCTAGAGGAACTTTTGGTACAAATGCTAAATTTGAAGATGTATTGCAAGATTTAAAATTAGCCAGTATTGATGTATCAAAATTGGGAAAGCCAAGAAGATCCAGAAGAGGGGAAGTTGGCATTACATCTACTGCTGCTGCTGCATTACAATCAGGAGCTGAAAAGGAAACTTATCTCAGAGCACAAGAACAGGGTGGCGATAGATCTAGAATAGAACAAGCATTAGGTAATACAACGGGAATGTTGGCCGCTCAACGTTCTATTGCAGACTTAGGCAAAGAAGCCAATGAAACAGCCATGTTGATGAGAAAATTAAATGAAGCTTTAGCTTCTGGTGATTTTACTAAATTCTATGATGTCGCTGAAACCTACAAAAAATTACAAGATGTAAATACTGCCATTGAGCAAAATCAAAACGAACAAAGAATGATACATGATGATCCAAGAACTAGGAAACATCTTGCAGAATTAGAACATGCTCGTCAAAGTGAAATTCAACAAAGAACTGAATTAATGAAACAACTTGGTATATAAAATGGCTTTTAGATATCAAATAAAACCAAATTCTGATATTGATGAAGCCAATTCTGGATGGTTAGTTTTTTTTGCTAGAGTAGATGATTCTCGGTTTTGATAGAGGATCTACTAATCAAATAAATGAAATTCCAGAAAAGTCACCGATTTTGGTGGAAAATTCTTGTATCAGTTTTAATATCACGACATCTAAATCCAATCACACATCTGCTGCCACTTTAGTGTTATTAGAAGATGGCTTGAATTATTCAGATAATTTAAATCCAGGAGATTGGGTATTAATATGGGCATTTACAAATACTATTGATAAAATTAGAGTTTCTAATAAAATAAAACAAGGATTAACTGCCAATGATTTTAATGATGGTCTTAAATTTATTGGTAGAATTAGAACCATAGGAAGAAATGTAACTAAGGATCCAAATGTTGGGAAAAGAGTTGTTCAGCATAATGTAATGGCACAAGGATTCTCAGAGTTAGATAGTGAAATTTATTATAATTATGAAACAGCGGTAGATTATAAGCCAGAACAATCTATTTTATGGATGCAAGACTTTGGTTTTGCGGTAAATGATCTTTTAAAACAAGGATCTGTTGATGAAGATCAAGCGGTAGAACAATTAATTAAAGTAGGCTTAGGGCTTAGTGCCAGTAATATAACCAATCAAGGTCCATCGAACGCTCTGCCCCCTTCCCCCAACAAAGCCTTAATGATTCCTAATTCTGTAGCAAGACTATTATTAGGAGCTTTTTCTAAAACGAAAGAAGTTCTTTCTTATGCTGATTTATTGCAGATGTTTATAGGTATCCAGTCTTATGATGGACAGAATCCTAGAAATAATTGGTCTTCTGGTGCCAATAATGGTGCTGTTCCAGAAAATTTAGTTGATTTACTTCCAGATTTAATAAGAAATAATGGAAATACTTATCATACAAAAAATCCATTAGCAGGACAATTTATTCCCCAGATTATATTTTTTGATAGAGTCCCGTTATGGTCTGTTATAAAAAGTTTTATAAATGAACCTGTAGATGAAATATATACCTGCATAAAACCAAGGCTTGACGATGGCAGACTATTGCCTACCTTTGTAGCTAGACAAATTCCGTTTACTAGTGACGCTTTTGAATCTAGTATTTCTTTTACAAGATTTTCTAGTTTGCCAAGATGGGTTATACCGGATTCATTAGTATATTCTGAAGAATTTGTTAAAGATGAAACTAATAGAGTTAATTATGTACAGTTTTTAGGCCAAGATGTTACTGAAGGCTTGCCGCCACAAATCAATAGACCAGCTCAGTTTGTGGTAGCCCCTCCAGAAGTTAACACGCCAGATATACAAATATATGGACTTCGTATGAGATTTATAAATTCTAATGTCCAGATAGCTCCAGCGGCTGGCATAGGAAATCCTCAAGCTTGGAATGATTTATTGGCCAATGCATATTTTGGATTACAGAAAAGATATTCTGGAACATTAATTGTAAAAGGCCGACAAGAACCTATAGCTGAAGGAGATAATTTAGAATACAATGGTAACCTATATCATATAGAAAGAATAATGCACCAGGGAAGTGTAGATTTTTTGAGTGGTAAAAAAGTTTTTAGAACTACATTCCAGCTATCTTACGGAATTAGTTTAGCTTCATTTAAAAATACACAATTTATTTTTCCTGTTGTTGGAGAAAATAACAGTAATCCTACGGCAGAGCCTATAAATAAAACATTAGATTTAAATAAATTTTCTTTGGGCATTACAACTAATCCTGATTTTGCAGCCCCAACATCAAATGAGGAAGTATAAATGTCAATAGAAACAGACAGCGGTTCCATTATACCTAGCGGTCATCCTATAGCATTAAATGGTCAACCGTCTATAAAAAAAATAGCTTTAAGTGAGGCGACCTTAAGAGTTGGAAGAATAATAAAAATATATAATCCTACCGATCAAGCTAATTTAAGCAAAAAATGGATTGAATATGATATTTTAGTAGATAGAGCTAATAGTATGGGAATCCATACCCAAATAGTTTATCCTCATTGTGTTATTGCAAATTTATTTGGAGGAGCTGCTGACTATATAGAATATACTCTAAGACAGGAATCATTAAATTCTCCGTCTAATAATAAAACTTATTTAGGATCGTGGGTTTTATTGTTATGCATGGATTCTAATGCTAATCAGTCTTTAATAATAGGAGGAATAAAGCATCCGAAAGCCCCTACTCAGAATCCTGATGATGGCCACCATTACACCTTTTCTTTTAACGGTACTTTATTAAAAATAGCTAATGATGGGTCTGTTTCCTTAACTATACAAGGTCCCACCAAATCAGACGGAACAGTAAGTTCCAAAATAAGTAGTTCATTTAGTTTTAACGCAGACGGTTCTATTAAATTAAATAGTGGCTCAGCCAATACAGGAGAAGTAGATATAACAGCTACTTCTCATGTAAATATTAAAAGTTCGGGCGTAAATACTGGCGCAGCCACTGACGCCACTATTTTAGGAACTACTTATAGGACAGCAGAAGGATCTACGAATAATTTGTTAGCTACAAATATGACTACCCTATCTACTGAAATGGCTACTGCGTCTGGTCTGTGTGATTCTATTTCAGCTCTACACATAATCCCTATAGTAGGGCCAATACTTGCTTCTCCCTTGGTTGCTAGTTTAGGAGTCTCGTTAGCAACTATGTCAACTGGTTTTGCAACTATGTCTTCTGCAATAAGTTCATTTGAATCAAATGCTTCAAACTATCGGCAGCAAAGTTAACAAATCGGACTAACATATGGCACTTCAATTAACGGCAGATCAAGCCACAGTAATAAATAATGTTGAAAATAACATCCAAAACGCTTTGGCCAATGGAGTTATAGATAGTGCCGCTAGCCCTAATAGTGTAGTTTTGCCAATGCAAAGCTATTCTACCATAGATTCTTCATTGCTTTCTACAGTCAAAGCCCCTTTTAAATCTACTCTTGCTGCATTTTTGGCTTCTTTAGAAGCGGTTACGGTTGTTTCTTCTTTTTCTAATAGCTGGGTTAATCTAGGAACAACTAATTATAGTGTTGGATTTTATAAGAATCAACTAGGTGAAGTTAAATTAAGAGGAGCAATATCTTCCGGCACAGTCGGTAGCACAGCCTTTGTTTTGCCTGCTGGCTATAGACCTTCTAAAACTATGGTATTTGCTGTTATAAGCAATAGCACAATTGGGGCTGTTCAGATAGATAATAGTGGCAATGTTACACCAATTTCTCCCTCCAGTAATGTTTCTGTATTCCTGGATGGCATTAACTTTTTAGCAGATCAATAAAAGCAATCTTTAATAATATGGGAATTATATCTACTATTGCTACCGGGGTTGGCAGCATGGCCACAGGAGGAGCCTTGGGTAATGCCTCTGTTGGAGGGGCATCTCCAGAAGCAGATAATACATCATTATTTCAAAATTATAACAATAGTGTTCAATTTGCTAACAATATAAGTCAAAAGAATTTTTTCCATTATAGTGCAGTAAATAGTTTTAACTTTAATAAATATTATCCATATCAAATAGCAATATTGCAAAAAACTTCAAGCAATGATTCTGTATCTTCTGATAGTCCGGTAGATTCAGCTTCTTCTTCATTTTCTTCTAGCTATCAAGTGTTTAATGGTTTTAGATTAACATTGCCGGTGCCCCCTCAAAGTCTATCTATAGTAGCTCCATTTGCCTCAACTACTCAAGTCACCTTGGGAGGAATAGTAGAAGAACATGCAGGTCTCCCAACGAGAATTATAAATATATCAGGTACTACTGGTGTAGTCCCAGGCAGAGAAGGTGCCAATAATTTAAGTCAATCAGGATTATTGGCGAGTACCTCTTCTACTTTTGCTGGCGCACTTTCTACTGCACAAAATTTTAGTTCTTTAATAAGTTCTACTGGGTTAAATACTGGATCTACGAATGTATATAGTTTCCCTGATTTAACCTCTACAAACAATAACAATGTTGGCAGAATAGGTTATGTAAGTTTTAGATTATTAGAAGTTTTATTAGAAATATATGCAGACTTAAAAGCCAAAGGAGACAAAGATTCAAAAGACTATAGGTTAGCATTTTTCATGTGGAAAGATGACGCTATTTATATAGTTACGCCGATGTCGTTCGAGAAAAAGAGAGATGCAGACAGACCACTAGAATATTTATATAATTTAAAGCTTAAGGCTTGGCAAAGAATACCTTTATTTGGTTCTCCTCCTACCGTTGATGTTTTAAAAATCACTGATAGCCTTTCTCCTACTGTCGCGTCTCAGGTTTTTAATAGACTTAGAGACGCTAGAAATACCTTGCAGTCCTTAAAAGATACTATAATTGGTGTTAGACAAGATGCTAATTTAATATTTCAACAACTAAGAGAAGTCGCAATGATAGGTAATGATATGCTTGGGGTTGCCCAGACACTAAACGATCTTCCTGTTAGCATAGTGCAAGATTTGAAATATACCGTTATAGATAGTTGGAGTAATTTTGCCCAAAATTTACACACAACAGGACAAATATTATCTAAAACCCCATTTAATTTGGCCCAAATAAATACAATAATGGGTCAAAGCAATACGAACACCTCTACTCTTTATTCAGCGCAAAGTAGTTATTTAATCAATAATGATAATACATCTGGAAACGTAAATAAAATGCAAGTTCCGGCTCCTTTTGGAATTATATCTCCTTTATTTGATGACCCAGATAAAACTGCTTATTTATTTTCTCAAATTCAAGTTAATTCATTAAAAATAAGTCCAGCTATAAATAAAGCTATACAAGATCAACTTGCTATTTCAAGAGCTAGACCGAAATCATTTTTTCAGAATATAATAAATAATATTAAAGTTGTTTCTGATGCATTTGCTGATCTAGTTGGACTAGGGAATTCTTCTTATAATTCTACCTATAATAGAACCGCTATACCACAAATAAGAACTGCCACAGATAACGATACAAATGTTTTATATGCCTTCAATGAATCAATAATGGCTTTAAAATCTTTAATTGCTCCTAAAAGTATAAATACTAAAAATATAGTTCCAACCCAATCCCAATATATAGCAGCCTTAGCAAATAAAAGTGGGATTAATTTTACTATACCACAATCTAAGTTTAGCATACCAATGCCATATGGAGTTACACTCGAACGTTTAGCTTCTTTGTATTTAGGAGACCCAGATAGATGGATAGAAATATCTGCTATAAATAATTTAAGAGAGCCCTATATAGATGAAGTTGGTTTTGATGTTGCCATAGTATCTCCTCCTGTTTCAAATCAAATAACTGTTTCTAGTGTACAAAATATATATAAAGGTCAATTGGTATGGTTAACTGGACCAAGTGTAACTACTTTTAAAACTACTATAGAAGAAATCAAACAAATATCCAACAATACTTTTGTTTTGACAGTTGATATAACTTCTGGGCTAGATTTTCCTCAGTCTTTGGTAGGATTTAATAATCTACATGCTTATTTGCCATTTACCACCAATTCTCAGCAGTTAATTTATATACCATCAGATAAGCCTTCTGATACCCAAGATCCTACTGATTATTTAGGAATTCCTGGAGTAAATAATTTAGATGGTTTATTGGCTGTTGGAGGAATAGATTTATTGCTAGATACAAATAATGACCGGAGTTATTACTCAGCAAGGTGGTACAAAATATTCATTTGGTCTTGCGAATATAGTTCAACATATTAAAAATGCAATAGGAACCCCTAGAGGAACCCTTTTAAGACATCCGGCATTCGGATTTCCATTGTTTGTTGGTCAATCATTAGCAGATTTAGATATAAATAGTTTATCACAGGGAATATCTAATTTATTTAATGGAGACCCAACTTACACCTCTGTAAGTGATGTTACTGTACTACAGCAGGGGCCAATTTCTCAAATAACCGCCACCATAGGGATAGGCTCAATAGGTTTATTATTGCCAGTTACTGTTAATTTAACATCCCGTTAGAATAACAATCTTTATTATATCCTGTAAAGTTTAAAAATTATGGCTAATAATGTAACTCCACTAAGTTTCCAAAGTATATTAGGACAAATGGTTTCCACAGTTTTGTCTGACTTAGGTTTGCAAAAACTTAAAGTAGGAGACCCTCTTTTAACCATATTAGAAGCCGCTGCTCAAAGTGATTTTAGACAATCCCAAGATAATTTCAATAATTTAC
Source organism: Elusimicrobiota bacterium (assembly GCA_028868375.1). GTDB lineage: Bacteria > Elusimicrobiota > Elusimicrobia > UBA1565 > UBA9628 > JAGWUP01. The sequence goes on from JAGWUP010000007.1 coordinate 150,402, forward strand.
AGTCCATTTCTTTAGATAGTGCTACAGGGGCAGCCTTAGACAATATAGGTGCAGCAGAAGATGTCCCCAGGCCAGGAGCCACCATAGCCACTGGAGTAGTTACATTTTCAGATACAAGCATAACAAAAATATCATCAACTGTTTATGCTGGAACTCCTGCTCCCCCTTCTAATAGCTCATCGATAAATATAGCTTTAGGAACTGTTTTCCCAGCATCAGGTTCTATTTATATTGGCAGAGGTACAATAAATCTAGAAGGACCGTTGGCGTACACTTCTGTAACTAATAATACAAATTATTATACAATTAATTTATCTGTAACGACCAAGTATTTTCATAATATAGGAGAAAGTGTTGTATTGGCTCAGAATGGAATAAGAACAATTCCATCTGGAACTACTATAGCAATTCCTCAAGGCACATCGTTACAAAATATAAATTATAATACATTATACAACAGTGTTATTCCAGATGGAGAAACATTTGTAACTGGAGTTCAGGTAGTTTGTCAACAAGCCGGTACAGTAGGAAACGCCCCTGCTAATACAATAACTTCAATAACTTCTTCTTTATATCCAAGCGCGGCAGTTACTAATTCTCTTCCTTTTTCTAATGCTCAAGATATAATGAATGATAGTGATTATAGGGAATTAATCAGAGAAGCCAGACAAACCAGAACACAAGGAACCGATTTAGCAATTGAAAATAGCGTTTTAGGAATAACTTCTACTTCAGAAAACAAAACAGTCATTTCCTCTACTTTAACTTCTGAAGGCACGTTTGATTTATTAACCATAGATGATGGTACTGGCTATGAAGAATCAGATCAAGGCATAGCCTTAGAAACTATATTAAGCCCTGCTGTTGGGGGAGAATATCTATTTAAACTTGCGTCACAGCCTCCTATAACAAAAGCACAAATTACTTCCACAATTTCTTCTCCATATAATATGACCGGATTAACTCTTCTAACTTGCAATGTTGGAGGAATAGTTACAAGTCATAGTTTTAGTACTACAGACTTTGCTTCGGTTTCAAATGCTACTGCGTATGAGATAGTTGCTTCAATAAATGCAGATCCTAATTGTTTATTTGCAGCTAGAACGGCTTCTGCTGGTACTCGGAGTAACTATATATGCAAAGGCCGATACAAATGAAAATATACAAGTTTTAAGTTCTGGCAGTGTTGATATAAATGAAGTATTAGGATTTTCTACCGCCCCAGCTTATACATTAAAACTTTATAAAAATGATAAGTTATTAAATAAAGATGGCCTCAAAGCAATTATTTATACTAATAATATTTCCCAATGGTCTACTACTCTAGGATCTGGTGGAAGCGAAACGTTGATATTGTCTGTAGACGGAACCCCTTCTATAACATATACATTTAATGCCGCTAGTTTTGCAGGAACCGACTTTAACAATATAGGTATAAATAGTTTGGCTGCTTGGGCTCAGGTTTTTGATAACAATATACCAGGCATAACTGCTCAAGTTATAAATAATACTATAAGTTTGACAAGTAATTTAGGATTTAATTCAAATGCCTCATTAACTATTTCTAATACAAGTACGTTAGTTACAAATGGTATGTTTAGTGTGAATTCTTTGACTTCTACAGGAGCAACTAGTGATTACACATTAAATAGAAATCTAGGACAAATTAAATTAACTAATGTTTTGCAAAAAGGAGATGTTTTGCAAGCAGGTGATGTAAACACACAGGCATACAGTCAAAGTGCTTCAATATCAGCCCCTAATTCTATTGCATTTTCTACTAATCCAAACTGGTGGATTACTGTAGATGGACAAGCTAAAATAATACCAATTTCTTTTGCTGGATTTAATCCTCTTACTATTTCTCAGCCTTATGGTAATCCAACGGTTTCAGGAGTTAGTAATATAATTAGATTTACTAGTAGTTTAAATACTTTTGCTAATGTTTTGGCTGGAGATTATTTAATAGTTTGGGATCCAACCATTATTGGTCAAGCTACTCCTGTTATTGCTGCTGCCAGTGGAAGTCCTGGTATGGCAAAAATATCAAGAGTTGACATTGGAGGAACCTGGATTGAATTTGAGTCTCCCTATGTGACTGCTTCTTATACCACTACGACCCCTACCCCAACTAGTACTGGTATAGTTATAGTTAGAACAAAATCATTAGTTCAACAAATAAGTGTAAATAAACAAATAAGTGGAGTTAATTATACTCTAGATAATTTAGCTAGTACATTAAATACTAGTTTATTGGGTTGCGTTGCTTCCAATTACAATAATTCCTATTTGAGATTGTCTTCAAATACTTTAGAAAGTAATGGAGATATAATGGTTGTTACTGCTGATGTAGCAGGGCAAACGCTAGGATTCACTTTAGGGGGATTATCAACAAGTACGGTTCCTCACCTGCCTGTTGTAGAAAACCAAAATTCTGATCTAGGAACTCCTTGGTTCAATTGGTATACTGCCAGTTCTCCAAATGCAACATTGCCAATAACATTTACTTCTAGTAGCTCAATTCAAGCAAACTCTAATATAACCTGGCTAAAGAGTTTCCCAATAAATAGTGTGAATGTTAGCAGTTCTTCTGGAGCTAGCACGGATGTTATAACTACCGCTACGCCTCACGGTTTTGCTACAGGACAATATGTGTTTTTACATAATTCTACTAACAATGGAGTATTTGGTCCTATAACATACGCAAGCGCTACAACGTTCAGTGTAACTACAGGCAATGCAGCAGGAGGATCTGGTTATGTTTATTCTTGGGTTCCTGCAAACACTGTTAAAAGCTTAAGTGTTTCTGGCAACACAATTACTATTACTACAGCAAATAATAGTGGGACACAGGTAAATCACGGTCTATCAAACGGAATGTATGTTCAAATTTCTGAATGTCAAAATCCTATATTTAATGGTACATTTGGACCGATATCGGGCTGTACTCCTACTGCTACAGGCGTAAATGGCAATAGTACATTTACTTATACGCAAACAGGTCTTCCATCCAATGTTTCGGCTCCGGTAGTTACTCCAACGACTGTCGCAATTGCTAATTTAGTCCCTGTTCCTTCTGAGGCTCCCAAAGTTACCACTAATACAGGAGATTTTGCACAAAATAAGAATGCCACAGGAACAAGCATTATAGAAAGACAAGATAATTCTCAGGCTCCTCCTTCAGTTAATGACAGATTCTATCAAGCGTCCCCATTTTCAATAACCCCCAGAGACAATCTTGCTTTAATTTTAGATCAAAATACTAATTTAGATTATAACTTAAATATCTATAGAAACATAGGTCCAGCCACAAGTACATCGTATGGAAATATATTAAGTGTAATTGACAGCGATAATTCATCAAATGCTTTGTCGTCAGCTTTTGGTACTTCATTCAGTTTCAATGATTATGCTGTCGCTATGAATGCTAGAGCAAAATCTTATGATTCTAGTTATGCAACTGCTTTTGGTACAGGAGGACCATCAAATACTTCACAATACTACAATAAAGGGGCTCTTTGGAGATACCAAAGAATGGGAGCAGAAGGCAATAACGTAACCGTAAGCTACGGGCTACCAACTTCCCCAAGTGCTTCCACTTCATTAACTACTTACAACAACATAAACAATAATATAAACTTACAAATCAACCTTCCTTCTGGAGCTGCTAGAACTGGCTATAATCTGGCCAGCACTAATTCCATAGCATCTTACAAAGATGCTAACGGCGGATCTGTTGCTGTAACGGTCAATGCAGATGGCACTTCTGTAGGAACGGTTACTTTAACTTCAGCATCTATAAATCTAGCTGTTGGTCAAGTTTTTAAAATTTCTGGCACCACTCATTTTAATGGCAATTGGGTTGTAGCTACTATAAGTAGTGTACTGTCTTCTGGTATTTATAATACTACAATTACTTTTGCTACAACACTTCCTAATCAGGTTTCTGCTGAATCTGGAACACTTACTGTAGGAGTAGATTCTACGGTAATAGGAAATACTTATTATACTGGTTTTAGTTTGCCCACCGGTAAGTTGCAAACAATAGGGTATACTATTTCTTCTTGGGCCATTACTAGCGGCACTCCTAATCTTGCTACTGTTACTTTGATCGCTCCGTCTAATTGTACTGGAGTGGCCGATACTTTAGATAGATACACTAATATTGTTAAATATGGATGGTATAATATTTCTGGAGGTCTTCCTGGGACTCCGCTGGCAAATGTTGGTGCATCTGGAAATATTTTAGTATTTTCTTTAGCTAGCAATTCTCCTGCTACCAATAGTTTTGTAACTATATCTGGTACAGGCGGTGCATTAGATGGTTTAACTTTTCCAATAACAAGCATTGCCACAGCAACGGATTCTAATTCGCATACTTCATTAAAAGTTACTTTTAATACTACAGCAGCAGTTGCAAGTGGGACTAGCGGTACCATAACCTCCAATACTGTTGTTGCTTTCCCTACTTTGCCTGTGGGAGATATATTTGATTTAACAACTACTTATTTAGCAAAAACTCATTTAACTACTTCTAATACGGCAGCTACTATTTATGATTTATATGTGGTGCCTACAGGTTCGGTGGATTCTAATTACCCGGCTGGCTATAAGGCCGCTGCTGCTATATCTACTTTAACTTTTAGTTATGTAGATGGATCCGTAACTACCCCCGCAACCGCCAATTCTACTCAACCATATGGAGCAGAATTGTCTCCTATACAATTCCCTGCCACTCCAGGTTTTTCTGCTCTAGGTGTACCTAACTTTTCTAGTAGCATACTGGCAGGCGATATAGTTAATTTTTCTACTTCTAATCTCAACCCTCCTGCCATCGAATCAACAAGTGTTTGGCCGGTATATAGCCATAGAATAAATCAAGTGGCTCCTCAATGGTTTCAATTGTTAGATACTAATACTTCTAGTGCCAATAATACTATAAATCCCGTAGTTGTCAATTCTTCTAGCTATTATTCATTTTTCCCATTAACTAATCCTACTGTAAATAGCATAATAACAGCCATAAATGGGAATACCACTTATTCTGCCATACTAAAGGGAGTTGCATTGGCTGATGCAGGGGATACAGGAGGGGCAACTGCCGGCACCGGGACTTTAACAATGTCCACATTGGATGAACAATTAATTGGAACGGCAACTTTCGGCTCTGGGGCCGTCTCGGCATATCCTTGTTTGGATGGAATCAATTGGGTACAAACTTCTACTTTAAGTTCTAGTCCGAATACATTATTATTAAAGAATGCAGTCAGTACAATATTAGAATCTTCTCTTGGAAATAATTTAGATAACGATTACACACACGAAGTATTTAAATTAGTTCCTATAACGTCTTCAAATATAATTAAATTTATTAATTCACAAGCAGTCAGTGGATTGTCTACTACTTCTGAACTATTAAATTCAAGTGATTATTCTAAAATATCCGTTGCTTCTGATACAAGTGGAAGTTTAGGTAGCGTAGAAGTAAGTGGTGGGACAGCCAATGCCGCTTCAGCTACTTTAGTAGGATCTGGTGCTACCATAACTTCTGGTGCTAATACTTATGGGATTGTTACTGCCAATACTTCTGCATTAAATGGTTTTGAGGGAAATCAATGGGTGAATATATCATCAACCAATACAATTCCTAAAGTTACTGGCTGGAACACAACTACGCAATTTACTATTCAGCCGGGTCCTTGGTGTATATCTGGTTCGTCTTTGACTTCTCCTTATACTAATAATGCTGGAAATATTAATAGTGTAGATAGATATATTACTTTTAATACTACCTGGGCTAGCGGTGGCATTGGAAGAACCCAATATCAAATAAGTGCAAAAGTAGTTGGATCTAATTTACTTGTAAGTTTAAGTGGTTCTGGAAGCCCTACTTGGCAGAACAATCCTAAGATAGGAGACATGGCTATAATATCCTCTAGTTCTCAAATCTCCGCTGGATTAAATACAGGATCATATTATGTACAGGGAGTGACGTCTAATTCTCTTACATTAATTCCAGTTTCTGGCCAAAGTATAGCGACCATAAATAGCGGGAACCCAGTCGCCTTTGGTTCAAGCCCTCAAAATGATATTGCTTGTGTAACTTCTATATCTATTCCAGATGCTTCTAGTGCATTAATTACTATAGCTGGTTCTAGCATGATAGCTGGGCAAACCAGTGGTAGTGTAAACCCTGTTATTAATCACAATGCTGAATGGCAAATAGAAAAAGTTGGCAATTATGTTTCTTATAGCACTACAGCAAGAGGAACTACCAGTGTTGCAAATAATGCAAGCAGCTTAGAGGGAACCATAGCTCATATAAATGTAACTGGATTTAATCCTAACAATACCGGATTCTTTCAGGTAATAGCAACCCCAACTACAAATACTAGTTTTTGGATTTCTAATCCTAATGTAATAGAAGAGGATAAACAACAAACTAGCGTTAATCCTGCAACAAACAACTTACCTTCTGACTTTATTAATTTTTATACGTATGACAGCGTGATACCAGGAGATAGTTTATATATAGGCTCTACTCTTTTAGGATCTGCAAATCAAGGAACATGGACTGTCACTCAAATAGTTCCGCCTTTGTCTAATGCTAGCACCTATACGCAATTTATAATTCATAGGACTGATGGAAAACAATTTACGTTAGAGTCTGCTGTTAGCGGGGTTTCTACTGGAGCAGTTCAGGTTTTGCCTCAGAATCCTCTTTCTATGATTAAACAGATTGCTGCGATTGGTCCTAATTCTACATCTCTTGGAACCTTGAGCGATATAATTTTGACTACAAGTCCATTGGTAACAAAAATAACTAGTACCGGGAATTTTACTATGACTGGATTAGATAAATTAAATTTCCCAACTACTTTAAATCAAGGCATAGATGCATATAAAGTAGCTACTGGTATAATAGCAGAAGCAAATAAAACTATTTACGGTGTAGCATCAGACCCCATCTTATATCCTGGAGTTGCTTCCTCTGGTTCAAATATAAATATAGAAGGTCCTAAAATAAGGGCCATAAATGTCAGTCTAGGCGTCAGGTATATGTCCGGTGTTGCCATTTCAATAGTAGAAGAAAATATTAAGAGTGCCGTTGCTTCGGTTGTAAATTCTACTAAATTGGGTACCCAATTGGCTCTTGGCTCTATAATAAACGCTGCTATGTCGGTAAGTGGCGTTTCTTCCGCTGTTCTTATGGAACCTCAATTCACTTCTTCTAATGATATTATACAACTACAGCCATACGAGAAACCTTTAATTCTTAATATAGATTCTGATATTATCGTAACACAGATAACTTAATAAAATGGCTAATTCAGTTTTCCCATATGGAGCAAGTGGTTTAACTAGTGGTGGGCTAGGCAAATATACTTTTACCAATAATATACCTAACATAGCCCCAGGTTCTGTAAATGATACAGCCAAAGATATATTAATAAAAAATTTCAATCCAATTTTTTCTGGTAAGAATTGGACAGCTTTACTGGATGGTATTAGTCAGGGCGATGCTTTAAACATGACTAATGCCAAGTCTATCTTTAGTCAATTCTTTTTATCCACAGCATCTGATGATTACTTGATTACAAGGGCTTCTGATTTTGGTATTAATTATCCGACTAATGTAGGAATGTTGGATGATACATTTAGAACTTTAGCTATAAAAACTACTGCCCATAAATTAACAAAAGAATCTTTATCTGGAATATTAGAGATTTTTTATGGAGACAATACAACTAGAGCCTCATTGATATCTGGCAATGCAGAACCCTATGCTATTTATGCTGGATATCAATTAAATATATTAGTGGACAATAATACAACACTAAATGTTACATTTAATGCTTCGGACTTTAATTCACAAGGAGCTGCTTTGGCCATAGAAGTAGCTATGGCTATAACTAGATGTGCTATTTACAATTCTATAAATGTTATAGCTACCGCTGAATTCAATCCATCTACAGGACTGAATTATGTCAGGATATATTCTCCCTCACTTGGTTTAGATGGGACTGTACAAATATTAGGTGGTCAGGCTCAAGACTATTTACAATTTAATACTCCTTTAAATATAACGGGAGATAGTACAACCGTTTGGAGTGTTGCTTATTCCTCTACCGTATCAGGAAATGCTAAGTATTCCTACGTTAGTGGGACACAACCAGCTATTTGGAAATCCCAAGTAGGAGATTATGTTAATATATTTCCTACTCATGGCAATAGTTCTGCTTTTAATTCTGCGAATCAAGGAAGTTTTTCAATAACTAAGGTGGGAACCACTTTTTTTGAAATATATAATCCAAACATGGTAGCTCAAGCTAGTGTAACTACTGGAACAAATATAATAAATACTATTAATTTCTATAGACCAACCAAAGGTTTATTGCAAACATTAAGTAATTATTCGGCCGTTAGTCAAAACGGAACTTCCAATGAAATAGATATAATACTTCCATGCACAACTACGGTAGTTGCCAGAGAGCCTCCCGATGCAGCATACTTACAGCCACCCGTAACTTGGAATGTTTCTTCTGTAAGTAGAAATAATTTAGGTGTTGTTACGGTTACTACTTCAACAAATCATAGTTTAGTTGCCGGCAATTTATTCCTAATAGATGGATTGATACCAGATATAAGTACAGGAGCTAGCGGTAAATTAAATGGTCAATTTACAGTATTATCGTCTCCGGCCCCAACAAATACAACTTTCGCTTATCAAACTGATGGTTCTAAGAGTGCCCAAATTAGCCATGCAAGTGTAAGTTCAAATACCGTAACTGTAACTACTTCTGGCAATAACACATTAAATACCGGACAATATGTAAATATTACTTACCGGATCTGGAGGAGACAGTGGAATATTTGGACCAATAACGGTCACTTCTGCTAGTACATTTACTTATACAGATGCTAATTTCCCTGTAAGTTTAAGTTTCGGAGGAATAGGTGGGACTATTTTTGATTATCCCGTGGCTACTACGATTTCTTCTACCACTACAGGCATTGTTACTAAAGTTGGTGCCTCTGCTTCTGTAAACAATCAATTGGGTCCTTATATTTATGATACTGGGAAGCCATTCCCATATGATAATATAGACAAATTAAATACTAGTTACGATAACAAAACAATTCCGATTACTAGTATAGCTACGACAGTTTCCCAGGCTTTAAATATTGGATCAAATTATGGAATTATTACAGTCGCTAATGCTAGTAATTTTCCTGATGGCCCTGGTTATTTAGTATTTAATTATGGGAATGATAAACAGGTTAATTATGTTCCTTATTTAAGGAAATTAAATTCTACTCAATTATTGTTAGATTATTCATTTATATTTCCAAATACGGTTCCTTCTGGGGCTGATTGCAGTTTGTCTATTTCATCTTTGCTTTCTAATGCTCCTAGAATAAAAGGTCCTTTTGTTCCAAGTGATCCAGTAGGTTCCTGGTCTTTTTATTTAACAGATTCTCCCTCTGGAAGGTCATATTGCCAAGAATTAATCTTAGATAGTATAGCTGCTGGAATGAATCCTAATATTTCTATTACTTATCCTAATGCCTACGGATTAGGACATTGGGATGCAGGAACTTTTAATACTAGTGTTTCTTCATTTGGGAAAACAGAAGGAATATATAGACTAAATGATATAGTTGGGGTTTTTGCAGAGAATGAAGATTCAGAAGAGAAGGATGCAAGACAAGGTATTCTGTAAATGGCTCAAGATCTAAATATATCGGCTCCATCGCTTAAAGTTTATGTGAATTCTTCTTTGTTTGGTATAGCCACTGATTTTAAGTTTTCGGTTGATTATGGGCGTAGACGCATTAACGGAATTGATGTACAAGAATCTATAGAGATAGCCAGTGAAAAGGTAACGGTTAAAGGTTCAATGGAAGTATTAAGATTGCATGGTTCCGGGGGACTAGAAGGATACGGAATGCTTCCTCAACTAGCTGATCTAGCCTTAGAGAAATATTGTTCATTGTCTGTAGTAGATATGGCTACTAATGTAATAATTTTTAAGAGTGATTTTTGTATGTTTACTAGGCAAGATTGGCGTATAAAAACAAAAGACATCATGCATGGAAGCGTAGCATTTGAAGCAATAGATTATAAGAATGAGATTTCACAGTAGGAGTAAATTATGGCTATTTTAAGTGAATTAAATGCTTTAGGTCAAATGAGGGTCGACGTTCCTCATTTAAGAATGCGGCAATGCGGCTGTGCGTGGTGATTTCGATGCTCTTATAGGTAATTCTTTAGCCGGCAATAATCCATATATTATTTCTGGTTTCAATATTCCTGTTAATCCTAGTCCAATCGGGCTGCCTGCAAACAAATTACAATTAGTTACCGCAAATGGTGTTGTCTATAATCCACTTGCTTCTGAAAGTGGAACTCTATTAGTAATACCAAATAATAGAGCAAATGAATTACTAAACTCAACCACTAATACTAATGTAGTTGGTTCATTTACTGCTGGTTCTACTAATATAGTTGGAATAGATTTTGTTAGAAGTTCTGACAGTACCACTAATGACAATGTTCAATTCTTAGCCGCTAATTCTACCCCCACCAATCCCCTGCCTGAAATATCTAAGTCGGTTCCTTTAGCAAGGACATTGAATTATATAATAGTAATTACCACTAATACTTTTGCTGTGATGCAAAATTTAGCCCCCATAGCTAAAGTTGTAACAGATGCCAATAATAATGTAACTTCTATAACCGATGCAAGGCAAATGATGTTTAGATTTGGAGAAGGATTGGACACTCCATCTGCCTATGCTACTTATCCTTCTTTGTGGGCTCAAGGCAGAATAGAAAATCCAATTACTACTACTACTGGATCTGACCCATTTTATGGTGGAGATAAAGCCATAGGCTCACTAAGGGCCTGGTGTCAGGCTGTAATGGGTAGGTTACAGGAAATAGGTGGTGGGCAATTCTGGTATTCTGCTGTTAGTAATTTTAATGTTAAGTTAGTTAGACAAACGGTTTCTGTTTTATCGGATAATTTTGTTTGGACTACTGGCAATCCTGGAACATTAAAATGGGAAAAATTAGCTTTGGCTTATGAAAACAGCGATATAAATTCATTAACTCCTAATTTGACTTATATACAAATAGCGGATAATAGTTCAACAGGAGTAACCTTATCGTCCGGTCAATGCTTATATGTAGATTTAGATAGATCAGCTACTTCTGGAACTCTTACTGCAAATACTGGAACTGTAGATAATTTAGGTCAACCTAATCCTCCGTATAGTAGAATTATATTGGCTTATTGTGAACCAGACACAGGAAATTCAAATAGTTTACAGGTTTTTACTAGAGATTCTTCATTCCAAGTGGGGGCAGGTGGAGTAAAAGCCACTGCTTCTCAGTATGGAGTAGTTGAATTAAATACTAATCAAACTGCTGGTACAGCAATTGTTCCATCTATGGATGCTACAGGGGCTGGTAATGTTATAGTTGGTGGAATTACTAGGGGTTCTGGAGGAACACCTTCTTTAGGTAATGGTACATTATTTATTGGGACAGGAACAAACGATCAAAGTATAGTTATAGATACAAATGGTGCTGCTGGTGCTAGAACAGTAGCTATAGGAAACAACAGTACTAACGGCGCCCAAATAGTAAATATAGGTACTAGCACAACTGCTGTAAATACCATTGCTTTAGGCGGTTCGACTGTAACAAGTTTAAGTGCAAAAGCAACTGGCGCTAGTGGTGTGGCTACTATTGATGGGGGAACAGTAAATCTAGGGAATACTTCTGCTACTACAATACTTGTCGGAAATAGTGCAAATACTACTAGTTTTAAATCAGTGGTAGCTTCTGCTAATCTATTTGAATTTGATGCTGGAGCAAGTGCTGTCCTAAAAATTCAAGCTGCTGGAGCAACTGCGCCAACGTTACAGGTTCTTAGTGGCACAAATACTCATTTGGATACTGAAACCGGGGCTAGTAAACAACTAAATATAGGAACAGCAAATACTGCTAATATTAACATAGGTGGAACTAATGTTACCGGTTCTCTTTCTATGAATGCAACAGGTTCCGGCGGAAGTGCTACTTTAGACGCTAAAACTAATTTATTTTTAGGAAATACTAATGCTACTTCTATAGTGATGGGTGGGACCAATATAACAAATGCTTCTGGAATTAGTATTAGTGCAGGAGCGACTTCTAAGGTTACTTTAGATGGGCCTACTATTATTCTGGGCAATACACTTACAAATAATCTTACTAGTTTGCAGTTAGGAACTAACACTAATTTAACTACATTAAATATAGGAACAGGAACTACTACCGGCACCACTTCTATGGATGGCCATACCGTAAATGTAGGTGCAACTAATGCAACTGGCATTACTATAGGAGGAACTTCTACAGTAAATACTATAAACGGTCATATAGTAGAGGTAGGTTCTTCTTCTTCTTGGACTTTAACAGGTTCAGGCACTATAACGTCAGGATTCTTGGGATCTACTGCTGGGAATATTTATTATAATACTAATGCCGCTGGCGTTAATGGTTCTCCTACCATACAGGTAACTTCGTATGATAATTGTGGAGACTTATCTTTTGCTGTTACAACAACTTCGGCGGCAGCAGGAACCACATTGATAAGTGTTATATTCCATACGGCTTACTCAACCACTCCAAAAGTACTTATAAGTCCTGGAGGTCATGGAACTTATTTTAATTCTACATGGCAACCATATGTTAGTGCAGTTTCTACTACCGGATTTTCTATAGCAAATTTGCAGGCAACTGGTACGGGTGGCAATAGTTCTGAATTTACTTGGATGGTAATAGGATAACAAATGACCCTAGAACAATTAATAGCTAAACATGAAGGCAAAGAACCCAATATATACCATGATTCTTTAGGTATACCGACAATAGGTATTGGCCATAATATTAAAGCCAGTCCTTTACCGGAAGGTTTTAATCCGCCTCTTTCAGATGATCAAATAGATACTCTAAAAAATAAGAACAATTCTTTGACTCCTTGTACATTAGAATATTTAAGAATAAAAAATGATAGTTTAAAGTATACGACAACAAAAGGTAGCAGAAGGACTCATAAGATTTAATAAATTTCTTTGGCCTAGAAAACGTTTATGGAAGTTTGGTATCAAATTTACTCATGGAGAATATATGAAACTATTAGATTTATTAATAAAACATGAAGGACTTGAATTAAAACCATACACTGATACAACTGGACATTTAACTATTGGAGTTGGAAGAAATTTGACTTCCAATGGAATTTCTAAAGAAGAAGCTCAATTTATGCTCTCAAATGATATTAACGATGTTTGTCGAGAGCTTTCTATTAAAATTCCTTGGGCCATGTCTTTAGATGAAGTCAGATTTGCTGTTATTCAGGATCTTTGTTTTAATTTAGGAATAGATAAGCTCCTTACTTTTCAAAAATTCTTAGAATTTTTGAAAGAATCGGATTATATATCTGCTGCCAATGATCTTCTTAACACCTTATGGGCTAAGCAAGTGGGCATTAGAGCTAAAGAAGATGCTAAGATGATGGAAACTGGTTTATGGCCTGATGACCCCAGCTTTAACCTGGTTTGTTAGCTTAAAATCGCTTTAAATGGGTCTGGCTTGCTCCAGGTTAAATCGTAATTTATAGTTTAGTGTTAGACATTGTTTAATGGGTTTTGATTTAACCTAGGGCAAATAGAGCCTCCTGTGGGATTTTAACCCACGTTCTCCCTCCTACAAAGAGGGGCTTTATTCATAATAAGCTATGGAGGCAATTTTATAGCGCACTGTCAACGAGTTGAACGCTGCTGAAAGGATTTGGAGTTCTTTCTGATCCCGGATCACAATGCATATTATTTATGTTTAAGTCTGTTTATAGTTCTTATTCTATGACAATTAGCACAAACCCCGCTCGCATTTATCTATCTCTTCCAAAATTTCTTTTGTGCTTCTAGTTTCTGCAATCATTCTACTTATAGTATTTTTTTTCAATCTGCCATCTAAATGATCAAATTCCATTACTGGCCCCGGATATTTAAATCCGCAGTCAACACAAGGATTATCCTTTAATACATAAATTAATTCTTTGATTTTTTCTTTATATTTCTTTCTAGCTTTTTTTGCACTTAATCTATAAGTTTCTTTATTATTTTTATAATGTTGTCTATTGTATTCACTTTTACATTTCTTACAAGAATCTTGGTATCCACTTTTTTTAGTCACATTAATATAAAATTCACTAAAATCTTTTTCTTTCTTACATGTTGCACAAATTTTATTCATAAAGCCTCCAAATATAAGATTACTATTTGGAGTTGAATTAAAGCGAAAATACCAACTAGTAAATGGTGCGTTCAATAAAACAAAGATGGTTAGTATAGAACAGGTTTTGGAGACCTATTTGCCCAGCCGGGGCGCGGTACAATTTAATTAAAAGATTATTCTTTATTCTAATATATCCAAGTGATTTACCATTTAAGGAATGTAAACCTGATTTTTATATTCTGTATACAATACTAA
>JAGWUP010000027.1 GCA_028868375.1 Elusimicrobiota bacterium
TTGCGCGCCTGCGCCAGCCCCTTCTTCGCCAAATAGTGCGTGATCGCCGCCGTCAACGTCGTCTTGCCGTGGTCCACGTGACCGATCGTCCCGATGTTCACGTGCGGCTTGCTCCGGTCGAACTTCGCCTTTGCCATGCTGGATCTCCTTACCTTTGTGTGGCCATCGCCGCGGCGTTCTTCTCGACGATCGCCTTGTAAATGTTGCTGGGCACCTCGGCGTAATGGCTCGGCTCCATCGTGAACGAGGCGCGCCCCTGGGAGATCGAGCGCACGACCGTCGCGTAGCCGAACATCTCCGAGAGCGGCACGTGGCAGCGCACGAACTTGAGGTGGCCGCGGTCTCCCATGTCCTGGATCTGCGCGCGGCGGCTGTTGAGGTCCCCGATCACGTCCCCCATGTTGGCCTCCGGGGTGAGGACCTCGCATTTCATGATCGGCTCCAGGATCGTCGGCTTGGCCTTCTTGCAGCCGGAGCGAAGCGCCATGGCTCCGGCGATCTTGAAGGCCATCTCGTTGGAGTCGACCTCGTGGAAGGAGCCGTCGAGCAGCGTCACCTTGATGTCGACGATCGGATAGCCCGCCAGGGCTCCGCCGTCCATCGCCTCCCGCACGCCCTTCTCGACCGCGGGGATATATTCCCGCGGGATGCGGCCCTGCCGGACCTCGTTGACGAACTCGAAGCCCTGGCCCATCGGCTGCGGCTCGATCTTGATGATGCAATGGCCGTACTGTCCGCGGCCGCCGGACTGCCGGATGAACTTGCCCTCCTCGGTCACGGATCCGCGCACCGTCTCCTTGTAGGCCACCTGCGGATTGCCGATGTTCGCGTCGACCTTGAACTCCCTCTTCATGCGGTCGACGATGATGTCCAGGTGGAGCTCTCCCATCCCGGAGATGATCGTCTGCCCGGTCTCCGTGTCGGTCTTGATGCGGAAGGTCTGGTCCTCTTCCGCCAGGCGGCCCATGGCGTTGGCCATCTTTTCCTCGTCGGCCTTCGACTTCGGCTCGATGGCGATGGAAATCACGGGCTCTGGGAAGGTGATCTGCTCCAGGACCACCGGTTTTTCCTGGTCGCAGATGGTGTAGCCCACGCGGCCGTTCTTGAGCGCCACCGTCGCCGCGATGTCGCCCGCGCGCACCTCCTTGACCTCCTCGCGCTGGTTGGCGTGCATGCGCAGGATGCGGCCGACCCGCTCCGTATTGCGGTTGTTGCCGCACATGACCGTGTCGCCCGCCGTCAGCTGCCCGGAATAGACCCTAAAGAAGATCAGCTTCCCGACGAAGGGATCGGTCTGTATCTTGAACATCAAGGCGGAGAAGGGCTCCGCGTCGTCGGCCTGGCGCTTGAGCGGCGCGCCGGTCAGGGCGTCCGTGCCCTCGATCGCCGGAACGTCCAAGGGCGAGGGGAGGTAATCGCAGACCGCGTCCAGCATCGGCTGGACGCCCTTGTTCTTATAGGAGGAACCGCAGAGAACGGGGAATATCTTGCAGGCCAGCACGCCCTTGCGCAGCGCACCGCGCAGCTCCGCCGCGGTGAACTTCGTCTCGCCGTTGAGGTAGCGCTCCATCAAGCCGTCGTCGAACTCGACGGCTTTTTCCACCATCTTGTCGTGGTACTCCTTGGCCTGCCCCAGCATCTCCGCCGGGATATCCGTGACGTCCCATTTCGCCCCGAGCTCCTCGCCCTTCCAGACCAAGGCCCTCATTTCGATGAGGTCGATGAGGCCGACGTAGGCGGCCTCGGCTCCGATCGGCAATTGGATCGGACAGGCGTTGGCGCCGAGCATCTTGGAGATCGAGCGATAGGACATGAAGAAATCGGCGCCCATGCGGTCCATCTTGTTGATGTAGGCCACGCGCGGAACCTTGTACTTGTCGGCCTGCCGCCAGACGGTCTCCGACTGGGGCTCCACGCCTTGCACTCCGTCGAAACAAACCACGGCCCCGTCCAGGACTCGCAGGGAGCGCTCGACCTCGGCGGTGAAGTCGACATGGCCGGGGGTATCGATGATGTTGATCTGGTATTCGACGTCCGCCCGCTTCCAGCGGCAGTACGTGGCGGCCGCGGTGATCGTGATCCCGCGCTCGCGCTCCTGCGGCATCCAGTCCGTCGTCGTCGCCCCCTCGTGCACCTCGCCGATCTTGTGGATGCGGCCGGTGTAATACAGGATGCGCTCCGTCGTCGTCGTCTTGCCGGCGTCGATGTGGGCGATGATGCCGATGTTGCGGATTTTCTCGAGCGGGAATTCGCGTGCCATCAGAGCGTCACCAGCGATAATGCGCGAAGGCCCTGTTGGCTTCCGCCATCTTGTGGGTATCCTCCCGCTTCTTGAAGGCCACGCCTTCCTTCTTGTTGGCGGCGAGCAGCTCGTCGGCCAGGCGGACGGCCATCGGCTTGCCCGCCTTCTGCCGGGCGGCGTCGATGATCCAGCGCATCGCGATCGTGGTCGAACGCATCGGCTGCACCTCGATCGGGACCTGGTAGGTCGCCCCGCCCACGCGCCGGGCCTTGACCTCCAGCAGCGGACGCACGTTCTCGATCGCCTGCGTCAGGACCGCGACGGCGTCCTGCTTGGTCTTCTCGGCGATGATGTCCATCGCCCCGTAGACGACGGTCTCCGCCGTCAGCTTCTTGCCCTGGAAATTGAGCTTGTTCACCAGGCGGGAAACGAGCACGGAATTGTATTTATAGTCGGCCGGCGGCAAGCCCCGGCGGTCTCGTGGTCTGAGTCCTTTTCTCGGCATGATCTAGCTCCTCATTTAGCGGCGGCCTTCGGCCGCTTGGCGCCGTAAAGCGAGCGCCCCTGCTTGCGCCCCTCCACTCCGGCCGTGTCGAGGACGCCGCGGATGATGTGGTAGCGCACGCCGGGCAGGTCCTTGACGCGGCCGCCGCGGATGAGCACGATCGAATGCTCCTGCAGGTTGTGGCCCACGCCCGGGATATAGGCGGTCACTTCCACTCCCGTCGTCAGCTTGACGCGGGCGATCTTGCGCAAAGCGGAGTTCGGCTTCTTGGGGGTCGTCGTGGAGACGCGGGTGCAGACGCCTCGGCGCTCCGGGCAACGCAAGAGCGCCGGGGCCTTGCTGCGGCCCTTGAGGCTGTCGCGTCCGATTCTGATGAGTTGATTGATGGTAGGCATGTGGTCCTCGATTATGCTTTCTCGGCGACGGGCTGCGGAAGCAGCGCCGCCAGCTCCATGACCTTGTCGCGGGCCTGAAGCCCGGTGCCGGCCGGTATCATGTGCCCGATGATGACGTTTTCCTTCAAGCCCTTGAGGTAGTCGATCCGCGACGTCGTGGCCGCCTCGGTGAGCACGCGGGTCGTCTCCTGGAAGCTGGCCGCCGACACGAACGAATTGGAGGCCAGGGAGGCCTTCGTGATCCCCAGCAGGACCGGCTCCGCCTGCGCTTCCTTGCCGCCCTTCTCCTTGATCTGGCGATTGACGTCCCCGAAAAGGAAGCGGTTCACGATCTCGCCCTTGAGGTAAGCGGTATCCCCGGAGTTGACGACCTTGACGTTCTCCAGCATCTGGCGGACGATGCACTCGATGTGCCGGTCGGAGATGCCCACCCCCTGCAGGCGGTAGACCTCCTGGATGGCGTTGACGAGGAATTCCTGGACCTCCTTGATGCCCTTGACGCGGAGCACGTCGTGGGGATTGATCGCGCCGTCGGTGATCGCCTCCCCCACCCCGACGCGGTCGCCCTCGTAGACCACCAGATGCTTGCCGTGCGGGATCAGGTACTCCCGGACGAGGTCTGTCTCCTCGTTGCGGACCGAGACCTGGACCATGTTCTTCGGCCCCACGCCCAAGCTGACGATGCCCTCGATTTCCGAGATGATCGCCGTGCTCTTGGGCTTGCGCGCCTCGAAGAGCTCGGAGACGCGGGGCAGGCCGCCGGTGATGTCCTTGGACTTGGTGACCTCCTGCGGTATCTTCGCCAAGATATCCCCGGGGTGGATGCCCTGCCCCGACTCGACCATCAGGATCGTGTCGGTCGGCAGTGGGTAGCTGGCGACCTCCTTGGAGTCCTTGTCGATAAGCACGCGCGGATTAAGCCGCCGCCCCGACTCCGACTTCTCCCCCGCCACGCGCCTCATCTCCTGCTCGATGATGCGGCGCTCGATGATGCCGGTGATCTTGTTTCTTTCCTCGTGCAGGGTGACGCCTTCACGCACGTCGACGAGGCGGACCTCGCCCTCATGCTCGGCCACGATCGGCATCGTGTAGGGATCCCACTCGGCCAAAAGCTGCCCGGGCTCGACCTTGGCCTTGTCCGCCACCTTCAAGCGCGCTCCGTAGGTGATCTTGTGCTCCTCGACGCTGCCGGTGTCCTTGTTCGAGACGGCGAGCATGCCGGTGCGGGAGACGACGATGACCTGGCCGTCGCGGTTGGTGATCGCGCGGATGTTCTTGAATCCCACCGAGCCGCCCTTGAGGGAAACGATCTGGGAGCGCTTGGCGACGCGGGAGGCCGTGCCGCCGATGTGGAAGGTGCGCAGGGTCAGCTGGGTTCCCGGCTCTCCGATCGACTGGGCCGCGATGATGCCGACGGCCTCGCCGATCTCCACCATGCGGCCGGTGGCGTTGTTCATGCCGTAGCATTTAGCGCAGACCCCTTGCCTGGCCTCGCAGGTCAGCACGGAGCGGGCCCGAATCATCTCGATGCCGGCCGACTTGATCTGGGCCGCGATCTCCGAGGTGACGTATTCCCCGGCCTCGAGGATCGTCTTGTCGACCGCCTTGCCCTTTTCGTTGAGCTCCGGGATGACGACGTCCTCGAGCACCACGCGCCCCAGCAGGCGCTCCTCGATCGGCTCGATGACCTCGTCGCCGGTCGCCAGGGCGCCGAGGCGCACGCCGTTGATCGTGCCGCAGTCGTCCTCGGTGATCACGAGATCGTGCGCGACGTCGACCAAGCGCCGCGTCAGATAGCCGGCGTCCGCGGTTTTGAGCGCCGTGTCGGCCAAGCCCTTGCGTCCGCCGTGGGTCGAGATGAAGTACTCCAGCACCGTCAGGCCCTCGCGGAAATTGGAGACGATCGGCTGCTCGATGATCTCGCCGACGCCGCCGGTCAGCTTCTTCTGCGGCTTGGCCATCAGCCCGCGCATGCCGGCCAGCTGGCGCACCTGCTGCCGGCTGCCGCGCGCCCCGGAATCAGCCATCAAGAACACCGAGTTGAAGCGCGCGCTGTCCGGCGCGTAGCGCTCGAACTCCTCTTTTTTCATGTCGTCGAACATGACGTCGGATATCTTGTCGGTGACGTGGGTCCAGATGTCGATGATCTTGTTGTAGCGCTCCGATTCGGTGATGACTCCGGCCTTCGCCTGCGCCTCGATCGATTTCACCCGCTTGCGCGCGTCGGCCACGACCTCCTTCTTCAACGCGGGGATGTGCATGTCGGAGATGGAGATCGACAAGCCCGCCATGGTGGCATGGTGATAGCCCAGCGCCTTGAGCTCGTCGAGCAGCACCACGGTCTGGTAATGGCCGAGCGTCTTGTAGCAGCGCTCGACCAGCTGAGACAGCTCCTTCTTGCCCTGCTGGGCGTTGATGAAGCGCAGCTCCTTGGGAACGATCTGGTTGAAGAGCACTCGTCCGGGAGTCGTCCAGTCCTTCCAGCGGGACGGGGGCAGCGGCTGCGCCTTCTTGCCCTCTGCGTCCAGCTCCACCATCTTCTCGTTGACGCCCCGCACCTTGATCTTGGCGTGCAGGTCGATCTTCTTGTTCTGGTAGGCCGTGATCACTTCCTTCTCGTCGGAAAAGACCATGCCCTCGCCGCGCTCGCCGCTCTTGAACTTGGTGAGGTAGTGGATGCCGAGCACCATGTCGTGGGAGGGAACCGCGATCGGCCGTCCGGAAGCCGGGGAGAGGATGTTGTTGGAGGCCATCATCAGGACCTTGGCCTCCAGCTGCGCCTCCTGGGAGATGGGGACGTGCACGGCCATCTGGTCGCCGTCGAAGTCGGCGTTGAAGGCCGCGCAGGTCAACGGATGAAGCTGGATCGACTTGCCCTCGATGAGCACCGGCTCGAAGGCTTGGATGCCGAGGCGGTGCAGGGTGGGCGCTCGATTGAGCAGGACGGGGTGGTTCTTCGTCACGAACTCCAGGATGTCCCAAATCTCCGGACGGACCTTCTCGAAGACCCGCTTGGCCGCCTTCAAGGTCAAAGACTCCGACTTCATGAGCTCCCGAATGATGAAGGGGCGGAAGAGCTCGAGGGCCATCTCCTTGGGCAAGCCGCATTGATTGAGCTTGAGGTTGGGGCCGACGACGATCACCGAGCGGCCGGAATAATCCACGCGTTTGCCGAGCAGGTTCTGCCGGAAGCGCCCCTGCTTGCCCTTCAGGATGTCGGAGAGGGACTTCAGGGGCCTGTTGCCGGCGCCCACGACGACACGCCCCCGCGCGCCGTTCTCGAACAAGGCGTCGACGGCCTCCTGAAGCAGGCGCTTCTCGTTGAAGACCATGACCTCCGGGGCCCTCAGGGCCTCGATGTGCTTGAGTCGGTTGTTGCGGTTGATGATGCGCCGATAAAGATCGTTGAGATCCGAGGTGGCGAAACGCCCTCCCTCGAGAGGAACCAGGGGCCTCAACTCGGGCGGGATCACGGGCAGGACCGTCGTGATCATCCACTCCGGCTGGTTGCCGGACTCAGCGAAGCCCTGCAGGATGCGCAGGCGCCGGATCAGCCGCGAGCGCTCCGCCTCCGAGGTGATGCCCTGTATCTCCTCCAGGATGCGCGCGGCCTCCTCTTTCGGCTTGACGCGGCCGAGCAGGGCATGGATGGCGCCGGCGCCGATGCCGACCTTGAGCTTGGAGCGGAATTCTTGCTTGGCCTTGCGGACTTCCTCCTCGGAGAGCAGATCGCAGGCCTTGTAGACGGTTCTCCCGTTGGAGTCGACCAGGTCCTCCAGGACGATGTACATCGCGTAATAGACCACGCGCTCGAGGTCGCTGGTGCGCATGTTCAGCACGATGCCGATGCGCGAGGGAGTCTTCTTAAGGAACCAGACGTGCGCGACCGGGACGGCCAGCTCGATGTGGCCCATCCGCTCCCGGCGCACCTTGGACTCGGTCACCTCGACGCCGCAGCGGTCGCAGACGATGCCCTTGAACTTCACCCAGCGGTACTTGCCGCAGGCGCACTCGTAGTCGTGCGCCGGCCCGAAGATGCGCTCGCAGAACAAGCCGTCCCGCTCCGGCTTGAGGGTCCGGTAATTGATCGTCTCCGGCTTCTTGACCTCGCCGTAGGACCAGGACAGGACCTGCTCCGGAGAGGCCATCGACAGCCGGATGGCGTCGAAATCGAAGAAATCCAGAAGGCCGACCTTCTTCTTTTTCTTGCCTCCGAGGGAGAGCTTTCTTTCCGCGGTCGTGATGAATGCCATGGTTATTTCCTCGCGGCCTCTTTGGTTTCCTTCTTCGCGCCGCCCGCAGCCGCGCCGCCCTTGGCGTTATGCCCCAGCTTGAGGAGCTCGACGTTCAGGCCGAGGGCCTGCAGCTCCTTGACTAGGACCTTGAACGACTCCGGCACTCCGGGCTGGGCCGGGGGCTCTCCCTTGATGATCGCCTCGTACATCTTCGTGCGCCCCTGCACGTCGTCCGACTTGACGGTCAAAAACTCCTGCAAGGCGTAGGCGGCGCCGTAGCCCTCGATCGCCCAAACTTCCATCTCGCCGAACCGCTGCCCGCCGAACTGCGCCTTGCCGCCGAGCGGCTGGCGCGTGATCAGGCTGTAGGGGCCCGTCGAGCGGGCGTGAATCTTGTCCTCGACGAGGTGAATCAGCTTGAGGATGTACATGTAGCCGATCGATATCCTCTCGTGGAAAGGCTCGCCGGTCCGCCCGTCGTACAAGGTGACGCGGCAGTCGTCCGTCGGCAAGTACTTCTCCGGCACGCCCCGAGCGCGCAGGATCTTCTTCGCCTCGGCGACTTTCTTCTTGATCTCCGTCTCGCTGGCCGAATCGAAGACCGGGTTGACCATCTGCGTGTCGAGGGTGTGGGCGGCCCAGCCCAGCATCGTCTCGAGCAGCTGCCCCACGTTCATGCGCGAGGGAACGCCCAAAGGCGAGAGGACCACGTCGAGCGGGGTGCCGTCCGGCAAGAACGGCATGTCCTCCTCGGGAAGGATCTTCGCCACGACGCCCTTGTTGCCGTGGCGTCCGGCAAGCTTGTCGCCGACCTGGACCTTGCGGCGGCTGGCGATATAGACCTTGACCACCTTGTTGACGGTGACCGCCAGATCGTCGCCTTCCTTGACGTTTTCCTTCTCGCGAGCCGCGTCCTCGCGCAGCTTCTTCTCCATCAGCTTGTAGAACTGGGGCAGCCGCTCCTCTTCGTCCTTGCGCTTGGCCGCCGGCAGATTCTCGATGGCCTCGAAGGATTCCTTGCGATGCTGCCGCAGGTTCGTCAGGTCGGCTTCCAGCTTCTCCTGGATGGCGTCGATGCGCTGGCGCTCCTCAGGCTTGCCCAGCTTCTCGCGGCGCACGAAGACGCGCGTGCCGATCACCTTGCCGGAGACGCCGGGGGGAACGCGCAGGGAGGCGTCTTGAACGTCCTCCGCCTTCTTGCCGAAGATCACCTTCAGCAGCCTCTCTTCCGGGGTGAGCTGCTGCTCGCCCTTCGGCGTGATCTTGCCGACCAGGATGTCGCCCTGGCGCACGTTGGTGGAGGGAATGACGATGCCCTGCTCGTCCAAGGCCTCCAAGGCCTCGGCGCCCACGTTGGGAATGTCGCGCGTGATCTCCTCGGCGCCGAGCTTGGTGTCGCGCGCCTCGATCTCGAACTCGGAGATGTGAATCGAGGTGAAGACGTCGTCCTTGACGAGGCGCTCGCTGAGCAGAATGGCGTCCTCGAAATTGTAGCCCTCCCAGGGCATGAAGCCCACGAGGAGGTTGCGCCCGAGGGCCAATTGCCCCTGCGAGGTCGCCGGACCGTCGGCCAGAACGCCCTCTTTGTCGACCTGCTGCCCGGTCCTGACGACCGGGACCTGATTGATGCAGGTATCCTGGTTCGAGCGCCGGTATTTCTTGAGCGTGTAGAGATCGATCGCCTCGTCCTTGCCCTTGACCTGATCCGCGGCGACGGCGACGAGATCGCCCGCCGAGTAGATGACCTTCCCGGCTCGCTTGGCCGTCACGCAAGCTCCGGAATCGCGCGCCACAGGCTCTTCCATGCCGGTCGCCACCAAGGGGGCCTCGGCGCCCAAGAGCGGCACGGCCTGCCGCTGCATGTTGGCGCCCATCAGGGCGCGATTGGCGTCATCGTGCTCCAGGAACGGCACCAGGGCGGCCGAGACGCTGACGACCTGCATGGGCGAGATGTCCATGTAGTCGACCCGCCCCGGCTCGACGAGCGGAAATTCTCCGCGAGAGCGGCAGCTGACCAGGTCGGTGTTGATCTTCTCCTCGTCCAGCGGAGTGTTGGCCTGGGCCACGATCATGCCGCCCTCTGCGTCGGCGTTGAGGTAGTCCATATCGCCCGTGAGCTTGCCCTTCTCGACTTTTCGATAAGGGCTCTCGATGAGGCCGAACTCGTTGATGCGCGCGTAGGAGGCCAGGGACGTGATCAGTCCGATGTTGGGGCCCTCTGGAGTCTCGATGGGGCAGATGCGGCCGTAGTGGGTGTAATGGACGTCGCGGACCTCGAAGCCGGCGCGCTTGCGGTTGAGGCCTCCGGGGCCCAAGGCCGACAAGCGGCGCTTATGCGTCACCTCCGAGAGGGGATTGATCTGGTCCATGAACTGGGAGAGCTGGGAGGTCCCGAAGAATTTCCTCAGGATGCCGACCAGGGGAGCCGTATTGAGGAGGTTGCGCGGCGTCAGCAGCGTCTTGTCCTGGACGCTCATGCGGTCTCGGATGACGCGCGACATTTGGGCCAGACCCACCCGAATCTGGTTTTCCAGAAGCTCGCCCACGCCGCGCACGCGGCGATTGCCGAGATGGTCTATGTCGTCGATCTTGACCGGGAAGCCCTTGTCCAAGAATTGGGGGACGGCGTCCTTCCAGGCGTTGATCGCCTCCAGGATTTCCAAGAAGGAGAAGCGGTCCTTCTTGAGGCCCTGCTTGGACGCGTCGGCGTCCTCGTCGGAGTCCTTGTCGTGGAGATCGATGCACGGCAGCTTTTCGAGCGCCTCGCCGTTGATCTTCTTGGCGTACTGTTGGAAGATCCCCTTGAACTCGCCGCTGGTCTCGTATTGAACTCCCCGCGCCGGCATCGGGGAAGACTTGGGCAGGCCCTCCGACAGGTGCGTGACGTTGTTGTTGAGGGCGACGAGATATTGCATCGTCGCGATGACGTCCTCCAGGCAGAGGGTGCGGCGCGAGAAGGTGGGAAGGGCGAAGCCGCGGTGCTTGCGGTTCTCCGGGCGCGGCGTGATGTCCTTGCGCGCGGCCAGCTTCCAGAGGTAATGGTGGAGCTTCGTGTTGATCTTGTGGCGGCCCACCTTGGAGAGGTCGTACTTGCGGAGATTCTTGAAGACGAGATTGTCCAGGTACGCGTCCGCCTGGCCGGGGACGATGAATTCCTGGCCGCGCAGCTTCTTGTAGATGTCCTGCCGCGCCTCCTTGACGCTCTTGATCTTGTCCTTGCGCAGCGTCTCGAGGATCGTCGGGTCGTCCTTTTCCGGGTCCCCGCTCAGCAGCTTGATGCTCTTGACCTGCTTGTCGAGCATGCGCTTGATCGCCTCGTGGGTCACCTTCTTGCCCGCCTCCAGAAGCACCTCGCCGGTCGCTTGATCGACCACGTCCTCCACGGAGATGCGGTGCAGGAGGCTCACCATCGTGCCGGAATCGACGGGGGTTTCCTCGTAGTCGTAGAAGATCTTGAGGATGTCGCTGTCGGACTCGATGCCGCAGGCCCGCAGGAAGGTCGTGGCCTCGAACTTCTTCTTGCGGTCGATGCGCACGAACAAGAGATTGTTGAGGTCGAACTCGAACTCGATCCAGGCGCCGCGATAGGGGATGACCTTGGCGAAAAACAGCCTCTTGCCCAGAGACGATATCTTCTTCTCGTCGTCCTCCTCGAAGATGATGCCCGGAGAGCGATGGAGCTGGCTGACCACGACGCGCTCGGCCCCGTTGATGATGAAGGAGGCGGTATCGGTCATGATCGGGATCTCGCACAAGACGACGTCCTGCTCCACGATCTGCTTGAGCTTGCCGGAGGGCTGGCGCGAGGACAGGCG
Organism: Elusimicrobiota bacterium; assembly: GCA_028868375.1. Lineage (GTDB taxonomy): Bacteria > Elusimicrobiota > Elusimicrobia > UBA1565 > UBA9628 > JAGWUP01. The sequence goes on from JAGWUP010000027.1 coordinate 11,193, forward strand.
CAGGATGGCCTTCAAGGGCATCGACCAGGTGGAGTCGTGCGCCTGGGCCTCCTCGGGGGTGGAGTAGCGGGGCGCCGAGAACTCGTAACGGACGAAGTCCAGGACCATGGAGCCGTCCGAGGACTCGATCGGGAAAACGTCCATGAAGGCGGCCTGCAGCCCCATCAACTTGCGCGCGTCCAGCTCGGCCTCCAGCTGCAGGAAATCCCGAAAGGAATTTTTCTGCATGTCGAGCAGATCAGGAAGTTCCATCGCCTGCGGGATCTTTCCGAAGTTGATCTGTTTCATGTTCGCCCCTTGAGCCATCGACAAAAAACAGGCCGCCTGCTCTCCGCCTCCCTAACAGAGGCGGAGAGCAGCGCGCTGCCTGGTGCTACGATAATCGTTTGTATTGTCCGTCCGCGGGCATTCTACTTCAGCTCGACCGCAGCGCCGGCCTCGACGAGCTTCTTCTTCATCTCCTCGGCTTGAGCCTTGGGGAGGCCTTCCTTCACCGGCTTCGGCGCGGCTTCGACCAGGTCCTTGGCTTCCTTCAGACCCAGGCCGGTCAGCTCCCGAACGGCCTTGATCACGGCGATCTTGTTGGCTCCGGCGCCGGTCAGGACAACGGAAAAATCCGTCTTTTCCTCGGCGGCGGCTCCACCGGCCGCGGGGGCGGCGCCGGCGGCCATCATGACGGGCGCGGCGGCGGCGGCCTTGACTCCAAACTTCTCCTCGACGGCCTTCACGAGCTCGGAGAGCTCCAGGACCGTCAAGTTCGAGATCGCCTCGACGATCTCCTCCTTCGACAGCTTCGCGGCGGTTGCCATGCTTCTTCTCCTTTTTCTGACAGCGCCCTGAGGGCTTTACCCGCGGCCGTTGGGCCGCGGACTGCCGACTGCCTTATGCGGCGGCAGCCGCGCCGGACTCCTTAGATCTTTTATCCTCGAGCGCCTTGAGGGCGAGAACGAAATCCCGGATCGGCGCCTGCAGCACGCCGGCGGATTGGGACACGGCGGCGTAAAGGCCCCCCACCAATTTGCCGAGGAGCTCCGGCTTGGTCCCGACCGTGGCCAGCCTCTGGCAATCGGACGGCGTCATCCATTTGGCGCCGACAAAACCGGCCTTGATCTTTAAAGACGGATATTGCTTGGAAAGCGCGGTGAGAACCTTCGCCGGGGAGACGGGATCGTCCGTTTCCGCGACCACCATTCCGACGGGTCCCTTCAGAAGCTTCGGGTCGATGCCGTCGACGCCGGCGGCCTTGAGGGCGTAGCGGACGGTGCTGTTCTTGATGACGGTATAGCGGCACTTGAGCGGCCGCAGCTTGGCGCGCAGCTCGTCCAACTCGACGAACTTGAGCCCCTGGAACTCGGTAAAAAACAGATGCGGCGCCTTGCCCAGCCCCTCGGCCAGCGCCTTAGACTTCTCGACTTTCTCGCTCTTGGTCAGTTTCATTGAAAAGCCCCGCAAAACGATTCACGCCCGCCTGCCGACAACGAAAAAGCGCCCTTTCGGGGGCGCTCCGCCTCAACGACGCGCATCTCTTGACGCTCGAGAGGTCGATGAGATCGGCAACACCTACTCTCCCAACGCCGAATTGGGCGTTAGTACCATCGGCCCGCGCAGGCTTAACTGCCGTGTTCGGAATGGGAACGGGTGTATCCCTGCGGGAATTGTTACCGGTCTCACGAACCTCTCGAGCAAAGATCAGGAGGGAGTGTGGTCGGGCCCCTGAACCGGGACCCGTCGTTGCACCTGCGCGCGACGAACTCACTCAAGCGGGTTATTTTAACAAATTAATCCGCGAAAAACAACAAGATGTCGAGAACAAGCGCCCACAGGCACTCGATCGAAGAATACGGCCAAGCCTCACGGGCGATTAGTAGTGCTTAGCTTAATGCCTTGCGGCACTTACACGCGCACCCTATCAAACCGGTCGTCTTCCGGTGCCCTTCAGGGGTCTTGCGACCCGGGAAACCTTATCTTGAGGCGGGTTTCACGCTTATATGCTTTCAGCGTTTATCCCTACGGAACTCCGCTACCCAGCGATGCCCCTGGCGGGACAACTGGTATACAGGAGGTTCCTCCATCCAGGTCCTCTCGTACTATGGACAGCTCCTCTCAAGTTTCCTAACGCGCATGGTAGATAGAGACCGTACTGTCTCACGACGTACTGAACCCAGCTCACGTACCGCTTTAATGGGCGAACAGCCCAACCCTTCCCACCTGCTCCAGCGGGAGGATGCGATGAGCCGACATCGAGGTGCCAAACCTGGTCGTCGATGTGAACTCTTGGACCAGATCAGCCTGTTATCCCCGGGGTAGCTTTTATCCGTTGAGCGATGGCCCTCCCACGAGGTACCACCGGATCACTTTGTCCGACTTTCGTCCCTGCCCGGCTTGTAGGCCTTGCAGTCAAGCTCGCTTCTGCCAATGCACTCTATGGGCGATTACTATGCGCCCTGAGCGAACCTTGGAACGCCTCCGTTACCGTTTAGGAGGCGACCGCCCCAGTCAAACTGCCCGCCTGTCACGGTCCCGAGGCCGGATGACGGCCGTCGGTTAGTGCCACAGATCCGAAAGGCTGGTATTTCACATTGCGCCTCCGCAAGGGCCACAACCCCTGCCTCAAAGGCTCCCAGCTATTCTACGCATTCAAATCCATAACACAATGACAAGTTACAGTAAAGCTCCACGGGGTCTTTTCGTCTAACCACGCGTAACGAGCGTCTTCACTCGTACCACAATTTCGCCGAGCACCACGTTGAGACAGCGGCATCTTTGTTACGCCATTCGTGCAGGTCGGAACTTACCCGACAAGGAATTTCGCTACCTTAGGACGGTTATAGTTACCGCCGCCGTTTACTGGGGCTTGAGTTCGTCGCTTCGCCCTTGCGGACTAACAACTCCCCTTGACCTTCCAGCACCGGGCAGGCGTCAGACCCTATACTTCATCTTGCGATTTCAGCAGAGTCCTGTGTTTTTGTTAAACAGTCACGATGCCCCTTTCACTGCGGCTCTTCTTGCGAAGAGCATCCCTTCTTCCGAAGTTACGGGATTATTTTGCCTAGTTCCTTAACGTGGTCTCACTCGCGCGCCTTAGGATTCTCACCCCACCCACCTGTGTCGGTTTACGGTACGGGCAGACTAAGGGCAGTATGCGCGGTTTTTCTCGGCAGCGTGGTTGGTCGACTTCGCGCTGGTTTCCCAGCGCTCGCGTTCACGTTTCAGGTTAACGGCCCTCCGGACTTTCCTGGAAGACCACCCCTACGCGTTTAGCCCGCCATCCTTCAGACGGGATCGATTACCCTTCTGCGTCACCGCTCATCCTGACGCCCGCAACCTGGTTCCGGAATATTAACCGGATGTCCATCGCCTACGCCTTTCGGCCTCGGCTTAGGCCCGACTAACCCTGAACTGACGAACATTGTTCTAGGAAACCTTAGGTTTTCGGCGACAAGGATTCTCACCTTGTTTCTCG
>JAGWUP010000008.1 GCA_028868375.1 Elusimicrobiota bacterium
GGCGCTGCGGCCGCGCCGGCGCCGCCGGCGGCGGAAGCCGGCTTTCGCGGCGCGGCCGGCGTCCAGGCGGCTTCCGCAGGGTCCCAAGAGCAAGAGCGCGCGGGGCGCTCGGCGCGCGCCTTGGACGCCGGGGAGGAGGCCGTCGCGGCGGCCTCGGCGAAGATTTTCGACGGAGGCTCCGGCCATGGCTCGCGCGCCTCCGTCGCGCTGACCGGAAGCAAGCCGGCGGCCCTGCGATCGCAGGCCCCAGCGGGAGGGCCGATCGCCGCGGCCCCGCGGGAGGCGGTCCCTGAAAGCCGTCCCGCCGCGCCCGGCCCTGCGCCCTGGAGGGACTTGGAGCGGGTGACGGCGGCGCTGGCGGCCGGAGGCTTTTGCTGCCTGTTGCTGGCCCTGGGCTGGTCGAGCCTCGGCCCCGCCGCCCGCGCGGGCGTCTCGACCTTGGGCGCGGTTGCCGCGGTGGCCGGAGCCCTGGCCTGCGGGCTCGGCGCCGCCGTCGTCTCCACCGGCGGGCCCGGCGCGGCTTGCTGGGGACCCGCGGCGTTGGCGGGGGCCGGGTCGTTTTTGGCTTTAAGGCCGCTGGCGGCGGGACTGGGCGGGGCGGGCTCCACCGAGGCCTTGTGGGAGACGGTTTGTTTAAAATTGGTTAAGGGCGCGGCGTTCTATTGACAAGGACAGGAGGTCCTCCTACACTATCGCGCGGAGGATATTGAACTTTTTGAGTTGAAAATGCCGAATCAATTCCTGGAACGCAATAAGAAGAAGAGCCTGCTGGCGCTGCTGCTGCTCCTGCTGCGCTGGCGCCGCGGCTTGGCCCCGGCCTTGCTGACGGTCATCCTCTTGATGCTGGTCTTCATAGGACCGCGCCGATCCCTTGGGTGGCTAGCGGACGGCTTGGGCAAGCTCCCCTACGGCCAGCGGCTGGCCGCCCGCCTGGAGCGGGAGATCGCGCCGCCCGCGGCCGCTGCGACGCGCTCGGAGCTGGAGCGGCTGCTGGCGATGCTCCGCTTGACGCGCGGACAAGCCGGCTCCAATCAGGCGCTGTCGGCCCAGCGCGGCCGCGCCCTGGGGGCGGCCGCCGATTCCATCGCCATGGTCTGGGGCGATCGCGGCGAGCCCGGCCCCTTGCCCGCGGTTCGGCGCATCCAGGGCGGCACGACGATTTCGGCGATCCCGACCCCCGAGCGGCTGCGAGATGAGGACGACAGCGTGGCGTTGCGGCCCGGGGACTTGCAGGGCCGGCGCCAAGCCCTGCTGCGGCGATTGCTGTCCGGCGGCTGGTCCGGCCAGGCCGGCGACGGCCAGGGGGCGTACGCCTCCAGCGTCCTGGGAGGCCCGGGCGGTCCCGGCGGCTCCGCCGGCTCGATGGATTCGACGGGCTCGATGGGCCTGACGGCGGGGGAATTTTCCGCGGCGGGCGTGTCCGCTTCCGGCGCCTACGCCGGCAAGGGCTTCTTTAGCGGCGGGTCTTTCGCCGCCGCCGGCCCCGCGCTTCCCGCCGGAGCCGGCGCGGCCGGAGGCCCGGGTTCCGGCAATCTCCACGCGACCGTCCAGAACGGGCGGCTCTCCCGCATGGGCGCCGAGCAATTGCAGCGCGGCGTGCGCGGCCTTTCCAACAAGCTCCCGGTCCACGGCGGCCTCTCGCCGATGAAGCAATTGGCCGACGGCAACGTCCGCTCGACGATCGCCAGCGCTCCGGACTGCAGCCCGGCCAACGGCTGCCCGCCGGAGTACGCCTCGACCAACACGGGGGCCGTCTACGACGGCAACCCCATCGGCGCGGACGATGTAGGCTACCTCGGCTCCGGAGCCGGCGTGACCGGCTTGGACGGCGTCTCCACGCCCGACGTGACGCCTCCCAGCGAGACGACCCTGGACGGCCTGCAGAGCCAGGCCGACCAGATCCTGGCCGAGCGCCAGAGCTGCGAGCAGGCCCGCTCCGCCTACGGCGCGGCCGAGCAGCAGTGCAGCTCCGGCACCGACCAGGTCTACGACAAGTTCGTCCAGGCCGGCTGCCAGGACTACGGGCACAGCATGGGCATCTTCCAGTCCCTGTTCTGCTTCTTCGGAATCGGCGACTGCGACAAGCGCAAGCGCTGCAAGAATTTCGCCAATCAGTTCAAGGACCAGTGCCAGCGCTGCGACAGCCTGATGGCCCAGGCCTATTATTCCTGCCCGCTCAACAGCGAGCCGTTCGTTCACCAGGACTGCAACCAGGTCGCGGGCGCCAGCGGCGCCCCCGGCGCCGCGCCGGTCTGGTCGGACTAGAGAGGAGATCATGGACAACAAACCGCAGATTCCGAGTTTGGGGCAGACCCAGAAGGAAAAGGACAAGAAGAAGCTCCCCCTGCTGCGCCTGCGGGGCCTCTCCAACGGCGGCCAGACCTTGCTCGAGCGGCTCAAGCAGTTCAAGAAGAAGGACCTGGCCTTCATCCTCGCCGGCCTGGGGGTCCTGTTCATGGCGCCGCTGGCGGAGCACTTCATGATGGCCCCGGAGAGCCCCACCGGGCAGTTGGGCGAGGGCTTCTCCTCGCAGGGCGAGGGCTCCTTCGGCTTCGGCAAGGGCGGCTCGCCCTACGAGGGCGGCTTGAACGGCCTGGCCCCCGGAGGACTGGCCGGAGGCAACAACGATCTCATCACCCCGCTCAACGTCCGCGACCCCGCGGCGCTGGTGCTGGGCCCCGGCGCCGCCGAGCAGCCCCCGGCCGCCTCGTCTTCCGCCGCTCCGCCCCCGGCTCCCCCTTCCGACAACGGCGCGGGCAAGTGGAACGAGGCCGTGGGCGAAGCGGCGCAAAGCGCCGGCAGCCACGCCAGCCTGCCGGTGCCCAAGATACCCCTCTCCTCCGGTTCCCTGCCCGGCTTGGGCGCCGTGGAGGGCGCCCACAGCGGCGCCAGCTATTCCCTGCCTCCCATCAGCGCGGCCAACGTCCCCAACCGCGCGGCACCCAGCAACTCCTTGACCGGCACCAACGGCAGCGGCTTTAAGGGCGTGGCCCGCGGCCCCGGCACGGGCGCTACCGGCGCCGGGAATCTCGAGGGCCTGCGCGCCAGGGCCGGCCAGGCCTTCGACGGCCACAACGCCGCCGTCAACACTCCTCTGGCGGCGACCGAGCCCGGTCTTAAGGGCGGCGGCAACGGCGGCGGCGCCGGACAAGGCAGCTCCGCCGCCGACAAGGGCGGCGCCGGCAGCTCCATCCACGGCAACAAATCCCCCGGCGAATCCCTCGAGTTCCTCGCCGCCAAAGCCAACCAGCAGCACGCGATCGACCTTGCCTGGAAGCTCAAGGAGAAAGACGCCCTCCTCTGGCCCAACCTGCGCGAGAAGCTGCTCGACGAAATGGTGATGACGCCGGCCAAGATGCTGGCCAAGAGCGCGGGCAAGGCGTTCGACGGCTTTGGAGCCAGCGCGGCAAGCGGAGTCAGTTGGGACTGCACGAAAGCCACACCTCCTGGTGGTCCGGTCATCGCAATCGAAGATCTCGACAAATGCGATTTCACTAAGCAGAGCGCAGCGGCATGTATTGTGAACCAGAGCGGCAATACGGCGACGATTTATGCTAATAATTCAAATTACGTAGGGTGCACGCTGACGACGAGCGGCAGCACTGCCGCGACGCCATCGCAGACGGTGCCGGGAGTGGCCAACATCGGCCCTGCAGCGCCCGGCGCGCAGTCGAAGGGCGGCGCCGCGACGGCCGAAAGCACTCTGGTCAGCGTCTGTACCACCATCCAACAGCAGCTTGACGCATTACAATCGCAGGGCGGTGGGAGTAATGCCAGTGCCGGAATCTCTGCAGTGCGAACACAGAAGCAAAAAATCTTAAATGAGTCCGCGGTGGCGGCGGCGAACATCATGGCCGCGGCCGGAGCTCTTTCGGAGGGGAAACAGACGAGCTATAGCTGCGCTGGCCAAAGTGCTGCCGCGGTTTTGAGTGATGGAAACAATATCCTGAACATGCTCGACGCGACGAAAAATCAGCTCATAGGCAAGGAGCCATCCGGGATTTATCCGACCCTGGGCGCTTCCCTGAAAGCCACTCAGGATAGCGTCGGAGTGTTCTTGACCGGAGACAAACTGAAGATCCAGGATGGGAAAATCTCAGAAGCGATCCAGAAGTACCAGGTGGCTTTAAGCGTAACACGGATAGACTCGACACGGCTACAAGCAGCAAAAGCGGCGGTGCAGAAAGAGCTTGACGTGCTTATTAAAGGTCCGGGTCTTCTTGCCGATCCAAACCTGGGGCGGAATCTTAATATCGCTCAAGTAGTGCCGACCAAAGATGTTGTTAATGCTGCCACAGTAAATCTTAAAGCGAGCAATAAAGCGTTGGAGGGTACTGAGGCTCTCCTTGGTACAGCAAAAACCAACTCCCAAAATGCTGATATTGGGGCGAAAGCTCTCAGCAGCGATTCCGAGCAGAAGCAGTATCTCGGGGTAACGAGTCAAATCCAGGCCCAATACGATAAGACCAATGCGCTCTATGGGGCGGCGATGAAAGATTGGACGGCGCAAAGTGGAGCCCTCAATGCGGCGGCCGGCGAAATTGGTTCCCCGGGCTTGATTAGTCAGGCTAGCAAGGCTGCTCAGGATGCCAAGAGTTATACCACGGAGAAAACACCAACGAGTCCAGTAGTGAGCGTTCAGTCCATGTATACGACGGCTGCCCAGGAGCTGTCGAAGAATCCCCCTTGCCCTACCTTCGCAGCGAATAGCAAAAGTGTTGAGGAAGGCTTATCGAAAACGCAGGGTACAGGCGCACGGGTAATTGCCGCGGCAAACGAGCAAAGAAAGAAAGTTTCCGATGCCACGACTGCGCTTTCAGGCTTGCAATGATGTCGTTTCGCGCCGGCTCATGCGCCGGGAATCAGACGTCTAGGTCCTTTGGCCCTTGCCGGATTTCTCGCGGAGGCGTACTCTTGCGGTAATTCATGAGCCACGATACCCCTCAGAGCCTATCCCGAATCGCTTGGCTGGCCTGCGCGCTGCTCTTGGGCTTCGCCGCGCGGGCGAGGACGGCGCCCCCGCTGCCGCCGATGCACGCCTGGGCCGTCATCCACGCCGGGCCGCAGGTCTATTACGTGGACGCGGACAAGGACGGGGCGCGCTACCAGCGGATGCTCAAGCATCAGTTCGGCGGGCCGATCTCGCTGTACGTCGAGGAGCAGGAGACCGCTCAAGGCAAGCTGAAGACGGTCAAGGCCCCCTCTCATGCGGCGTTGTTCTGCGACGGAGCCGGCGACGATTGGGCCTGCCGAATCGTCGTCAACAAGGGCTCCGGCGGCAACTTCAGCGTCTCGGTGAACATCAACGGCAAGCAGCCGGCGATCGCGCCGACGCTGCTGGCTCCTGCGGAGCGCCGCCCGGAGGGCATCCAGAGGGCGGTTTGGGCCGTCGTCGTCAATTTGGGGCTAAAGGAAAAATACTGGGCGCGCGCGGCCGGGGTGCTGCAGCAGGCGCTGGACCCGAAACGGAACAAGAACGCGGCGGGCTTGAGGGCGGCCGACGCCACCCAGATGTCCGCCTTGTTTAGCGGCATACTGGCCGATTTGGTCAAGCCCGATTCCCCCGACAAGAAGATCGAGAAGAAGATGGTCCAGTACCTGATCGCCAATTCCCCCAAGGCCGCCGCGCCGCCGCGGCCGATCGTGCCCAAGGCCCATGGAGCGCCGGTGGGGCCGGCCGCCGGCAAGCCCGAAGACAAGAAGAAAGCCGAGGACAACGCGATCAACACCCTGGCCTTATTGCTGAAGCAGCGGCAGCCGCAGGCCGACCTGGCCGGCCGGATCATGGCCTACCTTAAGGCGCCGCAGGGCGCGGCGGCCTTCATCGAGCTGCCCCAGGCGCGTCGCGAGGCGGGGCTTAAAATGCTGTCCGGCGCCGTGTCGGCTTGGGTGACGAGGGCGGCGAAGACCGCGCAGGGGCGTGGCAAGGAGGCGGGGCTCTACTACGTCCTGGGCGATTCGCCTAAGGCTTGGTTTGCCGGCCATCCGGTTCTCGACGCGCTCGCAAAGCCCAACGCCGCGCTCCCGGATTTCGACCGCAAGATGGCGATCTTCACGGTGGGCGGGGCCAAGCGCGCCCCGGCCAACGCGGGGCCGTTCAAGGGCGACATGGCCTGGCCGGCCGCCATGCTCGAGACGGCGACGGAGTTCGCGCGGCAGGCGATCAACGACCGCAGGCTCGCCCCCCAGGTCAAGGCCAGCGTCGACACGCACGACCAGGGCCTGCCGGTGCCGGGAGGCCCCGGCGCTCCGGGCGGCGGACTCAAGCGCGGTTTCAGCGCGCGCGGCTTCAACGTCGCGGACCTCTACGAGAAGGGCGGCGTAACGCAATTTTGGAATATCGATGGCACCGAGCCGCCGAAGCATTTGATCTCGATACGCGTCTACTCGAAGGTCTCCAGTTGGGGCCCGCCGCCGCGGATTAGCGATCGCATCGGCATCTTCGACATAAACCCCGATGAGTTCAAGCACCCCAGCCCGGTCCACCACCTTGTCGGCCAATACTTCTCATTGAACCAGACCGGCGACTCCACATTCCAGTTGGGCAGCGGGAAGTCGGGCACCTTCAAGCTGAGCATGGGGGCCGACGAGTCGATCAGCCTGGTGCCGGTGGACTCCCAGTCCAAGGAGCCGATTTCCGATCCGCTGACGACCAGCATTTCGGCGCTTTTCGCCGCGCGCAAAGGGCTGGCGGCCAGCGAGGGCTACTACGAGAAGATCAACGGCCAGGGCTTCCGCGTCATCGGGCAGGGCGGCGAGCGCGGCGCGCTGCTCTACTACGCGGTCGGCGCGGACGGCCGGCCCTTGAGCGACGACCCCTCCCTCATCGCCCAGGTCAACGAGGTCAGCGACGGCCGCACCCAGCCCCTCTCCGGCGACCGCCCGCTGGGCTACGTCGGCATGAAGGCCGACGGCAAGACTCCGCAGGCCTACGGCTTGGCCTGGAACAATGAGACCAAGACCTTCGATCCCAAGGAGATCGACTCGGACGCCCTGGGCGATGCGCCGGGCGCCAGCAGCACGACGGTGGCCTCCAGCGACGGGGCGCCGGCGGACAAGGGGACCACCGCCGACACCGACGACGACAAGGGCGGCGCCGGCAAGGCCGGCGGCGGCAAGGCCAAGAAGGAGGAGGCCGGCAACGGCGCCGACGTCGGCGGCGAGCTGGCGCATTGCGACTACAAGGAGAAGCCGACGGACTATCCAGACGCCGTCTGGTACCACAAGCCGGCGGCGGGCTGGGGCCACGGTTGGCAATTCTACACGCCGCAGGTGCCGCTAAATCCCAAGACGAATGCAGTCGACTATACGATGGCCAACGCCACCTATATCTGCGTCTACGGCAAGTACATGCTCTTCCTCTCCCAAGGCTTGGTCGCGGACGGCGACATCTCGGTGGAAGGCGACAAGGATATCCTGGACATCCGGACGGCGGTGCCCGACGCCGACATCAAGACCAAGAATCTTTTCATCAAGCCCGAGCTGCTGCAGAAAGGCCTGAAGGTGGAGGGGCGCACGCTGGTCTACGGTGGCGGCCTCCGAAGGCCGATCACAAGCACTGTCGTGCCATCAACGGAATACTTCATTAAATTGCGCGATCTTAAGAAGCTGCTGCAGCTTTGGGGAGACCGGAGCAGCGTGTTCGCCGCGGGAGTCAAGAAGGTGGCATGGGTCAGCCGCAACCGCGAGTGGGAGAGCGCCGAGGCATCGGAGGCCTTCACGGTCTATTGGCGGCCGCAGGAGACTCGGCAGGAAGCGCTGGCGGACATCACCGAAGCGCTTAAGAAATTCATCCCGCATGTAGCGGATGAGAACTACTGCCTAAAGGACGGCAGCCTCCGGCCGGAGCTGGCCGATTACCTAGACGACGTGCTGAAAAATCCCGGGGCGAAGAAATGGCTCAACGTTCAGGACAGTTCGCAGAAAGACGATCCTGGCTTCACGCCCCCGTCCGTTGCCTTCCACTGTTTGAATACTAATGATAGTGCCGACTGGTGGGTTGTGGCGTCCGCCCCGCCCAGTTGGAAGCACATCGGGAGATTGAAGGCGGTTCCCCAGGATGACGGCACGACGATCCTTAAAACGGCGCCTTGACCGGACCCCGCGCCGGTCTAGGCCTATAGGTCTTTAGTCCTATTCCCTCTAGGGCCTACAGCCCATGGCCGAGGGCCATCCGGCCTGTTACACTCGCTGCATGAAGGCGGCGCTCTGCCTGATCCTGTCGGCGGCCCTGATCCTTTCTTCCGGGGGGACGTCGCTGCTGGCCAAGCCGGTCACGCACTGGGATCCTCTCTACAGGCGGCTGCGAGTCAGCGACGACGGCGCCTCCACGCCGATCGCGCGCGTCGCCCGGATGATCGAGCATCTGCCGCCCAAGCTGAGGGCCGCGGCGCTTCAGATCGGCGGAGATCAGAGGCTGTCGCAGGCGGAGCGCGAGCGCGCGCTCGCATTTTTGGTGCGCTATCGCCCGGCCCTGGCCGGCGACCAGAAGGCCGCCAAGGAGATCGACGCCACCCTCCACGACTTGCGCGACCCGGAGATCGATCCCGGCTTGACCTTGGCGCGGATGTTCGATCATCTCTCGCGGACGGCCCGGATGGCCGAGAGGGATCGCACCGACGTGCAGTGGGAGGGGGACCCGAGTCATGAGGCGACCGCTGTCGTCTCCAATTCCCTGATCGGCAATACGACGTTCATCCAGCATACGGTGCGCAAGGACGCGGACAACTCGATCCGCACGATCACGCGGCCGGCCGATCCCGACGATCCCTCCTCGCCGCAGCAGTTGGAGGCCGTCGTCTTGGAGCAGAGGCGGGGCGCCGACACCTTGCAGCGGGTCTGCTACAACCGCCGCATCCACGTGCTGCTGCGCAACCTGCGCAAGCTCTACTACGACCAGTGCTCCCTGGTGCGCCGCGTCAACAACGGGGAGCTGCTGCTGCAAGACACCCCCTGCCAGGACGCCAAGGGCTGGCGCGACGAGAAGCTGACGCCGGAGGTCCGGCGCAAGCTGCAGGCCTTCTACGACGGCAACCGGCGGCGCTTCCCGCCGGAGCTGCTGGATTACCTGGACTACCTCGACCGCATGGAGAAGCAGGGCCGGCTGGGCAACCTGCGCGACTGGCGCAAGCTGCAGAGCATGCAGCGCCTGGCCCTGGCCTTCTACAACGACAACCAGCTCCAGGTCTACCAGCGCGCGGTGATCATGGAGATCACCAATTATTTCTCGCAGTTGACAGGGGTGCAGCCCAAGCAGAAGCGGGGCGAGGAGATGCTGGACATCGGCGCGCGCAAGCTGGAGGATTTCCAGCGCCTGCTCGATCAGTTCCACAAGGGGCGCATGGAGGGCTACTCAAGCTGGCTGGCCGAGCTGGGATTCTCCAAGCTCGACATCAAGAACCGCCGCGACGCCACCAGCCAGGCCATGGACATCGTCTCCGAGGCCTTCGCCGACGTGGCCTACGCCTACCAGGCCCAGCAGCGCCTGCTGGACCCGGACGCCGAGCTCTCCGGAGCGGAGCGCGACGCCGCCATCGCCGAGACCAGCCAGTGGCTGCAGCTGGCGCAAATCCAGGTGACGCGCTTCGAGATGCTGACGGAGTCCACCAGCCTGGACCATCTGGCCGCCGGCACCCTGCGCGGCATCGGCATCCAGCGCTACGACGAGCAGATGAAGGGCCAGGCCCGCAGGCTGGCCAGCGCCGCGCGCCGGCAGTACTACCCGGCCATCGCCCAGGCCAGCCGGCAGGCCAAGCGGGAGCTGCTGCGCCAGACGGTCTCGGAGCTCTTCACGACCTTCAACGCCGCCTCCACCTCCTGGCAGTTCCGCCGCCCGCTGAGAGAGAAGCTGCGGCTGTTGGCGGCCAAGGCCGACCAGTTGCTGCAGCTCTACCTCTCGGCGCAGTTCGAGGCGGCGCGGGACAACCCCTCCTTCCAGCGCGACTTCACCGAGTCGCAGCGCGTGGAGGGCAGCGAGTACGCTTATTTCCTAAGCCATCTGCCCGCCAACTGCCGGCATGTCCGGGAGCTGGTGTCCTCCCTTAAGGAGGGGCTGCTGGCCCTGCTCAAGGAGCGGGAGGTCGGCTCCGTCCGGCAGGGCTTGGCTCCCCTGCGCGCGCGCTTTGCCGCCGTCGCGCGCGCCATCTTCGGCGACGGGGACATCCCGACGCCGCTGCAGATACAGCGCGAGTCCCAGGCCCTCTCCGTGCGGCAGGGCCGGCTCTTCGCCGCGGCCGCCCAGTTCGCCAACAAGATGCGGCTGTTCGACGCCATCAACGAGCTGGACATCTACGTCGACAAGTACGCGGACAACACGAAGTGGCTGCAGACCGAGAACGACGGCTTTTGGACCCAGTTGACCAGCTTCCAGTGGCTTAACTACGCCTTCGGGAAGGTCCCCGGGCGCGAGGCCGCCGCCGACGCGATGCTTCGCAACGCGCACATCGATGCCACCCTGCCGCTGCTGGGCGAGGTCCGCGTCGACTACAGGCGCGCCTTCGAGGAGCTTCGGGGCCATCCCGAGCGCCGCTTCAAGATCGACCAGGCCCTGCGCGAGGGGCGCTTCGACGACGCCTACCGGCTGGTGGCCAAGATCGATCCCGAGGGCGCGCAAAAGGCCGAGAAGGAGGCGCGGCTGGACAAGCTCGACGAGGACCCCGCCGACCTGCTCGATTTGGACGGCCTGATGAGCCATCAATATCAGGACACCGCCCAGACCCGGGCCTTGGGCAGCATCCAGGGCGCCTTCGTGCAGTTGCCGAAGCTCATCACCGGCTACGCCCTCGCCACGGCCGTCACCGACACCGTGATCAGCGCGGTGGCCTCGGCGGCGATCATGCCGGTGGCGCCGGTCTTGTTGGGCGGCCTGGGCGAGGCGACCCTCGGCGTCGGCAGGTTCGTCGAGCTCGTTCCGGCTTTGGACGAGACCGCCTCCGTCGGCCGCATGACGCGGATTATCCACGGCATCGCCAGCCTTTTCAACGCCGGGAGCTGGGCGGTGGAGTATCCCGGAAAGGTGATGATCTCCACGGCGCGCACGGCCCGCAAGGCCATCGGCATGGCGGCTCCCCTGGAGGAGCGCAGCGCCTGGGTCCAGGCCGCCGCGATGTACTTGCCGGGCAGCGGGCTCTACGCCAACGTCGCCTGCGCCTCCATCGGCAGCACGGCGATCATGGGCCTGGTCTCGGGGGGGATGAGCGCCTTCACCTACGCCAGGGATCCCGAAACCTCGCGCTACGAGAACGCCGGGGAGGCCTTCATGCAGGGCCTGGCCCTGGGAGCCTCCTTCGGCTCCAAGGCCGGCATCATCACCCATATCAACCTGGTTCCCGTCTCCGCCTTTCGCGGGTGGGTCGGCGCCACGATGCGGACCGTCGCCGAGACCCCCGGGCCGGTCAGCCTGGGACTGCAGACCCTGGCCAAGGTGGTCCCGGGCTGGTCCAAGTCGATGCTGGCCGAGGCGGGGCCGCTGGGCGCCCTCTCCAACGGCGCCTTGGCCCTCAACCCCGTCCTCTACACCCTCGGCAAGGCGGCCGTCTGGGGCGGGGCGATGATCGACGGCACCGTCAAGTACATCGGCATCGCCTGGCTGCCGCAGCAATTGGCCCAGGTCGGCATCATGCTGACGGGGCAGTTCAAGGACGCCCATGGCCACCGCGACGCGACGCTCGAGACGGAGGCGGGCGACACCGCCTTCATGGAGCGCCTGTCCGCGGCCCAGCAGTTCAGCACGAGCTTGGCCCAGTTAAGCTGGGTGCTGATGCCCTCCAACCCGGCCTTCAGCCACAAGGAGATCTCCGACCAGTCCCGAGCGGCGGCCGCCTTCAACCGAATCGCCCAGGACCCGGAACTGCTCCGCGTCGTCGAGTCGGCGCCGAAGGACTTCGCCATGCCGGTGGAGCTGCCCTTCTATTACCGCTCCCTGGGCGAGAACGCCCGCGCCGTCCTCGGCGCCGTTCCGCTGCTGGGCCGGGTCTTGGAGGAGCTGGGCCTGCGCAAGCCGGCCTCCACCGTCGAGTTCCAGGTCACCGAGCAGTGGCGGCAATTGGCCGCGCGGGAGAGGATGAGGAGGCGATTTAGCACCGCCGAGATCATGGCGATGGCGCTCATGCCCTCGGAGGCGGTCGGCCGGCTATTGGAGCGCTCGCGTCTGGGAGAGGTCCTGCGCGACCGCAAGGCCTTCATCGAGGAGTCCCTGGCCGACAAGGGCCCGCGCCGCGCGGGCGAGGACGGCCGGCCGCTGATCCTCACCCCCGCCACCCGCGATCCCGTCGACGTCCGGGTGTTCCGCTACCGCGATCCGGCCACCGGGCGCTGGCGGGACGCCCGGGAGGGTGAGGTCCGCCTGGTCTGCGCCGCGCCGGTGCCGCTGGGCCAGGCCAGGGGCCGCGATATCCTGGAGGTCGTCGATCCGCAGACCGGACACTGGGTGCCGGCGGGCACACCCGGCTCTCCCGCGGCGATGGTCCTTCCTTCGGCCAGGCCCGACCAGGTCCGCGTCACCAACGAGGCGATCATGGCGGCGCGCGACGAGCTGTCGGCGCGCTTGCGCGGGCGTTCCTGGCTGAAGAGGGCTTGGGACGGCCTGCTCGGCCGCGAGGTCTTAGACGGCGCGGCCTTGCGCGGCGAAATCCTCCTCTCCGAAGACGCGCTGGACTTGGGCAACGGCTGGCAACTCTCCGGCGAGCGGCTGGCGGACTTAAAGAAGGAGGCCGCCTTGGTCCAGCTCGACGCGATGCCGGCCACGCGCAACCCGATCGCCTGGGCCCGCGACATGGTCCAGCGCGGCTTCGACACGGTGTTTAGGGGCCGCAAGCTGGAAAGCCAGCAGCAGCGCTGGATGCGCGGGCTGCGCCCGCAGGTGGAGGCCGACGCCAGGCGCCTGGCCGAGTCCGAGAAGGGCAGCCTGGGCGCGGTGCGCGAGCAGATCCTCGATCTGCTGGGCAAAAACGACGACGGCGGCGACATCCTGACCGACGCCGGGGATCGCGCCGTCCTCCAAAGGGCGCTGGACGTCCTGGGCGGCCGCGGCCGCCTTTCCGACCGCCTGGAAAGCGCCGCTGTCCTGCTCGATGAGGCCGCCGCGCGCAAGGGGCAGGAGAAGGCCGGCCTGCCGCCGAACGCCTTCGCCAGCCTCTCGCGCTCACTGCGCGGCGAGGTCACCGCCGACTTGCTGATGACGGCCGCCCGCCGCCGCCTTCAGCGCCGCATCGACGCGGCGGGGCCGCTGGACCGCGCGGCCCTGGAGGCCCTGCGTCAGCCCCTGGAGACCGACGCGGCGCGCCAGGTCGTCATCGCGGAGATGCTCAGGACCTTCGGCCGCGACCGCCTGGCCGCCCGGGATGGGGAGCTGGACTCTGCCTCGGCGCGCGAGGGCGGCGAGCTCGACCGGGCCCTGGACCTTTACATGGACGTCTGGGAGCGCGCCGTCTTGGGCCAGATGGCCGGCGAGCGCGTCGCCGCGGTCAAGAACGGCCGCGATGTCCTCGAGTGGAGCATCCCGGCCCGGCGGCAGTTCAAGAATCGTTTCGGGGCGACCATCGGGGAGTTTCGCGCCTTGCAGAAGCGGGTGATCAAGGAGACCTTGGGCTTCTTCGCCGGCGGCTCGACCCTGGTCTTCGGCGCCATGCCCACCGGCTCCGGAAAGACGCTGACCAACTGCGTGCTGGCGGAGTTCCTAGACACCATGGCCCGCTCCCGGGGCCGCGACGGCGTGATCTATCTGACCACCAACCCCGACCTCGTCGCCCAGGCCTACGAGGACTACGTCGGCTTCTTCGGCAAGAAGCCGCCCTTCGAGATCATGACCTACAGCGACCTGTCCGCGCGCGTGGCCCAGGCCAAGGAGCAGGGCCTGCCCTCGCCGCTGGAGCGCAATTATCTGATCGGCGACGAGGGCGACGCCCCGGCCGGCCAGGTGCCGACCTCGGTGGGCGTCTTCAACGGCCGCATGAGCAAGGCCCGCATCGATCCGGTGCAGCAGGCGATGCAGGGCGTCGCACGGCGCTTCGCCGACGGCGACCCCGCCTTCTGGGCCGAGGCGCGCGCCGCCCACGGCCTGGGCGGCGAGGGGCCGGTGGAGGGGCCGCGGTACGAGGAATTGATGAAGGACGAGGCCTTCCGGCAGCGCATCCTGGAGGGCGAGGGCGGGGGCTTCCGGCGCCTGCAGGCCCACTACGGCCTGACCGGGGTGATCGACAAGGATGCCTTCAGGAGGCTTAAGAAGAACGAGGCCTTCATGCGCGACTTCGAGGATTACGTCCAGGAGGCGGCCGAGGCCATCCGGGAGGCCGCCGTGACCTTGCGCAGCAAGAGCTTCCGCGACGGCATAGACCTGACCCAGTATCCCGACTATTACGCCATGGCCGGGGGGGACGCCCAATTGGCCCGGCGCCGCTTGCAGGACCGGATGATCGAGGAATATGATCATATGGTGGCTTCCGCCAAGGCGCTGCACGGCAGCCTGGAAGGGCGCATGAGGATGTTCCTGGAAGGCGGCATGGAGTTCGCAAGCCTTCCCGAGCGCTCCAAGAAGATCGTTCCCGATCCGGACGTCGAGCGGGACGTCTTGAACTTCAACAACGGCATCGCCTACGACAACTTGAGCACGCCGGTCGGCCCCTTCGGCTCCGCCTACTTCGGCCGCAACATCTCCAACGAGTTCGAGTCGGCCGGGCAGCTCAACTTCGCCCAGTTGATCGAGGAGGCCGTGGCCAACAAGGCGGTCTTCTTCTTGACTTCGGGGACCTGCCCCTTGAAGGTCCGCGAGCTTTTCCAGGGGCGCTACAGGGCCAAGTTCACCGGGGAGGTCTCGATTCCCGATCCCTTCGAGCCGCGCCTGGCCACCGGGGAGCTGGCCCAGGTGCTCGACATCGACGCCAAGATCGCGGACGCCAGGGCCGGCGAGCTGCAGATACAGTACGTCCACACCCTGCCGGAGCAGCAGGAGGTCCTGCGCTTGCTGGAGGAGCGCGGCGTCGACATGAGCCGCGTCTCGGTGCTGGTGCGGCCCGCCTCGGCCCTCGAGAAGCAGGAGCGCCTGGACATGGGGGTGCGCGCCGAGGCCAACGCAGAGGGCTTCAAGGGCCACAACGTGGACTTCGTCCTGCTGGTCGGGGCCGCCGGCCTGCGCGGCCTGGAGATGAACCTGAAGGACTACGCCGGGCGCTCCGCGCGCATGGACATACTCGACCCCCAGGAGCTCGACACGGGCAGCTTGACGCAGCTGATCGGCCGCCTAAGCCGCGGCCGCGCCTGGATGCTCAATGTGCGGCGCTTCACCAGCGTCACCCGCCTGGAGCGCCTGGAGCGCTCCGTCATCCTGCCGCAGGCGGCTGGGGATCTGGCCGGCCTGGTGGCGGAGGCGGCGTCTGACCGTTCCCCGACCGTCCAGGAAGCCGCGCTCAGGCTCTCGCAATCCATTCGCGCGGACTCGCCGGTCAATCCCATGTCGGTGACGCCGCAGGACATCATCGAGGCCGTGCAGCGGCACGACGCGGACACGCAGCGCTTCCTGCGCGCCGCCGAGGAGGGGAGGGGCGAGGGCTTCGTCGCCCAGCGCAACGATCTCTACGACCGCATCCTGCTGCCCATGCTCAAGAATCCCAATCTACCCACGCGGATCACGCGCTACCTGGATTTGATCTCCGAGGTCGGCCTGCTGCGCCGGGGCTTGAGCTCCCGGCAGCTGGAGTCTGTCCTCGGCGCCTCCGACCCATCGGCCGCGGCGATCCGGCTGTTCAGCGACCCGGCCGTCCTCTCCCAGCCGGGAGTGCTCGACGTGCTCATCGCCAGCCTCGGGCGCCGCGAGCAGGACCTGGCCATACAGTCCTCGGGCATCCTCGACGAGAGCAGGCCCTCCGCCCAAAACGGCCCGACGCTGGGCAAGCTGCTGCGGCCCGGCGGCTTGCGGGCCGTGACGCCGCGGGCCCTTCCCGGCCTTCCGTGAGCGCGGCCGCCGCGCTGCTGGCGCTGCTCTACGCGGGGCTGATGGCCGACGGCTTGCGCCCGGATTGGGCCTGGGCCGTCGGCGGATTGTGGCTGGGCGGCTGCCTGTGGGCTTGCCGGCGCCGAAGCGCCCGTCCGCTGGCGGTCTGGCTGCCTTATCTGGCCTGGGCGCTGCTGTCCGCCGCGGCTTGCGGGGGCAGGCTGGCCGGCCTTGGCGCCCTCTCGCGCTGGGCCGGGGCGCTGGCCTTCTACGCCGCGGCCGTGACCTTGTGGCGGCCGCGCCACCGGCGCCGGTGGCTTAAGATCTTGCTCCTGGCCGGGCCGCTGCTGGGCTTGGCCGCCCTGGCCACCGGCTGGACCCAGGTGCGGGTCTACGGCTCCGGAGAGTCGATGACGGGTTTTCTGCCGCCCTATTACAACTACACCTGCTTCGTCCTGGCGGCTTGCGGCGCGGCCGCCTTGGGGGCATTGGGCGGCGAGGCGGAGGCCGGCGGCTTGCTCGCCCGCCCGGCCTTGGGGGTCGTCGCCGGGCTCTGCGCGTCCTTGCTGGTGGTGGCGCGCGCCCGCTCGGCGCTCTTGGGGCTTCTGGCCGGCGCGGTCGTGGCGGCCTACCGCCAGCATAGCGGCCGCGTCCTCAAGCTGGCCGCGGCCCTGTTGGGCGGCAGCGCCGTGGTCTTTACGGCCGCGATGATGGCCCTGCACGTCAGCGGCCCGCTCTTGATGCTCAAGCTCGACAAGGCCAAGGCGTTCAAGCGGCCCCAGTTGTGGCTGGCGGCCGCCCAGGTGATCGCCGACCATCCCGTCCTAGGCGAGGGGCCGGGGCAGTTCGAGAGCGGCTTCCGGCGCCATGTCTTTGCGGCCGGCTACGGGGTGGCGCGCTACCGCTTCACGACGGCCTACGCCCACAGCGAGCCGCTGCAGTTGGCGGCCGACACGGGCCTGGTCGGCGCAGTACTCTGGGCCGGCGGTTTGTGGGCCAGCCTGGGTCCGGCCGGCGCCTCTCTAGAGGCCCAGGCGGCCGTGGCGGCCGCGGCGGCGATGACGGTGCCGCTGGCCTTCGACAATATGCTGCAATTGCCGGCGCTGGCCTTCCTGTTCTTCTCGGCTCTGGCCGTGGGATTTTCCGACGAGCGCCGGCAAGAGGATCGCGCGGCCCCGCGCGGTTGGGCCGCCGCGGCCCTCTTGGTCGGCGTCCTGGCCCTGGCGGCCGCGGCGGCCGCCCGCGTCCGCGTGGAGCTTTCCAAGGAGTCCGGGCCGCCGGCCGCGCGGCTTGCGCGCGCGCGCCGCCGGGAGGACTTATGGCCGCGCGACCCGGGGGGCTTTCAGGCGCAGGCCCGAGCGGACATGGGCATGCGCCCCGCGCGCGTCGAGGAGGCCTTGTCGGCGCTGCGGCGGGCCTCGGCCCTGGCCCCCTACGACGCCTTCGTCCTGGTCTGGGGCGCCGAGCTTCAGCGCGCCCGCGGGGCCTGGCCGCAGGCGCGGAAGCTGGCCTTGCGCGCGCTGGAGCTGGAGCCGGATTTTCTCCAGGCGCGGCTCTTGCTGGCGGAATCCCTGCTCAGGCAGCGCCCGGCTGCGGCGCGAGCCGAGCTTTCGGAGCTGGAGCGCCGCCGCGCCGCGCTGCGCGCGGAGGGCCTCTACGGCCCGGAGCGCTCGCGCTTCACCGACTACGACCGCCAATTGGGCTCGCTCGACCAACGGCGCGAGGCCCTTCTTCGGGCAGCGCTTCATTCGTGAGTAAAAACCGGCCCCGCGTTATATAGAATCCAACCGTGGAACAGTTGGCGCGGGTCCGCCGCCGCATCGCCACGCTGCTGGGAGTGATCCTCGCCGTCCTGGCCGGCGGGGCGGCGGGCTACCATTTCCTGGAGGGCTGGCCGTGGCTGGACGCGGTCTACATGACCGTCATCACGCTGGGGACGGTCGGCTACGAGGAGACCCATCCGCTCTCCAGCGGCGGGCGGGTGTTCACGATGCTGCTGATCTTGGGCGGCATCGCCCTGATGACCTACGCCTTCTCGACGATCACCGCGATCATCGTCGAGGGAGAGCTTGCCGGGGCGTTGAAACGGAGGCGCATGCAAAAGGAGATCGGCCGCTTGTCCGGCCACTACATCGTCTGCGGCAGCGGGCATGCCGCGGGCGTGATCGGCTCGGAGCTGCTGCACACCCGCAGGGAGTTCGTCGTCATCGACGTCGACCAGGAGGCCCTGCGCCGCTTCTCGGAGCGCCTCGGCGCCGGGCGCTATTTCACGGTGGAGGGCGACGCCGCCGCCGACGAGACCCTGCGCGCGGCCGGCGTGGCGCGCGCGGCCGGGATTTTCGCCGTCCTGCCCCGAGACCAGGACAACGCCTTCGTGGCCCTTTCGGCCAAGGGCTTGAATCCCGGCATCCGGGTGGTCAGCGCGCAGAAGGAGCTGGGGGTGCGCGAGCAGTTGCTGCGCAGCGGGGCCGACCGCGTCGTCAATCCCGAGTACATCGGGGGCTTGCGGATGGTCTCCGAGATGATCCGCCCCGCGACCGTGGGATTTTTGGACGCGATGATCCGCGAGCGCGGCCAGACCGTCCGCTTCGAGGAGGTCGGCGTGCCAAGCGGCTCGCCCTTCGTCGGCCGCCCCTTGGAGGCCCTGCGGGCCGCGGCGGCCGGCCCGCTGTTGGTGGCCCTGCAGCCCGCCGGAAGCGGCTCCTACGAGATCAATCCGCCTTCCTCCAGGCCGATCGCCGCCGGCGACGCCCTGGTGCTGCTGGGAGAGATCGGGCAGCTCGAGGCCCTGCGCCGCGGCGTGGGGGGACTTTAAATCAACATCTAAATTAGTTAAACTCAGGCACTAAGCTGGCGTAGCCGGCTTGCGTCTGACCGCAGGGAATGGTTTGACTCCGAAGAATTCGGGAAGAAAACCATGGCCGGATAGGGAAAATGCGTCAGGCCATGACGTCCGGCGCTGCCACGCAATAACATGAACATTCTGGAGGCCCGAGCTTGAGACGATTTCAAGGCGCGAAGAGAGGGCATGGCGGTAGTCATGCGGGCGATGAGCAACGCGGAAATCGGCCAACCTCGGGCTTCCCCACAGAGCCGGGCCGTTTTTGGGCTGCGCCTTCGTCGCCCCGCTCCAAAATCGCGCACGGCAGAGCGACCATCTTATTGCGTGGCAGCGCCTAATGGGCCGCCCCCAGCGCTTGCAGCTTCCGGGAGCTTGCTATTACGTGCTGCTCGAGGGAAACAACAGGCAGGATCTCTTCCTGTCGAGCCAGGACCGCCGCCAGTTCTTGGCCCTGCTGCGCTCCTGCAAGGAGCGCCACGAGCTGAAGGTCTACGCCTATTGCCTGCTGCCGCAGAAGGTCCACTTGCTCGTCGAGACGGACCGGCCCAACCTCGCCGCCGCCATGCAGAACCTGGGCAGCGTCTATACCAAGCGCTTCAACGCGGCCCACGATGTCTCCGGGCACCTTTTCGCGGGCCGCTACAAGGCCTGGCTGCTGGACAAGGAGCGCTTCCTGGCCGAGGCCACGCGGGCCATCCACCTGCAGCCCTCGCGCTCCGGCCTCAGGGACAAGCCTTGGCGCTACCCCTGGTCCAGCTGCTCCGCCTACGTGGAGTCCGAAGCGGGGGAACCCCTGATCGATTCCCAGCCCGTCCTGGCCCTGTTCGCCTCCGGGCGCCTGAAGCAGTCGGTGCGCTACATGCAGTATCTCAAGGACAGGCTGAAGTCCTCTTCCGCCGTCTTGCTGCCGGTGGCCCGCGGCCAGGTCATCGGCGGAGAGGAGTTTCTGGCGCGCATGCGAGCCAGGGCCGGGCGAGTCGAGCCGGCCCGGCCATCCCCGGAGGCGGAGCGCCAGGTCCTGGCGGAGGTCGCCAAGCGCCACGGCCTGGAGCCCGAGGAGCTGACGGGGCCCGGCCGGCGCCGCAGGGTGGCGGCCGCCAGGCGAGAGGCGGCCTACCGTCTGTCCAAGGAATTGCGCCTGGGCGTGGCCGAATTGGGGCGCCTGTTCCACCGCACTCCCAGCGCGCTCTGCCAGGCCCTGCGGACGGCTGAAATATCAACTAAAAAACTTAACTCCTGACACTGACCCTAGGACCTAAAATAGCGTAGGTCCTTTAATATCAGAGGAGGAGCCAAGGGTTCCTACCGCTTTGGCGCCGCCAAAGCTACTCTAAGGGCCTGATGAAGCGCCTGCTGCGCCAGGCCGTGGCCTGCCTGACCGTCGCCAGCCTGCTGATCACGGCTCCCGGCCTGGGCCTCTACAGCGCTCTAGCCGCCCAAATGGGGGAGGCGGCCGGCGATATCCCCGAGGGCCTGCCGCCGCGATTGCCGGGCTCGCCGATCGGCCCGGCGGGGGGCGTCGGCATTTCGGCGCAAGCCGCGGCGAATTGGCGGCGGCGTTTGGATGCGGCACGAGCCCTTGGAGGAGCCGGCGCCGTTTCCCAACCGGCCCCGCCCCAATCGGCCCAATCGGCACCTGCTCAAGCCTGGCGATCGCTACGAGCGTCGGTCGCCGCGGGCTTGGTCCCGCCGGGCCAGGGCGGGCGGCAGGCGGCTGCGTCTCCGGCGGCTGCGGCGCAGAGCGGCGCAAGCCCCGAGGCCGCGTCGGGATTGGCGGCCAGGCTGTTCGACCACTTGAAAAATCTGGGCGGCGGACTGCGCCGCTTGGTGTTCGATTCCGAGGAGGAAGAGCCGGCGGAGGAAGTGCCAGCGGCGGAAGTGCCAGCGGCGGAAGTGCCCGCTGCGGAGGGGCGGCGGTCGCCCGCTTTAGCGCCCGCCCTGGCGCCGGCATCCGAGCCGGATCCAGCGCAGCCGGAGCCGGCGCAGCCGCCGGCCGTTGCGAAGCCGGTCGGCGCCAGGCATTGGCTGGGAGCCGCGGGGATGACGGCCCTGTCCGGGGCGATCACCTGGAAATTCGGCGCGCCGAAGCTGGCGGGCTGGGCCGCCGCCTTGATCCACGCGCCGGCCGCCGCCCCGGCGATCGCGGTGGCGCTGACGGCGCTGCTGACTTACAGCACCGCCAAGCAGCAGTTCGGCGCGCTCTTGGAGCGCCGCCGGGCCCATCGGCTGGCCGAGATCCGCGAGCGGGAGGGCGAGCTGGCCGCGGTCGATTGGGAGCTGGAGCAGGCGCCCCGTCCCGCTCCCAACACGGCGCCGCACGAGATCGTCGGCTTGGCCTTGATCGTCGCGGCGGCGGCGGCGGGCCACGCGCTCTGGAGCGGCCCGGGAGCGGTCGGGGGCTTTCTGCTGGGGGCGTGGTTCTCGGATCGTTGGCTTAGCTTGCGACGGGATCGTTTCAAGGAGGACCGGCAGAAGCGCGACGAGCTCTTGCGCCGGCGCAAGGCCTTGGGCGGCTCCGAGGCGCAAGAGGCCTCGCCGGACGGCCCCGTCGCGGACGCGCTCGAGCCGCCCCTGGGCGGCTCGCCGCCCAGGGGCCCTCCCGCCGGGCTGTCGCCTCCGGGAACGGAGCCCTCAGCGGCTTCGCAAGGTCCTCGCGTCTTCGAGGACTTTTTCGGTTTTAGGTGGGTGCGCGGCCGGCTCCACGAGCCGGCCGCCGAGCCCTCTTCGGGACGGCTAGAAACGCTGACGGCCGGAGCGTTGATCCTGGGCTCGGCCTTCGCCGGCTTCGCCGCCTTCGGCCTGCTTGGGGCGGCGGGGGGATTGGTCGCGGGCTACGCCCTGGCCTTCCATCGGCAGGCCCGGCTGGCGCGCGGCAGCGCCCGCGAGGTCCTGCCGCTGTCGGCCACGACGGAGCAGGTCATTCGGGCGCTGGCTCGGGACGGGGGCTGGACGCGCCAGCGCTTGCTGGAATTGATGGCGCCCTTCGGCTTGGGCGAATCCAGCCCGCTCGACGCTTGGCTGGCGGTCCATGATTGGCTGCGCGTCCACGGCGACCGCGAGCAGTTCAAGCGCTTCGACCATGAGAAGTCCGACCATTCCTGGCGCGAGCTGGCCAATGTCCGCTACAGCGAGGGCCGGCGCGGCGCGCTCGAACGCCTGGCCGAGGTCCAGAAGCATTCCGCCGGGGCCTTCGTCCGCTTCCCGTACCATCTCTTCGACCTGTTCGTGCTGGGCTATTTCCGGCAGAACATGGCCTACGAGCTGTTCCATTCCGGGGAGGATTTCCTGGGCGCCCTCCAGCCGGGCCTGCGCGAGAAATACCTGCTCCATGCCGCAAGCCAGGCGGTGGCCGCGCGCGGCTTCAAGCGCTCGCTGCGCGCCCAGCCGATCTACCGCGCCTTGGACCGCTACCTGTGGACGCCGTGGCTGGGACCCCTGGGGCAGTTCTTGTCGCGCCGCCTGACCCTGGCCGTCGCCTCGGCGGTGGCGATGGGGGTGCTGGGCGGCTTGGCCCCGGTGCTGACCGTCTTCGGCCTGCCGCTGTTGTCTCTGTCCTTGACCACGATCCCGCTGCTGGGCCCCGCCCTCATCGCGATCGTCAACGCCCTCCCGGTGCTGGTGGGCTGGCTTCCGTTCTGCGGCCATGCCCTAGCCCCGGTGGCCGCGGCCGCCGCGCAGAAGCTCTTGGCCGACCTGGTCGTAGGCCCGATGCTCAACACCCTGATCCTGTCGAGCTTCCTGACCTTCCCGCACGCGGTGCGCCAGAGGCTGGCCGAGCTGGACGCCGCCGACCCCGCCCGGCGCCGCGGCCTGCGCTCCCAGGAGCTCTGCGCGGCGGCGCTGGCCGTGGCCTCGTCCTCGGCGTACTGGCGCGCCAACTTGAAGTCGTTCCTGGCGATGATGACGGTCGGCGCCGAGATCGAGGGCATCATGACCTACGCGGACGTCGCCGATCAGGCGGCCAGCGCCGTCAGCGGCGCGCACGTGACGCTGTTCCACGCCCTGGGCTCGGCGGTGGAGCGGCCCCGCGGAAAGAGCCTGATCCCCTTCGGCGGGGCGATCACCTGGGGCAACGTCCTGCTTTACAAGGCGCAGAATTGGCTGGGCTTCAACCTCTCCGACGCGGTGGCCCATGGCGTCTCCGTTTTCATCGGAGACCGGCTGCCGGGGGTGGTCCATGCCCAGACCCTGCTGGCCGTGGCCGAGGGGCGCTACCGCGGCGCCCGCGGCCCCAAGCCCGCGCCCTTCGACAAGACCCTCTATCGCAAGTCTCCGGGCCAGGTCTGGCGGCGCTTGAAGGACCTGGCCAGCCGCGGCGGCGACCTAGAGTCCCGGATCGCCCAGGCCAAGGCGCGGGCCGAGGCGGCGAGGCGGGAACTGGCGAGCGAGCGCAAGCGCTTCGCGGCGCTGGAGGCTTCCCTGCCGCCCTCGGTGACCCCCGCCCAGCGCGCCGAACTGGAGCGCTTGAACGCGCGCTACGCCTCCGCCCGGGACGAGGACTACGCCCGCGGCAAGCTGGCGGAGGACGGCGACCTGGCCGCCGCCCCGGACGCGGCGCGGCTGGCGCGCTTGCGGGCGCTCAAGCAGAGTTACGCGGACGATCTGGTGGCGCGCGACGGGCGGCGCCCGGCCGTCTCCGACGCGCTGGCCGCGCGCCGGGCCCAGCTGCTGGCGCTGGAGCGCAGCCTCTCCTCCGTCGTGGAGAAGGGGACGGTGGCGCTGCCGAATGGGACGGCGGCCCGCCTGCCGGACGCCACCGTGACGCAGATCGCCCAACTGGTCAAGACGATCGAGGACCTGCGCTCCCAGGCCAAAGGGGAAATGGCCAACCGCGACGCCGAAAGCCGGCTCTTGGGAGTGCTCGCGCAGGCGCGGCACAACGCCCTGCGCGAGCGCCGCAACGGGCGGGGGATGAGCGATTTTCACCGCAACCTGGCGCGCCTGGACACCGTGATGAGCCTGGCCCTCTCCCTCAACGAGATCGCGGCGGCCGAGCAGGCCATCCACCAGATGATGGCCCTGCTGGACGCCAAGATCGCCAAGATCAACGCCGCCGCGCAGCAGAACCAGCAGAACCTGGCCCAGGCCCAGCAGAATCAGCAGCAGACTCAAAAGTGGAAAGACGAGGCCAACCAGGTCATCAGCGCCGACCAGAGCACCCAGAAGACGATCGTCGACTACGAGAACCGCACGGCCCTGGCCGCGGAGCGCGTCGGCTCCTTCCAGCACGACCTCTCCGCGCTGATCGGCGTGATCAACGCCCGCGACGGCGGCCAGAGCCGCGACGCGCTGACGGAGTACGCGCGGCGCCTGGCCCTGCTGCCCCAGGTGGCGGACTGGCGGACCAACGGCAATCCCAACGATTCCTCCGCATTCTCCCTGAAGACCTTCCAGGACGACCTCTCCCAGGTCGACGGCTATATCCAAAAGGTCCAGGACGGGATCGGGCAGCTGCGCCAGACTCCCCTGGAGGCGGCCGGAGTGGCCATCATCCTGGTGCCTGGGCCCGACGTGACGATCCACAATCCGACCAAGGAGCAGACGCTGCAGATACTGGCCGACCGCAAGACCTATTGGCAGAGGCAGTCCCAGCAGTACCGAGACGACCTGGCGCGGATCAATCGGATGATGGATCCGGGCAACACGAACACGACGACCGACGAGTTCGGCGATTCCGCTCCGGAGTCGCTGCCGCGCTACCTCAGCCAAGAACAGGGCATCGAGCAGACGGCGCGGGCCAATGTCCAGCAGTACGCGGCCCAGATCGACGCGGCCGCCGACCAGATCAACTCCGTGGCCGGCTCCAACCTGCCCCATCTCTCCGGCCTGCCGCTCGACCAGCTTGAGAGCGTCATCACGAATTACGGCAACCTGGCGCGCGCGGTCAAGCTTCCGGACAGCGGCGGCAACGACGCGGCCTACCTGGCCTCGATGAACATGCTCTCCTTGGCCAAGCTCATCCCCTACGCGGCCGACAACGTGGTCCAGTGGGCCAAGGCCGACGCGACGATCACCTCGATCAACTCGGCGATGGCCACGACCCTGCCGCAGGCCAAGACGCGCCTGACGGCCATCGTCCAGGTGTTCGACGACGTCCTGGCCGACGACGACGCCGACGTGGCCTACGTCACCCATGGCGGCGACCCGCAGGCCCTGCTTAACCGCAAGATCGATCTGCTGCAGAACAAGGTGCTGCCCGCGCTGCAGGGAGCCGACGATCTGCTGCGCAACGTGCTGATTCCCTACCAGCGGCAGAGCATCGCCCAGGTCCAGGTCGACGCCTCGGCGCCGCTCTACCAGCTTCTGACCAGCCAGCAGACGCTGGCCCAGAGCGTCTCGCAGCTCTACAACTCCGACGTGGCCTGGGCCCTGGCCAGCTTCGGCGGCAGCAAGAGCGACCCCGCCGGCAGCCGCGCCAGCATCGCGGCCTGGAAGAAGACGATCGAGCAGAACTTGAACGGCTACGACGACGCCCAGGGCCACCATGAGGGCGTCAACGAGTACATCGTCGAGGTCCAGCATCGCAAGGATCCCAACTACGCGGGGCCGGAGACGACGGACTATTTAAAGGACCCCAACTATCCGGACGGCGGCCCCTTCAGCCTGCCGCGCAAGATCGCCCTATACTCCGCCGAGCGCGCCCAGCGCGTCGCCCAGCTCAACGCCCAGGACGCCCAGATCAACGACATCCTAAGCCATATCGAGACCGTCTCCAAGGGGCGCTACAACCTGCAATCCTTCCGCCTGCCCACCGACCTGACCGGCGACGCCGCCGGCGCCAGCCGGGCCCAGGCGCTGTTCGACTCCAACCTGATCCAGAACCTCGGCGGAGAGCTCCAGCAGATCGCGGCCGACAACCAGTCCTCCGGCGCCGGAATCTCGGTGGCGGACCAAGGCTCGGCCGGGCCTCCGACCGGCACGCAGCCGCCGATCACGGCCTCCGACGCCCAGACCCTTTCCCTGCTGGCCTTGGACGCGGCCAAGCGCATCGTCCCGTCTTCCTTGCAGCAGCCGCAGACCGCGCCGGCCTCCTACGCCTTGGCCCGCTTGCTCTACTCCAACGGCACCCTCTCGGCCGCCCAGGACGCCCTGACCAACCAGATCCCCGTGGCCGAGACGGTCCTGGCCCATGCCCAGGCGGTGCTGACGGCGGCGGACGACACCAGCAAGGACGAGGCCTACGTCGACTCCAATGGGACCAGCGAAAGCGCCGACTCCGTCTACGCGCGCAAGGTGGCGCTTTTTAGCAGCCTCAACGCCTTTTTGCAGGAGGGGGCCAACTTCTTCAACCTGAAGGGGCAGTGGGACATGGCCTCGCTCAACACCGTCGACCAGGTCTCCCAATATTACGGCGGACTGGGCACGATCTACGGCGGCGCCTCCAGCACCACCAGCGGGGAGCTGCAGGCGGCCACCCAGATGAAGGCGGCGCTGCAGACGACGCTGGACGGCCTGGAGCAGAGCAGGACCAAGGTCAAAGGCTGGATGTCCCAGCTCGACGATCCGCACGACAGCGCCCTGGCGCGCGTCAGCGAATCGGTGGCCACCCTCCAGGACCAGACCCGCAAGGTCCTGGAGGCCAACGTCCAATGGCAAGGCGTCCGAGACCAATTGCGGCGCAGCGACGATATCGTCGCGGCCAAGTTGGGCGAGCTCGACGAGGCCCAGCAGCGGCTGGTCCGCCTGCTCGACCGCCCCGACGTCAGCGGCGGCGGCTTGCCGCCGGACTTGATCAACCGCATCGAGGCCCTCCGTCTGGCCGGCGGAAGCTGGGCCTGGGGCGGCTCCGACGGCAGTCCCGAGGCGATCGCCGTCAAGAAATCGGACTTCGGCGGCTTCGTCGAATCTCTCCTTGACGCCCTGGGCGCGCGCGGCTCCTCGGAGAACCTGCCGCTGTTGCGCCAGGACCTGCTCTCCAACCCCGGCGGGCTCTCGGCCCTGCTGCCGGACGCCAAGATGCTCGAGTTCGGCGGCGACGACGGCTTCTACTTGATCTATCAGTCCCGCTTCTCGGTGCCGAACGGCCTTGAGACCGGCACCGACGTCACCCTGGGCAACGCGGCGCGCCTGGGCGGCAACAACATCTCGGTGGGGGGCTACCAGCTCGCCAGCCAGCCCAGCGACGCCAGCGCCCCCTACGGCGACAAGGGGGCGTGGGTGCAGGTGGAAAGCCTGCGGGGCAAGAACTGGGTCAACTACCTCAACGTCGACCTGCACCGCTTCATCTTCGACATCCCTCCGGACGCCAAGCCGATCTCGCAATTGCGCGAGAGCCGCCTCCTGGTCTTCGACGACTTCGCCATGCTGCTCTTCGGCGACCGCCTCTACGTCGGCCTGGCCGGCTTCGCCGACCGGGCCGTCGACCAGCCCGGCCAGCACCCGTCCTATTACGGCGGCAACCTCAAGACCTCGATCCGCCTCAACGGGGTCATGCGCCTCAACGCCGAGCAGAGGGAGCTTTTCGCCAACGATCCGCGCAAGTTCCTGGAGACGGTCAACCTGGACTTCACCGGCTTCGATCCGGACTTAAACCAGACCTTCGCCATCCAGGCCCACGGCGACAACAAGCATTACTCGCGCACCCAGGTCGGCCCCAGCTTCGACGTGGGCAAGCTCTTGGGCAGCAAGGACGCCTTCACACTCGACCTCTACTGGGCCAAGACGACGGGCAGCGACGACATCCACCAGGAATCGCTGGGCGTCTCCATCCTGAAGGGCTTCACCCTGGCCGACGCCGACGGCAAGCCCTGGGCCGTCATCGACAACCAGGCCAACGCCGAGCTGGGCCAGCAATACCCGGCCTACCGGGACCGCCTGTCGGTGACCCTGCCGCGCCAGGGCATCGTCGTCAGCGGCCAGGGCCAGATCCTGGGCCCCACCAGCGCCTATTACGGTGAGATCTCGAAGAGCTTCGGCGACCACTCGACGGTGAGGGTGGGCTACGGCTCGCGCTACGTCGGGATCAAGGACCGCCTGTCGCTGGAGATGAACACCTCCTTCACCCTGCGGCAGCTCTATGAAGCGGTGCTCGCCCACGGCCGCTCGCAGCTCAAGGGAGGCCGGCAATTAAGCCGCTTCAACACGGATATTAAGAACTTCTTCGACTCCGACCGGGACGGCGGCGGCTCGGGAACGCGCGTGGAGGCCTTGCGCCGCGTCTTCGATCAGGACGTGGGCCGCAAGCTGCTGACCCAGGACATCGGAACCTTGCGCCGGGACATCGACCAGTTGCGCGGCGCGGGCGCCTTCCTTGATAACACCCGCGTGCAGGGGATGATCGGCTTCATCTCCAATCCCGTCTCCAGCGACCAGGCCGACGTCACGGTCGGCGGAGGCCCGGTGGCCGCCACCCAGACGGAGCTGACGCTGACCCGCTCGCAGAAGGCGCTGATCCAAGCCAAGACCCAGGCCCTGTTCTTGGACGGCCTGCGCCTGCAGCAGCGGCTGCTGGAGCTGTCGCGGCGCTGGCAGGAGGACGTGGCCCAGATCGCGCGCGCGCAGTGGGACTTGAAGCTGGCTTCCTTCATGCGCCAGAACGCCGGCACCGAGGCCCTGCGCCGCCAGGCGGGAGTCCTGGCCGCGGACGCCTCGGACCGGCTGCACCAGGCCCTGCTCGACTATAACGCCTTGTCCGGCCGCTCGCCGGACGCCCCGGTCCCGTTCAAGGATCTCAGTGCCTCCGACCTGCGCGAGCTGACGGCCGCCATCCGCGGCACGCTGTCCGGCGGCGACCGCCTCAAGGCCATCCTCCACGAGCTCGATCCGGCTCAAATGAAGGAGCGGCTGGGTCCGGAGGCCTTCAACCTCCTCGACTGGCTGCCGTTTCTCGATCGCATGACGCTGAGCATCGGCGCCCAGCTTCAGGACTCCCTGGCCAACCAGGCGATGACCGTCGGGGTCAGCTTGCGCATACCGGTCTACGATCCCTCCTCCGGGCACGCGGACAAGGCCTACCGCCTGGAAAGCCGGGCGACGATCGCCCAGATGGCCGAGCTGCAGGCGGAGCGGCGGCTTGAGGCCGATCGCCAGGACGCGCAGGCCCGGCTGAGCGCCGGACAGGCCAAGGCCGCCCAGGCCGGCCTGCCTCGCGCCGCGCGCGCCTTGTCCTTGGCCATTCGAGCCTACCGCAACGGCTTGATCGGCGAGGCCGAGCTGCAGCAGGCCTTCGATACCTGGCGCTGGTACGCGCGCGAGGCCTTGGACGGCGAGATCGAGTCCTCCCTGTCCGCCGCCTGGGCCGCCTCCGGCCGATACCTGGCCGGCTCGACGGACGACGGGAATGGGGACGGGAGCGGGAACGAGAACGGCAGCCTCGCCTTGGGCTCGCTGGACGAGGCGTTCTCGCAAGCCGAGTCGCGCTCGGGCAGCCTGGCCGAGGTGGCGCTGCGCGAGCAGGCCGCGGCCGAGATGGCGCGCGACAACGCCCATCGCATCCAGAAGGTCCTCCTCGATTTGAACATCGGCACCGGCTTGACGGCCAGCGGCGACGGCTGGCTGCCGGCCGTCGGCCTGACCGGCTACCCGGTGATGCCGATCGTCCGCTTCGAGTTCAAGCCGGAGGAATTGCGGGAGCTGCAGGCCGAGGAGGGGCGCGGCCAGACGGAGTACTACCGGCAGCTCAAGGCCGAGCTGGAGGGGGAGCTGGCCTTGGAGCTCTATCAGAGCGTCGTCGCCTATCAAAGCGCCTCCGCCGCCGTCTCGCGCTACGACGACTCCCTGCTGCCGGGGCTGCGGGAGCGGGCCGAGGTCGAGGGGCAAGGCAGCGGCGGGGCCGCCGTCAAGGCCCAGCGGCGCCTGGACGCGGCCTTGGAGAAGCGCGCGCAGGCGGCCTTGGCGCGGCGGCAGGCGCTGGCGACGCTGAACTTCCTCTTGGGGCGCCGGGGCGACGCTCCGTTGCAGGTGGGAATCGACGCGGACCAGGCCCTGGCCTGGCTGCGCGCCGCCCTCTCGCGGGAGAACCCGGTGGCGGCGCGGCAGCGGCTGCTTAAGGCGCGCGTTCAGACGGCCCAGGCCGTCGAGACGGTGGTCGACAAGGACCTCAGGGCCCAGCAGCTTGCCCTGGAGCCGGTCTCGCTGGTGGCGCGCTCGCTGGGGCGGCTGATCGATGTCTTGGGCGGCGGCAAGCCCGGACGTCCCCAACTGCTGGCGGAGGCCCGCGCGCAGACCTTGAGGGAGCAGCGCGCGCTCGACGCCTATCCAGGCCAGCGGCGAGCCGCGATCGCGCAGGCGAAAGCCCAGTTGAACTTGGTCCGCTCCCGCTTGGAAAGCCTCTCCAACGGCGGCGACGCCGCCCAGCGCGAGCTGTTGCTCGGCCGCGAGCGGATACTCTTGGGCGCCCTGTGCGCCTTGGGCGCCGACGGGCAGGACGCCGCCCCGCAGAGCTACTCCGAGCTCCCGCATTCCTTCGACGAGTTGGGCGAGCGCCTGGCGCAAGCGCGACAGGACATGTCGGCGCGACAGCCGGGCTCGCCGGTCGAGCTGCTGGCGCCGGCAACGCAGCGGCAGCGGCCCGCCGGCTTCGCCCGCTATTACTACGCCCAGCAGACGCTGGGAAAGGTTGCCATCGACAAGAGCTACGTCGAGGGCTGGCTTGAGACGCGGCTGCGCGACTACGAGACCGATCCGAAGGTCCTGCTGCGCCTGGCGCAGTTGAGCGGCCGCAAGGCAGACGAGCTTCATCGCGTCGAGGTCGCGGGCTCGCGCGCCCAGGGCGAGATGCTGGCGGCCGATTTCGAGGCGGAGGCGCGGCTGCTGCGCTGGGCCGAGACCGCGCGCGGGCAGGAAGGGGCGGATTTGCGGGCCTCCCTGCTCAAGGAGCTGGAGGCACGGAGAGCCGAGATCGTCGCCCTGTTGAACCTTCCCCCGGACACCGGTCTCGACTCTCTGCTGGCCCTGGTGCCCGCCCAATCGCGGGGGGACGGCGATCCCTCCGCGCTTGCGAGCGGCTTCTCCGGGCAGATCCGCCGGCTGGGGCTGGGCGAGCTGGAGAGATCATTGTTCGCCGACGGGCAATTGGCGGGCTTGGGAACGGATGCGGACCTCCTCTCCCGCTTGCGCGCCGGCCTGCTGGCCGAGCGGATGAGCTACGACGGCCTGACCCCCGTCCTGGCCTTCGGCCTCTTCCGCGGCACGCCGACGGGCGGGGCCGTCCTCGAGGTCCCCGACCCGCGCCAGATCGAGCATGGGTTGGACAACATGCTCTCCGAGGCGCTGCGCAAGGACTTGGAATCCTCCGGCCGGCTGCGGGAGCTGTCCCTGGGCCTGCGCGCGCTGATGGCCAAGGTCCAGGACGAGGAGGTGGAGGTCGAGCGCAGCGCCCGCCTGGTCCAGGCGGCGGAGGCGGACTATCGCGCCCAAATGGGCCTGGTGGGCGAGGGCGGCGACCTCGCCGAGGCGGAGGCGGCGCGCTCCCGGCTGCTCAAGGCCTGGCTGGGATTCTCGCGGCGGCTCTCCGGGGCCAGGGCCGATTTCGTCGAGCTCGTCACCGAGCTGGAGGCCCTCAATCCCGGCCGGCGGGCCGGCTTAAGGCCGCTGGTCCATCCCCTGCGCGCGCAGCCGCCGACCTTGAGGTCCGACCCCCGCCGGCGGCTCTTGTCCTATTGGACCGACCGGATGCTGGACGCGGATTTCCGCGCCGACCTGTCCCGCCGGCTGGACTTGATCGCCGCTCGCGCCTCCCCCGCCCAAGGGAAGGCCTTGTCGCAGTTGCGCCGGCGCCTGGAGGAGGACGCCGGGCTGTACTCGACCGCGGATCGGGACGCCGCGGCCGTGCTGGCCAAGGACTTCTCGGACGCGGAGCGCCTCGACCTGCTCTCGCGCAACGATCGGGAAGGCAAGCGGGAGGCGCTGAGCTTCGATCTGGGCCGGCTCTTGGAGGCTTGCGGCGGGCTGTCGCAGCGCGACGATCCGTTGGTGGCCTTCCTGGTCCGGGACATCGACGCCCAGGCCCGGCGCGCCGCCGCAGCGCGCGACGACTTCGCCGCGCTAGACGGCGCGCTCAGGCAGGCCGCCTGGAGCGCGGACGACCCGGCGCGGGGGATCTTCCAGCGCTTGGAGGCCGCGCGCCAAACGATGGAGACGGCGCGGCAGGCCCTCTGGGCGGACGACGACGGTCTGGAAGAGAACGCGACGCGGGTGCTGCTCAAGGACAGCCGGCTGGACGACTTCTTGAAGGCGCAGCAGCGCTACGACGCCGAGGTCGTGGGGACCTTCCAATCCGAGGCCGTGCGCCGCGATCGCTCCCTGGCCTGGCGTCTCGACGCCTTCTTCGACCTCGACGCCGCCCTCGACCGGCAGATCGACGCCGCGCGCGGGGGCCGCGGGATGCTGGCCATGGACGCCTTGATCGCCCTGGAGCGCTCGCGCTTGCTGGCCGCGCGCTGGGAGGGCCGTCCCCCCGGCGAGCTGGACGCGCTGGCCGCCAACTTGCAGGCCCTGCGCGACAGGCGGCAGGCCTGGCGCTCCGGCGCCTCCGACGTGGAGCCGCTCTACGCGGTGACCAGGATCGAGCGCGACGGCCGCCGCCTCTGGAGCGTGGAGGGCTGGATGACGCGCCGAGAGTTCGAGGCCGAGCGCGCCGCCGGGCGAGTCAAGTCCGTCGACGGGCGCATGATCTGGAGCGGGGGGGCAGCCCCGCGCGAGTTGATCGGCGGCATCGACGCGGCGCGCGCTGACTTGGACTCGGCCCGGTCGGCCGCGCGGGACAACGGAGCGGTCCTTTCCCGGCAGGGCCTGCTGGAGCGCTACGATTACGTGCCGGATCGCCCCTTGCGCGGGGACCGGGCCCCCGCCCGCGAGGGGCTCTCCGTCGAGGATCTTTTCGGCGCCGCGGGCCTGGGCCGCCAAGGCCGGCTGTTATTCTTCAAGGCGCCCAAGCCCGGCGAGCCCGCCGGCTCCGAGCACCAGGCCTTGGACCCGATCGCGGCGCTGAGCCTGAGCCCGGACGATTACGTCGTCTACGCCTACGACGGCGGCAAGCCCTTGGACAAAGGCGCCTTCCCGAGCCTGGAAAGCCTCAAGGACTCCGAGCGCCGCAGCGATTTTGCGCGGCTGACTCTTTCCCCCTCGGGGGCGCGGGATCTGGGCGCGCGCCTGGAGCGGCAGCGCCAGGCGGAGCTCGAAGCCGGCTGGGTCGACGTCAAGCTGGACGGCTACGGCTTCGCGCGCGACGCCAAGGGCGACGTCGTCCAGATTTACCTGACCCGAGACGACTTCCGCGCCCAGCGAAAGGCCTTCGCCAACGCCGCGCGCGACTTGGAGGCGCTGCGGGCCGCAAGCCGCCGCGCCCAAGAGCGGGAGCAGCGCGCCAAGGGCGAGCTGGAGGCCCGGCGCGCGGCGCTCGAGCATGCCCGACCGGCCTACGAGGCCGCCCGGGCGCGGCGCTCAAGCGACAAGGCGGGCTTTGATTCCGCCCAGGCCGCTTTCGACGCCCTGTCGAAGGCCTCCAGCCGGGCGCAGGCGGACTATGAGGCCGCCAACGCCGCGGCGCAGAACGCCAGGCGGGCGGTGACGGAGGAGAAGAGCACATTGGCGCGGTCGAAGGCCTGGAGCCTCTATCGCAGCCGCGATCTATCCCTGTCGCTCGACGCCGACGGGACGATCGTCGCCGCGGCGGCGCAGCCCGTCTACGGCGCGCAGACCCTCTCGCAGCCGGTGGCCTCGGGAGGGCCGGTCGCCCGGGTGCTCTCCGGGGAGCTGCTGGCGGCGGCCCTGGACTCCCAAGGCCGCCTGGTCGGCTATTACCAGGACCCCGAGGCGCTGGCGGCCGACGCCCGGCGCTGGAAGCTGGTGACCGTGTCCCTGGGCGCGGGCTCCGAGCTGCCGGCGGCGGCGAGGACGGTCGATCCCCGCGCGCGCCTGGACCATTACGAGCTGCCGCTGCCCGGAGGGGGCTCGGCGCCCATCGCCCTCAACCGCCGCTACCTGATCGCCCAGGTCCAAGACGCCCGCGCCAAGCTCCATGCCGCGGACCATTACGCCGTCCTGCCTTGGCATTGGGGCGACTTGCTGCTCGAGCTTCCGCGCGGGGTGGCCGGCGCCCCGCTGGAATTATTGGGCGGCCGAGATCCCCGCCAGCAGCATTACCTGGGCCGCGCGGCCATGTACCGGACGGAGGGCGGCTCCACGGAGCGTCAGGGTTTCTTCCGCCGGGCGGCGGGCTTGATCGACATACTGGACTTCCTGCCCGATCCGGTCGAGCGCTTCTTCGACCCCAGCCAGTTCCCGGATCATGTCGCCGTCGATTCCCCGCTGCTGCCCGGCCAGAGCGTGTTCGACAAGGGCATGCGGACCTTGGACGGCAGAAAGGACATCCACTTCGGCGCCACGGCGCTGCGGCGCGAGCTTTCCTACTCCCTGGAGGATCTCGCCGCCGAACAACGGCGCGCCCTGGAGCATTTCCACGGCGGCGAGGAGACGCTGCTCGTCTCAAGCTGGAGGGGGCGCTCCGGCCTCTACCAGGACTCCACGCGCTCCGGCGCCGCGGGGCCGCAAGCCCTGCGCTCCGCCCTGAATGAGCCCTCCTTCTCCGCCGAGCTGCCGGACAGCCTGGCCGTCGAGGGCTTGCGGCGCGTGGTGCGGCCGCGCCTGGGCGCCGACGAGCTGGCCCAGGAGGAGGCGGCGCTGAAGGGCTATCCCGAGGCCTTCTTGCGGCGGCTGGGCCTGAGGCGCTCAAGGCAAGCCGGGCTTGAACAGCGCTCGGCCCGGGCCCAAGCGACTCTTAAGCGCGCCCAGGCGGCGCGCCGCGGGGCTCATGCGCGCGCCGAGGCGCTGTGGTCGCGGCGCGAGGCGCTGGCCGAGCGCGTCTCCGCCTACGACGCCGCGCGGACCCGGTTGGAGCGCTCGCGCGCAAGGCAGGCGGAGCTGGCCCGCAGCCTGGCGTTCTGGCGGCACGAGCTGGCGCGGCTGAACGCGCGGGCCCAGGGCTTGAGGCCCGCGGGTCCCCGGCGCGATTTTCCGGCGAAGGCATCCCCTCTTGCCGCCCCGTCGGCAGCTCCCGCGGCCCCCGCCCGACTGCCCGCCCCCGCTCCCGCGACCCATGGGGAAAAACCGGCGCCAGCCTCGCGAAGCCTGCCTTGGGGCCTGGGCTTGGCCGGCGCCATCCTGACGGCCGCGCTGTTGTGGTGGAAGCGGCGCTGGGCCTTAAGGCCTAGTCATTCATAGGACCATGGACCTGTGGCAGCGCCCGCCGATCCTGTTAGACTATGGCATGGCCCCGTTCTTCTTGGCCGCCCTGCTGGCCGTCCAGGCCAGGTCCGCCCCGCTCGTCGAAGGGGCTGGCCCGCGGCTTTTGGGTGCGGCGCCGCTGGCCGGCCCTGCGAACGTCGGCGCGGCCCGGCCGGGGCTGGGATTGCCGCCGGGCATCGATTTTTCGGCGGCGCCGCAGTTGCCGACGCTTCCGGGCAGCGAGGGGATACCGGCCCTGCCGCCCAGCGCGATCGTCGGGGACGGGATCGGGGCCGTTCCCGAAGCGGCCGGGCTCGGCGCGGCGCCGGCGGCCGCGGGCATTGGGCTGCGCGCGCGGCTTGCGGCGCCGGGGGCGGCCGCGTCGGAGGGGCTGACCGCGACAGCGGCCGGGCGGGCTCTGGCGGCATCGGCGGCCGGCCGAGAGGCGGCGCGCGCTCAAGCGGCGGGCGCTCAAGCGGCGCCGGACGGCGCCGAGGAATCCGCGGTCGGCCGGCAGCGGCGGTTTTGGGACCGGCAGGGCCCGGAGGGGAGCGATCTAGCGGCGCCCGCAGTCGCCGCCGGCGCCGCCA
Organism: Elusimicrobiota bacterium; assembly: GCA_028868375.1. Lineage (GTDB taxonomy): Bacteria > Elusimicrobiota > Elusimicrobia > UBA1565 > UBA9628 > JAGWUP01. Next base: position 35,522 of record JAGWUP010000008.1, read on the forward strand.
TCGGCGCTTCGTTCGGCGGAACCTTCAGCGCGGCTCGATTGGCGCGGCCATTGGCCGCCGGCCGCCGGGGCGATTTTTCGGCGCGCGGGCGCGGGCAGAGACTTTCCGGCTCGCCGGCGTTGACGCCGGCGCCGGCTTCTTCCGGAGAGCCCGCCCGCTCGATGTCGCCGCCGGTGCCGTTGCTTTCCTTGCGGGTGGCCGGGCTGGCTTTGATCGTCGCCGAGGCTTGCGCGCAGCCGGCCGTCGTCTCCGGCTCCGCGGCCGCCGCGCGCGCCGCGCTGGCGCTGGCTGGCCGCCAAGCAGACGAGCGGGCTTCCGAAGCGCTTGAAGGCCGCGCCGCGGGCTGGTGGACTACTCTTGCTTCGGCACAAGGCCAGTTCTTCCAGGAAGCGTCGCCGGCGCGCCCCGCTGTTTTTCTCGGGAGCTTTGGTCCCGGGCCGGCGGCAAAATTGGCCGGGATGCCGGCGCGGCTCCAGAATCGGCGCCAAGCCGCCTTCCTGGAACCGGGGGTCGTCGCGGCAAGCGCGTCGAGGGCCCCCGCGCTCTCGCTGGCGGCCAACCAGCGGACGGCAGGCGCGGCAGGCAGGCTGGCGCGCGGCGCAGGCGCGGCGAACGATTCGCCGTTCTCCCCGTCGCCGGACGGCATGCCGGGGGCGGGAACATTCCCGGCCATGGCGCTGCTAACGGCGGGAGCGGTCTTGGCGTTGTCTTACCGTCGCGGATTCTAATCCGGGCATGCGCTCGCTCTCCGGTCTTCGGCCGAGCGTCCATGTTATTACTTGACAGCGCCTTACGTCCTCACCTTCTTTCTGATCAACGCGTCGATCTGGACGGCCATGCTGCTGCCGGGCAGCGCGGGCTCGCCGCAGGCCTTCCTCCAGAACGCCGTCGCGCCGATCCTCTGCATCGCGCCGATCCTCTGGGTCCAATACCGCCTGCTCGCCCGGATATTCCCCAACGTGCTTTTGGAGATTCTGGTCCAGTACGCCTCCTTCGCGCTGTTCATGTTTCTCAGCGGCTTTCTGATGTCGATAGGCCAGCAGGTCGGCTCCAGTTCCGCCCGCAATCCCCTGGGCTGGCTCGACGGCGGCCTGCGCGTCGCCCTGCTGGGGCAGTTTATCGGGATCGTGCCCTTAGAATTCAGGGATACGCGCCGCCGAGAGGGGCGGACGGGCGCTCGGCGCAACCCCGAGAAACGCCTTCTGTTGGTCCGCCGGAGCCAGCAGGCCCAAGATCGTCGAGCCGTCCTCCTGGCGCTCCGGCTTGACCGGCGGGCGATAGGCGGTCCTGACGTCGGCGTCGGCCGTGGTGACGACGTAGCCCCAGGTGGCGGGGTTTCCGCTTAGGATCGAGGCGGGGATCGTCACGCGCACCTGGCGGGTATCCGCGTCGGTGGCGACGCCGGGGTGGCCGACGAGGACCGGGGAGCCGAGGGACCTGGACCTATAAAGGAAGGCGCCCCAGGCCGAGATCGCCAGGGCGTATTCCCAAGCGTCCCGCGGCTGTATGAAAGCGCCGCGGTCGAACAGAAGCCTGGTCGAGCCGGCGCGCTGCACGTGGTTGAGGTCGATGTAGGTCTCCAGCAGCACCCGCCCCAGATCGGGCGCCACCCTCGGGGCCGGCTGAAACAAGCTATTGGCGTCCAGGCGCGCCATCGTGTAGATCAGCGTCTCGCCGGCCTCGCTGGATTCGATGCGCAGGCTTTCGATCCGCCACAATGAGGACGGCGGCGCTCCGCCCTGCAGCTCCAGCCCGAGCGGGGCCAGGGTCAAGCCGTCGGGATTGTCGAATTGGATCCAACCCTGGCCCTGCTCGACGCGCAGGTCGGCGGAAACGGCGGCGCTGGAGACGGCCACGTCCAGCAGCGAATCGGGGGGAGTGCGGCCCAGGTCGCGGTAGATATTGGCCAGATGGGAGTGGAATTCCGCCGCGATCGCGGCGGCTTGTCCTTGCGGCGGCGCGCGGTAATAGCGGTTGGCTTGGGCGGCGTAGAGCTCGTTGGTGGCCTCGTCCAACTGCTTGAGGTCCGCCGTCCCCGAGTTCTGGTACTGGTCGAGCAGGCGGGCGGCCTGCCCGTACAGCGACCAGGCTGTTTGGGCGCTGGCGCTGGAGGTCCACTCCTCCAAATCGCCGGTCCATGCCGGCCAGGAGCCGGCGGCGGCGGGCGCCAGGGACCGGGAGGCGAGGGCCTTGGAGACGGTGGACCAATCGCAGGCGGAAACGGCGGAAGAGCGCAGCCAGCGCAGCAGGGAGCCTTCCGCGACCAAGCCGTCTGACTCGTCGACGACGACCGGGCCGCCGGTCAGGTCGGGGACGGCGACGGAGGAGCTGTCGGAGCGGACGGCGCGCAAGGGCACGGCGGCGACGCCGTCGTAGGAGGACCATGCGGCGTCCGGGGAATACGCTCCGGTCGCCGCCCAGCGCAGTCCCATCGAGCCCAGCGTGCCCAGCAGCTCGCGCGAGGCCGCTCCCGCGCCCGGCGCGAAGCCGGCCGGCGTAAAGCCCGCCGCCGCCTTCCAGCGCTCCAGCTCCACGGCCAGCCTGGCCGCGGGGTCCTCGGGGCGGGGCGCCTCGGCTTGCCCGGCGATCAAGGGAAGCAGCGGATCCCCGTCCAGGCGCAGGGCGGCCTCCAGGCGGCCGTCGTCAATCCATGGTTTTAGGGCGCGCAGGGCCGAGGGGTTGAGCATGTCCTCGGAGACTCCCACGGTCAGGCGCAGGCCGCGATGGTCCTTGAGCAGGGCGTCGAGCTGGCTCCAGGCGGAGAAGGAGGGCGGCGGAATCCACAGCACGGTGCATCGCGGGGCCGCGGCGGCGCGGGCCGCCAAGGCCAGCAGCAGGCAGGAGGTCAGCGCCGGCGGCCTCATCGCACGATCTTGACCGAGGCCTTGCGGCCGTCGATCTCCACGACCTCGCGGCTGGAGGAGTCCAGCTCCGGCTCGCCGTCCACGATAAAGAGGTAGCGCTGCCGCCCGCGCGGCAGGGGCAAGGTCAAGGTCCAGCGCCCGCCTGGGCCGCGGCGCATGGGCAGGGCGCGCGGGCTCCAGCCGTTGAAGTCGCCGACCAAGCCCACGCTCTTGGCGCGCGGCCGGCGCGCGGAGAAATCGACGAAGCTCAGGGAGGATTCCGGGGGCGGGCCGCTTGTATCGCGGTCTGGGATTAAGCGCACCCGAGTCGGCCGCAGGGCCGCGGCGTTCAGGCCGTCGACGGCGCGCTTATAGCGCGCCGCGGCCTTGAGCAGCAGGGTCGAGGGCGCCAGCAGTATCGCCAGGGCAACCGCGCCCGCGGCCCAGATCGCGGGCTTGTTGCGCTCATCCACGCTTGGATGGTACCAAACTCCGGGCGCCGGGGTTTAGCGCGCCGCCCGCTTCAAGCGGGGATGTCTGCGCAGGAATTCCTTGGTGTCGCGCGCCACGAGCGGGTTTTCGCTGTTTCGATCGAGATTAAGATCGCGTCGCGTGGGGGCGGGCAATCGCCCCAGCAGCATGAGGGCCAGCGGCTTTTGCGCGGCCGCGCGGACCAGCGGATGGGTGACGGTGTATTTGCTCAGGATGCGAGCGGCGATCTTGGAGCGGTAGCTCTCGCGATCCCAGGATAGGGGGAAATACGTCGAACCTTGATAGAGGCGGCCCAGCAGCGCCATCTGGAGCTCATGATGAGCCTGGAAAGCGTAACGCTCCGTTAACAGGACTTCGAAATGAGCCTCGATCTCCCAGACGCCATCCTCCGCCCTGCGGATCAAGTTATCCTCCAAGTCGGGGGAAAGCCTGGACAGGGAGGCTCTCCAGCGCCGGGCCAGCCGCTCGATGTTTCGTTCCAGGAAGACTTGAAAGCGCACATGGGCCAGCTCATGGATCAGGACCAGGAAGCTGTCGATCTCGTCCGGCCGCTCCTCTCCATTGGCAATCAGCACCGTGTAGCGGCGCGTCGCCAGCGCGGCGTTAAACGCACTGCCAGCTTCTTGGTTGATTGTTTGGGCTGACATAGTCGAGAATTGCCTCAGGGGAGCTTCTTCCTCCGGGCGATGCATGCAGCCGAGTGATGAGTCGCGAAGCTTGAAAGAACGCCGGACCTCGGGCGTCAGATCCCGGACGTCGATGTCTTGCGCCAACGCCTTGACGAGCATTCGCTTGAGATGGGGCGGGGCGTCTTGGCGGCGCAGCAATTGGAGGGCCAGATCGCGCAGGCGCGGCACATTGGCGAGCTTTCGGGACACGAGAGCCTCTCCGTCGAAGTCGACGCGCGGCAGGGCTTGCCCGCCCCGGGAGGCCGCGGGGCCCGGGAATGCCGGCGCCAGCATCGCGTAGGCCGGCGCGGCAGGGGGGCCGGAAAGGCTTAGCGCCACGGGTAGAGCCGCCGGCAGAGCCAGCGACTGCATCGCTAGCGGCGATCGCGTCAGGGCCGCGAGGAATCCCGGGGCGGCAAGAGCCGGGTCGGGCCGCGCCCGGGCGCCGAGCGCCAGCTCTCCCGCGGCCGGCGAGCCGGGGGGAACAAGGGGAGCCTGCCAGGAGGCCGCCCGCGCCAAGGCGCAAAACAGCAGCGCGCGCGATAGTAGCACGGCCTTAAAATACCAGAAATGCCGCTCGGGGACCTGGGCCGTCCGGCCCCTCCGGCGGCGGTCTTTCGGCCCGGAAAATGTAGTAGGATGCGGGCATGAGCGCCGAAACCAAATCCCCGCTGAGAATCCCACCCATGATTCAAAAAACCGAGAAGCAACCCGCGTCGGCCGAGCGCAGGGAAGTCCTGGAGACCAACCCCTGGCACATGGCGATGCAGCAGCTCGATCGCGCCGGCACCAAGATGAACATGGAGCCCTTGGTGCTCGAGCGCCTGCGGCACTGCAAGCGCATCCTGACGGTGTCGGTGCCGGTGCGCATGGACGACGGGACGCTGCGGGTCTTCGAGGGCTACCGCATCCAGCACAACCTGGACCGCGGGCCGGCCAAGGGCGGCATCCGCTTCCACCCGCAGGTCTCGCTCGACGAGGTCAAGGCCCTGGCCTTCTGGATGACGATGAAGTGCTCGGTGGTCAACCTGCCCTACGGCGGGGCCAAGGGCGGCATCATCTGCGACCCCAAGAAGATGTCGATCGGGGAGCTGGAGCGCATGACGCGGCGCTACACCTCGGAGATCTCGATCCTCATCGGCCCGGACAAGGACATCCCCGCTCCCGACGTCAACACCAACGAGCAGATCATGGGCTGGATCATGGACACCTACTCGATGACCATCGGTTATTCCTGCCCGGGCGTGGTCACCGGCAAGCCGATCGACGTCGGCGGCTCGCTGGGCCGGCGCGAGGCCACCGGTCGCGGGGTCTTCTACGTGACCCGCGAGCTGGCCTGCGCGCGCGGCTTCGACTTGCGCAAGGCCCCGGTGGCGATCCAGGGCTTCGGCAACGTCGGCTCCAACGCGGCCAAGGTCTTCGCCGAGCACGGCTGCAAGGTGGTCGGCATCTCCGACGTGGGCGGCGGGCTCTACGATCCGAAGGGCTTGGATATCGACGAGATCATGCTCTACCGCGCCAAGAACGACACCATCGCCGACTATCCCAAGGCGGAGCACGTGGCGGCGGACAAGTTCGTGGAGCTGCCCTGCGAGATCCTCGTTCCCGCCGCGATGGAGAACACGATCACCGCGGAGAACGCGCCGCGCGTCAAGGCCAAGTACATCGTCGAGGGCGCCAACGGCCCGACGACCAACGAGGCCGACCGCGTGCTCAATCAACGCGGCGTCGTCGTGGTCCCGGACATCCTCGCCAACGCCGGGGGCGTGACGGTCTCCTATTTCGAGTGGGTGCAGGACATCCAGTCCTTCTTCTGGAGCGAGAAGGAGATCAACGCGCGGCTGCAGGACATCATCGTCAAGGCCTTCCGCGAGGTCGAGGAGGTGGCCCAGCGCGAGAAGGTGGACCTGCGCCTGGCCGCCTTCATGGTGGGGCTGACGCGCCTGGCCAAGGCCGTCCGCATCCGCGGCACCTTCCCTTAAACTGAAATCTAGGGTCTGACCCTAGATTTCAGTATGCGATGCGGGTTTTAGTCGCTCCCAACGCCTTCAAGGGCAGCCTGACCGTGCTCGCGGCGGCGCGGGCCTTTTCGCGCGGAGCGCGGAGCGCCCAGCCCCGCGCCAACGTGGATCTCATGCCCATCGCCGACGGCGGCGACGGGGTCATGGACTGCCTCCTGGCCGCCAAGGGGGGAAGGCGGGTTTACGCGACGGTGCGCGGCCCCCTGGGCCGTCCGACGCGCGCGCCGCTGGCGCTCTTGAGCGACGGCTCGGCCTGCGTGGAGCTGGCCCGCGCCTCGGGGCTGGCGCTTCTGGCGGGCGCGCCGCCGCGGGTGATGAGCGCCACCTCCTACGGCACCGGAGAGCTGATCGCGGCCGCGCTCTCGCGCGGGGCGCGGAGGGTGATCGTGGGCTTGGGCGGCAGCGCCAGCTCGGACGGCGGGGCGGGCCTGGCCCAGGCCCTGGGCGCGCGGCTGCTCGACGAGGCGGGGCGGGAGCTGGGGCCGGGGGCGGCGCAGCTCTCAAGCTTGTCTTACGTCGACGCCGAGGCCTTGCGCCGGCGCCTGGCCGGAGTCGAGATCCTGGCGGTCACCGACGTCGACAATCCGCTGCTGGGGCCTTTGGGCTCGGCGCGCGTCTACGGGCCTCAGAAGGGAGCCAGCCCGGCGCAGGTCGCCGCGCTGGAGCGCGCGCTGAAGCGCTACGCCGGCATCCTGCGCCGCGATCTGGGGGTCTCGGTGGCCTACAGCCCCGGAGCCGGGGCCGCCGGCGGTTGCGGCGCCGGGCTTTTGGCCTTCTTGCGCGCCCGCGTCGTCCGGGGAGCGGCCTTCGTGCTTAAGGCCTGCGAGGCCGAGCGCCGGGTCGCCCGCGCCGACCTCGTGCTGACCGGCGAGGGCAGGCTGGACCGAACGAGCTTCTACGGCAAGGCCCCCATCGAGCTGGCCCGCCTGGCGCGGCGCCTGGGAACGCCCGTGGCCATGGTCTGCGGCTCCATAGAGCCTTCCTGCCGGCCGCGCCTTGCACGGCTCGGGGTGCGCCGCGCGGTCGCGCTCTCGGAGGCCGGCGCCACGCCGGAGGGCTCGCTGCGCGATGCGGCGCGTTGGGCCGCGCGGGCGGCCGCGTTGGCCTGCTCCGGTTGACGCCGGCTTAAAGCTGGTAGCGCGTGCCGATGAGCTCCAGCTCGTCGGCCACTTCCCGGAGGCGGGCGCGCTCTTCTTCGCCGGCGGCTTGGGCGCCGGCGGCCTTAAGCTTTTCCAGGGCGCGCGCGAGGCGGTCGCGGTCCTCCTGCAGCAGGGAGCGCAGGCCTTCCTGCATCTGCGCGAACTCGCGCACGAGCTCCTGGTGCGTGTCGGTGGAGCGGATGCGGGGGGACAGGGACAAATTGCCTTGCTTAAGCCGAGCCATCGCGGCCGAGAGCACGCGCAGGGGGCCGGCGAAGCGATGGGACCAGACCAGCGTCAGCAGCCCGGAGGCCAGGATGGCCAGGCAGGAGGAGAGGATCAGCGGGCCGCGCATCGTCTCGCGCACCCAGTCCAGGGAGTGGACGATCGTGTGCTCCCGGAGCGAGGCCATCGACAGGGCCCGCGTGATGCTGAAGCTGACCAAGAGCAGGCTGGCCGCCACCAGGGCCAGGACGTAGCCCAGCATCCGCAGCTGAAGCGGAGCGTCGATCCAGAAGTGCTTTCGTTTGTAATGCGCCAACCGCCGCTATCCTAATTAAACACGGGGATATTGTCAATCAGGCGGGTCTTGCCCAACCATACGGCCGCCAGCAGGCGCAGGCGGCCGCGCGCGCGCTCGGCCGGCCGCAGGGTGCGGGCGTCGACCAGCTCGACGTAGTCCACCCGGGCCTGCGGGATGGAGGCCAGGATGCGGGCCCTGGCGCGGCGCTCCACCGCTTTCGGGCTGGCGCCGCCGCGGGCCAGGCCGCGCGCCGCAACGAGGGCCGCGTGGATGGCGGGGGCCAGGGCGCGCTCTCGCGGCGAGAGGTAGGCGTTGCGGGAGGAGAGGGCCAGGCCGTCCGGCTGCCGCGCGGTCGGGCAGCCGACGATGGCGACGCCGAGGTCCAGGTCGCTGGCCATGCGGCGCACCAGCGTCAATTGCTGGTAATCCTTCTCGCCGAAATAGGCGCGCTCGGGCCGGGTCGTCTCCAGGAGCTTGAGCACCACGGTGGCCACGCCGCGGAAATGCCCGGGGCGGAATTTCCCCTCGAGGCGCTCGGAGAGGCCGGAGACCTGGACGGCGGTGGAGAATCCCTCCGGATAGACCTGGGAGACGCCGGGGTGATAGACGGCGTCGGCGCCGCAGCGGCGGCAGAGCGCCAGGTCCCGGGAGAGGGCGCGCGGGTAGCGCGCGTAGTCCTCCCCGGGCCCGAACTGCGCGGGGTTGACGAAGATGGAGACGACGACCCGGTCGTTGCCGCGGCGGGCGCGGCGGATGAGCGAGGCATGGCCCTCGTGCAGGGCGCCCATGGTCGGCACCAAGCCGATCGAGAGGCCCTGCTCGCGCCAGCGGCGGACCAGCTCCGACATCCGGCGCCGCCGCGTGCAGAGGAGGAGGCTCATGCCGCGGCCGCCAGATGTCGTCGAAAGAAGCCCGCCACGCGCGCCTCGTACTCCAGCCCCGCGACCTGCCGGCACTTTCCGTGGGAGGCCCCGTGGATGACCCAGAGGGATTTAGGCTCCTTGGCCAGGGCAAAGAGGGCGCGCACGTCCCATTCCGGCATCAGGATGTCCTCGCTGCCGGCGATCATCAGCACCGGCCGGGGGGAGAGCTCGGAGACGAAGCGCCTCGGGCTGTAGCTGTCCACCTTCGAGGTGCCCACCCGCGCGCGCAGGAACAGCAGGGACAGCTTGACCAGCGGGAAGTACGGCAGGTGGAAGTGGTTCCAGGCGTATTGGCGCACGACTCGGCGGTAGTCGGTGAAGGGGCTCTCCAGCACGACGGCCTTGACCTCTGGATGCTTGGGCACGGCCATGCAGGCCACCGCGGCCCCCATCGAGAAGCCGAACACCCCCAGGCGCCGGGCATGATCCGGCTTGGCTTGCGCGAGGAAGCGTATCGCCGCCTCGAAGTCGAGCGTCTCCAGGTAGCCGATCGTCGTGATCTCTCCCTCGCTGTCGCCGTGCGAGCGGCTGTCGAAATAGAGGAGGTTGAAGCCCGCCTCGTGAAGGAACGCGGTCTCGCGCAGCAGCTCGCCCTTGTTGTCGCCCCAGCCGTGGCACAAGAGAAGGGTGCGGCGCTCCGCAGGCTCCGGGGCCGCAATCCACCAGCCCTTCAAGGTCAAGCCGTCGCTGGTCTTGAACTGGATGCGCTCATGGGGCAGTCCGAACTGCTCCGGAAACACCGTCAGGCGGGACATGGCGGGGGGATGCAGGATCACGCCGGCTCCCCAATAGCAGAAGAAGACGACCGTGACGACGAGGACGAGCAGGGAAAGGGCCCAGGGAGTCACGCGCTGGCTTCGGGAGCCTGCGCGAAGGAGTGCTCCCGGCCGGGGAAGCTTCCGTTTCGGACCTCGCGGCAATACTCTTGGACTGCCTCCCGCATCTGGCCGCGCAGCTCCGCGTAGCGCTTGACGAAGGTCAGGCTGGCCTCCGTCATGCCCAGCATGTCGTCTACGACCAGAATCTGGCCGTCGCAGTCCGGCCCCGCCCCGATGCCGATCGTGGGGATCCCGATCTTCTTGGTGATCTCTCCCGCCAGCTTGGCCGGCACGCACTCCAGCACCAGCGCGAACGCCCCCGCCGCCTCGAGGATGCGGGCGTCGGTGAGCAGCTTCTCGGCTTCCTGGGGCTTGCGGCCCTGGACCTTGTAGCCGCCCAGGCGCAGCACGCTCTGGGGGGTCAAGCCCAGATGGGCCATGACCGGGATGTTCACGCGGACCAGCTCCTTGACGACCGGGGCGATCTCGATGCCGCCCTCCAGCTTCACCGCCCCCGCGCCGCCTTCCTTTATATAGCGGCCAGCCTGGCGCAGGGCTTCCTTAGCGTCGATCTCGTAGGAGAGAAAGGGCATGTCGGCCACCAGCAGGGCGCGGCCGTTGCCGCGCTTGACCGCCTTGAGGTGGTGGAGGACCTCCTCGACGGTGACCGGGAGGGTGCTCTCGTAGCCCAGCTTGACCATGCCGACGGAGTCGCCGACCAGGATGACGTCGACTCCGGCCTCGTTGAGGAGGGCGGCGGTCGGCGCGTCGTAGGCCGTCAGCGCCGTGATCCTGTGCCCCTTGCGCTTCATGTCGAGGAGCTTGGTCGTGGAGACCGCGGCGGCTTTCTGCGGGGCGTTATAAGGCATCGGCGAAGATTCTAACACTTGAGGCGGGCGGCTTCAAAACGGCCAGGCGCGATGCCGCCGTGCCCCCGCCGGGCAGGCGCAGGGAGGGGGCGATGTCGCGGAGGGGCGCCAGGGCGAAGGCCCTCTGGCATAGGCGCCGATGCGGCAGCGTCAGCCAGGGGCCGGAAAGACGGCGCGAGCCGAAGGCCAGGATGTCGATGTCCAGCGGCCGCGCGGCCCAGCGCCTGCCGGCTCGCCTGCCGGCCAGGGCCTCCAGCCTCTTGCATTCGACCAGCAGGCCCATGGGCGAGAGTGACGTTCTCAGCGCGAGGGCGGCGTTGAGATAGGGGCGCCGGCTGGGGCCGACGGGGGCCGTCTCGTAGACGCGAGAGCGCCTCAACAGCCGCGAGCCCGGCAGGGCCGCCAAGGCGCGCTTGGCCCAACGCAAGCGCCGCAGGCGCTGGCCCTTGTTGCCGCCCAACAATAATAGCGCCGTCTCGGCCATCCAGGATTCCTAGCGCTTGGCGCGGCAGCGCCGGTCGGCGTCGCGGTAGAGGCGATGCAGCGCCCAGACGAGGAGCGCGCAGAGCGCCAGCGCCCCCAGGTTGCCCAGCCAACCCTCGAAGACGCCGTGATCCCAAGGGCCGCGCCAGCCGAAGTCGGCCGTGGTTTTCAAGCCCAGCAGGACTTGAAGTCCGGGCCCCAGCTTGACGAACAGCCCGCCCTCGAAGACCAGCAGGGTCCAGAGCAGCCAATAGAGGGCTCCGACGGCGGTCAGGGTCAGCAGGAGGGCCGCCCCGAGATGGACGGGATCGTAGGCCGGCTCGCCCGGGTCGTCCTCGGCGTCGAAGGCGTCCCAAAGCTCGCGCAGCGTACGGGAAAGCCTCATCGCGGCGGGACTCCAAGCAGGTCGTCCATCCCGTAGAGGCCGGGCTTGCGCTCCCGAATCCATAGCGCCGCCTCCAGCGCGCCGCGCGCGAAGGCGGCGCGGGATTGGGCGCGGTGCGTCAGCTCCAGGCGCTCGAAGGCCCCGGCCAGGGTCAAGGTGTGCTCGCCGACGGCGCCGCCCAGGCGCTGGGAGACGATGGGGACCTGCGCGCCGTCCGAACGCCCCAGCGCGACGGCACGGCGCAGCGCCAGCGCCGTGCCGGAGGGTGCGTCCCGCTTGGCGCAGTGGTGCAGCTCGAAGATTCCGGCCTCGAAGTCGGGCAGCAGGCGGGCGGCCTGCTCGGCCAAGCGGCGCAATAGCGCCACGCCGCGGCTGAAGTTGGGGGCGAGGAAAACGGCCGTGCCCGCGGCGGCCCGGCGCAGGCGCCGCGACTGCTCCCGGGAAAATCCGGTCGTGCCTATGACGACCGGGCGGCCGATCGCGGCCGCGGCTTCGAGCAGCCGCAGGCTGGCTTGCGGGGTCGAGAAATCGACGGCGACGTCGGCCTTGGCCAGCGCCGAGGCCAGCGTGCGCGCGCTTGAGCCGCGCTCGATGCCGGCGACGAGCTCGAAGCGGGAATCGCCGCGCGAGAGCTTCGCCACGCAGGAGCCCATGCGGCCGCGCGCGCCGCAGAGGACCAGACGCGTTTTCGCCACGTTCCGATGATACTAAAAAGGAGTATAATCCTCTTAATCTGCCCACCGCCCCGCCACTGGAATCCATGAAACTATCCCGCTTGCCGGCCGTCCTAACCCTGCTTGTCTGCGCCGCCGCCTGGTCTGCCGTTCGCTGCCGCGCGGCGATCGCTCCCGAGACGATCGAACGGTGGACCATGGAGCTGACCGACGAGCTGGGCCGGCAGGGCTTCAATGAAGCCAGGCCGTCGCTTAAGACCGACAGGCCGAGCCGAATCCTTGGCGGCCCCAACGTGGCCTCGGTTCATGCCGTCACCGACCATCAACTGCGAGCCCTCTTCGAGGCCTTGCGCGCCGATCGCTCCGAATTGACCTGGATGTCCGGCTACACCCTGGAGGTCGTCGTCGACGGCGGGGGCGGCGCCTACCGCGACTCCATTCCCTACGCCGGTCCCTCCGTGCCGGCGGCGCAGGCGGCTTCGGTCTTGAGGCGCCTGGGCGGGGAGACGATCTCCGTCTACGAGCCCTTGGCCTACGTGTCCGGCATTTACCGCTTCGGCGAACGCCCCGCTTCGGACTCGAGCCTGGAGAATCCCGCGGGCGGCTGGTCGCTGCATCAGCGCATGGTCGCTCATCCGCGCGCGGCGCAGGATTTTTATCTTATCAGGCGGTACGACGGGGAGGCGCGATGAACGGCGGCGAAACTGCGGTGGCGGTGACGGAACAGGCCGCGGCCGCTCAGGGCGAGTGGTTCGGCCACCCCAAGGGCCTCTACGTGCTTTTCCTGACGGAGATGTGGGAGCGCTTCTCTTACTATGGGATGCGCGCGCTGCTGGTTCTCTACATGACGAAGTACCTGATCCTCCACGCCGACCAGGGGATGAAGGTCTTCGGCTACGCGGCCGTCCATGCCTTCATCCAGTGGTTCGTCGGGCTCTTCGGCGTCCACGATCGCCTCTCGGTGCAGGCCTTGTCGTCCCAGATTTACGGCCTCTACACCGGCTTCGTCTATTTCACGCCCTTCTTCGGCGGCATTCTGGCCGACCGCGTCTTCGGCCAGCGCAAGTCCGTCTACATCGGCGGGGTGCTGATGGCCATCGGGCATTTCCTCATGGCCAGCCAGCGGCTCTTCTTCTTGGCCCTGTTGTTCTTGATCCTCGGCAACGGCTGCTTCAAGCCGAACATCTCCACTCAGGTCGGCAACCTCTATCCCGAGGGAGACCACCGGCGCGACTCCGCCTTCACCATCTTCTACATGGGCATCAACCTCGGCGCGCTGTTCTCGCCGCTGGTCTGCGGCACTCTGGGCCAGACGATCGGCTGGGACTGGGGCTTCGGCGCCGCCGGGGTCGGCATGCTGGCCGGCCTGTGCATCTACCACTTCAGCCGCCACTTGCTGCCGCCGGACCGCATCATGAAGAAGGCCGAGAGCGACGATCAGGCGGCGGAGCAGAAGATCACGGCCACCGAGTGGAAGGCGATCGGCTCGCTGATCTTTCTGTGCATCATCAACATCGTGTTCTGGGCCGTCTACGAGCAGCAGGGCAACACCCTGCAGCTCTGGGCCGACCAGCACACGCGCTGGACCTTCTTCGGCGTCCATCTGCCGTCGAGCTGGTATCAGACCTTCAATCCCTTCTTCATCATCCTCTTCGCCCCGCTGCTCGACAAGTTCTGGGAGCGGCAGAGCGCCCGCGGCAAGGAACCCTCCAGCGTCACGAAGATGGGCATCGGCTGCGTGCTGCTGGGCGGCGCCTTCCCGATCATGATTCTCGCCTCCAAGGTCATCGGGCAGGGCCAGGGCAGCCTGCTGTGGCTGGTGTCGACGACGTGGCTGTTCACCATGGGCGAGCTCTACCTCTCGCCGATCGGCCTGTCCTTCGTGACCAAGGTCTCCCCGGCGCGGATGGTCTCGATGATGATGGGCATGTGGTTTCTGTCCAGCTTCTTCGGCAACTACCTGGCGGGGTTCATCGGGGGCTTCTACGGCGTGATGACCAAGGAAGCCTTCTTCACCCTGCTGACCGCCCTGGGCATCGGCGCCGGCCTGATCTTCTTCGCCGTCAACAAGCCGCTGCGCAAGGCGATCGGGCACGATATCTAGACTGGCATCGGCCGGTCTGGACCAGCCGAGTATCTTGTATAATCGACGCCTGCGAGCCCGTAGCTCAGGGGTAGAGCACGCGCCTTTTAAGCGTGGGGTCGTGGGTTCGAATCCCACCGGGCTCACGGTTTTCCGAATCTCGCCTCCATCGTCTATCGGCTAGGACGCGGCCCTTTCAAGGCTGAAAGAGGGGTTCGACTCCCCTTGGAGGCATTATCTCCCCCTCCTGGGTATCCCGCCTTGACAAAATTCCGTTTTTAGGCCAAGCTCTAGCATAATCCCCGTTAAGGAGAACTCAGCGATGGCCAAAACCAGGAGCATCCTTTTTTGCGCATTGGCCCTTTTGGCGTGGCAAGCGCCGGCCCAGGCGGCGACCCTGCTGGTCACCAACAATAGCGACTGCTCAACCAACGGCTGCGGCTCTCTGCGCGCGGCGATCTCCCAGGCCGCGGCGGGCGACACCATCCAGTTCAACCTCCCAGCAAACCTCGTGACCATCTCCCTGACCTCGGATCTGCCCGCCATCAGCCAGAACGTGACCATAGACGGCTCCAACGGCGGCGCGCAGGTCACCGTCGACGGGCAGAGCGCCCATCAGATATTCACGGTCATGGCGGGCAACGTCACGATCGAGAACATCAGCGTCGCCCACGGCAAGGCCCAGGGAGCCAACGGTGCTTCGGGCGGCAATGCCGGCTATGGCGGCGGCGGCGGCGGCGCGGGGATGGGAGGCGGACTTTTCGTCAATAATAACGCGAACGTGACCCTGACCAACGTCTCCTTCGCCAACAACGGAGCCGTCGGAGGAAACGGCGGGGCGTTCAACGGCGGCCCGGCCGGAGCCGGCGGCGGCGGCGCCGGCTCGGTGAGCTCGATCGCTCAACAGGGCGGAAACGGCAGTTCTGGAAACGGCGACGCCAGCGCCGGAGGCGGCGCCAACGGCGGCTCTGCCGGCGCCGATAATGCTGCCGGCAGCGGACAGAACGGCGGCAATTTCACCGGCACCGCGGCGCAGGGCGGCGGCGGCGGCGGCGGGGGAGCCGCCACGGGCGGCGGCAGCGGCGCCGTGGGCGGCGGCGGCGGCAACGGCGGAGATTTCAGCGGCGGCGGCGGCGGGGGAAGCACCAACTCGACGGGTCACGGCGGCGATGGCGGCAGCGGAGGCTACGGCGCCGGCGGCGGCGGCGGCGGAGCGGTGTTCGGCGGCTCCGGGGGCGTTGCCGGAGGCCAGGGCGGCGTCGGCGGCGTCGGCGGCGGAGGAGGAGGCGGCGGCTCGGCCTTGGGGCTGCCCGGAAGCGGCGGCAACGGCGGCTTCGGCGGCGGCAACGGCGCCGTTGGCGGCGGCGGCGGCGGCGGCGCGGGGCTTGGCGGCGCCGTTTTCGTGCGCCAAGGCGGCTCCCTGACGATTCATGACGGCAGCAAGATCGACAATACGAATTCCGTCACCGCCGGGTTGGGCAACGGCGGCGGCACGCAAAACGGCCAGGCCGTCGGCGGCGGCATCTTCTTGGACCGGAACGTTCAGGCAGAGTTCAATCCGGCAGCGGGCCAGAGCGTGACCGTCGGCGGCTCGATCGGAGGCGGCAACGGGGATTCCGGCATCCTGATGAACGGCCCCGGCACGCTGGACTTGAGCCTGGGCGGGGCCAACACCTATTCCGGCGGGACGACGATCGACCAGGGGGTTGTGCGCATCGGCGCCGACAACAACCTCGGGGATGCGGCGGGGGGCCTGACCTTCAACGGCGGCACCCTGCAGACCTTCACCGGCAACGGCTCGATCACGACCAACCGGACGATGATGATCAACGCCGGCGGGGCGACGATCGACACCCACGGCGGGACGTTCACGATGGCCGGCCAGGTTTCCGGAGTCGGCGGCCTGACCCTGAATGATTCCGCGGCGGGTTCCGGCAAGCTGACCTTGTCCAACACCCTCAACAATTATTCGGGCGGGACCACGATCGACAATGGGATCCTGAGCGTGGCGGACGATAGGGAGCTCGGCACTGGAGGCGTCACGCTCAACGGCAATTCGGCGACGCTGCTGACGACCTCCGGCCTGACGACGGCGCGGACCATCACGCTCAACGGCGGCGGGAACCTGGATTCCGGCGGCAATACCTCGACCTTCTCGGGCGTCATCAGCGGCAACGGAGGGCTCGATATCGCCAGCTCACAGGGCGGCGGGATGGTCGTGCTCAGCAACGTCGGCAACAACTATACCGGGGACACGACGATCAACACCGGGAGCCTCAGCATCTCGGATGACAGAGAGCTCGGCGGCCTCGCCGGAAGCGTTAGGATCGGGAATAAATTCAACGAGTTGCAGTTCACCTCGGGGGTCAACTCCGCGCGGAGCATCGTTCTCGGAGTCGGCACTGCCCCCGGCGGAGGAACCCTCGACTACACCGGCGGCCAGACGAGCCTATCCGGCGTGATCAGCGGCTCCGGCGGCCTGTTCATCACGCATTCCTCGGGGAGCAATGGGCAGATCTATCTTAGCGGGCCCAACACCTACACCGGCGACACGACGGTCACCAGCGCGGTGCTGGCGGTCGATAGGGACGCCAACCTCGGCGATGTCTCCGGCAATATCTTTTTGAATAACAAGGGCGTGCTGGTGGCGAATTCCGATAATTTTTCCAGCGCGCGAGCCATCACTCTCGGCAACGGCGGTTTCGGCTCCGGCGGCGGCGGTCTCGACGAGGACGGGCATACGGCGACGTTCTCCGGGGACATCATCGGCATCGGCGGGCTGGCGATCAAGAACTCCGGCGCCGCCGACGTCGGCAGTGTCGTCTTGAGCGGGCACAACGCCTTCACCGGCGGCCTTACCATCGGCGGCGGCGCGACGCTGTCGGCAGCCAACGATTACAACCTCGGATCGACCGCGGCCGGCAACGACCTGACGATCAAGGGCGGCACTCTGGACACGACGACGGGCATCGACACCAGCCGCAACCTGACGCTCAACGGCGGCGGCACGGTCGAGATCGAGGGAGACGGCGCCATCACTTATCTACGCGGCACGGTCGGCGGCAGCGGCGGCCTGACGATCGCCAACACCACCGGCGGCACCGCGGGCGTCGTGTTGACGAACAGCAACAACTATACAGGAGACACGACGATCAACTCCGGATTTTTGGGGGTCACCAGCGACCAGAGCCTGGGAGACGTCTCGGGTGCAGTCGCGATCAACAACCACGCCACTTTGGCGACGGTCGGTGTCGTCAATTCCGCGCGCTCGATCACGCTGGGCGGCGCGGGCGGCGGGCAGATCGACACGCACGGCAACGTCTCGTCGTTTTCCGGGCCCATCGGCGGCAGCGGCGGCCTGACGATCTACAGCGACAATGGCGGGGGCATAGCGGACGGGGCGATTTTTCTGTCCGGGGCCAACACCTACACGGGCGGCACGACGGTCGATAACGGCGTGCTCAACGTCAACTCGGATTCCAACCTGGGCGACGCCTCCGGGGGCGTGACGCTCAACAACGGCTCCGGGCTCTTCCTCCAGCAGGCGATGAGCTCGGCGCGCTCGATCACGCTGGGCGCCGGCGGCGGCGTGGTGAACACGAAGGGGCACAGTTCTTCGTTGACCGGCGTGATTGGCGGAACCGGCGGGCTGAGCGTCACCGACGACGTCGGCGGCGGCTCTTTGGCTCTGTCGGGAAACAACACGTTCACGGGCGGAGTGACGATCGACGGGGGGGCCCTGTCGGTGGCGAGCGACGCCAACCTGGGCGACGCCTCTGGCGGCGTGACGATCAATAAGGATGCGGTCTTCGAGACGGGCGCCAACATGTCCACCGCGCGGGCGTTCACGCTCAGCGGCGGCGGCAAGATCGACACGCACGGGCACGTGTCGACCCTCTCGGGCGCCATCGGCGGCTCGGGCGGCCTGACCATGTTCAACGACTTGGGCGGGTCCTGGATCGGGGGCGGCGCGTTTTTCCTGTCGGGCAACAACACGTACACCGGCGGGACGACGATCAACAACGGAATTTTGAACATCAACTCCGACGATAACTTGGGCGACGCCTCGGGGCATGTCGCGATCAGCAATCTTTCCGGGTTGTGGCTGAATAATGCCATGACGATCAACCGTGGGATCACCCTCAACGGCGCCGGCGGCACCATCAACTCGGCCGGTCACGACTCGACGCTGGCCGGCGTCATCGACGGCGCCGGGAAGTTGCAGGTCATGGACGACGTGGGCGGGGGGAAATTGACGTTGAGCGGCGCCAACACTTATAGCGGGGGCACCTTCATCCAGGACGGCGCCCTGCTGTCGATCTCGGCCGACGACAATTTGGGCGACGCCTCCGGCGGGATCACCTTCAACGGCGGCACTTTGCAGACTTCCGCGGGGATCTCCTCCTCGCGCGGCGTCACCATGAACGTCGACGGGATCATCGACACCAACGGCTACGATTCCACCCTGTCCGGAGTCGTGAGCGGAAGCGCCGGCCTGGATAAGATCGGCGCGGGCACGCTGAAGCTGAACGCCGTCAACACCTACGGCGGAGCGACGACGGTCAACGCGGGCACGCTGGCGCTGGGCGTCGCCGGCGCCTTGCCGGCCAACGCGCTGACGGTGGCCTCCGGCGCCGCGTTGGACATGGCGGGGCACGATCAAAGCGTGGGCGCGACGGTCAACAACGGCACGATCAACGCCGGAGCGGGGCAATTGACGATCCACGGGGATCATTCCGGGACCGGCAATTTGAACGTCACGCTTCAAAGCGGCGTCACGAACGTCGTCGTCACCGGCAACGCCACGTTGACCGGCGAGACGCTCAACCCCAGCGTGTCCGCGGTTCCAGCGGTGGGCGACGTCTTCACGGTGGTCTCGGCCGGGGCCCTGAGCGGGCAGTTTACCGCCATCAACGACCCGACGGGGGTGTATCTGGTGCCCACCTACAGCGGCACCCAGCTCGTGCTGAAGGCGGCCATCCCCTCCTTCCAGCAGGCCGAGCAGGACTCCACCTCGGGTTCCGTGGGAACCGCCCTCGACACCATGCGCGCCAACGGCGGCTTCTCCTCGCCGGACGGAACAGTCGTCCTCAACAGCCTCAATTTCCTGACATCCTCCCAGTTCCAGAAGGCGCTCAACGACATCACGCCCAACCACGCGGGGCAGGCCATGGGCGCGGCCGGGCCGACCTTCTCCGGCCTGG
Organism: Elusimicrobiota bacterium; assembly: GCA_028868375.1. GTDB lineage: Bacteria > Elusimicrobiota > Elusimicrobia > UBA1565 > UBA9628 > JAGWUP01. The sequence goes on from JAGWUP010000008.1 coordinate 54,647, forward strand.
CGGTGGGCTTGGGCGGCGGGGGCGGCGCCTTGGCGATGCGCGCCAACGACTTGCTGCACGGCCCCTCCGGCGCGCAGGAGCCGCTGGTGGCGCACTACAGCGTCAGCGGCGTGTCCTACCCCGGAACCCTGATCGCCTACGCCAGCGACGACTTGGGCGCCCTGGGCTTGGACGCGCCCTCGGATCAGGACGGCTCGGCCTCGCGGTTGGGCTTCTTCACCTCGGCCTTGGGCTCCGAGGGACGCTTGAACGACAGCGACGGCGGGCCGGGCTACGGCTACACGGCGGGGGGATTCTCCAGCGGCGCCGACTACCGCTTCAACGACAACTTCACCGGCGGAGCGATGCTGAGCTACGTCTACGGCCGCTCGATCATCAGCCAGGGAGGCGGCGAGGTCAACAGCCAGAGCGTGCGCCTCGGCGTCTATTCCGTCAGCCGCGAAAACGAATGGTACTCGACTTTTTATCTGGGCGGCGCCAAGGATTTCTTCAGCGTCACGCGCAACATCAACTTCCCCGGGATCGCCCGCACCGCCACCAGCTCGCCCGGTGGCCTTGAGGTCAACGCGGACTCGCAGTTCGGCTACGACGTTTCCGCGGGACGCTATACGGTCTCCCCGTTCGTGGGCCTGGCCTTCGACGAGGTGCGCGTCGGCCATTATACGGAGAGCGGCGCGGGAGCGCTGGACTTAAGCGTAGGCCAGCAGAAGGCGGACTCGCTTCGCACGACGGCCGGCATGAAGCTGTCGCCGCGCTCGAAAGCCGGCGCTCGATGGCGGCCGTACCTGAGCCTGGCCTGGCAGCGCGAGTTGCGAAACCCGGTCCGCTCGATCGACGCCCAGCTCGACAGCGGGGCGGGCAGCGCCTTCGCCTCCCAGACCGCTCCGGCCAGCGCGAACGCGGCTTTGCTGGGCCTGGGGCTGACGGCGATGCTCCGCAGCGACCTGACGGGCAAGCTCGCCTACACCGGGGATTTCCGCTCGAACTTCATCGACCACACGCTCGACGCCGAGCTGCGCTTCAGGTTCTAAGCCCGCGTCAGCGGGCTTAGGCGATTTGATATCATCGCGCCGTGCGCCGAGTGCCCGCCGACGGGATCAACCTGTTCCAGTCGATCTACGGCCTCTTGCGCGGCTACTCTGAGAAGACGGGCCTGCCGCCCTTGAACCTCTCCCTGGGCAATCCGGACGGCGTGCCGCCGGAGCCGATCCGCGCGCTGAAGGCGAAGTTCGCCGCCGACCCCAGGCTGGACTACCACGCCTACGCCGAGGACCGCGACCTGCACGGGTTTGCCGAGGCGATGGTGGAGCTGCACGGCGGCATACGGGTCCGGGAGCACGGCGGCTTGCGCGCCCTTCCCATTCCCGGCATCAAGACAGCCTCGGCGCTGATCCCCCTGGCTTGCGGCCTGCACCTGCCCGGCGCGCGGCGCCGCGAGCGCTTCGTCTTGGCCGTCAACGCGCCGGCCTACGACGTCGCCGGCGTCTGGGCCGCTCAGTATCTGGCCGGGCGGCGCTTGGTTTGGCCGCTGGAGAGCGCCAGCGACATGAGGCTCAAGGCGGGACGCCTGGAGCGGGCCCTGCGCGAGGAGGGCCTGGAGCGCGCGGACCTGGTGTTCGTCATCCGCCCCGGCAACCCGGCCTCCGTGGGCGCCGGCGCCGCGGAGTGGCGCGCCCTCATCGCGCATTGCCTTCGGCGCGGGACCCGGCTGGTCAACGACGCGGCCTACGCCGGCCTGGCCGGCCCGGGGCATGTGCCGCTGGCCGCCGTGGCCAAGGACTTCCCCGGGCTGGAGTGGCTGGAGCTCTACTCTGTCTCCAAGTCCTTCAGCGATCCCGGCGCGCGCCTGGGGGCCCTCGTCGGCTCGGCGGATTTCGTCGCCGATTTCGCGACGATCAAGGGCAACGCCGAGTCCGGGCCGGTGCCGAGCGTGATGGCGGCCTACGGGCAATTCCTGGGAGAGCGCGCCGCGGCGCGCTCCGTCCTCGAGGGCCTGCGCTCCCTCTATCGCGCTCGCCTGGACTACCTCATCCCCCGGCTTAAGGCCGCCGGCTTGCGCCCGGCCTGCCCCACGGAGGCCGGCTTCTTCACCCTGTGGCGCGTTCCGCGCCGGGTCCTGGGCGTCGACTTGGCGAAGGACCTGCGCTGCGCCGGACTGCCAGCGGCGGAGGCCTTCAACCGCTTGGTCGCCGCCGAGACCGGCATCGTCGGAGTCCATTTCCCAGGCTTGATCCGCTACGCGGTCTGCGCCGATGTCCTGTCCGCGGACTTCCAAGGTCGTTTCGAGAAGGGGTTGCGAAAACTTCGTCCGGAATACGACTGACAAAATGCTAACCTAGCCTCATGCCAGGAATTTATCGCAAGAAGCGGCGTCAAAAGGGACCAAGCAAGAACGAGGAAAAGGTCGAGCGGGCCAGGCAGGCGGAGGCCATCGCCCGCCCCGCCAACAGCCTGGCCTCGCGCTTTCCGACGCTGCGGGCCTTGACCGTGACGCTGTCCTTCACCGGCGCCCAGGGCCAGACCTTGGGCGAGGAGACGCGCCGCTACGGGCCGCAGGACCCCTGCGATTTCTCCGTGCCCTGCCCCGGACTCTGCGGGGTTGGCTCCTTTGACCTGGCCGCCAAGATCGAGCAGATCGCGGCGGCTGGCGAGACCGATTCCGAGAGCAACGGGGTCTGCCAGGAAATCCTGCAGACCGGAGGCTCCTGCGCCTGCGCCTTGAAATGCCGGGTCCAGGCCAGCTACCTGGAGAAATGAGCCGCCTGCTGGCGGCCTGCCTCATCGCCGTCTCATTCTGCGGATGCCGCCGCCCGCGCCCCGTCTACGGCGCCCTGCCGGATTTCACGCTGACCGCCGTCTCCGCCGGAAGACCGGCCGCGCCCCTGCGCCGGCAGGACCTGCTCGGCCGCGTCTGGATCGCCGATTTCATCTATACCACCTGCTCCGGCCCCTGCCCCGCCCTCTCCGCCGAGATGGAGCGCCTGCAAAAGGAACTGCCGGACCGCGTCGGCTTGCTGAGCTTCACGGTCGACCCGGAGCACGACGACGCGGCGGTCCTGGCGGCCTACGCCAAGCGCTTCGGCGCCCGGCCCGCGCGCTGGCTCTTCGTCACCGGCCCCAAGGACGCCCTCTCCCGCCTGCTCCTCAAGGGCTTCCTGGTCTCCGGAGGCATGACCCACAGCACCCGCCTGGTGCTGCTCGACAGCCGAGCCCGCCTGCGCGGCTACTTCGACGGCCTGGACCCCGCCTCGCGGGCCGCGCTGCGCAAGGCCGCAGAAAGCCTGGATTAGGCCGGTTAGGACCATCGTCCCGGCCCGGTAGGCCGAAAGGCCTCTCCGCCCTGCCCCAAAGCCCCAGGTTTTAAGGGGGCTTCCCCCGTACAATACCCGTATCAATGATCGAGGCACCATCGGGGAAATGCGCGTTGCTGGCGCTGCTCTTGGCGCTGCCGCTGCCGTCCGGCGCCGGGCCCCTCGAGGGCGGGCCGGCGCGCGACTTGGCGGCGGCGGGGCCTAAGGAAGGGCTTGCGCGCTGCGCGGCCTTGACCCCCGAGGCTCTCAACTCCCTTTTGGGCGTTCGCGGCAATCCCTATCAGGCCAATGCGCTGAGCGGCCTCTCCCTGCTGCTTGGCGAGAGCTCGCCGGCGGAGCCTGGGCGGGAGCGGGCCGAGCGATTGTTGGCGCAGGCCGTCTACGTGAAGATGCTCTCGCTGTCGGCGAATGCCCTGTCCGCGCGGGCGACGCTGCCCGGGATCGAGGGCAATCTCCGGAATCTCCGGTCCCTGGGGAGGATCTTCGGCGTTCCAAACGGCCTTCAAGGGATCGAGGGGCCGATGCGGCGCCGCGCCGACATGATGCGGTCGGCCCGAGCCTGGAACCGCGCCCGCTTGATGGCCGCGGCCCTGTCCGCGCAAACCGATGCCACCTCCGAGGCGGCGATGGCGCAGAGGCTGCGCGACCTGGCCGTCCACGGCGGCGATGAGGCCTTCCAAAACCACGTCGTCTCGGCTTTGGGCGCCCGCCTGGCCCGGCATTATTCGCATCGGGGCCGGATGGTGGAGCTCTACCTTTCCCATCTGCGCGATATCGAGCGGCGCAGCGCCCGGCCCGGCGTCAAGGCGGCCGTGGCGCGCGTCCTGTTGGCGGCTAACCCGCGCGACAGGCGAGGCCTAGCCATCGTCCGGCACGCGGGCGCCAGCGCGGCAGAGCCGGCGCAGGCGGGGGCGGTCCTTCGGCTCATCGAGGCGGCTTGGGATCGGGGGCATGGCGGCCATCTGCTCTACCAGGCCGGCCTGGCCGTCGAATCGGCGCGGCTGGCGGGGATCGCCAAGCGCGGGGGCTCTGAACCGGATCCCCAAGCCGCAAGGCTGCGGCGGCGCCACGCGCTGGGCTACTGGTCGTTGGGCTTTTTCGCTTCCGGGTCGGCTGTCTTGGCGACGACAGTCGCCACGGCGTTGGCCCGCCGGCCGTTGCCCGAGTTCCGCGCGGCCGCAGCGGCGGTTCTCATAGTTTTAGCCTTCAAAGCGTTCACGCGCCGGCGCGCCCTTTCCACGCCCGCCTATCCCTGGAAGGAGGAGGCGTACGCGGCGAGGGCGTCCCTGCAAACCGCGGGCAACGGAGCGAGGCTTGAGGGTTTGGAGCGCGCGCTGTTGGCCTCGGCGTCGTCGCTCGATGCGGAAGCGGCAAGGCAGCGGTTGGATGAAGCGCTCGAGGCCATCAAGACCGCCGGGGAAACCGCTCCCGATCTCGAGAGCAAGGCCGCCATCCTCGGCTTGATCGAGAAGGCTTGGGATCGGCGCCCGGCCGATGACCATGACTATTCCCGCCGATTGAGCTCGGCCGCCCGCGCCATCGAGAGCTCGCGTCTGGCCCTGCTTGAGCAGCTTGGACTTCCCCTCCCGCAGCCGCAGCCGGACAGGAGGGCGCGCTGGTTGGCGTATGCGGGGCGGATCAAGCTTTATGCGAAGTTGTCCGCGCTCATGCTCGTTTCGGCGGGGCTTGCACTCTTCATGCGAACGCTGGCGCCGCCGTCCGTGGGCGTAGCGCTTGCCGCTCTGAGCTTGCTTTCAGGCGCCGCCTTCGCCTATCAGGCGTCGAGATATCTCAAGCGCCTCAGGGGGCTTCGCTACCCATGGCGGCAGGAGGCGCGCGCATCCTTCGTCCCCGGGGCAGGCGAGCCTATCTCAAGTCCCTGACGGCCTTGCGCCAGGCGCGATAGAGGGGGGTCGGGCGGCCGGAGTCGGGCAGCATTTGCTCTAGGGCCTGCGACCAGAAGACGCCGCCCAGGCAGCGCTCGAGGCCGCAAGAGGCGGGGGTGAGCCAAGCCAGCAGGTCCGCGCGGGCCGGCGCGCTCTCGGCGTCGCCCCACCAGTAACCCGGCGCGGGGCCGTCGGAGTAGCCCAGGCTTCCCAGCATCAAGGGCTTGCCGGGCAGCGCGCGCGCCAGGATGGCGAAGGCGCGCTCGAGCGACATGCCGACCGGGCTGTCGCGGGGCCAGAGGCTCAGGGCGACGACGTCGACGTTCTTGCCGAAGCCCAGGGGGACGTAGTTGGCCAGCCAGCCTTGCAGGGAATGCTCGGCGTCGGGGGAGGCGCCCTCCCACCAGTACAGCGTGTCGACGACCTCGATTTTGGGATCGAGCTCCTTGACTTGCGCCGAGGCGGCCGAGACGATGTCGTAGACGCGCCGCGCCGGCAGGGCTTGGCCCCGGCCGCCCAGCCAGTCCCCGTTGAGCTCGCTGCCGAGCTCCCAGCTCCCAATCCGTCCTTTATAATGCCGCACGAGATCGAGCGCCCTCCGGGAGTAGAGCTCGGGGGTGAGGCCCGCAGGCCATTGGGTGGAATCCAGCACGCAGCCCATCACGCGCAGCCCGGAGTCGTCGAGGGCGCGGACGATTGCGTCGTACTCGTTGAAGGAGGCTTGGCGCTCGTAGGCGAAGTCTCCGGGATTAAGGCGAAAGACCAGGCGCGCCCAGTTGGCCCCGGAGCGGCGGACTTCCTTGACGATCCAGCGGTACTGCCGGATGCGGTCGACCATGGAGCCGTCCAGGGTCAGGCCCAGGCGCAGCGCGCCGCCGGCTTTCGAGCGGGCGCGCTGCCGGCCGCAGTCGACCTGCAGCGCGCGCCAAGCTTGGGAGGTGGCGGACAGCGACCGGCCGAAGAGGCGGGCGCGCTCCGGCGGATTTTCGCCCGCGTCGGCCCTGGCGACGGCGTCGCGCGCGGCTTGGGCCAGGCGCAGCGCTTGGCGGCCGGGCTTGCAGCCGGAGGCCTCGTGGCGAAGCCGCGCCTCCTTGAAGAGCCGGTACTGCGTCAGGGCCAGTTCCTCGTTGAGGCGGATCGTCTCGCCGTCCGCGATGCCCCGCCCGCCGCGATCGACCAGGAGCGTCGAGAAGCCCTCCGCCGGCAGGGGCCAGGGCAGGCTGAGGATGAGGCGGGGCGGCCCGTCCCAGGACAGCGCGATGCCCTGCTTGTCCTGCGACAGCTTGGGCCTGGACAGTATCGTCCCGTCCGGGGCCAGGCCCCAGAGGGCCGGGATTGCGCCGTCGCCGCGGCCGATGAAGGCGGCCAGGGCGGAGGCGTCCAGCGGCCGGCCGTCGTTGTCGAAGGCCAAGAGATGGGCCGAGCATGGGCGGGCGGCGGCGGGAGCCGGCGCGGCCAGGGCCGCGCAGAGCCAGAGGGCCAGGCTCACCGGTAGCGGCGGCGCCGCCAGGCTTGCTTGAGCTCGAAGGCGTGCTCGCCGCCGTAGAAGAGGGCGTAGTTGACCAGGCCGCTGACGACGGCCAGGCGGTCGACGTAGCCTCCGAAGAGCAGTATCCAGGCGATGCAGGCCCAGACCACCGCGCCGATCCAGCGGATCTTGACCGGGATGACGAAGAAGAGCAGGATGCGCACCTCGGGGCTCTCGCGCGCGAAGGCCAAAAACAGGCTCGTCACGAACATCCCGCTGCCCAGCGCCACGCCCACCGCGGTCGAGGCCGCGGCGATCGTCAAGGCGCCCAGCAGCACGTACAGCGTCAGGCGGAAGGAGCCCCACGATCGCTCCAGGCCGCTCAGGTAGGAGAAGTACAGCAACAGCCAGAAGAACAGCAGCAGGGCGGACAAGTCGGGGGGGACCAGGACGAAGGTCAGCATGCGCCAGATTTGCCCGCGCAGGACCAGGGAGGGCTCGAGCAGCAGTTGCGCGGGGAACTCCGGCTTGACGTAGGTCAGCACCGCGCAGAGCACGTTCATGCCCGCCAGGAAGGCGGCGAGGTCCGGGATTTCCAGGAAACGCAGCGGTCGCTCCAGCCGGTCGACCCAGCGCGCTGTCATGAAGCCGCATAATAACATAAATGGTAAGATGCGCCGGTGCCGCGGGAATGGGCCGTCGAGCTCAAGAAAAAGTTGCCGCAGGCGAGGCTCGATGAACCCCTGGCGCGCTACACCACCTTCCGCATCGGCGGCCCCGCCGACGCCTACGTGGAGTTGGGCTGCCGCGCCGAGCTGCGCCTTCTGCTGGAGTGCTGCCGCCGCTACGGCGCGGCGCTGACCGTCCTCGGCTTCGGCTCGAACCTCCTCGTGCGCGACCGCGGGGTGCGCGGGGTCGTGGCGCGGCTGCGCGGGGAGTTCGAGTCCGTGGAGTTCCTGCCCGATCGGCGCGCGCGCTGCGGGGCCGGGGTGCGGATGCCGCGGCTGGTGACCCTCTGCGCCGAACGCGGGCTGGGCGGCCTTGAGCCGCTGGTCGGCGTGCCCGGGACGCTCGGCGGCGCGCTCGTGATGAACGCCGGCACGCGCGAGGGGGAGATCGGAGCGCTGGTCGAGGAGGTCGAGGCCCTCGATCCGGCCCGGGCGTCCGAGCTGCGCCTGGCCGGAAGCGAGCTGAGCTTCGGCTATCGCAGCAGCAACCTCGCCGGCTTGGTCGTGACCGCCGGGCTGCTTCGATTGAAGGCCGCAGGCAAAGCTGATATAATGGACCGCGTTTCAAGGCTTCAGCAGAGACGCTCCCGGACGCAACCGATACACACTTTCAACGTGGGCTCAACCTTCAAGAATCCTCCCGGCCAGTTCGCCGCGCGGCTCATCGAGCAGGCCGGGCTCAAGGGTGCCTCCGTGGGCGGCGCGCGTCTCTCCCCCTTGCACGCCAATTTTATCGAGAACTTCGGCGCGGCCAGCGCGAAGGACGTCCTGGCCCTGGTCGATCGGGTGCGCGCCGCGGTGCTGCGCGACAGCGGAGTCGCGCTCGAGCTCGAGATGAAGGTCATCGGTGAGTAGGCGGGCCCGCGTGCGGGTCAGCCTGCGGCCCAGGCAGCGCCGGCGCCGCAATCATCTGGCGCTGGCCCTCGCCGCGGCGGCGCTGCTGGGGGTCGCGGCCGCATCCGCCCTGCGCCACGACGCCGGCGGCATCGACGGTTCCTTGGCACGCTTGCATCGCGCGCTTACGCCGGCCGCGACACGGCTGGAACTGTCCTGCCCCATCGAGCGCGTCCGCCGTTCCGCAGCCGGGCTCCTCGCCTCGCGGGGCCGGCTGTCTCCCGCCGCGGCCGCCGCCGCCATCCGGCGGAGCTTCCCGTATCTGCGCGTCGTCGTTCGCCGCCATTGGCTGCGGCGCGCGGCAAGCCTGGAGCTGTCCCTGCGCGCGGCCGTGGCCGTGACGGCCGCCCCGGGAGCGCGCCGGGACTATCTGTCGGACGACGGAATCGTCTTCGGCGCGCCGGGGGGGCTCTACGCGCTCGCCGCTCCCTTGGTGGAGACCGCGCGGGCCTCCCCGGCCCAGTTGCGCGAGGCCTCGGCCATCTGCGAGCAGGCGGCCGAGCCGGGCGCCCTTCCCTCGCCGCTCCAATCCCTGCGCCTGGCCGCCTCTCCGCAGGACGGCTGGGCGGCCCGCTTGGCCGACGGCACCGAGGTTCTTTTCGGGGACGGGCGCTGGCTGGGCCAGAAGTTTTCCAGGCTCAATCAGGTCCTGGCCGACGCGCGCGCGCGCCCCGCCGTGGCGCCGCCCTTCACGGCGGACTTGCGTTATTTCGGGGACGGCAAGATTCTTCTTCGACCTTTAGGACCTGCGTCGCAATAATATGATGATTTTGGACGGGCGCTTTTGTAGCGAGACAAGGAGCGACGAGCGATGTGGGCGCAACCCAAAAGCGTCCGTCCCCTTCGGGGCGACCCGATGCCGGCCGATTTCATCGTTGCTCGTCGGTCACATGGCCTGCGGCCATGCTCCCTCCTCGCGCCTCGAAATCGCCACGGACTCGGGTCGCCAAAATGATCATATTATTGCGACGCAGCTCCTTAGCGAGGTGATCGATGGCTAGCTCCAAACAGGATGTCGTCGCGGGTCTGGACATGGGCAGCGGGCGGGTGACCTGCCTTATCGGCGCCGGCGACGAGGCGGGCTGCATGCACGTGCTGGGAGGCTCCAGCGTCTCCTGCCGCGGCGGCCTCAACGGCGGAGTCGTCGTCAACATCATGGAGACCGCAAACGCCGTGACCCAGGCCGTGGAGGAGGCGGAGGCCCAGGCCAAGCGGGAGGTGCGCAACGTCTTTCTCGGGGTGCGCGGACACCACCTTCAATCCTTCAACAATCGCGGGGCCTTCAACATCGCCCGCACCGACAAGGAGATCACCGCCGAGGACGTGGACTCCGTCATCGCCAACGCGAAGGCGGTCCCGCTTTCCTCCGACCGCGAGATCCTGCACGTCCTGCCGCAGAGCTTCTCCTTGGACCGGCAGCGCGGCATCCCGCACCCCGTGGGCATGGAGGGCTCCCTCTTGGAGGTCGACGTCCATATCGTCACCGCCGCCTCCGGGCACCTCAACAACCTCATCAAGACCGTCGCCAAGGCGGGCTTCGAGGTCGTCGAGCCGGTCTACAGCCTGCTCGCCTCGGGAGAGATGCTGGTCACCGCGGAGGAAAAGGAGCTGGGCTGCCTGCTGGTGGATTTGGGAGGGCAGTCGGTGTCGATCGGGGTCTACGCGGAGGGCAGCATCCGCTACTCCAAGGAGCTGCCGATCGGCTCCGATTTCATCACCAAGGATCTCGCCATCGGCCTGCGGACCTCCCTGCTGACGGCGGAGAAGATCAAGGTGGAGCACGGCATCGCCCATCCCTCGCTGCTCAACGGCGACGATGAAATCGAGTTCCGGGGCCCGGACGGGCGCACGGCGCAATCGGTCAAGACCAGCTATATGATGAACCTCATCCTGCCGCGCGTCGAGGAGATCTTCTCGGTGATCGAGGAAGAGCTGCAGGCCTCCTCCTACGCCGACGTGGTCGTCCCGGGAGGGCTGATCCTGACCGGCGGCGGCGCGCTGATGCGCGGCACCCTACAGGCCGCCGAGCAGATCCTGCGCATGCCGGTGCGCCTGGGCTTGCCGCATCCCGACGCCATCGTCGCCGAGGACCAGTGGCTGACTCCCACCTACGCCACCGCGATGGGCCTGCTGGGCTATTCCAGGCATCTGCGCTACGGCCTGACCAACGCGCGCCAGACCGACCGCAAGAAGCCGGTCTGGATGCGGAAGCTCTCCGCCGTCTTCGAGGACCTATTCTGATGCGCATCCAAGTGTCCAGGGATTTCTCCTCCGTCCGGGCCGTCATCAAGGTCATCGGCGTCGGGGGGGCCGGCGGCAACGCGATCAACCGGATGGCGGAGGCCGGCATCCAGGGCGTGGAGCTGATCGCGGCCAACTCGGACGCCCAGGACCTGCGGCGCAACTTGGCCGAGGTCAAGATCCAGGTCGGTTCCGAGGGCTTGGGCGTGGGCGGCGACCCCTCCAAGGGCCGCTCCGCGATGCTGCAGACGGAGGAGGAGGTCCGGGAATATCTGCAGGGCGCCAATCTGGTCTTCGTCACCGCCGGCATGGGCGGCGGCACAGGCACCGGGGGTGCCCCGATCGTCGCCCGCCTGGCCAAGGAGATGGGGGCCTTGACGATCGGCGTGGTCACCAGGCCCTTCGAGTTCGAGAAGCTCAACCGCGCCGCCATCGCCGACCAGGGCATCCAGGAGATGCGGCAGAACGTCGACACCCTGCTGGTGATCCCCAACCAGAGGCTGCTCGAGATCATCGACCACGACACGACGGCCGACGCCGCCTTCAAGCTGGCCGACGACGTGCTGCTGCGCTCCATCCGCTCGATCTCGGACGTGCTGACGAGCTCCGGCCAGATCAACATGGACTTAAACGACCTGCGCGCCATCATGAAGGACGCCGGCGACGCCTTGATCGGCATGGGCGAGGCCAGCGGCCTGGGGCGGGCGCTGAAGGCCGCGAAGGCCGCGGTCCAGTCGCCTCTCCTGGAGAACGTCGTGATGGACGGCGCCAAGGGCTTGATCATCAACATCACCGGCTCCAAGGCCGGAGCGGCCAGCCTCAAGCTCTCGGAGATCGAGGAGGCGACTGCCTACATCACCGGCGCCGCCAGCCCGGACGCCAAGACCAAGCCCGGCTACGCCTACGACGACGCCCTGGCCGACGCCATCCGGATCACGGTGATCGCCACCGGCTTTCCGGCCCGGCGGCGCAGCCTGGCCCGCCTCGGCCACCGCGCGGGCTCCGCGCTCGCGCCCAGGGCCCCCAGGCATCCGCTGGACGCCGAGCCCGCCCGCGGCGCGGCCAGCCCTCCGGAGGATTGGTCCAAGCCCGCGTTCATGAGATTGAAGGTGAGGAGGCTTAAATAGTGGCGGCCAATTTGCAGCAACTGCTCCAGATCCTCGTCGACCAGCGCGGCAGCGACCTGCACGTGCGCTCCGGAAGCCCGGCGTACCTGCGCGTCGACGGCCTGCTGCGGCAGGCCTCCCCGGACGTCTTTAGCCAGCCGGAGGTCGAGGCCATGCTTTCCTCGGTGATGACGCCCCATGCCCGCGCTCTCTTCGAGCGCGAGCGCGAATGCGACTTCTCCTTTCAATCCGGGGAGGCGGCGCGCTTCCGCGTCAACGCCTTCCGCCAGCGCCAGAGGCTGTGCCTGGCGATCCGCCACATTTCGGCCAAGATTCCGAGCATCCAGGAATTGGGCCTGCCGGTCGCCACCGTCCGCAAGATCGCCGACAACAGCCGCGGGCTGGTGCTGGTCACCGGGGTGACCGGCTCCGGGAAATCCTCGACCTTGGCGTCGATGGTCGACTACATCAACGAGTCCCGTTCCGAGCACATCATCACGATCGAGGATCCGATCGAGTTCGTGCACAAGGACAAAAAGGGCATCGTCTCGCAGCGGGAAGTCGGGGAGGACACGAGCTCGTTCGCGGAGAGCCTGCGCATGGCGATGCGCCAGGACCCGGACGTCATCATGGTCGGGGAGATGCGGGACCTGGAGACGACCTCCGCCGCGCTGACCGCCGCCCAAACCGGGCATCTGGTGCTGGGCACGCTGCACACCGTCGACGCGATCCAGACCATCACCCGCATCGTCGACCTCTATGCGCCGCACCAGCAGCCGGTGATGCGGGTGCAATTGGCCGAGACGCTGAAGGCGGTCGTCAGCCAGAGGCTATTGCCCTGCTCCAAGGGCGGGCGCGTGCCCGCCGTCGAGATATTGATCGTGACCGCGCACGTGCGCAAGTGCATCGAGGAAAACAAGTCCAGCGAGATCGTCCAGGCTTGCGCCAAGGGCCAGTTCTACGGGATGCAGACGTTCAACCAGGCGCTGGTCAAGCTCTTCAAGGAGGGGCTGGTCAGCGAGGCGGATATTCTCGAGGCCGCCTCCAGCCCCGACGACGTCAGGCTGGCGCTGCGCGGCATCGAGCCGGAGCTGAAGGCCGGCTAGTCCACCAGGAACGGGAGGAGGAGCATGTTTGCGGAAGGCTACATCGGCATCGCGGGCACCATCGGGGTCGGCAAGTCGACCCTGACGGTCGATCTGGCCCGCGCCCTGAACTTCGAGCCGGTTCTCGAGGAGGTCGACGGCAACCCCTACCTCGAGGGCTTCTACGGCGACATGAAGCGCTACGGCACGATGATGCAGGTCTGGCTGCTTAATCACCGCTTCCGCCAGCATCGCGAGTTCGTCACCCGCATCAGCCTCGGCAAGATCCGCGGGGTCGTGCAGGACCGCACGATCTGGGAGGACACCATCTTCGCCCGCATGCTCAACCGGCACCCCGACAAGATCATCTCCGACCTCGACTACAACACCTACCTGGACCTCTTCGACAACATGGTCCTGCGCGAGCTGGTCTTCCCGCAGCTGCTGATCTATCTGGACTGCCGCCCGGAGACGGCGGCCAAGCGCATCGGCGCGCGCGGCCGCGGGATGGAGAGCGGGATATCGCTGGAGTACCTGCGCATGCTCCGGCAGAACTACGAGCAGTTCATCTCCGAGATGGAGCTGGCCGGCGTGCGCATACTGCGCGTGGACTGGGAGAGCTTCCGCCCCGTCTCCGAGGTCGTGCGGCTGGTGCACGAGTACTCCCTCAAGCCTTCCGGTTTCACGAAATGGGTCCGTCCGCTGCGACAATTGCCGGCCGCCCAGAAGCCGGCGCCTTCCGCGGCCCCGGCCAAGCCGGTCGCGGCGTAAGATTTGTTAGAGTTGCGATGATGGTGGCCATTGAGGACCTCAACGTCCATGTCGATCGGCGCCTGGCGGAGGCGGGCTTCGCGGGCGGCGTGACGACGAGGGCCATGGGCGACATGGCGCAGGCCGACAATCGGGCCCGCGCGCTGGAGCGCGCAGGCCTAGCCTCCTGGCCGGGCTGCGTCCTTCGCCAGAAGCACGGGAGCGTCGTGCGCGCGCTGGACGCCGAGACAGAGCAGTCGCCCGAAGGCGACGGTTGGCTGCTCGACGCCGCGGGCCGCGTCGCCCTGGTCTACGTCGCCGATTGCATGCCGATTTTCATCTGGGACCGGGGAGGGCGCGCCGCGGCCCTACTGCACTCCGGCTGGAGGGGCACGCGGGCCAATATCGCCGCCGCCGCGGTGGAGGCTCTTGCCTTGCGGGGCGTTAAGCCCGCGGAGCTGCGGGCCTGGGTCGGCCCTCATGCGGGGGCATGCTGCTACGCCGTGGGAAGCGATTTCAAGGCGCTGTTTCGCCCCGAGAGCCTCGAGCCGAGGGGGGGCAGGCTGTATCTTGATCTCGGCAAGGAGGCCGCGGCGCAGTTGCTCGAGGCCGGCTTAAGCCGCGAGGCGATCGCGAAAAGCCCCGCCTGCACCGTCTGCGGCTCGGAGTTCTTCTCCTTTCGGCGGGACAAGGCGACCCGGCGCATGATGGCGTTTTTGGCGAAACGACATGCTTGAGATCATGCCGCGCCGCTGCCTGCGCGAGGTCACGCCCTACGCCCCGGGCAAGTCGATCGCCTCGGTGCAGCGCGAGCTGGGGCTTAGGCGCGTGATCAAGCTGGCCTCCAACGAGAACCCCCTGGGCCCCTCGCCCAAGGCCATGGCCGTCTATCGGCGCGCCGAGAAGTCCTGTTCCCTTTATCCGGAGGGCTCAAGCCCAGAGCTGCGCCAGGCCATCGCGCGCTTCCATAAGCTCGCGCCGGAGCGGGTGCTGGTCGGCAACGGCTCCGACGAGCTCATCCGGCTTTTGTGCGAGGCCTTCCTCGATCCGGAGGACGAGGGCGTGGCCTCCCAGTACGGCTTCATCCGCTTTCGCCAGCAGGTCCTGATGATGGGCGCTCGCGTCATCGAGGTGCCGGTCGTGGACTGGACCCACGATCTGGCGACGATGGCCAGGGCCTGCAGCTCCCGGGCGAAGCTGCTCTTCGTCGCCAACCCGAACAATCCCACCGGCACCTACAACACCGAGGAGGAGACGCGGGCCCTTCTGGCGGCGGTGCCTCGCCAGACGCTGGTGATCCTGGACGAGGCCTACGTCCAGTACGCGCGCGGCTGCCCGGGCTATCCCGATTCGATTCCGGCCTTGATCGACGAGTTCGACAACCTCATCGTCCTGCGCACCTTCTCGAAGGCCTACGGCTTGGCGGGGCTGCGCGCGGGCTACGCCGTCGGCAATCCGGAGGTGCTGGGCTGGCTGGACCGCATCCGCATGCCCTTCAACGTGAGTCTGCCGGCCCAGCGCGCCTGCGTGGCGGCCCTGGAGGACCGGCGTTTCGTCGAGAAGAGCGTGGCCCTGGCCGTCAAGGGGCGGGAGTCCCTGGCGGCGGGGCTGCGCGAGCTGGGCTTCGCCGTGGAGGAGTCCGCGACCAATTTTCTCTTCGCCCGCGCCCCGCTGCCTGGGCGCGAATTGTTCCGCGCTCTCCTGCGCCTGGGCGTGATCATCCGCCCGCTGGATGAGTACTTGCTGCCGAGCCACGTGCGCGTCACCGTCGGCAGCCCGGAGCAGAACAAGGCCCTGCTCTCGGCCCTGCGCCGCGTTCTCTCCGGCAAGGGCGCGGTCCCGGCGTGAGGGCGGGCGCGCTCCGGCCGGCTCGGCGCTGGGTCATCGCCATGGACGGCCCGGCCGGGGTGGGCAAGTCCACGGTCGGGCAGTTGGTGGCCAAGGAGCTCGGCTATCGCTTCATCAACACCGGCGAGATGTACCGGGCCTTGACCTGGAAGGCGCTGGAGCGCGGCCTCGATCTCGCCGACGAGGCGGCCGTCCTGGCTTTGGCGGAGAGCCTGAAGTGGGATTTCAAGGCGGTCGACGGGGGCGTCGCCCTCAAGACCTTCGTCGACGGCGAGGGAGTCTCCGCGCGCATCCGCGACGAGCGGGTCGGCGCGAACTCCTCGCTGGTGGCGGCCAATCGCGGCGTGCGCCGCTTCATGTGCCGGCTGCAGCGCCGCCTGGGGCGCGGCGGGGGCATCGTGATGGAGGGGCGGGACATCGCCACCCATGTCTTCCCGGACGCGGATTTCAAGATCTACCTGGACGCCTCCATCGACGAGCGCGCCGCGCGCCGCTACCGGCAGCTCAAGGCCGCCGGGGTGGCGGCGGACCGGCAGAAGATCAAGGAGGCCATCCTGACGCGCGACCTCAACGATCTCAAGCGCAAGATCAATCCCCTGGCCCAGGCCGCCGACGCCTTGGTGATCGACTCCACGCGCCTGAACCTGCACCAGGTCGCCGATCGGATCCTCAAGGCCGTCCGCGCGGCCCATGGGGGCTGAGTGGGAACGGGCTCCGCGGCTGCGCCGCTGGCCCAACGCGCTGCTTGACGCCTTTTTGCGCTTGGCCTGCGGCGTCGACGTCGAGGGCCTCGCCCATCTCCCGGAGACAGGCCCCGCCATCATCGCGGCCGCCCCCCACACGGCCTATCTCGACGGGCCGCTCTTGGCCGTGGCGGCGGCGCCGCGGCGCTGCGTCTGGGCCTTGACCAAGGCGGAGGTCTTCAAGGTCCCGGTGCTGGGGCGCTTCCTGCGGCGCGTCGGGACCATCGCCCTGGATCGGCGCGGCGATTTGAAGGCGATGCGCGCGGCCCTCGAGCTATTGGAAAACGGCGGCTGCCTGCTGGTTTTCCCCGAGGGCACGCGTTCCAAGGCGGGAGCCCCGGGCCGGGCCAAGGCCGGAGTGGGATTTTTGGCCGCGCGCTCCCGGGCGCCGGTCGTGCCGGCCCGCCTGCTGGGCGTTGCGCGCTTCCCGCGGGAGCGCCTCGGCGTGCGTTTCGGCGCCCCGCAGCGGCTGGCCGACGGGGACGCGGATCGCGACGCCTGCCAGCGCTTCGCCGACGGAATCATGGCGCGCGCGATTTTACTCTAGCCCGCCAATTGGTACACTTAAAAATCGCTTTGCGAGGAGACAGTTTATGACCACGGGGAAGGACGACGGCGCCGAACCGGAGACGATGGAGGCCTTGCTGGCGCTCCAGGCGGCGCAGTCGCAGAAGTTGGCGAGCCGGCAGGTCACCTGGGTGAAGGTGATCGCCGTCACCGGGGACTCCGTCCTCGTGGACGTCGGCGAGAAGCGCGAGGGGACGGTGCCGTTGTCCGACTTCGCGCAGGATCATCCCCCGGTCGCCGGCCAGCGCGTCGCCGTCGTCCTCCTCGGCAGCCGAGACGGGGCCGCGCGCTTGTCCCATCAGCGCGCCCGCCTCGAGATGGGCTGGGAGGCCGCCGTCAAGTCGTTCAAGGAAAAGCAGCGCGTCCGGGGCCTGGTGACGCAGGCGATCAAGGGGGGATTCCTCGTCGACGTCAACGGCGTGACCGGCTTCTTGCCGACCTCCCTCTCCGATTTGCGGCCCGTGCGCGAGCCCAAGCGGATGCTGCGCACCGGGGTGCGCTGCTACATCATCGAGGTCAACGAGGCCAAGAAGCAGCTGGTGCTCTCGCGCAAGGCCGTGCTGGCTGAGGAGGCCGGCAAGCGCCGCGACGAGCTGCTGGCGAAGCTGCGCGTGGGAGAGGTCCGCGTGGGGCGCGTCGTCAACGTCCTCCCCGCCGGGGCCGTCGTCGACATCGGCGGCGCCGAGGGGCTGGTCCGTTCCGCCGACATGGCCTGGAATCCGGCCAAGGCCCCGAAGCTGCGGCGGGGCGACAAGCTGCGCGTGAAGGTCCTCTCCAAGCCCGCCGCCAGGCCGGAAGGCCAGGCGGCGCAGCCGCAGGCCGAGCCGATCGCGCTGGGCATCAAGCAGCTCTCGCCGAATCCGGCCGACGCGCTCAAGCGCAAGTACGCGCCGAAGGCGACGGTGCGCGGCAAGGTGCTGGAGGCCGGCGCGGCGGGGGTGCGCCTGGAGCTGGCGGACAAGGCCGTGGCCTTCGCTGGCGCCGCCGAGATCGACGCGCAGGCGGCCTACAAGCCCGGCCAGGAGCTCTCGGCGATCGTCCTCGGCGTCAACGCACAGACCTGCGAGGTCATGGTATCCATCAATAAGTACGACGAGATCAAGGAGCGCAAGCGCCTGGCGCAGTACCTCAAGGCCCCGCCGCCGTTGACGCTGGGCCAGTTGCTCGCGCCCGAGGAGCGGGAAGGGGAGTGATCGACGATCTCGCGCAGAGGGTCAAGCCGGCGCGGCTGCCCTCTCGCGGCTCGCCTTCCTGGCTCGGCCCCCGGACGCTCGTCCTGCTCGTCCTGGGCTTGTCGCTGGCCTTTCTCGGGACTTTGTATTGGATGCTGAGCGGCTCCGGGCGCAGTCTCTCCGGCAAGTTCGAGTTTCCCGCCCCGCCCCGCCTCGACGCGGCCGTTTCGGCCGCCCAGGATCGCCTGAAGATCAACCCGAACGACCTCGCGGCTCTGACGGAGCTGGGCATGCTGCATTTCCAGCAGGGCAGGGAGCATTATCCCGAGGCCATCAACGAGCTGGAGGAGGCGCGCGACTTGGGGGCGCTCGATCCCCGCATTTTCTACTGCCTGGGGGTCATGTACCAGGACGTGGGGCTCTATCATTTCGCGATCGAGGAGTATCAGCGCTTCCTGCGCCATTATCCGGAGGACAGGGAGGTCCGCCTGCTCGAGGCCAAGCTGCTTTACCAGCAGCAGCGCTACGACGAGGCGGTCACGGAATACGAGCGGCTGAAATTTTCCAACCCCAAGGACAGCCTGGTCGAGGAAAATCTCGGCTTGAGCTTCTTGGGCGCCAAGAATATCGATCGGGCGGTCGACTCCTTCAACCGGCTGCGGGGCATGGGCCAGGAGCAGGCCAAGCGCGCCGAGCTCTATTTGGGAGAGATCGCTTACGCCCAAGGCGACTACAAGGCCGCCCTGGAGCATCTCTTGAAGGCCCAGCCGGCCCCGGGAGACGCCGCCTTCGCCCTGCCTCCCGAGCGCGCCCACCGCGGCCTGGCCCAGGCCCTCCAGAAGCTGGGGCAGTACGAGCAGGCCGAGGCGGCCTGGAAGCTGGTGGTCCAGGAGGATCCCCGCGACGCCAAGGCGCGCGCCTCGCTGCGCTTCGTCAGCCGGCGCGTCCTGGCCAAGCGGCGATCAGCCAGGGCCAAGCCTGGGCGTCGCCGTCGTTCCGGGCGGAAGCGTTAGCACGGGGCATGCTCGAGCGCGGCAGGGGGGGGCTTTCGATCGACGGGCTCGCCGTGGAGGAGCTGGCGCGGCGCTTCGGCACGCCTCTTTACGTCTACTCCGCCGCCGCCGTGACCGAGCGCCTTGAGGCCTTGCGCTCGGCCTTCGCCGCGCAGGCGCCGCTGATTTGCTACGCGCTGAAAGCCAACTCCAACCGCGCCATCATCTCGCTGCTGGCCGGGCGCGGGGCGGGAGCCGACGTCGTTTCCGGCGGAGAGCTGCTGCGGGCCCGCGCCGCGGGCGTGCCCGCCGACCGCATCGTATTTTCCGGCGTGGGCAAGACCGGGGAGGAGCTGGCATTGGGTCTCAAGCAAGGCATCCTCGCCTTCAACGTCGAGTCGAGCGAGGAGCTGGAGGCCTTGGAAGCGCTGGCGCGCAGCTCGCGCCAGCGCGCTCCCGTCATGATTCGACTGAATCCAGGAGTGGACGCCGGAACCCACCCCCATGTCGCCACGGCCCTGCCCGCAAGCAAGTTCGGAGTCGCCGCCCCGCAGGCCCTGCGCCTGCTTGAGCGGGCGGCGGCCAGCCGTTGGCTGCGGGCGCGAGGCATACAATGCCACATCGGCTCCCAAATCACCGATCCCAGGCCCTACGAGAGGGCCGCACGGGCCGTGGCGCGGACCATGGCGGCGCTGGCCCGGCGCGGCATCGTCCTGGAGTTGGTGGACCTTGGCGGGGGCTTCGGCGTGCGCTACGAGAAGGAAAGGGAGCTGCCGCTAAGGCGCCTGGCCTCAAGCTTCTGCGCGCTGATGCCCGCGGGGCCCCGCTTGATCCTGGAACCGGGGCGCTGGCTTGTCGCCGACGCTGGCTTACTGCTTGCGCGCGTTCTCTATCGCAAGAGCGCGGGGGGGCGCAGGCTTGTGATCGTGGACGCCGCGATGAACGATCTGGCGCGGCCGGCGCTCTATGGAGCCCGCCATCCCATCCTGCCGGCAAGGCCAAGGCGGGGCCCGGAAAGGCGGACGGACATCGTCGGGCCCATCTGCGAGTCGGTGGACTTCCTGGCGCGCGCGCGGCGCCTGGGTCCCGTGGAGCGGGGGGACATCCTCGCCGTGCTGAAGGCCGGGGCCTACGGCTTCTCGATGAGCAGCCAATATAACTCGCGCCCGCGCGCGGCCGAGGTGCTCGTCGAGGGGGGAAGGGCGCGCTTGATCCGCCGCCGGGAGACCTTGAAAGACATCGTAAGCCCGGAGCGCTAGCGGCGGTTTTAGCCTTCCTAAGGACCTGTGACATAATTATATAGACAATTTGGCCGAGGCGATTTTAGAGCGAGCCAAGGAGCGACAAGCGACGCAGGCGCAGCCCAAAATCGCCCGGTGATCGGGCAGAGGCATGATCTTGGTCGATTTCTTCGTTGCTCGTCGGTCACATGGCTATCGCCATGCTCCCTCCTCGCGCCTCGAAATCGCCTCAAGCTCATGCCTCCAAATTGTCTATATAATTATGTCACAGGTCCTAAGACCATCTCACCCTCGAAACGGCGATGATTGAGGCGCTTCATTGGGTCTTTTTGACGCCAAGGCCCAGGGGCCGACCCTCCAAACAGACCACCTCCGGCTTTGATGGTTTTTCGGACCAGGCCCAGCGCGGCCTAGTTTCTTTGGCGGTTTTTCCTGGTTTCGCCCGATTTCTCCCGCTTGTTTTTCTCCAGGCCCCCGTCCAGTGCCCTGGGAGCTTGATGGTTTTTTGATCGCCCCTCCCTGTTCCTAGGTTTTTGGCCGATTTCTGGCATTCTCCAGAGTCTCGGGCGCAGTCTTCCAGTTCCGCAGCTTCCGGCCGCCTGGGCTTTTTAATCCCGGCCCCCGGCCGGCCCGCCCGACTTTCCTGTCTTTGATGGTTTTTAGCTTCAGGCCTCGTAGAGCAGGGATCCCGCCAATCCCTCCTAAAAGTTGCCAACTTTTTGGGGAAATTTCCTGGTCTTTGGCCGGGCTCCAATCTTTTTTGGGCTGATTCGGCGCCGGAGATGACTGCTAACTTTAAAAATCGCAGAAATCGTGTCGATATATCAAAAAATACATTATAAATTAATGCATTTATTGAATAAATCAGCTTCTATTTCTCAGCAGCTGCGTGCCGGCAATCCTATGCCATAATGTAACATAATATTTATTATCATTAGTAACTAGGATGACTGGAGGGGAATCCCCCGCAGCTTGGAGCTAGGGTATTTTTAGGGACGGCGGCCCAGCACGGCGCTGGTGAGCTGCTCGGCGAGCAGCAGGGCCTTGATCTTGCCGGAGGCGGTCAGCTCGTAGCGGCGGGAGCGGCGGGAGCCGGAGGACAGCAGTTCGCCCTGGGTGATGGCGTCCTGGAGGGTCCGGTCCATGCGTCCGATCGGGTAGCCGGAGGCCCGCAGCCATTTGGCCACGCGCGCGGCCGTGGGCTTGGGTTGGTTGAGCAGGCGTTCAGAGGCCAATAGGAGGATCAGGCAGGCGTCGCGCCCCGCCTTTTCGCCGCCCTGCAGCTTGCCCCGCAGGGCCAGTCCGCCGCCCCTGGCCTCGACGACCGCGGTCCATTCCACCCGCGGCTCGCGCCCGCCTTCCGCTCCGTTGGGCGCCGGCGGAAATTGCCGCAGCAGGAACTCCTCGCGCTCGCCCCGGACGAAATCCAGCTCGCCCTCGGCCTCCAGCTCCGCGCCGCTGGCCGTACGCAATCTCAATCGGCAGGAGCCCATGACCTGAATATCGCATATATCAATATATAGGTCAATATCATGTGGATAACCTGTGATAAGCAATTGGTAGCTGTGTATATGCCATATGTAATGTCTTATGTAAAAATTACAAGACACATATGATTGTCATAAGACAATTCCGGGTGGAAAACGATGTGGATATGCCTCCCGGGCGCCCCGGCTACGCCGGCTTAGTCGGCCTATATCCAGTCCGGACGTTAGCGGCCAGGGCCCCGGCTAAGAAGCATTGCGGGGGGACGTCAGGCCGGCTGACGCTGAAGCCGGCCGTCATGAGCTAACGCATTTCCCTACCCGGTCAGGCATAGACCGGCTGACGCCGGCGCCGTCATGGCCTGACGCACCTTCCCTATCCGGCCAGACGCAGGCCGGCTGACGCCGGCCTAGAATCGGCCGGAGGCTTGGAACGTGAACTTCTTGGCGGAGCCGCGGGCGGGGTTGGAGGCGGCTCCTATGGAGAAAAAGGCGGCGGAGGCGGAGAGTGTGAAGCGGCCCATCACGGCGTAGCGCAGGCCCAGGTCCCACTCCGAGCCCAGGGTGCGCGATCCGCTTTGGACGCGCTCGGCCTGGAAGAGATAATAGTCGATGTCGAGGGCTATCCCCTTGTAGGCGGGCGGGGTATAGCCGGCGCCGACGATGATGATGCCGCTGGTCCCCTGGCGCAGGCCGCTGACCGTGGAGGAGGAGAAATTGCCCCCCCAGGCGTCGTAGGGCGTGGCGCCGAAGAACTGGCCGAAGCCGTCGCGGTTTAAGCCGTCGTAGCGGTGGCCGTGGGAAGGGAAAAAGGCCTCGTCGGTGGTCAGGGTGTCGCCGCGGTCCCCCGTGCCGCGCGCCAAGGAGAGCCTTGCGATCCCCTCCCCCGTGCGGTAGAGCCGCTGCTTCCATTTGGCGCGGATGATCTCGGCGTTGCCGTTGAAGGTGATGTGGTTGGAGGCCGGCGCCGCTCCGGTGGGCGTGGCGGCGCCCTTCTCGATGGCCGCCTCGCCGTCGAAGACCATCGGTCCGTAGTTGAGCTGGTAGCGAACGCTGGTGAAGCTGCGCAGGGCCTTCGAGATCTGCCAGCCGCCGTCCAGCGTCTGCTGGGAGCGGTCCCGCTCGAAGAGCTGGTTGAGCTGCCAGAGTCCGTCGGTGGGCAGGCTCAAGGACATCCCGAAGAGATCGAGGCTGTTGGGCTTGGAGACGTTCGGGTTGGGGTTGTCGCTGTTGAAGTAGAAGCCTTCCAGGCCCAGGTCGCCCCAGGGCTTGCCGCTGACGCTCACCCCGGTCAGCCCCGCGCCGTCGTCGTCGAGCAGCAGCCCCGAGCCCAGGCGGAAGGATTGGCGGCCGAAGGTGGCGGAAAGCCGGCGGCCGAAGAGGTGGTGCACGCGCAGGTAGGCGTTTTCGATGAAGGGCGTAAGGTCCGCGCTGGGATAGTAGGCCGCCGCGCGGTTGAAGGGGGCCGCGGCAGGGACGGTGGAGCCGGCCACGCCCAGAGCATGGAGCTTCAAGCCGATGTCCAGGGTTTCCTCCTCCCCCCCGCGGTTTTCCAGCTCTATGCCGCGCACCGCCACGCCCAGGCGCGCGTCGTTATCGACGAAGGAGCGGTCGTTGACGGCATCGGGAGAGGAGCGGTCCAGGCCCAGGTTGTGCCAGGCCTCGGCGTTCATTTTATAGGAAGAGGTGACGTCGAGGCTGGTGGCGTTGGCCGCGCCGGCGGCCAGCGACAAGGCCAAGGCGGCCGCGGCGCGCTTGCCCAGCATGGGCGACATCCTATCAAAAATCCCCTTTCGCCGCGCGAAATAAAAAAACCCCCCGGCCGTTAGGCCGGGGGGTTGCCGCGCGCGCGGCTAGAACTTCACGCAGACGTCGAAGTAACCCAGATAGGCGTTGCTGACGCCGATGCCCGAGGCTGCCGACACCGTGGTGGGATCGGTCGACTGCAAGGCCGCCTTCACCGCCCCTCCGGGCTGGGCCATCGCCACTCCGGTTCCGAAAGAGACGTTCTCGGAGTGCTTCCAGGTGGCGTCTAGGTCCAACTCGGTGGCCAGATGCTTGTTGCCGCCGAGGTTGGTATCCACCGACACGGCGTTGGTCGTCTGGGCGTTGAAGTCCCAGAGGGAGAGCCCGACCGTTAGGCGGTCCAGCGAGGCGGGCGTGGCCTTGACTCCCAGACCCCAGATCACCCGGTTGGTCAGCGTGGTGGGCGCGCCGCCAGCTCCAGCCCCCGTGATATTGAAGGCCAACGGAGCCGCGGAGGTGTTGGCGAAGCGGCCGTAGATGTCGCCGGGCCTGTAATCGCCGAAGATGGCCGTGAAGTCGCGGTTGGTCGCCGACTTCGAGTTGCTGTCGCCGGAGCCGTAGCCGAACTCGGCCCAAGGCTTGACGCTGGCCATCGCCATGTCCATCCTGGTGCCGGCGTCGAGCTTGAACGCCCAGCCGGTGTAGTTGCGGGATCCGGCCAAGAGCGCCGTTTCGGTCTGGCGGTTCTCGCCGAAGTCCTTCGCGATTTCTCCCGATACGTAGGAATTGCCCATCATGTACTTGCCCTTGGCTCCCAGCACCCACAGGTTGTCGTTCTTGCCGCCTGCGCTGGCGAGGTCGGGCGGGGCTCCAGCCGCGCCGACGTTGTGGATCACGCGGTTGTAGAGGTAAGCGCCCAGGTTCATGTCCTCGTGGCCCTTGAGCATCGCGTTGATGCCGGTCAGGTCGGTGCCGGTCTGCGGGATCGTCGCGTTGGTCGAGGCGCCGTTGGCGATCTTGCCGGCGATGCCGGTCACGCCGACCATGTCGTTGGACCAGTCGACGCGCAGGGCGTCGATGCCGTTGATCGGCAGGCCGTACAAGGCCTTGACCGAGGGGCCGAAGTAGACGATCAGGTCGCCGGGGTCTCCGTAGAACTGCCGTCCCAGCGTGGCGTCCACCGTGCCGAAGACCTTGTCGATCTTGACGTAGGCCTGATCGACGAAGGTGGCGCCTAGCACGCCGGCGGCGTCGATGGCCTGCGGGCCGGGCGTGCCGGCGTCGAAATGTCCGTCGACGTTCCCGGCGGTGCCCCACGTCCGGTCGGTCTTGCCGAGAGAGACCTTCGCATGCACGTCGTCGAGCAGATCCCAGTCCATGTTCAGCATCAGCCTGGTCTGCATGTCGCCGATGCGGTCGCGGGCGGTCTTATGGCCGGCCGTCAAGCTTGCCGGCGCGGTGCCGTCGGCCTTGCCGTGCGTGGCGAAGTCCGTCACGTTATTGGCGCTGGTCGCTTGCCAGTCCAACTGGCCCGAGAACTTGAAGTTCTTCAACAGCTCCGCTTGGGCGGTGCCGTAGGGAAGCATCAAGCTCAGGGCCAGGGACGTCCCCAAGAGCTTCTTTATTTGCACTGTTACCTCCTTACTGTCTCAGCCCCGCTCAAGGGGCTTGCTTGCGTCTTGGCGGCGATTCTAGGAAACTCCCCCCATTTTGTCAATGGCAGCATTGGTGCAAGAAGTATCATCCAGTATCATTGGTTTCCAGACAGGGACGGGGACTGCGCCGCCTCCGTCGGGAAGGCGGCCCAAGAATGCCGCGGCCACGTCGATCCGGCTAGGATTTTTTCAGGCGGGCTTGGGCCCAGGCGGCCCAGACGGTGTCGGGGTACTGGAGGGCGATCTTCTGCAGGGTCGTCTTGGCTTGCTCGGTCTGGCCCAGGTCCTCGAGACAGCGGGCCAGGCAGGCGTGGGCCTGGGGAGCCAGGAAATGATCGCCATAAGCGTCAAGGAAGCTCTGGGCCGTCTGCGCGGCCTGCTTGGCTTGGCCGGCCGATTCCTGCGCCAGGGCCAGGTCGCAGAGCGCCAAGGGGCGCAGGATGGCGGTCTTGGGGGCGTCGGTGAGGACCTTCTCGTAGCGGCCGGCCGCTCCTTTATAGTCGCCGCGCTTAAACAGGATGTCGCCAGCGAAGATCGTGCCGAAATTGGCGGCGTCGCTGCCCGGATGGGATTGCGACAGCTCTTGGATCGTCTGCAGCGCCGTGTCGGCCCGTCCGGTGTAGGCCAGGCCTTCGGCGAGGCTTAAGTGGTTCCAGGCGTCCTCGCGGGCCGCGCGCGCTTGGAAGACGCTGACGCCGGCGACCAGCAGCGCCGCGACGAGGGCCAGCGCTCCGAGCGCCGCCTTGCGCCGGTTGCCCGCCACCCAGGCCAGGCTCCTCTCGAGGACGTCCTGCATCTCGTCGTGCTGGCTTGCGTGCTGGCGCACCCAGTGCTTGGCCATGATCTCTCCTCTAAACCCGTGCCCCGAGAGGGAATCGAACCCCCATCCTCTCCTTAGGACGGAGTAGCTCTATCCATTGAGCTATCGGGGCGTTTTACCGATATGAGCGACATTTTCCAATTTTTTCCTTCGGGGCGCAACTATCGGGGCTGCGTCCAAAGCCGAATTGACAGCGCTCGGAGCGTTCCCTATTCTATAATCCATGGCAGCATGATCCTCGTCCATGCCGCAAGGCAGCTCGTCTCGCGGCTCTACATCCATCCCATCCTAGTCAACTTCACCGCCGCCCTCGTCCCGGTCTCGCTTGGAAGCGACGTCCTGGAGCGGCTGACCCGGCGGGGCTCGCTGCGCGAAACGGGGTGGTGGACCATGCTTTACGCGGCCTGCGTGACGCCGTTTACCGCCCTGGCCGGTTGGCTCTTCTGGATGAAGGACGACGTGGGGGTGCACGGCATGGCCATCCATAAATGGCTGGGGACCAGCCTCGCCGTCCTCATCCCGGCTCTGGCATTGTGGCGCTCTCGGTTTTGGAAGGCTGATCGCCGCCCGAACGGCCTCTATCTCGGGGCAGGCTTGGTCCTGCTGGCCGCGCTGATCCTCCAGGGGCATCTGGGCGGCGTCCAAGTCTTCAAGGACATGTAGAGTCGGTCCATTTCCCACTCGGCCGGAGCTTCAGCGAGGAAGCGCAGGCGGCGGGTGACGGCGAGGAACGCGGCGAGCGAGCACTTCCGGGGCGCAGCGAAGCCGCGTCCGGAGCTGTCAGGACCCGCCGCCTGCGCTTCTTAGCTGAGGATCAGGGACCTTGTCCCTGGCAATGCCCGGCCAGGATAGCTAAAATACACGGATTATGCGGATGACCGCGCGCTTGATCGTCGCCTTGGCGCTGGCCGCCGGCTTCGTGGTGGCCGGCTCGACCTATCTGCAGATGCGCGCCGACCGCTCGCGCCTGCTCGACGATCTAAGGCGGCGCTGCGCGATACTGGCCGAGAGCATCGACACGGCGATCGACCCGGCGCTGTCACAGCGGGATCGCGGGCGCATCGAGCAGTTCGTGGAGCGCTTCGGCAGCAGCGGCGGGTTGGACGGCCTGGCCATCGCCAACAATCGGGGCGAGGCGCTCGCCGCCACTCCCGGGATCGGCGAGAAGCCCATCGTTTCCGAGTTGGGGCGCGAGGCCATGCTGGGCGACAAGCCGGTGGCGCGGATGATCGACCTGCAGGGCCGCCAGCGCTACGCCTATGCCGTCGCCCTCCACTCCGACGACGGCGTCGTGACCGGCAGCCTGGTGGTCCTGCAGGACACCGGCTATATCCAGCAGCGGATGCGCGACGTCTGGCGCCACAATTTCTTCCGCCTGCTCATCCAGGTTTTCCTGATCTCCCTGGTCACGCTGTGGATCGTGCGCTGGAACGTCCTGGCGCCGATGGCGCAGATGGCGGAATGGATGAAGCGGCTGCGGGCCGGGGAGCTCATGGAGCCCTCCACGCTGCCGCGCGCCGAGTTGTTCGGGCCCATGGCCAAGGAGGTCAAGACCTTCGCGCGGCATCTGACGGTGGCCAAGTCGGCGGCGGAGGAGGAGGCCAGGCTGCGCCAGATCTCCGAATCCCTGTGGACCCCGGAGCGCCTGAAAGACCACGTCAAGACCAAGCTCGGCGGCCAGCCCCTGGTCGTCGTCTCCAACCGCGAGCCCTACATGCACCGCTTCAAGGGGCGGGAGGTGGAGGTCATCATGCCCGCGGGCGGAGTCGTGACGGCGATGGACCCGCTGATGAAGGCCTGCGGCGGGACCTGGATCGCCCATGGCGCCGGCGACGCCGATTGGGAGTTCGTCGACCAGAAGAATCGCGTCAAGGTCCCCCCCGACGATCCTCAGTACACCCTGCGGCGCGTGGCTTTGACCGGAGAGGAGGAGGACGGCTATTACTACGGCTTCTCCAACGAGGGGTTGTGGCCGCTCTGCCACGTCGCCCACGTGCGGCCCGATTTCCGCCCGGACGATTGGGCCTTCTACCAAGCGGCCAACCGCAAGTTCGCCGACGCCGTCTTGGACGAGATCGAGGGCCTGGAGTCTCCCTGCGTGTTGGCGCAGGATTATCACTTCGCGCTGCTGCCGCGCATGATCAAGGAGAAGCGTCCGGACGCGCGCGTGGCCCTCTTCTGGCATATCCCCTGGCCCAACCCGGAGTCCTTCGGCATCTGTCCCTGGCAGACAGAGCTGCTCTACGGCATGCTCGGCGCCGATCTGGTGGGCTTCCACACGCAGTATTACTGCAACAACTTCCTGGAGACGGTCGACCGGACGCTGGAGTGCCGCATAGACCGCGAGCGCTTCTCGGTGATCAAGGAGGAGCATCTGACCGCCGTCAAGCCCTTCCCGGTCAGCGTGCACTTCGCGGCTTCCCCCCAGGGATTCTCCGCCGCCCCGGCCGACAAGCCGGCGCTGCTCAAGGAGCTGCACAGCAACGCGGGAATTCTGGGCATAGGGGTGGACCGGGTCGATTACACCAAGGGGATCCTCGAGCGCTTCCGCGCCGTCGAGCGCTTGCTGGACAAATACCCGGCTTACCGCGGCCGCTTTACTCTCGTTCAGATCGGCGCGCCCAGCCGCACCCACATCAAGCGCTACAACGATTTCCTGGCGGAGACGGAGGCGGAGGCGGATCGGATCAATTGGAGGTTCAAGGCCTCCTCCTGGCGGCCGATCGTCCTCTTGAACCGTCATCACAACCACCGCGAGATCCTCCCCTACTACAAGGCGGCCGACGTCTGCCTGGTCACCTCCCTGTCCGACGGGATGAACCTGGTCTGCAAGGAGTTCATCTCCGCCCGGGACGACGAGGAGGGCGCCTTGGTGTTGAGCCGCTTCGCGGGAGCCTCTCGGGAGCTCACCGACGCCTTGATCGTCAATCCCTACGACATCGACCAGGTCGCCGAGGCGATCCGCTACGCCATCGAGATGCCGGAGGAGGAGCGGCGCGCGCGCATGAAGCGTCTGCGCGAGACCGTCAAGGAGAACAACATCTACCGCTGGGCCGGCAATCTGATCACCGAACTGACCCAGATCCGCTTCGACGCGAAGACGGCCTCGGCGCCGCCTGAGTCGCCGGAAGTTTAATACT
This sequence comes from Elusimicrobiota bacterium, assembly GCA_028868375.1. Classification (GTDB taxonomy): domain Bacteria; phylum Elusimicrobiota; class Elusimicrobia; order UBA1565; family UBA9628; genus JAGWUP01. Next base: position 83,524 of record JAGWUP010000008.1, read on the forward strand.
CGACCAGGGAGTGGACCGGCCGGCGCGGCAGCTTCTCGCGCCCCTTGAGAAAGCCGAGCTCGATCAAGAAGGAAAGCCCGGCCACGCGGCCGCCGATGCCCTCGACCAGCTCGCAGGCCGCCTTGGCGGTGCCGCCCGTGGCCAGAACGTCGTCGACGATCAGCACCCGGGAGCCGGCCGGGAAAGCGTCGGCATGGGCCTCGATGGAGTCCTGCCCGTATTCGAGGGCGTAGCTGGCGGAGCGCGTCTTGCGCGGCAGCTTGCCTTTCTTGCGGATCGGCACGACCCCCGCACCGAGGCGGTAGGCCACCGGGGTGGCCAGCAAAAAGCCGCGCGACTCGATGCCGGCGACGAGATCTATTCCCTTGCCGACGAAGGGCTGGGCGAGCTCGTCGATCGCGGCCGCGAAGGCCGCCGCGTCGGCCAGAAGAGGCGTGATGTCCTTGAAGACGATGCCTTTCTTGGGGAAGTCCGGAACGTCGGTGATGAGGGAGCGCGCGTCCAGGGGCGGCCTCATCTCTTTCTCCCCTTGCCGGCGCCGACCAAGAGCAGTCGGCGCGGCTTGCGCTTGGGCGCGTGCCTGGCGGCGGGGGCGGTGCGGCGCCCCTCGGGGATGACCTGCCCCAGGATGTTGGTGCGCCGCTTCGGGGTGTTCCAGCCCGGCTGCAGGTTCGGCGTGACGTGGCGCTGCTCGCTGACCTCGATGAGGCCCATCCGGTTGGCGACGCGCCGCAGCCTCAAGAGCGCGCGCTCCTCGATCTGGCGGATGCGCTCGCGCGAGAGCTTCAGGCGCTTGCCGACCTCCTCGAGCGTCATCGGGGTCTGGCCCGTCAGGCCGTGGCGAAACTCCAGGATCATGCGCTCCCGGTCGCCGATCTCGCGCAGGGCCTGGTTGAGCTCGTCGTGGAGCTTCAGCACCGAGATCAGGCTCTCCGGAGACTGATTGTCCGACTCGGAGATCATGTCCTCGACGGTGATGTTCTCGTCCTCGCTGTCGATGGGCGCCTCCAGCGAGCCGATGCCCTTGGCCGCCTCGGCGGCGTCAAGCACGCCGCGGACTTGCCGGGCCGTCCAGTGCATCTTGCGCGCCATCTCGGCCAGCGTCGGGTCGCGCCCGAGCTGGGCGTGGAGCTTCTCCCACTGCTTAAGCCACTTGCGCAGCGCCTCCCAGGCGTGCGGCGGGATGCGGATCGTCTTGGACTGCTCCTCGACGGCGCGGCGGATGGACTGCTCGATCCAGTAGGAGGCGTAGGTGGAGAAGCGGTAGCCCTTCTTCGGCTCGAACTTGTCGATGGAGTGCATCAAGCCAAGATTGCCCTCCTCGACCAAGTCCAGGAAATCGATGCCCTGGCGATGGTACTTCTTGGCGATCGGCACGACCAGGCGGAGATTGGCCTCCATGATGCGCTGCTTGGCCTCTCGGTCGCCGCGCTTGGCCTTCTTCCAGAGCCGGTGGATCTCCTCGCGGTCGACCAAGACCAGTTTCTGGATGCCCTTGAAGTATTGGCTGATCGTGTCGGTTGTCGGTTCCATGTTTATGTTTGAATCTCGAACGATTCTTCCCCTTTCGCGTCGAGCGTTTCGCTGGCCAGAGACTCGATGCGCGCCAGCGCATGTCCCGTCTCGATGGCGGCGACGAACGCCTTAAGCTCGTCCGCCTCGCCCTCCGCCTCGATCTCGACGGCACCGTCCTCGCGGTTGCGGACCCAGCCGGACACCCCGCGCCGCCGGGCCTGCTCCCGCACGAACCACCGGTAGCCGACGCCCTGGACCTGCCCGCCGACCGTCAGCCGTAGACGCGTCAAGCCCATGGCGCCATGATCATACAAAACTGTCAAGCCTTGAAATCAAGGCTTGACAACGGTCAAAGTCGACCCTATGATGGGGCTAATGATGCTTGGGAGGGATTACGATATTGTTTCCGGATCAAAATATCGGGGTACTCAGGCTTGAACTGAGAACCTCTTGGTCCCGAACCAAGCGCTCTGCCAATTGAGCTATACCCCGGAAATCCTGGCGTCCCTGGTCGGGGACACAGGAATCGAACCTGTAGCCTCTCCCACCCCAAGGGAGCGCTCTACCATTGAGCCAGTCCCCGGCCAGGGACGCCGAGCAATGAGCCGAATCCATTATACTATTTGACGGCCGTCCGGACTACTTGAGCTCCCGCATGAGGCTCTGGATGTCCTTGCGGATCTCGCGCAGCAGCTTGGCGGATTGCGGCAAGGCCGCCGGCGCGCCCGCTGGGGAGGCAAGCCCGCGCTTGCGCTCGAGCAGGGCGCGGCGCGCCCCCGCCGGTGTCATGCGCTTGCGCAAGAGCAGGTCCTTGATCTGCAGGATCGTCTCGAGATCCCGGCGCGTATAACGACGGTGGCCGCTGGAGCGGCGCGCCGGCTTGAGCAGGCCGATGGTCCTTTCCCAGTAGCGCAGCGTGTAGGCCGGCACCTGGGCGATCCTCTCGACCTCACCCATCGTGAAGAATTCCTTCTCCGGCAATGCCGGCGGAAGCGGCATTACGAGAGCAGGTTCTTCGAGGCCTTGAAGCGCACTCCTCTGCGGGGCGGCACGGTGACGCTTTGCCCCGTCTTCGGGTTGCGTCCCTGACGCTGCTGGCGGTGCTTGACGCGGAACGTTCCGAAGTTCGAGATCACGACCTTCTGGTCGCCGTTGAGCGCCTGCCGGATCGTGTCGAACGTCGTCTCCACGGCCTTGGTCGCCTCGCCCTTGGTCGTCAGTACTTTCGCTACGGCATGGATGATGTCCAGGCGGTTCATAGATTGGTTAGCCCTTCTGGGGAGCGTCGCCCCCCGGTTTCGTCGGCCCTCCTCCTTCTTCCTCGCCGCCCTTGCTCCCCTCTTTTTTCAGGCCCTTGAAGATGTCCTCGGGCCGGAGGTTCTTTAGGTCCGACTTGAACTTGGAGACCTCGTCCTCCGTGATCGGCTTGTTCAGGGTCTGGCAGCGGCTGAAGACCTTGTCCTCGACGAAGATCGAGCAGCCGGCGCGCACGGCCACCGCGATGGCGTCGGACGGGCGCGAGTCCAGGGCGTGGACCGTGTCGCCCTTGTGGATGTAGATGCGGGCGTAGAAGGTGTTCTCCTTGATGTCGGAGATGACGACCCGCTCGACCGCGTAGCCGAGAGTTTTGATGGCGGCCAGCAAGAGGTCGTGGGTCAGCGGGCGCGGCAGCACGATGCCGGAGAAGCGGATGGCGATGGCCTGCCCCTCGGTGATGCCGATCCAGATCGGCAGGAGGCGGTTGCCGGAGAGCTCCTCCAAGAAGATGATGCACTCGTTGACCGTGGTGGCCAGGGAGTAGATGCGGACCTCCTTTTCATGCGGCCGGCCGCCCCCTTCCTCGTTCTTCGGCATTAGTGTTAATTGGTATACAAAAAAAAGGCTTAAGGCGTCGCCAGTCCCAGCGCCCTGAGCACGCCGGAGGCTGGCTTTCCGCGGCGCACGGCCGCGTGGACCGCCGCGATGACCGGGGCGCGCACGCGCAGGCGCCGGGCCAAGGCCAGGGCGCTGACGGCGGCCTCGCAGCCCTCCACGACGGTCGGGATCGCCGCTCTCGCGCGCTCCGGGCTCAAACCGCAGCCCAGCTTTTCGCCGAAGCTGCGGTTGCGCGATTCTCCGGAAGTGCCCGTCAAGACGAGGTCGCCCAGGCCCGCCAGGCCGTAGATCGTCTCACGTTTGCCGCCGGCCGCGGCGATGAGCCGGCCCATCTCATCGATGCCCTCCACCAACAGCGCGGCCTTTGCGTTGTCGCCGGCCTTCAGTCCGTCGAGGATGCCGGCGCCGATGGCCAGGACGTTCTTTAAGGAGCCGCCCAGCTCCACTCCCTTGCGGTCGTCGGACAGGGAGACCCGCAGGGCGCCGCCGTCAAGCAGCCGCAGCAGCGTCCGGGCGTGCCCCGGGGGCCCGGCCAGCACGATCTTGGTCGGCATGCCGCGCGCCACCTCCCGCGCGAAGCTCGGCCCGGACAGCGTGTAGACCGCCGCGTGAGGCAATTCCTCGGCGAGGATGTCCCCCATCGTCTTGAGCGTGTTCGGCTCGACGCCCTTGGAGGCGTTGACGATCAGGGGGCGCCGCTCGGCCAGGAAGGGCGCCAGGGCGCGGGCCGAGGCGCGCAGGGCCGCGGAGGGCAGGGCGAAGAGCAGGACGTCGGCGCCTTGGCTTGCGCGCGAGAGATCGGAGGTCACCTCCACCGCCGGATCCAGCCTGAAGCCGGGAATGTGGGGGTGGCGGCGCGAGGCGGCCAGGGCGCGGGCCGCCTCCGGGAAGAATTCCCAGAGGCGGACCTTGGGCATGGGGCCGGCCTGGCTGACGTGCTGGGCTAAGACGGCGCCCCACAAGCCCCCTCCGAAGACGGCGACGGTCTTGTTGGCCATCGCGTCCCAGTCTAGCAAATGAGGCTGGTCTCGATGAGCCGCAGGACCGCCTCCACGCCCTCGCCGGTGGCGGCGCAGACGAGCAGGGCGTTCGGCTTTTCGCGCAGCAGCTCCCGGCGCTGGGAGGGCGTCAGCAGGTCGCATTTATTGTAGAGGCGCAGTCGCGGAATGTCCCGGGCGCCGAGCTCCTCCAGTATGCCTTCGACGGCGCGGTCCTGGCGGGCTTGATCGCGCTCGGTGGCCGTGGCGTCGCAGACCAGCAGGAGGCAATCCGCCAGGCGCGCCTCCTCCAGGGTGGAACGAAACGCGGCGATCAGGGAGGTCGGCAGGCGCTGGATGAATCCGACGGTGTCGGTGGCCACGGCCCAGCCGCCTCCAGGAAGTCTAACGCGGCGCGTGGTGGGGTCAAGGGTGGCGAAGAGCTTGTCGTCCGCGTAGACCGCGCCGTCGCCCCCGCCGGTTGAGCGCGCCATCAGGCGGTTGAGCAGCGAGGACTTGCCGACGTTGGTGTAGCCGATGAGGGCGACATGCGGCAGCGGCGCGGCCAGCCTTCGCCGGCGGCGCAGCCGGCGGCCGCGCTCGAGCTTGGCCAGCTCGCGCTTAAGATGCTGGATGCGGCGCTGGATGTGCCGGCGCTCGTACTCCAGCTTGCGCTCGCCCGGCCCGCGCGTGCCGATGCCGCCGACCTGCTGCGAGAAAGCGCGCCAGGCGCCGGTCAGCCGGGGCAGCAGGTAGGAGAGCTGGGCCAGCTCGACCTGCAGGCGGCCCTCGTTGGTCCGCGCCCGCTTGGCGAAGATGTCCAGGATGAGCCTGGTGCGGTCCAGGACCTTGGTCCTCAGCGCCGCCTCTAGGTTTTTCTGCTGGGCCGCCGCCAGCTCCATGTCGAAGACGACGGTCTTGGCGCCCAGGGCGCAGGCCGCGCGCGAGACCTCGAGCACCTTGCCGGAGCCGATCAGGGTGGCGGGAAAGAACCGCTCCAGCGCCTGCGAATACTCCGCGACGACCTTGGCCCCCGCCGTCTCGGAGAGCCGGCGCAATTCGGCCAGGGAGGACGCGGCCTCGGCCGAGCGGCCCTTCAAGGCCACGCCGACCAGGATGACCCGCTCCGAGGCGCCCGGGGCGGGCATCAATAGAGCAGGACCTGCGAGACCTTCTTTTGCAGGAGCAGCCGCCAGCGCACGGAGGCGCGCGCCAGCAGCGACTCCAGCGGGGCGTAGTCGTCGCTGAGCAGCAGGGCGTCGCCGTCGGCCTCGAGCGGCCGCTTGGGCTTGGGCAGCCGGCCGTCTGCCGCGAAGAAGACGACGTTGCCCAAATCCTCCAGGGTCTCGCTGGCCAGGCAGGCGGAGACCTCCGGAAAGACCGAGGCCAGCGTCCGCTCGGCGCTGCGCCAAGCCTCGCCGTCCCGTCCGTGGATGCCGGAGAGGAGGTTGATCGACAGCAGGCCTCCCGGGTTTAGATGACGGCGCATCAGCTCGAAGGACTCCCTGGTAAAGAGTTGGAAGGGCGGGGCCTCCGAGTTGAAGGCGTCGAGAAAGATCAGGTCGTAGCGGCGCCGGCACGTCTCCAGGTAGCGCCGGCCGTCCTCGACGGCCAGAGTACCGCTTGGCGAGAAGGCGAACCAGCGGCGGGCGACGTCGACGACGGCGGGATCCAGCTCCACGGAGTCCACGGCCAGCCCCATGCGGGAAAGATCGCGCGACAATAGCCCGGCCCCCAGGCCGATGACGAGCGCGCTGCGCGCCCTGGGCCTTGCCGCCACCGCCAGCTCCATCGTCTTCTGGTACTGGGCGTCGCTGCGCAAGGAGGGCAGCCAGGCCGTCGACTGAGAGGTCCCGTTGATCAGCAGGTAGCGCTTGCCGTCGAAATCGAGGACCTTGATCTGCCCGTAGGCCGACTCCCGGATCAGCCGCAGGTTGGTCTGCTCCGGCGCCCGGGGCCAGAAGCCGAAGAGTGCCAGCGCCGCCGCGGCCGCGGGCTGGGCCAGCGGCAGGCGCCGCTGGCAGACCTGGTGGGCCCAGGCCGAGAGCAGCAGCAGGAGTATGGACAGGCCGTAAAGGATGTGGGATAGCGATAGATGCGGAACCAGCACGAAGCCGGCCAGGGCCGCGCCGAGCACGCTGCCCAGGGTTGAGACCGCGTAGGTCTGCCCGGCGCTGCGCCCGACGCAGGCCAGCTCCTCGGAGAGCAAGCGCACCGACAGCGGCCCCAGGGCGCTCAGCAGAATCAGGGAGGGCGCCACCAGGATCGCGGCGGAGACCAGGGCGCCCAGCTCCACGCCCAGCGGCGCCGTGCCTTGCAGGGCTGGCATGCGCAGGGCGGGCACGGCCGCCACCGTCAGCGCCGCGCCCGCCAGCAGCCGAGCGGCCAGGGTCAGGACGGGAGTGCGGTCGGCCAAGGCACCGCCCCATTGATAGCCCCAGGCCAGGGCGGCCAGCGTCACCGTGATCAGCGCCGACCAGCAGTACAGGGAGGAGCCGTAGTACGGGCTGATGAGGCGCGTGCCCAAGATCTCCAGGATCAAGGCGCAGGCCCCCGTGCAGAAGAGGCAGGCCAGCAGGAAACGCCGCTGGCGCAGCGCCTGGTCGCGTAAGGCCTCCGGCCGCTGCCGCCTCATCGCTCCGCCTCGAGCACGGCGCGGACGGCGTCCTCCGCCATGCGCGAGGCCTCCCCCCCGGCGATGGGGCGCGCCTGAAGCTGCCGATTAAACCATGTCCTCTGGCGCTTGGCGTAAGCCAAGGTCGCGCGCTCGAAGCGCGCGTAGGCCTCTTCCTCGGGCAGGCCCGCCTCGACGGCCGCCAGCGCCTCCCGGTAGCCCAGGCTTTGAAAGGCCGGCTCGCTGCCGTCAAGGCCGCGGCGCAGCCGCCGGACCTCCGCCAGCAGGCCCGGCCACAGGGCTCTGCAGCGCGCGCGCAGCCTGGAGCGCAGCGCCTCGCTGGGCCACTCGATGCGCAGGCACAGCCACGGCCCGGGGGCGGCGTTCTGGCGGCGCGACCAGAAGGAGGAAAGGGAGCGGCCGGTCGATTCGGCCACCTCGAGGGCGCGGATTAAGCGCTGCTTGTTGCCGGCGGGGATGGCGCGCGCCAGCTTTGGGTCGAGCGCGCCCAGCCTTTCGCGCAGGGGCCGCTCTCCCACGCGCGCCCATTCTTCCTCCAAGCGCGCCCTGGTCTCCTCGTCGCGGGCGGGCAGCGGCGAGAGCCCCTCCAGCAGCGCCTTGATGTAGAGCCCCGTGCCGCCGACCACGATCGGGTGCCGGCCCCTGGCGCGGATGGCCGCGACGGCGGCGAGAGCGTCCTCCAGGAAGCGGCCGGCCGAGTAACGCTCGGCGGGGGCGGCGACGTCCAGGAGATGGGTGGCCACTCCCTCCGGCCGCTCCTTGGCCGTGCCCGCGTCGAAGCCGGCGTAGACCTGGCGCGAGTCGGCGCAGACCAACTCTCCCCCCAGCCGGCGCGCCAGCTCCGCCGCCAGCGCGGTCTTGCCGGACCCGGTGGGCCCGGCGACGACCACGCCCAACCTCAGCTCGCCGCCTTGGGCGGAAGTTTCTGCGGCTTGGCGCATAGCGCGGCGAAGCGGCAGCCCGGAACGCAGGCCTCCGGGAGCTTCAGCGCGATGCGCATCTCGCAGTCGCCGTTGTCCTGCGCCATCGCGCCGATCTGGTCCTGGTGCTTCTTGCTGATCCGCGTGAACATGATGCCCACGTTGAAGGTCTGTCCCTTCTCGTGCATGCGCACGACCTTCCCCTCGACCGGGACCGCCGAGAGGCCGGGGATGTTCAGCAGCATCTCGAGCTTCTTGGTGCGCGGAGGCTCCAGGAACAGGATCAGCGACATCCCCCCGGCGGAGAGGTTGGTGAGGATGGCGGGCTGATCGTGGGCGGCGCCCTGCTGCGCGGCGGCGTTGAAATCGACCGTGATCGGCTCGATCATCCCCTCGACGACGGCGAACCTCTGGAAGCGGCGTCTTTCCGGCTGCGATGCGTTTTTAGCGCTCATCTCGTTCTCCCAGCAAGGTCCGGCGCGAGGCACCTGTGACGCGCACCGAGACCAGCTCTCCCGGCAGGCCCGCGGCGCCGTTCCAGCGCGCCTTGTACCCCTCCGGGGTCCGTCCAAATCCGCCTTGCTCGACCAAGACCTCGAAGCGGCGGCCGCGCTGGGCGAGCAGGCTCGCCTCGGTCAGGCGATCGACCGCCTCGTTGAGCCTGGCCAGGCGCTCCTCCTTGAGGGAGGGCGGGCAGTCGTCGGGCCAAAGGGCGGCCTCGGTGGGCTGGCGGGGCGAGTACTTGAAGCAGTAGGCCGAGGCCGGAGCCAATTCCTCCAGCATGGTCAGGGTCATCTCGAAATCTTCATCCGTCTCCGTCGGGAATCCTACTATAACGTCCGTCGAGAGCACAACGCCGGGCAGATGCCGGCGCAGGAGCTGCGCCTTGCGCAGCAGCTCCCCGCGCGTGTAGTTGCGGCGCATGAGCTTGAGCAGGCGGTCGCTGCCGGACTGCGCCGGAAGGTGCAGTTGGGGGCAGACCGAGCGGCACTCCGCCATCGCTCGCGCCAGGCGCTCGTCGACGAAGAAGGGATGCGGGCTCATGAAGCGCAGCCGCTTGAGGCCGGGCAAGGCGTCCAAAAGCCGCAGCAGCTCGGCGAATCGGACGGGGCGGCCCTTATGCTCGCCGCGGTAGCTGTTGACCGTCTGGCCCAAGAGCATCAGCTCCCGCGCTCCCTCGTCCAGGCGCCGCCGCGCCTCCTCCAGGATCGCTTCGACCGGACGATAGAGCTCGCGCCCCCGGACGGCGGGCACGATGCAGTAGGAGCAGGAATAGTTGCAGCCGCGCATGATGGTCAAGAAGGCCGTCGCCGGCGAGCCGGTCGGCGAGGGCGCGCGCGCCGCTCCGAAGGCCTCCAGGTTCTCCGCCAAGGCGTCGAAGCGCCGGCCCAGGGCCTGCTCGACGAGCTTGGGATAGTCCTCGACCGACTTGGCGCCGACGACCAGGTCGACGTGCGGAAAGCGCTCTTGAAGCCAGCCCTTCAGTCGCTCCGCCGCGCAGCCGGACACGATCAGCACGCGGCGTTCGTCGGCCTCCCGCCAGGGCTTGAGGGAGCCGATAAGCGAGAGGGCGCGGTCCTCGGCGTGCTGGCGCACGGTGCAGGTGGCGATCACGATGGCGTCGGCTTCCTGCGGGGAGTCGGTCCAGCGCAAGCCGCGCCGCAGCAACGGCTCGGCCAGCTCGGCCCCGTCGGCGGCCGACATCTGGCAGCCCAAGGCGATGGCATGCAGCTTGCCCATGGATCAAATGGGCTTCGACGAGGCGGAGGGGCTGGCGCGGCGCCGGCCGCAGTCCCGGCACAAGCCGAAGACCTCGTGGCGGTGCCATTTCGGCGTGAAGCCCGCTTCCCGGCAGCTGCGCTCCTGTATCCGCTCGAGCTTGGGCCAGCTGACCTCCTGGATGCGTCCGCAATCGACGCAGATCAAGTGGTCGTGGTGCGGCCGCTCCAGGTTGAGCTCGAAGCGCGGAATGCCGCCGCTGCCGCTTAAGTGGTTGACGAGGCCGGCCTGCTCCAGCATCTTGAGCGTGCGAAAGACGGTCGCGCGCCCCAGGCCGCGCGGCCGCAGGGCCGTGTAGATCTCGTCTTGGCTGACGTGCCGCTCGGCGCCCAGAAAGTAGTCTAGGATCAGCCGCCGCTGCTCGGTCAGCCGCAAGCCGTTCTTGGCCAGATGGGCCCTGAAGGCGTCATAGAGCCGCCGGACGTACTCCGGGCGATGGGGCTGCGGCGGAAAATGATCGAGCTCGCGCACGCCTGATTTTGACATATTTTTGGAATGGCGGCGGTTAGGACCTGTGACATAATTATATAGACGATTTGGAGGCATGAGCTTGAGGCGATTTTGGGCTGCGCCCGCGTCGTTCGTCGCTCGCATACCGCTGCGGGTATGCTCGCTCCTCGCTTCTTGGCTCGCTCCAAAATCGCCTCGGCCAAATTGTCTATATAATTATGTCACAGGTCCTTACGCTGGCGCCATGCGCTGGCTACTCGCGGCTTGCCTGTTTTGCGCCGTACCCGTCCTCGCGGCCGCCCCGTCCCGCTCCGCACATACGACCGCGGCGGCGCCCGCCCGCCGTCCGGCGCGCCGCCGCCGACGGCGTCAGGTTCCGGCCCGGCTGATGAGGGCGCAATTGCCCCGGCGGCGCCGGACGGTCCAGGTCTCGGCTCCCCCCCGGCGATCGACGGCGACCGTCGCGGCGCCGCTGCCGTTGACCCCTGTGGCGCCGTTTAATCCCTAGTAGGGCGGTGAAAAACCCGTCTCTAGATTGCGCGGCGGGTGACGGCGAGGAACGCGGCGAGCGAGCACTTCCGGGGCGCAGCGAAGTCGCGTCCGGAGCCATCAGGACCCGCCGCGCGCGAGGACGGGTTTTTCACCGCCATCCTAGGGGGAGGTCGGGTAGATCCAGGGCGCGGTGTCCGGGCGCGCGCGCAGGCCGACCGGCTTTTCGATGACCAGGCCCGTCGTCGGGTCGTAGAGCGACAACAGGACCCTGTCGCCTTGGTAGAGCTGCATGACGAACAGGGCGATCGCCTTCGCTCTGGTGTCGATCGGGCCGGCTCCCGTGCCGCCGCCGCCGCTCGACGGAGCGCCCAGGCGCAGCAGATCACCCAGGCTTAGATGATCGACCGCGACGATCCATTTGCCTCGGTCGGCGAGGCTGGGCGGAAAATCCTTGTAGCCGCGGGGAGGATGGGAGGCCGATTCCAGCGGCCGGCCGGCGGCATCGAGGGCTCCGTCGATCCTGATGCCCCAGCGCGGCTTGCCGGCGATCGTGAGCTTGCGTTCCGGGCCGTAGCGGAGGCTGAGCCAGCCCGCCGCCGTGGGAAGGCCCGAGCGGTAGCGCTTGAGGAAATACTTGAGCGAGACCAGCGGCACGGCGTCGTTGTATTGGCCCAGGACGCTTTCCGTGACGCCGATCACCCGTTTGCTGGCCCAGTCGAGCACCGGCCCGCCCGAGTTGCCGCCGTGGCTCGGCGCGTTGTGCGTCAGCATCGGCCTCGGCCACCAAGATTCTGTATTCACCGAGATGCGCGGCGCCGCCGCATGGCCCTCGGTGACGAGGAGGGTCGTCCGCAGCGATATATCTCCCGGGTAGCCGACCACGGCGACGCGATCCGGCGCCCCCAAATCCTCGCCGCCCATGGGCAGCGCGACGCGATAGGGGTTGTCCACTTTGAGCAGCGCCAGGTCGCGGTAGAAGTTCTTCGCGACGACCGTACCAATGAGTGTCAGCGGCCTGGCGCCGGCCCTGCCCGGATGGAACAGCCAGCGCACGATCGCCGGATAGCCCGGCGCGACGTCTTCGACGACATGCCAGTTCGTGACCAGCAGGTTCGGATAGCCCTTCAGAAAGAAGCCGCTGCCCCAGCCGTTCTGCGTCATGACCTGGGCCACGGCTCCGGAGAAAAACGAGCGGCAGGCCGGCGACTGCGGGGGCGCCGGAGGCTCGGCGTCCAGGCAGGCATGCTCGAACCGGGGAAACAGCGCCGGGTCGATCACCGGCCAGGGATCCTGCGCGCGCTCCGGCGGCGACGTCCGTTGAGCGGGCGTCTTCCACCAATCCCCCGCCAGTCCGGGACGGGCCGACAGCAGCAGCAAAGCGCAGATGATCGTCATGGCCTCTCCTCGCGGATTGTCCGCCGTCGCGTCGGGACAGTTTAGGCCAGCTTCCGGGCGGCGTCAAGGGATCTCGACCGCGTCGGCGCGCACGAAGCCCTTGGCGCCCTGTTTGGCAAGCCCGACCTCAAGCCAGTCGCCCTGCTTCGACAGGACCTCGACGCGGCGGCCCTCGGGAACCGTGAAGCTGACGTCGAAGGCCTCTCCCGGGCCGCTGCGCAGCTCGGCGGTGGAGACGACGACGACGCCGAGCTCGGAGGGCTCGATCCAGGAGCGCAGGGCCCACCAGGAGCCGGCGATAAGCCACAGGGCGGCGGCGGCGATCAGGCAGGGGCTTAAAAGCCCGCGGCGTTTCGGCTGGGCCAGAAACCAAGCGCCCAACAGCAGGGTCAGCCAGCAGCCCAGCCAGTGCAGCCCGGCCAGCTCCGCGGCGCTTAAGACGTTGAAGGCGACGAACAAGAGCGGCGGCACGCCCGCCGGCACCAGGTCCTCGCCGGCGCGGCGCAGGGCGAAGGCGAGGTTGAAGCGCACGTCGCCGTCGCGCGGAGCCAGGTCGAAGGCGCGCTGGTAGGAGGCGATGGCGCGGCCGAGCTGGCCGGATTTATAGAGGCAGTTGCCGAGGTCGTAGCGCCAGGCCGCCTCGCGAGGCTCCTTGTAGGCCAGGGCCCTGTACTGCACGGCGGCGGCGGCGTAGTCGCCTTGGTCGTAGAGGCGCTGCGCCCCAGCCGCGGACTGGGCCCGGGCGGCGGGGCAGAGGGCCAGAAGCAGCAGCAGGGCCTTCATGAGAACACCTCCCGCTCCAGGCGCCTGAGCAAGGCGTCCAATCTGTCGGCCAGCTCCTCTAAGTCGTGGTGGCCGCTGGAGGGCGAGAAGCGCCGCATGTCGAGCTCTTCCCACAGGGTCCTGATCTCCTCGATCAGGGGCCCAGGAGCGTCCGGCCGGCGCGCGCGAGCCAATTCCTGGACGCGCTTGGCCGTCAGGCCGTGGGCGGAGCGGCCCAGCTTGTCGGCCAGGTAGCCGGTCAAGGCGTCGGAGAGTTGGGCGGCGGCCGCCGCCTCGGAGGCGGCCTCGGCTTGGCGCAGCCGAGCTTGGGCGACGCGCAGCGCGCCGCGGGAGCGGGTTCCCGCGGGATCGAGCAGGGCCTGGCGCCGATAGAGGGACAGCCCCAGCGCGCCCAGGAAGACGACGAAGGGCATGGCGTTGAGCGGTCCGGCGGCGGCCATGGCTTGAAGGAAGCGGGTCGTTTTGCCGCGCAGCGGCGCGGTCTTTAAGTAGCGCAGGTCCGAGGAGACGGCGGCGACCGAGCGCGGGGAGGACGGGGCCGGTCCGGCGGCGGCGGCCGCGGCCGCGCCCGGGGCGATGTCGAGCGCGATCGGCGAGGTCCTGGCCTCCACGTAGGCGCGCCGGACGGGATCGAAATAGCTGAAATGGACGGGCGGGATCGTCGCGCGCCCGGAGACGCGCGGAACGAGGACGGTCTTGAAGGACTTGGAGCCGCGCAGGACGTCGTTTTTCTTATCGAAGCTGAGAGAGGAGACGGTCTCGAAAGCCTGCAACTGCGCAATCTGCGGCAGGGCGGGCGCCGCGATGGACTTGAGATTGCCCTCGCCCGACACCGTCACCGTCAGGGTGGCGGCCTCCCCGGTCTTTAGCCGGGCGTGGTCGATGTCGTCGGAGATCGAGAAGCGGCCGACGGCGCCGGAGAAGTCTCGGGGCTTGCCGGTCTTCGGCAGCGGCTGGACGTCGACCGTGATGGGTTTGGAGCGCAGCTCGAGGACGCGGCCTCCGGAGAGGCCCTGCTGGAAGAAGCGGTTGAAGAAATCCCCGGAGAAGGGATCGACCGGCATCGCTTGCGGCAGCAGGGCGCGCACCGAGGCCGGGGCGATGGTCAGGGGGCCCGGTTGGGTCGCAAACAACGCGGTCTTGATCTCGGAGTAATAATAGGCGCGGCCGTGTATGGTCGCCTGGCCGTGGCGCTCCGGCGGCAGATCCTCGCAGATGAAGCCCTCCGTCTGCGGCGGCTGGTACTGGGGGCTCTGCAGCAGGCTGACCGCGGTGTAGAAGCGGACGGTGAGAGTCAATTGCTGGTTGACGAAGGGCTTCTGGTCGTCGACCTGGGCGGCGACGAAGGCGTCCGGTTGCCCCTGTCCGCCCTGCGGCGGCTGCGGCCGCCGCGCCGCCCGCCGCGGCATCGCGGCGGCGCCGGTCATGCCGGCTTGCGGCCGATGCACGTTGAGGGTGATCGCCTCCGTCCTGAAGGTCCGCCCGTGGTCGGTGACCGAGATCGGCGGGATCACGGCCTTGCCGACCGCGCGCGGGATCACGACGTAGGTGTAGACGATGGAGCTGGAGACCTGGCCGTTGACGATCGAGAGGTTCTGGCTGCGGCCGGAGTCGTAGATGCTGAGGTTGGACAGGGCCGGGAGCTTGGGCTCAGGCAGGCTGGCGTCGGGCCCTGAGACCGTCACCGACAGGGCGATCTGGTCGTCGATCGCCACGTCGGTTTGGCTGACCTGGGCGCTGATCGACACCTGGGCCGCCGCGGGTCGGGCGGCCAGGCCGCAAAGGCACAGGAAAGCGGCAAAGCAGGTCTTCACCAATCCTCCTCCGTCTCGCTCTTGCGCCGGGCCGCGCGCGCCGGCCGCGGCGCCTTCTCCCGCTCGCTGACGGCCTGCATGATCCGCTCCGCGTCCTCCTTCGACATCTGATCGCGCGGCTGGGGCTTGGGCGGCGGCGGTTTGCTGCCGCCGTTGGAGGAGCGGTCCTTTGGCTGCGGCTTTTGGGGCTGTCTCTGGCGGTTCCCATTCTTGCCGGATTTCTTGCGCTTGGGCGGCGGATGGCGCTGGAAGCGCAGGGCGACGGCGAGGTTGCGCCGGGAGTCCGGATCGTCCGGATTAAGCGACAGCGCGCGCCGGTAGGCGGCGACGGCCGAGGCGTAATCCTGCTGCTGGAAGTAGGAGTCGCCCAGGTTGTAGTAGGCGCCGGCGCGCGCCGCGGCCGAGGAATCGCCCTTCGCCACGGACTTGAAGGCCTCGGCCGCCTTGTCGTAGCGCTCAAGCCTGTAGAGGGCGTCGCCGGCGTTGAAGATCGGACGCGCGTCGCGCGGGCTCTTGGCGGCCGCCTGGCCGTACTGCTCCAGGGCGGGCTGGTATTTCTGGGCGTCGTAGAGCTTGTTGCCCTGCCGCAGGTGGGATTCCGCCGTGGCCGCGCGCGCGCCGGTCGGCCAGAGCGCCAAAAGGCAGAGCGCCGTCAGCGTCGGCGCGCCGGAGGTCTCCGGGATCAGCCATTCCGCCAACAGAAGCAGGAAGGCCATGGCCAGCGGCGCCATGAAATGGTTCTTGAAGCGCCGGGTCGTGCCGCGGCTTTTCCCCTCGCTTCCGGCTTGCGTCGCGGCCTGCGCGATCTCCAGGGCCTCGGAGGCGCCGGGCGTGGAGCGATAGTAGCGGCCTCCGGTCTCCTGCGCGATCGCGGCCAGGTCCTTCTCGCCCAGCTTGCTGATGACGGTGGCGCCGCTCTTGTCCTTCTTATAGCCGATCAGGGCTCCGCTGGCGTCCCGCAGCGGGATCGGCTGGCCTTCCGGGCTGCCGATGCCGATGGTGTCGATGCGCACGCCGGCGGCCGCGGCCTCCTTGGCGGCGCCCAAGGGGTCCGTGTGGTGGTCCTCCCCGTCGCTGAGCAGCACTATGGTCTTTTCACCGGAATAAGGGGAGAGCATCCCGACGGCGCGGCGGATCGCCTTGCCGATGCCGGTTCCAGGCACCGGGGCGGAATTGGGATCGAGGGCCTGCAGCAACTGCTTGGCCGCGTCGGCGTCCGTGGTCAGGGGGCAGGCCGCGACCGGCTCGCCGGCGAAGGCGATCACCCCGATCCGCGCGCCCTTGAGGCCGTCGATGAGCAGGGAGAGCTCGTCCTTGGCGCGGGAGAGGCGGTCGGGCTTGACGTCCTGCGAGAGCATCGACAAGGAGACGTCGACGGCGACGACGACGTTCTGGGCGCTGCTCGTGGTCTCGACCAACTCCACGCCCCATTGCGGCCCCGCCAGCGCCAGCAGCAGCAGGGCCATGGCGCACAGGCGCAGCGCCGCCTGCCAGCGCCGCCGGCGCAAGGCCTGCGGCGGAAGAAGACGTCGCAGCGTGGACGCCTCGCCCAGCGCCGCGGCGAGGGCCTTGCGGCGCCGGCTGGCCCAAGCGAGGGCGGCCAGCGCCAGGGCCAAGAGCGGCAGGGCCAAGAGCAGGTAGAGGGGCTCGCGGAACATATCAGGGCCACCTCAGCCACAGCGTGGCGCCGAGCATGGTTTCGGCCAGGAGCAGCAGCAGCGCCGTCAACGCGAAGGGCTGGTAGAGATCGTCGCGCGAGACCACCGGCGGCAGCTTGATTTTGGATTTCTCCAGCGTGTCGATGGCCGCGTAGACGGAGCGCAATTGCTTGAGGCTGGTCGCTCGGAAATAGCGCGCGCCGGTGACGCTGGCGATGGAGTTGAGCGTCTCCTCGTCCAAGTCGTCGTCGACGACTCCCTGCACCAGCCCGCGCTGCGGGTCCATGTAGGAGACCTGCGCCGGGCCGCGGCCGCCGATGCCGATGGTGTAGACCTTGACTCCCATCGTCGCGGCGGCCTTGGCGGCCGTCAGGGGGTCGATCAAGCCGGTGTTGCTGCGCCCGTCCGTGAGCAGGATGGCGATCTTGGTCTTGGCCGAGCCGGCCTTGAGATGGTTGACCGCCGAGATGATGCCGTCGCCGATGGCCGTGCCGTCGACCATGGTCATGCCGGGCGAGAGGGCGGCCAACTGCGACAAGAGCGCGTCGTAGTCCAGGGTCAGGGGACAGAGCAGCTCGCTGGCACCTCCGAAGGCCACCAGGCCGATGCGGTCCTGCGCGCGAGCGAGCACGAAGCGCCTGGCCGTCTGCTTGGCTGCCTCGGCGCGGCTCGGGTCGACGTCGTTGGCGGCCATGGAGGGAGACATGTCGAGCAGCAGCATGATGTCGATGCCCTGGCCGGAGGCGCCGAGGCTGCTGGTCACGCGCTGCGGCCTGGCCAGGGCCATGGCGACGAGGAGAAGGGCGGCGGCGCGCAGGGCGGCGGGCATCCAGCGGGCCGCGGGCCAGGCGGAGGCCGCAGCGCCCGCCAGGGCCCCGGCCGCCGGATAGGGCAGGCGGTGGCGGCGGCGCTCGCCGAAGGTCAGCGCCCACCAGGCGGCCGCCAGGGCCGGCAGGGACAGGCACAGGACCCAGGGATAGGCGAACCTCATGACCCGCTCCCCGGCCCCGGCGTTCCCGTCTCGGCCGGCGCCGGCGCGGCGGGCCTCGACAGCTCGATGAGCCGCCGAGCTTTCTCCAGCTCCAGGGCTGCCTGCTCCGGCTCCGGCACGGTCTTGGCGAACTTCACCAGGTCGGCGCGCTGGAACAGGTCCTTGCAAAGCGCCACGGACGCCCGCTCGGCCTCCGCCTGCCGCAATTGCCGCAAGAGCTCGTAGGTGGTGAATTTAAGGGCCGGCATGCCGTAGCGCCGCTCGAGGTAGCCGCGCAGGATCTCGGTCAAGGAGAAGTAGAACTCGCGGTAGCGCCTCTCCCGCCAGAGCGGAGAGGCCTCCAGGGCGGCCAGCTCCTCCAAGGCCCTCTCTTCCGGAGCGCGCAGGTCCGCTGGGGCCGTGCTCGCAGGCCCGGCGGCCGCCCGCGATTTGAATTTCTTCCAGGCGTAGACGGCCGCGGCCAAGAGGGCCAGGGCCAGCAGCCAGGGCCAAAGGGGCGGGCGGGCGGCGGCGGGACGCTTGATGTCGGAGATGTCGGCATCCTTCGGCAACCGCGGCTGGGCCACTTCCAGGGCGGCCTGCGCCGGAGAGCCGCCCCCCTTCCAGAAGAGCTTGATCGTCAGAGGACCCACGGCCAGGGGCACGACCCGCAGCGGCCAGCGCCCGGAGTCTGCCTTCAGCGCTCGGCCGGCCGGAAGGATGGCGTAGTCGTCGGTCGTGGAGGCCTCCAGGTCCGGCTTAAGCCCGGCCGGCGAGACGGCGATCGCCGCCACCGGCACGCCCAACTGGGCGGTCGTCGAGGACAAGAGCAGGGAGGCCTCGGCGGCAGGGCAGCGGACGGGCAAGAGCAGCAAGAGCAGCGCGGGGATCAATGCCTGAGCCTCCGGGCGCGCCGGTGAAAGAAGCGGACGACGGGATCTATATAGGAAGTCCCCGCGGTGACCCGTATCCAGTCCAAGCCGTAGAGCCGGAAGAGGCGCTCCAAGGCCGACAGGCGGGCGGCCTCCTTCAGGCGCGCGGCCTCCAGCGCGCTTCGATCGCGCCCGTTGAGCAGCAGGCGAGCGCCGGTCTCGGGGTCCTCCAGGTCCAGCCAGGCGCCCAAGGGCGGCAGGCGCTCCTCGCGCGGGTCCGCGATGACGACCGGGATGACGTCGTGCTTGAGGGCCGAGAGCTTCAGGGCCTTCTCGAAGGCCGGGCCTGCGGCCTCCTCCAGGCGGAAGTCCGAGATCAAGAAGACGATGCAGCGGCGCTTGAGCACGCGGTTGATGGTGTCGAGGACAGGAGAGAGGCGCGTGCCGCGCCGGCGCGGCTCGTAGGCCAGGACGTCGCGGATTAAGTGCAGGACGTGGCGCCGCCCCTTCTTGGCCGGGACATGGCGCTCGATCTCCTCGGTGAACAGGAAGGAGCCGACCTTGTCGTTGTTCTGCAGCGCCGAGAAGGCGAGGACGGCGGAGAGCTCGGCGGCGACCTCCTTTTTCAGGCGCCCGGCCGTGCCGAAGAACTGCGAGCCGGACAGGTCGCAGGCGATCGCGACGGTCAACTCCCGCTCCTCGGTGTAGACGCGGACGTAGGGCTTGCCCACGCGCGCGGTGACGTTCCAGTCGATGGAGCGGATGTCGTCGCCCGGCACGTACTCGCGGACCTCGGCGAACTCCATGCCGCGTCCTTTAAAGACGCTCAGGTACTCCCCCGCGAAGGTCTCCGAGACCAGGCGCCCGGTCAGGATCTCGATGCGGCGGACCTGGGCCAGGACCTCGCGCGAAACCGTCGCGGCGGCCTCGCTCACGGCACCTCGACGGCCTCGAAGAGGGACTGGATGACGTTCTCCGAGGTGACGTTCTCCGCCTCCGCCTCGTAGGTGACGATGATGCGGTGGCGCAGGACGTCGGCGCCGATGGACTTGACGTCCTCCGGGGTGACGTAGCCGCGGCCGTTGAGGAAGGCGAAGGCCTTCGCCGCCTGGGCCAGGGCGATGGTGGCGCGGGGGCTGGCCCCGTAGGCGATCAGGCTCTTGAAGCGCTCCAGCTTATGGGCGGCGGGCTCCCGCGTGGCGAAGACCAGCTCCACGATGTAGTTCTTGATCTTCTCGTCGATGTAGATCTGGGAGACGACCCGTCTTGCCCGCTCGATCTGCTGCGGCGTGGCCACCTTGGCCGGCGACGGCGCGCCGGCGGCGCCGGCCATGCGCTCTAAGATGGCGCGCTCCTCCGCCTTGGTCGGGTAGGTGACGCGGACCTTCAGCATGAAGCGGTCCACCTGCGCCTCCGGCAGCGGGTAGGTGCCCTCCTGCTCGATGGGATTCTCGGTGGCCAGGACCAGGAAGAGCTCCGGCAGGGGGTAGGTGTCGTTGCCGATGGTGACGCGGCGCTCCTGCATGGCCTCCAGCAGCGCGCTCTGGACCTTGGCCGGGGCGCGGTTGATCTCGTCGGCCAGGATCAGGTTGGAGAAGAGCGGCCCCTTGCGCACCTTGAAGTCGGAGTCCTTCGGCGAGAAGATCAGGGTGCCGGTCAGGTCGGCCGGCAGCAGGTCCGGCGTGAATTGGATGCGGGAGAAGCCCGCGTCGATGGCCTGCGCCAGGGTGCGGATCGTCAGGGTCTTGGCCAAGCCCGGCACCCCCTCCAAGAGCACGTGGCCGTCGGCCAACAGCGCCGTCATCAGCCGCTCGACCATCTCGTCCTGGCCGACGATGACGCGCGCCACCTCGCGCTTGAGCTCCGCCACGAATGCGCTCTCGTCGGCGACCTTCTTGTTGATTTCCTTGATGCCCAGTTCCATGTTCACCTCCGCTATTGAGAGTCACCCTCGCGCCGCCGCCGCGCCTGCTCGACGGCCCGCTCGTAGTCCGCCCGCTCCGAGGCGGACAGCGACGAGAAATCGAGGCCCTTGCCGCGTTGCAGCGACTCCAGGCCGCGCAGGGCTTGAAGCCTTACTTCCGGCTCCGGGTCCGCCGCGGCCTTGGCCAGGGTGGGGGCGACCGAGACCTCGCCGGTTTGCGCCAGGGCCTCGAGCGCGGCCAGGCGGACGGCTTGGTCCGGATCGCGCAGGGCGGCCTGCTCGACGCGCTCAAGCGCCCCCGGGTCCTTGAGCTCCAAGAGCAGCCGCAGGGCGGCCCAGCGCGGACCGGCCTGACCGGAAGTCGCCAGCTGCCGGATATTTTCCAGCTGCGCGGGCGAAAACAAGGAAGCGGACGGCGCGGCGGCCCCGAGCCCGGCCTCCGCGCTCGGGCGGGCCCGCGGCCAGGCGCGGTAGGCGAGATAGGACGCCGAAAGCAGCCCCAGCGCCAGCAGCGCCCATTTCATCTTGTTCTATTTCCCGCGCGCCGCTTTCTGGCGGCGCAGCTCCTCCTGCCGTCGCTGCTCGGCCAGGATCTCGGCCGTCTTCTTGTCCTGAAGGCTGTTGAGGGTCTTGAGGGCTTTCGTGCGGACCGACTCCTCCTCGTCCTTGAGGCATTCGGTGATGGCGGGAGCGGCCGAGTAGTCCCCGATCTTGTCCAGGGCGTCGAGGGCCTCGACGCGGACCGTCGGCTCCGGATCCTTGAGGGCCCAGATGATGTTCTGCGTGACCTCCCTGTCCTTGCGCTTGGAAAGCAGCTGGATGATCTTCTTGCGCAGCCCCGGATCGCTGTCCTTTTGAAGCTTGGAGAAAAGCAGGGGCAGGGCCTGCGGCGAGTTCATCTTGTCGAGCAGGACCAGGGCTTCCCAGCGCACCTGCGGATCGGGATCGTCGGTGGCTTTGATGATCTTGGCCTGCTGCGCCGCGTCGATGATCGGCTGCGGCTTGATGACGGTCGGCGGCGGCAGGGGCGGCGGCGGCGGGGGCGGCGGCGGCTTGAGCTCCCGGTAGGCCAGATAGCCGGAGACGACGAGGACTAAGATCAGCAGGACTTGCTTCATGCGGCCGCCTCCATGCGCGGCAGCGGCGCTTGCGGCAGGCCCGAAAGCGCTCGGCGCGCCACCTCGATGCGGCCTGAGCGAAGCCGCATGGTCAAAAGCTCCGGCGGTCGCATCCGCGTCCAGCGCCCCCGGTCCATGTCCTCGCTGGCGACGACGACCAATCCCGGCCTGCGCGAGACGCTCATCTGTCCCCAGGGCTGATCCGGGTTGCAGGCGCCGGAGAGAATGGAGCCCGGGACGGCCTGGTGGCAGACGGCGTAGAGGGTCTCGCCGTCGCTTAGCAGGGTGTTGACCGCCGAGTAGGGAGCGGTGAGGCCTGGATGCTCGCTTCGGCAGCCCTCCCAGAGCTCCCAAAGCTCGGCGAGGGCCGAGCGCAGCGCCCGCTCGAAGTCCCCCTCCCTGCGCAGGTGCTTGAGCAGGTGCCAGAAATAGACCTCGCTGTCGTTTTCGCCGCGCAGGCGGCTTCTTAGGCGGCCCAGGGCGCCCGCGGTCTCCTTCGGGATGTTGAGCGTGCCGTTGTGGGCGAAGAGCCAGCGCCCGTCGCTGAAGGGCTGGGCGTTGGCCTCGGTGAGAAGCCTGGCGCGGGGCAATCCCAGCGGGTTGGAGGCGGCGCGGATATGGCCGATGACGATTCTCGAGACCGCGGAGCGCGCGGCGCGCCGCAGCGCGTCCCGCTCTTCATAGATGGGCCGCCGGCTCTTGAGGACCAGGGCGCGGCCCCGCTCATGCCAGCCGACGCCCCAGCCGTCCTTTTGCAGGCAGCCCGCCTTCGCCCGGCTCTGCTCCAAGAGCGAGGCCGGCGCCTCCAGCAACAAATACGCCGCGTCGCGGGGCTCCGCGGAAAACTGCGCGAAGAGCCGGCACATGGCTCTATTAAAACAATTTTTGCGGGCTTGGGTCAGCATGGGTCGAAGGCCCTAATTTCGCGTAGGTCCATGGCTGGGCCCACTCGTATCCCAATGGCCCCTGTCTTCCTCGGTCCTTTGGGCGATCTTCTTTCTACCATGACAGATAAACTTCTTCTCGCCTTGACGCTAGCCGCTTTCAGCGTTCCAGCCCGCGCGGGCGGCGACTTCCGGACGATAGCCGCCCCGATGCCGGTCCCCCCCTCATTGACGCCGCTGACGGGTATCGCCATAGGAGTGCAGCAGGCTCTCGACGCGGGACAAAAGCCGGCGGACGACGCGAAGGCGCTCGGCGCGGCGCCTCAAAGGCCGGTCAGCAGCGCGCCGCAGCGAGACGCGATCGATAGGCCGCTGAGTTTCGGTCCGCGGCGCTTGCCTTCCCTCCAGTCTCCCCGGCCTCTTGGGACGGCGGCGGAGGCGATTGCCGGCCTGGAGAGCTGGTTGGTCGGAATTCGTGGACGGCATGCGCTCGCCCTGGACGTCGCGGTGGGCATAGTGGAGCAGCACGAAAAAGCGCAAAGCGCACGGCCGCATTTTGATCCAGATTCCATCAATTGGGACCATGCCTCGGACGAGCCTCCGTTCAGTCGTCCTCACTTCGGCCAAGGGTTCGGCCACCAGATGCCGCCCTCTTTCTAGGGCGCCGTCAATCTGACATAGCAGAGAGCCGGTGGGATCAGCGTCGCGGCTGCGCCCATGCCAGCCGATGTCCCGGCCGTCTTTCCGTAGGCAGCCCGCCTCTTCGCCAGGCTCTGCTCCGGCAGCGCTGTCGAATTGGTTTGAGTAGGCTGAACGGGCCTATGAGGCTGGCGGCGGGCTGGCCGGCGATCGGTCAACTTGCAACAAGGCGGTCTTGTCTGCTCAGTCCGATTCGTCCAGGGACTCTTCCCACAATTCCTGATAGAGGGGGCAGGTCTCGAGCAACTGCTCCTGGGTGCCGACCGCGACGATCTGTCCATCCTCTAGAACCACGATTTGATCTGCGTCCTCAGTCGTCGTCAGGTTGTGGGCGACGACGAGCTTGGTGGGCGTGTAGCCGTCGCTGGTCTTGACCTCCCGCAAGGCTGTGACGACCCTGCGCTCGGTGTCCTTGTCGAGCGCCGCGGTGGCCTCGTCGAGAATGAGGACGGGAGCGCGGCGCAGCAGGGCGCGGACCAGCGCCACGCGCTGGCGCTGGCCGTCGGACAGCGATTGGCCCCTGCCGGTGACGCGGGTCTCCAGGCCTTCTGGGAATTTTTCCTCGTCAAAGACGAATTCGGCGCCGGCGGCCTTGATGGCTTGGCGCAGCTGCTCGTCGCTGACGTTTGTGCTGCCGTAGGTCAGGTTGTAGCGCAGCGTTTCGTTGAACAGCCAAGTTTCCTGGGAGACCTTCGCGACATCCCTGCTGAGGCTGTCAGCCGTGGCATCGGCGATATCCATCCCGTTGATCAGCACTTTGCCGCTCTGGGGCGCGACCAAGCGGTGCAAGAGCGCCAAGAGCGTGCTCTTGCCGGAGCCGGAGGGCCCGACGAAAGCCACAGTCTGTCCGGGCTCGATCGTCAAGTTGATGTTCTCCACTCCCGGGCCGCCGTGCCCATGGTGGAAGTCGACGTCCTCGAATTGGATGCGCGCGGGACCGGAAGGCAGCGGCCGCGCTCCTGGCCGATCGCTGGTCGCCTTGCCTTCCGCCAGCACCTTGCGAATGAATTCCGTCTCGCCCCTGGCCTGCTTGTACGACAACCAAGTTTGGGAAAGGCCGCTCAAGCTGCCCTTGATGTAACCCGTGTAGATCGTCATCGCGGTGACCGCGCCGACGGTCAGCAGGGGGTGGAAGACCATCTCCCAGGCGCCGACGATGAAGATCAGGTATTTAGTGAAGAAATCGCTGACGGAGCTGGTCAACGCCCAGTTGGTCGCGATGTAGCGCGCGCGCTCCTGACCGACGGCGGCCAATGCGAAGGCTTTCTGGGCGTAGCGGCCTGCTTCCTGTCTTTCGGCGCCGAAGAGCTTGATGACGCGGACTTGATCGAGGAGCAGGTTGCCCAACTTCCCGACGTCCTGCCGCGCCTTCGAGTAAGTGCTTGAGCTTTTCTCGACCTTCGAGCCGAAGTAGCCGTTGGCCAGGCCCAACAGGGGAATCAAGGCCAGCACGAGGGCCACGATCGCGGCGTTGGCGTGCAGCATGAAATAGACGCTAAATCCCAGCATGACGATCTGGGGAACAAGCGAGACGCGCTGGTCGACGTTCTTGCTGGCGAGTGTCTCGGTATCGTCGTTGAGGCGCGCTCCTAGTCCTCCCGAGGAGTGTTCGTGGTGGAAGCTCAACGGCCGGTCGTGGAATAAGCCCATCAGCGTCTTGCGGATTTGCGCGGCGACGCGCGCCGAGAACGCCGGCTGTCGTCGTTGCGTCTGCCATGACAGCAAAGCGCCCAAGGCCGTAGCCGCCGTGATCGCAGCCGAAAGGCCCAGCAGCTCTGCCGAATGGGCATGCCAGGAGGTTTTCGCCGTCAGTTCCACCGTCTTGAGGAAGAGCTCGATCCAGCGGGCCGAGGCCATCTGGAGACCCGTTACCGCAGTCAGCAGCCCGCCAAGCCCCAGCACCGTAAGCAGCGGAACGAAGGGCTCGACCTGCCGGTCTCCCCGGATGAGATTTATGGCCGAGGCGCGGGTCTCCCCCATCGAGAGCTTGACGCGCTTAAGCCAGGCCCGCGCCCGCGCCATTCCATGGAGCGGGGCCTCGGCCTGGGGGCTGGATTCCGGGTTGGCTGCCGCTTGCTGCTCGGCGTTCGTCGCCTTCTTGGCGTGCGCCTCTCTTCGATTGGCGGCCCTGCTCGCGCGCCTGGCTTCCTTGCCGACGAGTTTTGCGTAGACTCCATCGAGGGCGAGAAGCTCTTGATGCGTGCCGCTCTCGATGACGCGCCCGGCCTTGAGCACGTAGATGCGGTCTGCGTGACGGACCGTGCTGAGGCGATGGGCGATGACGATGCGGGTTTGTCCGGCCGGCAGCGCATCGAGAGCTCGCTGGATGCCGGCTTCCGAGGCTTGGTCAAGCGAACGGGTGGCCTCGTCTAGGACCAGGACTCGGGGATCGCGCAGCAGGGCGCGGATGATGGCGATGCGCTGGCGTTCGCCGCCGGACAACCGCTTGCCTTCCTGGGCGTCGGTGTCCAATCCCTCCGGGAAACGCTTCTTGTCCGTCTCGAAGAAGCGGGCTCCGGCCATTTTGATTACTTGCTGCAGTTTCTCTTCCGAGACCTCCTTGTTTCCGAAGAGCATGTTCTCCCGGATCGTGCCTGGAAAGAGGCGCGTGTCCGAGGTGACGATGCCTACGCCGCCGAGTAGGCTTTGGCGCTGGGTGTCGAGGATGTCCTGGCTGCCGACTAGAATTTTCCCGCCGTCCGGCTTCCAGAGACCCAGCAGCAGATTGACCAGGGTGCTTTTGCCGGAGCCCGTTTCGCCGACGATGCCGATCGTCTCGCCGGCGTTCGCCTGCAAGGACACGGACTGCAGGGCGGGCGCCTCTCGTCCGGGATAGGAGAAGCTGACGTCTTCGAAACGGACGCTCAGCGGTCCCTCCGGCAGCGGCCTAGCCTGCGGGGAGTCTTTACTGCGCTCGTGCAGCAGCATCTCTCGCGTGGCGGCGGTTTGGGCTTCGGCGGTCTTGTAGATCGTGTAGTAATGGGTCAGACCAAGAAAGGCGTAGAAGATAAAGTTGGCGAAACCTGCGAACTGCACGACTGTGGCCAAAGACAAGCCCGCCAAACTTCCAGCCACCAATAATCCGCCGGCGATGTAGACCCCGAACCTGGTGAAGAAGTCGGACAGGGAGCCCGTCAGCGTCGAATAGACGGATTGGACGCGGGCATAATCCTCGTTGAGCCGCCACAGTTCATCGGCTCCTCGGTCGTAGCGCTTCTGCTCCCAGTCCTTGGTGCCGAAGACCTTGACTGTTTCCACCTGATCCAGGCTGGCCAGGCCCTCTTCGTTCAGGTCGGATTTCTTCTCGGTGACCTGCTCTCCCATCTTCGCCAGCCGGTCGGTGTAGATGCCGGCGACGATGCCCAAAGCCGGCACGATGGCCAGCGTCAGCAGCGCCAACGGCCAACTCAGGAAGAACGTCATGCCCAAGCCGAAGGCCAGGTAGAGGGAATAGTGCAGCAGGATCAGGCGAACTTGTACATTCTTGGTGAAGAGATAGTTGGTGTCGACCAGCAAGCGGCCGCCGAGCTTGCCCGCGGTCTGCTCGCCATGGAAGTCCATGTTCCGGTCCAGCAGGCTGCTGGTCAGGGCCGCTCGGTAGGCCGCCACGCCCCACAAGGAGAGGACCTGGTCGATGACGGTATGGGTGCGCTCGACATAGACGTAGGCCCAGCAAGCGGCCGTCAACAGGGCGGAGTAGAGTGCCAGCATCGGCCAGCCGGCGACCAGGCCGACGGCGGCCGCCGCCGAGGCGGATGCCAGCAGCGGCCCAAGCAGGAAGGCCATGGCTCCGTTGAGCGTGGCGTCGGCGACCAGCAGGCGCTTGGCGACGCTCACCTGCGACGATAGGGGCTGGATGATGTGGGCCAGGGCGGCATCCCCGACTGACATTTCGTAGAAAGTTTTGAGGAGCGCCTCGGTCGCGCGGCGCGAGCGCTCCGGGACTCTGTTCCAGATCCGTCGCGCTAGGGGGGCGGCCTCGCCGGCCAGATAGCCCAGATGGGCGGTGGTTTGGGCGAGGTAGGCCTCGAACTCGCCGGCGCCGGCGCGGTGGGCGGCCTCGTGGGCTTTGATGACGGATTGAACATGCGGCGGCAGCAGTTCGAGCGCCGGAGAATCGGAATCTTGCCGGGCGATCAGCGTGAAGACCGCCGCCAGCAGGCGCCGCAGGGGCGGGGCGCGGCTGCCCTGGTCGGCGATGAGGGCCTGCCGCCATTGGGCCGCGGCCGAGCGCGCCGCTATGCCGAAATAAGCGGCGGCCGAGACGGCGAAGACGGCGCCTGCGGCCATGACCGGCCATGCGAGCAAGCCTCCCGCCAAATGGGCGAGGTAGAAAGACAAACCTGCGCCGACTGTAGCCAGATTGCCCGCCGTCGCCTGACCGATGGCGGAGGTCGCCTCCGTCGCGAGGATTGGGATGGCGGCCCGCGAACGTGTCGGAGTCGCTAGCGCGCGACGAGCTAGCGGCGGCGAGACTGACCTGCCGCCGTTCGCGACTTCGACCGGACCGAACGGCTCGGGCTCGACTGGCGCGGACGGCTCGGAGTCCAGGCTGCCGGGACGGCGGACAGGGTTGACGAAATCGGCCGCCGCCTTGATCACGGCGGGTTCGGCTGCCGCTGATTCGACGGCGCGCGTCAACGGGAGGGCCTCAGCCGCCGTCGAAGCCAGTCTGCCTAATGCTGGTCTTTCTAATGCCGGGCTAGCCGCCGTCGCCGCTTGCTGGGTCGCGGCGGCCGGCGTTTGTAGCCGCGGCGGCAGCGCCCAAGAAGAGACTTGTGGCAAGCCGCCCAGCGCTTCGAAATTCTCCGGCAGAGAGGTCGGCTCTTGCGGCAGGGACAAGACGGGGCCTAGCGCCGGCGCCGCCAGATGAAGCCCTAGCGCTACCGGATCGATCGCACGGAACCCGGCCGCGGCGGCCTGCGGGCCGAAGCTCAGCAGCAACAGACTATTGCAGAGTAGAACGGCGAGCGCGCGTTTCATCCCGTTGACCCAGGTTTTAAGACTTGCTTGTCCAACGCTTGCCCAGCGCCGACGAGACAGAACGGCGATGGGGCTTTGGAGCTTACGCATAAGTATGAAATGGTAACGGCTTTGCGCCGATTCATGCTGGGCCCAATGGGAACCCCCGGCGCCGTTTTTTGGCCTAGGTCTCCGCAGGCCCTTTGCCAGCGACATTGACAGCCGGCGCCGGGTCAGCCATACTGGGGCATGGTGGAAGCGGCTGGAGAGGCGCCCGCGGAGATCGTCGTCCAGCCCGGCAGGTTCGACGACCGCCTGATCGCCTACGTGCTCGATGTCGCCCCCCTGGCGGCTCTTTACTGCGCCCTCGCCTATTACGGAGTTTTCGCTCGGGCGCTGCGCGCTCCGCGCCTGGCGCTGGCCTTCTTGGCGGCCTACGTGCTCTACCAGTTCGCGGGCAACCTGGCCGGCGCGACGATCGGCAAGCGCTTGATGGGCCTGCGGGTGGTCCGGCGAGACGGCCGCTCCCTGGGGGCGGCGAGGAGCCTTGCGCGCGCCCTGGGGCACTTGGTCAGCATGCCCCTCTTCGACTTGGGCTTCCTCTTGGCGCTCGTTCATCCAGAGGGGCGGGCCCTGCACGATCTGTTGGCGGGCTCCGTGGTGGTCGAGCCGCGCGCCAAGTCCAGAGCGGAGGCCGGGGCGCTGTTTGCCGCGGCGGCGCTGACGCTCTGCGGGCTCTACGCCCTGATCCTTTATATCAACCTCTACCGGCCCACCCCGGCGGACCGCTCGGCGGTGGCGCGCGCGCGCGCGGGGCTTGAGGTCGTCTCCCGCATCGAGGACGCCTACTTCGCCGCCCACGGCACCTACGCCGACCGCTTAAGCGAGCTGGCCCAGGCCAGCGGCGATCCGGCCCAGTTCAAGCGGGCGATGGAGGCGCTCTTCGACGCCCGCAAGGGCTTTCGCCTGCGCGCGGGCAACCGCCGCTACCGGCTGGAGGCCTTCGCGCTGGACCGGCGGCGCACCCCGGTCGCCGTCGAGGGGCCTCCGGCCCGCGTGTTCTAAGCCCGCGTCAGCGGGCTTGCGTCTGGCCGGATAGGGATATGCGTTAGGCCATGACGGCCGGCTAGCGGCCGGCGCGAAACTCCACCAGCTCCCAGGCCCCGTAGCGGCGCTGGAAGGCGATGGAGCCGGGGGCGGCCAGGGCCGCGAAGCGGAGGGCCTCGCGCGCGCGCAGGACGACGAAGGTGCGCCGGCCCTTTTGGGGCAAGCGCCGCACGTCGCCGTCGTCGCCGAAACGGGCGGCGTTGCCGGGCTCCTTCTTCGCGTAGGCCAGCTCTCCGATCCAGTAGATGATCTTGTCGACCGGGCGGCGCAAATAGAAGGAGAGGCCGTGCACGTAGATGTCGTAGGCCCAGACCGCGTCGCCGTCTTGGGCGCGCGCGGCGATGGCTTGGGCCACCGGCTTGGCGCTGAGCAGGGCTTGCCCGGAGTTGAGGGTCAACAGAAAAGCCGCGCCCAGGGCCAGGCCGCCGTAGCCGAAGGCGCAGGCCCTTTTCGCGGCGTCCCGCAGCCGGACCGCGGCCAGCAGCGTCGCCCCCAGGATCGCTACGCCCAGCGGCGCCCAGGGCAGGGCCTGTCGCGGCAGTTGGGGAACCCACGGCGCGGCCCCGGCGACGGCCAGCAACGCCAGCCCCAGCGCGGTCGACAACTTGCGGCTTAAGCGCGGCAGCTCGTCTTGAATCTGCCGCGCGGACAAGAGGGCCAAGTGCGGCAGCACCGGCAGGATGTAGGTGGCGAGCTTGGAATGGGACAGGGAGAAGAAGGCCGTGACGATGGCGGCCCACAGGGCCAGCGCCGCGTCGGCGGGCTGCGCAAGCCACTGCCGCGGCCGGCGGGCCAGGGCGGCCAGCGCCGCCGGCGCCCAGGGCAGCAGCGCCGCCGGCAGGACCAGCAGGAAGAAGTACCAGGGGCTGTCCCGGTTGTATTTGTGAGTCAGGAAGCGCTCGAAATGCTGCTCGATAAAGAAGAGATGCAGGAAGCCGGGATGCCGGCGCTCCATGACGATGAACCACGGCGCCGTCAGCGCGCAGAACAAGACGATTCCCAGCGGGCTGATCAGCCGGCGCAGCCCGGGCCGCCACTTTGGAAACAGCAGCCAGAGGGCGACGGCCCAGGCCCCGGGCAGCACCAGCGCGATCAGCCCCTTGGCGAGGAAGGCCGCCGCCGCGCAGGCCCAAGCGGCGGGCGCGGCCCAGCGGCAGTCCTCGGGGCGGAGCATGCAGCGCAGCATCAGCGCGGTCTGGGCGAGGAAGGCTATCGTCAGCGGGAAATCCGGCGTGATGTAATGGGACAGAAAGAAGAAGAGGCCCATGCTGCCCAGGGCCGCGGCCCCGAGGACGCCGGTCATGGGATCGTAGAGCCAGGAGCCCAGCCAGGCGGTCAGCAAGAGCCCCGCCAGCGCCAAGAGCGCCAGCGGCAGGCGGGCCTGAGCCTCGCCGACCCCGAAGATCTCGTAGGAGGCGGCGGTCAGCCAATAGCCCAACGGGGGCTTCTCGACGTAGTCCATGTAGTCGAGATGGGGCGTGGCCCAGTCGCCGGTCTGGACCATCTCGCGCGGCACCTCTGCGTAGCGCGCGTCGTCGACCTCGATCAAGGGATGGCCGAGGCTCCAGAACGGGGCCGTGGCCGCCAGCGCCAGGAGCAGCCAGGCCCACAAGGGCGCCTGCCGCCTTCCGGCCGGCGCGCTCATGGGATGAGCAGCACCTTGCCGAACTGCCGCCCCTGCTCCAGATACTCCTGGGCTTGCCGCG
The DNA here is from genome assembly GCA_028868375.1 of Elusimicrobiota bacterium. Classification (GTDB taxonomy): domain Bacteria; phylum Elusimicrobiota; class Elusimicrobia; order UBA1565; family UBA9628; genus JAGWUP01. The sequence goes on from JAGWUP010000008.1 coordinate 114,059, forward strand.
CCTGCTCAAGCGGGAAGCTGCGGTCGATGACGGGCTTTAGCCGTCCCTCCCCCGCCAGGCGCGTCACCCGCCGCAGTTCCGCCAGGGTTCCCATCGTCGAGCCCAGGATCCGGTAGTGGCGAGAGAAGACGTAGCGCAGGTCCAGCTCCACCGTCGCTCCGCTGGAGGCGCCGCAGGTGACCAGGCGGCCGCCCGGGCGCAGGCTCTTCAAGCTGGAGGCGAAGGTGGCCGGGCCGACGTGCTCGAAGGCGATGTCGACGCCGGCGCCTCCGGTGAGCTCCTTGGCGCGCGCCGCCAGGTCTTCCTTGGGCAGCAGGACGCCGGCGTCGGCTCCCAGGGCGCGGGCCTTCTCCAGTTTTTCACGGGAGGTGGAGGCCGCCAGCGCGCGCGCGCCGGCGAGCTTCGCGATCTGGATCGCCGCCACGCCGACGCCGCTGCCGGCGCCCACCACCAGCACCCACTGGTCCGGGCCGCAGCCGCCCAGGCTCATCAGCATGTGCCAGGCGGTCAAGAAGGTCAGCGGGAAGGCCGCAGCCTGCTCGAAGCTCAGGCCTTCCGGAAGCGCCAGCAGGTAGCGCTGCGGCACCGCCAGCAGCTCCGCGTAGCCGCCCCAGCCGCCCCGCTGTCCCAGGATGCCGTAGTCGCGGCAGAGATTGTCGCGGCCGGAGAGGCAATCCTGGCAACGCCAGCAGGAGCGGCCCGGAGCCACGATGACGCGGTCTCCCGCCTTGAAGCCCGAGACGCCCGCTCCGGTCTCCACGATCTCTCCGGAGACGTCGCTGCCCAGCACGTGCGGGAGCTTGATCTTATAGACGGGAAGTCCGCGCCGCACCCAGAGGTCGAGATGGTTGAGGGCGCAGGCGCGCACGCGGATGAGGGCCTCGCCGGGGCCGGGCTTGGGGTCCGGCACCTCGGCCGGCGCGAGGTTCTCGACGCCGCCCCAGGCCTTGACGATGACAGCCTTCACGCGGACAGTCTACAAAGTAAACTATGCAAGCAACGAGCGCCTGGCCGCGCTGGCGCTGGCCCGATAGTCCTACCCACAGGGGCCATACGGCCCTGGCCGCCACCAAGCGGACCGCTATCCTTGGGGCATGCCGCTTGCATCGGTCGGCCTGTGGCTGGCGCTCTGCTGCGCCGCCGCCGGACCGCGCCTGGGAGTCGACGCCGTTCCGGGCGCGGAGGCGGCGCCGCGCACGCCAGTCCCGGCGTTGCAACTTGCCGGGCCGCTGCTGTTGCCGGGATCGGCGATCCAAGTCGTTTCGCCGCCTGCCGCCGCGACTGCAAGCGGCGACGAAGCCGCGCTCGCGGGTGCGGACCCGCTGGTCGCTATCGGCCTCAAGGCGAATCCGACTCCTCGCGAGATCGCCGGGCTGCAAGCCGCCCTCGATCCTCGCCGGGGTTCGGGGCATCGCGAGGAGGCGCTTGCGGCGTTGTTTACCGGCGCGCCGGCTCGCCCCGAAGCCGGGCTCATCGTGCCCGAGCTGCCGGCGCCCGACGGCTTCCGCCAGCAGAACGGCTTGCTGCTTCCGGAAGCGCGGCAGGGGAGCGGCGACGTCGCGTTCAGCGCGGCCAGCCGGGACAAGGCCGCGGCGCTGGAAGCCCTCGATGAGCCGGGCTTCTTCCGCCGCCCCGCCGAGCAGCAGCAGGCCGTGTTGGACAGGCTCTCGCTGCTCTGGGACCTGGGCGAGCAGCCGCGGACAGGGACGCTTCTAGGCCTTCTCGCGGCCGGGCCGCCATTGGCCGTCCGCGAGCAGGCCTACGCGCTGCTCGAGCGCTTGAAGCCGGCGGACTTCTCGGCGCGTCAGCAGGAGCTGCTGCTCAAGGCGATCGACCTCAACCCGGGCGACGAATTGCTGCCCGCGGGACAGGCGGCGATGGCGCGGGCGGCAAGCGACCTGGCGGCCTTGTCGGAGGGCGGCTATCATCACTATCTCAACATCCTCTCGCGCGAGCCGCTGCCCCTTTATGCCGACGGCCTGCCCGGCATCCCGGCGCAGACGACCTTCGGCATCGAGTTGGAGTTCGCCGCCATCGACCGCGAGGCCAATGACAGAGACTCGGACGCCACGAATCGACTGGAAAGCTACCTGATGGAGCGGATTCCGAGCCTCATCGAGGCTGGAGAGCTGGCGGCGGGCTGGGTGATCAAGCATGATTTTGACGGCAACCCCGAGATCAACACGCCGATACTGACCAACGATAGGGCCGGCTTTGCCGAGCTGGGCCGCGGGCTCGGCAATATCCGCGCTCTGTTGGGCTCCTGGTTCAACGACAAGCCCCACGCGCTGGCGCAGGGGATGCACATCCATGTCGGCACGCCTCAGCCGCAGCCTGGGCGGGACGCGGCGCTGGCCTTCGCCGGCAAGGCTTTGGAGAGGTTGTGGGCCTCGCTGTCGCCGACAAATGACCTCGGCAACGTCGCGTTCGCTCCGAGCGCGCTGTTTGGCGACCCCTATATCGGCAAGAACGAGACGCTCTGGTATACCGATATAGGAAAGGGCACCGTCGCCTTCAACGCGTTCGCACCCGTTCCCTTGGCTTCCGGCGATTTTCTCGAGCGGCTGCAGGCGACGGTCGGCGTCGCGATGCAGGCGGCGTTGCGTACGATGGCGCGACCGGAGCTTTTCAACGCGCTGGACTGGGGGCTGCCGCTGCCGGCCTCCGAGAGGCCCTGGAGCGAGGAGGACGGCTTGCGATTGCGTCGAGGCCTGGACCGTTTGTTCGCGGACAACGTCGAAGGCAAGGCCTCGGTGCTGCGGCTGCTGCTGCGCCTGGGCCGCCGGCCGGAGCGCGTCGCGGCCGCGCTAGACAAGCGCGGCGCCGATCCGGCAGCGGCCTGGTATCAGGAGGCGGGGCTTGGCCCGTTGTACGAAGCGCATGCCAAGGCGGGCGGCTTGGACGAGGGAGAAGTGCTGGCCGCGGTGCTTCCGAAGCTTCGGCCAGACCTGCTCCATCGATTGCTGAGTCGATTAATCGGCTTGGCGCCGACCGAGAGCCTGGCGCGGCTGTTGGGACGGTTAGATCGCCGCGTCCTTGACGGCTTGCCGCCTGTCTTCTTCGCCGACAAGATTCTGCGCGGACATCACGATTGGGTCAACAGCGTCGGCTTCTCGCCTGACGGCAAGACGCTGGCCTCGGGGTCAGACGATGGAACGATCCGGCTCTGGGACGCGGCGAGCGGGAGAGAGCTTCATGTGCTGCGCGGACATGACGTTGGGGTCACGAGCGTCGGCTTCTCACCGGACGGCAAGACGTTGGCCTCGGGGTCATACGATAGGACGGTCCGGCTCTGGGACGCGGCGAGCGGGAGAGAGCTTCATGTGCTGCGCGGACATGACGTTGGGGTCAAGAGCGTCGGCTTCTCGCCTGACGGCAAGATGCGGGCCTCGGGGTCAAACGATAAGACGGTCCGGCTCTGGCGCAGAGGCCCCGTCGCCGAATTGTCGGGTCGCGCGTCTACAAGCTCGGCGAGGTAGCTCGCAGCGGCTCACTTGCCCAGCAGGCGCTGGAAGGTGGCGGTCAGCGTGGAGATCAGGTTCTCTTTCTCGGCCAGGCGGCGCAAAAGCTGCGCGCGCTCCTCCTCCCACGGGGCGGCGCGCCCCGCCAGGGAGTCTCGCTCCTGCAGGGCGCGGGCCAGGTGCTCTGACAAGGTCGAGAGCTGCCCGCGCAGGTCGAAGAGGGAGGCGGTGTCCTGGGCGCGGGCCTGCGACTCGGCGGCGAGCTTGCCCTGGAGCTCCTCCAGCCTGGCCGTCCACTCCTGCTCTCGGCGCTGTCCTTCCTCTATAAGGTCGCGCTTGGCCTGGGCCTCCGCCGCCAGGGCCTTGACCACATCTTCGCGCTCGGCCTCCAGGGCCGCGCGGCGCTCGTCTTTCTCGCGCAAGAGCCGCCGCGCCCCGGCCAATTCGTCGGCCAGCCGCCCCTTGTCGAGCTCCAAGGCCGCCGACTGGGAGCTGAAGCCCTGCAGCCTGGCGTTGAGGCGGTCGATGTCCTTGTTGAGGGCCGCGATCGTGCGCTCCACCTCAAGGCGCTGCTCGGCTTGGGCCTTGAGCGACTCGCCGCGCTCGCTTAGGGCGCGCAGCAATTCCTGCTTCTCGGCCTCCAGCGACTCGATGATCTTGTCCTTGGCCGCCGGCGGGGTTTCCAGGCGCTGCCGGATCGCGGCCAGCTCCCGGGCCAGCTCCTCCTGCGAGCCGGAGGTTTGCGCGCGGGCGCTCTCGCGCTGGGCCATCGCCTCGCGCAGCAGCGTCACCAGGGACTGGTGCATCTCGTCGAGGCGCTTTTCCAGGACGTCGATGCGTCCGCGGGCGCGCTCCCGCGCTTCCTCCCCCTCCCGCTCCGCCTTCTCGCGGCGCAGGGTCTCGCTCATGCCCTTGAGCTGCAGCTCCACTTGCGCGCGCAGCGCCTCCTGCTGCTGGAGCATTCCGGCGGCGGCGTCGGCCCGCTGCCGCTCGGCGGACAGGTCCTTCTCCAGGCAGGAGAGGCGCCGCTGCAGAAATTCCAGCAGGGCGTCCGCCGGCTGGCGGGGAGCGGCCGGCGGCTGCGGCGGCAAGGAGTGCTGCTCGGTCGAGGCTGGTTCTTTTTCCATGTCAGCGTTCCTCGTAGCGGCGCGACGCCTTGGACGGAAGATTGAAGCTCAGCGAGAAGCGATTGGTGTCGCTGCCCAGCACGCCCATGGGGACGAAGGAGTAATCGAAGCTGAAGGAGCCCAGGGCCAGGCCCAAGCCGAAGCTCGGCGCCGACTGCAGGCCCAGGCTGTCGATGGTCAGGGTGTTGAAGCCGGCGCGCACCGAGGCCTTGGCGTTTTGGCCCAGGATCATCGTGTATTCCGCCCCCGCCGCGCCGTAGACGACGTCGTTGGCCGGAAAGACCGCCTCCAGAGAGAGGGTCAGCGCCTTGAGGGGAGACATCGCCGCTCCCAGCTTGGCTCGGAAGGGAAGGGTGTCGCGGACCTTGTCGAACTTCTGCCCGGAGCCGAGGTTCTGGGCCACGAAGGAGAGGTCGTAGTGGGTCCGGTTGGTGTAGATGCGCGAGGTGATGCCGATGTCGCCGCCGAAGCCGTCGGCGCTCATGCCGTAGTCGGAGTGTATCCAGTGCCCCGCCACGCCCATGAAGACGTCCATGTCGTTGTCCGAGAGATCGAGGATGGACTGCCCCCAGCCGATGTCGCCGACGAAATCCTTGGGGGAGAAGGTGCCGAGGGATGCGCCGGCGACGTCGGTCCGGGGGATGTCGCCGTAGCTTTGGTAGCGAAAGCCCGCCGCCAGCACGCTGCTGTCGTTGATGCGCGCCGCGGCTTGTATGGCCTGGTAGTTGATTCCGGCGACGTAGTCGGAGTACATCGCCGCCGCCGAGAAGCGCGGCACGCGCGCGAGGCCGGCGGGGTTCCAGTAGAGGGCGGTGGCGTCGTCGGCGACCGCGGAGAAGGCTCCCCCCATCGCGATGCCGCGCGCGCCGATGTCCTGCAGCAGGAACTGGGAGCCCGCGGTGCCCACGGCGTCGCGCGTGAAATCGCTGGCGCCGGCGGCGGAGGCCGCGAGCAGCAATCCGGCGGCCAGCAGCAGTCCCGCGGCCTGCGCCGCCAGGGGGGCGCGCCTCATCGCAGGACCACCACCTTGCGGATCGCCTTGAGGGAGTTGCCCTCGATGACGACCAGATAGACCCCGCTGGCCACCGCGCGTCCGGAGCGGTTGGTTCCGTCCCAGTCGAGGATGCCGGAGCCGTTGGCCGTCTCGTCGAAGACCAGCTCCCCGCGCAGGGTGAAGATCCTGATCCTGGAGCCGGCCGGCACGCCCTTGAAGGTGACGTAGCCGTTGCCCTCGCTGGGCTTGAAGGGATTGGGGAAGATCACGACGTTGCCCGGATCGGCGCTGGGAGCGACCTGGGCCAGTTGGTAGACGGAGAGGTGGTTGAAGCGGGCCGTCATCAGGTGATCGGCCGCGTCGACCGTGGTCTGCAGGGGCACGCAGGCCCCGGAGTCGTCGACGCGCTCCAGGGCCGCCTGGCTGGCCGGGACGGCGCCCAGCTCGGCGTCGGTGTAGGCGAAGGTGACCAAAAACGGCTTGAGCGGCTGCAGCGGGGGATCGGGAGTGATCGACAGGCCCACCGCCAGGCCGCCGCCGCAGGGACTGCCGGCCGCGACCGCGCGCGTGGAGACGAGCAGATGCGTGTCCGTGGAGAAGGTGTCGGCCGGGATGCGCAGGGTGATGAGGCGGCCCGTTCCGATCGAGCCGGAGATCAGCGTCGGCTGCGCATGCGTCACCTCGATGCCCAGGGATCCTAAGGGCGCTCCGCCGTTGAACGGCGCCGTCGTCACGAGGTTTGAGAAGGGCGAGAGCAGGCCGAAGGGGTTGACGGCCTGCACTCGGATCGAGTAGGTCGATGAGGTCAGCAGGTCGGGAATCGTCGCCGAGGTGAGGTCCTTCTCCTTCTGGGCGAAGGAGATCGCGGTCTGGGTCGTGAGGAAATTGTCGCTGGAATAGGTCACCTCGTAGGTGGTCGAGGAGCTGTTGTTGCCGTCGTCCCAGGAGACGGCGATGGAGGAGGGCGTCGTGCTCGTCACCTGAAGCCCGGACGGGGCCTGGGCCAGGGTCGCGGTGGAGCCCAGGGTCACGAAGGCGGACGCCACCCCGTCTCCATTGAGGGCCGCCGCCTTGACGTCGAAGTCGGCGGCCGCCTGGGGCAGCGCCCCATAGCCGGCCGTAAAGCCCGTCGTGGTCATGGTGCTCAACTGCGCGCCGCCGGCGTCGTCGATCACCAGCTCGTAGACGGTGCCCAGCGGATTGCCGTTGGCCGACCAGGCGGCGGTGACGCTGCCGGTGCTGATGCCGCTGAGGGCCGGATCGAGCAAGCCGGGAGGATTGGCCAGGGTGTAGGCGGTCGCCCCGGCCGACAAGGGGCCCTCCCCGCCGGCGGTGACCGCCGAGACCATGATGGAGCGCTCGGAGTTGGCCGCCAGTCCGGCGTCGCGGTAGGTCGCCGCCTTGGTCGTGGCGATCACGGCGCCGGTCGTCGAATTATAGATGTTGAAATGCGTCACGCCACCGGGGTCGACCCAGTTCCATTGGATCGTCGCCGCGTCGACGGCGGAGCCGGCCAGCCCGGTGATCGGCGCCCCGGTCGTGGTCGAGACGACGTCGGAGAAATCGCTGGCGACCTGCGCCCCGTTGACGGCGCGCACGCGGAAGTAATAACGCGTGGCCGGCAGCAATTGCGAGATCGTGACGGTCGTCGTGGCGAGGTTGACCAGGGCCGGCACCGGCGTCGAGACGTCCTGGGCGAAGTTGTCGCGCGATTGGGAGACCTCGTAGATGGTCCCCGGGGAGTTTCCGTGGGCGTTCCAGCTCAGCGTCAAGGAGTTGGCCGCGACGTCGGAGAAGACCGCGGGAGCCTGCGCTCCGGAGACGATCGGAGTGCTGCAGAGCGTGTAGTAGGTGGCGGAGCGCGAGAGCGGGCCGTCGCCGGAGAGGGTGTAAGCCGCCACGAGGATGGAGCCGGTGGTGTTCGGGGCCAGATTGGTCTGCGCGAAGGAGACGACGTTGGTCGCGGCGGTGGCGATGACGATGCCGCTGGTGGCCGAGAAGATCTCGTAGCCGTCGAAGCTGCCGTTGGCCAGGCTTGCCTGGCTCCAGCTCCAGGAGATCGAGCTGACGCCGATGGCCGCGACGGAGACGGCGCCCGGGGCGGCGGCGGGCTTGGGCGGGCCGGCCTGGACCAGGAGGGCGTCGGAATAGACGGCGTTGGAGTAGGCGCGCAGTTGGTACCAGCCGTACGGAAGCATGTTCCCGCCAAGACCGGGATTCGGGATGATGCCTCCGGTCGGCAGTTTCAGCGAGATCGAGGAGTCGGCGACCGTCCAGAGGTTCGGGTCGGCGGGAGCGTCCGTCCCCTTGCTGTAGACGCGCGTCGTCAACTCGAGCGTGAAGGCGCTGCCGGCCTGTCCGCCGCTGCCGCCGGAGCCTCCCAGGGATTGCAGCAGCAGGCGCGGGCCGTTGAAGGAGGAGTTCCCGCTGGCAGCGCCCCCCCCGGAGCCGTCGCCGACCCCGAGAAAGCCGCTGCCCTTGATGGTCACGAAGGGGCCGTTGCCGGAGGGGATCGCCGTGTAATTGGCGCCCTGGAAGGGCTGGACGTCGACGCTGGAGAGGACCGGCTTGCGCGCCCCGGCGGCGACTCCCAAAGACAGCGTGTCGGGGGCCTCCGTGAAGTAGGCGGTCTCCGCCGAGGCCTCCACGCCGACCCCGCTGTCGCCGCCGAAGATCGTCACCTGGCCGTCCGCGGTCAACGCCGCGGCCGCGCCGAGGCGGGCCGTGGACAGGCCCCCTTGAGGAATCCAGGAGCTGGTGGCCACGTCGAAGGTCTCGACGCTTGTCAGAGCGCCATGTCCCTGCTGGCCGCCGATGAGCATCAGCGAGCCGGTGGGCAGCAGCAGGGCGTCGTGCTTGGAGCGCTTGACGCTCAAGACGCCCGCTTGGCTCCAGGTCCCCTGGGCGTCGCCGGCGCTAGGGGTGTAGCGCCAGGAATGGTCGACCTCCCCGAAGCCGTCGTTGCCGCCGGCCAGCAGCACGCTGCCGTCCTTTAATAAGGTCGCCGAGTGGGAATGCACCGGGGAGCAGCCTGGAGAGCCGATGTCCCGGTCCGTGACCCAGTCGCCCGCCGCGTTGGGATCGTAGAGCACCGCCGAGCAGAGCACCCCGGTGGCGTTGACGCCGCCGGCCAGCAGCACGCGCCCGTCCTGCAGCAGGGTGGCGGAATGCTGGGAGCGCGCCACCGGCATGTCCGGCAGCGGCTGCCAGGTCCCCGTCGTCGAGATGTAGATCTCCGCGGCGCTCTGCGGCGCGCCGTTGGAGGAGCCTCCGGCCACCAGGACGTCGCCGTTGGGCAGCAGCGTGGCCGTCTGGTGATCGACCGCCACGGGCAAAGGAGAGGTCTCCGTCCAGGCGCCCGAGGCCGGATCGTAGAGCTCGGCCGAGTTGGTCGAGCCGGTGCTGACGGAATCGGTGGAGAAGCCCCCCGTGACCAGGACCCGCCCGTTGATCAGCAGGGTGGCCGTGTGGAAGTCCCTGGCCTCGTGGAGGGAGCCGGTCTGCGAGAAGGTCCGCGCGACGGGATCGTAGAGCTCGGAGCTGGACAGGACGCTGGTTCCGTCGGAGCCTCCGGCCAGAAGGACTTTTCCGTCAGGCAGCGGTGTGGCGGTCTCGTTGACGCGCGGGGAGCCCATGCTTGCGCCGAGCTTGGAGAAGGCGGCCAACTGCGGGAGCACGGAGCCGTCGTCGCCGTTGGCCGTCAGCGCGGAGCACGTCGACCCGCTGCAGGAGCGGCCGCCCAGCAGATGGATGCCGCCGGTGGGCAGGAGAGTGGCGGTCTGGCCGAACATTTGGCTCGAGGAGCCCAGATGGTCGGTGAAACTCCACTGGTTTTTCGTCGGATCGTACGTGACACCGTCCGCGAAGATCATCTTGCGCACGACGATCGTCGCCACGCTGACGTTGAATTTGTCGCTGGAGTTGTCGAGAGTGATCTTGTTGGAGACGAACTTCAACTGCCCCGCCAGATTGGAAAAAAGGCCGCCGGTGACGTCCTTGGGGCTGGAGCTGAGCGTCGTCGTCGAGCTCTGGACGGTTCCCTCCCCGGCCGCGCTCGTGATCGTCAGGGAGGCCGTGATCGTGCCGCTGCCGTCGTCGGCGGCGCCGACCGTGGCGGGCAGCGTCAGGACCCCGCTGCCGCCGCTCAGGCTGATCGTGAGGGCGTCGCTGCCCGTGCCCAGGGTGAGGCTGCCGCCGGTGATCGAGAGAGTGGCGTTGGTGATCTGGCCGCCGATGATGCTCTCCGGCAGCCCGGAGATCGTCGCATCCCCCGTGAAGGTGCTGCCGGCGTTAAGAGGCGCGGAGGTGGCGTCGCCGCCGGCCCAGGTCCAGCCGGCGGTCCCGGAAGCAAGCGGCTGCATCTGCACGGAGGCGTTGACGGGATTAAAAGAGTAGGAGCCGGAAAGGCTGGTCAGCGGCAGGGTGGCGGAGATGCCGCCGCAGACGCCGTCGAGGCAATCGACCTTCTGTCCGTTGAGGCGCACGAAGGTCCCCGAGAGCGTGCCGTCGGCGGCCTCGGCGCCGTCCTGCAGGGAGGCGTTGCCCCCGGTAAACGCCAGGGCGTGCGTTCCCGAGGGCAGGCTGAAGCCGAAGAGGATGAAACCGTCCTCGATGACGCCGGTGACCGGCGCGCTTAGGGAAAACTTCACCGGCAGGTTGATCTGTCCGCTGGAGATGGCGTCGGTGGACAGGGAGCCGGAGAACGTTCCGTTGAGCGAGCCCCCCTGGTCCACCGTCGCCGAGAGATCGGCGTAGGTGGTCGTCACGTTGCCCAGTCCCCCCATCAGGGAGACGGAGCCGTCCGGATCGAGGACTTGGCCCTGCTCGCTCACGCGCATGGGCAGCGCTCCGCCGGGCGACATGGAGTCGGCCACCGGATCGTAGATCTCCGAGGTGTCCTGGTAGCCGCGATCGGCCTGCAGGTCGGAGTTGTTGACGCCTCCGGCGATCAGCACCTTGCCGTTGGCCAGCAGGGTGGCGCGGTGGTAGGCGCGGGCGTGGTCGAGGGTGGCGCGGCTGGAGACCGTCGCGGGCGCTCCCGGCGAGTAAATCTCGCTGGTGACGAGATAGGGATTGGCCGAGGTGCCGGTGTTGTCCAGTCCCCCGGTCAAAAAGACCCTGCCGTCCTTGAGCAGCGTCGCGGTGTGCAGCTCGCGCGGCACTCGCAGGGAGACGCCTCCGGCGAGAAAGGAGCCGCCGGAGGCCGCGCAGTTGTCGGTCTCGGAGACGGGAACGGTCGGGGTGAAGAGATCGCAGCTGGCCTGGGCCAGGCCGGAGTTGGCTTGGCCTCCGCAGAGCAGCACCTGCCCGCTCTTGAGCAGCGTGGCGGTATGGTTGACGCGCCCGTCGACCCCCGTCGCCGCGAAGGCGATCGCGGGCCGCCAGCAATTCTGGACCGGGCTGAAGATCTGCGCGGTGTCGACGACGGCGCCCGCGGCCGAGACTCCGCCGGCCACCAAGACCTCTCCGGTGGGCAGTAGGGTGGCCGTCGCGGAGGCCACCGCCACGTAGCCGGTTTGCGACAGGTTGCTCGTCTGCCCGGTGCTCTCGTTTTCCAGTTGGACCGAGCCCGCGCCGGAGAGGACCGTTCCCGAGCCGTCCATCCCGCCGACGAGCAGGATGTTGCCGTCGGGCAGCAGCGTGGCGGTGTGGGCGGAGCGGGCCGTGAGCGCGGCGGACGCCTGAACGGACAACGCGGCGGCGACGGCGGCCGAAAGCAGGGCACGGCGGCTCAGGGGGGTCATTGTCCGATGGGCCCAGGCTGCCAGATGGTTGTTACAAAAAGAAGGACCGCGCGCGAGCCGTCGCGGTCAGCGCGCGACGGTGATGACGGAGGCGCCGCGGGCCTTCTTTGAATTATGCGGGTCGAGCCTTTTTTCCCCGTTGACAAGGAACCAGTAACGGTAGGTGTTGGGAGTCAGATACAGCGTCAGCGTCCAGACGCCCCCGCGATGGCGGACCAGCGCCTTCTTGCCGCCGTGGACGATGAAGGCCCCCGCCAGCTCGACGGAGCGGGCATGCGCGGACTTGAAGGAGAAGCGGGTCGGCAAGGCCTTGGGGCGGCCCGTCGCGCCGCCCTTGGGCGCGGCCTTGGAAACGGCCGCCGCCGTCGCCGCCTCTGCCGGCCTGGGCGCAGCGGCGGCCGGCTTGGGCGCAGCGGCGGCCGGCTTGGGCAGGGCCGCCGCCACCAGCTTGGTCGCCGGCCTGGCGGCGCGCCGATGATGATGGACGAAGGGGCCGGGATCGAAGGTCGTTTGCTGCGGCTGCTGCCAGTGCTCGTAGACCTTCATCGCCAGCGTGCCGCCGAAAGCGACGAGGAGGAAGGCGTCGAGGACCAGCAGCGCGGCCCAGAGGCCCTGGCCGCCTGCGCCGCCGGAGGCCTCTGACGGCTCCTCGGAGATCGCTGGCATCGCGGGCATTCTATCGGATCGTTCCGCGGGTGTCAACGGTCCGGCGGCGGGTCCTGCCGGCCATGGGTTCCCATCGGCCTCTGCTCGCTGCGCTCGCGCTCGGCCAATCCGACCCATGGCCGTCACCCGCCGCCGGCGATTCCTTTAAATCCTGGCCAAAGCCTTCAAGGCTCGAAGCAGACGTGCTGTCTCGGCCTTGAGCATGTGTTGGCGCGTTATATCCCGGTCGGCGGCAAATCGTCCAATCTCGTCGTCCGGCGCCGCTGCCTTCGGCGAGGGATCTTCGACTTTTTCGAAGAACTGTTGGCGATATTTTTCGGCCAGGGGCGCCGCGTACATGAGCGCCTGCCTGGCGAGGAGGGTTCTCTCGGAATCGCTGGCCGGATTCTTCAGCAGCAATCCGGCCAGGGCCATCACCTTTTGCCACGATTCGTAAGCCGGTTGGTTCCAAGACCAAGCCGAGCCGGTGAAAAGTTCCTCGTCGATCTTCTCGATCGAATCGCGCAACTCGAACAGGGCGGTCGACGGATTAAGTCGCGCCATCATGTCGGCGAAGAGTTGCAGAAGCCCCTCCGCCTTCCGGGCGAGCGCCATACGCTCGGCGCGCTCCAGCCTCGGCGCCGCGCAAAGTGTGGACTCATAGCGATAAAGCCGGAACGCTAGCGCAGGAGAAGCGTGGTACAGCGAGGCCAATGGGGATGGCGGCTCGGCCAGAAGATCCTGCGGCAGGGCATCGAGGCGGCGCCAATCGCGTTCGAACGTTCCGCGTTCGTATCCCGGCAGCGGCGTCAAAAGTTGCGGTTTGATGGCTTCAAGTCTGCGCTGGATGCGTTCCACGCTCTGCGGGGTCAGGCGTGTCGCTTGAAGGTCCGGGTGTTCTTCGATCGGGATGCCGTCGATAACGTCTTGCATGCCAAAGTTAAGCCGCGCTTCCTGCAAGGCTCTCGTCAGCGCTTCGTTGACCGCTTGTTGAGCCCGCAGCCGCGCTTGGACCTTCGCCGAGGCTTCGGTGTCCAAGTAGGGATGAGCGAAGATCAAGAGGGCCTCGGGGTCCGTATTTGCGTCATGGGCCGCGGCGTTGGCGGTCGCGACGACCTCTCGGAGGGCGTTCTCGACGTCGGCCTGGCTGGCATTTTTCGATCCTTCCGGCAGGTATTGGGCAAGCGTCCTCGCCAGCGGCCCGACGAGCGAATGGCCGTAGTCAGAGTCGAGGTTTTCAATCCCGCGCAGCCGCAGGACAACGGGCTGGAGCTCCGGACCGGTTGAATTGCCGAGCGCTTCCCGGATCGACGGAAGATAGCGCTGCGTGAGATCTTCGCGAATCCCGAATCCAAGAGGATCGTTGAAGGCCGCCGCCGCTCCCAGGAGTGGAAGCAGGAGCAGGAATACGATTACAACCGGCGTTCCATGGCGCATTTGGAGGTCTTGGCGATCGTTTATTTTAACACGTATAACCGGGGAGTCGCTGCGGCGCGCCTTACGGCTTGTCCGTGGTGCGGTCGTAGAGCGCCAGCACCTTGGGCCACAGGCCTTGGGCGCGCAGCACGAGCTCGGCGGCCTCGCGCACCGCCCCCGATCCGCCGGCAGAGCGCGTGACCCAGTGAGCCGCCGCCTTGACCTCGGAGCGCGCGTTGGCCGGGGCCGCGGCCAGGCCGCAGGCCGAGAGCACCGGGATGTCCGGCAGGTCGTCGCCGATGTAGAGGGCCTGGCGCGGCGCCAGGCGGGCCTTGCGGCAGATCTCGTCGAAGACCGCGCGCTTGTCGAGCCGCCCTTGGTAGACGTAGGCTACATGAAGCATGCGCAATCGCCGGCTCATCCCCTCCGAATCGCGGCCGCTGATGCAGCCGGTGACCAGGCCCAGGCGGGGCAGCCAAGAGAGGGCGATGGAGTCCTGGGTGTTGACGCCCTTGAACTCGATCAAGGTCCCTGCGGAGTCGACTATATGATAGAGCAAGCCGTCGGTCAGCACGCCGTCGATGTCGAAAATAAACAGCCTGACGTCGCGGGCGCGACGCCGCAAGGCGGCGGGGCTCAACGCCGGCATTCCAGCGCCGAGGCCGCGTTGAGCAGGGCTTGCAGCGGCTTGCGGCCCGGATCGCCCAGCTCCAGGCGCAGGACCGGCCTGCCGCGGCCGAGCAGGGCGGCGAAATCCCCGCGCCCTTGGGCGAGGTGGAGGGTGTCGAAAGTGAAATCGCGCCCCGGCACGGGCAGGCGCGGGCCGCCGGATTCGATGAGCTGCAGGAACACCCCGCCCGGACCTCCCCCCTTGTAGAGCTGCCCCGTGGAGTGCAGGTAGCGCGGCCCGAACTCGAGGCAGATCGGCGCGCCCGAGAGGGCGCGCAGCCTCTCGGCCAGCGCCTCCAGCGCCCGGCGATGCTCGTCGGTGGGCTGCACGTAGGCCAGCACGGCTGCGTAGCCGTCCCGGCGCAGCCGGGAAAAATGTGCGGAAAGGACATCGGCCAGAGTCCTGCGCGCGGGGCCGGCGCCGGCCTTGGCCCCCAGGGCGGAGAGCAGGCCCTCGTCCGCGAAGCCCGCCAGGCCGCCGGCGTCCAGGCTCGCCGGCTCGGCCGGCAGCTCCCCCGCCTGCAGCGAGCTCAACAGGGCCTTGGCTTGGTCCTTGGCCGACTGGACGTCGGGCTGGTCGAAGGGGTTGACGCCGAGAAGCAAGCCCGCCGCCGCCGTCGCCGCCTCCCACAGGAAGAACTGGCCTCCAAGATCGTAGGCGTCCGCCAAGCTCAGCGACAAGCGGGGCCGCTCGCGGCTCTCCAAGCGCGCCAAGGCGCTCGGGGCGGGCTGGCAGGCCAGCGCCACCGAGGCCAGCAGGCGTTTGGCGCCGTAAGCGCCGGGCTCCAGGATCGGCTCGCCCAGCACCGGCAGGATGCCCCGGCCTTCCTTGCCGGTGGACTCCGCCAGCAGTTGCTCCACCCACAGCCCGAAGGAGGCGATGGCCGGAGACAGCCACAGCGTCAATTGATCTCGCCCGGCGGCGGCATGGCCCCCCAGGGCGGCGCCCAAGCGCAGCGCCGGATTGTCGCCGTCGGCCGCGCCCTGGCCGCAGCGCCGGGCCATCTCGCGCGAGCGCGAGAGGAGCCGCTCGACGTCCACGCCCATCAACGCCGCCGGGACCAGGCCGAAGAAGGTCAGCGCGCAAAAGCGTCCCCCCACGTCGGCGGGATTGAGGAAGACCTTGCGGAAGCGCCGCCGGCGGGCCAGCTCTTCCAGCGAGGTGCCGGGGTCCGTGATCGCGACGAAGCGGCGTCCCGCGGCGGCCCCCTCCTTTTTCTCGACGCCGGCCCAGAAATAGTCCATCAGGCAGTTGGGCTCGAGCGTGGAGCCGGACTTGCTGGAGACGATGAACAAGGTCTTGCGGCCCTCCAGGGCCTTGGCCATGGAGGCGATGGCGGCCGGGTTGGTGGTGTCGAGCACGCTCAGGCGCGCGTGGCCCTTGGCGACGGGAAAGCAGCGGGAAAAAACCTCGCAGCACAAGGAGGAGCCGCCCATGCCGAGAACCAGGACGTCCTCGAAGCCCTCCTTGCGGATCTCCTCGGCGAAGGCCCGCACGACGCCCAGCCCCGCCGCCATCGCCTCCGGGGCCGTCAGCCAGCCCAGGGCGTTCTTGATGATCTTGCGGGCGGCGGGCTGTTCCGTCCAAAGCGAGGGATCCTTGGCCCACAGCCGCGCGCAGAAGCGCTCGCGCTTAAGCCGCGCCAGCCCGGCGTCCGCCGGCCCCGCCTCGGCCTCGACCAACTCGCGCTTGGCGGCGATCTGGCCCAGCAGGGTCTCGAAGGACTTGGCGAAGGCGGCCAGGCCCTCGGCCTCGAGCCGCTCGGCCGCCTGCGCGACGTCGACGCCGCAGCCGGCCAGGGCCTCCCACTGGGCGCGGGCCTTGGCCACGTCCTCCTCCAGCGCGGGGCGGCAGGCGCCGTGGTCGCGGAAGGCGTCCAGGGTCTGGGGCGGCATCGTGTTGACGGTGTCGGCGCCGATCAACTCCTCGACGTAGACGACGTCGCGGTAGCGGGGATTCTTCGCGCTGGTGGAGGCCCACAGCAGCCGCTGCGGCCGCGCGCCCTTCTCGCGCAGGGCGGCGAAGCGCGGCGAGCCGAAGCGCTCCTTGTAGATCTGGTAGGCGAGCTTCGCGTTGGCGATGGCCGCCGTGCCCCGCAGGGCATCGGCCTGCGGCCCGCGTCCCTCCAGGCGGGCGTCGATCAAGGTGTCGACCCGGCTGACGAAGAAGCTGGCCACCGAGGCGAGGCGGGAGAGCTCCTGGCCGGCCTTCGCGCGGCGCTCCAGGCCGCGCAGGTAGGCCTCCACGACGGCCGCGTAGCGGCGCTGCGAGAAGAGCAGGGTGACGTTGACCGGGATGCCGGCGGCCGTCGCTTCCTCGAAGGCCGCCACGCCCTCGACGGTGCCGGGGATCTTGATCATCACGTTGGGCCGGCCGACGAGCTTGTGCAGATGTTGCGCCTGGCGCGCGCTCCGGGCGGCGTCATGGGCCAGGCTCGGAGGCAACTCCAGGCTGACGTAGCCGTCGGCGCCCGCGCTGGCGCTGTAGACGGGCAAGAACAGGTCTGCCGCGGCGCGCACGTCGCCGCAGGCCAAATGCTCGAAGATCTCGGCCGGGGTCTTGCCCTGGCGGCCCAAGGCCAGGATGTCCGCGTCGTAATCGGCGCAGGAGCCGATGGCCTTCTCGAAGATCGTCGGGTTGGACGTCACTCCGGTCAAGCCGTCCTCGGCGATCAGCCGCGCCAGTTTCCCTTCCTGGATCAAGCCGCGGCTGATGTTGTCGTACCAGACGCTGACGCCGAAGCGCTCCAGCTCGCGCAGGGGATTTTTGCTCATCGGCGCGATCCGAACTCGCGCTCGATGGCCAGGACCTTGGCCAGGCGCCGCGCGTGGCGCTCGGCGTTGGAGAAGCGGGCCTCCAGCCAGGTCTTGACGATCTCGAAGGCCAGCCCCGAGCCGATGACGCGCGCGCCCAGGCAGAGGATGTTGACGTCGTCGTCCTCCACGCCTTGCCGCGCGGAGAAGGCGTCGTGGCAAAGCCCCGCGCGCGCCCCGGGGACCTTGTTGGCGGCGACGCTGGCGCCCACGCCGCTGCCGCAGACGAGGATGCCGCGCTGGGCGCGCCCCTCGGCCACCGCGAGAGCGACCTCGCGCGCGTAGTCTGGATAGTCGCAGGGCCGGGGATCGTCGGTGCCCAGGTCCAGCGCCTCGTGGCCCAGGCGGCCGAGCCATTCTACGACCTGTCGTTTCAGCTCGAAGCCCGCGTGGTCGGCGCCCAGTGCGATCTTCATGGATGCTGATTGTAGCGTTTTTGGCCCAGGCCGGCCAGCGCGGCGGCCTGCTCGGCCGTCACCGCCGGAACTTGGACGCGGAAGCCGCGCAACAGCGAGAGGGTTTGCTTTCGCAGCGCGCGGTCGCTAAAAAGCCCCCCGTGCAGGGCGAGGGGCGCCGGGGAAGGCAGGCCGGCGGCGGCCTCCCCGGCCAGAGCGGCCAGCGCTTTGGCGGCTCGCCGGCGCAATGCCGCCGCGGCGGGATCGCCGCGCTCGGCCAGCTTCAATACGCGCCGGGCCAGGGCGGCCGTGGCGCGGACGGGATTGGGGTGGCGGGCCAGGCGCAGCGGAAGTTCGGCGGGCCAGGAGCGCGACAAGCGGGAATCCTTGAGGGCCTCCTTTCCAATCCAGAAGGCCGAGCCCTCGTCGCCCAAAAGGGGACCCCAGCCTCCCGCGTAGCGCCAGCGTCCCTTGCGATCGCGCCCGAGCGCCGAGGAGCCGGTGCCGGCGATGAGGAGGACTCCCGTGCCCCCGCGAAAGGCCGCGCGATGAGACAATTCCAAATCTGAGATCACGACGATTCGGTCGGCCAGGCCGCGCAAGGCGCGGCGCAGCGCTTTCTGCTCGCGCCGGCCGCGCAGGCCCTTGCCGCCGAGCAGCAGCCAGGACAGCTTCGGGTTGTTCCAGCGTTTCAGCAGCGCGGCGATGCGGGCCGGCGCTTGCGGCCAGGGGACCGCGCCGACGCGGACGCGGCGCAGAAAGCGGCCGGAATCGTCGGCCAGGCAGAGGCGCAGCCAGGTCCCGCCCAGATCGGCGCCGAGCAGAAGCCTCCGGCTCACTGGCGCGCTCGGCTCCAGGGCGTCGGCCTCTGATCGGAGAGCAGCCCGGTCAACGCTTGCTCCAGCGCCGGCAGCCAGGCGATCGCCGCCTCTCGCCGCTGCGGCGGGGCGTCGGGATCCATCATCAGGCGGATCTCCTCCTGGAGCAGGGAGCGGCGGGTTTGCGCAGAGTCGTCGAGAAAGACCCTGGCCGTGGGCGCTTGATTTGGCGAGCCTTCCAGAGAGACCTCCAACTCGCCCAGGACGAGGACTTGGCGGGGCTTGAGATCGAGGGAGGCCCGCTCCAGCTCCGGCGGGAGGGGCGCCGTGTAGACGCGGCCTTCGCTTTCTACCGTCAAGCCGGCTTGGGCCGAGCCGAAGAGGGAGCGCGGCGGCGCCAGCCGGTAGGCGCCGGGCTCGACCTGATAAAAGGAAGGGCGGGAGGAGGGCAGCGGCAGGCGGTAGGCTTGCGCGTTGCCGTCCCGTCCCTCCAGGTTCAGCGTGACCGATCCGGCGCCCGTCTGGCCGGCGGGCAGGGTCAGGCGGCAGCTTAAGAGCAGCGAGGCGATGCCGGCCTCCGGAGGGCCGTCTCGCGTCGGCGCGCTGCCGCGGCAGCCGGCCAGCGCCAGCGCCGCGGCGAGGGACAGAAGCCAGCGATTCATCGCGCCATCATAGCTCATCGGCCGCGGCGGCTAATAGTCCAAGCGACGGAGCTCGACGCCCTTGAAGTAGGCCTTGATGATCTGTCCGTAGGTCTGGCCCGCCTCGGCCCGGCCGATCGCTCCCGATTGGCAAAGCCCGACGCCGTGGCCCCAGCCGCCGCCGTTAAACACCAGCGCGCTCGGGCGTCCGCGCCGGTCGTATTCGTAATCGATGGCGAACAGCGTGCTGCGCAGGGAGCCGGGAGCCAGGTCGTCGCGGATCGCCAGCTCGGAGTCGATGATCCTGCTGCGGCGGCTGCCGACGATCAGGACGGAGTCGACGTTGCCGGAGGGCGAGCGCTTGAGGGCGCGCACCGCACGCAGCCGGCCGATCCCCAGCGCGCGGTTCAGCCTGGCTTGGAGGGCCCTCCAGGAGACGATGCGGGTCCAGCGGAAATGGGACGGCGGCACGTCCGCGGAGGGCTGGCAGAAGGCGCCGGGCCAGGAGCGCAGCCAATGGCGCAGCGCCCACGGCGAGGAGATGTCCTGCGGCCGCGCGGAGTCGGCGACGCCGACCCAGTAAGGCACGTCCCCCCAGCCCGCCACGTCCCGGCCGCTCTGGGTGCGGCCGCCGCAGTTGGCCGAATAGATCACGTGGGCCAGCCGCCCCTTGTAGGTGACGACGATCCCGCGCGTGCGCTCGACGACGGCCCTGGAGCGCGCGCTCTCGACGCGAGCCCCCGCGTAAACCTGGCAGTGCTGGCGGTCGCAGACGTCGTAGCCGTAGCGGCGGTGCGGGCGCGCCACCTTTTTAAGGAAGAGGGCGTTGGTGCGCGCCAGGACGGCTTGGGCCTTGAGCGCCTCCAGGGGCGAGCGGGCCGGCATCTCGGCGGCCAGCACCCCGTTGACGTAGTTCTCGATGTCGACGATGTCGACCAGCCGCAGGCCGCGGCCGAAAAGAGTCGCCTCGAGGCGGCCGCGCAGCAGCCGCCCGGCTTGGTCGCCGTCGGGCCCGGAAGCAGGATCGAGGGCGAGCACTCCCAGCGAGGGCGAGCGCGGCTCTAGCAGGTAGCCCCTCCGGCTCAGGGCCGCGGTCCGTCCCTCCGCGTCGATGAGGGCCACGAGCGGCTTGCCGCGCCGCTTCTTAAGCCGCAGGGTCCAGATTTCTCCCGCTCGCCCCGAGAGGACGATCCGTCCGGTGGCGGCGTCCAGGGCATTGAAGGCGGTGTTGGCCGTGACGCGGGCCTGCCGCCTGGGCTTGGGCCTGCCCAGGGAGTCTGTGTCCAGGCCGACGCGGATGAGCGGCGAGCCGGGCGCGGGGGGCGAGGCGGCGAGATAGGGGATGGCCTGGCGCAGCGCGCCCAGCTTCCAGGAAGTCGGGCGCCGCTTGGGCGTAGGCCGCAAGCTGTCCAAAAGCCGCCTTAAGGCGCCGTCGTAGGGGCGCGCGGCGAGGAGCTTGGAGAGCTGCTTGTAGGCGTCGGCGTAGGCATGCCGCCTTAAGTCGACGCGGCCCAAGGCCTCGCGGCCTTCCAGGAAGTAGGAGTCCCCGGACACCGCGCGCGCGTAGGCATCGGCGGCCCGCCCCAGCCGGCCCAAGCGCTCGTAGGCTTTCCCCTCGTAATAGGACGCGGCATTGAGCAGAGGGGTCGCGGCGCGGGCGCGTTGCAGCAGGGGCAGCGCCTCGGACGGCCGGCCTTGGTCGAGCTTTATGCGCGCCAGCCCCAGCAGGGCGCGGGCTTGGTTCGGCCGGCGCTCCAGCGCGCGGGAGAACGCGGCCGCCGCTTTGGCCGGGCGGTCGTCGCGCCACAGCGCCCAACCCAGCTCTGTCCAGACCTCGGGGTCGTCCGTCAGGGCCGCGGCCCTGACGTACCAATGGACAGCCTGCCGGCGCCGGCCGAGTTCCTCCAGGACGACGGCTCCGTTAAGCCAGCCTTGGAGGCAAGCGCTGCTCAAGGCCGTCGCGCGCTCGTAGGCGCGCAGGGCGGGGACCTGGCGTCCCGCGAAATAATAGGCGTTGCCGCGGCGCAACGCGGCTTGCGGGGCCGGCGGGCGTGGGGCCGGCGCGGCCGCGGCCGTCCGAATTAGGACGAGCCAGAGCGCCAGCATGGACCGCAATTATACTTCAATCGCGGCGGCAGCTGGACCGGCTGGCCTACCCGCGGCCGATCATCCTTCCAGGATTGATGGGGCGGTTATGGCGGTCGCGGACCTCGAAGTGCAGGTGCGGCCCGGTGGACAGGCCGGTGGAGCCGACGCGGCCGATCATCGTGCGGCCGCGCTCCACGAGCTGGCCCGGGTGCACGAAGATCTTGGAGAGATGGCCGTAGCGCGTCGTCCAGCCGTCCGAGTGCCGGATGACGATCAGCATGCCGTAGCCCTCCACCCAGCCGGTCTGTATGACCCGCCCGCTGCGCGCCGGAAAGACGGGCGTGCCGTAGGGCTTGGCGATGTCGAATCCGTCGTGGAAGCGCCGCCTGTGCAGCAGGGGGTGGTAGCGCATCCCGAAGCCGGAGGTGATGCGGATGGCGCCGCGCAGCGGAAAATGAAAGGAGTCGAAGCGCGGCACTCGGAAATGCGGGATGAGCAGGCGGTCGCCCTTGCTGAACTCGTAATCGTTGAGGAGGGCCGCGCCCGGCAGGTCGTTGGCGAGGACCAGGTTCTCCTCGCAGGCCGCCCGCCGGCTCGCGCCGGAAGGACAGAAGCGCAGGGCGATGCGCGAGAGCGTTTCTCCGTCCCTGCGCACGGTGTAGAGCTCGCCGGGCTTGTTGAGGACGGTCAGGCGCCGGCCGATCGGCATGATGTAGAGCTCGTCGTGGTTGGTGGCCTGCAGGCTGGCTTTCGTGGTGCCGTATTTCCTGGCCAGGTTGACCGCGCTCCACTCCCCCCGGACGATGCGGTGCTGGGCCCAGGCCACGTGCCGCAGCGCCCGCAGGATGGCCGGGGGCGGCTCCGCCGGACCGGCGGCGGTCAGCACCGAGAAGCGCAGCCACTCTTGCGGGGCGATCCACTGGGCCTTTACGCGCGGCGCGGCCGCGGCGGCCAAGCCGACAAGGGCGGCGGCGAGCAGAAGGCGCGGGCGCATGCGCATAAGAGATCTGGAGCGGGCGATGGGAATCGAACCCACGTCTAGAGCTTGGGAAGCTCCCATTCTGCCATTGAACTACGCCCGCGACCGCTTCATTTTAGCGGGACTAGCCCGCGGCGTCAAGGCGCGGATTTGGGGAGGGCCGAGCCCTTGACGCCGCGGCGTTCCGGATACATAGTAGCGGGGAATGAGGCCCCTTGCCGCTGTCGTCCTCTCAGCCCTGCTGGCCGGCTCCAGCGTCGACGCCGGCGCCAAGATCATCTCCGTCTCGAATTGGAGCCAGCTTTCGACCAGCTTGAAGGGCCGCAAGCGCGTCAAGCTTCCAGCGATCCAGCCTAATTCGAGTTACAGCGGCCGGACGCTGCCGCTGTTGCTGGGCTGGCCCGACGCCAAGTCGCTGGCGGCAATTCGCGCCATGCCGACTCCCGGCTGCTCCAAGCGCGACGGCGCGGTTTGGCCCTATTGGCGCCGGCTGCCGCGGGGCTGGAGCCGCTACGCCCACGCCGCCTTCGTCGTGACCTCCGGTTTCCCGAATAATACCCGGGAGGATTTCGAGAGCGCCGATCCGAAGGTCATCCTGGGTGTCGTGCGCTATTACGATCCGCGGACGTTCCAGCCGCCTCGCGAGGTGCTGGCGTTCTGGGACAAGAAGGGCGATCCCCTGGAGCTGGACCTCAACGATCCGCGAGTGCGCGCGGAGGGCCTGGGCGCCCGGGCCGTGGACCAGAGGCTATGGGCGCTGGAGATGGCCGGGATCGCGTTGGATGCCGGCGCCCCGATCCCGGTCCGGCTGCAGGCCGCCTGCCTGTTCAAGCGCGAGGCCATCGCGCTGCGCCGCTTGGGCGCCGAGTTCCAGGACGACGCGCAAGAGAGGCGCTTTTTGACGGAGCAGTCCGAGCGCGGAGTCTCCGGCATCGGCTGGCTCTTGGCTCTGAGCGGCGCCTACGAGGTCTCCGTGGTGGCGCCGAAGCTGGCCGCGGCCGGCCTGTCGGGCCTGGCCGAGAGCCTGGGAGGCCGCGGCCTGTTTCAGTTCCTGCTCTCGCCCAGGGGCCCGGCCCTGGTCCTCTCCTCCGGCGGCGTCGTGCCGCTGACGGCGGCGCAGGCGCGCCTGCTGGCCTTGGTCGCCGGCGTGACGCTGGCGATTCCAGCCGGCTCGCCGCTGATGATGCAGGCGGTCAAGAAGGCGTACCAGGACATGCCGAATCTTTCCAAGCTGGCCGATAAGGCGCTCGCGGATTCGCGGACCAAGGCGGAGGCAGATCAGTTGCTGGACAAATTTCGGCGCGGCAACAACAATCCGGGGAAGGGGACGAAGGCCCTCTGCGCCGGCGTGTCCTACCTGCGGGGCAACTATGGCGCCCGCGTTTTCTTCCGTATGACCAGCGCCGGCATCGAGGTTCTGGGCATCGCCAGCAAGAAGGTCGGTGGGCTCGAGGATAAGGTCATCGCGGCGATACGGGATCGCTACTGCCGGGGCGGGAACAATTAGCCTAGTCGCGGCGGGGACTAACGGCCCATGTCGCGCGAGGCAGGGCAGGCTATCCTGTCTTGATGCCCAAGGCCATGCCCGCGCTGCTGTCCCTGTTCCTGGCCTGCGGCTTGGGCGCGGCGGCTCAAGCCGGCGGCGGCGAGCGCGCATATTTCTTCTCGCCGGCGTTTTCCCTGCTCGATCCGGGGCCGGCCGTCGTCAGGAGCCTGCGGGGCTTGTATATGGGCGGCTTGTCCTCGGACATCGGATTTCCCCGAGACTTGGGGATGGCGTTGATGCAGCAGAGGCCCGATGCAGTCGCCCGCAGGGCGATGCTCGGTCCGCTGTTCATGCAACTTCCCCTCCAGCGGCGAAGGCAGCTCTTGCGGCTCTTGGCCAGCCGCGCCGCGCTGTCGCAGCAGGAACGCCTTCGGATCGCGGCGGAATTGTCCGCTGCGTTGAGTGCGGCCGCGCCGCTGGTCGACCGAGAGGTGGGACGGGCCCTGGCCGGCTTTGCGGGCTCGAGGGATCTCTCCGCGCTGTCGCTCGACGCGCTCAAGGACCGGGAGGCGCGGTTGTTTTCGATGATCAAGGTCGTCAGGGCGCTGCGGTTTTACTGCGGCCGGAGGCGCGATGTAGGCCTGCGCCGGCTGGAGTCGGAGGAGGAGCGCGCTCGCGGGGAGTTGATGCATAGGCTGGTCGCCGCCGGCGCGGCGAGCATGTCGCCTAAGGGTCCGACCGTGACCGCAGAGTCCCGGTTTTCGCCTTCCTCTTATTACCTGCTGGAACTGGGCAGATCCTGGGATGAGTTGAACCGCTTGGCGCGCCGAGCCCGGCGGTTATTCGAGGCTTCCCCGTATCTCCAGTCGCTGGGATTGCGCGGCGTCTTGCCGCGGCTGGATCTCTCCAATCCGGCGACGCCGCGGAGGGTGTTGGCGCTGCAGATCGATCCGGACCGCTTCGAGAAGCGCTCTCAACACGACATTTTCCGCGGCGAGCGCGCGAGCAACGAGGAACTGAAGGCGGCAGCGAAAGACTTATTGCGTCGGGACCTCCGTTTTACCGGCGTTTCGATCGTCGTCGAGCCTCAGGAGCGCCCGCGGCCACCGCAGGTCTTGCTGAACCTTTCGGCCTCGCTTGATCCCGTCTGGGTCTACGAGCTGGACTTCAACTATCGCATGATCGATCCGGAGTTGCGCGGGCCGATTGATTCGGCCTTGAAACAGCCGCAGCCCAAGCTCGACAGCCTGATCCGAGGCAAGTTGGGGAGCGGGTCGCCGGGCAGGGTTGTCCTGCAGGTGGTCTGGGCAGGGGCGCTGCCGAACGGGGCCGCGCGCTACGCCGTGCGCGCCGTGATCTCGAGCCGACCGCTGGCGCGGTTGACGCTCATCGTCTCTTCATCCGGCCGCCTTGAAGTTTCCGAGAGAGGGCGCTGAATTATTGATTAACAAGCCCTAAACTGGTAGCTTCTCCCGCGTACCAAGGAGGGGCTGATGCAGAACGCGCAGTTTTTCTTCCGCTGGTTCCACGTGATCGCCGGCATCACCTGGATCGGCTTCCTGTTCTTCTTTAACTTCGTCAACGTGCCGCTGCAGGCCGAGCTGGACGAGGCGGCCAAGAAAGCGGTCAACCCGAAGCTGCTGCCGCGGGCCCTGTGGTGGTTTCGCTGGGGAGCGATGGCCACGCTGCTGTCCGGCCTCATCCTCTACGCCATGATCTTCATGTACGATCCGGCGACCGGGGGCTTGAGCGCGGTCGGCGCCCGCATGCCCTCGGCCTGGCTGATGATGGGGATGCTCCTGGGCGCCGTCATGTGGTTTAACGTCTGGTTCATCATCTGGCCGACCAACCGCGCCATCCTGCGCGGCGAGATGCCGGCGGAGCGGCAGCCGGCGGCGCGGCGCAAGGCGTACTTGGCCTCGCGCGCCAACACCTACATGGCCGGTCCTATGCTCTTCGGCATGCTCGGCGCCGAGCATGCCAGCGCCAACGGGGCCGGAGCGCTAGCCGTGGGCATCGTCGTCGGCCTATTGGGAATCCTGGTGGCGATCGGCCACGCCGGCCGGGTCGGGAGGAGCGCCTGATGTCGACCAAACGAGACGCGCCCTGGGTCGTCGAGGAGCAGCCGGGCAAGAAGGCCTGGTGCAGCTGCGGCGAGTCCCTCAAGCAGCCCTACTGCGACGGCTCCCACGCCCGGCTTAATACCGGCAAGCGGCCGGTGATCTGCGAGATCGACCAGCCCAAGAAGGTCGCCTGGTGCGGCTGCAAGCGCACCAAGACCCCGCCCTTCTGCGACGGCTCGCATAAGACGCCGGCTACGCAGGGCTAGAGACGCGCAGCAGCTTCAAGAACTCCTGGCGGGTGCGCGGGTCGTCGCGGAAGGCGCCCAGCATGGCGCTGGTCACCGTGGGCGAGAGCAGGCTTTCGGCCCCCCTCATCTCCATGCAGAGATGCCGGGCCTCGATGACGACCCCGACGCCGATCGGCTTGAGCTTGCGCATCAAGGTCTCTGCGATCTGGCTGGTCATGCGCTCCTGGACCTGCAGGCGGCGGGCGTGGATGTCGACCAGCTTGGGCAGCTTGGAGAGGCCGATGATCTTGCGGTCCGGCAGGTAGGCGATGTGCGCCTTGCCGAAGAAAGGCAGCAGGTGGTGCTCGCAGAGGCTGTAGAAGGTGATGTCCTTGACCAGGACCATCTCGCTGTAGGCCTCGCGAAAGACGGCGTCGTTGATCATCGCGTCGACGTCCGCGGCGTAGCCGCTGGTCAGTTCGAGCAGGGCCTTGGCCACGCGCTCGGGCGTCTTGAGCAGCCCCTCGCGGCGGCGGTCCTCGCCCAGCAGGGGCAGGATGGCCTCGATGTGGGCGGAAAGCTCCCGCAGGCGCCGCGCCCGCGGCGAGGAGTCGCGCTTGCTCACAGGCCGGCCAGGTAGTCGAGCAGCGTGCGCACGAGCGAGCCGGTGCCGCCGGCGGGGCAGTAGGCGGAGGGCTGGTCGTTCCAGGCCGTGCCGGCGATGTCGAGATGGACCCAAGGGGCCTCTCCGGCGAACTCGCGCAAAAAGAGGCCGCCGATGATCGAGCCGCCCTCGCCGCGGACCTTGCCGATGTTCTGCACGTCGGCGATGGAGCTCTTGATCTGCTCCGCGTAGTCCTCGAAGAGCGGCAGCTCGCAGAAGGGCTCCTCGCAGCGGCGGGAGGAGGCCGCAAGCCGCGCCAAGAGAGAACGATCTCCCATGGCCCCGGTGACCTTCGAGCCCAGGGCGACGACCACGGCGCCGGTCAGGGTGGCCAGGTCGATGACGGCGTCCAGCTTCTCGCGCGCCGCGTAGGAGAGGGCGTCCGCCAGCACCAGGCGGCCCTCCGCGTCGGTGTTGAGGACCTCGATCGTCTTGCCGTTGAGGGCCCGCACGACGTCGCCGGGCTTCAGGGCGTCCGGCCCCGGCATGTTGTAGGCGCAGGCGCAGTAGCCGTGGACCTCGACCTTGGGCTTGAGGCGGGGCAGGGCGCGCATCACGGCCAGCACGGAGGCCGCGCCGGCCATGTCGCCCTTCATCGTCTCCATGTGCTGCGGGGGCTTGAGCGACAGGCCGCCGGAATCGAAGATGATGCCCTTGCCGACCAGGCCGACGCGCTTCTTGGCGTTCTTGGGCTTGTAGGAGAGATGGATGAGCGCCGGATCGACCGAGCTGCCGCGCGAGACGCCCAGGAGCGCTCCCATGCCCAGCTTCCGCGCCTGCTCTTTGTCGATGACCTCCACGCTCAGGCCGGCGAAGCTTTTGGCCAGCTCGGCCAGGCTTTGCGGGGTCTTGTCGGAGGGACCGCGGTTGACCAGGTCGCGCACGAGGCAGACGGCGTCCGCCTCCAGGCGGGCCTGCTCCAGCGCGCGGCGCGCGGCGCGCTGCTCAGCGGCCGACGCCGTCGCCAGAAAGACTTCCGTCAGCTTGTCGGGGTCCTCCTTCTTGTACTCGCAAAAGCGGTAGGAGCCCAGCAGCAGGCCTTGGGCCGCGCCCAGCCAATCCTCCGGCCAGAGGGCCAGGCGCTCGTGGCGGGACTTGGCGAAGGCCCACAGCTTGCCCGCCGCCCGGCGCTGGGCCTCGCGCGAGTAGCCCTTGCGCCGGCCCAGCCCCACGACGATCAGGCGCCGGCCCTCCCAGGACAGCGGGCAGCATTCCCCCGGCTTGCCCTTGAAGCCTTCCGCCTTGGCCGCCTCCAGCAGGCGCTTGCGCGCTCCGGCGTTTAAATGGCGCGCGCCGGCCAGGCCGGCGTCCTCGAAGGCGAAGACGGCCGCGGGCAAATTCGGGTCGGAGAGTTTCGAGAGCGGCAGGGTTTCCAGCTGGATCATGGCTTCTCCCGCGCCTTGGCGACGAAGAGGCGCTCGTAAAGTTGCGCGGCCAGAGCCGCTCCGACCAACGGCCCGGCCCAATAGACGTACCAGTCGCTCCAGCGGCCCAGCGCCAGCGCCGGCCCGAAGGAGCGCGCCGGGTTGAAGGCTCCCCCGGTCAACGCCGCGGTGGCAAGGCAAGCGCAGACCGCGGCGGCGGCGATGGCGGCGCCGCCGGAGCGGTCGGGGGCGTCGAGGCGCGCCGAGCAGTAGACGAAGACGACCCAGAAGGTCGCCATCGCCTCGATGAGGGTGCCCATGCGAAAGCCGATTCCGTGGAGGGCGCAGATTCCCGCGGCCGCCTGGCCGTGCAGGCTGCGGAGCAGGAATAATCCGGCCAGTCCGGCGCCGAGGAGCTGGCTAAAGACCAGCAGCAGGCCGCGGGCGATATCGATTCTCCGCGTCAAGCATAGGGCCACGGTCAGGGCGGGGTTGAAGTGGGCGTCGGCGCAGCCGAAGGCGTAGACGAGCATGCCGAAGGCCAGCCCGTAGGCCAGGGCCGCGCCGAGGCTGCCGGGGCCGCCCAGGCAGGCGGCGGAGGCCGCCAGCCAGACCAGGGCGAAGGTCCCCGCGAACTCGGCCAGGGAGGAGCGCAGCGTGCCGCTCACCTTTGAATTCTATCAATTATCCCCAATCGGACGACAACTCGCGGCGCAGGGCGGGTACAAGCAGGGCGGCGTGGTCGTAGACGGGATGCGACAGGCGCAGCCGGGCCTCCGGCGCGTCGGAAATAAAGAGGCGGCGCTGCTCGGCGTTAAGCCGCAGGCCCAGGTAGTAGACCGCGGTGGCCTGGCCCGGGCGCTCGATTTCGGGGTCGATGGGGCGCTTGTCGAAGGCCGCGACGCGCTCGACGCCCATGCCGCGTCCGCCCCAGAGCTCCAAGGCCAGGGTCTTCTCCAGGCCGCCCAGCTTGGAGAGGGCCCGGCGGCGCTCTGCGGCGTCGGCGATCTCAATGAACAGGGTCACGGACAGCTCGCCGTCTTGCGGCAGCAGCTCCGAGTAGGTTTCGATCTCGTGGGCGATGCGCGCCGGCTCGCTTAAGCGCTCGATGCGGAGCATCTCCTGGATCTGATGCAGGACCGTCCGGCGGTTCTCGAAGACGCAGGACACCCAGGGCCCGAGGGCGACGCGGCGGCGCTCCTTCAAGGCGATGATCTCGGCCAGGCGCCGGGGGCGCAGCGCCTCGTAGCCCCGCAAGTCCAGCAGCTCCTCCGGCTTAATCTGAGAAGCCATAGGCTTGGGCCAAGAGCTCGACCGGATGGCGGACCGGCCGGCCGGTGCCCTGCGTGATCTGCAGGCCGGCCAGGGGGCAGTCGCTTGCGACCTGCTCGACTTGCGCCTCCTCCAGGGCCTTAAAAAGCTTGCCAGCGTAGTCCATCGACTCCTTGAAGTGCTCCCGCTTCATCGACCAGGTCCCGTCGTGGGCCGTGCAGCGCTCCAGCACGCTGACGCGGGCTCCGGGCAGCAATTCCAGCAGCTCCTTGCCCTTAAGCCCGATGTTCTGCGCCCTAAGATGGCAGGCGGCCTGGTAGGCGAAGGAGGCGGGGCTGGATGAAAAGCTCAGGTTCAGGCGGCCCTTCCGGTGCAGCGCGACCAGGAATTCGTTGACGTCCCGCGCGGCGCCGGCCACGACGCGCGCGGCCTCGCTGCCCAGCAGGGACGGATATTCCTGGCGCAGCATGTAGGAGCAGGTCGGGCCCAGCGCCACGATCGGCACGCCTTGCTGGGCCAGGGGCAGGAATCGGGCGACGTTGCGGCGCGCGGCCGCCTTGGCGGACTTCAGCCTTCCCGCGTCGAGGAAGGGCATGCCGCAGCAGCTTTGCGGCGGGCAGACGACCTCGAAGCCGTTTTTCTCCAGGACATGGACCGCCGCGCGGCCGATCCCGGGCCAGTTGTACTCGACGCTGCAGGTGTAGAAGAGGGCCACGCGCCCCTGCGAGCGCGCCTTGGGGCCGCGGACGTCCCACCAGTCCCGGAAGGTGCGCGCATGAAAGCGGGGCAATTGGCGCT
Organism: Elusimicrobiota bacterium; assembly: GCA_028868375.1. GTDB lineage: Bacteria > Elusimicrobiota > Elusimicrobia > UBA1565 > UBA9628 > JAGWUP01. The sequence continues at coordinate 143,724 of JAGWUP010000008.1, forward strand.
CCGGATGGATGCCGAGGACGGCGCCCAGCAGGCGGCGGTAGGGCTTGCTGGCGTTGAGGCGGTTGACGAGGGCGGCGCGCCAGCCGCTCGACAGCCGCCCGATGAGGTCCGCGCGAGCGAGCAGCGTATCTTGCCAGCGCCAGCGCCCCTCCTTGACCTCGACGGCGCGGTAGCGCTGCAAGAGGCGCGGAAAATCCAGCGCGAAGCGGTGCGGCGGGTGGTAGGGGCAGTTGTTGTAGCAGAGCTTGCACTGCCAGCAGTCGTCGACGACGCGCCCGCGATCCGCCTCGCTCAGGGCGTCGACCGGGTTTTCCAGCCGGGCCAGCTCCGTCTGCGGCGCGGCCGCGCGGCCCTCCCCTTTCACATCCGAGGAGGCCCGCTCCAGGCGCTCGGCCGCCGACATGCCTCCGGCGGCCGAGGTCTGGGCGTCCTCGATTTGGTCTATCCTCTTGAAGAGGTTTCCGAAGGAGGGGCAGAGGTTCCAGCAGCGGCGGCAGCCGTGGCAGACGTCCAGCACGCGCTGAAACTCCGTCGTCAGCGCCCGGCGGTCCCAATAGACCGGCTGCCCGCTGTCGGGATTAAACACCGTTCCCCCTACTTCTTGACCGCCTCCAGGAGCTTGGCGAAGCGGCCCGCATGCGACTTCTCCGCCCGCGCCAGCGTCTCGAACCACTCCGCGATCTCCGCAAAACCCTCCTCGCGCGCCTTCTTGGCCATGCCGGGGTACATCTCGGTGTACTCGTAGGTCTCACCCGCCACCGCGGCGGCCAGGTTCTTCGCGGTGTCCCCGAAAGGCAGGCCGGTGGCCGGATCGCCGGACTGCTTGAGCCAGTCCAGGTGGCCGTGGGCATGGCCCGTCTCCCCCTCCGCGGTGTCGCGGAAGTTGCCGGCGATCTCGGGATGCCCCTCCACGTCGGCGACCTTCGCGAAATAGAGGTAGCGGCGGTTGGCGCCGGACTCCCCTGCGAAGGCGGCCTTCAGATTCGCCTCCGTTTGCGTTCCCTTCAGCGGCTTGCTCATCGTTCCTCCTTAATATATGTGCGTTGTCGTGCAACAAAAGAACCGCGGCGCGCGCAGGCCGGGCAAAGCCCGCGGAAATGCACCGAATGGCCGGAGAGCTTGAAGCCGGGCGGGAGCTTTGGCGGCCGCAGGGCGTCGAGCCGGGAGTCGAAGACGTCGGCGATGCGGCCGCAGGCCTCGCAGATGAGGTGGTGGTGGCGCCGCGTGATGGCGTCGTAGCGCGCCTCGGCGCGGGGGGCGTTGACCAGGGCGGCCAAGCCCAGCCGCGAGAAGGCCTGCAGGGTCTTGTAGACCGTCGCCAGCGAGAGTGAAGGAAAGCGCCTGCCAAGCCGCCGGTGGACGGCCTCCGCCGAGGGATGATCCTTGGCGCGGCGCAGCTCCCCGTAGATCGCCAGGCGCTGCTGCGTCACGGGAGCGCCCAGGGCGCGCAGCGCGCCGGCCAAGTCGAGCTCGGGCTTCGTTTGTCCCCGCATAATTAGTTGAGAATAATTATCAATCGACTAATACTATCATAAGCGGGCCGATCATTTCTCACGTTCTTTCTCCGAGCGTGAAATAGAACGTGCTGCCCTTCTCGACGGCCGATTCGGCCCAGATCCGCCCTCCGTGGCGCTCGATGATGCGATGGACTGTGGCCAAGCCTATGCCCGCGCCCGCGAACTCCGACGCCTGGTGCAGGCGCGAGAACGGCTTGAACAGCTTGCCCGCGTAATCCATATTGAATCCCGCTCCGTCGTCCCGCACGAAATAGATCGTCTCTCCCTCGCGCTCGGCGCGCCCAAACTCGACCCTGGCCCGAGCATGTTTCATCGTGTATTTCCAGGCATTGCCGAGCAGATTTTCCAGCAAGGTGCGCGCGAGGTTCGGGTCCGCCTCGGCGCTCAGGCCGTCTTGAACGACGAACTCGACGGCTCTCTCCGGTTGGGAGTCCTTGAGTTGCGAGCAGACCTGGCGGGCGACTTCGCTCAGATCGAACCATTGGCGGGCTATCGTGCTTCTTGTCACCCGCGATAGGCTGAGAAGATCGTCGATGAGCTCCTCCATTCGCCTGCCGCCGGCGTGGACCCGGCGCAGATAATCCCTTCCCTCCTCGTCGAGCTTGTCGGCGTAATCCTCGGTGAGCATCTGGCTGAAGCTGATGATGGCCCTGGCCGGCGCGCGCAGGTCGTGCGCGACCGAATAAGAAAATGTCTCCAGCTCGGCGTTGGCGCGCTTCACCTCTTCGACGAGTTCCGCCTCCCCGACGAGCTCTCGGGTGCGGGCGACGAGCCGGCTGATGACCAGGCCGCCGAGCGCCAGGATCGCCAAGGACAGAATTCCGGTGATGGAGATGTTCGTCCAAGCCGCCCGATCAATCTCGCGATCAATCCAATCCCTTCGCATTCCGACTTCAACGAAGCCGATCGGCGTCGGCGGCTTCACGGAGGTGCCCCGCGCCGGAACGATCGGCTCTTGAATCCGCAGCTCGCGGCTCGCGCCCGCCCCGAGCGTCAGTTCATGGCGGATGCGGCCCGCGGCGTCGCGCACGATCAATCTGCCCAGATGATCGGTGCGGCGATAGGAATCCACCAGCGCGGCGATCGCGGCGTCGTCCTCGAGCGTCAAGGGCACGAATGCCGCCTTCGCGACGGACTGCGCGGTTGCGCGCGCTTGCGCCTTGAGCGAGGCTTCGAGCACGCTTTGAGTCTGCCGGATCGACAGCGCGGCGGAAAGCCCCGCGGTCAGTACGACGGAGACGAGCACGACCGCGAGCATCTGGCGGGTGAAAAGGACCCACTTGATGACGTCGTCGCGGCTCAGATCGTAGCGCAGCAGCCGTGGAATCGCCGCGTCGAAGATCCTCATCAGGGCACCAGGCGGTAGGAAACACTCGCTGGCGCGGGAATGCCCCACTTGCCGGAGAGCGTCCGATTGACAAGGACGACGCCCTCCGGAGCCGGCTCGATCTTGGGAGCGCCTTTTCCGGCGAGCAGGGACGAGATGTCGCGCGAGGCGAGGACGGCCAGGGGAGCCATCGTCGGCTCGAAGCTCATGAACGCGCCGCGCTTGATGTCTCGGGCGCCGGTCGCGATGACGGGCAGCCTTCTGGACAGCGTCTGTTGCATCAGGAACTCGAAGCCCGCGCCGCGAACCAGCATGGGATCGCCGACCACCCAGACGATTTGCGCGCTGTCGAGCAATTTCCGAATATCCGGCGCCAGCTCCTTGAGGCTCGTAATGCGCATTTCGCGCAATTCGATGCCCCTCCGGCTGGCGCCTCGCCGGATCCACCGGGCCACCGGCTCGTAGCCGGGCGTGTAGGCGAATCCAAGGGTGCGCCTCGGCATGTCCTGGACGGCGTCGAGCAGCTGGTCGACGTTGTAGGAAAAGATGCCGGCCGTCAGCTTCGAAGACAGCCAGTCGCCCTGGACGATGCCGGCGCCGACGAAGAAGACGCGAGCGTCCTCCACTTCCTTCGACACGAAGCGGGTCGCCTCGTCGCCGACCGGCACGACCAGGTCGCGGTCGTCGAGAAACGCGACGAGCCGCCCCTTCTTGATCGGATCGGCGACGTCGATCGCCGAGAGTTCCCTCACCGAGACGAGCGCCTCGCTTCCGAGCCGTTGCGACAGGCGATCGATCAGCGGCCTGCCGGCGCCATCGAGCTTGTCGATCACGATCGCGACCTTGGGCGGGGAGTTTTCGGCGCGCGCTAGCCCGATCGGGCCCGCGAGCAAGAGCGCCAGAAGCGTCCGCTTCATCGCTGGATCAGAATGTCGCCGTCAGGTCGAATAGAAGCTCATAGCCCCTCAGGGTCAAGTCCCCGAGATCCACGTAGGGCAGGCGGTAATAAAGCCGCGTCGCCTCGAACTTGGCCATGAGGCCGTCGTGGACTAGGACGGAGAAGCCGCCCGCGTAGTCGGTCAGGTTTTCGCGCCCGCCGCTTCCTCCATAGCTTCGATAATCCTCGGCCCGGAACCACGGCGTCACCGGCTTGTCGAACGCGGAGAGGCGATTGTATTGGAGCTCGCAGAAGAATCCGTCCGTGCGCCAGTTGCGGGTGCCGAAATTCGGGAGCATGCCCCTGTCTCCCGTCACGTCGAGCTGCAAATACTCCGTCAGGAAGTCGAAGCCGGCGAACGTCCCGTGCAGGTGCGCCCCGATCATCTGGAAAAGTCCCCGGCCTTGAGGGTCCCACTCGTCGCGATAATAGGACACGCCCAAACTGTCCTTCTCCAACGCCCGCGGCCCGATTTCCACTCGTCCGCCGAAGGCGATGCGGTGGTTGGCGTCTTGCCCCGTGACGTTGTTGGTGATCGCCAAGCCCCCGGGCAGCGCGGGGTTGCGGAATGCCGTCGTCGACGAGGACGTCTTGAATCCGTTGACGGCATAGAGATCGGCGCGCACGGCCGCCGCGTTGCCCAAGTCGAACGTTTTATTGACCGTCGCGCCGATATCCGAGATCGGCAGTCCCAGGATCGCGCTCTGGAAGAGCGGAGGGTTGATCGACGGCCTCTGGAACGGATAGAAGCGGTTCTGGTTGTAGTAATTGAAGGGTAAGGTGATCTTTCCGACCTGCGCCTCGCCGCCGAAATCGTCGTATTCCAAGTATCCGTATTGGATTACCGTCGTCTTCGTCGTCGCCCCTATGTCCTTGAACGTCAGGTCGATGAGCACTCGGGCGTTATCCGAGATATCCGAGGTCGCGAAAAGACCGAGGGAGTTGATTTTCGCCCCTCGAGCCTCGACGTCTCCGGGGCCGATCCCGAAGGAGTTGAGGACGGAGGGCGGACCGCCGATCATAAAACGCCCTTGAGCGGCGGCCTGCATGTCTCCGTAGCCGGTGAAAACCACCTTGGCTTGCCCCCCGGAGGCGATCATGGCGAGCAATGCGAGAGCGAATGGGAGGCCGCGGCTTAATTTCGATGGAGCTCTTGTTTTCATTCTTTTCACCCTAGGACCATTCTTTTAACGTCCGCGACTGGCCGCCCGAGCGGCGCCGCTTGCGGCTAAGTCTTTGCGAACGCCGCGGACCATCCAGACCGAAGCAGTCGCATCAAGGCTTCAGGGATTTGAGCAGGTCGATGATCTGTTCGGCTTTCGGCGGTTTCAGCAAATAGTGGCGAACGGCGAGCTCGTTCGCTTGCCGGCGATCGCGATCCTCGTCCGACGATGTCAGCAGCACGACGATCAATCCCACGAGTTCGGGGCGGGTCCTGATCCAGTGGAGCAGCTCGAAGCCGTCCACGCAAGGAAGCTTGATGTCAAGAAAGACCAGGAAGGGCAGCGGGTGGAGCGCTCGATCCGAATATCGGCCGGCGCCGGAAAGATAATCGATGGCTTGCTTGCCATCGTTGAGGACGGTCAAGGGATTGGCGATGTTCGCCTTCTTTAAAATGCGTCGAAAAATGACGATGTCGTCATTGTTGTCCTCGACCAGCAGAATCGTTTCTTTCGCCATTGAGAGTTTAGGCCGCCCCACGGCGGGCCGATTCGTTGCTTATGGGGGCGTATTTTATCAGAAAACCTGATCGGAGTGGAGGAAGCCGCGCGCCGCCGCGAGCAGGCGATCGCCCGCGAGGCGGGTCGAATTTGAAATTTGGGGTCAGGCCCGGAATTTCACTGAAATTCCGGGCCTGACCCCAAATTTCATTTCAGGATTTCAGGAAGGCCAGGGCTTGCGCGCGCGTGGCGACCTTGCCCTCGGCTTGGGCCTCGCGCAGGCGCTCCAGCCATTCGCCCACGGCCGGGCCGGGCTTAAGGTTAAGCGCCCTCATGACCTCGCGCCCGTCGAGCAGGCGCCGGGGGACGGCCCGGCGCTTCTCGTCGAAGAGGCGGCGCGCCAAGAGGGAGATGACCTGCAGGTGGCGGACCGTCTTGCGCGCGTCGGCGCCCTTGAGGCGGGCCAGCGCCCGGACACCCGCCTCGGGATCGAGCGCCGCCGCCGGCAAGGCCTTGAGCAGGCGTTCCCCGGGCAGGTAGCTGGCGTGGTCGGCCCAGCAGACCAGGAGCAGCGGCAGGGCGTGCTCGCCCAGGTCCCGGAAGAGGCGGTAGCTGGCCTTCGGCGTCACCGCGCCGCCGCTGGCGAGCTGGCCGGGCCGCAGGTGGTTGGCGACGACGGCGCAGGCCAGGGCGGCCTGCTCGTTGGAGAAGCGCAGCCGCCGCAGGATCGCCTGGACGCGCCGGGCGCCGATGGCGTCGTGGCCGAAGAAGCGCAGGCGTCCGGCGACGAGCCTCGCGGTCTCGGGCTTTGAGACGTCGTGGAGCAGGACGGTCAAGAGCAACAGCGGCCGCAATGGCTGGCCGCCGGGAGAGCGCGAGTCCAGCTCGCGCAGGATGGCCCGCGACTGCTCGGGAAAGACTTGGTCGATATGTCCCAACAAGAAGTCGGCGCGCTCGCAGGCGTCCAGGGAATGCTTGAGCACGCCGCCTAAGCCGTAATATTCCTCCGCGCAGCGGCGCTCCGGCTCCAACTCCGCGAAGATGGCCGTCAAGAGCCCGGCTTGCTCCAGCAGGCGCAGCCAGCGCGAGGCCTGCGCAGCCTCCAGCAGGAGCATGAGCTCCGAGCGCGTGCGCTCGGCGGCGGGCTTGAGCGATAGCCGGCGCAGGCGGGAGATGGTTTTCAGGGTGCGCGGCTCAAGGGAGAAGCCCAATTGCGCGGCGATGCGGAAGGCCCGCAGCAGCCGCAGCGGATCGTCCTTGAACAGGCGCTCGCTTTCGCAGCGCAGCAGGCGCGCGGCCAGGTCCTTGAGGCCGCCGCGCGGATCGAGGAGGGAGGCGGCCGGCACGGCGGCGTCCAGGCGCGGGGTGAGGGCCAAGGCCAGCGCGTTGATCGTGAAATCCCGGCGGGCCAGATCGGCGGCGATGCCTCCGCCCTGCAATTCGGCCACGTCGAGCTGGCGCAGGGCCGCCTGGCCGGCAGGCAGGACGACGCGATAGACGCCGTTGCTCTCGTCCAGCGGGAAGGCCTTGCCGCGCAAGCCGCGGGCCAGCTTGCGCGCCAGGCCGCGGGCGTCGGAGCAGGCCAGGTCTAGGTCGGAGATCGGACGGCCCAGCAGCAGGTCGCGCAGGGCTCCCCCCACCAGCCAGACCTTCGTAGGGCTTGAGCGCGCGGCCAGGCGCAGGGCGCGCAAGGCCGGCGCCGGCAGGCGGGCGAAAGAGGCGCGGCGAGCCATGCGGGCCATCTTGCGGGCTAGGAGGAAGCCGGAGTGCCGCCGGAGCGCTTGGCCAGCTCGGCTGAGCGCAGCTCGCGCTTGAGCACCTTCTGCAGGGCGTTCTTCGGCAGGGCGGCGACCAGCTCGATGTCCCGCGGCCTCTTGTAGGCGTCCAGCCGTTCGCGGCAGTAGCGCAGCAGGGCGGGCTTGTCCGCGCTGGCGCCCGGCTTGAGCACCAGGAAGGCCTTGATCGTCTCGTCGCCGTGCTCGTCCGGTATGCCGACGACGGCGGCCTCGGCGACGGCCGGGTGCTCGAGCAAGACGGCCTCGACCTGGGCCGAGAAGACCTTCAGGCCCTTGATGATGATCATGTCCTTCTTGCGGTCCCGAATAAAGAGGAAGCCATCCTCGTCGAGCAGCCCCACGTCGCCGGTCTTAAACCAGCCGTCCCGGGTGAAGGCCTCTCGGGTGGCGTCCGGCAGGCCGTGGTAGCCCTTCATGACGTTGTCGCCCCGGATGCAGATTTCCCCCTCGGCTCCCGGCGGCAGCGCGCGCTCCTCCTCGTCGACGATCTTGACGCGCACCCCGTCGATCGGGATGCCGACGCTGCCGGGCTTGCGCCGCTCCATGGTGTTGATCGTCGTCACCGGGCTGGTCTCGGTCAGGCCGTAGCCCTCCAGGATCGGCACGCCCAGGGCCTTCTCGAAGGCGCTCTGGATAGCCGGCGAGAGGGGAGCCGCCCCGGACACGCCCATGCGCACCTTTCGGAAAAACCAGAAGCGCAGCGCCAGGCCGCTCAGGCCGCGGGCCTCCTTGGCCAGAAGGGCGTAGACCTGCGGCACGGCCGAGAAGAGGGTCACGCCGTGCTTGGCCATCATGCCCAGCCAAGGCTTGGCCGGGGCGATCGCCTTGGAGACGACCAGCTTCCCCGGCAGCCGCAGGGCCACCAGCACGTTGGCCGTCCAGGCGAAGGAGTGGAACATCGGCAGCAGGCAGAGCCCGACGTCTCCGGGCTGGATGCCGATGCGCCTCATCGACGACTCGCAGTTCGTCACCAGGTTGCGGTGCGTCAGCATGACCCCCTTGGGAACGCCGGTCGTGCCGGAAGTATAAAGGATGGCGGCGGTGTCGCCCTCCGCGACCGCGACGGCCGGCGGCTCCAAGGCTTGCTGCGACAAGGAGGAAAACGAGCGCTCCAGCGCCGCCGTTTTCGGCTGCTGCGGCGGGGCGGCCCCGAGGTCGGTGACCCAGAGGGCGCGGAGACTCGGGCAGCGGCGCGCGGCCTCCCGCAGGCCCTTCAAGAATTCCCTCTGCGTGACGGCTCCCAGGGCGGCGCAATCGCGCAGCATGTAGGCCAGCTCGTCCGGCTTCTGCACCATGAAATTGATCGGCACCGCGATCGCGCCCAGGCGGGAGAGGGCGAAGTAGGCGACGACGAAGTCGGGGTCGTTGCGATGGATGATCGCCACGCAGGAGCCGGGCTTGACGCCCTGGGCCGACAGGCCGGCCGCGGCCGCCAGCACGCGCTTTCGAAATTGCGTGAAGGACAGCGTTCCGGAGGCGGAGACCAAAAACGGCCGCTCCGGCGCCGCGGCCGCCGCCTCGTCGACTAAGTCGTTGAGGGTCTTGGAGCCCGCCGTCATGAGCGCTGCCTCGGATCGAGGACGTCGCGCACGGCGTCTCCCAGCAGGTTCCAGCCCAGCACGAACAGGAAGATGGCCGCGCCGGGAATGAGCAGGGTGTGCCAATACTGGAAGGAATTCCCGGAGCCTCCCATGATCCAATTGCGCGACAGGGAGATCAACTGCCCCCAGTCCGCGTAGCCGACCGGGGCTCCCAGGCCCAGGTAGCTTAAGGCCGCCGCGGTGATGACGATGCGCCCCATGGAGAGGGAGGCCAGCACCAGCAGCGGGTAGACGCAGTTGGGGATGATGTGGCGAAAGAGGATGCGGGCGTCGGAGGCGCCCAAGGCGCGGGCCGCGGCGACGAAGTCGCGCTCCTTGATGGAGAGGACGTCGCCGCGCAGCAGCCTGGCGTAGGAGGGCCAGGAGACCAGCATCACCGAGATCATCGCGTTGAACAGCCCGGGGCGCGTCACCGAGACGATCACGACGGCCAGCACCAGGTCGGGGAAGGCCAGCACGACGTCGGTGCCGCGCATCAGGATCTCGTCGATCCAGCCCCCGTAGAAGCCGGCCGCGCCGCCCAGCAGGATGCCGATGAAGAGCGAAGTGACCACCACGAAAAGGGCCACCTCGAAGGCGGTGCGCGTGCCCCAGACCATGCCGTAGTAGAGGTCGTACTGCGACTCCGTGGTCCCGAACCAATGCTTGGCCGAGGGCCGGGCGGGCTCGGAGCTGTAGCCGTCCTGCGGGATGAGGTAGGGATTGCGGGCGCCCTTCGGAGGCCTCGCCAAGAACGGCGCGGCCACGGCCACCGCGGCGAAGAAGACGATCAGGGCCAGGCCGGCCAGCGAGGAAGGATTGGAGAGAAGCTTCTTCATGTCATTCGAGCCGGATTCGCGGATCGACGAAGGCGTAGAGGACGTCGGAGGCGAGGTTGGCCAGCACGAAGAGCCCCGCGGCCAGCAGGGTGGAGCCCAGGACCCCGGGAATGTCCAACTGCTGGGCCGCCTCCACCCCCCAGCGCCCGATGCCCGGAAAATCGAAGACGGTCTCGGTGATGACGACGCCGCCCAGCAGCATGATGAACAGCAGCGAGGACAGGGTCACGACGGGGATCATCGCGTTACGCAGGGCGTGCTTGCGCACGACCATGGAGCCCGGCAGGCCCTTGGCCTTGGCGGTGCGGACATAGTCCTTGCCCAGCTCCTCGAGCATCGAGGAGCGGGTGATGCGCAGCAGCAGGGCCAGCTCGATGTAGATCAGGGTCGCCGCCGGCAGCACCAGGTGCTTGAGGACGTCGAGGAAGGCCGCCCAGTCGCCGTTGAGCAGGGTGTCTAGGGTCAAGAGCCCCGTGACGTGACGGAAGGAGTCTCCGTGCACCAGCAGGTCGGTGTCCAGCCCGTAGCGGCCGGGAGGAAACCAATGGAACTTGCCGTAGAAGAGCATCAAGAGCAGCAGGCCCAGCACGAAGCTGGGCAGGGAATAGCCGGTGATGGCGATGAAGCGCGTCAACTGGTCGAGGAGCTTGTCCTTGTAGACGGCCGAGAGGGTGCCGAAGTAGACGCCCAAGAGCAGTATGGGCAGGAAGGAGACGCAGGTCAGCTCGAAGGTGGCCGGAAAGAACTCCTTGATGGCGTCGACGACGGGCATCTTGGCCGTCTCCGAGTAGCCCAATTGCCCGTGGGCCAGCTGCTTGAGCCAGACGCCGTACTGGACGTAGACCGGCTTGCGCAATCCGTACTTGTCGATGACGGCCTCCAGGGAGGAGAGCTGCCGCGGGTCCTTGACGTAGAGGGCGGCGCGCATCTCGGGGCTTAGGAACTGCAGCACGCAGAACAAGAGCGCCGTCACGCCGAAGAGCACGAAGGGCAGCAGGGCCAGGCGCTTGAGGATGAAGCGGCCCATCAGCGCCTCTCCCGCTTGGCGGCCGGGGCCTTCCAGAGCTGGTAGAAGTAGCTGCCGTAGGGGTCGTCCGGGAAGATCGGCATATTGGTCCAGCCGCGGACCCAATCGCGCTGCGTGCGGAAGTGCACCGCGTCGACGATGAGCAGATGCGGGCAGTCCTCGTGCTCGATGCGCTGCAGCTCGAAGTACAGCTTGCGGCGCCGCGCCGCTTTGGTGGAGGCGATGGCCTCGTCGATCAAGCGGTCGGCCTTGGGGTTGGAGTAATGCTGCGCCAAGGGATAGCTGCCCTGCGAGTGCATGTTGGGGAAGGCGAAGTCGTGAGGGTCGGGGTAGTCGGCGTGCCAGCCCATCGTGAAGATCGGGAGCTTCGAGGCGTTATAGCCGTCCAGGAACTGCGGCCACTCCACCGGGCGGACGTCGACGTGGAACTTGGGATTCAAGCCCTCGACGTTGCGCTTGAGGATCTCGGCGATGACCTCGCGCTCGTTGTTGCCTTGGTTATAGAGGATCGTGAAGCGGAAGCCCTCCTTCCAGACCTTGCCGTCCCAGGCTTTCTGGAAATGCTCCTTGGCCGCGGCCAGGTCCAGATGGAACGTCTTCTGGCGCGGGTTATGGCCCGGCAGCGTGACCGGAATGCAGCCGGTGGCCTGCGTGCCGTGGCCGCGCAGGACGTCCCGGATGAAGCCGGCGTAGTCCATCGAGTCGGCGAAGCCCAGCCGCACGTTCTTGTCCGAGAAGAAGTCCGGCGGGATGCCGTCGCCGTCGAGCCGGCCGCTGCCGATGTAGGGGTTGCCGACCGGATTGATCTTGAAGGTGAAATAGACGACCGGATTCATCTCGACGCTGGACTGATTCTCGATGATCCGCACACCGGGCAGTCCCGCGACTTCCTTATATTGCAGCTCGGAGGCGTAGATGACGTCGGCGTCGCCGGCCTGCAGCAGCAGCTTGCGGGTGCCGAACTCGGGCACGCTCTTAATGATGGCGCGCTTGAGCTTGGCCGGGCCGCGCCAGTAATCGTCGAAGCGCTCCAGGACGATCTCGTGATTGGCGCGGTCCCAGCGCTCGAGCTTGAAGGGGCCGGTGCCGTCTGCCTGCTCGTAGAAGGCGGTGGCTTGCTTCTCCGGGTTGTTGAACTTTTGCCAGGTGGCCTCCGAGCCGTCCCAGTCGCCGTGCTGCGCCGCCCAGGAGCGCGAGACGACCAGGCCCCACTGGGCGAGGATGGAGAGCAGCGGGGCGTAGGGCTTGGGCAGGCGGAGCACGACGGCGTCTCCCTTGACCTGCACGGCCCTGGCGGCGTCCCGGTAGGCGTTGGGCTTGAGCTTGCCGGAGGCATCCCGCGTCGAGTTGTAGCCCACCAGGGGTTGTAAGAGCAGGGAGGCCGGCCCCCCGTCGCGGTCCTGCAGCATGAAGCGCATGAGGGAGTAGCGCACGTCCTCCGGAGTCATCAGCGAGCCGTCCTGGAAATGGACTGCCTTGCGTATCGGTATCGTGTAGACCCGGCCGTCTCGCGAGATCAGCCCGTTGGCGCGGCTGGGGACCTTGGAGGCCAGAAGCGGGACGAGCTTGGTCAGCGAGGAGCCCTTGAACCAAAACAAGGGCTCGTAGATGTTCAGGATGGCCTCCGCGCTGCCCGTGTCGTACTGCCAGGCGGCATCGAGAGTGTCGGCGTCGGCGATCGTCAGCTCCGTCATCGTGTCGGGGTTCTTGACCTGGGCCAGGGCGGGGCGCGAGAAGGCCATGAGAAGGCAGACGAGCGGGTAGAGGGGGCGCATCAGCAGGGCTCCTTTGCGATGGGTTGGCCGGCGCTCATGCCGGAATCTCCGTCAAGGCGGCGGCGCTGGGGGTCTCGGAAAAGGGGCGCACCGGGCAGGCGGCCAGATGGGCGGGCTTGGCGGCCTTCAGGGCGGGATCCTGCGTCTTGCAGGCGGCGACGGCGTAGCGGCAGCGCGGATGGAAGCGGCAGCCCGAGGGCGGATTCAGGGGGCTGGGCACGTCCCCGCTCAGGATGATGCGCCGGCGCCGCTTCTCGATGGCGGGGTCGGGGACGGGGACGGCGGAGAGCAGGGCCTCCGTGTAGGGATGCTGGGGATCGTTGAACAGGGTCTCGCTGTCGGCCAGCTCGACGATACGGCCCAGATACATCACCGCGATGCGGTCGCAGAGATGGCGCACGACGGAGAAGTCGTGCGAGATGAAGACGTAGGTCAGGCCGAGCTCCCGCTGCAGGTCCTTGAGGAGGTTGAGGATCTGCGCCTGGATGCTGACGTCGAGGGCGCTGACGGGCTCGTCGGCCACGACCAGCTTCGGCTCCAGGGCCAGGGCGCGGGCGATGCCGACGCGCTGGCGCTGGCCGCCCGAGAACTCGTGGGGATAGCGGGAGAGATGGCTGGCGGAGATGCCGCAGCAGTCCAACAGCCGCGACAGGCGCCGGCGGCGCTCGGCGGGATCGCGGTGCAGTCCGTGGATGGTCCAGGGCTCGGTGACGATCTGCTCGACCGTCATGCGCGGGTCCAGGCTGGAAAAGGGATCCTGGAAGATCACCTGGAGATCGCGCCGCAGCCGCCGCAGTTGTCGCCGGGGCAGGGCGTGGAGGTCCCGGCCCTCGAAAAGGATTTGCCCGGCGGTGGGCTTCTCCAGGGCCAGGATCAGCTTGGCCAGAGTCGTCTTGCCGCAGCCGGATTCCCCGACCACGGCGAAGCTTTCCCGGGGCCGGACCGACAGGCAGACGCCGTCGACGGCCCGCACGAACGCCCTCCTCGCGAAAAAGCCCTTGCGGACGGGAAAATGCTTGGCCAGGCCGCGCAGCTCGAGGATCGGCGCCTCGTCCTTGGCCGCCTCGCTCATCGCGCAGCGGCCTCGAAGCGGTCCAGGCGGCCCGCCGCCTCGCTTTCCTGAAGCCAGCAGTTGGACAGCCGGCCGTCCGGCAAGCGGAAGAGGGGCGGGTCCTCGCCGCGGCATCGATCCAGCGCCGCGGGGCAGCGCGGCGCGAAGGGGCAGCCGGGAAACTCCCGGGTCAGCTCCGGGGGCTGGCCTGGGATGGCCTCCAGGCGCTTGCGGCGCGAGTAGATCGAGGGGACGGAGGCCAGCAGGCCGCGGGTGTAGGGATGCTTGGGGTTTTTGAACAGCTCCGAGACCGGGGCATGCTCGACCTGGCGGCCCGCGTACATCACGGAGACCTCGTCGGCCATCTCCGCGACGACGCCGATGTTGTGGGTGATCAAAATCAGCGCCATCTTGAGCTCGCTTTGCAGGGTCTTGATGAGGGCCAGGATCTGGGCCTGTATGGTCACGTCCAGCGCCGTCGTCGGCTCGTCGGCGATGAGCACGTCCGGCTCGCAGGACAGGGCGATGGCGATCATCGCGCGCTGGCGCATGCCGCCTGAGAACTGATGCGGAAAATCGTTGACGCGAGAGGAGGCGTGCGGGATGCCCACCTTCTCCAGCAGCCCGACCGCCTTGGCCCAGGCGGCGGAGCGGCCGGCGTTCTGGTGCAGCATCACCGCCTCGGCGATCTGCTCTCCCACCCGCATCACCGGGTTGAGCGAGGTCATCGGCTCCTGGAAGATCATCGCGATGCGGTTGCCGCGCAGCTCGCGCAGCTTTTCCGGGTCCATGGCCAAGAGGTCGCGCCCGTTAAAGAGGATGCGTCCCGAGACGATCTTGGCCGGCGGCTCCGGCAGCAGGCGGAGGATGGAGAGGGCGTGGACGCTCTTGCCGGAGCCGGATTCCCCCACCACGGCCAGGGTCCGGCCCGGATAGAGGTCGTAGCTGACGCCGTCGACGGCGCGCACGACGCGCCCCGGGGCGTGGAACTGGGTGCGCAGGCCTTGTACGGACAGGATCGGTTCCATGGCGTCAGTCAAAACGGGAACGCGCGCCGGCGATCCGGCGTCCGTCTGCGCCGCTCAAATGGCGGTGGTGACCAGCGACTCGGTGGAGACGACGCCGGGGATGGCGCGGATGTCGCGCACGACGACGTTCGACATCGTGTTGAGGTCGTCGGTCTCGATGTCGAGCACCAGGTCCCAGCGCCCGAAGACGGCCGTGACGTGCGCCACGCCGCTGGTGGCCTTGATCGCCGCCAGGGCCTGCTTTTCCTTTCCCGCCATCAGACGCACGAGGACGAGTCCCGTCACCATGGTCGCAGTCTCCTTAATAAGATGATCGGATGGTCGCCGGAGTATATCAAAAAATCCGGATTTGGTATCATCGTTCCATGCCCAAGAGGCTGGCGGCCGTTCTGCTCCTCATCGCCGTTTCGTTGCTCCCGCCGCCGGCCTCGGCCAAGGTCAAGCGCGCGCGCCTCGCCTTCGCCGACGGCAAGGCCATCCAGGTGGACGTGGTCGACACCCCGGCCCAGCGCGAGCGCGGCCTGATGTTCCGCCGCCGTCTGCCGCGCGACTACGGGATGCTGTTCGTCTTCCCCGCCCAGCTCAAGCTGAACTTCTGGATGAAGAACACCCTGGTTTCCCTGGACATGGTGTTCATCGGGGCCGACAAGAGGATCACGGTCGTGCATCCGCGCATGAAGGCCTCCACCCTGCGCACCCCGGACGACCGGGTGGCGATCGCCGGGGGCTTGGCCCAGTACGTCCTGGAGCTTCCCGCGGGAGCGGCCGCGCGGCATAAATTGGCGCCGGGCCAGGCGCTGCGCTTCAAGGTTTCGATTCCCTCTCGCTAGCAGTCCAGGCGGTAGCCGAAGCCGCGGACGGCGACGATCATGCCGGCGGCGGGGCCCAGCTTGTCGCGCAGGTGGGAGACGGTCACGTCGACGACCTTCGTCGTCAGGTCCAGGCCGGCCTCGTAGCCCCAGACGTGCTGCAGCAGGAAGTCGCGGGTCAGGACGCGGTTCTTCCTGTAGGCCAGATACCAGAGCAGGTCGAACTCCTTGCCCGACAGCGCGGCTTCCTTGCCCTTGACGTAGGCCTTGCGCGAGGAGCCGTCCAGCCGGACGATGCCGACCTCCTGGACCTCCGGCTCCTCGGCCTTGCCGCCGCGGCGCAGCAGCGCCTCGATGCGGGCCAGCAGCTCCTCGGTGTTGAAGGGCTTGGTCAGGTAATCGTCGGCTCCCCCCTTAAGACCGTAGACCCGCTCCTCGACCGCCTTCTTCGCGGTCAGTATCAGCAGCGCCGTCGCCGCCCGCCGCTCTTCGCGCAGCTCGCGGCAGAGATCGAGTCCGTCTCCGTCCGGCAGGTTGCGGTCCAGGACGATCAGGTCCGGCAGGGCCCGGGACAGGTCGGCGCGGGCCTCGGCCATGGTGCCGACCACCTTGGCCTCGTAGCCCTCCTCGCCCAGGACGTCGGCGATCAGGCTGGCGGTGGCGGCTTGGTCCTCGACGACCAGGATCTGGGCCTTGGGCATTTCTCTATTGCGGGGAGAGCTGGTCTCGCCACTGCGCCGCTGACTGCGCCAGGCGCTCGCAGCTGGCCACGGCGCGCCGCTGCGAGTCAAGCAATCTTGAATAGTTGTCGGGTCCCTCGAGCTTCATGGCCACGCCGGCCAGCGGCATTACGACCGGCTCCAGGCCTTGGTCGAGCGCGGCGCGCAGTTTGGCGATGTCCATTGCCAGCTTGCGCGCCTTCCGCCGCGCTTTGGGGCCCGCGGCGGCGGCTGGCGTGATCCCGGGGCTTGGCCCCAGCGACAGCCGGCCCGAGAGGTTTCCCGCCGCCGCTTCCTCCTTCATGAGGACCAGCGAGTCGGCGTAGTCGCGGTAGTCTTCGGCGAAGGCATTGATCAGCGTGCGCGCGTCGCCGCGAACGGCGTCGTCGTTTCGCGAGCCCAGAGCCGTCTTGGCGAAGCGCAGGGCGGCGCTGGCTTCTTTCCTCAACGGTCCGGCGATTTCAGCGGCCAGCTCGCTCTGCCCATCCAACTCCTCGAGCTGCCAGGCCGTGTCGGGACCGGTCTGGAAGCGCCCCATCTGCTTGGCTAGCCTTGCATGGAACCCGCGTAGCCAGGGCGCGACGTTGTTGTGGATTCTCGCGGCTTCCCCTTCGGCTTTGGTGTCAAGCCGAGGCGTTTGCGCCAAAGCGGGGGCGGCGAAGGCCGCGAGGAACGCCAATGTCGCCAGCGGATGTCTCATGGGACCTCCTCCAGATCTCGGCGCCAGTATAGGGCGCGCGGTCCGCGCTGTCAATACGCGCCCTAGAGCGGGATGTTGCCGCGGTTGTCGTGCGCTCCGGGCTGGCGCTTGTCCCTGAGAAAGCGCAGGGCGCGGATCACCTTGTGGCGCATCTGGCTGGGCTCGATGATCTCGTCGATGGAGCCGGTGGAGGCGGTCTGGTAGGGCGAGGCGAACTTCTCGGCGTACTCGGCCGAGAGCTTGGCCTTGAGGGCGTCGCGCTCCTGCGGCGTCTTGCAGGCCGCCAGCTCCCGCGAGTAGAGGATCTCGACGGCGCCGGAGGGCCCCATCACGGCGATCTCGGCGCTGGGCAGGGCGAAGTTGAAGTCGCCATGCAGGCGCTTGGAGCTCATGGCGATGTAGGCGCCGCCGTAGGCCTTGCGCAGGATGACGCTGATCTTGGGCACCGTGGCCTCGCAGTAGGCGTGCAGGATCTTGGCGCCGTGGCGGATGATGCCGCCGTGCTCCTGCTGGACGCCCGGC
>JAGWUP010000001.1 GCA_028868375.1 Elusimicrobiota bacterium
CGCGAAGAGCGAGCATGCCGATAGGCATGTAAGCGATGAGCAACGCGGAAATCGGCCAAGCTCGGGCCTCCCCGTAGGGCCGGGGCGCTTTTGGGCTGCGCCTTCGTCGTTCGTCGCTCGCATAGCGATCGCTATGCTCGCTCCTCACTCCTCGGCTCGCTCCAAAATCGCTCCCGGCAGAGTGTTCATGTTATTACTTGACAGCGCCTAAGGACCTGCGTCGGCTCGAACACCCGGGCGGCTGAAACTTTTTTCGCGCTTTCGTGTTAGAGATGGGAACGATGCCTCCAGCGCCGGCGGACCAGGTTGAAGGAAGCTTCGAGGCCCTCGTTCGAGAGAACCAGGACATGGTCTACACGACGGCTTTAAGGCTGCTGGGGCGAGAGGCGGAGGCGGAGGACATCGCCCAGGAAACCTTCTTGCGGGCTTTCGAGCGCCGCGGAGACCTCCTCTGCGGCGGCAATCCCGGCGGTTGGCTGCGCGCCGTCGCCAGGAACTTGAGCTTGAACCATCTCGAGCGCCATCGGCGCCGCTGGCGGCTTTTTAGCGAGCTGGCCGCGGACGGCGCCGGCCTGGAGGATACCTTGCCGGCCGATGAGGAGCGCGGCCGAGACGATGGACGGCGCCTGGAGCTGGCCCTGCTCCGGCTGCCCGAGGCGCAGCGGGTGCCGCTGGTGCTCTTCCATTTCGAGGAGCTTTCCTACGAGCAAATCTCCCGGCGCCTCGGCGTCTCGCTGGGCAAGGTCAAGACCGACATCCATCGCGGGCGGCAGGCCTTGCGGGGCGTCCTAGGAGACGACGATGCACGATGACGATCCGCTGTCCCGGCGCCTGAGGGCCCTGCCGGGCCATCGCGCTCCGGCGACGCTGCTGCCCGGAGTGCTGGCCGCCGTCCGACGCCCCGCCCCCTGGTGGAGCCGCCCCTGGTGGAGCTGGCCGATCGCGGCCAGGGCCGCCTACGGCCTGGCGGTCTGCGCCGCCGGGGGACTGGCCTTGCGCGGAGGATTGGCCATCGCCTCGCCGGGCCTGGCCGTGCTGGGCGCCGCCCAGCAAGCCGTCGGCGCCCTTTGGGCATTGGCCCTGTCCCCTTGGGGCTGGGCCGGCCAACCCTTGCAGTTGCTTGTTTTCGCGACGGCCGCCTGCTGCGGCGGCTTGGCCGCCGGCTTGGCCCGACTGGCCCTGCCGGAGCTGGCCGCCAGATGAGCTTATATAAGGAGAAAACCATGAACAAATTAGCGACCGCCCTGCTGTCCGCCGGCCTCATCCTCGGCCCGACGTCCTTGAGGGCGCGGGCGCAGGAAGCACGCGACCATGTCTCGATCGGCCATGGCGCCACGTTGGCCGCGGGAGAAGCGGCCAGGGACCTGGTCGTCGTCGCCGGCTCCGCCACCGTCGCCGGGACCGTCACCCGCGACCTCGTGGTCGTCGGCGGAGACGCGCAGGTCGCCGGAAACGTCGGCCGGGACTTGGTCGTCCTCGGCTCGGCGCGGCTGGGTCCGAACGCCACGATCGGCCGCGACACGGTGGTCCTAGGCGGAACTCTCGACGCCGCTCCGGGCGCCGCCATCGAAGGCCGGCAAACCGTCCTCTCCCTGGCCAGCCTGCGGCCTTCCTTTTCCAGCCTGAAGCGCTGGGTCCTTGGGGGACCGCTGGAGGGACGCCCCTTGGCCGCGGGCCTCTGGTGGAACTGGCTTTTGGCGGCCGTCTTCGGGCTGCTCTACGTGCTCATCGCCGCCGCCGCGCCGGAGGCGGTCGAGGCCTGCGCGAACAACCTCGCCGCCCGGCCCGTCGGCGCCACCCTGGCCGGCATCCTGGGGCTTTCCGGCCTGGCTCCCTGCTTGTTCCTCCTGCTCGTTTCCGTCGTCGGCATCGCGGCCATCCCCCTGCTGCTGCTCTGCGCGGCCGGCGCCGTGCTCCTCGGCAAGGCGGGGCTCTGCCGGTGGCTGGGCGCGAAAGTCCGCATCCAGTCTCCCCTGCCCGCCACGGCCGCGGGGGCGGCCCTGCTCGCGGTCCTCTACGCCGTGCCGGCGGCAGGCTTGCTGGCCTGCGTCATCGCCCTCGTGCTGGCCTTCGGGGCGGCTCTCCTGACGGGAGTGGAGATGCTGCGCGGCGAATCCGCCAAGGCCGCGGCCCACGAGCCGCCCGCGCCCGCGACTGCGCCTGCGGACAAGTCCGTTCCCGCCGCGACCGCCGCCGCGTCCGCGCAGGAGATAGCGCTGCCGCGCGCCGGCTTTTGGCTGCGGCTGGGCGCCCAGCTCATAGACGCCTTCGCCTTCATCGTGATCGGCGGCGTCACGCACCTCCTGTTCCTGGGCCTGGGCGGCTGGGCGCTCTATCAAGTGGGGCTGTGGACCTGGAAGGGCACGACCTTCGGCGGCATGGTCGTCGGCATCAAGGGCGTGCGCCTGGACGGTCGCCCGATGGACCTTTCGGTCGCCCTCATCCGGCATCTGGCCAGCTACCTCTCGGCGCTGCCCCTGCTCCTCGGATTCTTCTGGGCGGGCTGGGACGCCGACAAGCAAACCTGGCACGACAAGATCGCCGGCACGCTGGTCGTCCGGGCTCCGCGCGGCCAACCATTGATCTGAGATTATAATTAGCAGTCAATTTAGTCGATTGACAATTTTAAATCTCCATGATAGGATATGTTAGCAATCAATATAATTGATTGCTAATTATAAGGAGGTTCCATGAACAATCCCATCATCGTGCGAGACTGCGCGGGCGACGACCTGCGGCGCTTCGAGAGGCTGCTCGAATCGGTCTTCGGCGAGCCGGGCTGGAGCCCAGCCGTCGACATCAGCGAGACCGACGGGGAATTGATCGTCTCCGCGGCCCTGCCGGGGGTCTCCAAGGACGAGGTGGCTCTGGAGGTCAAGGACGGCAGGCTCATCCTGAGCGGGCAGCTTAAGAACGGCGATAAAAAGGAGGAGGTCTGGCTGCGGCGGGAGCTGCCGCAAGGCCCCTTCCGGCGCTCCTTCGAGCTGCCGGCGGAGATCGACGCCTCCAGGGCCAGCGCCGCGCTGCGCGACGGAATCCTGGAATTGCGCCTGCCCAAGGCGGAGCGGGCCAAACCGCAGAAAATCGCAATCAACTAAACGACGCAAGACCGGACCCAGGAGCCCCGACGGCCGTCGGCCGTCGGGGCGCTTTTTGATACACTGGAGCGATTTCATGTCCCGCGATCCCGCGCGAGCGCAAGTCCTTATTCTGAGCAGCATCGACTGGAGCGCGGCCTGGCAGCGCCACCAGATATTCGCCGCCCAGTTCGCCGCGGCCGGCCACGAGGTGTTCTTCATCGAGAACACCGGCTTTCGCAATCCCGGGCTCTCCGATCTGCCTCGGCTATGGGGCCGCGTCTCCCGCATCGCGCGGCCGCGCTTGAGCGGCGGCGCCAACCCCATCCCGGCCCGCGTCCGCGTCATCTCGCCGCAGGTCGCCCCCCCGACCTCCAGCGCCCTGCGCCGGCTTAACTCCGCCGCCCTCTTGCCGCGGCTGGCCGACTATCTGCGGCGCGTCGGCCTGCGCGAGGGCGCCCTGGCGATGGTCTACGTCCCCACGGCGACGACCCTGGAGCTTCTGGAACTCTTGAAGCCCGGGCTGGTGGTCTACGACTGCGCCTCCAACTTCCGCGCCCACCCGAAGGCTCCCGCCGATTTCCCCAGCCTCGAGCGCCGCCTGCTGGAGCGCTCCGGCCTCGTGGTCTGCGACTCCGATTTTCTCTACCAGCAGAAAAAAAACGAGCATTCCCATGTCGCGCAGATCCACCAAGGAGTCCCTTCCTCATTTTTCGCGGCGCGGCCGCCGGATCCCGCCTTCCGGCGCTTCTGCTATTACGGCACCTGGGGCAAGGAGCTCGACGGCGCCCTCCTGGGCGCCTTGGCGCGCTCGGGGCTGGAGGTGACCTTCAGCGGCTTCATCAAGACCGCCGGCCGCGCGCTGCCGGCGCAAGCGCGCCGGCTGCCTCCCGTCCGGCGCGAGGCACTGGTCGAGCGGCTGCAGGGCTTCGACGCCTTCGCCCTGCCCTACCGGATCACGCCGTTCATGCTCGGGGTCATCCCGGCCAAGCTTTACGAGATGCTGGCCATGGGGCGCCCCGTCATCGCCACGCCCCTGCCCTCGCTCAAGCCGCTGGAGGATTTGATTTACATCGGCGAAACGCCGCAAGATTGGGCCCGCCTGGCCCTGGAGCTGCCTCGACGCGAGACGGACGCGCTGCGGCGGCGGCGCGTCGAGCTGGCCCGCGAGCACACCCATGAGCGGGAGTTCGCGCGGCTGCAAGAGGCCATAGAATCGGCCAGCCGCAGGCAGCGGCCGCGCCCGACCGCCGGGCCGGCCCGGAATGCCATCTTCGGCCCTTTCCTGCGCGGCCTCTCCACCCTGACGCTCTTCTACGGCTTGGCGCGGGCCGCCACGCTGTTGACCCAGGTGGCGGCCGGCCGCTGGCTGGGGGTCGTCGAATTCGGCAAGGCTGGACTGGCCATCGCGGCGGCGGCCTTCCTGCAAATTCCCCCGATGCTGGGCTTTCCCCTGACGCTGACCAAGTTCCTGCCGGAGCACGAGAGCGAACGGGAGCGCCGCGCCCTGATCTCGACGACCCTGACGGCCTTCCTCATCTGGGCCTCCGCCACCGCCGTCCCGGCCCTGCTCTGGCGCTACAAGCTGGCCGCCATGAGCGGCCTGCCGCCCGGAGTGTTCCTTTTCGCCTTGGCCTACGCCTACGCCACCGCTCTCTACACGGTCCTGGCCAGCCCCCTCTTGGGCCTGCGCCGCTTCAAGGAACGCGGGAGCGCGGAAACCATCTACGGCTTCTCGGCCCTGGCGCTGCTGGCATTGCTGGCGGCGCTTGGCCTGCGCGACTACAGAACCTTGCTGGGAGCCCTTTGCGCCGCATTGCTGGGCGCCAGCGGCTACGCGGCCTGGCGCCTGCGCTCCCTGCTGCGGCCGGGCTTCGATCGAAAGGCCTTCCGGACCGTGCGCGGCTACGCGATCGTGGCCTCGCTCAATTTGCTGACGGCGGCCTTCGTGCTGGCCCCGGCGCGCCTGATCCTCAACGCCTGCGACGGCCTGCGGGCGGTCGGAATCTTCGGGGCCTATTTCACGGCCACGGCCCAGCTCGCACTGGCCCTGCTCACCATCGCCGCCTCCGTCATCGTCCCCTTCTCGAGCACCCCCGAGGGGCATCGGCGGGCGCTAGCCGCCTTCCGACGCTGGGCCCTGCCGCTGTCCGCCGCCGCGGCCTGCGGCTTCCTGGCCGCCGCCGTCCTCGGCTTGAAGCTCTTCGGCCGCCAATATCCAATGCGCCCGCAGTGGCTGGCGCTTTTCGCCGCGGCCGCGACCTTGCTGCTCTTGCACGGAGTCGTCTCCGCCCTCTTGTCGGCGCGCGACTTCTCGGGCCTGAGCGTCTCGGCTACGGGCGGGCTGATCGCCGGCGTCGGCAACGCCGTCCTCTGCCTGTGGATGATCCCGCGTTGGGGCATCGGCGGGGCCGCAGGGGCCCTCATCGTCGGCTACGCCCTGGGCTTGGCCTTCTACGCCGCGGCCGAAACCGAAATGGTATACTCTCCTCGACGCTTCCACGAGTGAGGAATTCAAAACCCGCCGACGCCGCCATCCGCCGCGAGGTCCGGCGCGTGCTGCGGCTGGAGGCGCGCGCGCTGGCGCGCTTGAGCGGCGCCGTGGACGGGACCTACGCCCAAGCCGTCCGGGCCCTGGCGCGCTGCCGAGGCAAGGTCATCGTCACCGGCGTGGGCAAGTCCGGCCTGGTGGCGCAAAAAATCGCCGCGACCCTGTCGTCGACCGGAACCCCGGCGGTCCATCTCGATCCCACCGAGGCCCTGCACGGCGGCCTGGGCCTGGTGCAGAAAAGCGACCTCGTCTTGGCCGTCGGCAAGTCCGGAGAGTCCGACGAGCTCAACGCCCTGCTGCCGCGCCTGCGCGCCCTGGGCGTCACCCTGATCGCCGTGACGACCAATCCCGGCTCCACCCTGGGCCGCGCCGCCCGCGTCGCCCTGGTCACGCCCATCGACGCCGAGGCCTGCCCCCTCAATCTGGCCCCGACCTGCAGCACCACGGCCGCCCTGGCGGTCGGCGACGCCCTGGCGATCGCCCTCATGAAGCTGCGCGGCTTCTCGCGCGACCGCTTCGCCCAAAACCATCCGGCCGGGCGCTTGGGCAAGCGCCTGACCCTGACGGTGGCCGACATCATGCGCTGCGGGGAGGAAAACCCCGCCATCCCGGCCGACGCCTCCGTCTCCCGGATGCTGGTCGAGCTGACGCGGCAGCACGCCGGCGCGATCAACGTCGTCGACAAGGCGGGGCGCCTGGTCGGCCTGATCACCGACTACGACATCCGGCGCTGCCTGGAGAAGGGGCTGGACTTGGGACGCCTCTCGGTGCGGCGCATCATGAATCCCCGCCCCACGAAGGTCCGCCCCTCCCTGCTGGCCCAGCGCGCCGTCGAGCTGATGGAGGGCCGGAACAACCCCTTCAACGTGCTGCCGGTCGTCGATCGGCGGGGCCGCTCGGTCGGCCTCGTGCAAATCCACGACCTGCGCTCGCGCGGGCTCTGAGGACCCGCGCCCTCATGTCCCGATCACTGGCCAAGCTGTTCATCGCGGCCCTGGCCCTGCGCTTGGGCCTGGCGATAGCCACGCAGTTCAAGCCGCTCTTTCCCGCCTACTATTACCTCGACGCCACGATCACCGACGAGATGGCCCTCTCGATCGTCGACTCCTGGAAGGCCGGACGCCCCGCCGAGCTGCCGCAGTCTTTAAGCCAGCGCTCCTACGCCACCCTGGTCGCCGCCGTCTACGATCTCGTCGGCTACCGTCCCCTGGCGGTCAAGGCCTTGAACGCCCTCCTCGGGGCGGCGGCCGTGACGGTCATGGCCCTCGCCCTGGCGCCGCCCTTCGGTGAGGCGGCGGCGCTGGCCTCCGGCTGGGCCTGCGCCTTATGGCCGTCGCAGATCTTCTTCACGTCGCAGAACTTCAAGGACTCCCTCGTGCTGCTGCTCTGCTGGCTCGTCCTGGCGGCGGCGCTGCGCAAAAGGGCGCGCCTTCTTGCAAGCCTGGCGGCCCTGGCCGCCCTGCCGGCCCTGGCAGCCCTGCGCCTCTACGAGCTGGCCGCCGCGGCGGCGGCCTGGCTGGCCGGCTTTTGCCTGTCCCTGCGCGGCCGCCGAAGGGCCTTGGCCCTGGCGACGACGCTAATAGCCGCCGCGGTCCTGGCGCGCCCAGCAGGACGTTTGGTGGCGCGCAACGTCCTGATCGCCGGCGATCCCGCCTGCGCCGGCCTGCGGCTGTGGACGCCCCAAGGACTGGCGGAGGCGCGCCGCATCCGGCAGAACCACGACGTCAGCTTCGCAAGCTCCCGCGGCCACCGCATCGGCACCCAGCTCTTCTACGGCGCCCGCTTCTCAAGCTGGGGCGGCGTCGCGGCTTTCCTGGCCAAGAGCTCCTTCTACGTCCTGTTCATGCCGCTGCCGGGACTCTACCCCACGGCCGGCAAGCCCGCGCGCCTGGCGGCCTGCGCGGAGAACGTCGTCCTGCTGGCCCTGGCCCTGGCGGCCCTGCTCGATCTAAGGCGGCGGCGCCTGGACGGCCCCGCCGTCGCCTTGCTTCTGTTCTTCTCGGCCCTGACCCTCGCCTCCGCGCTCTTCGAGTTCGACCTGGGCGGGGCGGCGCGGCACAAGATCATCTACCTGCCGGCCTTGTTCCCCTTCGCCTTCTCCTGGCTGCTCTGGCGCCGGCGCCCGCGCGCCGGCAGGCTCAAGGTCTTCGAGGTGCTCGAATGCGGCGGCCCGGGCGGCGCCGGAAACCAGGTGGCCGCGCTCTGCAACGGCCTGGACCCGGAGCGCTTCGAGGTGGGCTTGGTCTACGCCACGCGCCCCGGAAGCTCTCCGCAAGATTATCGCGCCAAGGCCTCCGGAGCGCGGCTGGCTTGGCATGTACCCGAGATGGTCCGGCCGATCTCCCCGCTTGCTGACGCGCGCGCCTTCTGGCGCCTTTGCCGGCTCTTCGGCCGCGAGCGCCCCGACGTGGTCCACGCTCACAGCTCGAAGGCCGGGGCCCTGGCGCGTTGGGCGGCGTATCTGACCGGCGTGCCGCGCGTCTTCTACACCCCCCACGGCTACGGCTTCCTGCAGCGCGACCGCGGCCCTCTGGCCCGCGCGTTCTACAAGGCCGCCGAGAAGGCTTGCTCCTGGATCGGGACGATCGTCGCGGTCTCCCCCAGCGAGGCCGAGCTGGCCCGGAAACTGTCCTGGGGCCGACCGGTCAAGACCGTCTGCGATCCCTACCTGGGCCCCTGGCCGGACCAGCCGGGCCCGGCCGCGCACGACGGCGTGCTGGTCGGAGCCTGCGGGCGCTTGACGGCCGCGCGCAACCCGGAGGCCTTCGTCACCCTGGCCCAGCGCCTGACCGACTCCCGCAACGGGGTGCGCTGCGTCTGGATCGGCGGCGGGGAATTGGAGCCCGACATCCGCCAGAGAATCGCGGACCTCAATCTCTCCGGGCGCCTGGAGCTGACCGGTTGGCTTGGCGAGGAGGAGGCTCTGCGGCGATTGTCCTCGCTCGACATCCTCGTCCACTATTCGCGCTGGGACGGCCTGCCCAACGCCGTGCTGGAGGCGATGGCGCACGGCCTGCCGGTCGTCGTCTCCGATGTCCCGGGAGCCCGCGACGCCGTCCTGCCTGGAGAAACCGGCCTGATCGCCAAAAGCGAGGTCGAGCTTCTCGAATGCGCCCTGGAACTCGTAGACGACGCGACCCTGCGCCGGCGGCTGGGAGAGGCGGCGCGCAGGCGCGCCCAGGACCTGTTCCAGCTCAAGCCGGCCCTTGCCCGCATGGAGGCTCTTTATTCCGATGCTTGAATCAGACCGCGGAACCATCCTGACCGGAGCCGTCCTGGCTCTGGCCGCGACCCTCCCGGTTTCGATCGCCGGGGTCAACTGTCTCGCCGTGGCCCTCACCGCGCTGCTGCTCTGGATGAACAGCTCCGGCGACAGGCTGCCCTGGCGCGCCGTCGCGACACCTTTCTCGGCCTGGCTGCTCGCCTACTTTTGCGTCGCCATCGTCGTCTCGGCCGCCGGCGTCGATCCGGCGACGAGCTGGCCCATGCTGCACAAGGACCTTCACAAGCTTTGGCTGACCGCCCTGCTGCTGGCGGCGTTGCCGCTGGCCGATCGCAAGCGGCTTTGGCCGGCTCTGGGCACAGGCTTCACCTTGATCGCGGCCGCCGGCATCGCCCAAACCCTGCTGTTGCGCATGCCGGACGGAACGATGATCCGAGCCCATGCCTTCGTCCATCCGGTCACCTACGGGGAGATCTTGTCGTTGGGCTTCTTGGGCGCGGCCTGCCTGCGCGGCCTGGGCGAGAAGGCCCCGCCCAAGAAAGCCCTCGACGCCTTCCTGGTCCTTTCCGGAGCGGCCCTGTTCCTCAACCAGACGCGGGGAGCCCTCTTGGGGCTGTTCGTCGGGCTGCTCGCCCTGGCCTGCGGAGACAAGCGCCTGCGCCGACTGGCCCTTTTCGCCGTGGCCGGATTGCCCCTGGTGCTGGCGCTCTGGGAACTGCTGCCGAATAATCACACCATCGCCCAGATGGTCATCCGCTCGCGGGAGCCTGGCCCCAACGGGGCGCTGGCCCGCCTGATCCTCTGGAGGGTCGGCTGGGACATTTTCCGCTCACACCCCTGGCTGGGGGCCGGCCCCGGCAACTACCGCACGCTGTTCACCCATTATTTCCAGGGCGTCCTCGACGGCCAGCGCGTCTGGGGCTCGGCCCACAACCTCTACATCCACCAAGCCGCCGAACGCGGGCTGCTGGGCCTGGCGGCCTTGGGCGGACTGCTGGCGACGATGACTTGGCGGGCCTGGCGACGCGTCCAATCCGCCGCCACGCCCTTGAACCTGTGGGCCTTCTCCTGCTGCATGGCGTTTTTGGCGATGAACCTGACCGAGGTCGCCTTCCAGAACGAGCAAGTCATGAGCCTGCTGCTCTTCATTTGGTGCCTGGCCGAGTCCGCGTCCGGGCATTTGATATAATCGCTTTGTGCGAGCCTCCCCGGCGCCGCTGCCGCCGTGGCTGCGGCATGCCTTGCGCACGGTCCTGCACCTGCTGCTCGACGCCGCGGCCGTCGTCGCGTCCTTCTACCTGGCCTACCTCGTCCGTTTCCGTTGGGCCTGGTGGCTGCGGCGCTTCCCGATCTCCGGAGGAACGACGCCGCCCTGGAGCCTGTACACGCGCCTGCTCTACGCCATCGTCCCGCTGTGGCTGGCCGTCTTCTGGTATTCCTGCCGCCTCTACACCACCCCCTGGATGACGGGCACCGACCGCTTCCTCCAAATTCTCAAGGGCGCCGTGATCGCCGTCGGCGCGACCCTGGCGGCGACCTTCATCTACGCCCGCCTGCAATACTCGCGCATGATGCTGCTCTGCGTGCTGCCGCTGGGCGTCTGCCTGGTCTGCGCGGCGCATGCCTTGACGCTGCTCATCGACTCCTGGCTGGCCCGCCTGGAGGCGGCCCGCCCGGTGCTGATCATCGGCGGGGCCGCTGTTGCGCGGGAGCTAAAATCCCGAATCCGGGCCCGCCATCCGGAGGCCCCCATCGACGAGCTGGAGGATCTTCCGCAGGCCCAGCGGCTTAAGGAGGTCCTGCTCTCGCGCCCCTACTGCGAGCTGATCCTCCTGCGCTCCTCGCTGCCGCGCGACCGGGTGCTCTCGGTCGCGGAGCTCTGCGAGGCGCACGACGTCGGCTTCAAGATGGTCCCCGACCTGCTGGAGCTGCGGCTGGGAGAAATCCAGATGGACCACACCCTGGGCCTGCCCGCCTACCGCGTCCAGCACGCCTCGATGACCCGGCTCAACTTCCTGGCCAAGCGCTGCTTCGATCTCGCCTTCTCCTCCCTTCTCCTGGCCGTCATGTCCGCGCCCCTGGCCCTCGTCTGCCTGCTCATCAAGCTCGATTCCCCCGGGCCGGTGCTCTACCGGCAGAAGCGCTACGGCCACAAGGGCCGCGTCTTCGAGGCCTTGAAGTTCCGCACGATGGTGGCGGACGCCGAGGCGCGCGTGCAGGACGTCAAGCGGGAGCACGGAGAGGACAGCCCCTTCTTCAAGGCCAAGCGCGACCCGCGGATCACCAGCGTCGGCCGCTGGCTGCGGCGCTTCTCCCTCGACGAGTTTCCCCAATTCGTCAACGTCCTGCTGGGAGAGATGAGCGTGGTCGGCCCGCGGCCCCTGGCGCTGACCAGCGGGGAGCTGGAGGCCCTGGAGCAGGAGTTCGGGGCGACCGCCAAGAAGCGCATGAACATCCTCCCGGGGATCACCGGGCTATGGCAGGTCTCGGGGCGCAGCGACGTTTCCAGCGAGCAGCGCTTTTCGCTGGACCTCTTTTACGTGGAGCATTGGTCGCTGGGCCTCGATCTAGAGATCATCCTCAAGACCCTGCCGGCGATGCTCCTGGCTCGGGGGGCCTATTAGCATGCCAAACTTCATCCCGCTGATTTCCCTGGACAGGCAGCAGCGCTCGCTCTCGCGCCAACTCAAGCGCGCCGTCGGGCAAGTGCTCGACTCCGGCTCTTTCATCCTGGGAGCGCAGGGACGGGCTTTCGAGAAGGAGTTCGCCAAGCTCCTCGGCCTGCCGCGCGTCCTGGGCGTCGATTCCGGAACCTCCGCCCTGGAGCTGGCGCTCAAAGCCTGCGGGGTCGGCCCCGGAGACGAGGTCATCGTGCCGACCTTCACCTTCATCGCCACGGCAACGGCCGTGTCGGCGCTGGGCGCCACCCCCGTCTTCGCGGACATCGACTGGGACACGATGACCCTGTCGGCGGAGGACGCGCGCAAGCGAATGACGAGGCGGACGAAGGCGATCATCCCGGTCCACCTCTTCGGCCAGCCCGCCGACGTCGACGGGCTGCGCCGCCTTAAGGCCGGCTGGCTCATCGAGGACTGCGCCCAATCCCACCTGGCGAAATACAAGGGCCGGCCCGTCGGAGCCCTGGGCGACGCCTCCTGCTTCAGCTTCTATCCGACCAAGAACCTCGGCGCGGCCGGCGACGCCGGAGCGGTCGCCGCCGCCGACGCGGGCCTCCTCTCGGCCCTGGAGGAGCTGCGCAACTGCGGCCGAAAGCTCGGACAGGCCTACCGCCACGCGCGCGTGGGCTCCAACTGCCGCCTCGACGAGATCCAGGCCGCGGTGCTGCGCGTCAAGCTCAAGCGGCTGCGCCGCTGGACCGAGAGGCGCCGAGCCCTGGCCGCGTTCTACGACGAGGGGCTGTCCGGCTTGCCCGTGACGCGGCCGCCCTTGGGCTTACGCGGCACCCAGCCCGTCTTCCACCTCTACGTCCTGCGCACCCCCAGGCGAGACGCCCTGCTGGCTCACCTAAAATCGCTGGGCATCGCAAGCGGGGTCTACTATCCGCTCTGCCTGCACCAGCAGCCCGCCTACAGCGGCTTGAAAAGCCGCCGGCCCTTCCCCAACGCCGAGCGCGCCAGCCGGGAGGCCCTGGCGCTGCCCCTGTACCCCGAACTGCGCCTTTCCGAGGCCGCCCGGGTCGTCGCAGCCGTGCGCGCGTTCTTCGCCGCGTGAGGATACTCTTCGTCGCCACCTCGACGGAGCTGGGGGGAGCCGAGAAGACGGTTTACACCCTGGCCACCTCGCTGAATCCCGAACGCTTCCAGGTCGCCGGCGTCGTCAGCCTCAAGCCCCCGGGCCCGTACGCCGAGAGGCTGTCGCGCCAGTCCGTCCCGGTCGACACCCTGGGCCTGCGCGGACTGCCGCGGCCGCGGCATCTCCATGAGCTCTTGCGCCTCATCGACCGGAGCAAGCCGGACGTCGTGCACGCCGTCATGTACCAGGCCATACAGCTCTGCCGCCTGGCCAAGGGGCGCTCCGCAGCGAGCTTCAAGCTCGTCAGCTCTCCCAGGGTCTCCTACCGGACGAGATCCTGGCTCAGCCTGGCCGTCGACCGCGCCCTCAAGGGGCGCGACGACCTGCTCGTGTCGGAATGCGAGGCCAGCCGCCGCCACCTCATCGAGCGCCTGGGCTACGAGCCGGCCAAGGTCCTGCGAATCTACAACGGCGTCGAGACTCCCGGCGCCGCCGCGCCGCCGCAGCGGCAGCGCAAGCGGCTCGAGCTGGGGCTCTCGCAGACGGACATACTGGTCGGCTCCCTAGGCAGGCTGGACGCCCAGAAGGGCCATTCCACGCTCCTGGAGGCCCTGGCCTTGCTGCCGCGCCTGCCCCTCCACTGCGTTCTCATCGGCGAAGGACCGCGGCGCCGCGCCCTGGAGGCGCAGATCCGCCGCCTGAACCTCGGCGGCCGGGTCCGCCTCGTCGGCGCAAGCGGGGAGGCGGCCGCCTGGCTGTCGAGCTTGGATCTCTTCGTTCTTCCCTCTCTCTGGGAGGGGCTGCCCAACGCCCTCCTGGAGGCGATGGCCCTGGGCTTGCCCGTGGCGGCCAGCGCCGTCGACGGAGTGCCGGAGCTCGTCAGCGACGGCCGCGACGGACTGCTGGTGTCGCCGGGGCAACCGGCCGCCCTGGCCAACCGCCTGGCCGAACTGGCCCGCGACGCGGCTCTGCGCTCCAGGCTGGGCGCGGCGGCGCGGCGCACCGTTTTCGAGCGCTTTTCTCTGGAGCGCATGCTCGGAGAATACGAGTCGGCCTATTGCGGAAACGAAAAATAACTATCATTCCACTGATATACCGTTAATAGGGCGCGCCTTGACACCCTAATGCCTCGTCGTTATACTCAAGCGCGTTCGCACGCCTGCCGAGGGCGCTTGTTTGACTGCATTGCGACGACACCGACTGCTGCGCTTGGTGGGCCTGGCGGCTTTCTTATACGCGCGCGCGAGCGTGCGGGCGAAAGCCGGCGATTTCTCGCTGCCCTACGATCCCGATTTCTCGCAGCCTCAGAGCGAGGAGCCCGCCGCGCCTTCCCCCGCTCCGACGGCCGCGACACCTTCGGCCGCCGCGCCCTCGACCGCGCCCTCGGCCGCGGCCGAGCGGCCATGGGCCCCGCGGCTTCCCTTCGCCGGGCCTTTCCTGCTGCTTGACCGTACCGATCCCAACCACATCCTCGAGCAGCCGGAAGCGCCGGCTCCCGCCGCGAAGAGCTTCGCGGACTTCGAGCAGGGGCTCAAGGGCCTCAAGTACAGCCAGGGCGAGTACGACCAGGTCCGGGATCAACAAGAGCGGGGACTGCAACCCGGAGAGGAAGCCGCCGGAGCTCCGGCCTCCCCGGAGAGCGTCTCCTCCGCGCCGGCGCCCAAGCCGCCGCCTCCCGAGGTCGAGCTGCCGGCCTACGGGACCAGCCTCTCGGTGACGGGGCGCAAGGTCATCGGGGTCTCCTTCCAGGAAAAGCGCTTCCTGTACGACCAGAGCGCCACCGGACGGCCGCAGACCACCAACCTGCTGACGATCGACCAGCAGCTGCAGCTGCGCATGCAGGGCAAGGTCGGCCCCAAGATCACGGTCAACGTCGATTACGACGACACCAAGGCGAACCACCAGGACATCTCCGTCGTCTACACCGGAGATCCCAACGAGGTCGTCCAGAACGTCAGCTTCGGCGACATCGACCTCTCCCTGCCGTCCACGGAGTTCGTCTCCTACAACAAGCAGCTCTTCGGCATCCGGGCCGACATCAAGTACAAGGGCTGGAGCGCCACCTTCATCGGCAGCCGCACCAAGGGAACCACCAAGTCCAAGCGCTTCGTCGGCAACTCCCAGTTCGTCTCCGCCGACATCCTCGACACCGGCTACGTGCGCCGGCAGTTCTACGACCTGACCTTCGGCGAGCAGGCCCGGCTGCCGATCAAGCCCGGCAGCGAGCGCGTCTTCCTGTCGCAGAACAGCGCCGGGCAGGTCTCCAACGCCAACAACGTCACCTTCACCGCGGACGACCTGGCCGTGCGCTCGTCCTCCTTCACCGGGATCTTCACTCAGCTCAACCCGGGCCTCGACTACACGATCGACTACGCCAAGGGCATCGTCAAGTTCCAGACGCCCCTGCAGCCGCAGTTTGCGCTCGCCGTCGACTTCATAGACGCCAGCGGCCAGCACCTCACGGCGGAGAGCTCCACGACGACGCTGGCCGGCGGCGGGACGGGCCTGTTCAAGCTGCTCAAGACCCCTTCCGACGTGCCGATCTCGACGGCCACCGAGGTCGGCTACGACCGGGAGCTCAAGACCTACTACAACATCGGCCAGCAGCAGATCGTGCGCGACAACGGGCGCGGCAACTTCATCCTGCGCGTGCTCGACCAGCAGCGCAACGAGGTCGGCTCGAGCCTGAATCCGGTTCAAAAGTATCCGGACACCATCAACGTCGACTTCGAGAACGGCACCTTCAATCTCCTGCAGCCCTTCTCGGTGAGCAACGCCTCGCCGACCGTCCCCGATCCCGACGTCTACGCCGTCTCGCCGATCTCCAAGCGCATCATCCACGTCGAGTACAGCTTTCGCTTCAAGACCTTCTTCCTGGAGCCGAACCTCGTGCCCCAGTCGGAGGTCGTGCTGCTCGACGGCCAGAAGCTGAACCGGAACGTCGACTATTTCATCGACTACGACGCCGGCTTCGTCACCTTCTTCGACGAGAACCGCATCCAGTCCAACTCCGAGATCGACATCAGCTACGAGGTCGCCCCCTTCGCGGGCTCGACCAACGAGTCGCTGCTGGGCACCCGCGTCGCCTACAATTTCAACAAGCATTTCTCCGTCGGCTCCACCCTCCTCTACGACGCCGGCACCAAGTCCCCCACCGTGCCGACGATCGACGAGATCGCCCGCTCCCTGTTGGTCTACGATTTCGACTCCCAGCTCAGGGACGTCACCCTCTTCGGCAAGCTGCACATCCTGTCGCTGGGAGGCGAGCTGGCGCAAAGCCGCCAGCAGCCCAACCTGAACGGGAACGCCTTGGTCGACAACATGGAGGGCATCAAGCAGGAGGACGCCGTCACCACCTTCGCGCAGGACTGGTTCATCGCCTCGCAAAGCCCGGCGATCGGCGCGGGCTCCACAGGAGAGCCGGCGGATTCCGCCCATGAGAAATGGTTCTCAGAGGACGTCCCCGTACTGCAGATCAACCCCAACGCCGAGGCCAACGCGCAGCAGTCACAGAAGGTCCTGGACTTCCAGTACGACAGCCTGGCCGGCAACGAGGAGGTCTCCATGGTCTTCCCCTTCTCGATCTCCGGCGACGATTTCTCGCAGCGCAGCGTCCTGGAGGTGGTGATGCTGGGAGACGCCTCCGGCAACGACATCAATTTCCGCCTGGGCGGCATCAACGAGGACGCCGACGGCACCGGCGGCACCACCCTCTTCTGCGCCGACAACACGGTGCGCGCGGGGGTTCCGAAAACCGAGGACGTCGACTGCGACGGAATCCTGCAGCCCTCCGAGGACGTCGGCTGGCTCTACGCCCCGACGACCGGACCGGGGGCCGGGCAGACCGAGCGCTTCACGCCCAACAACGGCCACATCGACAGCGAGGACTTGAACGCCAACGGCCGCCTCGACCCGGACGACGGCAACGGCAACAACTTCGGCTACGGCACCGACTTGACCGGCTCCAATCCGCAGAACGGCCAGTTGTTCGACACCACCGACAGCAAGAATCACTCGACCCTCGACTTCGGCAACGCCCAGTGGCAGACCTTCCAGATCCCGCTCAACATCTCCAGCGCCACCGTCAGCCGCTGGACCAACATCAAGAACATCCGGATCACGATCCGCAGGCGGGCGGGAGGGGCGGCCAGCGGCCTGGTCAAGTTCGCCCGCATCGCCGTGGTCGGCAACAGCTGGCTCAACGGCACGGCGGTCGATCCGGCCACCGGCAACGGGCCGGTCGCCAACGAGAGCATGGTCGTGACCGCCGTCAACAACGTCGACAACCCCTCCTACGTGCCGATCTTCTCCGCCGGAGGCGACGCCACCTCCGTCTTCAACGACCTCTACGGCGGCCTGGCCAACCTGCAGAAGCAGTCCAACACGCAGAACGTCTCGGAGCAGTCGTTGCAGCTGAGCTGGTCGAGCGCGACCATCGGCGTCGGCAACCTGGAGCCGGTGCTGACCACCAAGCGGCTCTTCACGAAGGCCATCGACTTAAGCCAGCACCGCTACTTCAACTTCTTGCTCTACGGCAACGCCCCCTTCGCGCAGGCAACGCCCTGCCCCGCGGTGCCGACCGCGGGCCAACCCAATTGCTCGGACCACACCTTCTTCCTGCGCGTGGGCAACGACACGAACTTCTTCGAGGTCCGGGTCCCGATCAATTTCGTCGGCTGGAAGCATATCAGCGTCCGACAGGCCGACACGGGGAACAATTCGATCGCCAACCAGTGGGTGGCGGACACGGCCGGAACCGTCGTGGTCTCCTCCGGCGCCCCCTCGCTGCAGCAGGTCGCCGAAATCGTGGCGGGCGTGCGGCGCGACGCCGCCGGCAACTCCCCGGGCGTGGTCACGACCGCCCCGAACACCGCCACCAGCGGGGAGGTTTGGCTCGACGAGATCTACATGAGCCAGCCGTTGGTCCGCGTCGGCAACGCGCGCAAGCTGGAGGGCGCCTTCGAGATTCCCGGCTGGGCCTCCTTCGGCGGCAAGTATCGGGAAGTAGACCAGAACTTCCAAACCCCGACCTCCGTGGTCTCCAACCAGGACAGCCGCATCGACAGCGGCTACCTCAACTTCACCCGCTTCCGTTTCCTTCCGCTCAACTTCACCCTGCAGCGCCAGATCACGGACACCCCCAACACGGCCCAGACCGGCGATCTCTCGAACCTCGTCACGTTGCTGCAGGAAGGCAAGGTCACCACCTGGACCGGCACGGCGCAGGCCAACTTCACGCTGGGCGCGCTTCCCCGCGTCTCCCTGGGGATGACCCGCAACCGCATCGAATACGACCTGCTGACCCGCACCGACGATCGGCGCGCCTACACCGCCACGCTGCAATACTCCGTTCCGCTGCATAGCCGCCTCGCCCCCAAGTCCGTCGACCTGGGCTACACGAGAAGCGATTACGACGTCACCTTCGACCGCGCGGACGTCCTGCAGCAGGCCGGCAACTACAACACCTTCGAGCGCGGCAACACCTACACCGGCCGCCTGAGCTTCACGCCCTGGAACGGCTCCTCCTTCAACCCGACCTTCAGCCTGAACCGGGTCACCGAGCATCGCGACGACTTCACCCATCAAGACTCGCCGGGCGATCTCCATCTGGACTATCAGAAGTCCTTTCACGAGTCCGCGGGCTTCTCCTCGAATTTCCGCTTCAGCCGCTGGCTCAACCCTCAGGTCAACTACAACGCGGACATCCTGGAGAACAACATCCTGAACGTCTCCACGGTCGTCGTCAACAACCAGAGCTATACCTTCGGCGTCGGCGAGATCAAGACCGTCAATCGCTCCGCCAACGGCTCGATCAGCCTGCCGCTCGCCATAGGGGACATCTTCCCTCGCTCCAAGGCCTTCCGCTCGATGAACATCGTTTCCGGCTATCAACTGCAGGACGGGGACGTCTGGAACAACGTCGAGAACGGATTGAACACCGCCGGGGCCCTGTGGCTGCGCACCCCGCTGCATCCCAACAGCCCCGCCGCCCAGCTCGCCAACCTCACCCTGCGGGACACCTACGACTCCACGCAGCGCTGGTCGCCTCTGGAGGCTTACGGACTGCCCGGCCGCTGGGCGGCCTTAAGGACCTTGTCCGTCTCCAACAACTTCATCCGCACGATCCAGCGCAGCGAGACCACGGGCACCCCGTCGAAGACGGTCTCGAACACTCTGCCGGACCTCGTGGCCAGCGTCAGCCAGCTGGAAAAGCTCTTCGGCGCCTCGAGCTGGATGCGCGACACGCAGCTCAACTACAAGTTCAAGATCGTCAACACCAAGACGATCGGCCAGACGAGCAGCCACGAGACGGACCTGGGGGCGGACCTGCGCACGATCATCCGCAGGCGCTTCGACACCCTCCTCAGCTACAACTCCCGCGACACCAACTCCGTCGACCTGCTGGTCGACGCCAACACCCAGAAGGTCCAGCACCAGGACGCGACCGCCCAGGTCACCTTCGATGTCCGCAAGTTCCGCTTCACCCCGAAGACGGACTACACCCACGACGTCACCACCCTCGGCACCGGCATCAAGACCCAGGACCTGACGGTCATCACGCCGAGCCTGCTGGTGCGCGCCGATCTGGCCCTGCCCCGCGGCCTGCGCCTGCCTGGCTCCACCAAGACGATCCTGTTCTCCAACCGCATCATCTGGACGACCACGCTGTCCTTGGCCCACCGCTCCTCGCCCGTGACGCAGGCCGACAACTCGGACCTGGCCTCGATTACGACCAGCAGCGACTATGAGATCGCCAAGAACCTGCGCATGACCCTCAACGGGGCGCTGTCCAGGGAGTGGCACCGCTTCCTCAAGAGCGAGGAGTTCATCTCCTACCAGTTCGGCACGACCCTGACCTTCCAGTTCTAGGCCGGCGTCAGCCGGCCTGCGTCTGGCCGGATAGGGATATGCGTTAGGCCATGACGGCCGGCGTCAGCCGGATTAGTCGGCCTACAGCCCGACCAGCCGCTATTCGTGCTGCCATGATTTCACCTCGCCGGTTATAAAAGCCGACGCGGCCGGGGCCTCAGCGAAGAAACGCTGCGGCGGGCGATGCCGCGTCCGCAGCCATCAGGACCCGCCGCCTGCGCTTCTTAACCGAGGATCAGGACCGGCGCAGCCGGCTGAGCAGCACCAGGCGCCGGCCGCTAGGCGCGCCGCCAAGCGAATGAAATCGCTTCAGCACGTCGAAGCCGGCGCGGCGCAATAGCGAGCGCAAGCGGGCCTCGTTATAGAGGCGCAGGAAAAAGCGCGCCCGCCGAGGCTGGCCGCGCGGCGGCAGCACGGTCCACTCGCACCACTGCGCCGGATCGGCGCCGCCGCGGAGGCTGGCTTGCTCGAGCCGATAGCCGCCGCCCGCCAATTCCACCCAATGCCGCGGCGAGACCGCCCAGCGCTTGCGCAGCCAATCGCCGTCTACGACGTCGATGACGAACAAACCTCCGGGGCGCAGGGCCCCGGCCGCCGCGCGCAAGGCGCGCAGGTCGTCGGCCGGCTTGCGGAAGTAGCCGAAGCTGGTCCAAACGTTGTAGGCCGCGTCGAAGGCGCTTATATAAGGAAGCTGCCTCATGTCCGCGAGTTCCAGCGTCAAACGACGCAAGCCCCGCGCGCTCCGGCGCGCGCGGGCCAGATACTCCGGCGTGGCGTCGACCCCGGTCACCAGGGCTCCCCGGCGCGCCAAGCGGAGCGCGTGGCGGCCGGTGCCGCAGCAGATGTCGAGCACCGGCGAGCCGGGGCGCAGCCTCAGCGCCCGCCATAGAAACGCGCTCTCGCGCGGTGCGGCCTCCTCGGCCTCAGGCGAGCCCGGAGAAAAGATCGCCTCGCGAAAGAAGCCCTTCGCCCAACCCCTCACCGCGGCCTCGTGAACAGGGACGTCAGGTAGACCGCCGCGTACTGCGCCCAGCGCTGCAGCCTGCCGTAAGGCGTCAGGGCGCGGGAGGGCAGCCGCCGGGGCCGCCCCTCGCGCCAAGCCAGTTCGCGAACGATATCGGAATCCCTGGAAATCACCAAGTACGGCTCGTACTCGGTCTTCCAGACTTCCCAACGGGAGAGAAGATGCGCCCATTGATGAAAATCGACCGGGTTGGCGTTCTGGAGGCCCAACACCTTCCAGCGCGCGATGACGCGCGCGGCAAAATCCTCGATGCGTCTTGATGAGCCGTCGGCCGTCACCGCGATGGAATCGAAGTCGCTGCCGGGCCTGGCCGTGCCGGAGGCGAAGCTGCCGATGAGCACGACTCCCACCACCCGCCCAGGGTCATCCGCGGGCTCCTTGGCCAGCTCCTCCAAAACGACCTGCCGGAATCCCTCGAGCAGCCGCGGCGCCTCGTTTTGGCCGAAGTCCGCCCTACGATCGCGATCCTGCTCGACGGAAAGCCCGTCGAGATAGTCGGCGACCTGCCCGGCCGGCAGCAGCGCCGCCCCAAACATGGCGTAGCGAGCACGCTTGCGAAAATTCGATATCGTGCTGGCCTCTTTGCCTTGCTCGCTAAGGCGCCCAAGGAAGCGCTCGTACGCCTGTATCTCCCGTTGGCCGATGCCGGGAGCGTCGAAAAAGCGGCGGAAGGTCTGGCGAGCCTCCTTAATCACCGCCTGGTTGTCGCGGGGAACGTAGCCCAGCACGCGGAACTCGCCGGTCTGGCCCATGACGCGCATATGGGCGAAGAAGCTGCGCTGGCGCGAGACCGCGGGAACCTGGCCCTGCTTGCGCAGCCTCCGCAGCAGGCCCGCTTGGCGGCCCCACTTGTTGACGATATTCGTGACCAGGTAGAAATGCAGGCTTCCGAAACAGACGCCAGCGTAATGAAGCCGCTCTTTAAAGGATGGCTTCGTCCGAACGGCCCGATCGAAGAAGGCGCCCGCCCGCTCCAGCGCCTCGGCCAATTCCGCGGACGAGCGTTCCTCCGCCAGCGGCGAGGCCTCCCGCATGACGACAGAAAACTCCCCCAAGCGCCGGGACAAGCGCTCGACGAAATCGTCGAAGCCTCCGTTGCGCAGTTGGGCTATGGGAACGCGCGACAACTCCCCATCGAGGGCGCGCAAGGCCGATCTTGCCTGCGCCGTCGTCAAGGGCGCCGCCGCGAATGCCGGCGGCGGCCCTTCCGGGGAGGCGACCGCCTCTTTAAGACGCCCCAGAAGCAGCGGCGCCTTGGCCAGGCTGGCCTGCGACAGCGCCGCGGAGGCCTCCATGCCGCCGCCGCGGTAGGCATCGACGGCCCCGGTCAATATGCTGGCAACTCGAACGACCCTGGGAGCGACCTCGGCCGCCCGGGACTGAAAAGACGGGGCAAGAAAAAGAAGCAGGGCGAGG
Organism: Elusimicrobiota bacterium; assembly: GCA_028868375.1. Classification (GTDB taxonomy): domain Bacteria; phylum Elusimicrobiota; class Elusimicrobia; order UBA1565; family UBA9628; genus JAGWUP01. Next base: position 21,915 of record JAGWUP010000001.1, read on the forward strand.
CGTAACGCGCGCTCCGCGCTCCTTCGCATCATGGAGCGATCCTACTGATGGCGGAGCGCCCGCGCGCGGGTCCTTCGGCCAATTTTTCGCTGGTCCTGAAGGCCTATGAAAAACGGACCAATCGGGTTAGGCGCTTACGGCAAGACGGTCAGCGGAAAGCGCGAGATCTCAAGGGAGTGGCGGCGCCCCGCGTCGTAGAACTTCAAGGAGACGACGGTGCGCAGGCCGGGCTCGACGCGGATGAAGCGCTCCGTGGGCTGCCAGTCCGCCGGCAGGGGCGTCCACTGCCCGGAGGGCGGCTTGACCCACTCCTCGAAACGGAAGAGATGGTTGCCCACCGGCAGGACCTCGCCCCAGGCCTTCTCCTTCGACTTGAGGGCCACCGCGGTCTGCCCGGCCGCCTTGCCGTCCACGAAGACCGCCAAGTAGCAGTCCTCGTCCTGCGCGGCGCTGGCCACGGCGTCGGAGGCCGTCAGCACGAAATTCGCGTCCGCGGGAACCGAGGAAGCCCCGGGCCGAAAAAAGCTGCGGCAGGCGCCGAGAAGACCTATGGCAAGCAGGCAGAACCAGAGCGGTCTTCGGGAGCTCACCGGATCTTGAGCCGCAGGCTGTATTTGTCCCGGACGTTGTCCTGCCCGGCCTGCGCGGCCAGCCGCAGCGTGTAGGTTCCGGCCTCCAGCTCCCGCTCGAAGAGCAAGGACTTGCCGGGCTTGTCCGCGGTCCAGGTCTTGATCGGCCTGCCGTCCTGGTCGAGCAGGGTGGCGGTCGGCTGCACGTTGAGGACCCCCGCCAGCTCGAAGACCACGGTCCCCTTGCTGTAGACGTTGAAGCGGTAGCAGTCGACGTCGCCCGCCCAGCCGAAGTAGCCGTCCACCGACTCGCCGATGTTGATCGGCTGCGCCGAGGCCGTCGAGTCGTCGAGCTCGTACTCCAAGCCGGGCTGCCAGGCGTCCAGTCTCGCGGTCAGGACGTAGGGCTCGTTGGGGTTGGCCAGACGCCCGCTCTTGTCGGAGACGATCAGGTAATAGTCGCCCTTGGCCACCCCCAGCCCGGTCAGGGTCTCCGGCTGCCCTTGGCCCGCGTTGTCGACCGTCAGGATCGTGTCGCCCAGAGCGTCGGCCGCGCGCAGCACGAGATCGACGCCGTCGACTCCGGTGACGTTGGCGCTTAAGAGCTGCTTCTCGTCGGTCGTCACGCTGACCTTGTACCAGTCCTGGTCGCCCGCGGGCGCGATCGTCCCGGAGATCGACCCTCCCGTGAGGGCGGTGGCGTCGACGCGCTGGTCGTTCGGCTCGAACTCGACGCGGCCGTCGTAAGGCAGCAGCTCGGTCAGGATCTCGTAGGCGACGTCGGGGTTGGACGCGCCGTCTAAGGCGCGCAGGCGCAGATGATAGCGCGCCGGCCCATGCACTCCGAAATTCTTCAGGCTGACGCCGAGGCCCTGGCCGCCGCCCTCGACCTGCTTGAGAAGATAGCCGTTGGCATCGTAGATCTCGAACTCCGGATCGACCCCGGGCACGCCGCTGACGTCGATGTCGAGGAGGAAGAGCCCGCTCTGCGGCACGTTGATCGCGTACCAATCCACCTCCGGATAGCTCGTGTCCTGCGACAGCAGGTCCCGCGAGGGAAAGTAATGCCCGCGGGTGACTCCGGGAACCTCCAAGGCGCTGGCGGTTTGGGGCGTCTCGTCCGGCTCCGTCTCATGCCCGGGGCCGCGCTGCAGGCGCGTGGTCAGGACGTACTTCTGCGTCGGGTTGGCGAAGGCCGGATTCTTGTTCGAGATGCGGATATAGCTCGGCCCTTCTTTCAGGCCGACGTCCTCCACGTCCTCGTCGCCGCCGACTCCCGTCTCATCGTAGCGCTTCAGCTCCCGGCGGTTCTTGTCGAACACGGAGACGACGAAATCAGCCTCGCGAATCCCGGAGAGATGCGCCGAAAGCGCGGCCGGCTCCTCGTCGTTGTCGATGCGGTAGAAGTCCACGTCCGAGGCGGACGACAACGTCCCCTCCACCCGCCCCGGCTTGATGGGCGTCGCCGTCGAGAAGTCGTCATTGGGCTCTCGCTCCTTGGCCGGGCCGCAGGCGGCCAGGGCGGCGGCCAGGGCCAGAAGCAGCGCTGGCGATGCTCGCATGGAGCGATTCTACAATTTGTCCGGCAGCAGGGCGTCGAGTTTCCGGGTCGGCCGGTCGCGGTAGGCGGCCTTCATGAAGCTCATCCAGGCCGGGGCCGCGACGGCGCCGCCGGCCTCGCCGTGGAGCAGGGGCAGGCGCATGTCGTCATGGCCGATCCAGACGGAGGCGGAGACGTCCGGCGTCATGCCGGTAAACCAGGCGTCGCGGTAGTCGTTGGTCGTCCCGCTCTTGCCGGCCGCTGGGATGTTGAAGCCCGAGCGCGCCGCCGCCGTCCCGGCGGTCCCTCCGGGCTTGAGGACCCCGCTCATCAGCTCGAGCATCGTCCGGCAGGTCTCGAGCTTGAGGATGGGGGCGGCCGGGGCCGGGCGAGAGCGCTCGTCGCGCAACAAGGAACCGTCTCTTGCCTCGATGAAAAGCAGCCAATAGGGAACGACGGGGCGGCCGCCGTTGACGAAGATGGAGTAGCCCCTGGCCAGGTCGATCACGGAGGCGTCGACGGTGCCCAAGGCGAGGGAGAGGTTGCGGGGAAAGCCTTCCGCCGGCAGGCCGGCGGCGCGGGACATCAGGTCGATGACGCCGGAAACGCCGACGCCCTGCAGCAGGCGGACCGCCACGGAGTTCAAGGACTTGCGCAGCGCCGTCTCCAGGGTGACCTTCCCGTAATAGCGGTTGCCGTAGTTGCGCGGCCTCCAATGCCGGCCTCCGGGCAGCCGGAAGGAGATGGGGCGGTCGATCATGGTGTCGTCGGGCTTGTAGCGGCCGGACTCGAAGGCGCTCGCGTAGACGAAGGGCTTGACACAGGAGCCGATCGGCCGGCGCGACTGGGTCCGGTCGAGCTGATCCTGGAAATCGAAGCCGGAGCCGCCGACCAGGGCCAGCAGGGCGCCGTCGGAGGGGCGCAGCGCCGCCAGGGCCCCCTCGATGGGCGGCTCGCCCTTCGGGCGCGCCCGGTTGAGCCGGGCCAGCTCCGCGGACAAGGCCCGCGACGCGGCCTTCTCGAGATCGAGATCGAAGGTGGTGTGGATGCGCAGCCCGCCCCGGACCAGGCGCTGCTTCGAGAAATCCTCGATCAGCCGCCGGCGCACGAACTCGACCAAGTATGGCGCCTCGTTGATCTTCATCTTCCAGAAGCCCACCTGCGGCCGCTGCGCCCGGCGCGCCAGCTCCGCGCGAATCTCCTCGGAGCGGGCCGCGATCGCCGAGGGCGGGATGAAGCCCAGCTTGGCCATGCGCGAGAGCACCGTGCGCTGGCGGGCCAGGGCCAGCTCCGGATGGTTGAACGGCGAGTAGGCGCGCGGGTTGGGGATGATCCCGACCAGCATCGCGGCCTGCGCCAAATCGAGCTCCCGGGTCGTCTTGCCGAAGTAGTAGCGCGAGGCCGCCTCCACGCCGAAGGCTCCGTGCCCGAAGTAGGCGAAGTTCAGGTACATCAGCATGATCTGGTCCTTCGTGAACTTCTCCTCCAGCTTCCAGGCGCAAAACATCTCGAAGACCTTGCGCCCCAAAGTCCTCTTGCGCGTCGTGAACATCATCTTGGCCAATTGCTGCGTGATGGTGCTGCCGCCCTGGACCAAGCGCATATGCCGCAGGTCCGTCAGGGCGGCCCTGGCCATCGCCCGCCAATTGACGCCGTGGTGGCGATAGAACGTCCCGTCCTCGCTGGCCACCAGCGCCCGCTTCAAGAACACCGGAAGGTCGTCCGGGCTGGAAACGTAGAGACCCTTCTGCGTGGAGAACTCGCCGATGACGCGACCCTGGTCGTCGAGTATCTGCGTCGGAACGGCCGCCACGGAGAGCTTCGAGGCCATGTACGGGACCTCGAAGGTCTCGTCGCGGCCCAGCAGGTAGCGCTCGCGCCCCGGCGAGGTCACGGTCAGGTAATAGCGGTCCATCCGCTCGACGATGCGCCGCTCGTTGCGCCGGTAGGTCCACCAGCCCCAGCCGACGAAGGCGAGGGCGGAGAAGGGCCCGAGCAGCAGGACCAGCAAGCCGATCAACAGAGGCTTGGCCATGGACGATTGTTCGCTTATTAGAGGATATCAAAGCGGCCGGCCCGGCCGGGAACCTTTCGGAGCGGGCGAACGTATCCCTATCATGCTCCAGCCCGTCCTCCAGCGCAAGGCGCTGCACTGGCTCTGGCCGGAGGTCTGCGCGCATTGCCGAGAGGACCTTCCGGAGGACGCCCTCTCGCCGCTCTGCCTTGGCTGCCGCCTGAAGCTTCTCCCCAACGAGCCGCCCTGCTGCCAGCGCTGCGCCGAGCCCGGGGCTAGCGGCCGCGCGCACTGCGGCCGCTGCGACGGACGCCTGTTCGCCTGCCAGCTCATCAGAGCCGCCTTCCGCTACGAGGAGGCGGCAATCTCCATGGTCCACTCCTTCAAGTTTCGCGGCCGGCGGGAGGCGGCCCGCGCCGCCGGAAGCTGGATGGCCGAGGCCCTGCCGCGCCTGCCGGAGCTGGGCCGCCCGGACGCCCTGGTGCCGATGCCGCTGCATCCGCGCCGGCGCCGGGAGCGCGGCTACAACCAGGCCGAGCTGCTCGCCGAAGGCCTCTCGCAAGCGGCGCTGGCTCCGGTCCAGGAGCTGGCGCGGCGAATGCGGGAGACCAAGCCCCTATGGGCGCTGCGGCGCGAGCAGAGAGAGCGGGAGCTGCGCGATGCCTTCGCCTGTCCCCAACCGGAGCGCGTCGCGGGAAAAAGGCTTTGGATCATCGACGACGTCTGCACCTCGGGAGCGTCCTTGGAGGGCTGCGCCCGCGCCCTGCTCGAAGCGGGGGCGGCCTCGGTCCGCGGCTTCGTCTTCGCGCGCCAGGCTAAGGGCTTGTTAATCAATAAGTGACACACTTCGCTGGGACGATTTTGGAGCGAGCCAAGGAGCGCGCAGCGAGCATACCCGCAGCGGTCTGTGAGCGACAAGCGACGCAGGCGCAGCCCAAAAGCGTCCCAGCCCTTCGGGGAGGTCCGCCGCCGGCCGATTTCTTCGTTGCTCGTCGCTCACATAGCGATCGCTATGCTCCCTCCTCGCGCCTCGAAATCGTCTCAACGGCGGACCTCCGAAGTGTGTCACTTATTGATTAACAAGCCCTAAGGCGCTGCTGCACTAGCCGAGCAGCCGCCGCCACCAAGGACGGGCCGGCTTGGCGGCTGGGGGCGCCGTCTCGGAACGCTCGGAGACGAAGACGGGCAGCGTGAAGAGAAAGGCGGCGCCGTGGCCCTCCTCGCTCTCGATCCACATCTTGCCGCCGTGCAGGTGCACCAAGGCCTTCGCGATCGCCAGGCCAAGGCCCGTGCCGCCCACGTGCATCTCGCCGGCGGCGATCTGGATGAACTTCTCGAAGACGCGCTCCTGATCCTTCTTCGGAATGCCGGGGCCTGTGTCGCTGACCGCGAACTCGACGAAGCGGGGCCCGCCGGCGGTCTTGCCGGGGGCCAGCTGGACCCGCACCGAAATGGAGCCGCCGCGCGGCGTGAACTTGATCGCGTTGGAAAGCAGGTTGACGAGCACTTGGACGACTCGCTGGGAGTCCGCCAGGACCGGCGGCATGTCCAGGGTCGCCAGGAGCTTGAGCGACAGCCCCTTCTTGGCGGCCCAGGGAGAAAGGCTGTCGACCGCCTCGCGCGCGATGGTCTCGGCGTCGTCCTTCTTCGGGAACACCCTCATCTGGCCGGACTCGATCTTCGAGAAGTCCAAGATGCTGCTGATCAAGGCGGCCAGGCGGTCGGTGTTCTTCAGGGCCGTGGAGAGTATGCGGCTTTCCTCCTCGCGAATCCGGTCGGCGACCTCGCCCTGGAGGATCTCCAGGGCGGCGTGGATGGAGGAAAGCGGCGCGCGCAGCTCGTGAGTGACGTGGGCGACGAAATCGCGCTGGACTCGCTGCAGCTCCTTCTGCTGGGCCGCGTCGCTCAACTGCGAGACCATGCCGACGATCTTGCCGTCCTGGTTCTGGACCACGGCCCCCGCCGCCTTCAGGATGCGCCGCGTCTCCTCGGCGGCCGCGGTCTGCTCGACCGCCGGATTGATCGCGCGGTCCTCCGGGGTCGTCAGCTCCGCGGCGAGGGTCACCATGTGCTCCGGCCCGGCCTTGGCCGTCAGATGCAGGCCGGCGACGCCGGACAGCCGCGTGCCGTAGATGTTCTCGGCCGCGGGGTTCATCATCAGCACCTTGCCCTGCTCGTCGACCATCACCACGCCCTCGACCATGTTCCCGAAAACGCCCTGCATGCGCGCGCTCTCGTTGGCCAGCATGGTGTTCTCGCGCTGCAGAGGCTTGATCTTCTCGTCGACCTGGCGCCGGACGTCCTCGCCGAGCAAGGCCGTGATGCGCTCGTAGGCGTGCTGCTGCCGGGCGGGGTCGGACAACGCGCTGCCGATCAGGGCCCCCAGGATCTCGCCCAAGGAGCGCTCGTCGACGGCCTGCGCCAGCGCCTCCTCGCTCATCTTGGCGTAGACCGCCTCGCTGAAGACGACGTGCTCGACCCCGTTCGCCTTCAGATAGGCGGCGGGATCCTTGGCGGCCTCCGACTCCGGCTTGGCCGCGGCCAACCGGCAGAAGGCGGCCAGCTCGGCCTCGCCGAGCCCCGCCTTGAAAGTCAGGCTGGCGAGCTTGAAGCGCGTGAAGAGCGCCGGAATCGTGGAGGGCAGCAGGGCCGCGGTGCCGATGATTCTGCCGTTGGCGACCAGCTTCTCTCCATCGAAGGAGTACAGAAGCTCCCCGGAGGATACCTGCGCCAGGGCCTGGGAAAGTTGCCCCCTGGCTTCCGCCAGGATGACGGCCACGGCGGGATGCCCGATCTGATAGAGGGACATCTGCCCCAAGGCCTTGCCCAGGGTCTTTAAAGCCTCCAGGCAGCGCCGGTCCAAGGGGGTCAGGGTCGGCGTCTCGGTCATGCCCGCAGTATAGATAATTTTTGTAGGATGGCCGGGCCATGGCCGCCCATAACGTCTGCGTCGTCGGGTCCGGCTACGTCGGGCTGGTGACCGGCGCCTGCCTCGCGGAATTGGGGCACCGCGTCGTCTGCGTCGATTCCGACTCCCGGAAATTGGCGGCCTTGAAGGCCGGGCGCCTGCCGATCTACGAGCCGGGCCTCGAGCGGCTTTTCAAGCGCAACCGCAAGGCCGCTCGCCTGCATTTCGCCGGCTCGGTCGCGGAGGGGCTTTGGCATCGGCGCCGGCGCGCCGAGATCGTCTTCATCGCCGTCGGCACCCCTCCGCGCCACGACGGCTCGGCGGACCTCTCCGCGGTCGAGGCCGTGGCCGAGGAGGTGGCGCGGAATCTAAAGGCCTACACGGTCATCGTCGACAAGTCGACGGTCCCGGTGGAGACCGGGGACTGGGTGGCCAAGACGGTGGCGCGCTTCAACAAGGCGGGCGTTCCCTACGACGTGGTCTCCAACCCGGAGTTCTTAAGCGAGGGCTCCGCCGTCGAGGACTTCCTGAAGCCCGACCGGATCGTCCTCGGGACCTCCTCGCCGCGGGCCTCGGCCTTGATGCGCGAGCTCTACTCCGCGATCCGGGCGCCGATCGTCTGCACCGACGTCAAGAGCGCCGAGCTGATCAAGCACGCCTCCAACTCCTTTCTGGCGACCAAGATTTCCTACATCAACGCCGTCTCCGCGCTCTGCGAGAAGGTCGGCGCCGACGTGACGCAGGTGGCCTACGGCATGGGCTTGGACAAGCGCATCGGCCCGATGTTCCTGCGCGCCGGCATCGGCTTCGGCGGCTTCTGCTTTCCGAAGGACCTCGAGGCCTTCCACTGGATCGCCCAGAAGAAAGGCTACGACTTCTCGCTGCTGAGGGCCGTCAAGGACATCAACGAGCGCCAGAAGGGCTGGGTCCTGCGCAAGATCGAGGAGAACTTGTGGAACCTGGAGGGCAAGGTCGTGGCCTTGCTGGGGCTCTCCTTCAAGCCGAACACGGACGACATGCGCTTTGCCCCCAGCATCGACATCATCAAGGCCCTGCTGGAGCGCCGCGTCAAGGTCAGGGCCGCCGATCCGGTGGCCCTCGGCCGCGCCCGCGCCCTGCCCGAGCTCAAGGGCGTCGCCTTCTGCAAGGACCCCTACCAGGCGCTGCGCGGAGCCGACGCCCTCTGCCTGATCACGGATTGGCCCCAGTACAAAGACCTCAACTTAAAGCGCGTCCTGGCCCTCATGCGCCATCCCCTCATACTCGACGGCCGCAACCTCTACGATCCCGAGGCCGCGCGGGCCCGCGGCTTCACCTACTGCGGCGTCGGACGGCCCTGACGTGCGCTTGCTCATCACGGGGGGCGCCGGATTTTTGGGCAGCCACCTCTGCGAGTTCTTCCTCGCCCGCGGCCACAGCGTCGTCGCGATGGACAACCTGATCACCGGCCGCGTCGAGAACATGGAGCGCCTCTTCGGTGAGGACCGCTTCACCTTCATCAAGCAGGACGTCACCCAGTTCATCCACGTCCCCGGCCCGCTCGACGCGGTGCTCCATTTCGCCAGCCCCGCCAGCCCGGAGGACTACGCCCAGTTCCCGATCCCGACCCTGAAGGTCGGCGCCCTGGGCACCCACAAGGCGCTGGGGCTGGCCAAGGACAAGAAGGCCGTCTTCATGCTGGCCTCCACCTCCGAGGTCTACGGAGACCCGCTGATCTCCCCCCAGCGCGAGTCCTATTGGGGAAACGTCAACCCCATCGGCCCGCGCGGCGTCTACGACGAGGCCAAGCGCTTCGCGGAGGCCATGACCATGGCCTACCATCGCGCCCACGGGATGCCGGTGCGCATCGTGCGCATCTTCAACACCTACGGGCCGCGCATGCGCAAGAACGACGGCCGGGCCGTGCCGAATTTCATCACCCAGGCCCTCGCCGGCAAATCCCTGACCGTCTACGGCAAGGGAAGCCAGACGCGCAGCCTCTGCCATGTCTCGGACTTGGTCCGCGGCATCGACGCCCTGCTGCGCTCCAACGTCCAGACGCCCGTCAACATCGGCAACCCCAGCGAGCTGACCATCCTGGGCCTGGCCGAGACGATCAAGCGGCTGTCCGGCTCCCGCTCGAGGATCGTCTTCAAGCCCCTGCCGGTCGACGATCCCAAGGTCCGCAGGCCGGACATCTCCCTGGCGCGCTCCGCCCTGCGCTGGCGGCCGCGCGTCGACTTGGAAAAGGGCCTGCTCTCGACCATCGAGCATTTCCGCAGGGGTTGACGCGGCGGCGGCCCGGTCCCGCGAACCGCCCAGGCCAGCCAGCGCCTGCGCGAAGGCCCGCCGGGGATCGCGCTCCAGGCAAAGGGAGAGCAGCCGTCCCAGCGAGGCGCGCCGACGCGGCTCGATGTCGGCATAAACGCGCTCCAGCTCCGCGCGGGCCCTGTCCAACGCCTGCGCCGGGGAGGCGTCCTCCAGCGCCAGCAGGCGCCAGCCGCCGTCCCCACGCCCCCACGACTCCGCCAGGCCGCAAGCCTCCAGGCGCCCCAGGCCGCGCGCGAGGGGACCCTCCGCCTGCCCGGGCAGGCGAACCGAAAAAAGCTTCCCCCGGCGCAGGGGACCGGTGCTAGCGAGGATGATTTTTAGATCCTCGGCCTCGGCGTCCAGCCCGGGATACGCCCGCTGGTGCAGCGCCAGGGCCTGCCAGACGTCGTCCCTGCGCCAGCGCCACAGCTCGCGGTGCTCGCGCGCCAGGCGCCCATGCGGCGTCTGCGGGTCCAGCCAGCGCCGCGCCAAGTCCTCGTCGGCCAGATGCAGGATCAAGCGGCAGCAGGCCGGCTGGCCGTCGCGCCCCGCGCGCCCCGCCTGCTGGAAATAGCCCTCCAGGGAATCCGGCAGCCCGGCATGCAGCACCCAGCGCGCGCTCGGCACGTGCACGCCGACGCCGAAAGCCTTGGTGCAGCACAGCCAGCCCAGCCGCCCCGAAAGAAAATCCTCGGCCTGCGCGGCCCGGCGCTGGGGCCAACCGGGGCCCTCCCCGCTCGGAGGGCGTCCGGTGAACAGCCCGGCTCTCAGGCCCGCTCCCGCCAATTCCTCCCGCGCGGCGCAGGCCGCCGCGACGGTCCCGAAAAAGGCCAGGGCCGGCCCCTCGCGCGCGGCGGGAACGCGGGCCAGCCAGCGCCGCAAGGCCTTAAGATGCCCCGCGGCTGCGCAGCGCTCCAGCTCGAACTCCAGCTCGGGCCGGGCCAGGGAATGGGAGACGACGACGGGGCCGCGCAATCCCAGGGCCAGGCAGGCCTGCCGCGATTGCTCCAAGGACGCCGTGCCCGTCAGCGCGGCCATGGGCGGGGCCCGCCCGGACGGACCCTCGGTCCAGCGCCGCGCCCGGCGCCCCAAGGCCAGCAGGGCCGGCCGGAAGTCATGGCCCCAGGTGGCGGCGCAGTGGGCCTCGTCCACCGCGACGAGGGCCACCGCCTCGCGCTCGGCCAAGCCGCGCAAGGCCTCGCGGAAGGCCTCGCTGCCGAAACGCTCCGGCGATGCGTAGGCCACGACTAGCCGCCCCCGCGCCAGGCGCTCCAGCGCTTGCGCGCTGGACAGCTCGGCCGCGGCGGTCAGCCCGCGGCGCTTGAGCTGGCCAAGCTGATCGGCGATGATGGAGACCAATGGCTCCAGCGCCAGGGCTGTCCCCGGCCGCAGCAGGGCCGCCAACTGGACGATCAGGGATTTGCCGAGGCCCGTGGGCAGCAGCGCCAGCGCGTCGCGCCCGGCCAGCAGGGCCAGCGCCGCCTCGGCTTGTCCGGCCCGCAGCCTCGGCAAGCCCAAGGCCCGCTCCGAGAGCGCCTCCAAGGCGGCCGCGCAGGGCCGCGCCGGCCGCGCCGCAGCGCAGGAGAACGGCTCCTCATCGCCCTCGCCGCCCTCCAGCGCCTCCACGATATCCCAGCCGGGCTTGCCCCGCCCCGAGAAGGAGACGTACAAGGGCGCCGGAAAATCGTCCCGGCCCGGATAGAGCGCGCGCAGGGGACGGCGCAATCGCTCCAGGTCCTCGCTGGCCAGGCGGGCCAGGGTCGCGGCCTCGGCGCGCGAGGCTCCCAACTCATCGAGATCGCAGCCCTCCACGCCCCAACGCCCATGGTGCAGCGCCGCCAACTGCAGGCGGTGGACTGCCCTCAAGCCGGCCTGCGCGCGCGCGCCAAGCCAGGCGGACAGCGCGGCTTCCAGCCAGGGAGAGGCGAAAACCAGGGTTCCCCGCCGCAGGATCTTGTCGGCCGCGGCGAAGGCCGGATCGCGCGGCAAGCCGGAGGCTTGCCGCAGGGTCCACGCCGCGTAGGCGCGCGCCCTGCCCTCGTCCAAGGGAGAGGCCAAGGCCGCCGCCGGGACGTAGCAGGAGGCAAAGACCCGATCGCGCCCCATGAAGGGGATACGCTCCGGTGCCCGGGAAAGTTCCGCTACAAGCCGAAGCCGTCGCGGAAATGCCGATCGGCCAGCGCGCGGCCCTGAAGCGTCGACTCCAAGAACTCCCCGGCCTCGGAACGGGGCGGCAGGTAGGGGAGCTTGTAATGGACCGCGAGAAAGAACTCTTGAGCGGCTTCATCGAAGCGGGCGACCTCGGTCTCAGTACCGGAGCCTTCCTCCAAGCGCCGGGCCATTTCTCTGGCCAGGGCCAGCGCCTCCACGGCCCGTTTCTGCGCGCCTCTCATGATGCCCTGGGTCAGCTTGTACGTCCTGGGGGAGTAGCCTGTCTGCGTCGCGGCCTTCTCTAATTGCCAATCCTCGAGCAGCAGCCTCCAGTCCATCGGGTCCTCGCGCTTGGCGAACAACTCAGGCGCGGCGCTCTGCGGCCGCAGAAGCTCCCGCTGCCCGTCCAGCACCGAGGAAAGGACCTCCTGCGCGTAATCCAGGCGGTATAGCGGTTCCAGCTCCTCCCTTGGGGCGCCTTGCCGCTGCCGCTGGCCGATATGAGCCTGCAATTGGGCCTGGGTGGCTATCCCGGCCGCCTGCAAACGCTCGACCAGTCCGGGGTCGACCGCGGAAACGACAGCGCCGAGATTGCCGGTGACCTGCGAAAATGAATCAGAAATTCCACCTTCGGCATGCCTGCGATCAAAATCCGCCTGCGCCAGGGGCAGATCGGCCGCCAGTTGTGGAACCCAGGCGATCGGATAGCGTTGCGCGTTGCCGTATTCCTGGGAGGGCCGCGCGAAATTCTGCGCTCTGGCCGCTGTCAAAGCGCAGACGATCAGCGCGGCCGCCGCCAGCGCCCGCGCCATGCCTAGCCCCTGCTCTTCGCGGCCACGGGCGCGCGCGGGACGTAGAAGTTCTCGACGTATTCCTTGACCATCCGGTTGCCGCAGAAGCGCGGGGCCACGGAGCGGATCGACTCCTTCATCACCTTGATCCAGCCGCGCGGCAATTGGTCGGAGCCGCGGTCGTAGTAGAGCGGGATGATCTTCTTCTCCAGGGCCTCGTAGATGTCGACGCTGTCCGCCTGGTCGGCGGCCTCGCCGGAGCCGCGCCCGCCAGGCTGGCCGATCGGCCAGCCGTTGGCGCCGTTGTAGCCCTCCTCCCACCAGCCGTCCAGCACCGAGAGGCTGGGCACGCCGTTGATGGCCGCCTTCTCGCCCGAGGTGCCGCAGGCCTCCAGCGGCGCCAGGGGGTTGTTGAGCCACAGGTCGCAGCCGTGGACCAGGTAGCGGGCGACGTGCATGTCGTAGTCCTCGATGAAGGCGATGCGCCCGCCGAAGGCCGGGTCCTTGGCCAGGCGGTAGATCTGCTGGATCAGGTTCTTGCCGCCGTCGTCGGCCGGATGGGCCTTGCCGGCGAAGATGAGCTGGACGGGCCGGAAAGGATCGTTGAGCAGCCTCTTGAGGCGGTCTAAGTCGCGCAGGATCAAGGCGGCCCGCTTGTAGGCCGCGAAACGCCGGGCGAAGCCGATCGTCAGCGCGGAGAGATCGAGCAGGCAGCCGGAGGCGACGATCTGGGAGGAGTCGGCGTGGCCCGCCAGCCAGCGGGAGCGCACGCGGCCGCGCACCAGGCGGAAGAGCTCCAGCTTGCTGCGCAGATGCAGGGCCCAGAGCTCCTCGTCCGGGATGGCGGCGACCTTGGACCAGAGCTGGGGGTCGTCCTGGCGATCCCAGAAGTCCTCCCCCAGATGCTTCGAGAAGGCGCGCGCCAATTCCTGCTGCAGCCAGGTGGCCATGTGGACGCCGTTGGTCACGTAGGAGATCGGCACTTTCTCCTCCGGCAGCTCCGGCCAGAGCTTGCGCCACATATGGCGCGACACCACCCCGTGCCGCCGGCTGACCCCGTTGCGCCGCCCGGTGAGCTTGAGCGCCAGGGCCGTCATGTTCCAGCCGTGCTCGCCGGGAGCCCGCCCCAGCTCCAAGAACTTGTCCTCGTCCAGGCCCAGGGCCGGCCAATAGGTCTTGAAGTACTGGGCGACCAGCTGCTCGTCGAAGACGTCGTGGCCGGCCGCCACCGGCGTATGGGTGGTGAAGGCGGACTGCTCCGAGACCTCGCTTAGGGCGTCCTTCAAGTCCTTGCCCGCGGCGATCTTCTCGCGCAGCGTCTCCAAGAACAGGAAGGCGCAGTGGCCCTCGTTGGCGTGGAACACCGACACCGGCACGCCCAGAGCCCGCAGCATCCGGACGCCGCCGATGCCGAGGACGATCTCCTGGCGCAGGCGCATCGTCTTGTCGCCGCCGTAGAGCCGCCCCGAAATCTCGCGGTCCGGCGGAGCGTTGCCCTCGACGTTGGTGTCCATCAAGTACAGCTTGACGCGGCCGACGACGACCTCCCAGACGTTGATGTAGAGATTCCAGCCTCCCCAGCCGACGTCGACCTTCAGCCGTTGGCCGGCAGGCGTCAGCACCGGGCGCACGGGGGAGGTCTCCCAATCGACGTGCTCGTAGACGTTCTGCTGCCAGCCGTCCGTGGAGATGCGCTGCTGGCCGTAGCCTTGGGGGTACATGAAGCCGACGCCCACCAGGGGCAGGCCCAGATCGCTGGCCGTCTTGCAATGGTCGCCGGCCAAGATGCCCAGGCCGCCGGAATAGATGCGCAGGGAGTTGTGGACGCCGAACTCAGCCGAGAAATAAGCGATCGCCTTGCCCTCGAACTCCGGGTGGGCCTTGCGAAACCAGGTATCCTTGCGCCCCAGGTAGGCGTCGAAGTTGGAGATCACCTTGTCGTAGCGGGCCAGGAAGGCGGGATCGGCGGCCAGGCGCTCCAGCCGTTCTGAGGGGACCTGCCGCAGCAGGCTGACCGGATTATGATGCGTCGAGGCCCAATGGGTGAAATCGAGGTCCTTGAAGAGGGCGCGGGCCTCCGGATGCCAGCACCACCAAAGGTTGTAGGCCAGGTCCTTGAGGCGCGCCAATCGGGCGGGAACGCCCCCCTGCGAAGCGATGTCGGTCATAAGCGTTCATTTTACCAAAAATCCGAGGATTCAGCCCTGCTGGGCCAGGTAGGCGACGATGGCCGCGCAGAAGGCCGGCAGGTCCTCAGGCTTGCGGGAGGTGATGAGGTTGCCGTCGACCACGACCGGCTGGTCGCTGTAGTCGGCGCCGGCGTTCTTGACGTCGTCGGCGATGGCGAAAAAGCAGGTGGCCGAGCGGCCGCGCAGCACGCCCGCCGAGCAGAGCAGCCAGGCCCCATGGCAGATCGCGGCGACGAGCCTGCCCAAGGCGAAGGCCTCGGCCACCAGGCGCGCCGGCTCCGGGTAGCGGCGCATGAAATCCGGGGCGAAGCCGCCGGGGACCAGGACGGCGTCCAAGGCCTTGGCGGAGACGTCCCCGTAGGAAGCCGTGACCGGGCAGGGATAGCCGAACTTGCCTTGATAGACCTGGCCGGGCTTGCGGCCGACCAGGGCGACGTCCGCGCCGGCCTCGACCAGCCTATAATAAGGAACCCAGACCTCCAGGTCCTGGTACTGCTGCTCGACCAGCAGCGCGATCGTCCTGCCCTTGAGCGGTCTAAGGACCTGGGTCATGCGGCTGGGAACAGCTCCCGGCAAAGCTCCCGGTCGACGGCATGCTCCGGCGCCTTCCTGCGGACCAAGGCGTCGACCAAGCCCTGGGCGGCCATCAGGCCCATCTTGGTCCGCGTCTCCAGGGAGGCGGAGGCCAGATGGGGTGCCAGCACGACGTTGCGCAGCCGGGAGAGCCCGGCGGCCGTCTTTGGCTCCAGCTCGTAGACGTCCAGCCCGGCGCCGCGGATGCGCCCGGCCCTCAGGGCCGCCACCAGGGCCTTCTCGTCGACGATCGGGCCCCGCGCCGCGTTGACGAGGCAGGCGGAGCGCCTCATGAGGGCGAAGGCGCGCGCGTCGATCAAATGGAAGGTCGAGGCATCGAGCACGCAGTGCAGGGTGACGAAGTCGGAGCCCCGAAGCAGCTCGTCCAACTCGCAGTAGCGCGCCCCGAACTGGCTTTCCAGCTCGGTAAACAGCCTCTGGCGGTCGTAATAGAGCACCTTCATCCCGAAGCCCTGCGCCCGGCGGGCGACGGCCTGGCCGATGCGCCCGAAGCCGACGATGCCCAGCGTCTTGCCGTGCACGTCGCCGCCCAAAAACATCATCGGGTCCCAGCCCTTGTAGCGCCCGGCGCGCATGAAGGCGTCCCCCTCCACGACGCGGCGCGAGGCGGCCAGAAGCAGGGCCCAGGTGAAATCGGCGGTGGTCTCGGTCAGGACCCCCGGGGTGTTCGAGACGACGACCCGCCGCAGGGCGCAGGCCTTCACGTCGACGTGGTCGAAGCCCACGGAATAGGTGGCCACGGCCTTCAGGCGCGGCGCGGCCTCCAAAAGCTCGACGTCGACCTTGTCCGTCAGGATGCAGAGCAGGCCGTCCTTGTCCCTGATCCGGCGCAAAAGCAGCGCGCGCGGCATCGCCGCATGCTTGTCGTAGCGCTCGAGCTTGAAGTGCTTCTCCAGCAGCGCGAAGGCCTCCTCCGGGATCGCCCGCGTCACCAAGACCTTCGGCCTGTCCACGCGCCGATTATACAAGAGTTGGCGGCCCGGCGGCCCCATGGTAAAATCTCGACATGCTGGCCCTAGGCGAGCTGAAGCTGCCCTCGGCGATCATCCAGTCGCCCATGGCCGCCTGCACCGACCTGCCCTTCCGGCTGATCGCGCGGGAGAAGGGCCTGGCCTTCTCCTTTCTCGAGATGGTCTCGGCCCAGGCCCTGGTGCGGGACAACGAGAAGACCAAGCGCCTGCTGGCCACCGCGCCGCTCGACCGCCCCCTGGGAGCCCAGCTGCTCGGCTGCGAGCCGGCGGTCATGGCGGAGGCGGCCCGCATCATCGAGGGCCTGGGCTTCGACCTGCTCGACCTCAACCTCGGCTGCCCGGTGCGCAAGGTGACCGGCAACGGCGAGGGCTCGGCCCTGCTCAAGGAGCCGGACAAGGCGGAGAAAATCTTCGCCGCGGTGCGCCGCGCGGTGCGCATCCCGGTCACCGTCAAGACGCGCAAGGGCTTCGAGGATCCCTCCGGGGCGCAGGCCGTCGAGCTGGCGCGCCGCGCCCAGGCCCAGGGGCTTTGCGCCGTCACGGTCCACGGCCGCACGCAGGCCCAGCTCTACTCCGGGCGCGCCGACTACGAGGCCATCGGCAAGGTCAAGGCCGCCGTGGGCATTCCCGTCGTCGGCAACGGGGACGTCGCCGGCGCCGAGGACGCGCTGCGCTTAAAGAGGATCAGCGGCTGCGACGGCGTGATGATCGGCCGCGCCGGCCTCGGCAACCCCTGGATCTACCGCAACCTCGACCGCGCCCTGGAGGGCAAGCCCGCCGCCCATGTCCCCGGCGCCGCGGAGCGGCGCGACACCCTGCTGCGCCACTTCGAGCTGGAGCTGGAGCATCAGGGAGCGCGCCACGCGGCCCTCAACATGCGCCGCATCGTCGTCTGGTACACCGCGGGGCTGCCGCAGAACAAGCCCCTGCGCGCGCAGGTCTGCCGCACGATGGACGTCTGCCTCATCCGCCGCCTCATCGAGGACTACTTCGCGTCCCTGCCGGAGGCCCTGCCTCCGCCGCAAGCCCCGCTGCTGCTGGCCGAATAGCCCGGCGCGCGCAAGCCCGCTACGCGGGCTTAGAAACTCTTGAAGGCCAGGCCGGTGGCGATCTTCGGATAGAAGTAGGTGGACTTGGGCGGCAAGAGGCCGATGGCGGAAACGGCGCGGCGAATCTGGGAGACCGCCATCGGCTTGACGAAGACGGCCGCGCCGCCTTGGCGGCGCGCCAGCGCCTCGGCCCGCGCGGCGTCCGGGGTGTAGGCGATCCTGTCCGGGGGCACACGGCGCAGCAGCCGCCGGCCCAGCCACTCCACGCAGAGGCCGCTGCGGCAGCCGTCGCGGCCGGGCTCGCCCAGCCAGTAGCGGCCTTCCTCATAAAGGCCGAAGGCGTAGGGATCGCGGCTGCGCTCCAGGGCCCGCAGCAGGGCCGCCCTCGAGGCGCTGGGAGTCAGCCCATCGTCCGCGCGGGCGAGTCGATCCGCGACGATGCGGTGGGTGGGCAAGACGACCAGCCCGGCGTCCTCCTCGGGGCAGAGATAGGCCAGCACCGTCTGCGCGCCCGCCGACGGCCGCAGGCGATAATAGGCGCGGCTGACCTCATAGCGGTGGTGCCCGTCGGCGATGAGCAGGCGGGCCGGCCGGGCCGCGGCGGCCAGGGCCGCGGTCGCGCCGGCATCCCTCATGGCCCAGAGCCGGTAGCCGACGCCGGCCAGGCGGCCGCTGGCCAGCGGCCTGCCCGACTTGGCGCGCTTGAGCGCGCGGCGCGCGGCGCCGGAGGGATCCGGCAGCAGGCCGAAGATCGGGCTGATGTTGGCGCGCACGGCTCCCAGAAGCCTCAAGCGGTCCTTCTTGGGCTTGGCCAGGGTATGCTCATGGGCGATCACGAAGCGGGCATGCTCCGGCTTGACCGACAGGGCCGCCAAGAAGCCCGTGCGCGCGCGCAGGCGCCCGGCGGCGCGGAAGCGCTCCTCGACCACGTAGAAGGCGGCGGCGTCATCCTGGACCAGCCAGCCCTCCCGCAGCCAGCGCTCCCAGCGCCGCGCGGCCAGCGCGTACTTGTCCCGCCCGCCTTCCGGAAGCTCCAGATGGACGGCGTTGCGCTCCTCGCGGCGCAGGGCGGCCGCCCGCTCGGCGTCGATCACGTCGTAGGGCGGGCAGAGGGCGCGCGAGAGGGGAACGCGGCGCGGATCAAAGCGAACGGCCCGGAAGGGCCTGATGTCGGCCATCGGCGCCGATCATCTTGCCGGTTTCTCTCCGGGACTGTCAAGCTCGCCGCCAGAAATAGGTACAATCGCCCGGCGTGAGGACGCTCGTCTTCGGGGGAAGCTTCGACCCGCCGCATGCCGGGCATGCGGCGCTGCTGGCCGCGGCCGCGCGCGCCCTGGATCCGGACTCGATCGTGATCGTGCCGGCCTGGCGCAACCCGCTTAAGCGCCGGGCGCCGGCCGGCCCGGCGGATCGGCTGGCGATGGCCAAGGCCGGCCTGCTCGACGCCTTGCCCCCGCGCTGGCGCGCCAGGGCCTGGATCCACACCGCCGAGTTGTCGAGCGGCCGGCCGATCTACACGGTCGATACCCTTGCGCGATTGTCCGCGGACGCGCCCAAGGCCGAGCTGCATTTCGTCGTCGGCCACGACGCGGCCGCGGAATTCGGGCGCTGGAAGGACCCCCGGCGGCTGCGGCGGCTGGCGCGCTGGTGGACGGCCCGCCGCCCCGGAGCCGGCGGGCGCATCCCCTCGTTTTTCTCCATGCTGCGCTCGCCGATGCCGGCCGCCTCCTCCAGCGAGATCCGCGCCCGGCTGGCCGTGGGCGACGACGTCTCCGACTGCCTGCCCGCAGCGGTGCGCCGCCATATCGAGCGACGCGGACTCTACGGCCTGGGCCGCTTGAGAACGCTGCGGGGCCTGCTCGGCGCGCGGCGCTACGAGCATTCCCGCCACGTGGCCAGGCTGGCGGGGCGGCTGGCCCGGCGCTGGGGCTTGGACGAGGACCAGGCGCTATCGGCCGGCATCCTGCACGACTGCGGGCGCTCTGTGCCGGCGACGCGCATGGGGCGCTGCGCGCGCGCGCGCAAGCTTAAGCTCTCCCGGCGCGAGCAGACGGCCCGGCTGGCGCCGCTGCTACTCCACGCTTATCTTAGCGAGGACGTCTGCCGGCGCCGCTTCGGCGTGTCGGACCCGGCGGTGCTCTCGGCCGTGCGCAAGCACACCCTGGGCGATTCCCGCATGTCCCGGCTCGACCGGCTGCTCTACGTGGCGGATTCCTGCTCGCTCGACCGCTCCTATCCGGAGGCCTCAAAGCTGCGCGCGCTCGCCTTCGCCGATCTCGACCAAGCCTACGAGGCCTGCCTGGCCAACAAGCTGCGCGGCTGCCTCAAGGACGGCTCTTGGATCCATCCCCTCTCCCTTTCCGCATGGAATTCTCTGCGCGAGTAATCTGGCTGGAGCGGGCCCTGGCCCTGCTGCTGCTGGCCGCCGTTCTCGGGGCGGCGCGGCTGGACGCGCGCTCGCCGATCGCCCGGGACGCGTCGGAGGATCGGCCCTGGTCCTGCTGGCTGGCCCTGCGCGCCAAAACGAGCGAGCCCCCCGATCTGTTCTGGGCCCTCTATCAGCCCGCCCGCGGCGTCCTGACCCTGATCCACGTGCCCGAGAACTACCGGCTGCGCGGCCGCCGCACCCTGTCCCAGGTCTTCGCCACGGAGCGCCGGCGGCAGATGGGCGAGGTCGCCGCGGCCAGGGGCATGGCCGAGGCGGCGCAGCCGACGCTGGAGGAGGCGCTGCCCCGCGGAGTCGTCGACGCGCCCGCCTTCTATCTCGACTCCATGCCCGCCGGCGACGACGAGCCGGCCCTTAAGGCGCGCCGCTGGCTGCTCTCGCGCGTCGGCCCCTTGGGCCTCTGGCGCAGCCTGGCCCGCCGCCGGCTGGGCAAAGGACTGCCCCCGTTCGAGGCCTACCGCGTCGCCCAGGAAATCCACGGGTTGAATCCCGTCCTCATCCAGGCGGCGGACCTGCCGGAAGGCCGCCAGCTCGCCCCCTATTTGGCCCGCCTGCTGGCCGCCCCCAGGCCGCTGCGGCGCCCCATCACGGCGGAGGTGCTCAACGCCTCCAGCCTCGACGGCCTCGCATCGGACATCGCAAAAATCCTAAGATCGCGGGGCGTGGACGTCGTCGACACGGGAAACGCCTCGCCGCGGCAGCGAACGCTCGTCTACGATCGCTCGGGGCGCCCGGAGCTGGCGGCGGAGGTCCGGCGCCTGCTGCGTTGCCCGTCGGCAGAGGCGCTGACCAAGCTGGAGCCCGCGCGCTTGATCGACGTGACGGTGGCGGTGGCGGACGATTGCGCCGCAAGGGAGTGACATGAAATTCGAGGCGCGCACATATGGGACGAGGATTTAGGTTCGTCGCCGCCGCCGCCGCGCGGGCGCTGGCGGACAAGAAAGCGGAGGACGTGACGCTGCTGCACGTCTCGCGCATCAGCCCGCTGACCGATTACATGCTGCTGGCCACCGCCACGTCCAAGCCGCACCTGGACGCCCTGGAGCAGGAGCTGGACAAGGCCGCCAAGGACTACCACCTGACGCCCTTGCGGCGCTCCCGGCCGCGCAGCGAGATTTGGCGGGTCGTCGACTACGGCGGCGTCATCGTCCACCTGATGACGGCGGAGTCCCGCAGCCTCTACGCCCTGGAGAAAATCTATCCCGACGCCAGGCGGGTGAACTGGCGGCGAGAAGCGGCGCCGCGCGCGCGCTAATGCTCCTGCCCTCCCTGCGCCAAGCCCTGAGCGCGGCGGCCGAGGCCTGGGCCGGGCGCTGCGGGCTCTCGCTGCCCGACAACCTTCCCCTCAACCCCGCGCCCGCCCATCTCAAGGACGCCGACGTCAGCGTCCCCTGGGCGATGGCCCTGGCGAAGGCGGCCCGCATGCCGCCGCTCAAGATCGCCCAGGCCCTGGCCAAGGAGTGGGCCGCCCTCCAGCAAATCGAATCCGCGCAGGCGGCTGCGCCGGGCTTCGTCAACCTGCGGCTGCGCGCGCGGGCCCTCTGCGACAATCTCAAGGCCGTCACCCTGGCCCCGGATTCCTATGGCGCCGACCCGGCGGGCCCCAAGACCAGGATGCTGATCGAGTTCGTCTCCGCCAATCCGACCGGTCCCCTGCACCTGGCCTCCGGGCGCGGCGCCACCTTGGGCGACGCCCTCGTGCGGGTCTTAAACCGCCTCGGCCGCCGGGCCCAGGCCGAGTACTACGTCAACGACGCCGGAGCCCGGGTGGAATTGCTGGGCCAGTCGATCAAGGCCCGCTCCGAGGGCCGCGAGCCCCCGGAGAAGGGCTATCACGGGGCGTATCTGCAGGACCTCGCCTCGCAAGCCCCGGCGGAGGCTGCGGGCTGGGATGCCAAGGCCTGGGGGCATTACGCGATGGAGGCGCTGCTGGCCCAGCACAAGAAGGACATGGACGAGTTCGGCGTGCGCTTCGACCGTTGGTACCGGGAAAGCGAGCTCTTCGCCAGCGACGCGGTCTCGAAAACCCTGGATTTTCTCAAACGGCGCGGGATGGTGTACGAGCGGGACGGCGCCGTCTGGCTGGGCACGGCGGCGGCGGAGGGCTCCCGGGACGACAAGGACCGGGTGCTCGTCAAGTCCGACGGCAATCCCACCTATTTTCTGCCCGACATCGCCTACCACAAGGACAAGTTCGACCGCGGCTTCGAGAAGCTCATCGACATCTGGGGCGCGGACCATCACGGCTACGTGCCGCGCATGCAGGCCGCCATCGCCGCCCTGGGCCGCTCTCCGGACGACTTTCACGCCATCGTGCACCAGTTGATCCATCTCTACCGCGGCAAGGAAGCGGTCAAGATGTCCAAGCGCGCCGGGGAGTTCGTGCGCCTGGCCGAGGTCGTCTCCGAGGTCGGGCGCGACGCCTGCCGCTTCTTCTTCGCCCTGCGCACGCCGGACAGCCACCTCAACTTCGATCTGGAGCTGGCCAAAAAGCAGAGCTCGGAGAACCCCGTCTACTATTGCCAGTACGTCCACGCCCGCATCTGCTCGATCTTCCGCGAGGCGGCCAAGCAGGGCCTGCTGCCGGAGGGCTCCCCCCTGCCCGAGCCGGACGCGGCGCTCCTGACGGCCGGCGAGGAGCGCGCGCTCCTGGTCAAGATCGCCTGGTTTCCGGAAGCCCTCAAGGCCGTCGAGCGGGAGCTCTCCCCGCATCCCCTGGCCAACTACGTCCTGGAGCTGGCCGGGCTGTTCCATCCCTTCTACGAGAAGTGCCGGGTCCTCGACGCGGCCTCCCCGGAGCTCTCCCGCGCCCGCCTCCTATTGTGCGCCGGAGCGCGCGACACGGTGGCCCAGGGCCTGGGCCTGCTCGGGGTCAGCGCCCCCGAGCAGATGTAGCGCGCCCCGCGGCGCCGGCGGGCAGGAGCAAGCGGAACAGCGCTCCGCCCCCGTCGGCCGACCCCCCCTCGGCGCGGCCGCCGTGGGCCTCGACGGCCTTGCGCGCCAGCGCCAGGCCCAGCCCCAGCCCTCTCGGCTTGTCGGTGCGGAAGGGTTCGAACAAGACAGAGGCCAATTCCGGATTGACGCCGGGGCCGCCGTCGCGGACCTCGATGACGGCGAAACCCTTGCTCTCGTAAACCGACGCCGACAACGTCCCTTCGGAAGGCATCGCCTCCACGGCATTGTCGAGCAGGCGGCGGACGGCGTCGCCCAGGGCCTCCCCGTCGCCGTCGATCGAGACCGCCTCCAGCTTGGCCTGGACCTTGATTGGCGCGGGGATCGCGGCCGAGCGCAGCTGCTCCTTAACCAGCGCGGCCAGATCAAGGCGGGCGCGCTTGAGCTGAAGGGGGCGGGAATAAGCCAGTATCTCGGCGATCATCCGGTCGGCGCGGGCGATCTCGGAGGCGACGATCTCGAGATGCCTGGAGACCTTGGGGTCCAGCGCCCCCTCCTGCCCCAGGCGGGCCTGGATGAAATAAGCCGAGTTGCTGATCACGGCCAGCGGATTGCGCAGCTCGTGGCCCACGACGGAGGCGATGCGCCGGATCAGCTCGAGCCGCCGCTCCTCGTCGCCCATCGCCGCCATGATATCAAATGGCCAAAATGATAAACTGCCCTCGTGGCCGTCACCCTCGACATCCCGACCGCCTTCGCCGCCGGCGTCGTCTCCTTTCTCTCTCCCTGCGTGCTCCCGCTGGTGCCCGGCTACCTCTCCTTCATGTCCGGGATGTCGCTAGAGGAGCTCTCCCGCGGGGCCGGCCGCGCCGAGGTCCTGCGCCGAGCCGGGGTCGGCTCCTTGTTTTTCGTCCTGGGCTTCGCCCTGGTCTTCACCCTGCTGGGAGCCTCCGCCTCCGAGGCCGGCCAACTGTTGGCCGCGCACATGGCCGTCCTGACGCGGGTGGCCGGCGTCGTCATCATCCTCGTCGGGCTGCACGTCTCCGGCATCCTGCCGATCCCTTTCCTTTATTATGAGAAGCGCGCCTCCTCATCGAGGCTGCCGCCGGGCTACTGGGGCTCCTTCGCGATGGGGCTGGCCTTCGCCTTCGGCTGGACCCCCTGCATCGGCCCGATCCTGGCCGGCATACTGGCCTTGGCGGCCGCGGAGGGCACCGTGGCGCGCGGCGCTCTGCTGTTGGCGGCCTACTCCCTGGGCTTGGGCGTGCCCTTCATCCTGACCGGCTTCGGCCTCAACGCCTTCCTGTCCTTCTTCGCGCGCTACAAGCGCCATATCGTCTGGGGGGAGCGCGCGGCGGGCTTGCTGCTCATCGGCGTGGGGGCGCTGGTCTTCTCCAACCGTCTGTCGACGCTGACCCATCTGCTGCCGCGCGATCTCGTGGGGCGGACCGCTTTATGAGCGCGGAAAAATCCAGCCTCGCGACGGGGCTTTCCTACGTCCTGGGCATCCTCGGCGTCGGCTGCCTGCTGTGGTATTTCGTCGCGCGCGTGCCGCCGCTCAAGCCGACCCCCACCGACCGACCGCTGGCCCGGGATTTCACTCTGCCGGACATCAACGGCCGCGAGGTCTCCCTGTCTTCCTTCCGCGGCAAGGTGGTGCTGCTGGACTTCTGGGCCACTTGGTGCGGGCCTTGCCGCGAGGAGCTCCCCGACCTGATCCGCTTCGACTTGGCCCACAAGGATTCCGGCTTCACCATCGTCGGCGTGGCGATGGATTCCGAGGGGGTCGGGGTCGTCGGCCCGTTCGCCCGGGCGCACGAGATTCCCTATCCGGTCCTGGTGTCCAACGGCGATATCCCCGAGGGATACGACATCCCGGGCTTTCCCTCGGCGTTCTTGATCGACCGAAATGGCGCGATCGTGCGCCGCTATCTTGGTTCGAAGAGCTACGAGGAGCTCGAGCATGACGTCGCGCAGGCTTCCGGCCGCTAAGAGCCTGTCCAAGGCGCTCCTCTTGGCCCTGCTGGCCATGCCGGCCTTGGCGGCCGGCGACCACGCCTTCGGCCTCTTCCCGGAATCGGAGCAGGTTTTTCGCCAGTTGACCGCCGACCCGCGCCACATCCGCCTCGGCGCGTCCTACTACCGGCTGGACGGCCACAACGAGGCCGACGTGGCGCTCGGCCACAGCTGGGGCATGGCGAGTTGGCGCGACGAGAAAGGCCGCTGGCTGTGGCAGAGCAATATCGAGGCCATGGCCTACTCCCGCTTCCTGGTCGGCGGAGGCGTCAATCAGTTCGAGACGGTCGATTTCTTCGCGAATCTCCCGCTGTCGGCGCGCCGCGGCCCCTTCTCGGCCCGCGGGATGCTGTTCCATGAAAGCTCGCATTTGGGCGACGACTATATCCGCAGCACCGGCTCGACGGGATTTCGCTACTCGATCGAGGGCGCCCGCGCCACCGTCTCCTACGAGCCCTCCGCCTGGTCGCGCCTCTACTGCGGCGTCTCCTACCTGCTGCACAGCATCCCCCTGCCGCAGCGCAAGGCCGCCCAATGGGGCTTCGAGCTCACCTCGCGGCAATTCGGCCTCTCTGCCCAGTACCCGCTCCATATTTACCTGGCCCAGGATTTCCAGTCCAACGAGGACGTCCGCTACAACGTCAACTCCAACACCGAGGCGGGCCTCGTCGTCGGCTTCAAGGACGTCCAGCGGTTCATGCGCGTTTTCCTGGCCTACTTCGACGGCCATTCCTCCTACGGCCAGTTCTTCTCGCGGCGCGAGCATTACGTCTCGGTGGGCCTCGCCCTCCACATCTAAGGCGCTGTCAAGTAATAACATGAACACTCTGCCGGGCGCGATTTTGGAGCGAGCCGAGGAGTAAGGCGCAGCCCAAAAGCGCCCCGGCCCTACGGGGAGGCCCGAGCTTGGCCGATTTCCGCGTTGCTCATCGCTTACATGCCTATCGGCATGCTCGCTCTTCGCGCCTTAAAATCGTCTCAAGCTCGGGCCTCCAGAGCGTCCATGTTATTACTTGACAGCGCCTAACCCCTTCCGAGTCAATCTGGTAGAATAGCGCCATGCCGGCGAGAGCCCTGCCCGACACGCCCGTCATGCGGCAGTACCGGGAGCTCAAGGACGCCCATCCCGAGGCCGTTCTGTTCTTCCGGCTCGGGGATTTCTACGAGATGTTCGGCGAGGACGCCAGGCTGGGCGCGCCGCTTCTGGGGCTGGTCCTGACCTCCCGCCAGGACGTTCCCATGTGCGGGGTGCCCTGTCACCAGCTCAATCATTACGCCTCCAAGCTGCTGCGCGCGGGCCGCAAGGTGGCGATCGCCGAGCAGTTGGAGGAGCCGACTCCGGCCAAGAAGCTCGTGCGCCGCGGGATCGTCCGCGTTATGACCCCCGGCACCGTCATAGAGGACGATTTGCTCGAGCCCACGGCCGCGAACTACCTGGCCTGCGTCGAGCACGACGTCGTGGGCTGGGGCGCGGCCTTCATCGACGTCTCCACCGGGGATTTCTGGGCCACCCAAGCCCTCAACGACCGCGGCTGCCGCAAGCTCCTCGACCTGCTGGCGCGCTTGCGTCCGGCGGAGGTGCTGGCCAGCGAGCGCTCCGCCTCGGCCCTGGGCCTGCCCCAAACCTTGGCGGGGCGCTGCTGCCTGACGCTCTACGAGGGCGGCCAGCAGCCAGAGCCGCCGGCCTGGCTGCTGGAGCCGGCTTGGGCCAACCATCGCCTGGCGGCCCGCGCCGCCTTGTCCTGCCGGCGCTACGTGGCCGAGGCCAAGTTCCACCTTAGGGAGCTTCTCTCTCCCACCTACCGCGAGACCTCGGGGCAGATGCAGTTGGACGAGACCGCCATCCGCACCCTGGAGTTGGTCGAGGCCTCCAGCGGAAACCGCCGGCACACCCTCTGGGGCCTGCTCGACCGCTGCCGCACCCCGATGGGCAGCCGGACGCTCAAGCGCTGGATCCTGCAGCCCTCTACGGAGCTGGCGCAGATCGTCCTGCGGCAGAACTGCGTCGAGGATCTGCTCGACCGCTCCCAGGCCCGCGCCGAGCTGGGGGGGCTGTTGCGCGGCTTCGCGGATCTGCCGCGCGTCGTCAGCCGCCTGGCGACCCGCCAGGCGGGGCCGCGCGACCTGGCGGCCCTGCGGGCCTCCCTGGCCGCCCTGCCGCCGCTGCATTCCTGGCTGTCCCAAGCCAAGTTGTCCACCGGCCTCTCCGAATTGGCGCTGCGGCTGGCCGAGTCGGCCCAGCCCTTGGCCGACTGCCGGCATGCCCTCGACGCGGCTCTGGCCGACGAGGTGCCGGCCAGGCTATCCGACGGCCGCCTGATCCGGGACGGCTACGACGCCCGGCTCGACGCCCTGCGCCTGCTGCGCGGCGACAGCCAGGGCGTCCTCGCCAAGCTCGAGGCGCAGGAGCGGCAGGCAACCGGCATCCCGTCGCTCAAGGCCGGCTACAACTCCGTGTTCGGCTATTACTTCGAGATCACGAAGGTCCATGGGGCCAAGGTCCCGGCGCGCTACGCGCGCAAGCAGACTCTGACCAACGCCGAGCGCTACATCACGCCGGAGCTCAAGGAGCTGGAAAACAGCATCCTCGGCGCCGAGGAGAAGATCTCGCGGCTGGAGGCGCGCCTCTTCGAGGACCTGCGCGAGGCGGCGCTGCGCCACCACGACGCCCTGCTGGCGGCGGCCGAGAGGATCGCGGAGCTGGACTGCCTCAACGCCTTGGCCGAGGTCGCCGACGCCCACGGCTTCGTCAAGCCCGTCGTCGACCTTTCCCACGAGCTCCAGATCGTCGAGGGCCGGCATCCCGTCGTCGCCGCCCTGCTGCCGGCCGGCTCCTTCGTCGCCAATTCCCTGGAGCTAGACGCGCGCGCGCGCCAGATCCTGGTGCTGACCGGCCCGAACATGTCCGGCAAGTCCACCTTCCTGCGCCAGAACGCCCTCATCGCCCTGCTGGCCCAGATCGGATCGTTCGTGCCCGCGAAGTCCGCGCGCATCGGCCTGGTCGACCGCATCCTCACGCGCATCGGCGCCCAGGACGCGCTGGCGCAGGGCGAATCCACCTTCATGGTCGAGATGAAGGAGACCTCCCATATCCTGCGCTCGGCCACGCCGCGCAGCCTCCTGATTCTAGACGAGGTCGGACGGGGGACTTCGACCTTCGACGGCATCTCCATCGCCTGGGCCGTGGTCGAGCACCTGCACTCCGAGCGCGGCGCCGCCGAGGGGCCGCGCGGGCCGCGGGTGCTCTTCGCCACGCACTACTTCGAGCTGACCGAGCTGGCCAAGAGCCTGGAGGGCGTGGTCAACGCCAACGTCGAGGCGCGGGAGTGGACGCGGGAGGACGGAAGCACCGAGGTCGTCTTCCTGCACAAGATCTCCGAGGGCCCGGCGGACCGCTCCTACGGCATCCACGTGGCCGCCCTGGCCGGCCTGCCGCCCGAGCTGATCGCCCGGGCCAGGGAGATACTAAGCGGCCTCGAGCGGCGCTCGGCGGCCGACGGCCTGGGCGGGCGGCAGGCGGCGCCGGCGCCGGAGCTGCCGCTCTTCGAGGAGCATCCGGTCCTCCAGGCCCTGCGCCTGCTCGACTGCGACGCCCTCTCCCCGCTGGAAGCCCTGCAGGCCTTGACGGGCCTCAAGAAGAAGCTTTGAATCCCGCGATGCCCACCATCCGCCGCCTGCCTCCAGAGCTGGCCAGCCGGATCGCCGCCGGCGAGGTCATCGAGAGGCCGGCCTCGCTGCTCAAGGAGCTTATCGAGAACGCCCTGGACGCGGGCGCCGCAAGCGTCCGCGTGGAGGTCTCCGGGGCCGGCCGCGCGGCGCTGCGCGTCAACGACGACGGCTGCGGCATGTCCGCCGAGGACTGCGTCCTGGCGCTGGAGCGCCACGCCACCTCCAAGATCGCCGCCCTGGACGATCTTGAGCGCCTGAGCACCTTCGGCTTCCGCGGGGAAGCCCTCTACGCCGCCGCCGCCGTCTCGAGGCTGTCTTTGTCCTCCTGCCCCCGCCGGGCCGCCGAGGGCTTCCGCGTGGAGTCGGAGGGCGGGAAGCTGGCGCGCTCCGGCCCCGCCGCGGCCGTCGCCGGCACGACGGTCGAGGCGCGCGATCTTTTCTACAACACCCCCGCCAGGCTCAAGTTCCTCAAGAGCGACGCCTACGAACGGAGCCGGCTTGCCTCCGTCCTCGAGGAAGCGGCCCTGGCCAACCCCGAAGTCCGGTTCGACTACAAGTCGGAGGGCCGGCAGCTTCTCCATTTCGCCGCCGAGACCTCGCCGGACCCGTTGGAGCGCCAGCGCCGCCGCTGCGCCGCCGTCCTGGGGCCGGAGCTGAGCGAGGACCTTCTGCCGGTCCTGGGGGACCGCCCCGGCTACCGCCTGCGCCTATGGCTCGGCGCTCCCGACCGCCTGGCCTCGACCCGACGCTTCCAGCATTGGTTCGTCAACCGCAGGCCCATCGACTCGCGCCTGCTGCAGCAGGCGCTCTATCGCGCTTACGGTGAGCGCCGGCCCCGCGAGAAGCACCCCGTCTGCGTCGCCTACCTGGAACTGCCCCCGGACGCCTTCGACGTCAACGTCCACCCCGGCAAGCGCGAGGTGCGCTTCCATAAGGAAAGGGACCTCTTCGAGCTGGTCTGCGGCTTGGCGGCCGCGGCGCTGGCCTCCCGCCGGCCGGAGCCGATCTTGCTCGAGCGCGGAGAGGGCGCCGGCACGCCTTCCCTGCTGGCCGACGCCCCGCGACCGAGCGAGTCGGGGGAGCGCTTTCCCCGATTCCAGGAGCAGACCTTGGCATTGTCCAGCCGCCCGGCGGAGATGGTGGTCGCCGACGGCTTGGCCCAGGCATGGTGGACGCCCCCGTACCGCTTCCTGGGCCAGATCGAGCGCAGCTACCTGCTCTTCGAGGCTCGCGGCGGCCTGTTCCTGCTCGACCAGCATGCCGCCGCCGAGCGCATCCTCTTCGAGCGCTTCCTGGCCGAGCTGGAGGACGGCGGCGCGAGAAGCCAAAGGCTGATGCTCCCGCTGCCCATAGAGCTGACGGCCAGTTCGCTGCAAGCCGTGCTCGAGCACTCCGAGGAGCTGGCCCGCATGGGCTTTCAAGTGGAGCCCTACGGGAAGGCGACGCTGCATGTCCTCTCCACGCCGACTCTCTTTGCGGACATCGCGGACCTGAAGGGCTTGGTCCATCGCCTGCTGGAGAGCTACGCCGATCCCGCTCGCGCCGAGCGCGACGTCGCCCATCATGCCGTGGCCACCATCGCCTGCAAGGCCGCCGTCAAGGCTCACGACCCGCTAGGCGAAAAGGAAGCCCTGGCGCTGCTGGAGCAGCTTAAGCAGTGCAAGGACGGCACCTGCTGCCCCCATGGCCGCCGCGCCATGCTGGCCCTCTCGCGCGACGAGCTGGCCCGCCGCTTCCAGCGCCCCGGCGCCCCTCCCCTCTAGGGGAGGCCCCAAATGGGGTGCTGCTGCGCGATCATGCGCACGTCCTTGAGCAGGGCGGAGGCTTGGCGCAGGAATCCCCGAGCCAAGCCTGGATCGATGCTTTCCGTTCCCGGGCGCGGCGTGGCCGGCTGGAGGATCAGCGGCACGGTGGGATCCGCCTCCTGCATGAGCCGTATGACCTGCCGCCACTCATACGGAGTCGTCTTGGAGGTCAGCACGACCTTCACGAAGGTCTTTCTCGGGGCCACGCCCAGAAATTCCAGATGCTCCGACCAGGTCTGCCGGCCGGTGGCCGAGGGCAGCTTGATGTCCATCGCCACCCAGTCGCACAGGTCTGCCAGCCGCCGAAACGCGGCCGTGCGCGTGCCGTTTGTCTCTAGATAATTCTTGAGCCCCCGCTCCCGCGCCCAGGGCATCATCGCCTTCAAGAACTCCGCATGCAGCAGCGGCTCGCCGCCGGTCCAGGAGACCGCCTCGTGACTGCGCTCGGCGTTCAGCTCCAGGATCCGCCGCTTGAGCTTTTGCGACGTCCAAACCGCGCCGGAGGGAATCGGTATCGTCTCCGGCTCGTCGCAGTAATCGCAATGCAGGTTGCAGCCGCCCAGGCGGACGAAGACTTGCCGGTCGCCCAGGCGCAAGCCCTCGCCCTGGAGGGAGGAGAACACCTCGACGACCCGCGCCGAGCCGGCGCCGGACAAGGCCAGGCTCATGCCGCGGCGAGCGCTGGATCGGCGACGCCGGCCTCGGAGAAGCCCTTCGCGCGCAGCTTGCAGGAATCGCAACAACCGCAGGGAACGCGCCCGCCCTTGTAGCAGGACCAGGTCCGCTCCAGAGGAGCGCCCAAGCGCAGCCCCAGCTCGACGATCCGCCGCTTGGTCATGCGCAAGAGCGGGGCGAGAATCTTGAGCGGCGCGCCCTCGACGCCGCGCTTGGTGCCCTGCCGCGCCGTCTCCTCGAACGCCTCCAGGAACTCCGGCCGGCAATCCGGGTAGCCGGAGTAATCGAGGGCGTTGGCGCCGATGACGATGGCCTCCGCCCCGACCGCGTCGGCCAGGGACGCCGCCAGGGCCAGGAAGATCGTGTTGCGCCCGGGAACGTAGGTGGAGGGAATGCCGTCTTTGCCGATCCGCCCCAGCGGCAGACGCGGCAGGCGCTTTTTCTTGTCGACCAAGGCGCTGGCGGCAAGCCACGGCAGCGACAACGACACCTCGTTGAGCGAGCAGCCCGCCGCGATCGCCACGCTCCGGGCGGCGTCCAGCTCGCGCGCGTGGCGCTGGCCGTAGAGCACCGACAATCCCTCCAGGCGGTAGCCCTTCTCCCGCGCCCAGAACAGGGCTGTCGTCGAGTCCAGGCCGCCGGACAGGAGGACGACGGCCCGCTTCATGCCGAGGCCTTCGGCTGCGGGAAGCGCCCGGACAGGGCCTCCTCGCAGATCCTGGCCAGCTCGGGGGTCGTGCGCTCCGCCCGCTTGAGCCACTCGACGTAGCCGCGCTCCTTGGCGACGACCTCGCGCAGGGTCAAGGTGCGGTACTTGCCGAAGTTGAAGGCGGCCTCCCCGTTGCGCCAGACCAGCTTGCCCTCGGCGTCCACCTTGCCGGGATCCTTGGCCGAGCAGAAGGCCGCCACCCCCTCCATCGTCGCCGGAAGCTCCGGATAGCGCGTGAGCTGGCCGAAGAAGACCTCCAGCGACGCGCGCGCGTCCGGCTCGGCCCGGTGCGCGTCCGCCAGGGGCTTTCCGCAGTAGAACTGGTAGGCCGCCGACAGGGTGCGCCGCTCCATGCGGTGGTAGATGACCTGGGAATCCACGAGCCGGCGACCCTCCAGAGCCAGGGCATGCCCGCAGCGGGCGAGCTCAGCCTGCAGGAGGGGCACGTCGAAGCGCATGATGTTGAAGCCGCCCAGATCGGCGTCGCCGATGAACTCCAATACGCGCGGCGCCACCTCGCTAAAACGCGGCGCGCCCGCCACCATCCCGTCGTCGATATGATGCACGGCCACCGCCTCCCGCGGGATCGGCATGCCGGGATTGACCAGGGCGGAAAAGACTTCCTCCCTTCCGTCGGGATGGCGCTTGACCAGGGCGATGTCGACGATGCGGTCCTTCTCCGGCGAGACGCCGGTGGCCTCCAAATCGAAAAATACCAGCGGCCGCTCGAGCGCGATCATGGGGAAGAACGATTATATCAATTGCCGGCCGCGCCTCGTAGGACCTTCGACCCAAGCGCGGGGCCCTGCGCAAGCTGGCCAAGAGAGAAATAAAAATCTAGCGCAGAGGCCGCAGTTCCGCGTCCCAGCCGGGGGCGCCGGAGCCGGCGGGGGCGCCGAGTCCCAGCAGGCGCCGGGCGCAACGCTCGCCGTCGAGGATGGTCTCCTCCATGAAGGAGTACTTCCAGGCGCCGTAGCGGCCGATGGACTCGACGCCGCGCCGGCGCAGGGCGGCCAGGATGCGCGCGAGCGCCGGGGTGCGAGCGAAGTCGTAGACGACGTAGCCGCAGCGAATCGGCAGCCAGAGCTTGGTCAGCAGCCTGTCGCCGCTCCTTAGGATGCCGCAGCGGCGCAGGCCGTCCAGCATGGCGTTCTCAAGCCGGACCAAGTCGACGGCCTCGCCGGCCGGCCTGGCCGCCTCGATATAGATCGCGCCGGCGCCGGCCGGGGCGTTGGCCCGCGAGAAATTATGCGAGAAGCCGACGCGATAGAAGGGATAGCGCGCCTCCGGAAAGTAGACCCAGTGCTTGTCGGAAACGTCGCGGGCCACGCCGAGGTTGAGGTTGTAGACGGTATTCCAGCGCAGCCGGCCGCGCGCGGCGCGGACCTCGGAGGACAGCGGCCAGGCCAGGTCGACGAAGTCCGGCAGGGGAATCGTGTTGACCAGCCGCTTAAAGGACACCTCTCCCAAGCCCTCGACGACGGCGACGCGCTGGCGCAGGTCTATTTTTTGGACGGCGCAACCGACCTGGACCTGGCCGGGCCGCAGGCGGGCCAGAAAGGCGTCGGACAAGGCCTGGATGCCGCCTCGGCGCGGATAGCGGAAGGAGGAATTGTAGCCGAAGGCCTTTTTCTGCGCGCCCAGCGCTCCGCAGAGCACCTCGGCCGCGCTCGGCCGCGGCACGAAGCGCCCCTGCCACTCCGTCGTCAGCTTGGACAAGGGCAGCCGCCACAGCTTGCGGTTGTAGGGGAGCATGAAATGCCGCGAGATGCCCGGCCCGAACTGCCGCAGGCACCAGCTCTCGAAAGACGGGTTGGCCGGCAGGCTTGGGCCGGGGCGATGGACGGTCCTTAAGAAGCCCGCCACGCAGTCCTCGACCACGCGCTCGGGAAGGCCGAAGGTGTTGGCCTGGAAGGGATAGGGCGTGTGGACGCCGTGGGAGTAGATGAAGCTGCGGCGCCGATGGCTGGCCACGTTGCGCCCCAGGAGATCCAGGATCAGCCGCTTGGCGCGCTCGTCGTGCAGGTGCAGCAGATGGCCGGTGTAATCGAACAGGAAGCCGTCCTGGGCGACGGTGCCGGCCGTGCCGCCCACCGAAGGATTTTTCTCGACGACCAGGGAGCTGACGCGGCCCAAGGCGTTGAGGTGGTAGGCCGTCGACAGGCCCGCCAGCCCGCCGCCCAAGATGAGGACGTCGGCCTTAGTCATGCATCACGATCTCCGCCAGGGCCTTGGACAGCAGCAGGATCTCGGCCAAGACCACGACGTAGACCCCCAGCGCCCACTTCCAGGTGAACTGGGTCACCAGGAAGGCGCAGAAGCCGAGGAAGATCGAGGCCGCCGCCGCCATGAGGATGATGGTCGAGCGCGGATAGCCGAGGCGCTCCAGGCGCAGGGCGAAGTGGTCCTTGGAGCCGAGGAAGGGGGACTGCCCCTTGCGCAAGCGCAGGACCATCACGAACAGGGTGTCGTACATGGGAACGAGCAGGATCAAGAGCGGGCAGTAGACGCCCAGATTGTTGACGACGGTGTACTTGGTCCCCATCGCCAGGCCGGACAACAGGAAGCCCAGCAGCAGGCTGCCGGAATCCCCCATGAAGATCTTTCGCTTCTTGGAGAGGTTCCAAGGCAAGAACCCCAGCGCCGCGCCCGCCAAGGCGGAGGCGGCGATGTTGACGTAGAGCTCCTCGGAGGGCAGAGAGATCAGCAGGAAGGCCAGCGCGGCGATGGCGGCCTGGCTGGCGGCCAGCCCGTCCATGATGTCGATGATGTTGTAGGCATTGGTGATGCCGACGACCCAGAGCAAGGTCAGGGCCTGGGAGATGTAATCCGGCCGGATGAAGCGGATGCGCACGCCGAAATGGATCAACAGGATCGCCGCCGCGGCCTGGGCCGCGAACTTCTCCTTGAAGCCCAGCCCGTGGGGCTTGCGCAGGTCGTCGACGATGCCGCAGAAGAACACCAGCGTCCCCCCTAGAAGCAGGGCGCGCAAGGCGTGCAGCGTCCCGGTCGGGAAGCGCGTCCAATAGCGCGTCAGCAGCAGGGCCGCGGCGTAGCCCAGATAGATCGCCATTCCCCCCAAGGACGGAGTGGCGACCTTGTGGGTCTTGACCGAGGAGGAGGGCGCGTCCAGCCAGCCGAGGCGCAGGGCCAGGGCGCGCACCGCGGGGGTGGCCGCCCAGGTGACCGCCATGGCCACTCCAATCGCTTCTAAATAGACGCGCCAGGGCGCCATCAGGACCCCGGTACGGCGTAGACGGAGCAGGCGGGCCCCTGGAACTCGGGCTTGACGCGCAGCAGGTCGTTCCAGTTGGCCGCGCCCCGAGCGCTCAGGGCGCCGACCGAGGAGCCCAGGCGCCGCAGCTCGCGGGGAACGTAGAGAACCTCGGCGAAGCCCTCCCGCGCCAGGCGCTTGGCCAGGGCCCGCGGATCGGCGGCAGCGTTGGCCCAGGCGATGAAGCCGTTCGGGGCCTGCAGGGACGTGACGACCTGTTCGCGCTCGAGATAATAGCCGCGCTGCTCGCCCACGAGCAGGATTTTATCAGATCGCCTGGAATGCTCGGAGAGGTAGCGCGCGCAGGGATAATAGTCGAGGCGGGAGCCCAGGAAGGCGTCCCGGGCCTGGCCGCCCAGCAGCGCCGCGCCCGCGCCGTAGACCTGCAGCTCCACGAACAGGAACAGCAGGACATGGCAGGTGACGAACAGGGAGACGGCGGAGCCCAGCAGCAGCCTGCCGCCGCCGCGCAGCCGGCGATACAGGGCGTGCAGGCCGACGGCCGCCAGCAGAGACAAGGCGGGGGCCAACGGCAACAAGAAGCGCAGCACCACGCCCGTCGCGGCCCACAAGGCGAAGTAGGCCAGGCAAAACAGCGCCAGGCCCTTCAAGAAGCGGTTGCGCCAAGCCGCCCAGAAGGCCAGCGGCATCGACCAGAAGACGATGTCCCAGCCGAGGGTGCCCAATACGTCCATGCCGCCGCCGAAACGCGGATCGTTGGTCAAAAGCAGCTGCGGCAAGCGCGCCAGGCGCTGCCAGCTCCAGGCCCCGCGATACTCGATGAGGACGCTGAAATAGCTGCGCGCGACCTGGGCGTTCCAGCCGTGGCCGGACGGAAAGAGAGCCGTGAAGAAAGGAAAGAATGGATTGCCGGCCAGCAGGGCGTTCTTGATCAGCCAAGGCAGGAACAGGGCCGTCGAGACCGCGACGAGCAGCGCCGCGTCCCCGGCCCGGCGCCGGCGCTGTCCGGAGGGCGCCGCCAGCCAGCGCCCCAGCAGCCAGAGCCCCAGCAGCAGAGCCGGGATGCCGGCGTAGTACTTCGTGCCCAAGGCCAGGCCCAGGAACATCGCCGAAAGCGCCAGCCAGCCGCGATCCCCGGGACCGGCCGCGTCGAGCTGCCGCCAGCGCAGGAAGCAAAACACCGCCGCCGTGGTCCACAACATCGCCAGCGCCTCCACGTAAGCGATGCCGCACAATAGAAGGAAGGCGGTGTTGGAAACCAGCAGCAGGCAGGCCAAGAGCACCGCCGACAGGGGCGCCTCGCGGCGGCCCAGCTCGAACACCCACCAGGCCGACAGGGCCCCGGCCAGCCACATGAACATCTGGGCCAGCAGATCGCTCTTGAGCAGCAGGGCCAGCGCGAACAGCATCTCACCGTTCTGCGGGAAATGGGCGTAGACCAGCGTGGGCACGGACGTAAAGCCGCGCGCGCGGATGTAGGCTTGGGGCAGCTCGAGATGGTAGACCAGGGCGTCGTACTGATGCGGCGGCACGAAGGCGCACCATAGGCAGAGACCCAGCAAGCCCAGGACGGCCGCCGCGGCCAGGGGGCGCTCGCGCAGCAGGTTGCGGTTGGCCTTAAGGGAGGCCAGCGTCCGGCGCAGCTCGCCGGAGCCCGCCAGCCAAATGGCCCCGAGGACGCCCAAGGCCGCCGGCAGGGTCAGCCAATGGGCCGCGCACAGGGCGAAGCCGACCAAGCTCAGCGCCCCCAAGCCCAGGGTGGCGCCGGCCAGGGTCTTCTGCGACTCGCTGATGTCCTCGACGCCCAGCCAGCCGACCAAGACGCGCCCGGTTCCGGTCGACAAGACGAGGATCAGCGCCAGGCGCAGCAGGGCCAGCAGGCCGGCCCCGCAGGCCGCTCCGAAATAGCGGCCGAACATGAACGCCGCGTAGGCCAGGGTCGCCGCCGCCAGCAGACCCGGAACGACCGTCATCGAGCCGGCGGCGCCTTCGGCGTCAGCAACTCAAAGCGCGCCAGCCCGGCCCTCTGCAGGGCGTACTGCCCCAAGGTCGCCAGGGCCGACAGCCCGTAGACGCAGCTGCGCCGAAAGTCGATGGAGGAGGCCTCCGCGAAATAGCGCGCGGCCACCGGGACGTCGCCCAGCTTGAAGCGCATGGCCGCGGCCTGGATCAGCATCTGCTGGTCGAAGACGAAATCGTCGCTGTTGAGCTCCCAGGGGATCGTCTCCAGCAGCCGCCGGGAGTAGGCGCGCAGCCCGGAATGCCACTCCCCCAGATTCTGCCCGGTGACGGAGTTCTCGAAGATCGTCAAGGCGCGGTTGAAGAAGTACTTATAGACCGGCATGCCGCCTTCCAAAGCCTCCCAGCGCGTGCGGATGCGGTTGCCGCAGACGAAATCGCAGATG
The DNA here is from genome assembly GCA_028868375.1 of Elusimicrobiota bacterium. Lineage (GTDB taxonomy): Bacteria > Elusimicrobiota > Elusimicrobia > UBA1565 > UBA9628 > JAGWUP01. The sequence goes on from JAGWUP010000001.1 coordinate 58,832, forward strand.
CCGTTCGCGATCAAGGCGCTCATGACCGGGGCCAGCCTGGCGTCGTACTGGTAGTCCGGGTGGATCATGATCACGATCTCCGCTCCCCGCTTCAAGGCCTCGCGGTAGCAGGTCTTTTGGTTGCCGCCGTAGCCCCTGTTGCGCTCGTGCACGATCGTCGTCAGGCCCAGGCGGCGCGACAATGCGGCGGTGCCGTCCCTGGAGCAATCGTCGACCAGGATGATCTCGTCGACGGCGCCCTCCGGGATGTCGCGGATGGTCTTTTCCAGCGTCCTCTCGGCGTTGTAGGCCGGCAGCACGGCGATGACCTTCATCGGACGAAAGTATACTACTGAGTTGCGTCAAAAGAACAGGACGCCCGGCGCTCGGATTCTCGGTCTGCCGCGTCTCCCTGAATTGTATCCTTCCTTAATGATCGAGCGGCTGACCCGCCGGCGCTGGCCATGGCTGCTCCTGGCCCTGCTCGTCCGGGTGGCCTTCGCCCTGAAGCTCGGGGACCGCCAATGCCAGATCGACGAGCTGGGCTACCGGGCGACCGCCTTGCAATTGGCCGCCACCGGCCTGCTGGGCTCGGCCGGCCACGCCACCACGGGACCGCCCGTGCCGGCCGCCTTCTTCGCCGCCTGCTTCCAGCTTGGGCCGAGGCTGCTCTGGCCGAGGCTGGCCCAGGCCTTCGTCGGGGTTTGGGTGGCGTTCGCGATCGGAGGGATGACCGAGGAGCTTTCCGGCTCCAGGCTGGCCGGCCGCCTGGCCTTGATCGTCGCCGCCGTCTATCCCTTCTTCATCTATTACGGCGGGATGGTCCTCTCCGAAACCCTCGACCTGGCGCTGCTTATTCCGGGGCTCTGGTGGCTCTGCTCGTCGCTGGGCGCCGGGACCGGGGCCGGGGCCGGGCGGGCGGCCGCGGCGGGCCTGATGCTGTCCTTGGCGGGATTGTGCCGCAGCGAGGGCGTCTTCATCGCCGCCGGCATCTGGGCGGCCGCGACGATCGCCTGCGCCGCGGGGCGCTGGCGCGCCCGCGCCTGGCTGTTCGCTCTGGCCTGCTGGCTATTGCCGCTGCTGCTCTGGTGCGCGCGCAATCGGGCCCAACTGGGGGCCTTCACGCTCGACACCCACGCCGGAATCACCCTCCTGCACGGAAGCGAGTTTCTCGAGCTCAACCAAGTCGACACCAGCCTCGCCCAAGAGGCGATCGAGCGCAGCCCCTTCTACGCGCGCGCCAGGCATCTGCCTGCGGCGCAGCTCAACCGCGCGCTGCTCAGGCAAGCCGGGCGCTTCATGCTCGATCATCCCGGCCTGACGCTGCGGCAATGGGCCTACAAGCTGCTGCAGTTCTGGCGCTTCTATCCGCGCCTCGACAAGGTCTACGCGCGCTCGCCCTATAACCGCCCCGCGGCCGGCTACCCGCGCTGGTCCTTGGTCGCCATAAGCCTACTCTTCGAGCCTTGGCTGATCCTGGGCGGGCTTTGGGGACTCTGGCGGCTGCGCCGCCGCTGGACGGCCCTCTTTCCGCTCTATCTCTGGGTGCTCGGCACCACGGCGATCCACGTCGTCAGCGTCTCGCAGATGCGCTACCGGCTGCCGATCATGCCCGCGCTGATCCTGGGAGCCGCCGCGGCCTTGGCGGCGCGGCTGGAACGCCGGCCGTCATGACCTAACGCACCTTCCCTATCCGGTCAGACGCAAGCCGGCTACGCCGGCTTAGTCGAAGAAGCGGCAGCGCAGGATCGCTAGCAGGACGCGCCAGCCGTCGCGCCAGAAGCGGATCTTCTTGCCCTCGGCCCGGGAGCGCGCTTTGTATGAAACCGGCAGCTCCATGATGCGCCAGCCGCGCTTGGCGACCTTGGCCGACAACTCCCAGTCGTAATCGAAGACGTCTGCGCGCAAGATGAGGCCCCGCAGGCACTTGGAGCGGAACAGCTTGAACATCGTGGCCCCGTCGGTCAGCGAGGTCCCGTAGAGGGCGTTGAACAGCTTCGTGTAAAAAACCCCGCCGAAATTGACGAGCAGCCCGTAGAAACGCTCCGGGCCGCCGAAGCGCCTGAATTGCCAGCGCTGCGGAGAGCGCAGGGTGCGGGAGCCGAAGACGACGTCCGCCTCGCCGCTGGCCAGGGGAGAGAGCAGGCGCCGGTAGTCCGCCACCGAATACTCCAGGTCGGCGTCCTGGACCGCGACGACGTCGCCGGAAACCTCCGACAAGCCGCGCCGGACCGCGGCCCCCTTGCCGCGCGGCGCCTCCTCGTGAATGACGCGCACCCCGGGCTTGCCAACGTAGCCGTCCACGATCCGCTCCGAGCCGTCCGTCGAGCCGCTTTCTACGATGACGATCTCCTTGTCGAAGCCGGGCAGGTCCAAGGCGAGCAACTGGTCGAGCAGCGGCCCGACGGTGGCGCGCTCGTTATAGACCGGAACGATCAGCGAGAGCCTCAAGGGACGCGCCGCTGCTTGAGCCAGAACGTCACGATGTGGCCGATCGCCATGTGCGCGTCCTCGATGATCCCGTACTGGTCCGAGGAGACGAGGACATGGAAGTCGACCGCGCGCTTGAGGGCGCCGCCGTCAAAGCCCAGCAGGGCCGCGGTCGTCGCCCCCGCTTTCCTCGCCGCCTCGGCGGCCGCGAGGAGATTGGGGGAGTTGCCGCTGCCGCTGACGAGCACGACCAGGTCGCCGCGCTCCGCCAAGGCCTCCAGTTGATGGGAGAAGACGCTCCTAAAGCCCAGGTCGTTGGCGATCGCCGTCAGCGTGGCGGCGTTGTCGTTGAGGCAGACGCACTTGATCCGCCGCCGTCCCTTGACGTGGGAGGTTTTCGACAGGTCGCAGGCCAGATGCGACGCCGTCGCGGCCGAGCCGCCGTTGCCGACGACCCAGATCGTCCGCCCCTGGCGCTCGCAGCGCCGCGCCTCCAAGGCCAGCCGCTTAACGGCGGCCAGATCGAGGCCGTCCCAGGCCGACAGCGTCCGCTCCCGATACCAACGCGCGAATCGCGCGGCGTCCAATCCTCCGGGGCCGGTGACATGGAGACGGCCCGGTTCGGTTCCTTTAATGGCTGACATGGATGATCTTTGAGCCCTCCTGCTCGAAACGGAAAGGTATCTCGCGCCAGCCGCCCAGGGCCGCGCGCACGGCCGCGCGCTTGCCGGGAGCGACGAAGATAAGCAGAAACCCCCCTCCGCCCGCGCCCAGGATCTTTCCTCCTGCGGCGCCGGCCCGTCGCGCCGCGCGGTAGGCGGAGTCGATCGTTCCGTTGGAGATGCCGGAGGAGACGCTCTTCTTGGCCAGCCAGGCCTCGTGCAGCAGCCCGCCGATGGAATCGACGCGCCCCCCTTGCAGCGCGCCGCGCGCTTCCTCGGCTAAGTCCCGCAGGCGCGCCATCGCCGCCGCCTTGTGCGAGAGGCCGGAGCGGAAGCGCCGCAGCAGGGGGCCGGCGCGCCGCCGCACCCCGGTATAGAGCAGCAGCAGGCGCTCCCGCAGCCGGGACAGGGTCCCCTCCGGAACGATCAGCGGGTCGACGCGGACCGACTCGTCCCCCAGAAATTCGATGAAGCGGAATCCCCCGTAGGCGGCGATGTACTGGTCCTGCTTGCCGATGGGCTCTCCCAAACGCCCCAGCTCGACCTCGCAGGCCTCCCGCGCAAGCTGCTCCGCCGAGACGTACTCTCCCTTGTAGGCGTGCAGGGCGTGCAGCACGCCGACCGTGAAGCTGGATGAGGAGCCCAAGCCGGTGCCGCCGACGACGTCCGCCATCGAGGTGATCTCCAGGCCCTTGGTCAGGCCGGTCAGCTTGAGGCACTCGCGCAGGATCGGGTGGCGGATGGCGCCGACCGAGCGGACCAGTTCCGTTCGCGAATACTTAAGGATGATCGAGTCGTCGAAGTACTTGTTGACCGTCACGTACATGTACTTGTCGATCGCCGTCGAGACGACGGCCCCTGGCGAGCGGCGGTAATAGGCGGGCAGGTCGGTGCCTCCGCCGGCCAGGGAGATCCGGAAGGGAGTGCGGGAGATGATCACCGCTTCGTCTCCGTCGGCCGGAACCGCTCGAAGCGCTCCGGGGTGCCCAAATCCGCCAAGATTCCGACGAGCGGGCAGCCGGCCAGCGGCAGGCCGCGGCGCAGGGCCTCCGGGAAAACGTCCCGCCCGAAGTCGCTGGGGCGCTTGTCCGGCGCCAGATCGAGCAGGGAAGGCCTGACGATCCAGACCGCCGCCAAGGCCAGGTCGCCGCCGCGTAAGCCCTCCGGGTCTCGGTAGATCGCGCAAACGCGCCAGCCCTCCAAGCGCGCCAGGTCCGAATCGCGGGGATGATCCGTCCTCAATAGCGCCAGCGTGGCGCCAGCCTCCGGGTGGTCGCCGTGGCCGCGTAAAAGCGGAGCCAACTCCAGATCGGGATAGAGATCGCCGTAGACGACGAGGGCGTCCTGGTCCAGCCGCAGGTCCTTGACGCAGCCGGCGGTGCCGCGCGGCTGCGTCTCCACGCAATAGCGCAAGTCCAGCCCCCAGCGCTTGCCGGCGCCGCAATAGGAGCGGATCGCCTCGGCCTTGTGGCCCAGGCAGAGGGCGACCGTCGAGAAGCCGGCGTTCTTGAGCCATCTCAGTTGATGATCGATCAAGGGCTTGCCGGCCACCGCAAGCAGCGCCTTGGGCAGCGCCTCGCCGCCCATCCGCGTGCCCAGGCCCCCGGCCACGATGACAGGCAACATTGCGCGGCAGTATATCAAAAACCTTTCCAGTACCCCCGGGCCGCGAGCCAACGCGCGGCCGCGGCGAGGTTTTTGAAGGCGCGGCGGGGGCGTACCCGGAACCTGCCGTCCCGTCCCCCCTTTCCGGTGCGCACCAAGAGGCCGACGCAGCCGGCGTTGCGGGCGGTCTTTAAGTCCGTCGTGGTGTCGCCGACGAAATAGCTGCGCGAAACGTCCAGCTTCAGACGACGCGCGGCTTCCTTAATAAGGGCCGTCCGGGGCTTGCGGCAGGCGCAGCCGTCCCGGGGACCGTGCGGACAGACAAAGAGCCCGTCCAGGCGCGCCCCTCGATCCCGCAGCTCGCGCCTCAAGCGCGCGTGGACCCGCGCCAAGGTCGACAATGACAGATAGCCGCGCGCCACGCCGGACTGATTGGTGATCACGACGACGCGCCAGCCGGAGCGGCGCAGCAGGCGGACGGCCTGCGCCGCGCCCTTGAGCAGCCGGACCTGCTCCGGACGGCGCAGGTAGTTGACCTCGCGGATCAGCACCCCGTCCCGATCCAGGAAGGCGGCTGGGCGAAGATTGGACACGGGACAGTTTACTACAATGCCCGCCATGGACTGGTCCGACCGGCTGAAGCTTTCCACGGCCAGCCTGGCGTTCAAGGCGAAGCATGCGCTGCGGAAAAAGCCGCGGGGCAAACCGGCCAGCGGCGCCGCCGGGCGCATCTACGATTTCTCGATGACGACCAACGCGGGAGAAAAGCGCCCGCTAGCGGCCTACAAAGGCCGCGTGCTGCTGCTCGTCAACACCGCCTCGCTCTGCGGCTTCACGCCCCAATACGACGGCCTCAATGCACTGGATCGCCGCTACCGCGCGCGCGGCCTCAGCATTCTGGCTTTCCCCTGCAACGACTTCGGCTCCCAGGAGCCGGGCAGCGACGCGCAGATCCGGGAGTTCTGCCGCTCCCGCTACTCGATAGGCTTCGATCTGTTCTCGAAAATCTCGGTCCGCGGCCCGGCGATCCATCCCCTCTATCGCTTTTTGACCGCCGAGTCCGGCTTCGACGGCGAGATCGGCTGGAACTTCGAGAAGTTTCTGGTCGACCGGGAGGGCCGCGTGATCGCGCGCTTTGCCTCGGAGGACGCCCCGAAGGGCAAGGCTATCGTCGCCGCCGTCGAGAAGGCGCTCGCTGCGGGCTGAGCGCGGGGGCATCGTCGTCGGGCTCGTCTCCCAGCCCGTCGCTCTCCGGCTGGTCCAGCTCGCTCGGCTCCGCCTCCACGTCGCCATAGGTCCGCTCCTCGTCAAGGCGGCAGTCATCCTGCAGCCCGCGCACGAGGCCCGGCCCCTTATCAGACATGTCCACCTCCTTGCCGCCCTCTAGCGGCAACTGAGTGTACTATAACGACCGCGCGCCAAGGGTCCTGGAGTAAACTTAGGACCCGGCCAGATGAGCGATTAGGGCGGTTGGATCGACGAGTTTAGGGAGGGTGTAGTTCCAGCCGCCCCGATGGCCCCTTGCTTGCATGGGCGCGCCATGCCAGCGCATCATTCCGGCCAGCCGGAGCCGAATCGCGCGCGGTAAAGCGGTTGCGGCATGGTGGGGACGAGGACCTTCTTGTCGACCGGCCTGCCGGCCGCCAAGCGCTCGACGGCCGCATCAAGCCGCCGCAGGGCCTCGCCGAGAGCCTTGAGGCTTGGGGCCCGCACCTTGAAATCGAGGACGGCATCCGGGCCATTAAGGCGGCGCCGCGAGTCTTCTATCCCCCCCGCGACCACGGGCGGCGGCAGGCGGCCTAAGCCATGGATGACGTAGCGCTGGACCTGGACGAAGGCCAGCCTAGGCACGAACGGGATGCCCCGCTCGCCGCTCGCGCCGCCGCGCGCGGGCGGCGGAAGGATCGGCCCTTTCTCGGGGACGCTCTCGGAGCGCTGCAGCTCGGCATCGGCGATCAGCAGGCTTGGGGAGACGACGGAAATCGGGGCGCCGTACATCATATCGGTGGCCCGCTGGTCGCGGCCCGCCGCCAGGATGTTGCCAAGAAGGGCCAAGGGCGTGCCGACCAAATCGAGGTCTCGGACCAGGGTCAGCTCGCCCGTGCGCGCGTCGACCAGCTCGACGCGCGCCGCCAAGACGCGCACCGACGCTTGCCCGGAAGCGTTCTGCTGCTGCGAGACGCTCCGCAAGCCGCGCACCCAGAGCCCGTACGGCTTGCCCAGCCGGCGGCAGAGCCGGCGCAGGCGCTCGAGCAGCGCCTCCTGCGAAAACGGCTTGGAGGAGCTAAAGAACAACGATCCCGGCAGGCCACGGGGCGCGTCGCCCGCGAAGGCGCGGCCGTGGCCGTTGGAGTGCTCGCGCCCGACGATCAGGTAGCGCGACAGCAGCGCGTCCTTGAGCACGCCGCCCTCGATCAAGTCGACGCGCCGCGGGGGCAGGCCTTGATCGTCGAACTCGTAGTGGCCTGCCAGCGGCTTGCCGTTGAATTCGGCCCGGGTCGGGTCGTCCATAAGGGAGAACTCCGGCGGCAGCACCGCCTTTCCCAGCTCGCCGCCGAAGGTCCGCGCCCCCTCGGGATTGCGCAAGGCCTCCCCGGAGAGGCGCAGCCCCGCCGAGAAGACGACGGCGGCGGAAACGGACGGGTCCAGCAAAGCGGGAGCCGAGAAGGGGGAGGTCGTGCGCGCCAAGCGCAGGTCGGAAAGCTCCCCCAGCATGCGGCGCGCGGCGGACTTGACCTGCTCGATACCGGGAAGGCCGCGCGGGCTGGCGGCCAGGAATTTTCGCGAGGCGGACAGCGTGGTGCCGTCGGGGGAGCGCTCGCTGGCTTCCAGATCGACCTGCGCCACGTCCCGACCGAAATCCACCGCGCTGCCCTCGCTGTCGCGCAGGCGCGACCATTGCCGGCGCAGCCGCACCGAGACCTCCGCGGAGAGCAGTCCCGGCCTTGCCCGAAAAACCTTCCCTCCCGCCGAGCACAGCGCCGAAAGCGCCTCCGTTCGCCAGGGGGAAGGCGGACGCCCTTGGCGATGGACACGCGGCGGCTCGCGGCTTAGGTCGTCGGCGTCGTAGTCCGTCTTGCCGCGCAAGACGCGCAGCGCCTCCTTGCGCAGGTAGCCGGCCGCGGCCGCCTTGTAGGCCCCGTCCAGATGGCGCCACAAGACGTATCTGAGCGCGAACTCGTCGTCCGCGTACGGCGCGGAGAAGGCCTGCGAATCCGTCCGGGCAACGAGCGGGTGGCTGTCGAAGGAGTAGTCGCCGACGCGCACGTCCGGCAGGATGAGGCGCTGACGATAGCCGCCGGTGAAAACAGGGCTGCCCATCACGCAGCGCTGCTCCCAGGAGTCGACGTCGATCGCCGTCAAGCTGACGAAATAAGCCGGGGGATAGCCCTTTTCCTTCAACTGCGTCGTCGCGCGCCGCAGCGCGCTGGAAAGCGCTAGGTCCAGAGGGCCCGCGGCCGCGCGGGCGCCGGGCGCGAGCAATCCCGCAGCCAAAAGCAGCGCCGCCCTCACGGCCGGACCGCCTTGGCCTGCGCCGAGGCCTCGGGCTCTCCGAAAGGCGAGGGCAGGATGGGGGGCCGCGCCAGGTCCTCCGGCAGGCGCTGAAGCTCGACGCTCGAGATCAGCACGCTCGGCGCGATCTGATCGACCGGGACCACGCCCGACTCCGCGCCGCAGAAGAAGCCGTTGGCCAGGGTCTCGTCGTCGCCGGCGGCCACGATGCGGTTGAGCAGCGCCAGCGGCGTGCCGACCAGGCTGACTCCGCGCACCAGGGTCTGCGCGCCGGTTTTGGCGTCGACGCGGTAGACCCGGCGCGGCCGCACCTCCAGGGTCTGGGCGGCCTTGCGCGCGTTGGGGTTTTCCCCTCCGAAAGCGCCGACCAGAAGGAAACCGTAAGGTTTCCCCTCCTCGCGCGCCAAGGCCATCAAGCGCCGCTTGAGCTCGCGGCGGCCGACGGGACGCTCGGCCACGACCATCAGGTTGGCCATGCGCCCGGTGGGGCGATGGTCGGCGTCGGCGCGGCCGTGGCCGTTGGAGAAGGGAAAGCCGCGCACCGGCCATCGGGACATGAGGAAATTCCTCAGCACGCCGCGGTCGACCAGCACCACCCTTTGCGCCGGCACCCCCTCGTCGTCGAAGCGATAGAAGCCGTGCAGCGGTTGGCCGTCGAAGCTGGGCAGCGTCGGATCGTCCCGGAGGCTTAAGAAGGGCGGGATGATCCGCTTGCCGACCAGGTCGCGGAAGATCTGGCTTTCCTTGGGATCGCGCTGCCGCTGTCCCTCCAGCTTATGTCCCAGGGCCTCGTGGAAGAGCACGCCCGTCATCTCCGGATCGAGGATGGCGGGAGCGGCAGCGGGGGCCTGCGCCGGGGCCAGCCGCTCCGCCATCAGCCCGCGCGCCAAGGCGTCGGCGGCCTTGAGCAGCTCCCGCTCCGGGGGCAGATCGGAGAGGCGGCGCAGCATCCAGCGCTTCTGAACTGTCAGCAACATGCCGTCGGGAGCGCGCGTGACCGCCCAGAGGTCCAGGCTGCTCGGGACGTTCTCCTCGGGAACGGCCAAGCGGGTGCCCTCGCTGGTCAGAAGATAGCGTCGCGACCAGGAGAGCTGGAAAGCGGCGCGGCCGTCGTAGATGTACGGGTAGCGCCGGAACACCGCGGAGAGGCGCTCGGCCAAGGCTCCGGCCTTCTTTAGCTCCAGCTCCGGCGGCGCTTGCGCCTGGACGCAGCGCGTCGCGGCCTGGGCCGAGAAGTCGTCCAGCTTCTCGGGGCGGTAGCGCGTCAAGCGCTCCGCCCGCTTCTCCAAGTAGCCGGAAACGGCATCTTTATAGGCTTGGTCCGTGAGCTGCCACAGGCTCTCGCGCAGGGCCGCGGGAGCGAACCCGGCCTCTCCATGCCGGCCCTCGTAGCCCAGCTCGGTGTTGTCGAAGGCGCGCTCGCCGTAGCGCAACTCCACGAAGACATGCCGCCGCCGGCCGCGGGAACGGCTGACCAGGGAACCGAACGCGGCGGAGACCGCGGCGCGCCGCTCGTCGACGACTCGATAGGCGATGAAATACGGGGGGCCGTAGGGCTTAAGGCGCAGCCTCGAGAGAGAGCGCGCCATCTCGGCCGCCATCGGGGAGAAGACGTCCTGATCGGAGCAACATGGCTTGGCGCGCGCCGGCGCGGCGCAGCCCAGCGCCAAGGACAATCCCAAAAGCCGCGCAAGCCCGCCCGGCGAGCGAAGCATTACTTCTTGGGCGGCAGCACCACAAGCCCCGTATAGGGCAGGCCGCCGGGATTGACCGGCGGCGGGGGACCCGCAAGCCGCTTGAGGCGCCCCAAGGAATGCGCCTTATTGTAGACCACGGAGAGATTGGCCTTGGCCTGTTGGTCGTTGGGGTCCTCGCGCAGCGCCTCGCGATACGCCTCCTCGGCCTTGCGCAGGCGATTGAGCATGAAATAGCAGTTGCCGAGATTGGTGTAGGCCTGGCTGGTCATGGTATGGCGGTGGACCGGATAAGGGATGCCCGGCTCGTTGACGTAGCTCTGATAGGCGAGAATGGTCTCGCGCAGCCATTTCTTGGAGATCAGGCTCGGGGCCACCGCGCATTTGTCGGCCCCCATGTAATCCTCGTACATCTTCGCCGCCGAGGCCCAATCCTTGTGGATCATGTAGATGCGCGCCATCAAGTACCAGTTGGGCGCGAAGACCGGATCGATCTCCTCGTACAAGCGGAAGCGGTTGAGCGCCCGCTTGAAGAATTTCTCCGCTTGCTGCGGCTGCCCGTGGGCGATGGCCCATTCGGCGCGGCGGAAGTGGAGCTGGCCGACCTGGTAATGCATCTGGACGTAGTTCGGCGCCAGGCGCCGGACCTCGTTGTAGGCGTCCAGCGCCCGCTCGTAATCGTCGCGCGGCGCGTTGTCGGTGTCGCCCCAAGCCGGGTTATAAGTCTTGTTCATGTCGAAGCGGTCGTTGAAGACGTTGCCCAGGAAGTAGAGCGCCATCACGTAGTCGCGGTTAAGCTGGTGGACGACCCGATAGTTGAGCACGGCGTCGTCCCAGCGGCGCTGCTTGGAATAGGCGATGGCCATATTATGGTGGATGTCGGCCTTGAAGAATCCCCAGAACAGCTTCATCGGATAGACCGCGGCCAGCACGAGCAGCGGCACCAGGGGGTTCTCGCTGAGAAAGACCAGCTTGGCGATGCACCAGCCCAGGATCAGCACGCAGGCGGCCAGCACGATCCAGGCCAGCCACCATTGAAGAATCTCTCCCCCGAAAACCAACCGGTCGAGCGGCCCCTGCAGGACGGCGAACTGCCCCAGGATGCCGCCGAAGGAATTGAGGGCGGCCGACGGGAAGCTGGAGCGCTCGAGAGGCGACCAGGGCATCGCGAAGATGATGTAGCCCAGGCCCAGCCAGGCCGCCAGGCGCGCCGGCCAGATCAGCAGCTCGGAAAGGGTGCGCCATGCCCCGCGCGACCCGCCTGCCTGCGCCAGCGCCAGCCCGCCGGAGTCCCGCGCTTCTCCCTGAGCGTGCAGCTCGAACAAGCCGTGCCCGCGCGCGAGGCTGACGATCGTTCCGGAGAGCAGGCCGAGATAGACCCCGGAGGAGACGAAGCGCATGCTGACGTCGAAGAAATTGTGGCCCAGCATCCCGGCGAACGCGACGATGTAGCCGACCAGGTCGAAGGCGCGCGGGGGCGCGCGCCCGTCCTTGAGCCGCAGGGTCGTCGTCAATTGCCCCAGCGAGCGAAAGCCGATCTCCAAGGTCGAGAAGATCAGCCAGAGGAACACCCCGAAGCCCAGGATGCCGTTGTCGAAGAGCTCTTCAAGATACTCGTCCTCGGCGTGGTCCGTCTCGGTGTTGTGCTTGCCCTCGATGTGGAAGATCGGGGGGCGGCGGAAGGCCGGGTAGATCGGGGGAAAGCTGCCGATGCCGGTGCCGATCAAGGGATGCGTCATGATCATCTCCCAGGTCGCTTCCCACGTGAACAAACGAAAATTGACCGAGACGATGCGCGTTCGCAAATCCTGGGCGGTGAAACCGATGAACACCAGCGCCCCTCCCGCCACGACCGAGAGCAGCCATTTCTTGTAGGGAGCGACCGCTTCCTTAAAAAAAGCGAAGGCTACGGCGCCGAAGAGCAGCACGACGACCACGAAGCCCAGCCAGGCGCCCTTGGTGCCGGTGGCGTACAAGTCGACGAGCGAGAGCGCCATGAGGACCAGCAGGGAGAACCGGCGCCGGTCCTTGAGGTACTGGGTGAGCAGGATCGGGAAGGAGATGACGAGAAAGTCGGCGAAAAAGTTGGGGTTGCCGTAGGTCGAGAAAACGCGCTGGCCGAAGGCGCCGCGCCAGATGAAGGGATCCAGGCCGTTGCCGATGCCCGGGGGAAACAGCCTCATGTCGACGAATTGCAGGAAGCCGTAGCCCACCGCGATCCAGGCGGTCCAGATCAAGACGCGCGTCAGGCGGTCGATCGCCGCCAGGTCGAATTCGTAGATCAGGACCAGCGCCGCGATCATGAAGAAGACGTGCCGCAGGAAGAAATCCGTGCTCGCCATGTGGTAGGGGGCGTGCAGGTAGGACAGGATGCCCACCAGGAGGTACGCCAAGAAGGGCGAGAGGGTGACCAGGTCGTCCTTGCTGAAGGCGGATTTGCCGGCCTCCAGCAGCCTTACGCCCCACAGCGTCAGCAGGGCCAGCCCGCCCATCTGCAGGACCGTGATCTTGACCTGGGCGGAATCGTAGGTGCGCAAGTAGAACAGGGAGGAGATCAGCAGGTAGAGCAGCGGCAGCCACCAGAGGATGACGCGGTGCGCGAACTCCCCCGGGGCGTTGACGTCGGTGCGGCGCGGCGCCGCTCTCCCCTTGTCGGACATGGACGGCCGATTGTACTAAAATTCCAAAATATGGCCGGGGCTCTGCCTGAGAATCGTACAATGCCTCGCTTGAAAACGCTCGCTCGCGTCGCGCCGTGGCTTGTCTTGGCCGCCGCCCTTCGGTTTTGGGGCGTTTCCTGGGGCCTGCCCGGGCTCTACAACGCCGACGAACCGCATTTCATCAACACGGCCGTCAGCTTCGGCTCCGGCAGCCTGAACCCGCACACGTTCAAATACCCGACCCTTTGGATGTACACGCTCGCCGCAAGCTACGGGGCTTCCTTCCTCGCTTGGTCGGCCTTCGGCCTGCGCGCCACGGCCGCCCAGTTCGCCTGCCTCTTCGCTTGCCACCCGGCGCCGTTTTACCTTTTGGGACGCTGCTTGTCGGCTCTGTTCTCCCTGCTGGGCTTGCTCGCCGTCGCCAAACTGGAGCGGCCCGGACGGATTTATTGGGCCGTGGTCGTCCTCGCCGTTTCCCCTTATCTCATCTATTCCGCCCACGAGGCCAAGGCGGACTCCCTGATGTTTTTCCTCTCGGCCCTGGCCTGGGTCTACGGGGTCAAGGTCTATGCCGAGGGCCGAACGCGAGACTACCTGTTGACGGGGCTGTTCGCGGGGCTGGCTCTTTCGACGCAGTACACGGCGCTGCCCGTCCTGTTGATCGTTCCGGCGGCCCACCTGGCCAGCCGGCGACGCCGCCCCTTGCGGCCGCTCGCGGCCGCGATCGCGGTCTCCGGGGCGGCTTTCATCGCCGCCAGCCCCTTCATCGCGCTCGATTGGCCGGCGTTCCTGTCCAGCCTGCGCGATCACGCGGCTTACTTGCGGCTGCGCCCAAGCGCGGGCGGCCTCGGCTCCTTGCGGTTCCTGGGCCACCCGCTGCTCTTCGCGGGCTCCTGGTCGCTGGCGGGGCTGGCGTTTCCAATCGGGCTTTGGCGCCTGCGCGCGCGGGACGCCCGCCTGGCCTCGATGCTGCTGCTGCCGTGGGCGGCCTATTGCATCTTCATGTTCGGGAAGCCGGACAACGTCAACCTGCGCTACTTCTACGCCTGCCTGCCCGCCTTCGCCTTGATCTGCGCCGAGGGGCTCTCTTGGATGAGCGGACTTCTCCCGGGTCGGGGCTGGACGGCCTTGCTCCTCGCGGCGACGATCGGCCCGGGCGCCTGGGCGGCCGCCCGCCAGGATCTGCGCATGTCCAGGCCGGACACTAGGGGGGAGGCTGCGGCCTGGATCGACTCGAACATTCCCCAAGGCTCCGGCATCTTGATCGACGAAGCCTGGGCCTCCCCGCCGCTCAAGATGAGCCGCGCGCAAGCCCTTGAGCTGGGCGCCAAGGCCAAGGCGCTTGGCTCCAGGCGAGCGCGCTACTACGATCTGCTCGCGCATTGCCACCACGGCGGCGGATACCGGATCTACATCGTGCGGCGCTCGGCAAAAAGCCTCGGCGCCCTCCCCGCGCTCGCCGCCAAGGCGCAGCGGGACGGCCCCTACCTGGACGTCGGTTCGGGGCTGGCCGCGGCCGTCGAGCGCGGCGTGCGCTACGTCGTGACGACGAGCTACTTCGAGCGGGATTCCGCCCCCCCAAGCCGGTTGGGGCCGTTCTTCAACGAGGTCCGCCGGCGCGGACGGCTGCTGGCGTCCTTCGTCCCGGGCCATGGCCTGGAAGGCCCGGCCCTGCGCGTTTACGACGTCGGCGGGGAAACGGATTGAACGCGCCGGAACGCTCTCCTGCGGCGGAACGGGCCGCTCTGCTCGTCGTACTCCTATTCGGATTGGCGAGCGGACTCTACGGGATTCGCTGGGGACTTCCCGGACAGTCGCGCTTGGCCGCTTTCCCAGAGCGGCTCAAGCCCACCCCCGCGGTGGCGCGGCGCTTCGCGGAGCAATGGAACCGGCTCTACGCGCGCTTGCGCCTCTCCCACCGGGAGCTGCTCCGCGAAGAGCCGGTCACCTACGCCGAAGGCCTGGAGGAGATCAAGCCGCACTGGGATTTTCCGCCGGCCAAACTGCTCGACTCCTATCGCGCCCTGCTGCTGCAGTCCGAGAACCCGGACGAGAAGAAATCCTTCATCATTCTCTCGCAGATGCGGCCCTGGAAGCTGCAGTTCAAGCCGCTGTACTTTCAATACGGAGGAGCCTTCATCTATCCCCTGGGGGCGTTCCTGCAGGCGCTGTCCTGGGCGCGCGCCGTCGTCGTGACCCACGACCTCGGCCACTACCTGGAGAAGCCCGGCGACATGGGCCGCCTGTATCTGGCCGGGCGGCTGTTCATACTGCTGTTCCAATTGGGGAGCTTGGCCATCCTCTTCGACATCGGCCGGCGCCTCTGGGGCTGGCCGGCGGGAGGCCTCGCCGCCGTCTTCTACTCCCTCTGCCCGCTGGCTGTCGTCAACTCCCACGTGCTCAAGCCCCACCCCTACGCGGTGTTCTGGAGCCTGCTGGCGCTGCGCGCGCTGGTCGTCGGCCAAGAATCCTCGGACAAAAGACCGCTCTGGATCTGCGGGCTGGCCGCGGGGATGACGGCCGGCTCGATCTTCACGATGCTCCCGCTGCTCGGGCTGCCCGCGCTGTTGTGGTGGACGCGCCGAGACCGGCTCCGGTTTAAGGACGCCCTGCTCGCCACGGGCCTTGGCGTCGCCGTGTTCGTCGCCGCCAACCCCTACTTCATCTTCGTGCCGAGCGCCTCCGCCTGGGAGCGGCAGTACGCCACGCAGATGCATGGCCAGCCGCTCCTGGCGGCCTGGAGCCTCCTCGTCTCCTTGGCCCGCGACGCGATGGGGCCGGCGCTGCTGGCCGCTTCGCTGGCCGGCCTGGCTGTGGCGCTGCGCCGCGGCGGTCCGGCCAGAGCTCCGGCGGCCGCGCTGGCCGCCGTCGCGATGACGACTTGGGCGATGCTGGCGCTGTTTTTCTCCGGCTTCGCCGGGCTGGCGCGCTATTACTACGTCCCGGTGGCCTGGGCCTGCCTGTTCGCGGCCGGCGGCGTGACCGCGCTGCCCCGATTTCTGCGCATCGCGGCTCTGGCGGCGGTTCTGCTCGATTTGGCCCCGCGCTCATTCGCCTACCTCGAGAATATGCGCCTGGATTCCAGCCCCTCGGCCACCAGGCTTGAGGCCGCCGCTTGGATCGACGCGAATATTCCGGCCGGAGCGTCCATCGGGCTGCTGCGCTACCCGGAGCCGGGGCATGCCCCGCCGTTCCGCTACGACCGCTACGATCTGCTCATCGACGGCCGTCCGGAAGCCCTCCCCGCGCGGCTTTGGCCCTCCACGATCGCCTATGAACAACGGGAGGTCTTGCCGAAAACGGAGGCCTGGCTGCGGAGCAACTACGATTTGGCCGCCGCGTTCCGGCCCTTTCAATGGGGCTGGGGCCGGATGCATGTGGAGGGGATGTGCTTCGCCAATCCGGAACTGCTGATTTACCGGCTTAAGGTTCCCGCACCGCGTACAGGCTCAACGTTCCGTCGCGGTCGATCTCGCTGATCGGCCAACGCTGTATCGCCCGCTCAAGGGCCGCGGAAACGAGGGCTCGCTGGACCAGCACGTAGCGGATTTTCATGTCCCTAAAATAGCGGGAAACCCGGCGCGAATCCGTCAGCGCACCGGCCGGCGCGGCCCCTCCTTGGGCCGCCAGCAGCGCCTTAAAGAAGGGATCCCCCATCGCCTGCCGATAAACCCTCTCCGACACGCGGGGCAGGAAGCCGCCGACGCGCGGCCGGGCGTCGACCATCTGGGTCGTCATCTCCAGCCATTCCGTGCCGGCCATTCCATACATCAAGCGCGGAAAATGCTCCGCCAGAGGCACCGGAAGGAACGCGCCGCGCGGCCGGCCGGCGAAGCGGCGAATCAACGGCGGGACGTCCAGCCTGAAGTTCGGCAGCCGTCCGGGAGCGAACTCCAGCGCCACCAGGGCGAACGCCGCCGCCGGAACCCAGCGCGCGCGCCTCGGCGTCAGGCGCCGCATCATCTCGGTCAGCGCGACCGCGAAAAGCAGCGCCAAGAACAGCGCCGCGAAGATCGCGAAGTTCGTCCCATTGGCCATGTTGTTTAAGACGGGGAGCAGGTGCAGGAAATAAAAGGGCAGGGGCAGGTAGGTGTCGACGCCGAACAGCCTCAGCCAAGGCCCCAGCACCAGCACGGAGCAGACGCTGGCGCCGGCAAACCACAGCCCGACCCACTGCTCCCCTCGCGGCCGGCGCGGCCATAGCCAGGCCGCCGCCGCCAGCGGGGTGAGCCCGAGCGAGGTCCAGATCGGCTTTCCAAACGGCAGCCGCTTAATCCAGCGCAGTATCCATCCGCTCCAGAACGGGTGATACAAGCTCGGAATCGCCAGCCACAGGGGGTCGACCGGATCGCCTCCGCCGCGCCAGGCGCGCGGGGCGGTGGCGTAATCCCCCGTGGACATCAAATAGAGAACCGCGACGACCATCGGGAGATTCAACGCCAGCCAGAGGCCCAGCGTCGCCGCGTAGGGCTTCAGCGCGGGCCAACGCGCCGCCTCGCGATTGAAGCGCCAGCGGGCCGAATACGCCGCGGCCAGCCTCAGCGCGGCCAAGCCCCACAAGCAAAGATAGGGCAGCAGATACATCAACAGCGTCCGAGCCGAGCCTCGACCATGGAAAGCCCTCTGGCCGGTCCAGAACGCCGCATGGACGGCCCAGGCCAGCGCCGCCAGCAGGGCCGCGTCCAGGGCCTTGAGCGCGAGGCCGCGGGCCGGCCTGCGCTCCAAGCCCAGAGACACCGGACGGCGCAGGGAGACATAGGCCAACGGGATCAGCAGCGCGCAGATCAGGAAGTAGTAGTAGTTGCAGGTCCAGACCCAAGTCAGGCAGAGGGCGGCCAGCGCCGCGTCGCGGAGCTTGCCGTCGCGCAGGGCGCGGGAGAGCGCCCAGAAAAAGAAGGGGATCGCGTCGACGCAGGCGAACTCGAGGCCGCGCCCGCACCGCGTCTGCCAAGCGACCGTGGGGCAGAAGGCGAACAAGGCGCCGGAAACGAAAGCGGGCCCCCAAGCGTAGCCCCAATCAAGCAGCAGGCCCAGAACCGCGAGCCCCGAAAGCGCCGCCGAGGCGACGAACAACGAGTTCCAGGTCGCCGCCATGCCGATCGCCGGAGCGAGGAAGAACGCCACGGCGTCGTTGAACAGAGTGTAGTTGGTCAGGATCAGATCGCCGCCGAAGGGCCAATAGACGAGGTCCGTCCACAGGGGATTGGTCTTGAGCACCGTGATCGCGTGCCGGAAGTACCACATGTCCCAGATGATGACCCCGGTGTCGTCGCCGCGAACCCCGAGATAATGGGTCGTGAAATGCAGCGGCAGCGGCCAAATGAACAACAGCGCCAGGGCCGCGTAAAGGAGGAAGCAGGCGAGGACCTTCAGCGGCTTGCCGGCGCTAGGCGCGCGGCCGAGCACTGCGATGCCCCTCGGACGGGAATTTCTCGACGGAGTCGCGGCGCGGGAAATGCGCGACGATTCCAAGCGTCACGCCGAAGCAGGCCAGAAGCGTCCCGCAGTTGACGGCCAGGCCGCCGACCAGCACGTAGACCCAGGGCTGCTCGATATGGCGCGTCGTCGCGTACTGCAGGATCGTCTCCGAATTGAGCAGCACCCCCGCCGCGATCAGGGCCGTCCCCAGCGCCAAGGCCCCTCGCTTGAGCCAAGGGGCGTCCAGCCGGCCGGCCGGGCGCCGCAGCGCGATGTCGGAGAGCCGCTGCGCGAGCAGCCCGAACGTCAAGGCGGTCAGCGCGCAAACGGAAAGAGTGGCGATCGTCAGCAAGCGGTAGGTCATCTCCGGCAGCAGCAGCGCGCGATGGGCCAGATAATAGGAGACGGGGCCGACGCCGTAGGCGGCGGCGACCAGGGCGAAGGCCAACCCCAGCGGCCCGAACAGCCGGAGGGGGAAGTAGGCGAAGATGACGCCTAGGATCACGCCCAGGAAGCGGAATCCGTCGGCCAGGACGTTGAGCTTCGAGCTGCCTTGGCGCTCCGCGTATGGAATCGGCACCTCCACGATGCGGCCGCCCATGCAGGCGACCCGCGCGGTCATCGCCGGGGTGAAATGCAGGCCCGAGGGCAAAGGCCGCAGGCGGTCGAGCAAGCCTCGCGAGAACAAGCGCATCCCGGAGGCGGAGTCGCGCACGGTCGTTCCGCTCAGCCGCGAGATGACGGCCGCGTAGAAGCGGTTGCCCAGGGCGCGCAGCTTGGGCATGCGCGAGCCGCCGTGCAGGCGGTTGCCGACGGCCATGTCGGCGCCCGAGCGGGCCAGGGCCCGATAGAGCTCGATGAAAGCCAGCGGGTCGCAGGTGCCGTCGGCGTCCAGAAACCCCAGATAGTCGCCGGACGCCGCCGAAAAACCCGTCAGCAGCGCGGCGCCGTAGCCTCGATTGGCGGGATGCGGGATCAGCGAGATGCCGGAGAACCCGGAGGCCAGCGCCCGGGTGCGATCGCGAGAGCCGTCGTCGACGACGATGATCTCGACGGAGCTCAAGCCGGCCTCGCGGCAGATCATTTCGCGCGCCCCCAGGCAGCGCGCGATGATGGCCTCGATGGCGCTCTCCTCGTTGTAGGCCGGTATGACGATCGACAGCGTGGCCATCAGGCGGCAGTATATCTATTTTGCCGCCGAGGCCGGCCACACTCGCCCGGCGGCCGCGATAACCCGCCCGGGATCCAGCTCCGTGAGGCAGCGCCGATGGCCGCAGTTCGTGAAATTGATGACGCCCGCTCCCTCGGCGCGCAGCCCCATGAGGACGCAGGGGGAGCATGGCGTATCGAGCGTGATCTCGACATGGCGCTCGACGTCCCAGAGAGCGCCGTGATCGCGCCGGCTGGTCGGACCCCACGCCGTCGCCGTCGCCACCCCCAGAGCCATCGCCAGCTTGGCCGGCCCGGTATCGCAGCCCAGCAGCAGGGCGCAGCGGCGCAGCACCGCCAGCAGCTCGAGCAGGGAGGTTCGGCCCGTCAGATCGAGGAAGGGCCGGTTGAAAGCCCCCGCGAAACGCCGCGCCGCCTCCTTCTCCTCGTCGGTGCCGATGAGGACCAGAGCGCCCCCCCTGGTTTCAACGAGCCGGCGACAGGCCTCTCCCCAGCGCTCCGGCGGCCAGAGCTTGGCATATTGCGTCCGCGGAGAGCCCAGATGCAGGGCGACCAACGCTCCCGCCGGCGCCGCTTCCAGCAGAGCCCGCGCCGCCTGCCGCTCCCGCTGGCCGTCCGGCAGAGGCGGAGGGCCCTCGAAGCCGGCCGTCGAAACTCCCAACGCGCGCGCCAGGCGCAGGTTGCGGACGACGGCATGCTCGCTTTCCGGCCGCGCCCAGACCGGCCGGTTGAAGGCCCAGCGGCGGTCGAACTCCTCGCTGATCAGCCCGAAGCGCAGCCGCCATAAGGCGTAGCGGGCGGGCGACCAGCCCTCGCGCGCAGCCTCCAGGGCCCGGCAATGCCCGATCCGGATCGGCACGCCAAGGACGGCGCGGGCGAAGCCGCGCATCGGGGTCGCCTGGCTGGCGACCACCGCGTCGAAGCCGGCCGCGGCGATGCGGCGCTCGAAGCGCCGGCGTCCCCGGCCGCGGGACAGCTCCTCGCTCTCGCAGGTCCAAATCTCGTCGGCCAAGCCGCAGGCCGGCAGCAGCTCCTCGCTGATCGGCGAGCGGTTGGCCGCGAAGGTGACGCGCGCGCGCGGCAAGCCGGAACGCAGGGCGCGCAGCGCCGGCAGCAGGAAGACGAAGTCTCCCACGGCGGCGTAGCCCAGGACCAGCAGGCGCCGGACAGGCTGCGGTCGGACAGGCTCGGGCCGGGCGGAGCCGGCCAGCAGCGAGCGCGCGGCCAGAGAGGCGTAATGCCAGGGCCAGGCGGCCTTCTCTCTCCAACGAGACACGGCAAATGTATACAATCTTAAAGCCCATGAAGGAATACGCCCTGTTGACGTTCAGCTCGCTCTTCGCCATCGTCGATCCCTTCGCGGCGATCCCGACCTTCCTGGCGATGACGGCGCGCGCCAACTTCGAGACGCGCCGCCACACCGCGCGCACGGCCTGCCTGGTCTGCTGGCTGGTGCTGTCGGCCTTCGCGGCGCTGGGCCCGCTGCTCTTCCGGATGATGAACATCACCCTCGCCGCCTTCCAGATCGCCGGGGGGCTGGTGCTCCTGCTCTCGGCGCTGGACATGCTCCGCGCGCAGAAATCGCCCCTGCGCGAGACGCCCGAGGAGACCGAGGAAGGCATGGGCAAGCAGGACATCGCCGTCACGCCCTTGGCCGTCCCGATGCTGGCCGGCCCGGGAGCCATCACCACGGCCATCGTCCTGAACGGGCACGCCACCGATTGGGGGCGCACCGCGATCTTCTTCGCCATCATCGCGATCGTCTCGGCCCTCACCTACTTCATCCTGACCGCCGCCGCCCGCGGCGCGCGCCGTTTCCCGTCGACGCTGCTCAACATCGTCACGCGCTTGATGGGCCTTCTGCTGGCGGCCATCGGCGTCCAATTCATCCTGACCGCGCTCAAGATCGCTTAACTTGCGTCAGGCCGGCGTCAGCGCTCGAGGCACTCTTGGTGCCAGAGCTCCAGCATCATCAGCGCCCACAAGCGGTAGCCGTTCTCGCGCCGGCCCGCCTGGTGCTCGTCCCATAGCGCGCGCAGGGCCGCCTCATCGAAATAGCCGCGCGAGAGCGCCTGAGGCGAAAGCACAAGCTCCTCCCAGAAGCCCTTAAGCTCGCCGCGAAACCAAGCCCCCACCGGGATGCCGAAGCCCATCTTGTTTCTTTTCCGGATGAGCGGGGGAAGCTTGTCCCTGAAGGCCTCCTTCATCAGGTGCTTGGAGCCGCGCAGGCCCTTCAGCTTCCACTCCCCGGGCATGGGAAAGACCAGCTCGACGAACTCGTGGTCGAGCAGGGGCGAGCGGCCCTCCAGCGAGCAGGCCATCGTCGCGATGTCGACCTTCGTCATCAGGCATTCCGGCAGATAGGTCTTGAAGTCGACGCAGAGCATGCGATTGACGAAATCGCAATCCGCGGCCGCCGAGAAGGCATCCTTCATATAGCGCAAGGCGGAATGCTGGCGCTCCCCCAGCCTGGCCTTGAACCGCGCCGAGTAGAGCCTGTCCTTCTCGTCCTCGGGAAAGTAGCAGATCATCCGCAGATGGCGGGCCGCCTGATCGTCGAACAGGGCCGAGCGCAGGAAGCGATTGAGCCGCCAGGCCCAGCCGAAGGGGGCTTGCCGCTCCGGCAGCAGCTCCGCCGCGGACTTGAGCGCCGAGCGCGCCGGCGAGGGCAGCGCGTCGAAATACCCCGCCGCCTTCATCGCCACGTAGCGCAGGTAGCCGGCGAAATTCTCGTCGCCGCCGTCGCCGTTGAGCGCCACCGTCACGTGCCGGCGGGTCTCTAGAGCGACGTAGTAGGACGGCAGGGCCGAGCAGTCCGCGTAGGGCTCGCCGTAATGCCAGGCCAGCTTCGGCAAGACGTCGGCCATCTTGGGCTTGACGACGAACTCGCTGTGGTCGCAGCCGTAGCGCCGCGCCACCTCCCGGGCGTAGCGCAATTCGGAGAAGCGCTCCTCCTCGAAGCCGATCGAGAAGGTCTTGACCGGCCGCGCGGACTGCTCCGCCATCAACGCGACGATGATCGAGGAGTCTACGCCCCCGGACAAGAAGGCGCCTAAGGGCACGTCCGAGATCATCCGCAGCCTGACCGCCTCGGTCAGCTTCTCTACGATCATGGCCTTGGCCTGCTCGAAGTCGGAGGTCGGGCTGGGCCGGCCCACGGGCAGGTCCCAGTAGCGCTCGATGGCGACCCGGCCGTCCTCCACGGTCAGGGTATGGGCCGGCGGAAGCTTCTTGACCTGCCGATAGATCGTCCGCGGCGAGGGGATGTACTGCAGGGAAAGATACTGATCGAGGGCCTCCTCGTCGATTTCCTTCGACAAGTCTCCCAGGGCGAAGAGGCAGCGCAGCTCCGAGCCGAACGCGAAAAAGCCCGGCAGCGCGGCGTAGAAGAGCGGCTTCTTGCCGACGCGGTCGCGCGCGATGAACAGCCGCCGGCGCGGCTTGTCCCAGATCGCGAAAGCGAACATCCCGCGCAGCTTGGCGACGCAGCCGGCGCCGAGCTCCTTGTAAAGCGCGAGGATCACCTCGGTGTCGCCGCGGGTCTTGAAGCGCCGGCCGCGGGCCTCCAGCTCCGAGCGCAGCTCCCGGAAGTTGTAGATCTCGCCGTTGAAGACGATCGCCCGCCCGTCCTCGTCGACGACCGGCTGATGGCCGGTGTTCAGGTCGATGACGGCCAGCCGCCGCATCGCAAGGCCGACGGGGCCCTCGACGAAAAATCCCTCGTCGTCAGGGCCGCGATGCCGCAGCAGGTCGTTGGCGCGCTTGAGGCGCTCCAGGCCGACGCGTTCCCCCTCCCCCAGCCGCACGCCGCAGATGCCGCACATCAGCGCGAGCCGGGCTTTCCGGCGCAGGCGCCGAGATAACGCGAGAAAATGCGGCAACGACGGTGGGCGCGCTGGCCGCGCATGCCAGATGATCATACCTGAAATGGTACGCTCTCCGCATGGCCCGCGCCGAGCGCCTCTGGGGGCTGGCGGCCGTGCTCGGCGCCCTGCTCCTGGCCGGCCTGCGCCAGCCGGTCTACGACGCCCAGCCGATCCTGCTGCTGGCCAAGGCCCTGCTCCACCACGGCAGCCTCTCCACCGACCCCTTGGTCCGCGCGCAATTGGCCTCGGCCTACGCGCTGGCGCCGAAGCTGCTGGCCTGGCTGTTGGCCCGGCTCGACCGGTCGCTGGGCTTGACGCCCGAAACCGCGATCGCCGCGCTGAAATGGGCTCTGTGGGCCGCGCAAGCCTACCTGATGTATCGGCTGGCCTACGCCGCCAGCGGCCGCCGCGAGGCCGCGCTGTTGGCGACCCTGTTCATCGGCGCCCAGATGCCGCTGCTGCTGGCCGACGCCTCCTACAACCTGCAGGGGCTGCGCCGCTCCCTCGGCATGCCGCCGCTGCTCTGGGGCTTGTGGATGCTGCTGGAAGGCAAGCGCTGGCGCGCCTGGCTTGGAATCGCCGCATCGACCTACCTGCACGCCACCCCCGGCATCTACTTATGGCCTCTGCTGGCCCTGGAGGAAGCGCGGCTGTTCTGGCTGGAGCCGGCGGCCCGCCCCCGGTCGCTGGCGCGCGTCGCCGCGGCGGCGGCGCTGGCTCTGCCCCTGCTTTCGTCCGCAGCGGCGGGCGGGGGGCTCTCGCGCTTGGACCCGGACTTCCTGCGGACGAACATGGGAGTCGTGTTCCGCTGGTACGTCGGCGGCTCAGGCTTGGACGCGGCGGACTGGGTTTTCCTGCTCGAGGGAGCGGCCCTGGTCGCGCTGGCCCTGCGCCAAAGCCGGGAGGACCCCGGCGCCGCCGTCTGCCGCCGCCTGGCGGCCGTATGCCTGGCGCTGCTGGCCTTCGGGACGCTGTCGCTGCGCGCCTACCGCGCCTGCTGGACGCAGCCGGAGAGGTTGGCAAGCCCTTGGCGCCTCGGCCTGGAACTGCAGCCCTGGATCAGCCTCTGCCTGGCCGAGCTGGCGGGCCAGCTGGCCCTGGCCGGTTGGCTGGCGCGGCGGATTCGGGAGGAGCCGGACACCGTGCTGGCGATCCTGCTCCTTTTGTCGTTGTCGGCCTACCATGATTTCGTCGCGCGGCTGTTCTGCCTAGGGCTATGCGCCTGCCTGCTGGCGCGCCGGTCAACGGCGGCCGCGGCGCTGACGCTGGCCTGCGCCGCCCTTCCATGGGTTTATCGGGCCGCTCCCGGCGGCTTCCAATGGGCCGTCCACTCGCTGGGGCTGCGAGGCGGGCTTTTCAGGCTGCCCGCCTTCGAGCCGGCCGTGGGCTTGGCCCTGGCCGCGACCCTTCCGGCGGGAGCCTGGCTGCGCCGCCATCCTCGCCGCTGCGCGCCGGCGGCTCTGTGCGCCGCGGCGCTGATGTTCTACTGGGCCGGCGCCGCCGCAGGCTCAAGGGACCGCCCCGACCGAGACTGGCGACGCATGGCCCGCTGGATCAGGGCCCAAACGCCCGCCGACTCCGTCGTCGTGATCTCCCCCTTCGGGATGGTCAATCGCGACTGCGAGGCGCTGATGTCCGAGGCGGAGCGCTCCGTCTATCCCTGCCAGCGCTACGTCGCCAGCGCCCTGATGTACGGCGCCGCCAGCCGGCCTCTGGCGCGCAGGATGGAGGACCTGGGCTTCGAGTTCGCTCGCGCCGTCGATCCCGCCAGCTTCCGGGAAGAGGCGGCCCGCGCGGACGGTGCGCTGGACGGCCGCGTTCTGGCGCTGGCTCGGCGCAGGGACGGGGCCACGGACCTGCTGCTGCGCTCGGACCGGCGCTGGCCGCAGCCCGCGCTGCACCGCGAGGGGAAGCTCTCGCTCTACCGCATTCCCTCCCCCGCGCCAACTTTACGTCGACGAGCCGAAAAGCGATAATGCCGCCGGTGGCAGCGCCCAGAGGCGGCTTATGCGGATAGCGGTCGAGGTTCCGTATTACGCTCTGGGCGCTCGCGGCTCGACGCAGTACGGCGAGAACCTCGTCCGCGCCCTGGGCGCGGCCTCGCCGCAAGACCGCTTCTACGCCTTCAACTATTTCTACGGCGATCACGCGCGTCGCCGCGACGACCTGGCCGCGAGGCTGGCCGCCGACAATGTCGAGTTGGCTCTGCCGCGTTGGCCCCAAAGCTGGGTCGACCGCCTCGAGCGCGCGGGTTATCCGTTCGTCGAGCGCCGCTTCCTGCGGCCTAGGGGCATCGACGTGTTCCACAATGCCGGGGCGCATCCGATCAAGACGCCCAACGTGATCACCGTCCACGGCGTCCCCTGGTACGATCCTCCCGGGCGGCTGCGCTTCGAGCAAGCGATCCTGCCGCGCCTGGCGCAAGCCTCCGCCGTCATCGCCGTTTCCCGCTGCATCCGGGACTATCTTCTGCGCTTCTATCCGATCGCCGAGAGCCGCTGCGCCCTGATTCATTACGGGGTCGACCACCAAGTTTTCCGTCCCATCTCGGACGCGAAGAGCCTGGATCAGGCGCGGCGCCGCCACGGGCTGCCCGAGCGCTTCCTGCTCTGCGTGGGGCCCTTCCAACTGCGCGACAACATAGAGGCCTTGCTCTACGTGCTGCGCCGCCGCCGCGATCATCGCCTGCTGCGCGGCCTGAAGTTGGCGCTATTGGGGGGAAGCCTGGAGGAGCACGGCCACGCGCTCAAGAGGCGAGTCGCCCAGTTGGGCCTGGAAGATATGGTCGTCTGGGTGGGCTACGTCCCGCACGACCAATTGGCCGCCGTCTACAATCTCGCGCAGTTGTACGTGCACCCCTCCTTCTACGAGGAGCTCGGCGCGCAGCTGCTCGAGGCTTCCGCTTGCGGCCGCCCGATCCTGGCGGCGCGAGGCGGCGGGATCGAGGAGGCCGTCGGCGACGGCGCGCTTTACTTCGATGCGACGCGGCTCGACGAGCTCGAGGCCGCGCTGCTGCGGGCGTTGGAGAGCGTCCCGCTGCGCGATGAGCTCGGCGGACGCGCCCTGGAGTGGAGCCGCCGATTCGACTGGGGCCTGTGCGCGCGCCGTCATCTCGAGCTCTATCGCGCCGCCGCGGCTCGAGCGGGATGATGGAGCAAGCTCCGCGCTCGGAGCGCTTCGTCCGCAACGTCGGCGCCAGCGTCGTCGGCCAGTTGGGCGTGCTGACGGTCTCCTTCCTGCTGACGCCGAAGCTGATCCACGCGCTCGGCGTGGAGGCCTACGGCCTCTACATCCTGCTCCAGGCCGCGGTCGGCTACGTGTCTCTCTTCTGCCTGGGCGCCGGCGCCGCGACGATCAAGCACGTCGCCGAACGCGCCGGCCGCGGCGGACGCGGGCTGCGCGAGGCGCTGCGCCACTCTGCGGCGCTGCACCTGGGGGGCTCGCTCTGCGGCGCCGTCGCGCTCTTCGCCCTGGCGGGCCCCTGCGCCCATAGGCTGTTCCGCGTGCCGGCGCCGCTTGTCGGGCCGGCGATCTTCGTGCTGCGCTGCGCCGCCGTCGGGGCCGTCTTCGCCTCGCTCAACCAGTCCGCCGCGACGATCCTGCAAGGCTTTCAGCGCTTCGACTGGCAGAACGCCCTGTCCCTCTTGCAAGGCGCGGCGCTGGTGGCCGGGGCCACCGCGCTGGCGGTCGCCGGCTTCGGGATCAACGGCGTCGCGCGCTGGTACGCGGCTTGGAGCGCTTGCGTCGCGGCGCTGAGCGCGGCCGCCGTTTGGCGCCTGGCGCGCCGGCGCTGGGCGGGAGGCGGCGCGGGCCTTCCGTTCGGCCGCTTCCTGAAGTTCGGGCTCAGCGTCTGGACCGGCTCCGTCGCCTGGATCGTCACGTTCCAGTTCGATCGCCTCTTCATCGCCCATGACACGAACCTGGCGGCCCTGACGTTCTACTCCGTGCCCGCCAACCTGCTGCAGCGCCTCCAGTTTTTCCCCGCCATCGTCGGCACGGTGCTGCTGCCGATGTTCAGCGAGATCGGAAACGACGAAGCCACGACCCAGGCCGTCTACCTGCGCGGCGTGCGCTCGCTGCTGTTCATCGTCCTGCCGGCGCTGGCGCTGCTGTTCTGTTTGATGCCGCAGTTCCTGGGGCTCTGGCTGGGCGGCGAGTTCGGCTCGCGCAGCGTCTGGCCGGCGCGGCTGCTGGTGGCCGCCCAGGCGTTCCTGCTCCTCAACCAGGTGCCGAACGCGGCGGTCACGGGCCGGGGCAAACCGCTGTACATGTCGGCGGTCGCCTGGGGCCAAGCGGTGATCAGCGTGATCTCCTGGCCGCTGTTGATCGGCAGGCTGGACATCCTGGGCGTGGCGCTGGGCTCGCTGCTGGCCCAGATGATACCGACCTGCCTCTATTTGGGCGCCGTCCACCGCCGGGTGCTGAAAATCCCCCTTGAGCGCTTCCTGCGCGAAAGCCTGCTCAAGCCGCTGGGCTGCGCGGCCCTCCTGTTGGCCGCCGTCTTCCCGATTCATGCCGAGGCATCCAGCTGGCCGCGCCTGATGGGAATCGTGGCGGCGGGCCTGCTGCTTTACGCCGCCGCCGCGTGGGCGGCGCTGGAGAAAGGCGACAAGGATTTGCTCCGGCGCTTGGCGCGCCGGCGGCTGCTCAGCGCACCGACACTCG
The DNA here is from genome assembly GCA_028868375.1 of Elusimicrobiota bacterium. GTDB lineage: Bacteria > Elusimicrobiota > Elusimicrobia > UBA1565 > UBA9628 > JAGWUP01. The sequence continues at coordinate 86,494 of JAGWUP010000001.1, forward strand.
GGTCTTGACCGAGTTCGCGACGAAGCAATGCTCGTGGGCCGAGCGGTGCAGGCCGCTGAGCTCCTCCGGCCCAGGAGTCTTGGCGCCGCCGAAGCGGACCCGCGGCGAGAGCTCGGCCCGGGTCACCGCCAGCCGGCCGTCGGCGTCCTTCTCCAGCCAGCACACGGCGTCGTCCCGGTACTCGTCGACGATATAGCCTTTCTTCGAGGCGATCGCCAGGAAGGTCAGCATGTGGCAGCTCGAGAGGGCCGCCAGCAGCGCCTGCTCGGGATCGACGCGGTCCGGGTCCCCCTTGAACGCCGCGGCGGCCGAGGCCGGAAGCCGCACCCCGTTGAGGAAATCGACTTGATGGGCGCGATTGTAGGAATCGTAGTTGAAATCCGCGCTCGTCCGCTTCCATTCGACGGCGATTTTGTGCTCGGACATGCTTCCCCCTATCGCAGCGAGTATAGCTTAAAGAGCCCTTCCCGATGCAGCGGCGTTCCCGGCCAACGACGGCCGTCGGGCAGCAGCAGGTGCGTGACCCCCTGCCGGCGGGCCAGCTCGGCGGCCTTCGCCGGCGTCAAGCGCCGATCGAGCAGGCGCAGCCGCAGGCGGTAATCGTTCCAGTCCTTGAACGGCCGGAACTCCAGGCCCAGCGCCGCCAGCCGCGCCGCCAACGGCGCGCTCAGCGCCCCGTACTGCATCGCCGAGATGACGTAGTAGTTGGACGCGTAGACCGGGCGCTGCGCCTCGGCGATGAACGCCTCGGCGCCGGTGACGGTGTCGGAATCAAGCAGGTCGATCGGGGAAACCAGGATCAGAGCGTTCTGGTCGGTGTGGGTCTTGATCCAAACGGCCATCCGCCGCAGATCATTGGAGGCGGGGCGCGGGGGAACCGGGCGGCGCGCGACGGCGACGAGCGCGAAGACCGCCGCCGCCGCCAGCACGCCGGCGGTCTTTCTCGTCCCCGGGGAGCGCCGAGCGCTCCAGAAACCGAAGGCCAGCGCCGCCAAAAGGCCGGCGCCCAACGCGGGCTGGAAGGCCGGCAGGGCGAAAAGGCCGCCATGCAGCCCGAGCGCCGAGGCCAGGCCGCGCCATGCTTGCGGGTCGGCGCGATACGCCGCGGGCAAGGCCGCGGCGGCCAGCGCGGCGGCGACGGCCCAGCCCCGGCGGCCGGCCAGCAACGCCGCGAGGATGACGACGCCGAATAGCCTCAGCACGAAATCGTGGTACGCGGAGCAGGCGAGAATCACGACGAAGGCCAAGGCCGCCTCGCCGCCCGCCTCCAACTGCTCGGCCGCGGCGACGGCCAGCGCCAATTGGCCGGCGATCTCGATGAAATAGAGGGCGATCCACGGCTGGGAGCGGACCACGAGCAGCCAGAAGCGCTGCGGCGGCCAGCCGCGCATGCAGGCCTCGTAGCCGCAAGTCCCGAGCAGGGCGAAAAATACGCCGATGCCGATCGACTTCCAGGCCAACGCCCACCAGCGCCGTCCGCGTTGCCGCTGGAGCGCCAGGGCGATCAGCGCCAGGGCCTCCGCTATGAAAACCCAATCGGCCCAGGCCAACTGGAAGCCGCCGACCACCCACTGAAACAGCGACAGTCCCATGCGAAAGAAGCGCATGTCCAGCGGCGCCGCTCCCACGCCCAGCAGCAGCGGCAGCAAGCCGGCCGCTCCGGCGACGATCCTCAAGCCGGCCGCCGCGCGCCGCGCCGGCTGCCTCACGCCCCGCCATGCCTCGCCAAGGAGCAGCCAGGGCAACAGATAGATCCCCGGAGTGGCGTGCGCGTAGATCGACGCCTCCAAAAGGGCCAGCGCGGACCACGGGCGCTCCGCGGCCAGCGCCAGAAGGCTGCCGAGAAAAAACGGCATCCCCAGCGAGCGGCGCAGAAATTGCAGGTTATACGGGGCGTCGCATAGCAGCAGCGGCATCTGGGCGCCGATAAACAGCGCCGCCAGGGCCGCGGCTTGCGGACTGTCCGTCAGCGCGCAGACAAGCTCGAAGGTCAAGGCGGTCTGCGCGGCCCACAGCAGAAGCTGCAGCGCCGCGACCAGGGTCGAGTAGGAGACGAGTCCGGAAAGGCGGTAAAAACCGGCGGCGATCAGCCGCGGCGCGAGGGTATAGGGAGCCGCCATAAGCATCCGCGCCAAGGGGTCGCGGCCCAGGCCTTCCGGATGGGCAAGGCATTGGATCAGCAAGCCGATGGGGTTGCCGTCGAACAGCGCCTGTCGGCAGAGAGCCAAAGCCAACGCCGCGGCGATCGAGAAGGCCAGCCAGGCGCGCTTGCTCATCCGCGCGGCCGGCGCGCGTAGAGGCGGTAGAGGGCCAGATAGAGCGAGGGAGAAGCCACGCCCAGCAGCAGCGCGGCGCGCCTAAAGAGAGCATGGGCGCTGGAGCCCGGCAGCCGCCGCCACAGGCGCCAAGCGGCCGAGCGGCAGCCCCCGGAGGCGGCCGCCAAAATCTCGGAGCGCAAGAAATCCGTCTCGGCGAGCTCGCGGAATCTCGGCGAGAGGCTCTTGCCGGCGCTGGCCAACTCCGGCTCCAGCGAGGCCAAAAACAGCCGCCCCTGCTCGACGTAGGCGCGCATCTTGGCGGGGTCCGAGAGGCGATGGGCCCAATGGTTGGCGCCGTGGATGCGGTGATAGCCCAGCACTCGCGGGATGTTGGCCAGCGCGGCGTGAAACAGGCAGCGGGCGATCAGATACTCGTCGTACCAGCAGAAAATCGCCTCCGGCACCGGAAGGACCTTCTCGAGGACGGAGCGCTTGAAGGCCAGCCCGGAGGTCGCCGCGTCCTCGCAGCGCCCGTCTAGGAAATCGTCGATCGAATAGGCCCGAGGCCAGCGCGGCAGCGGGTTGGGCAGCGGCCGGCCTTCGGCGTCGACGTCGCGCAGGTAATGCTGGGCCAGGCCGACGCCAGGCTCGCTCAAGCGCTCGGCCAGCGCGGAGAGCTTGCCGGGCTCGCAGTAATCGTCGGCGTCGAGCAGGCAAAAGATCTCGCCGCGAGCCGCCGCGTAGCCGGCAGCGAAAGCCCCCGCCTGTCCCTTATTCGTCTGGCGAATCAAGCGGACCTTGTCCCTAAAGGACGCGGCGACCTCGATGGAATCGTCGCTGGAGCCGTCGTCGACCACGATCAGCTCCCGCTCGGCCTCGGGAAAATCCTGTTCCAGGAGACTCTCGATCGCCTGCCCGAGGAAGCGGCCGTAGTTGTAGTTGACGATGATCGAGGAGACGTACGGACGGCCCATGGCTGGGAGCAGTGTAACAAAGTATAATCCGCCGGTGCCGGGCCCACTGTTCTCGATCATCCTGCCGACATACAATCGGGCCGGGATGCTGCCCGGCGCGCTCTCGACCGTCGAGAGGCAGACCTTCCAAGACTACGAGGTGCTGATCGTCGACGACGGCTCCAGCGACGACACCCGGGAGGCGGTCAAGCCCTGGACGAGGGACCCCCGCTTCAAGTACAAGCGCTTGGACAAGAACATCGGGAACATGGCCTGCCGCAACTTGGCCCTCGAGATGGCGCGCGGAACCTGGATCACGAACATCGACTCCGACGACTTCTGGCTGCTCGACCGCCTGCGGGCCTTCGCGGATTATTTCCAAGCCCGCCCGCAAGCGGGCTTCGTCTTCTCCAACGGCTACCTGCACCGCTTCGGGCGGCTGATCGGGCTGGCCTTCGATCCCGGCCGTCCCATCCGAGAGGGCAAGGTCCCCGGGCATTACGCCGTCGGCGAGGAGTTCCTCCCTTACCTGACGACCAACCTGGCGATCCCGCGAGCGCTCTACGAGAAATACGGCCACTACCGCAAGGACATGGTCATCCTCGACAACGAGCTCTACGCGAGGATGCTGGCCGACGGAGTCGAGGTCGGCGTGATCCGCAAGCCGCTTGCGGTGCGGCGCATCCACGGCGGCCAAGTCACCCACAAGTGGATCGAGGAATACCCCGAAGCCGTGGAGGCCTTGATCGCCGGCGGCGCCTCGCCGGAGATCCTCGCCTCGGAAAAACGCAAGCTCGCCCTCCAGGTCGCCGGCTACCTTTGGCGCGACCTGCGGCCGCGCCAGGCCCGCGCCTTCCTGCTCAAGGAGCTCGGCGCGCAAGCCCGCTCCCGCGGCCTCTACTGGTCGACCTTCCTGCCGCGGCCCTTCCTGGCCCTGGCCAAGGCGCTGCGAGAATGGGCGCTGCGCCTGCGGCATGCCCGCTTTTGGGCCAGGTCCGAGGAGCGCGCGGTCTACCGCTTGATCGACCCGCTGATCGCCGCCGAGCGCCGGCCCCCGCAGCGGTAGAGCGCCTCGTAGGCCTGCGCCACCGTCTCCAGGCTATAGCGGGCCGCCGCCAGCTCCCGGCCCCGCCGGCCCAGCTGAGCCGCCAGGGCCGGATCGTCGAGAAACCGCCTCAGGCAGCGGCGCAGTTCCCCCTCGTCCCGCGGCGCGAAGAGCAGGCCGGAGCGCCCCTCCTCCACCGCCTCGAGCGCGCCGCCGACCCGGCTGGCCAGCGCCGCGCAGCCGGAGGCCATCGCCTCCAGCAGGGCGTTCGACAGGCCCTCCGAGATCGACGGCAGCACGAAGACGTCCGCCGCCGCGTAGGCCGCCTCGACGTCGGCCATGGGGCCAGGCACGCTCGAGCGCTCAAGCGCCCCGGCGCGCTTAAGAGCGCCGCTCAAGGCCTCCCGCTCGGGGCCCGCTCCGACGGCGGCGAAAAAAGAGGAAGCGGGCGCCTTGCGCGCCTCCTCGGCCCAGAGCTCGGCGAAGCGCGGCAGCCTTTTTTCGGCGGACAGCCTGCCGACATAGAGGAAGATCGTGGCGTCGGCCGGCCAGCCCAGGCGCCGGCGCAGGGCCGCCTTCCGCGCGGGAGGGACCGGCTTGTAGCGCTCGACGTCGACCCCGTTGGGAACGCGGAAAACCGCCACCGGACCCAGATAGAGCCGAGCCTCGCCGACCAGCTCCCGCGTCACCGCCACGAACAGCGGGGACCAGCGCGCCAGCGCGCGCAGCTTGAGGCGTCCCGCCCGCGTCCGGGAGGAGGCCGCCAGCTCCCCGATGCCGGCGCCCCCGCCGAGCTTGACGACGACCCGCTTGCCCAGCAGGCGGCCCAGCAGGGCGGCCGCCACCGCCGGGGAGCCGGCCAGATGGACATGGATGGCGTCGTAGCGGGAGCGCTGCCGCCACAGAAACGCCGCCAGGCAAGCCGCGAAGCTGACCGAGTCGAGCAATCCCGAGCCGGCGCGCCACAGCCGCGTGACCGGGACTCCGCGTATCTCCTCGCAGCGCGGCAAGCCCCCCACCCGCCGCGTCGCCACGCTCACTTGCGCGCCGCGACGGCGCAGCGCCGCCGCCAGCTCCAGGGCCTGCTTCTCGGCCCCGCCGAGGTAGGGATGAAAATTGGCGCTGACCATCACGACCCGCGTCGGCTCGGCGCTCACCTGCGGCGCCCCAGAAAGCCGGGCTTCGGCACCAGTCCGTGCGGCAGCGCGCCGACGATGTCGAAGCCGGCCTGGGCGAACCATTGGGCCAGCTCTTCCTTGGTATGGTGGCTCTGGTAGGGAGGGGAAAGCCAGTCGAAATTCTCGATCAAGCGCACCCGAAAGCTCGGATGCACGGAGAAGGTAAGGTATCGGAGCAGCGGCACGGCCCCCAGCGCGGCCAGCCCGTGGCAGATGAGATAGGTCAGCCGCCTGGGCAGCCGCGTCGTAACGATTCGCGCCGCGTCGCTCAAGAACTGCCGCAGGCCGACGACGAGCCAGGCCAGCCGCCGGTGGCGGGCCACCCAGCCGCGATCGGCCCGCAACGGATTGGTGGCGAACTGCTCGTAGCGCCCGGCCTTGCCGTAGAGCCAGACCGACAGGCAGCCTCCCGGCTTGACCAATTCGGCCACGCGCAGGAAGGCTTCCCGCGCGTCGCAGGTGTGGTGGAGGACCCCGTGGCTGTAGACGATGTCGAATTGCCCCGGCTTGAGCGGTGGCCGCAGCAGGTCCGCCTGCACGACATGCAGCTTCGGCCGGCGCGGCGCCTCCTCGGCCAAGCGCAGCAGGCTGTCGGAGAGGTCCAGCGCCACCACCTCGGCGCCGAGGGACAGGGCGACGACGGAATAGCGCCCCATGCCGCAGCCGGCGTCCAGGACGCGCTTGCCGCGGAAGGCCTCCGCCGGCAGCTGCGACTCGGCCAGCAGGACGGCCTCGTCCTCCGGCAGGCTGCCCGGATAGCGCTTCCACTCGAACGCGAAATCGTCCCTGGTCCTGCGCGCCTTAAGGCCCAGCGCCGCGCCCAGGCGCGGCACGCCCGCTTCCAGAGGATACTCCGCGCCGCAGCGCTGGCAGGCCAGCCGCCCCTCCGAGATCTCTCGCTTCTCGTCTTGCGGAAGCTCCTCAAGCGCCGAGAAACGCAGCTCTCCCCGGCAAGCGGGGCAAGCCAGCAGCGGCAACAGCAGCGGCTTCACGCCCTTTCCTTGCGCCCCAGAGCCGCGCGCAGCTCGCCCAACGACAAGCCGACCTGATACAGAAAAACGAGCCCGAGGACGGTCACGATAATGTACATCGCCATGTGGCAGAACAAGGCGTAGGCCAGCGCCGCGTCCGGGGAAACGCCGAAAGCGACCACGATCGTCTTGACCATGGCTTCCAGGGTGCCGAAGCCGCCCGGAGCCGCCGGCAGCGCCGCTCCGGCCCCGGCCCAGGATAGGACGAGCACGGAACGCGGATAGTCGATGGCCGCGCCCAAGCCCAGGGCCAGCGCTCCCGCCCAATAAATCAGGGCGTCGGCGCCCCAAAGCGCCAGGCTCAGGGCGACCGCGGCCGCCGCCTGCCGCGCCGAGCGCAGCACCGCGGCGCCGTCGGCCAGCTGGACGATGAGGCGATGCGCCTTCGGCCAGCGCCTCAGCGCCGTCTCGCACCACCCGCCGGCCCGCAGGGAGCCCTCCGCGGCCGCCAGGGCGGCCAGGGCCGCCACCGCTGCCGCCAGAGCCAGCAGCGCGATGCGCTGGGCCGAGCTGGGAACGAACTGCGGCTGCCAAAACGAAGCTAGAATGAAGAAAAAGAGCAGCGCCGCGATGTCCAGTGCCCGCTCGACGGCGACGCTGGCCAAGGCCGTCGCCGCGGCGATGTCCAGATCCCTGGCGGCCAAGAAAGCCCGCGCCAGCTCCCCAAGGCGCAGGAAGAGGACGTTGTTGACCGCCAGGCCGATCGCCTCGAGCTTGAACAACTCCAAGGCCTTGGGGCGCGCCCCGCTGCGCGACAGCAGGACCTGCCAACGCTTGGCGCGGATCGCCAAGTCGAGCAGGCTTAGGAGCGCGATGACCGCAATCCAGCGCCAGAGCACCCCCGCCAGCATCGCCTCCAAGCCGGCTAAGTGAACGTTGCGGACGGCCAGCGCCGAAAGGACTATCGTCACCGCGGCCGCCGCGATGGTGGAAGCGGCGCGGCGCTTCATGCGGCCGCCTCTCGGCTTAAGATCCAGGCCAGCCAGAAAAGCAGGGACATCCCCAGCCACAACGGCCAGCCGGTGGGCGAGTACCTCAAATCCAGCTCGAAACGCCCGGCGGCCGCCGGCCGGCGAACGGATTGCAGCAGGCCGTCCCAGCGCGGCAGGGGGACGCGCCGCCCGTTGAGCCAGGCTTTCCAGCCCGGATAGGACGGCTGGGAAAGGACCAAGCGCCGCGCGCCCTTGGGCCAGGCTCCGCGGACCCGCCAACTCTCGGCGCCCTTCAGATCCAGCGCGGGCGCGGGAGCGACCGGCGCGCCGGCGGCGTCGACGAAGTAAGCCAGCGGCAGCGCCGTCTTGGAGTGCAGCACCTTCCCCCGGGCGGACACGCGCCAAGCCGCGCCCAGGCGGTCCGCCTGCGGAGTGCCCAGCGTCGAGAAATAGACCCTGCTGGAATCGGCGGCCGCATGCCCCTCGCTGCGCGCGGCATATTGGGCGTAACCGTCCAGATAGAAGGCGTCGTAGCCGTTGACGTTGCGCGTGTGGTAGAGCGCCGTCTTGTCTGGATTGGCCAGGGCGGGGTCGGTGATCAGTCGCTGGGAAGAGCCTCCCATGGCCAGGGCGAAGGCGCGATTGGGAGCCAGGAACTGGTCGGCTCGTTGGACGCCCAGATAGCGGGCGTCCCGCGCGCAGGGCTCGGCCAAGCAGAGCAGCAGGACAAAAGCCGCCGCCAAGCGCCCGCGGCGCGCCAGCCACGCCGACCCGGACGCGGCCTCCAGCCACAGGGCCCACAGGGGCAGCAGCAGCCAGCGCGCCGGCACGCGCAGCGAGGACAGGGGAGCGCGCAAGAAGCGGTAGAAGGGGCTGCCGCCGCCAAAGGCCAGCAGGATGCCGGCGCCGGCCAACAGGCAGGGCGCCCAGCGCGGGCGCCGCGCCAGCGCCAGAGCGGCCAAGGCCAGGCCCGACCAGCCGAGAAACAAAGTCCGCGTCTCGAAGAAGACGGAGGGAAAGCCGGCGAAGCTCCCGTTCATGGGATTTCCCCGCAGCCCCGGCCCAAGCAAGGCGCCCAAGGCGCTCCAGTGAATGGAATAGGCGAAGGCATAGGCCCCCGGCCAGGAGCGGCGCATCGAGGCCTCCAGGAATTCACGAGTCGGCAGCCATTGCAGCGCCGACAGCCCCAAGGCCCAAAGCCCCTCGCGGGCCAGCCGCAGCAACCGCCTCCAGCGGCCGGGCGAGGCCAGCGCGAACAGGCCCATGCCCACCACGTTGATCAGGGCGAACTGGGGGTGGCCCGAAAGCAGCTGCAGGGCCCAGACCAAGCCCAGCCAGCCCGGCTTGCCCCAAAGCCAGGCCAGCCAGCACCAGGGGATCCAAGACAGGGCGGCGAGCAGCGTCGGGATGCCCTCGGTGACGCGAAAGATCAGCATCGGGCTGAAGGCGTAGAGCAGCCCCGCGGCCCAAGCGGCCGCCGCCGGCAAGCGGGCCTTGCGCGCCAGCAAGGCCGCGCCGAGCAGGGCCCAGCAAAGGTGGAAGAGCTGATCCCAGGACAGAGCCAGGGTCAGCGGCAAGAAGAAGCCGAGCGCCGAAACCGGATAGAACGTCGCCGCCTGGGGATTGGCGGCCAGGGGCAGCCCCGAGAAGACGTAGGGGTTCCACCAGGGCAATCGCCCGCTCTGCAGGGCCTCGACGACGAGGTGGCGCAGCGGATAGTGGAAGGCGTAGAGATCTCCGAAGTTGGCCGTGGCCAGCCGGGGATTAAGCCAAGCCGGCCACAGGGCCCAAAAGGCCGCGGCCAAGCAAACCAGCGCCAGCCGCAGGTCCTTACGCGTCATGGAAGTTTGCAGCGCGCAGGCGCCCGAGCCAGGGAAAGCCCAGCGCCAGCGCCGCGCAGAGAGTCAAGGCCAGTCCCCAAGAAAAGGAGCGCGGGCGGTAGCGCCAATGCAGCGTCCAGCGGCCGACCGGAACGGCCAGCTTCTGGAACGGACCGAAAGCGGGCATCGGAAAGGCCAAGCCGGGACCGCGCGGGGTCTCCAGCCAGACGCGCCAGCCGGGATAGAGCGGCTCGGCGACGAACAGCCAGCCTGATTTGTCGCCCCGCGCCGAGAAGGCGTCCTCGCGCCCGCGCTCGACCGGGATGGGACGGGCGGACGCCGGCAGCGCCAGCGAGCCCGGCCCAAGAGCCGTCCCCGCCGCGAAGGGCAGGAGCCAGGCATCGCTGGCGCCGCGTACGCGGGAGACGAACCAAAGGGTGCGCCCGGCCGGGGCCAGGCCCGGGCCATGGACCGGCTTAGGCGAGAGCAAAACCCGCACGTCCAGCCACGGCAGCAGGGCGGCCGCCGCGGCGGCGCTGGGGGCGCTGAGCAAGCGGTCCATCAGCGCGTAGTTGGCCTGCGGCACCAAAGGCTCGCCGAAATTGGAGGCGGCGCGCAGCTTCGAGGGGGCGTTGGTCAGCCCGTAGAGGCGCTGCCGCCAATCCGGGACGCTGGAGCCGGAGACGGCTTCCAAGGCCAGCGGCGAGAGCAAATAACGGCCCCCGTCCAGCTCGCCCTGCAGGCGGCGGGCCAGCGGCCCGGGATTTGACAGCTCGGCGCGCGCAGCGCGCGGCATCGCCCTCCAGGCCAGCAGCGACAGTTCCGCGCAGATCGCCGCGGCCAGCAGGCCCCGCAGCGGAGCGCGCATGCGGTCAAGCCCCGCCGCGGCCAAAAGGCTTAAGGGCAGCAGAGCCAGATACGCCATGTTGCCGGGATAGCGGACGAAGCGCAAGAGGACGCAATGGGCCCAGAGCCAGCAGGAGGGAGGAAAGCAGCCGCCCAGGGTCAGCAAGAAGACCGCCGCCACCCAAGCGCCCAGGATCAGCGCGCGAGCGCGCGGCAGGGCGAAAAGCCCCGCGACGGCGCAGCCGGAAGCGACGAAACCCAGGTAGCAGCACTTCCACCAATCCACTCCTGGCGAAAAACGGGAGGCCAGCAGCGGGGACAGCCAGCGCGCCAAGTCCCTGGGCGAGAAGCCGAAATCAAGGACCTCGGCCAAGGGCAGGCCGGAGGCGCGCATCGAGCGGGCGGTCAACTGCGCGGCCGGCAGCAGCAGGCAGCCGGCCAAGGCCGCCGAGGCGGCGCAGGCGAACGCCCAGCCCAGCGCCGTTCGGGGCCATTGGCCGCGCCGGCGCGGGGCCGCGGCGGCCGCCACGACCCAGGCCGCCAAGGCGCCGCCGATCAGGAACGTCGGATAGCCTGCGAAAAACGCCACGGCCAGGGCGAGCGCCAGCAACGACGGCCTCCTGAAGAACAGGACCAAGGCGGGCGTCAGCGCCAGGACGGCGAGCTGGTTGATGAAGGGCTCGCGGCTCAACAGCAGGCCGCCCAAGGCGAAGAGGGCGGCGCCGCCGAAGGCCGCCGCGCGGCGCAGGCCGCAGGCGCGCAGCCAAAGAAAGCCCAGGGCCCCCGCCAACCAGTAGTGCAGGGCCTCGTAAAAGGCCAGGCCCGAGGAAAAGCCCCAAAGCAGGCAGGGCGTCGAGCCTGGGTAGAACAGGCCGTCCTGCATCGACGCGGCCTGCGGCATGCCGAAGTAAAGGTATGGATTCCAGAGGGGCAGGCGCCCCGCGGCCAGCAATTCGGAATCGAATACGCGCCAACCCTGATGGATGTAGGTCAGGTCCCCCCAAAAGGGAGCCAGGCCGCGCAGCCAATCCGGAGCGAAGCGCAACGCGACGAGCAGGGCCAGCGCCAGCAAGGCCAGCAGGTCGCCGTCAAGGCGCCTGCGCGCTGCGGTCATGGCGCCGCCGCCCAGAGGGCGGGACAGGACAGGCGGCCCTCATGCTCGAGCCGCTCGCCGCGCCCAGGCTCTCCCAAGTCCGCGTACAAGCGGTTCAGAGCCAGCCAAGTCGACGGCCGGTAGGGGTTGAGCCTGGCCGAGCGCTCCAGATGCAGGGCCGCCTGCTCTACGGCGCTCCGGGAGGGCGCGGGCTTTGCGGCCAGCAAGACCTCTGCGAACGCCCGCTCCGCCTCCGGGTCCGGCGCCAGGCGCAGGGAACGGTCCAGGCGGTCCAAGGTCATGCGCGCGGGCTCGCCGGCCTCAAAGCCCTCGACCGCCCGCGCCTTCAGCCAGTCCGCGCGCCAGGCCCGACCGGCCAAGATCGAAAGTCCCGCGCCGACGGCGAGGACGGCCACCGCCCAAGGCCACTTGCGCTCATAGGAGACGTTCACGCCCCGAGAGGTTTCCGGAGTGGCCGAGCCGGCGAGATAGCAGAACAGCCAGAAATTCGCGGGGATCGACAGGGGATAGTCCCACAGGGCCTGAACCAGCACGGCCAGGGCCGCGAAACGCTTGTGGGGAGAGCCCCGGCGCAAGAAATGCGCCAGGCCCGCGGCCCACAAGAACACGTAAGGCCAGCCGTTCTCGGCGGCCAACTCAAGGAAATGCTCGTGCGCGTAGAGGGAGGACAGCCCGTGCCCCGGCTCGAAGTAGCAGGGCGCCACGTAAGCGTAGCTGCCGGGGCCGAATCCAAACAGCGGCCGCGCCAGCGACATGCGCCAAGCCGCCTTCCACCAGAACCAACGATGAACGACGTCCGGCGACTGCAGCTTCCCGTATAGAATCAGCAGGCAGACGAAGCCGACGGCCATGCCGACGTAGTTGCCGACGGTCTCGGAGCTTCTGCGGGTCAAGACCAGCGCCGCCGCCAGCCCCAGCCAGGCGCCGACGCTGTGAGCCCACCAAAGGCAGGTCAGCAGGGCGGCCGCCAACAGCCAATCGCGTTGCTGCGCGGCCAGCGCAAGCAGCATGAGGATCGTTCCCGCGAAGACGTTCTGGTTGAGCAAGGCGCTGGAGGGCCGCGCCAAGCCGTCGTGGTAGTGTTGATAGAAGGCCAGCAAGGCCAAGACCCAGGCCGCGGCGCGGATGGCCCGGTCGATCCAAAGGCGCTGATCCTTGCCGACGACGGCCAAGGCGACGAAGATCCATAGACCGAGCAGGAGGGAGCGCCAAGCGGTCGCTGCGTAGGTCCCCACGGGACTGGCGAAGGACGCCGCGCCGGCCAAGAGCGCCAGGGACGCCGCCCAAGCCAGCAGGCGCCGCGGCGGCAGGGGCACGTAGCCCACCAAGACGCGCCAGAGCAGCCAGAGGGAAGTCCCGCAGGCAACGGCCAGAAAGAAAAAAGACTGGGCCCAAACGTCCCAACCGCCGCGCAGAAGCAGGCCGGCCGATGTCAGCAGCCCGATCAGCAACGCAACCAAGAGACTAGTCGACCATGATCTTGGGGGTCACGAAGATCAAGAGCTCGGAGCGGGTCCGCGAGACTGATTTCTTCTTGAACAGCCAGCCCAGGATCGGGATGTCTCCTAAGATGGGGATCTTGGCGATCGTGTCGCTGGTGGAATCGGCGATCAATCCCCCGATCACGATCGTCTCGCCGTCCCGCACGAGAACCGTCGTCGAGGCGTCGCGCGAGTCCACGGCGGGGGCGCCGGTCAGCGCGTTGCCCGCCGCGGTGGCCGAGGGCTGGCTGACGGTGGGGTTGATCAGCAGCGTGATCCGGCCGTCGGCGTTGATGCTCGGCGTCACGCTGAGCTCTATGCCCGTGGTGACGTAATTGACCGCCTGCGTCTGAACCCCGGTCGAGGCCACGTTCGCGGTGACGTACGGAATCTGGGTGGTCACGTTGATCTTGGCCGGCTGGTTGTTGAGCGTGGCGATCTTCGGATCGGAAAGCACCTTGACCTTGCCGTGGGCCGCGGCCGCGGTCAGGGTCGCGTTCAGAAAGTACGTGTTGGTCACGCGCCCCAAGGTCAGCGCTCCGAAGATTTGGCTGGCCGGCAGATTGACGCCGGTGCCGCGCGCCGTCGCCCCGGGCAGCGTGCCGGTGGCGAAGCCGGAGGTGGCGGCGTGTTGGTCGTTTGGCAGCGTGATCGCATTGGCCGTAGCCGGCCCGACCGGAGCGCCTATGGTCGTGAGCCCTTGCTTGCCGCCCAAATGCCCCGGCTCGAAGGAGGCATAGTCCCACTGGACGCCGTAGTCCAAGGAGTTGTTCAGGCTGACCTCGACCAGCTTCGCCTCGATGAGCACCTGCTTGGGCCGCACGTCGAGCTCGGAGACCAAGCGCTCCGTGTCGGCCAAGCCCTCGACCGATTCGGTCACGATCAGGGAATTCGTCTTGCTGTCGGCCAAGGCGATTCCGGGGCGGCCTTCGGCCGTGCGCACGGCGTTGATGGTCGGCAACAGCTCCGCGGCTTTCGCGTAGTTCAAGGGGATGACCTTGGTGACGGAGGCGGCGGCCGTCTGGGACTCCTTGAGGGCCGCCGGCGTCAGGACCCGGAGGATATTGTCGCCCACCTGCATCGTCGCCAGGCCCATCATCGTCAGGATCGTCCGGAAGGCGTCCGGGAACGGCACCTGGTGGAGATGGAGGGTCAGCGTGCCGGAAATATCCGGCCCGAAGACGATGTTCAGCTTGGCCTTTGCCGCCAGCAGGCGGATGACGTCCTTGATGTCCGTATTGTCGAAATCGACCGAAATCAGGTCTCGCGGCAGGCGGCTCATGATGTCGCGCCGCGGCTCGATGGAAGCGCGGTCCGCCGAGTCATGGGCTTTCGTCCGCGGCGGGGATGCCGCCGCCCCCTTCGGTCTGGCCGAGTCCGCCGCGGCCATGCGCCGCAGATCCGCAGACGGGCGAGTGGTCATGCCGCCGGTCTCGCCGACCTCGCTCAGCGTCGGGGCGGGCTTCGGCTTGACGGCGGGCAGTATCCTGACCGGCGGATGCCGGACGGCCCCTGTCTGCGGGGGGCCATTCAAAGTCACCAACAGGTCCGAGCCGCTGCGGGAAATGTCGAAACCCACCGCCCGCGCCAAATCGAGGACCACGCGAGCCACGGGCCGCGGGCCGGTTTTAAACTGCGCCGCGCGCACGCGCTCGAGATAGCGCCCTTGCCCGGGCAGGCTCAGCGTCCCTCCCGAATAGCGAGTATTTTCGAATTGAAGGACCAGGCGCTCGGGGTTTCCGGTCAGGAAGCTGGAATATTCCGGTTCTCCAACCAGGCCGATACGGAGCGAATCGGGACCGACTTTCAAGGAAGCGAGAGAGGCCGGGGCGCTTGGACTAACGGCGGCGGCCGCGGCCCAGGCCGGCGCTTGCGGCAGCGGCAACGCGACCAAAGCGGCCAGCGATGCCGCGACTGTCCTGGTGAGCAGGTTATCGGTCATTGGCTCCCCCGCTACTCCTTCTCTTGCTCCCCGAGGCGGAATGTCTGCATGTCATGATTCTTCGTCTCGAGCACGGCCCACTTGCTCGCGGGCCGCAGCCTCCCGAAGACCCCGCGCACGAGTTTCCCACGCTGATCGTACAATTTGCCGTGATGAAGGATAAAGGAGACGCCGAAAGACGGGTCCGAGAACAAGGCGTAACTGGTCCCGGCGCTGGTCATGATCGCCCGCAGGGAGAGGTTGTGGATATTGAAATCGGTCTTGATCGAATAGCGGCGGGCGTCGCCGGAAGCGGCTGTCGCGGGCTCGAAGGGATCCCGCAGGTCCGCCGCGGTATAAATATCCGAGGCGCGCTGCGGGGCGGCGGTGGAAGAGGCAACCCGAAACGCCGTGCCGGCCGCCGCGGCGGCCGGCGGCGCGATGGCCAGCATCAACAACCCGAGAAATATTCTCATCCCTTGTACTGGTAGGAGATCAGCGTGAAGTTGACCGTCAACTCCCCGGCCGCGCCGCCGGTGAACACGACATCCTTGATGTTGAATATGCGTTGAGCCAGGGCGACGTCGGCGAAGAACCACCCCACGTCATGGTAGCCGCCCCGAATCGACAGCGTGTAGTTGAGCTCGTCGAAGTATTTCTTTTTGGTCACCGCCGCGGGCGCGAAGGAACGCAGCTCTATTCTGTGCCGCGCCGCAAGCTTGCCCAACACCAGCAGGATGTCCGGCACATCCTTGGACTTCGGCAGCCTCTCCTCGACTTCCCGGGCTTGGTCGTTGAGCTGCGCAAGCTCCTGGCGCAGCTTCTGCAGGCGTCCCGCCTGCCGCTGGGCCTCCGCGATCTTGCCCTCGACCTTCGCCGCCTGGTCATCGGAGGCCTTGATCTTGGCGGACATCGGGAGCCAAAAAAACGCTGTATAGACGTAGCCAAGCGCCCCGAGAATCAAGACTCCCGCGGCCAGGATCTTCTGCTGTTCCGACGATAGTTTGATGGCCATGATCAGCGGTTGTAAACGGCGGTGACCGAAAAATTATACCCCTTGCTCGTCCCGGCCGCGGCGATCGGGCCCAGATTGATGTCGGAGAATCGGCCCAGCTCAAGCGCGGCCGCGGATTTCCCCGTCCCGAAGGTCTCCAGGCGCCTGAGCCACGACGCGATGTCGTCCTGGCCATGGGCCTGCGCCGACATGCTGAGCTTCACCGGACCGACGGAACTGCCGCCCCCGGAGGTCGCGAGGGACTTGACCTGGACTCCGGGAGGCACGCTGCGCGCGAAATCCGACATGAAGCGGGGGTAGAGGGTGCGCCCCTTGAGCAAATCGGCGACCACCCCCAAGCGGGCATGCAAGGCGGCCGTCGTCTTCTGTATCTCCTCGACCTGATTGACGATGACCTGAAGCTTCTTGAGCTTGGCTTGGTCCGCGGCGAGCTTGGACTCGGCATGCTTGAGCGTCACATAATGCCCTAGCGAGGCAAGCAGGAGAACGATGACGAGAACCACGCCGCCCGCGGCTGCCTGGAGGACGCGCTGCTTCTGCCTGGCCTTGGCCAGGATCTCCGCGGGGACGAGGTTGACCTTGATCATGCTAGGGACCTGTTTGGAGCGACGCAGGCGCAGCCCAAAATCGCCTCAAGCACATGCCTCCAAATCGTCTATATAATCGCGCCACGGGTCCTAAACCCAGTCGTTGTTGCGCCGCAACGCCAGCCCGACCGCCACGCCGAAGGACGGCAACAACTCGGCTGGCAGGTCGGCCGGCGGTTGTTTAAGGAAAGCGAAGGGGTTGAGCAGGGAAACCGGGACCTTAAGTTCGGCGGCAAGATGTTGATCGATGTTCTTGAGCCGCGCGCTCCCTCCGGAAAGCACGATGCGTCCAATCGAGCGCTCCGGCCCTTGCGAAAGGTAAAAATCCACCGAACGGTGCACCTCGCCCACCAAATCCTTGATGACGCCGGCCACCGTTTGGGACACCAGCAAGGCGTCCTTCTGCCCCGCCTGCAGGATCCCTTCCTTCTCCGAGGGGTCCACGAGGATGCCGTATTGATGCTTGAGCTCCTCGGCCTTGGCGAAATCGACCGCCAAGGCCTTCATGACGGCCTTGGTCAGCGTAATGCCGGAGACGAAGATGTCGCGGACGACCCGGGTCACGCCGGCGTCGACGATCGAGAGGTTCGTGACCATGTGCCCGATGTTCAAATAGAGCGTCGCTCCCTCCGCCTGCTTGGGGTCGCGCACCAGCTCGTCGACGTTCTCCAGGGCGAAGGAATCGACGTCGATGATCGTCGGCGCCAGTCCGGCCCCCTGCAAGATCTCCAGGCGCTGCGAGACCAGATCCTTCTTGGCGGCCACCAGCACCGTCTCCATCTTCTTCTGCCCTTCCTCGGAGACCTCTCCAAGGACGTGGAAACCAAGCTGCACCTCGTTGATATCGAATGGGATGAAGGGTTCCGCCTCGGTGGCGATCATGGCCGACAATTCCGCCTTCGTCATCTGCGGGAATTTCACGTAGCGCACGATCACCGAATTGCCCGACAACGAGGTGGCCGCTTCGACGATCTTCAACCCTTTTTGGGCCAGGAAGGCCTTGAGGCTCTTGATCGCCTCTGCCTTCCGCTCCTCCGGCGAGGCTTCCGGCTTCAAATCGTAAGGCAGGTATCCCCAAGCCTTGACGGCCAGAATCCCGCCCTCTTCCTTGAAATAACAGCACTTGACCGCGTAGGAGCCCGGATCGACCGCCACCAACTCCCGGGAACCTCGCAGAAACGAGGCCATGCCCTTGGCCTTCTGGGCCAGGGCGGTCCATTTCCGCTTGACGGCTTCCATCGCAATAGGCATCTATCCAGTGTCCAACGCGCCGGGCTCCATAAAAAAGCGCCGACGTCCCCTCTCAGGGATCTACTCGGCGCAACGATCCTCCCCCGTCTTCCGGCGTCGGGAGAGGTATTGGTTTTATAACAGGATTGCGTGGGCTTGTCAAGTCCGGGGCTGTTAGGCCGTAGACCCCTCCAAGCGTCATGTGCTAGAATGCAGGCCTGTCATTTTATGAAAGCCGTACTGTTCGATTTTGGGGGGACCCTCGACTCCGATGGTCGCGCTTGGGGCGACCGCTTTTACCCTCTATATAAGGAAGCGGCGCTGCCGTCCCTGCCGCGCAAGCTTTTCGACGAGGCTTTTTATCGCTGCGACGACGAACTGGCCCTAAGATTCCCATTGGCCGGGCTCTCTTTCAAGCAAACGCTGGAATTGCAGGTCGGCTGCATGTTGGAGCGGATCGCGCCGAGCCGCCTGGCCCTTAAAACTGTTATTTCTCAACGATTTCTCGATGATTGCCGCAAATCATTCGAGCGCAATCGCCCCCTCCTGGCCCGCCTGAAGAGCCGCTATCGGCTGGGGATCGTGTCCAATTTCTATGGGAACCTGCAAAGCGTGCTCGCCTCCGAGGACTTGGCCGGCTACTTCGACGCCGTCGCAGACTCCGGAGTCGTCGGCCGGGTCAAGCCGGACCGCGAGATATTCCTCCACGCAGCGCGCGCCCTCGGACTGACTCCCGCCGATTGCCTCATGGTCGGGGACTCCGTCCCCCGCGACATGAAGGGCGCCGAGGGCTTGGGAATGCGCCACGCTCTCCTGGCGCCCAATCCGCTGGCCCGCCCTTGCTGCCCCGAGGCTTGGCGCTTGGGCTGCCTCGCCGAGCTGGAGGGAAGGCTGTTGTGACGCCCGAGTGTCGGCGGGCCGGCATCATCGCCGCTGGCCAGGGCAGCCGCCTGGCCGGCAGCCACCCGGGCTGCGCCAAGCCGCTGGTCCCGGTGGCGGGGCGCCCGCTCTGCCACTGGGTGGCGGCCTCCCTGCGCGAAGCGGGCATCACGGACATCACCCTGTTGCATAACAGCGACGGCTGCGGCGTTCGCCGCAGCTTGGAGGAGGCTTTCGGCGACATCGCCTGGACCTTTCTCCAGGCGGACACGGCTTCCTCTTGGGAGAGTTTCCGTCTGGTGGCGCGCACGATCGCGCAGACGCAGGCCCCTTTCTTGATCAGCACGGTCGACGCCCTGGTGCCTCCCGCCGAGACCAAGCGCTTCTGGGACTTCGCCGCGACCCGGGACGCGGCGGCAAGCCTGGCCTTGACCGCCTTCGTGGACGATGAAAAGCCACTGTGGGCCCAGATCGACGATTCGGGTCGCGTGACGGCCCTGGGAGAGCCTTGCTCGGACCGGCGCTACGTCACCTCCGGCCTTTACTATTTGAGCGCCGCGACGGCCCAGGGACTGCCGGAACCGCGAGCCTTCCCCTCCCTGCGGCGCTACCTAACCGCCCTCGTCGACTCCGGGGCCCTGGTCACCGGCCATCCGTTGGCCAAGACGATCGACGTCGACCGTCCCGAGGACGTCGTCCAAGCGGAGGGATTTTTGAAGGAGGCGATCTCGTCATGGTGAAATGCCTCGGCATCTTCCGGGAGCCGCAGAATTCCCCGCAGCGGGAGCCGGACGACGCCCTGATCCTGAAGGCCGTCATGGAGAACCTTGAGCTGCAGCGCGTGGAGGTCTCCTTATTGGCGGCCGGCCAATCCGATTCGGCCGATCTCGCCGGCTACGACATGATCGTTCCGATGTGCGAGACCTACCCGCGCTTGATGCGGCTAGACGCGCTGGCGCGGCCGGGGGGGCCGCTGATCGTCAACCCCGCGAGCGCGGTGCTCAATTGCTACAGAACGCGGATGATCGCCCTTTTCGATAAAACCCCGGAGCTGCGCTACCCCGAGACCTTCGTGCGGCCGACGAGCCGGGCCCTGGAGCTGGCTGTTTTCACCGAGGGCGGGGCCTGGATCAAGCGCGGGGACGTCCACAACACTTGCGCCCGCGACGTGGTCTTCGCCCGCGGCCGACGGGAGGCCGCGGAGGTCCTCTCCGATTTCGAACGGCGGGAGATCACGGAGGTCGTGGTCCAGGAGCACGTCGAGGGAGACCTCATCAAGTTCTACGGAGTGGGGCCCGGCCAGTGGTTTACCTGGTTCTATCACGATCCGGCCAGCGCCCGGCGCCTCTCCTTCGAGATCGAAGACCTGGCCTTCCAAGGCGAGACGGCCGCGCGGGCCGTCGGCCTGGAGATCTTCGGGGGCGACGCCATCGTGTCTCCGGAAGGCCGCATCCAGGTCATCGACATCAATTCCTGGCCCAGCTTCGCGCGCGTGCGCGCCGAGGCCGCGGTCCAGATCGCCCGCAGGCTGCGATCCCGCCTGCGCCAGCGCGAGCGCGCAGGGAGGCCCTCATGACGACAAGCGCATCCCCCAGCCAGGCCGTCGCGGGCCCGAAATCTCTGGCCCTCTTCGAGGAGGAGCAGCGCTACCTGGCCCCCGGACTGCAGTCGATCGCGCTCTTCTCCAGGCTGGCGATGGACGGAGGCTCCGGCGCCGTGCTGCGAGACATGGACGGCCGCGAGTATCTGGACTTCGTCGCTGGCATCGGCGTTGCCAGCCTCGGCTACGGCCATCCCTCCTACGCGCGCGCCCTCTCCGAGCAGGCGGCCAAGACGGCCGTCGGCTCCTTCACGACCGCGCGGCGCCTCTCCTTCGTCAAGACCTTGTCCACGGTCACCCCCAAGGGACTTGACCGCATCCAGCTCTACTCCTCCGGCGCCGAGGGCGTCGAGGCCGCCCTGCGGCTGGCCAAGAGCCGGACCAAGAAGTTCGAGGTCGTCAGCTTCTGGGGCGGCTTCCACGGCAAGACCGGAGGAGTCCTGCCGCTCCTGGCCGACAGCTTCAAGTTCCAGCTCGGCCCCCTGCTGCCGGGGCTCTACAGTTCCCCCTATCCGGACAGCCGCCGCTGCCCCCTGGGCGCAGACGGCGAGCACGACTGCGGCGCTCACTGCCTGGAATTCCTGCGCGAGAAGCTGCGGCGCGAGACCACGGGAGCCTTGTCGGCGATCATCCTCGAGCCGATCCAAGGCACCAACGGCAACGTCGTCCCCCCGCCGGGATTCTTCGCCGGGGCAGCTCAGATCGCCCGCGAGGCCGGCGCCCTCTTCATCTCAGACGAAATGATCACAGGCTTCGGGCGCACCGGCGAGTGGTTCGGCTGCGTCCACGAGGGAGTCGTCCCGGACATCATGACGGTCGGAAAGGGCATGGCCGGCGGTTTCCCGGTCTCCGGCGTGATCACGTCCACCGAGATCGCCGAGTCCAAGCCCTGGGCCAACCCGAGCGGCTCCTCCTCGAGCTACGGGGGCAACCCCTTGGCCTGCGCCGCCTGCGACGTCACCCTGCGCGCCATCATCGAGGAGCGCTTGGTCGAGAACTCGCGCCAGGTCGGCGCCGCCCTGCTGCGGCGCCTGCGGGAGATCGGCGCGGCCTGCCCGCTCGTCGGAGCGGTCCGCGGCCGCGGGCTCATGATCGGCATCGACCTGGTCCAACCCGGCACGCGCCAACCCTTGGAGAAGGCCCTCTGCCGCGAGCTGTTCGAGGATTGCCTGCGGCGCGGCCTGCTGACGATGTCCTACAATCCCTCCTTGCGGATCAATCCGCCGCTAGTCATCACCGAGGCCCAGGCCCTGCGCGGAGCCGACCTGCTTGGGGAAGCCCTGGCGCAACTCCAGCGGCGGAGGTTTTGATGCGGCAGGGCTGCGCCCCATTGCGCGCCGCCGTCGTCGGCTTCGGCCGGGTCGCGGAGAAAGCCCATCTGCCGGCCTTCCTGCAGCGCGGCGTCGAGGTCCTCGCCGTCGCCGACGGCTCCGCCGACCGCTTGAACGCCGCGGGCGCCGCCCTGCCGGGCGCCCGGCTGTACGAGTCGTTCGAGGCCTTGCTAAAGCACGAAAGAGGGCTTGATTTCATCGACATCGCCACGCCCCCCTTCCTGCACGCCGAGCAAGCCCTGGCTGCGGTCAAGGCGGGCATGCACGTGCTCTGCGAAAAACCGCTGGGGCTGGCCCCGGATGAGCTGGAGGCGCTGCGCCGCTCATCGGCAATGGCGGGACGGACGGTGTTCACGGTTCACAACTGGGCCCACAGCCCGCAGTGGCGAAAGATCTTCGAGCTGGCCGCCTCGGGGGCCGTCGGCGCCGTGCGCCACGTCGAGCTCAGGGCCTTAAGAACCCGCCCGGCCGCCGGAGCCCTGAGCGGGGATTGGCGGCGCCAGGCCGCCCTGGCCGGCGGCGGCATACTGGTCGACCACGGCTGGCACAACCTCTACCTGATCGAGCGCTTGATAGGGCAGGCCCCGCGTCGCCTGGCGGCGCGCCTGTCCCCCGCCTGCGGCGGCGTGGACGAGGAGGCGGCCCTCTTCATCGAGTTTCCGAACGCGACGGCGCAGCTCTCTCTGACATGGCGCTCGCCGGTGAGGCGCAACGCCGCCGTGATCGTCGGCTCCGCGGCCGTCTTGGAGCTTAATGACGACGAGCTGCTCGTCCGCTCCCCCGCCGGAGTCGAGCGTTTCTCCTTCGCCGCGCCCCTGTCCGCCGGCTCCGCCCATCCTTCCTGGTTCTCGGACATGCTCTCGGATTTCTTTTCCGAGCTCTCCGACGCATCGCTGCGCGGACGCAATCTGAAGGAAGCCTCCTTCTGCCTGTCCGTGATCCACCGGGCCTATCAGTCCGTCCGACAGGGGCGCGGCCCCGCCCGAACGCACCCGGCGCCGCGCGGAACGGCCAGCCGATGACAGAGACCGCCCTGCTGCTCGATGCCGGCGAGTCGATGCTTGAGCGCGTCGGCGGCCTGACCGTCATCGAGCGGCAGCTCTGGAGCCTGGCGCGCGCCGGCTTCAAGACGGTCCGGGTGGACGCGGCTCGCCCGAAGAAGTCCGGCCTGCGCTGGCCCGACGGATTGAATATCCATTGGGCGCAAGAATCCGCAGACGGCCCGGAAGGCCCCTCGATCGCGGTTTCGGGACGTCATTTCTTCCGGGTCGCGGCCCTGCGCCGCGCAGCCCGCGAACCCTCGCCGTCCCTGGCGCAGGGCGCCGCCGCAGACGACTCCTTCCCGCTCGACCTGCCCGAAAATCGACCCGCCGCACTGCGCTGGCTGCTTGCCGCCGGGATCAAGCCCCAGGACGGCTTCATGTCCAGGCACTTCGACCGGCACCTGTCCCTGGGCGTCTCCCGCCTGCTTTTGGAAACGCGGGTCACGCCCAGCATGATGACAGCGGTCAGCTCCCTGATCGGTTTGCTCGGAGCGCTGCTGTTCGTCGTCCCCGAGCATTCCTGGCGCTTGGGCGGGGCGCTGCTGGTCTGGCTGCACTCCGTGCTGGACGGCTGCGACGGAGAGCTGGCGCGCATCCGCTTCCAGGAGTCGCGGCTCGGCGCGGATTTGGACTTTTGGGGAGACAACCTGGTTCACGTCGCGCTGTTCTGCTGCCTCGGCCTGGGCTTCTACCGCGCGGACCAAAACGCCTGGCCGCTGGCGGCGGCGGCCGCCGCCTGCGTAGGCACGCTGGGCTCGGCGGCGATGAGCTACCGCCAGCGCCTGCTGCGTCAACGGCTGCCCGCGCTGGCCGCCGCCTCCAACCCCGGAGTGGCCTCCACGCTGGAACGACTCGAGGCCGCCTTGGAGGCCCGGGATTTCATTTACCTGCTCGTCCTGCTGGCCTTCCTGGACCGCCTCTATGAGTTCATGTGGGCCGCGGCCGTCGGCTCGCTGCTATTTCTTTTGATGATGTTGTATCTGGGAGGCAAGAACCATGAACAAATCGGACAGCCGGATCCGGCCCGCGAAGGGAACCCTCGGAGTGCTTCTGCCGGGGATGGGGGCGGTCACCAGCACGTTTATAGCGGGAGTTGAGCTCTCGAAAAAGGGCCTCGGCCGTCCGATCGGCTCGCTGACCCAGCTGCAGACGATCCGGCTGGGCAAGCGCTACGAGGACCGCTCGCCGCTGATCAAGGATTTCGTGCCGCTGGCCCCCGTCGAGAGCCTCGTCTTCGGCGGTTGGGATTTATTCCCGGACGACATGCACGAGGCCGCCAAAAAGGCGGGGGTCCTGGACCGCGAGCAGCTCGAGCCGGTCCGCCGCGAGCTGGCGGCGATCAAGCCCATGCCGGCCGTGGCCGATCCCGCCTATTTGCGCAACCTCAAGCCGGTCCACTCCAAGAAGGGCGCAAGCAAATGGGAGCTCGCCCGGCAGGTGATCGCCGATATAGAGTCCTTCCGCAGGAAGACGGGCTGCGAGCGCCTGGTGATGCTCTGGTGCGGCTCCACGGAGATTCTTCCCAACCGGGCGCCTTGCCATGAGTCGATCGAGGCCTTCGAGCAGGGTCTTAAGGACAACGATCCCGCCATCCCCCCGTCGATGATCTACGCCTACGCGGCGATCAGCCTCGGCATCCCTTACGGCAACGGCGCGCCGAACCTGTCCGCCGACATCCCGGCCTTGGTCGAGTTGGCGGAGAAGACCGGGGCCCCGATCGCGGGCAAGGACTTCAAGACCGGCCAGACCCTGATGAAGACGACGATCGCGCCCATGCTCAAGGCGCGCATGCTGGGCTTGACCGGCTGGTACTCGACCAACATCCTGGGCAACCGCGACGGAGAGGTGCTCGACGATCCCGGCTCCTTTAAGACCAAGGAGAAGAGCAAGATGTCGGTGCTGGACACGATCCTGGAGCCCAAGCGCTACCCGGAGCTCTACGGCAAGTTCCACCACAAGGTCCGCATCGACTACTACCCGCCCAGGGGAGACGCCAAGGAAGGCTGGGACAACATCGACATACGCGGCTGGATGAACATGCCGATGCAGATCAAGATCAACTTCCTTTGCCGCGATTCGATCCTGGCCGCTCCGATCGCGCTCGATCTGGTCTTGTTCCTCGACCTGGCCAAGCGCGGCGGCATGAAGGGCATTCAAGAGTGGCTGTCCTTCTACTTCAAGAGCCCGCAATGCCGGGAGGATCTCCAGCCGGAGCACGATATCTTCATCCAGCACCTCAAGCTGAAGAACACCCTGCGCTTGCTCATGGGCGAGGAAGTCCTCGATCATTCCGGCCTGGACTACTACGACCCCGAGCGGGGCACGCCGACGCCGGCCCCGGCGCCGCGCCCCAAGGCGGCTAAAGGGAAAAAAACGCTGGCGGCGACTCGCTAGTTCCGGCGGGGGGCCGGAGTTTTACCCAGGGGCGACCCGCGCCAAATTTTATATACTGGCTTTGGCGTGAAAGTCGTCTTGGTGACCGCCCTGCTGGCCGCTGCTTCGGCATCCCCAGCTCAAGCCCAGACCAGCCCTTCTCTCTCCACGGGGACGGTCATAAGCTCGAGCGCCACGGCGGCCGCCCCCCAGCCCCCCGCCCCGCCCTGGGTCATCGGTGAAATCGAGCTCCAGGGAAACAAGAACGTCCGCTTCTCCACCGTCAAAGGCGAGATCAAGGCCCGCAAGGGCAACCTTTACGATCAACCGGACCTGGATGGCGACGTGGAGACCTTGCTGGGTCTGGGCGATTTCGACCGCGTCGCCGCCGACGTCTCCTCCCTCGCCACTCCGGTGCCGGCTCATTTCGCGAAGGTCTCCGGCTCCTCGACGACGATCAAGCTGACGTTCATCGTGACGGAGCGCCCCATCGTCAAGAGCATCGTCTGGAGCGGGAACAAGCGCTTGTCGCGCGGCCTGCTCGGCGACACGATCTCCCTCAAGAAAAGGGACCCCGTCGATCCGGTCAAGCTCCGCGAGGACGAGGACAAGCTGCTTAAAAAATATCACGAGGACGGCTTCCTCGAGGCCTCGGTCCATTCCAGCGTCGACACGGACACGACGACGCTGAAATCCGTCGTGACCTTCACGATCGACGAGGGGGTGAAATCGCGGATCACCTGGGTCGGCCTGCACGGGGTGCGCTCCTTCTACACGAACAAATTGCTGCGCGAGCTCAAGAACCGCCGTGGCAAGGTCTTCGTCGAGAAGGACCTGCCGGCGGACCAGGAGAAGCTCAAGGACTATTACCTCAACCGCGGCTACCTGGACGTCTCGGTCAGCAGCCCGACGGTGTTCTCCAGCCTCGACCGACAACGGCTGTACATCGACTATACCATCGCCGAGGGGCGACAATACCGCTTCGGCGACACGGACTTCTCCGGCAACACCGTCTACGTCTCCACGGAGCTGGCCAAGGCCCTCTCTTACCGGCGCGGGCAAGTCTTCAGCCAGGAGCGCTACGCCGACTCGGTGCGAGCCATCCAGGAGATGTACGCCGAGAAGGGGCGCCTGCGCGCGCGCGTGCTGGGACAGAAGACGTACAACCAGGCGACCGGCCTGATGGACGTGCACTTCGACGTCACGGAAGGCTCCATCGTCTACATAGACCACGTCGACGTCGAGGGCAACAAGGCCACCAAGACCTACGTCCTGGCCAGGGAGGTGGTGGTCAAGCCGGGGGAAATGTTCAAGGCCTCCCGGGTGCGCAAGAGCGTCGAGAAGATCCGCAACCTGGGCTTTATCGACGACGTCGACGTGGACATCGAGAGCCCCTCCGATCCGGACAAGGTCGACCTGACCTTCGACGTCACCGAGGGCAAGCCCGGGATGCTGACCGCGGGGGCGGCCTACTCGTCCCTGGACGGGCTGATCGGCACCCTGTCGATGCAGCACATGAACCTCTTCGGCCGCGCGCAGCGCGCCTCCGTGCAGTGGTCCTTCGGGCAGCGCGTGCAGGACTATTCCCTGTCGTGGACGACGCCCTGGGTCGACAACCATCCCACCAGCCTCGGCGCCGACGTCTTCAACACCCGCCGCATCAACCCCTACCAGAACGTCTTGTCCGGCTACGTCGAGAAACAGACCGGCGCCACCATCCGCCTCGGCCCGCGCTTCGAGGAAGACGAGTATCACCTGAACTTTGCCTACACCTTCTCGCGGATCATGGTCAGCGACGTCGACAGCTCCCTGGCCGGGCAGCTTACGGAGGGGACGAGCTACTTCTCCTCGATCTCGGCGGAGTTCGCGCGCGACACGCGGGACAACATTTGGGATCCGACGACCGGACGCCTTGATTCGCTGTCGGTGACGCTCTCTGGAGGCCCCCTGCAAGGCACCATCAACTACATAAAGCCGGCGCTCACCGACGCCTCCAATTACCATCTCTTCGACGTGGACGATTACCCGTTCGTCCTGACGC
This sequence comes from Elusimicrobiota bacterium, assembly GCA_028868375.1. Taxonomy (GTDB): domain Bacteria; phylum Elusimicrobiota; class Elusimicrobia; order UBA1565; family UBA9628; genus JAGWUP01. The sequence goes on from JAGWUP010000001.1 coordinate 113,172, forward strand.
TCTCCAACCGCGCGGCCTACATCACGCAATTCGGCCAGACCAAGGATGTGCCGGTCTTCGCGCGCTTCTTCCTCGGCGGCCAGGACACCCTGCGCGGCTACTCCCCCACCGGAGAGGTCGGAGTGCCCTTCGGGGGCAAGGTTTTCGACGTCTTCAACGCGGAGCTCGGTTTCCCGCTCGCCAGGGAACGAAGGAGAACGATCGTGAAGTTCGTGACCTTCTTCGACGCCGGAACCGCTTGGGACCGGGTCAAGGACGTCCGCTTTTGGGTCGGCCCGGACACGCAGGACATCAAGACGGACGTCGGCTTCGGCATTCGATTCACGACCCCCGCCTTCCCGATCCGGCTGGACTGGGGCTACGGACTCAACCACAGGCCGGGAGAGAAGCTCTACCAAATCAACTTCGGTTTGGGTAACCTGTTCTGATGAGGATTCTCACCGGGCTGGCCCTCGTGTTGCTGGGCCTGACGCTGCCGGCCTCCGCCATCGAGCTCTCGCTCGAGCAAAACAAGGCCGAGCGGGGCAGCATCGGCTTCATCGACATGCAGCGCTTGTTCCAAGAATTCCCCGAGACGATCCAGGCCAAGGAAGACTTCAAGGGTCTGGTCCAGCAGGCCGAGGAGCAGCTCAACCTCAAGAAGACGGAAGTCCTCAGGCTGCGCAACGATTTGGCGCAACTGCGCCAGCAGCGCGACTCCCTGGCCAATGCCCCGGTTCCGGCCCAGGCCCCGATTCCGGCCGCCGTAAAGCCGGAAAATCCGGCGGCCTCGAAACCTGCCCCGCAGACAGCACTGCGGACGGAACCGCAGCCGACCCCCAAGCCTCCCGCTCCCGTCGCAAGTCCCATCGCGGCTCCGCCGCCGGCCCCGGCCAAGCCGGCCTCGCTGGCCATCGCCCCGCAAACCCAGGAGGTCGAGACGGATCTGACCCGCCCACTGCTGGCGGACATGCCCGGCTTCGCGGTGACCGCAGCGCCCACGACTGCGGCGCCGTCCCAGCCGGTCCAGACCGCCCCGGTCGCCGTCCAGCCGGCCGCCCCCAAACCGCCCCCGCCCCCCCGCTCGGTCGCGATCTCGACCGCCCCCGCGCCGGCCGCCGCGCCGGCCGCAATGCCGCCAAGCGGTCCGACCCCGGCTCAACTCGACGCCGAGATCACGCAGAAGACCGGGGAGCTGGCGGCCAAGGAAGCCGAGCTGCAGCTGGCGCAAGAGGATACGGAGAAGAACCTCCTCGACATCGAGAAGCGCAAAACCGACATGCTCCTGGGCAAGATCCACGACGCCGTCCAAGAGGTGGCGGAAAGCGAGGGCATCAGCGTGGTCGTGGACAAGAGCTCGATCCTCTTCGGGCATGACGCCGTCGATTTGACCGAGAAGGTGCTCAAGCGCCTCAAGGAGAGCCGATGAACGAGACGCTCGACGATCGCCTCGCCGTGAATAAAACCGCCGGGGAGCTGGCCGCCCTGGTCGGCGGCAAGCTTCTGGGCGATCCCGCCTTCCCCGTCCGCAGGGTGGCGGGATTGTCCGAGGCCGGCCCGGAGGACATCTCGTTCTTGGGCAATTCGAAATACGCGCAAGCCGCCGCCCGCTCGAAAGCGGGCTGCCTCCTGCTGCCCCTCTCCGCGGCAGAGGCTCCCGCCCTGTGCCGAAACCGAATCCTCGTCGAGGACCCCCAGTTCGCGTTCTCGCAGGTGCTCGTCCTCGTCGAAAGCCAGCGTCGCCGCGCCCCGGCGCGCCTGGATGAACGCTCCGCCATACACCCCCTGGCGAAGCTCGGGCCCGGGGTCTCCGTGGGCCCCTTCGCCGTCGTCGAAAAGGACGCCGGCATCGGGGAGGGAACCGAGATCGGCGCTCAAGTCTACATAGGCGAGAACGTCCGGGTGGGGCGGTTTTGCAAGCTCCATCCCGGGGTCGTCGTGCGGGAAAACTGCGTCATCGGGGATCGGGTGATCCTCCAGCCCGGAGTCGTCATCGGCGGCGACGGCTACGGCTTCTCGACCGACAAGAAGACCGGCAGGCACCGCAAGATTCCCCAGCTCGGCAACGTCGTGCTCGGAGACGACGTCGAGGTGCAGGCCAACACGACCATCGACCGCGCCACCGTGGGCTCGACGATCATCGGCCCCGGCACGAAGGTGGACAATCTCGTCCAGATCGCCCACAACGTGCAGACCGGGCGGGATTGCCTCTTCGTCTCGCAGAGCGGCATCGCCGGCTCCAGCACCCTGGGCGATCGCGTCATCCTCGCGGGCCAGGCCGGCCTGGCGGGGCACTTGAAGATCGGAGCGGGAGCCATCGTCATGGCCCAGAGCGGCGTGATGTCGGACACCCCGGACGGCCAGGCGGTCTTCGGCTCCCCGGCGCGCCCCCACCGAGAGGCCTTCAAGCTGCAGGCTCTCTACGGGCGCCTGCCCGAGCTCTTCGAGGCCGTCAAGCAGCTCAAGCTCAAGCTGGGCGGAGACGGGAAATGACGCGGCACGACCAATCGACGATCAAGTCCGAGATCAGCCTCGACGGCGTCGGCCTGCATACCGGCAGCCCCTCCCGCCTGACGTTCCGGCCGGCGCCTGCGAACACCGGGATTCGTTTTTTCCGGACCGACCTGGCGGGCTGTCCCATGGTCCCGGCGCGGCTGGACTTCGTCGTGGCGACGGTGCGCGGCACCAACCTCGGGCTGGGCGAGGCGAAGGTCCACACCGTCGAGCACGTGCTCTCCGCCTGCACCGGGGTGGGGATCGACAATCTCGACATACTCGTCTGCGCCAACGAGCCGCCGATCATGGACGGCTCCGCCTTCCCCTTCGTCGAGGCCTTGCTGAAGGCCGGGCTGCGCTACTACCCGGGCGCGCCGAAGCGCTGGCTGCACCTGCCGCCAGGCGAGATCCTCTACGCCCACGGCAACGCCAAATATCGCGCCGTGCCGGCGGAGCGCTTCGAGATCAAGGCGACCCTGATCCACGACCATCCGCTGATGCCGAAGATGACCCTGGAGCTGGCGGTGGACACCGGCAACTACGTCGAGGAGGTGGCGCGCGCGCGCACCTTCTGCTTCGAGCACGAGGTCGCCTTCTTGAAGTCCCAGGGATTGGCCCAAGGCGGAAGCCTCGACAACGCGATCGTGATCGGCAAGGACAAATTCCACACCAACGAGGGCGGCCTGCGCTATCCCGACGAGTTCGTCCGGCACAAGACCCTGGACTTGATCGGCGATCTCACCCTGATCGGGCGGCCCTTGTTCAAGATGCGCGTGGAGGCGGAATGCCTGGGGCACGCCCACAACATCGAGTTCGCCAAGCGCCTGCGCGCCGCCGCCTTGAAAATGCGCAAGCATCCAGTTTTGGAGGCCCCATGACGCCATCGGAAGGTCCCGCGCAAGCCGCGACGCCCATCGACTGGTCCGCCAAGCCGGCGCGTTCCATCGACATCCTGGGCGTGCGCAAGGCCATACCTCACCGCTATCCCTTCCTCCTGGTGGACAAGGTCGACGTCCTGCAGGAGGACAAGGCCGCCGTCGGAACGAAGATGGTCACGATCAACGAGCCCTTCTTCCAGGGCCATTTTCCAAGCCAGCCGGTCATGCCGGGGGTGCTGCTCCTGGAGGCGCTGGCCCAGACGGCCTGCGTGCTGCTGCTCTCCAAAGGCGGCTTCGAGGACAAGCTGGCCATGTTCATGGGCATCGAGCAAGCCAAGTTCCGCGCCCCGGTGCTTCCGGGCAGCGTCCTGAAGCTCAACGTCGAGGTGCTGCGGCTGGGCCGGGCCGGGAAATTCCGCGGCGAGGCCCATGTCGAGGGCAAGCTGGCCGCGGAGGGGACGATGACCTTCGCTCTCGTTGCCCGGGCCGCCGCCGAGGACGCCCGATGAGCGACATACACCCCACCGCCGTCGTCCATCCCTCCGCAAAGCTCGACTCCTCCGTCAAGATCGGCCCCTACGCGGTCATCGGCGAGGGCGTGGAGCTGGGGGCCGGGACGACCGTCGGGCCGCATGCCGTCCTGGAGTTCTGCCGCCTCGGGCGCAACAACAGGCTGCACGCGGGCTGCTTCGTCGGCACCGCGCCGCAGGATCTTAAGTACGCCGGGGAGCGCACGACCCTTACCCTCGGCGACGACAACGTCGTGCGAGAATGCGTCACCCTCAACCGCGGCACGGCCGCTCACGGAGAGACGCGCATCGGCAGCGGCTGCCTGTTCATGGCCTACTCCCACGTCGCCCACGACTGCCAGCTCGGCGATCACGTGATCCTCGTCAACTGCGTGGCGGTGGCGGGACACGTGACGATCGGGGATTTCACGGTCGTCGGCGGGCTGGCGGCCATCCATCAATTCCAGACGATCGGCCGCAACTGCATGATCGGCGGCGGCTCGATGATCAACAAGGACATGCCCTCCTTCTGCACCTGCCAGGGCTATCCCGCCAATCTGCGCGGCCTCAATGTCCTGGGAATGCGCCGCGCCGGCTTCTCGCGCGAGGCCGTCGCCGCGGTCAAGAACGCCTACAGGACCCTGTTCCTCTCCGGGCTGCGGCTGGAGGAGGCGGTGGGCAAGCTGCGCGCGCAAAAGCCGGGGCCGGAGGTCTGCCTGCTCCTGGAATCCATCGAGCGCTCCAAGCGCGGCCTCATGCGTCCGGCGTCCGGCGCCGAGGCCGAGGAAGAGGCCGTCGCCTGACGTGGAGACGCTAGGCTTGATCGCCGGCTCCGGGCGCTTTCCCGTGCTCGTCGCTCAAGAAGCCCGGCGCGCCGGCCTGGCGGTGGTGGCCCTGGGCCTGGAGGGAGTGACCGACGTCCCCGCCCTGGAAGCCGTCGTCGGCCGGGTGCCCTTGTACAAGCTGGGACAGCTCGAGAAGCCGCTGGCGGCCTTCAAGGCGGCCGGCGTCTCCAAGGCCGTGATGGCCGGAAAGGTCCAGCATGTCTCCCTCTTCGGCGGGGTCCTGCCGGACCTGCGCTCGGCGCGGCTACTGGCCCGCCTGCGGGACAAGCGCACCGACACGATCCTGAAGGCGGTGGCCGACGAGTTCGCCAAGGAGGGCATAGAGCTCTTGTCCTCCGTCGGCTACCTGGGCCACTTATTGGTCGGCCGCGGAGTCCAGACCGCGCGCAAGCCTTCAGGCGGCGAGCTGGCCGACGCCAGGCTGGGCTGGAGAGCCGCCAAGGCCCTGGCGGCTGTCGACGTGGGCCAGACGGTGGTCTGCGGCGACGGGGCCGTCGTGTCCCTGGAGGGCATGGAGGGCACGGACGCCTGCGTGCGCCGCTCCGGCGAGCTGGCCCGCTCGCAGGGCCGCCGCTCGCCCTTGACGGTCGTCAAGGTGGCCAAGCCGAAGCAGGACCCGCGCTTCGACATCCCGGTGCTGGGCCTGGACTCCCTGGCGGTCTTTGCCGAGGCCGGCGTGACCAGCCTGGCCCTGGAGGCGGACTCGACTCTCATTTTCGACAAACCGGAGTTTCTCAAACGGGCCGACGCCCAGGGGCTGGCCATCGCCGGCTATCCCGCCGAGGGGCCGCAATGAGCGGAAAATCCAAGATTCGAGTCGCCGTGATCGGCGCCGGCCGCATCGGCACGCACCATGCGCGCATCCTCTCCAAGTTGCCCGACGTGGAGCTCGCCGCGGTCTGCGACACCAATCTGTGGCGCGCCCAATTGGCGGCTTGGAAGTCCAACACCATGGCCGTGCGCGATTACCGGGACGCCTTCGGCCGCGCCGACGCGGTCGTGGTGGCCGTCCCGACGCCGCACCATTTCGAGGTCGGCATGGCGGCCCTCCAGGCCGGCCGGCACTGCCTCATCGAAAAGCCCCTGGCCTCCTCGGTCGAGGAGGCCCGGCAACTCCTCGCAAAGTCCTCGGAGGCGAAGGTGGTGCTGCAGGTCGGGCACGTCGAACGCTTCAACCCCGCGGTCCTGGAAGCGATCAAGCACATCAGGAACCCGCGCTTCATCACGGTGGAGCGGCTGGGCCCCTACGATCCCAGGGTCGGCCACATCGGCGTGGTGATGGACCTCATGATCCACGACCTCGACATCCTCCTGACCCTGGTCGGCAGCGAGGTCGAGTCCCTGGAGGCCATCGGCGCCCATCTGCTCAGCGACCACGAGGACATCGCCAACGTCCGGGTCCGCTTCAAGAACGGCTGCGTCGCCGACCTGACCGCCTCCCGCATCTCGCTGCAGAAATGCCGCAAGCTCCGGGTCTTCCAAAAGGAGAGCTACATCTCCCTCGACTACGCCAATTCCTCGCTCAAGATCTACCGCAGGAAAGTCCCGGTGATCAAGAGCCTCAAGGACGTCGAGATCCTCGCCCCGAAGCTGGACAAGACGGAGCCGCTGCGCAACGAGCACCTGCACTGGCTGGAGTGCATCCGCCACAATCGCAAGCCCTGGCCCAGCGGCGAGCGCGGCGTCGAGGCCCTGAAGCTGGCCCTCCAAGTCTCCGAGGAGCTCGAGCGCTACCAAGCCTCCGGGCTGGAGAGACCCCGCTCCCTGATCCCGGAATGGGCCCAGGACCTCGGCCGCATCGTCAAGACGGTCGGAAAAGACATCCTGGGCTAGCAGAGCCCGCAATCGAATGAACCTTCTGCTCGTCGCCGGAGACCCCTCGGGGGACCTGCACGCCTCCCGCTTGATCCGAGCCCTCAAGAAGGCCGGCCCGGCGGATCTGCGCGTCGCCGCCGTGGGCGGAGCCCTGATGCGCCGGGAAGCCGACGAGTTCATCGAGGACTTGGCCTCGCGGGGAGTCGCCGGCTTCTGGGAGCCCGTCGCCAAGCTCCCCTTCATGGCCAAGCTCGCCCTGCGCCTGGACCGGCATCTCTCCCAAAAACGCCCGGACGCCGTCGTCTGCGTCGACTATTACGGCTTCAACCGTCGGGTGCTGGGGCTTGCGCGCCGCCGCGGGGTGCCGGCCTTTTATTTCATCAGCCCGCAGGTTTGGGCCAGCCGCCCCTGGCGCATCCGCGCGCTCAAGCGCCTGGTGCGCAAGATGCTCGTGATCTTCCCGTTCGAGGAAAGGCTTTACCGATCCGCCGGGGTGCCGTGCGAATTCGTCGGCCACCCCCTCTTGGACGAGCTGCCCCCGCCGCTGGAGAAAAGCTCGGCCTCCGCCCCTCTTCGCGTGGGCCTGCTGCCCGGCAGCCGCCGCTCCGAGGTCGCCCGCCACCTTCCCCTGCTGCTGGAAGCGCTGGCCAAGTTGCGCCGCCACTACCCGGAGGCTCGCGGCGAGGTCTTCGCGGCCGCCAGCCTTCCCGATTCCGCCTACCCCCTGGGCGCAGCCGCGGGAGTCGAGCTGGTCCGCGAGTCGGACTACGCGCGCCGGCAGGGCCTGGACCTGGCCCTTTGCTCCTCGGGAACCGCCACCCTCGAGAACGCCCTTCTTGGGATTCCCATGGTCGTCGTCTACCGGATGTCCTGGCCGACCTACGCCGTCGCGCGCGCCTTGATCCGAGTCGACTCGATCGCCATGGCCAACATCCTGGCCGGCAGAAAGCTCGCCCCGGAGCTGATCCAAGGCGACGCCACGCCGGCGCGCGTGGCGGAGGCGGCGGTGCGGCTGCTGGAAGACCCGCGCGCCTACGCCCGCCTGCGCCAGGAGCTGGCGTCGCTGCGCCAAACTCTCGGCCTACCCGGAGCCTGCCGGCGGGCCGCGGAAACGATCCTGTCCGAATCGCGGCGGCCATGACGCTGGCTCGATTGCTGCGCTACCTGCGTCCCTACCGACGCCGCATCGCCTGGGCCGTCGCCGCGATGGCCTCCGTGGCCCTCATCAACGGCACCGCCGTCCTCCTGCTCAAGCCGATCATCGACCGCGTCTTCATCGCCAAGGATTTCCGCATGCTGGGCCTGGCCGTGGTCGTCGTCCCGCTCCTGGTCGCGCTCAAGTCCGTGGCGTCCTACGTCCAGAACTACTTGATGAGCTGGCTGGGGCAGAAGGTCACCCAGGACCTGCGCGCCGACCTCTTTCGACAGCTCCACGCCCTGCCGGTGGACTACTACTGCAGCCACGACAGCGGCGAGATACTCTCCCGCGTGACCAGCGACCTGTCCGTGCTGCAGGCGGCCCTCAATTCGGTGCCCCTCTACCTCATCCGCGACACGATGACGGTCCTCTTCCTCTTGGCCGCCCTCTTCTATCTGGACTGGCGCTTCGCCCTCCTCTCCTTGATCGGCGTGCCGCTCACTGGCGCCGTGCTCTACGTGCTGGGGCGCAAGATGCGGATCAACTCCCTCAAGAGCCAAGCCGTGCTGGATCGGCTGCACCAGCATTTCCAAGACGCCATCCAGGGGTTGGGCGTCGTGCGCTCCTTCAACTACGAGGACGCCCTCCTGTCGAAATTCGAGCGGGCCAACGACCTCTTCTTTTCTCCGACCATGAGCTACCTGCGGGCCACCGCGCTGGCCGCGCCCCTGATGGAATTTTGCGGCGGCTTGGTCGCCGGCGTGATCCTGTACCTGGGCGGCTCGGAGGCCATCGCGGGAAGGCTGACCCCCGGCGCCTTCTTCGCTTTCCTGGGGGCTTTCTTCGCGGCCTATGCCCCGATCAAGAACGTCGCGCGCTCTCACTCCGAGCTGCAGCGCGCCATGGCCTCCGCCGACCGCATCTTCCAACTGCTCGACGAGCATCCCTCCTCCTCTCTTCCGAACGAATCGGTGGGCGCCTTCGCCGGGGTATCCGAGGGAATTCGCCTCGAGGCGGTCAGCTTCCGCTATCCGGAACGCTCCGCGCTGGCCCTCGACCGCTGCTCCCTGGAGATCCCCGCCGGCAAATGCACGGCCATCGTCGGTCCCAGCGGCTCCGGCAAGACGACGATCGCCCAGCTCCTGCTGCGGCTGCATGAGCCCTCTTCCGGGGCGGTGCTCTACGACGGAGTCGACGCGCGGGCGCTGGACCCCCGCTCCCTGCGCTCCCATATCGGATTAGTCTCGCAACACACCGCTCTGTTCCACGACACGGTCTTCGAGAACATAACCCTGGGTCGGGGCGTCGTGACGATGAGCGAGGTCGAGCGCGCCTGCCGGTTGGCCGGCGCCGCGGAGTTCATCGACCGCCTGCCCCTGGGCTACCAGACCCGCCTGGGCGAGGCCCCTCCGGCCCTCTCGGCCGGGCAGCGCCAGAAGCTGGCGATCGCCCGCGTGGTGCTCAAGAACCCCTCGATCCTCCTCTTAGACGAGGCCACCGCCAACCTCGATGCGGCCAGCGAGGCCGAGGTGCTGGCCGCCCTGCGCCTGCTCTTCTCGGGGCGAACCGTGTTGCTGATCGCCCATAAGCTGTCCTTGCTGCCGGACGTCGATCAAGTCGTCGTCCTCAACCAGGGACGCGTCGCCGAGCAGGGCGCCCCCCGGGAACTCCTGGCCCGGGACACCCTGTTTCGCGGGCTCTACAACCTGCAGCTGGCCTCCGCCCTGGACGCCCGGACCCCGCCGGCCTGACCCTGGCGGCGCTGCGCCAGCGCGAGTATGCTATTGGTGTCAGATGAATAAAGCGGAGCTGCTCGCCCACTTCACGGCCTACGCGCCGCACGTCGATACGGCGCTGTTGGCCAAGGCCTTCGATTATTCGACCGCGGCCCACGCCGCCCAGGAGAGGGCCTCCGGCGAGCACTATTTCGTCCACTGCAACGCGGTGGCGCAATCCCTGGCCGAATGGAAGATGGACCTGCCCACCATCTGCGCGGGCCTGCTGCACGACGTTCTGGAGGACACATCCATCAGCGAGCAGGCCCTTCGATCCGAGTTCGGCGAGGAGATCACGAAGATGGTCGTCGGAGTGACCAAGCTTGACCATCTGCAGTTCAACAGCCGCGACGACGCGCAAGCCGAGAACTGGCGGCGCATGCTGCTGGCCACGGCCCAGGACATCCGCGTCATCGTCATCAAGCTGGCCGACCGCCTGCACAACATGAGGACCTTGAGCTACCTGCGCGAGGACAAGCGCAAGCGCATCGCCTACGAGACCGTCTCCCTCTACGCGCCCCTGGCCCACCGCCTCGGCATGTTCAAGCTCAAAAGCCAGTTGGACGACCTCGCCTTCATGTTCCTGGAGCCGGAGGCGTACGAGGATCTCAGCCGCAAGGTCAGCGCCCAGCTCGCCGCCCGCGAGGTTACCCTGGCTCGGTTCAAGCAGGATATCGAGAAGGTCCTGGCGAACACCGCGATCCCGCGGCGAATCCTGGCGCGCACCAAAAGCCTCTACTCGATCTACATGAAGATGCAGCGCCAGGACAAGCCGTTCGAGGAGATCCAGGACGCCCTGGGCGTGCGCATCATCACCGACACCATCGCCAACTGTTACGCGCTGCTCGGCATCGTCCACACCCAGTTCAAGCCGGTCGCCGGAAGCTTCACCGACTACATCTCGATTCCCAAGATGAACCTCTACCGCTCCCTGCACACCACCGTCATGGGGCCCGACGGGGAGCTGGTCGAGATACAAATCCGCACCGAGGAGATGCACCGCACGGCGGAGTACGGCATCGCCGCCCATTGGCGCTACAAGATCGGCGAGCATCAGCGCGACATCCATTTGGAGGAGAAGCTCAACTGGCTGAGGCAGTGGATGGAGTGGCTGCAGGACCTCAAGAGCCCTCGGGAATTTCTCGACTCGCTTAAAACCGACCTCGATTTCCGCCAGGTCTTCGTCTTCACGCCGGCGGGAGAGGTCAAGGCGCTGCCGGCCGGGGCGACCCCGCTCGACTTCGCCTTTTGCGTCCACACCGAGATCGGCATGGCCTGCGTCGGAGCCCAGGTCAACAACAAGATGGTGAAGCTGGACTATCAGCTCAAGAGCGGCGATATCTGCCGCATCCTGACCAAGAAGGGAAGCAAGCCCAAGAAGGACTGGCTGAGCCTGGTCCAGACCGCGCGCGCGCGCTCCAAGATTCGCCACTACCTGCGCGAGCAGGGAATCGTCGCCTAGGCTGCAAGCCTAAAGCCGCGACTCTTCGTCGTGCCGGCGCCTTTCGGCCGCGAACGCCCCCGCCGGGATTTCCCCCCGGGAGCGCGCGTCCTCGAAGGCGGCCCGGTCGCGCGGCAGCAGCCAGCGGTACTCGTGCGCGGCCAGCCAGGACGGCGCGACCGCGGAACGCTCGACGAACAGGAGTGCCTTGTCGTCCCAATAGACCAGGGCCCAGCTCCGGCGCGGGAAATACTCCAGGTACCAGGGCCGCTGGAACGTCCTGGTCGAGCCATCCGGATAGCGGCGCGTGGCGGGGAAGGTAACGGCCCTGTTGCCCACCAAGGCGCCCGTCAAGGCGTAGCGCGACAGAAAGCTTTCCCAAGCCCGCGGCGAGCGCGTCGCGGCGGCCTCCTGCGCGAGAATATCCTGGAAGATGTAGCGCCCATCCGTGAAAACCGGGCGAGAAGGCCCCAGACGCCAGCCAAGATAGCCGCCCCAGCCCCAGTCGTTGAAGAGGCGCAAGGGCGTTAGGGCCGTTCCGTGGCATGCGACGAATTCGGCCGCCCGCACGGGAACATCCTTGTCGTTGAACGGGCCCGCCAGGTAAAGCCGCGGGGCAAGCCAGCCGGCGTAGGCGAGGCCGGAAATCCAAACCGCCGCGAGCAGGGCGCGCGGGCGGCCGATCGCCCGGGCGGCCAGCGCCGCCAGCAAAACGGCGACGACGCCGAAGAATGCGGCCAGCCGCTCGTGGCGCCAGGCGCCGAGACCGAGGAAAACGGCGAGCAAGATGAGGCCCCAGGGCAAGGCGCGGCGCAAACCCTCGCGGCGCGCTCGAACGACAAGCGCGCCCAGGGCGAGAACGGCTAGAACCATCAGCCCGTAGACCGGCCAATACGCGGGATTGGCCAAGTTCAGGGGGCGCCATTCGGCGATGTCCCGCGAAAGTTCCGCGCCCTCGCGCAAATGGAGCAGGGCCACGGCGTAGGGGCCGGCGCCGTAAGGGTTGAGCAGCGAGCCGCAGGCCGCGGCGGCCCCAAGGCCCGCCATGCGACGCGCCGGTCGCCATCGGCCGGCGATCAGCTCCCCCGCCGCGTACAGAGCCGCGCCGGCCAAGGCGAGCGGAAATCCCGCGTGCAGGTCGCTCCAAAGGGCGAAGAGGGCGGCGGCGCCCAGCCACGAGCGCCAGGAGGGTTTCCATAGATCGGCCCGCATCGCTTCCAGTCCCGCCAGACAGACGGTAAACAGCAGCACGGAGAACAGCTCCGGCCTGAGATCGGACCAGGAGAAGGCCGCCAGGGCCCACAACAGGAGTGCCGAGGCCCGCAATCCCGGAGCGACGCCGTCGACGCGCAGGCAGCGATCGAAAGCGAGCCAGCAGAGCAGCATCAGCGCGGACTTAAGCGCCCACAGCCCGGCCAGGCCGCCGCCGGCATAGGCGCCGTAGAACAGCAGCTCGCTGCCCCACTCGAAATCGAGCCAGGGGGCGCCGCGCTTGGTAAAGGACAGAAAATCCGCCGAGGGGACCGCGGCATGCGCGGCGATCCAGCGGCCGGCAGAGAGATGCCAGAAGAGGTCCGGATTGTAGATCGGCAGCAGGAAAACAGGAAGGGCCACGGCGCAAGCCGCGGCCCACGGCAGCAGCCCTTTTAGAGGGCGGTTCACATTGGTATTATTTCGCGGGACGGATCGCCTTCCCCGATCGGATGCAATCGGTGCAGACGTAGGCGGTCTGCGCTCGGCCGGAGAGCAGGACCTTCTGCCTCTGCAGGTTCGGGCGGAAGGTGCGCTTGCTGGCCTTGTGGGAGTGGCTGTAGCTGTAGCCCGTTCTGGGCCCTTTGCTGCAAATGCTGCACTTGAATGCCATGGCGTTTACCTCAAACAAGGATTTTATCAAACCCAGCCCATCGGCGCAACACGCATGACGCCCGCCTCCCCGACCACCGACACGCCGCTGCAGTTCCTCAAGGGCGTCGGCCCCAAGCGCGCCGACATCTTCCGCTCCCTGGGCGTGGAGACGGTGCTGGACCTGCTGTACTACTTCCCGCGGGAATGGCAGGACAGAAGCGAGACCGCCGATCTGTCCCTGCCCACGGCCTCCGGCTTGGTCGTCTTAAAGGGGAGAGTCCTGCGCGCGCGGCAGTTTCCCGCCGGGCCATCCTTGGCTCTCTTCAAGGCGTCCCTGGCCGCCCGTCAGGGCGACGTCGAAGCCGTCTGGTTCAAGCATCTCAACCATCGATTCGACGTCTTCTCCGGGCTCAAGAAAGACGCGGCTCCAGGCTCCGATCTCTGGATCGTGGGGCGCGCCGAACCGTCGCCGTCCGGAATCCGGAATGTCCGCGTCGAGGAGCACTACCTCCTCTCCAACGAACGCTGGCCGATCCACGTGCGGCGGCTGACCCCCATCTATCCCTTGACCCAAGGCCTGAGCCAGCGCCTCCTTAGGGAGCTGCAGTTCAAGGCCCTATCGGCGGCCGGCGCCGCAAGCGAGACGATCCCCCCGGCCCTGGCCCGCTCGCGCGGCCTCCTGTCGGCCGCCCAGGCGCTGCGCGCGATCCACTTCCCCGGCTCGCCGCAGGAGCTGGACGCGGCCCGCTCGCGCCTGGCCTACGAGGAGCTGCTGCTCTTGGAGCTGGCCTGGAGCCTGAAGCGCCGCCAGGCCCGACAGCTCGTCAAGGGTTTTTCCTACGCGATCAAGCGCACCCTGCTCACCCCGTTCCGAAACCAGCTCGGCTTCGTCTTGACCGGGGCGCAGAAACGGGTGATCAACGAGATTTTCGCCGATCTCCAGCGGCCGGCCCCGATGACGCGCCTGCTCCAAGGCGACGTCGGCTCCGGAAAGACCGTCGTGGCCCTGGCCGCCCTGCTGCTGGCCGTAGAGAACGGGCATCAGGGAGCGCTGATGGCCCCCACCGAGGTCCTGGCCGAGCAGCACCTGGCGACGGCCCGCAGGATGCTGCGCGGCCTGCCGGCGCGCGTGGCGCTGCTGACCTCGCGCGTGACGGGCGCCAAGAGAAAGGCCGTTTTGGCGCAGCTTGCGCGCGGGGAAATCGACCTGGTCATCGGCACGCATGCCCTGCTGGAGACGGGCGTGGCGCTGCCCCGCCTGCGGCTGGCCGTCATCGACGAGCAGCACCGCTTCGGCGTCCGACAACGCGCCACTCTGCGCCAAAAGGGCGGCCCCTTGATCGACCTCTTGATCATGACCGCCACGCCGATTCCGCGCACGCTGGCCCTGTCTCTCTACGGCGACCTGGACGTCTCGACCATCGACGAGCTGCCCCCGGGCAAGGCGCGCGTCGAGACCCTGCGCGTCGGCGAAACGGAGGCCTTGGAGCGCCTCAAGGCGGCGGCGGCCGTCGGGCAACAGGCTTACGTCGTCTACCCTGTCATCGAGGACTCGGCGGACGCGGACCTGCGCTCGGCCAAGGCCGAGTTCGAGCGCCTGCGCTCCGGCCCCCTGGCGTCGCTGTCGGTCGATTTGATCCACGGGGCGATGCCGGGGCGCAGGAAGACGGCCGTGATGGAGGCCTTCGCCGCCGGACGGACGCAGGTCCTGGTGGCCACCCAGGTCATCGAGGTCGGCATCGACGTCCCCAACGCGACGATCATGGTCATCCAAAACGCAGACCGCTTCGGCCTGGCCAGCCTGCACCAGCTGCGCGGCCGCATCGGCAGGGGCGCCGCCGCCTCCGCCTGCTGCCTGGTTTCCGCTTCCGCCACGCCCGCGGCCGACCAGCGCTTGAAAACTCTCTGCTCCTCCGGCGACGGCTTCCGCATCGCGGAGGAGGACCTGCGGCTGCGCGGACCCGGAGAATTCCTGGGGACCTGCCAGCATGGAGAGCTTTCCCTGCGCGCGGCGGACCTGGTCCGGGACGCGTCCCTGCTGGCCCAGGCCCGCGACGACGCCGAAACGCTGCTGGCCCGCGACCAAGGCCTATCCCGTCCCGAAAACCGCGCCCTCAAGGAACGCCTGCTGGAGCTCTACGGGCGGCGCTGGAACTGGATCGACCTGGAGTGACGCGCCTTGCCGAGCCACGGTAAATAGGCTAAACTAAAGCTCTTAGGCGAGGATTTCTCCCGAATTGCCGCGGCCGACTGCGCGCTAAAGAGGGCTTGAAGACCGCGCCAAGCGCGGTTTTTTTATTTTATGGGCTCCTATAACGGCTTCCCCGACTCCGGCCGGCTGCAGGAATTGCGCGAGCTGCTTTCGCGGCGCCTGCTCGTCCTGGACGGCGGCATGGGCACGCTCCTGCAGCAGCGGCAGCTGACGGCCGAGGATTTCGGGGGACATGAGCTGGAGGGGTGCAACGAGAATCTCGTCCTGACGCGCCCGGACGTGATTTCGGAGATTCACGCGGCCTATCTCGACGCGGGCGCTGACATCATCGAGAGCGGCACCTTCGGAGCGGTCCGGCACGTGCTGGCGGAATACGGGCTTCAAGACAAGGCTTCCGAGATCGCGCGCGCGGGAGCGCGCCTGGCCGTCGAGCAGGCGCGGCGGGCCTCGAGCCCGGGGCGTCCCCGCTTCGCCGCCGGGGCCCTTGGCCCCGGCACCAAGACGATCTCGGTGACGGGCGGCATCACCTTCGAGGAGGTCGAGCGCTCCTACGAGGAAGCGGCGCGCGCCCTCATGGAGGGCGGCGTCGACCTTCTGCTGCTGGAAACCCAGCAGGACACGCTCAACGTCAAGGCCTCCCTGTCCGGCTTTTCCCGGGCCTTCGCGGCCCTGGGACGCTCGGTTCCCATCATGCTCTCGGCCTCGATCGAGACCATGGGCACGATGCTGGGCGGACAGACCGCGGAGGCCCTCGCCGAATCCGTGGAGCATTACGGCCTGCTGGCCCTTGGCCTTAACTGCGCCACCGGCCCGGACTTCATGACCGACCACTTGCGGACCCTGGCGCAACTGTCCGGCGCCCCGACCCTCTGCTACCCGAACGCGGGGCTTCCGGACGACATGGGGCGCTACAACGAGACGCCGGAGATGGTGGCGCGCAAGCTGGAGCGCTTCGCCTCGGAAGGCTGGGTCAACATCGTCGGCGGCTGCTGCGGAACGACCCCGGAGCACATCCGCTTGATCGCCCAAATGGCCGACGGCAAAAAGCCGCGGCGGCCGCCCAGAAGCCGGAGATCCGCCGTCTCCGGGCTGGAGGCCCTGACCCTCTCCGCGGACAAGACTCCGATCCTCGTGGGCGAGCGCACGAACGTGATCGGCTCCAAGCTCTTCCGCGAGCTCATCGCCAAGGGCGCCTACGACGAGGCCTCCGAGGTGGGCCGCCGGCAGGCGCGCAACGGCGCCCACATCCTCGACGTCTGCCTGGCCAATCCCGACCGGGACGAGAAGTCGGACATGATCCTCTTGCTCGACTTGCTGGTCAAAAAGGTCAAGGTCCCGCTGATGCTGGACACGACCGACCCCTCCGTGCTGGAGGAGGCGCTGCGGCGCACGCCGGGAAAGTCCATCGTCAACTCGATCAACCTGGAGGACGGCGAGGAGCGCTTCGCTCGGGTCTGCCCCCTGATTCGCCGCTACGGCGCCGCCGTGGTCGTCGGCGCGATCGACGAGGACAAGCAGCAGGGCATGGCCCTGACGCGGCAGCGCAAGCTGGAGATCGCCCAGCGCTGCCATCGCCTGCTGACGGGCAAATACGAGATACCGGAAGAGGACATTATCTTCGACCCGCTGGTCTTTCCGGCCGGCACCGGGGACAAGAACTACTGGGGCTCCGCCGTCGAGACGATCGAGGGCATTCGCCTCATCAAGAAGGCCCTGCCCCTCTGCAAGACCGTCCTGGGCATCTCGAACGTCAGCTTCGGGCTGCCCCCCGTCGGCCGCGAGGTGCTCAACGCGGTCTTCCTGCATCATTGCGTGCAAGCGGGCCTCGACCTGGCCATCGTCAACGCCGAGAGGCTGGCGCGCTGGGCGAACATCCCGGAGCGGGAGCGCTCCCTGTGCTGGGGCCTGCTGTCCTGGGACGGGCGCGGCGCGGACCGCGTCGCCGAGTTCGCGGCCTATTTCCGGCAGTTGAAGGAGGCCGGCCCCAAGCCGTCCGAACGCCTCAAGCTCCCCTTGGAGGAGCGCCTGGCGCGCAACGTCGTCGATGGCTCCAAGGAGGGGCTGTTGGAAGACCTGGAGGTTCTGCTGCGCGCCCGCAAGCCGCTCGACATCGTCAACGGACCGCTGATGCGCGGGATGGACGAGGTGGGCCGCCTCTTCGGCGCCAACGAGATGATCGTCGCGGAGGTGCTCCAATCCGCCGAGGTCATGAAGGCCGCCGTGACTTTTTTGGAGCCGCGCATGGACAAGGCCGCGCGCGCCTGCCGCGGCCGCGTCCTGTTGGCCACCGTCAAGGGCGACGTCCACGACATCGGCAAGAACCTCGTCCACATCATTCTAAAGAACAACGGCTACGACGTCGTCGACCTGGGGATCAAGGTCGCCCCGGAAACCCTGGTGGCGGCGGTGAAGGAGTCTCGCCCGGACATCCTGGGGCTCTCCGGCCTGCTGGTCAAGAGCGCCCAGCAGATGTCCGTGACCGCCGAGGACCTGGCGGCCGCCGGCATCCGCCTGCCGGTCTTAGTCGGCGGAGCCGCCCTGTCGCCGCGCTTTGCCGCCACCAAGATCGCCACCCGCTACGACGGCCCCGTGCTCTACGCCAAGGACGCGATGACCGGGCTAGATCTCGCCAACCGGCTAGGAGACGAGACGCTGCGAGCCGCCCTCCTGGAGAAGAATAAGGCGCTCCAAGCGCATCTTTCGACGATCATGCCGGCTCCGGCCGCCCAAGACGCCGCAAGCCCCGCCGCCGCGCCCATGCGTCCGGCCGCCGACATCCCGACGCCCCCGGACTTAAAGCCGCACGTCCTCGACCATTTTCCGGTCGACGATATCTTTAAATACCTTAATCCCATCATGCTCTACGGCAAGCACCTGGGCTTGAAGGGAAGCCCGGAGCGCTTGCTGCGCGAGGGCCATCCCAAGGCGGTGGACCTCTATCGCGTGGTGGGGGAGATCCAAGCCGACGTCCTGGCCCGCCGCTTGATCCGCGCCCGCGCGGTCTACCGCTTCTTCCCGGCCCAGTCGGACGGCGACCGCGTCCTCGTCTACGCCGACGCCTCGGCGCGCGACGTGCTGGAAACCTTCGAGTTTCCGCGCCAGGCCGGCGGCGAGCGCCTCTGCCTGGCCGACTACGTCTCCCCGAAAGCCTCCGGGCGCATGGACTTCTTGGCCTTCTTCGTGGTCACCTGCGGCTCCGGAATCCGGGAGCTGTCGGACCGCTACCGCGAGGACGGCGAATACCTGAGGTCACATACCCTGCAGGCCCTCGCCATAGAGAGCGCCGAGGGCTTCGCGGAACTGCTGCACGAGCGGCTGCGCGCCATGTGGTCGATCGGCGACCCGCCGGAGATGACGCTCAAGGACAAGTTCCAGGCCCGCTATCGAGGTCTGCGCGTCAGCTTCGGCTATCCCGCCTGTCCCAACCTGGAGGATCAAGCGAAGCTCTTCCGCTTGCTCGAGGCGACCAAGAACGCCGGCGTGTCGTTGACCGAGGGCTTCATGATGGAGCCGGAGGCCAGCGTCTCGGCCATGGTCTTCCACCATCCCCAAGCCCGCTATTTCTCCGTCGGCTCGGCCGGCGATCTGGCCGCGGAACGCCGGAATTGATACAGTAGGGCCATGTCACGGCTCGCCGTCTATCCGGGCAGCTTCGATCCCGTGACGAAGGGCCATCTCGACATCATCCAGCGCGCCGCCCGCCTCTTTGACTTCGTCATCGTCGCCGTCTCCAACAACTCCGCCAAGCGCCACACCTTCAGCGTCTCCGACCGCATCGAGATGATCGAGGGCTCGATCCGAGGCCTGCCCAACGTCGACGTCGACACCTTCTCCGGCCTGTTGGTCGACTATCTGCGCTCAAAGAAATCGCACATCCTCATCCGGGGAGTGCGCGTCGTCTCGGACATGGACTACGAATTCCAATTGGCCTCCTTCAATCGACGCTTATACAAGGAAGTGGAAACGGTCTTTCTGATGCCGGACGAGCAGTACACCTACTTGGCCGCCTCGATGGTCAAGGAAGTGGCCCGGCTGGGCGCTTCCGTCGACCCCTTCGTCACCCCCGTCGTGGCGCGGACGCTCAAGCGGACGCTCAAACGCTCGCGCTAAATCAGGATCTATGACCGCCAGGAGCCGCCGGCTTCTCATCGCCGCGGCCGGGCTTCTGCTGGCGGCGCTGCTGGCGGCCTGGCCGTGGCGGCATGCCCCTCTCGCGACGCGTCCGAGCGCGCCGGAGCCTGCCCAAGGCGCGTCTCCCCGCGCGCCGGCCGCCTTGCCCGGAAGCCCCCCGCCCTTTACCAACGAGGACCAGCACGCCTACCTGGAGCGGCAGCGCAAGGCCGCCGGGATGGTGATTCTCCGGAATGGTCAGGGCGAGCCGCCGCGTCCATTCTTCGACATGAGCCTGGACCCGGCCAGCCGCAGGGCCCGCGTCAGGGCCGTGCTCCGTCAATTGTCGGATATGCGCCAGCAAGTCGACGAGGCCTCCGGCAGGCGTCCGGTGCCGATTGCGGGCACGACGGCCCCATTGCTGCGCTCCAACGGCGACGACAACGACAAACCCGTCGAACCGGCCCGAAAGTAAGCGCCTTTCTCTCGGCTCCAAGGCGCCGGCGCTTTGCTAATCTATCGTCCATGCTGAACCTACTCCTCGCCGTGGCCCTCTGCGCGCCCGCCCGCGCCGACTTCTCCCCGTCCCCGGACTTGAATTTCACCCGCGACGCGCGGGAACTGGCGGCCCACTGCGCCGCGGCCAGAAGCCGCGCCGAGAGTCGCCTCCAAGGCCTGGCGAAGCTGCCGGCGCGCGCGCGGACCTTCCAAAACACGCCCGCGGCCTTGGACCTGATCCTGTGGGATCTCAACGACGAGACGGCCTCGGACACCTTCTCGAAATACGTCTCCATCTCCTCCTCGGTCCGCGGCGCCGCCAACGACTGCGAGACGGCGATCGGCCAGTTCATGATCGACGCTTATTCCAGGGAGGACCTCTACAAGGCCCTCGGCGACTACGCCGCCCAAAAGCCCGTTCTCGCGGGCGAGGACGCCAGGCTGCTGCGCGAGGAGCTGCTCGACTTCAAGCGCAGCGGCGTGGCGCTGCCTGCCGCCAAGCGCAAGCGCCTGGAGGCCATCCGCCGCGAGATCGTCAAGCTGGAGGCCGATTTCAGCCGCAACCTCAACAACGTCAAGGACTATGCCGTCTTCACCCGCGCGCAGCTCGACGGGCTGCCGGCGGACTACATCGCGCGGCTGCCGCGCCAGGGCTCCGGCTACCGCGTCTCCGTGGATTATCCGGACTATTTCCCGTTCATGGACAACGCCAAGGATCCGGCGGCGCGGCGCGCCTTGGAGACGCTCTTCGACAACCGCGCCTGGCGCCCCAACGAGCCGCTGCTGCGCCGGGCCCTGGCCCTGCGCCGCGAGGCGGCCCGGCTGCTCGGCTATCCCAATCACGCGGCCTACGTCCTGGCCCAGGACCACATGGCCAAGAATCCCGCCACGGTGGACCGCTTCCTGGCGCGGCTGGCGCGCAGGCTAAAGCCCCTGGCCGAGTCCGAGCTGCGCGAGCTGCGGCGGCTCAAGGACCAGGAGCTGGGCAAGCGCAGCGACCACGTCATCCATCTCTGGGATTGGCGCTACTACGACAACATGCTCATGCGGCGCCATCACGTCGACACGGAGAAGATCAAGGCCTATTTCCCCCTCCAAACGGTGACGCGCGGCCTGCTCGAGGTCTACCAGAAATTGCTCGGCGTGCGCTTCCGGCGGATCAAGGACCCCGCCCCCTCGGCGATCTGGAGCCCCGACGTGCCGCTCTACGAGATCAGCGACGCCCGCAGCGGCAGGACGATCGGCTACTTCTATCTTGATCTCTTCCCCCGCGACGGCAAGTACAAGCACGCCGCCTCCTTCGACATCGTGCACGGCCGGCGCTTGGCGGACGGCAGCTACCAGAAGCCGGTCTCCGCCATCGTCGCCAACTTCCCCAGGCCGGAGCCGGGCGAGCCTTCCCTTCTGCATTTCGGGGTCCATGAGGAAGTCGAGACCTTCTTCCACGAGTTCGGCCACATCATGCACCAAACCCTGACCCAGGCGCGCTACGGCCGCTTCTCCGGCTCCAACGTGGCCCAGGACTTCGTCGAGGCCCCCTCGCAGATGCTCGAGAATTGGGTCTGGAGCCCCAAAATCCTCGATATGCTCTCCGGCCGCTACGACGACCCCTCCCGCAAGCTTCCCCGCAAGGAGTTGGAGGAGATGATCGCCTCCAGGAACATCGACGTCGGCTTGAAGAACGAGCGGCAGCTCGTCTTCGCCACCGTGGACATGGATTACCACGAAAAAGGCGTCTCCGACCCCGCCGCGGATTGGGCCCGCCGCTCCAAGCAAATCATGCTGATCCCGATGATCCCCGGCACCCATCCGGAGGCCAGCTTCGGCCATATCATGGGCGGCTACGACGCCGGCTACTACGGCTATTTATGGTCGCAAGTCTACGCCGACGACATGTTCAGCGTCTTCGAGAAGGCCGGCTTGCTCAACCCGTCCGTCGGTCTGCGCTACCGCGGGGACATCCTGGAGCGCGGCTCCTCTCGCGACGAGGAAAAATCCCTCGAGGCCTTCCTCGGGCGCAAGCCCAACGACGAGTCCTTCCTGCGCCACATCGGGCTCTCCTCCGGAAACGCCGCGGCCAGCGCGCCGGGGCGATAGTCTTGTAGAATGGCCTCGCGCCCCCGTAGCTCAGTCGGTTAGAGCAGCCCGCTCATAACGGGTTGGTCCCTGGTTCGAGTCCAGGCGGGGGCAGCGATTTCTTTCCTAGAATGGTCAATAACGGCATGGGACGCAAAAACCTCAAGGGCATCGTGCTGGCCGGCGGCTCCGGAACGCGGCTGTTCCCGGCGACGCGCGCGTTGAGCAAGCAGCTCGTCCCCGTCTACGACAAGCCGATGATCTACTATCCCCTCTCGACCTTGATGCTGGCCGGCATCCGCGAGATCTTGATCATCACGACCCCGGAGGATCAGGCCTGCTTTCAAAAACTGCTCGGCGACGGCTCCCAGATAGGCCTGACGCTGTCCTACGCGGTCCAGCCCAAGCCGGAAGGCCTGGCCCAAGCCTTCGTCATCGGAGCCGATTTCGTGGAGCAAGATCGCGTCGCCCTGGTCCTGGGCGACAACATCTTTTACGGCCACGGCCTGCCCGAAAGCTTGCTCTCGGCCGCGAAGCGAGAGGAGGGCGCGACCGTCTTCGCCTACCAGGTGCGCGATCCGGAGCGCTACGGTGTCGTCGAGTTCGATCCCTCCGGGCGGGCGATCAGCCTCGAGGAGAAGCCCCGCGCGCCGCGCTCCTCCTATGCCGTCACCGGCCTCTATTTTTACGACAACTCCGTGCTGTCCAAGGCCTCGGCGCTCAAGCCCTCGGCGCGCGGCGAGCTGGAGATCACGGACCTCAACCGCCGCTATCTCGAGAGCGGCCGGCTGTCCGTCCAGAAGCTCGGCCGCGGCGTCGCTTGGCTGGACACCGGCACGCACGAAGCCCTGCTGCAGGCCTCGACCTTCATCCAGGTCATAGAGGAGCGCCAGGGCTTGAAGGTCGCTTGCCTCGAGGAGATCGCCTACGGCCTGGGCTACATAGATCGCGCCAATCTCCTGAAGCTGGCCCGCCCCATGGCGGGAAACGACTACGGCCGCTACCTCCTGCGGCTGGCCGACGAGCGCTGACGCCCGCCTGGCGGAGCCGCGGATTTCAAGCTATGCTTGAGTTGATGCCGAAAGCCGCGACAGGCGACTCGACCATGGTCAAGGCCAAGGCTTCGGGCCTGCTGGGCAAGCTGCTGATGGTGGCCGGCCTCGGCGCCATCATCGTCGGCGGCATGCTCTCCCTGCTCCAGAAAACTCCCCCGCCGAAGCCTGCCCCCAGCGCCGCCGCGCCCTCGCCTGGCCCGTCCGGCTTCGTGGGCCATTCCGGCTACGTGATCAAGCTGCCGCCGGGTTATACGGCCATACGCCATTTCCGGGATGAAAAACAGACCGTCGAGGTCGTCTACTTCTGCAAGGTCGGCACCGATCCCACGAATTTCATCGACGAAGGCCTCTTCGGCCAGCTGGGCATCGTCAAGCTCGTCGTCGGCCCAAGCCCGGTTCCCAACGATCTGGACGGGATCAACAATCTCTCGGAATTCTTGTCCGAGCGGGCGCGCCAGCGCGGCGAGACCTTCACCATGAAGCAGTTCCAACTGTCGAACCTGCACGGCGTGCAGCTCGACTATCAAGCGCCCTTCCCGCGCATAGAGGCTTTCCTGCTGGGCCACAGCCTGCTCTATTCCTTCACCGCGGGGCAAGACGACGCCGTTTTCCGCAGCTTGCTGCAAAGCCTGCGCGACTCTCGCTCCGAGATATAGGTCTTGAAGTTGCGGACATCCCCCCTTACACTATTCCTCTTTATCACTGAAATATCGGGAGGAACCGCATGCGAGCCAAGCAGACCCGCAAAAAAGCAAGAAAACCAAGAAGCTCCGGGGCCAAGACCCCGCGTATTCCGGAATTCACCTCCGATGACATGATCGCCCTGGATCGCCAACAAACGCTGCTCAAGCGAAGCGAGACCGCCTGGCAGCAGATGATCGCCTCTCCCGAGGGAGACGACCGCTGGTCGGACCTCGAGGAGCACATGCTGAACAAGAACCAACAAGAGGCGCATGCCTCTCGCCGTTGGAAATATTTCTCGAAATAGTCGTCCGCCCGTCCGCCGCCCCCGGCTAGAATAGCGGGGGCGGCTCTTCCCCACCGACCCTCTCGGGGATATAATCGCATGGTGCGCGAATCACACAAGCACAACGTGCTGCTGCTGTTCTCTCTGGCGATTATCCTCGGCACCGCGGGGCTATACGCCTCCCTGCTCTATGGCTGGCTGAGGCGGCCGCAAAGCTCCGGCGTCAGCGCGCCGGCCCGATCAAACGACGCGCTCCAGACAGCCCGCCAAGACTTTCGGGACCGCTTCCTCTATCCCGAGGCCTGGCTGCGTCTCTCGCAGGCCTTGTTCGCCAATGGACGTCCCATCGATTCCTTCTATGTCATGGAGGGCGCGCGCCAATTTTTCGGCGATGACGCTTTCCGCCGGGCCCACGAGGACGTCGTATTGAAAAGGGAGCCGGGCCTGGAAACAACGGGAGAAGACGACGAGGCAAGCCTGCGCCGCAGGCTCCAGGATGATCCAAACGACCCGCCGGTCATCGTCGCGCTGGCCGACATCGAGTTCCGCTCCGGCCGCGTCGCCGAAGCCCAAAGCCTCCTGGATACCAGCCTGGGAGCACACCCGAGCGATCGGGCCCTGTTGTTTGAAAAAGCCCTGCAGACGCTAGACCCCATGCAGTCAATCCCCTTCTACGCCCAAGCCGTCCATGCTGGACCTAAGACATACGAAGGCATCAAATCCCTGGAGGCGCTTAAAGTCATCGCCTCCGAGCCCGACGATGGGCCGCGCGGGGAAGCCGCCAGCTTGGCCAGGGAAGCGCTGCAAGAACTCCTAAAGGCTCACCCGAAGGAGCCCTCAATCCTTGACGCCCTCGGCCTGGCATTGCTGAATAGCGGCCACCGCTCCACCGCGCAAGCCCTCGCGCAAGAAGCCGCCCACAAAGGCGACGCGACTGGAGCCGCCGTGCTTGACGGGGCTCTGGCTCTCAAGGACAACGACGTCGATTTCGCGATAAGACGATTGACGGCGGCTTGGGAGGCGGATCCCGGCAACGCCTACGCCAGCGAGAAACTGGCTGAAATCTACGACCTGCAGCGCGGCGAGCCCGAGGCGGCCCTTCCTTATTATATCGCCCTCTACCGGCTTGAGCCCTTCCGCGAAGAGGGTGCGGAGCCGCTGGAGCATGTCATCAGGCGCATCCTGGACGCTCGTCGTCAACAGTTGCTGGCCGACGTCCCCGCCTCCGGACTCGGGCATTTCCTCAACTCCGACGACGCCTCCTTGCGGGCGGAAGCTTGCGTGCGCGCCGCCGTCCTAAAGGACCCGCGTTGGATCGACGTGCTGGCGGGGCTGCTCGACGACGACACGGAAATCGTGCGCCATAACGCGGACTACGCGCTCTATCAATTGGCCAAGATTTATCCCGACGCCATACTCGTTCGCCGCGACGATTGGCTCGCGCGAAGCGGTTTCCTGGAGCGCGCGCGGGTCCTCAATCTATTCGCCGACCTGTGGCCGAAAACCACGTGGCCGCTGGTCCAGAAAGCCCTCTACAGCCAGAATCCCGCTCTGCGTTATTTGGTGAAAACGATGATCCTCGACAACTACTATCGCGGTGACGCCGCGGTCGCCAAGGCCAAGGCGGATTATCTCTCTCAAGAAAACGACCCGCGCGTGTTGGCCCTTTTTAAACGCGACCAGATGCTCGAGTCTCAGTCAAGGCGCCGATGACGGACGCCCTCTTCGATACCCACGCTCATCTCGGAGATCCCCAGTTCGCCGCGGACCGCGCCGAAACCCTTGAACGCGCCCTGGCCGCCGGAGTCGCTCGGATCATCGAGATCGCGGACTCTCCTGAGGAATGGGAAGCCGCCGTGGCCTTGTCGCGCGCCCGACCCGCGCTGACGCGTTGCGCTCTCGGCTTGCATCCTTATTACGCGGACCATTTCTCGGACGAACTGCTTGAGCGGTTGAAGCGGAAAATCCTTCTGCCGGAGGTCGTGGCGGTCGGGGAGATCGGGCTCGATTACGTCAAAGCCTCGGTGGGACGGGAACAACAGCGCGCCGCTTTCGAGCGGCTGTTGTCATTCTGTCGGGATTACGAGAAACCGGCGGTGATCCATTGCCGCGGCGCCTACGACGATCTGCGCGAAATTCTTGCTCGAGTCTACAATGAAAGAACGCCTAAACGCAGATTCCTGGGAGTGATCCACTGTTTCTCGGGGAACGCCTCCGACGCCCTCTTCTGCCGCGACCTGGGCTTCGCCCTGGGAGTCGACGGCCCGGTCACGTACCCGCGCAACGACGCCTTGCGCGAAGCTCTCAAGGGCGCCGGGGTCGGCTGTCTCGTCCTTGAGACGGATTCCCCCTACCTGCCGCCGCAGAGCTGCCGCGGCCAGCGCAACGAGCCCTCGAAGCTGCCCGAGATCGCGACGCGCCTGGCCCTGGCCTGCGGGGTCGGATTAGACGAGCTCGCGGCGCGCACGACGCGCAACGCCCTGGAACTCTTCGGGCTTTAGAGCTCCCCCGGACGATTCCGCTCCGGCGTCAGCCCAGTATTTCGAGGCCGGCCAGCGCGACGACCTCGTGCAAGCCGGTCTTGCTGAGATCGAAAGCGACGCCCCGATCCGTCATCACCGTCAAGCCGCGCACCACCCGCTTGCTTCCCTGCAGCTTGCCGACGAGGTAGCGGATATCCCTGGCCGCCGAGCGGGAGTTGGTCACCCGCCCCTCGGAAAACCAGCCGATCGAACGGGAGCCGCTCTTCTTGCTGGGCAGAAGCTTCACCGTGATCGCCGTCTCCGTCACGAACAAGTCTCCCACTTCTTCTTGTTTCTTCGGCTTGGCGGCCATGGGACCTCCTCCTTGTCGTCGGTCGATGATAACAAAAGTTTCGTTTCAATTTTGTTGCGAATAAAAAATTGTCATCGTCGCCGCAATTTCATAAAATTTCCGTCGAGAAACCGACAACAAAGGAGGAAGCATGGCCAACTTGAAGAAGACGGACTTGCTCAAGGATCCTATCGAGCACTTCGACATCACGAAGCACAACACGATCCCTCTCGTCGAAGCAATGGCCAAAATGGCTTTCTCAGCCAGGGATCTCGCCCGCGCCAGCGACATATACGATCGCATGCTGGGCGACAAGGATTGCTCGGTGATTTTGTGCCTGGCGGGCTCGCTCTTCTCGGCGGGATTAAAGAAGATCGTTTTTGATCTCGTGCAAAACAACATGGTCGACGTCATCGTCTCGACGGGCGCGAACATCGTCGATCAAGATTTCTTCGAGAGCCTCGGCTTCAAGCACTACAAGGGCACGAAATGGGTCGACGACCACGCCATGCGCGCGGCCCGCGTCGATCGCATCTATGACACCTTCATCGACGAGGACGAACTGGGCCGCTGCGACAACACGATCTCCGCCATCGCCGGGACCCTCAAGCCCAAGCCCTACTCTTCCCGCGAAATCATCGAGGAGATGGGCAAGTATCTCGCGACCGGAAAGAACTGCAAGGCGCGGGACTCGATCGTCCTGGCCGCCTACAAGAAGCAGGTGCCGATCTTCGTGCCGGCCTTCTCCGACTGCTCCGCCGGGTTCGGCTTCCTCCACCATCAATGGCATAACCCGGAGGAGCATGCCTCCATCGACTCGGCGAAGGATTTCCGCGAATTGGTCCACGTCAAGCTCAAGAGCAGGGAAAGCGGCCTGCTGATGATCGGCGGCGGCGTGCCGAAGAATTTCGCCCAAGACGTCACGGTCGGAGCGGAGATGCTCGGATTGGAGACCCGCATGCACAAGTACGCCATCCAGATCACCGTCGCCGACGAGCGCGACGGCGCCCTCTCCGGCTCGACCCTGCGCGAGGCCTGCTCATGGGGCAAGGTCGACACGGTCTATGAGCAAATGATCTATTCGGAAGCCACTTTGGCGCTGCCGCTTCTCGCTTCCTACGCCTATCACAAGGGCAGCTGGAAGAAGCGCTCCGGCTTCCGGTGGAACGCCTTGCTCAACGACGAGAACGCCCAGCTTCCGGCCGCCAGGGTCTAGAAGCCAGGAGCCGTGCCGTGCCCGAAGAAATCCTCGATCTGGACTCCACCTCCGGCTCGGGAATTTTCGGGCTTCCCTTTAAGGAAAGCGAAGCGGCGGTCGTTTACCTGCCCGTACCCTGGGAAGCGACCGTTTCCTACGGCTCTGGGGCCTCCAAAGGCCCCTCCTCGATCCTGAAAGCCAGCGCTCAGGTCGACCTCTACGACGTCGACGTCCTGCGCCCCTACGAAGCCGGCCTGCACATGCTTCCCATCCCTCGCGAGGTGCGCTCCTGGAATAAAACGGCTCGCGCGGCGGCGCTCAAAGTCATCCGGGCCGGCGGGAACGTCGGCGGCAGCCGCCGCCTGCGGCAGGCCCTCGATACGGTCAACGCCATGAGCGCGAGGCTCAACGCCTTCGTGCGCCGGCGCAGCGCAGAGCTCATGGCCGCCGGAAAGATCGTCGGGTTGGTCGGCGGAGACCACTCCGCGCCCTACGGCGCGATCCAAGCGGCGATCGAGTCCAACGCCGGCTTGGGGCTGCTGCATATCGACGCCCACCACGACCTGCGACGAGCCTACGAGGGATTCGTCCACTCCCATGCCTCCATTCTGTATAACGTGCTCAGCGATTTCCCCGGAGCGAGCAAGCTCGTCCAGGTCGGGATTCGCGACTTTTCGGAGCGGGAAGCGGAATTCGCCGCAATGCAAGGCTCTCGGGTCGCGGTCTTTTACGACAGGGATCTTGTTCGCGCGAAATTCTCCGGGCGAAATTGGGCGAAGCTCTGCGACGAGATCGTCGCCGAACTGCCCCAAAGCGTCTGGATCACCTTCGACATCGACGGCCTCGATCCGCGCTTCTGCCCGAACACCGGCACGCCGGTCCCCGGCGGCCTGGATTTCAACGAGGCGAACTTTCTCCTCGGCGTTCTGGCGCGCAGCGGCCGCAAGATCGTCGGATTTGACCTAAACGAGGTCTCTCCGGGGCGCGGAAGCGATTGGGACGCCAACGTCGGCGCCCGCCTGCTCTACAAGCTCACGGCCTGGACGCTAGCCAGCCAGGGCCGCGCCAAGCTGCGTTAGCGCAGCCCTAACGCAACGCTTCCCTAGGCAGACGGGCTGCGGCATCGAGGACCTCGATGCCGATCAGCCTCCCCCCCGCGTCGAAGTCGAGCTGAATGCCCGTGGCTTCCCCCTCCCCCGCGATCGTCCTGGCGACCTCATTCGGGCCGATCTCCTTCAAATAAATGTAGGCGGCGCCGGATCCGGCGTCATAAGCGATCCTCATGGTCGAGCTGCCTTCAGGCGGTCGATATAGCCCCTGCCGACGTCGGTGATGACGGTGATCACGATATTTCGATCCGCGGCGACGAAAAGCCCGCTGTCGGCGTCATAGTAGCCGGTCTCCCAATGCCCATGATGATAGTAGCGAAAGGCTTCCCCCCCGGCGACGACGCTGGCCACCTGCTCTTTCGACACCCCTCTCTGTCTCAAGCGTTCTTCGGCGTGCCGCGTAAACTTCAACTCCCCCTTGTCTGGACGAACGTTCGCCGCAATCTGCGACCGCGCAGCCGCATGCGAGAACGCGAGCCGCGGAGCGCTAACTAGGACGCCCAGAAGCGTGAAAATGAATAGGCCTAGTTTTCTATGCCTCGATATGCGAGCACCCATGCCCACCTCCTTGTCTACCGACGGGATTGTAACTCGGCCCGCCGGCGAAGTCAATCGCGCGACTTGATCCCATGACTTGATCCAGATGGATAAATAATATATAACACTATATAATAATATATACATATATATATTATTATAAGGATTATTCATGACTATTGACAGCTCCCCGCCTATCTGCTAGGATGTGTCCGGTTTTCTCAAGAAAACTTTTGCAACCGGTTTTCTTGAGAAAACAGCTATGGCTAGGACGATTTGTATAGCGAATCAAAAAGGTGGGGTAGGGAAAACCACTACAGCGATAAATCTTGCCGCTGCGCTTGCCAGCACTGGTCTAGAAATCCTGTTAATAGATTTGGACCCACAGGGAAACGCAACATCGGGGCTTGGTTTCGATAAGCACTCATTTGATCCGAACATTTATGACGTCCTTATTGATTTGCTCCCACTGAGCAAAAGCATAAAAAAAACAAAAATAGAACACCTTTCTCTGGCTGGCGCCAATCCAGATCTAACCGGAGCAGAAGTACAACTCGTTTCTGCTCTTGCTCGAGAAAGCCGGCTGAAAGGAGCGATATCAGGACTGAGCGAACAATATGAGTTTATATTGATTGACTGTCCACCATCCCTTGGGCTTCTGACAGTCAATGCGCTCGCTGCATCAAATTCAGTTATTATCCCTATTCAGGGTGAATATTATGCAATGGAGGGGCTTGCCCAGTTCATCGATGCCATTGATAAAGTTAAGATCGCACTCAACCCTAATTTGTCCATAGAGGGGGGGGTGATAACCATGTTTGATAGCCGGATGACATTATCTAATCAAGTGCTGGAAGAAGTCAGAAAATTTTTTGGACCATCCTTATTCTCCACTGTAATCCCTCGCGCTGTACGGCTAGCGGAAGCCCCTGGTTTTGGCCAAAGTATTCTACAGTATGACCCCCGTTCTAAAGGATCGGAAGCCTACATAGCTCTAGCTCAGGAACTGCTTGCTCGCAGAAAACAGACAATAATTACTGCTGAAATTAAAGAAAATCAAGCTGGAGCATTGGAGAATACCTGATGAGAAAAGCTTTGGGCCGCGGACTTAATGCGCTGATCTCTGCGCAACCTACTGCCGATGCTCAATCACAGGCTCATGCGACTCTGAATGTCCCCTTATCAAAGATACGCCCGAATCATCTTCAGCCCAGGCGGCAGTTCGATCCAGAAAAACTCGCAGAGCTCTCTTCATCGATACGGGAACATGGTCTTGCACAGCCTATCGTCGTCTCCTACGACCAGGGAAGCGACAGCTATGAAATCATCGCTGGAGAACGGCGCTGGCGCGCCAGCGAACTTGCCGGCCTGACTGAAATCAATGTCGTCATACGCACGCCTAGAGACGACCAGCAACGCTTGGCCCTAGCCCTGGTAGAAAATCTTCAACGTGAGGATTTGAATCCAATAGAAGAAGCCCTGGGTTATCTGAGACTGATCAAGGAATTCCACATTTCCCAAACTGATCTAGGACGCACTGTCGGAAAAGCGAAATCAACCGTCTCGAATACGCTGCGCCTCCTCGAGCTGCCGGAGGATATGCAAAAGGCGCTCGGGGGGGGAGCGATCAGCGAAGCGCATGGCCGCGCGCTTCTGTCGGTCTCTAATGCGCTTGAGCGAAAACGCCTTTTCGAGCTGATCCTTGAACAAAACCTTTCGGTCCGCGAAACGGTAGAGCTCGCCCGTCAAATAGAATCGGGGGGGACTTTACTGGAGGAAGAGACGGCAAGGCTGCCGAAACCGGAACGCCCCGCTGATCTTATCGCCTTGGAAACGGAACTACAGCAAAAACTGGGAACCAAGGTGGAGATCAAGACGCGAAAAGATCCTAAAAGAGGCAGCATTACCCTCCATTTTTTCTCTCTGGATGATCTTGACAAATTGCTAAAAATACTGAAAAATTAATGACTTTTTTGACATCCCTCTGGCTCATTTTGGCCGCTCCCTGTTTTTGCCAGACAGTCGAGCTTTCAACCAGTCCCGTCATGCCGGCCTATCTTAGCCTGTCCCCCAACATCAACGATTTTACCCGCTTCGCCGACGGCGGGCCGGACGACAACTGGTACGTTGGCTTCGACAATGCCTGGATCGTCAAGCTGCCATCGGCCCCGGCCGGGGATTTCTCGCGGGCATTCATAGGGGCGAAGCTGGGCCGAGCCAAGGCCATCCAGGACCCGAATAAACCCTGGCTGCGCGAACGCATCAAGGGCCGCATCTACATGGCCATCTCGCCCTCGCCTTCATTTTCCGCCGAGCAGAGCTTTTTCCTGACCGATCTCAAGGACATTCCCTTGGAATCCTACCCTGATAGTTTCGCCGAGGGAGTCGGTTCGAGCGAATGGTTTTGGACCGAGGTGCCGCTTTCCCTAATCAACTTCGACCGCCCGAACTACCTCATCATATGGTCTCCCTCCAAATTCTTGGTCTCCGATTCCAGCGCGCCCATCCTCGCCGGGTTGTCCAACGCGGAGCAATCTGGGCAGGCAACGGCCTGGAACAACCATTCCATAACCGGAGTGCCGCCGCGCAGCCCGGATGGAGCGCTGGAAACTCCGCTCAACAACGTCAGCCCCGCATTGGCGATCAAGCTGGTGCCGAATGCCGTCTCGGAAGTCTCGGTGGGGGATTTCTCGTTGCAACGCTTCGACGCAAGCGCCGTGGGGCGTTTTTCCGTCGCCTCCACCGACCTGGACGAAGCTTGGATCGAGAGCTCCCGGGACCGTCTGAACTGGACTCGGGCGACCCCCTATCGCCGGCGACAGCCCTTCTTGTTCACGCTCGACGCCGCGCGCCTGGCCCCCGGAACATTCTGGCGCGCCGCCGCGCGCGATAGCCTGGGAACGGTCGGCTATAGCGATATCGTCGCCATTCCGTATGGCTCTCCTTAAGACCAAAGGGCTGATCGTCGGCGTCGTCGGCGCAACCGGCATGGTCGGACGCGAGTTGCTGTCCCTGCTGGAAAGACGCCGCTTCCCCGTCGCCGAATTATTGCCGTTTTCCTCGGGCTTGAGGCGGACAAAGGTGCGTTTCAAGGGGCGGTTGCTCGCCGTCCACTCCGCCGATCGATCGTCCCTGGAACGCTGCGACGCGATTTTTTTCGTCAGCAGCGACGCCGTATCCGCCTCGCTGGCTCCTGGCCTGGCAAGGCGCGGCATCTGGTGCCTCGACGACAGCTCCGCTTTCCGCCCAGCCCCCGACGTGCCGCTGGTCATCCCGGAGATCAACGCTTCGTCATTAAGCCCTGACCGCCGCCTGGTGGCTGGCCCCAATTGCACGGTGACAGGCTTGGCGGTGGCGGGCTATCCGCTGCATCGCCTTGCAGGCGTGCGGCGCGTCCGGCTCGCCTCTTATCAGGCGGTCTCCGGGGCGGGGAAGGCCGCGCTGGACGAGTTCCTGGTCCAAGCGCGCGCTCTGGCCTCGTCGCTGAAGCTTGGAGATGGCCCCGCTCCGATCCCGGTTAATAAAAAGGCCAGATTTCTTCCGGCGCCGATCGCCTGCAACGTCATCCCGCAAGTCGGGGCCTTCGACTCTTTCGGCCGCAGCTCGGAAGAAAGCAAAATCTCCTCCGAGCTAAACAAGCTTTGGGGAGCCGACGTGTCCGTCAGCGCCACCACGGTCCGCGTCCCGGTCGTGCGCGGGCACTCCCTGGCGGTCTGGCTCGAGTTCGAGCGGCCGCTTTCACCCAGCCGCGCGCGACGCCTGCTCGCGAAGGCGCCGGGGGTATCCCTATTCGATTCCGGCTATCCGACGCCGCTTCAAGCGGGGGGCAAGGATGGGGTTTTCGTCGGCCGATTGCGCCAAGGCGTCGACTCCAGGGAGCTCTGCCTCTGGATCGTCTCCGACAATCTGCTCAAGGGCGCGGCCTTGAACTCGATACAGACCGCCGAGGAGCTGTTGCGCCGCGGCTGGTTGTCGCCCCGCGGCTTCTCCGTCTAGCCCTGGCCTCCAGGTCCCGGCTGCGCTTGGCCCGCTCGGCCGCCTTGATCTCGGCCCAGCGGCGCTTGACGTCGGCGGGGGAGGGCAACCGCGCGTTCCCAAAAACATGGGGATGCCGACGTTTGAGCTTGATGTATTGGCTGCGCGCCACGTCCTCGATATCGAACTGGCCGTTCTCGGCGGCGATCTGGGCGTGCAGGAGCACCTGCAGCAGCAGGTCCCCCAACTCGTCCTCGATCTCGTGCCATTTGCCGGCGCGCAAGGCCTGCTCGACCTCGCGCGCTTCCTCGCGCAGATAGGGGATCAGAGACAAATGGGTTTGGGCGCGGTCCCAGGGACAGCCGCGCGGGGAGCGCAGCCGGCGGATGAGCGCCGCCAGCCGCTGGAACTGCGAGCTACGCCCGGACAATCGCGTCGCTCCCGAAGAACGGGCGCAGGGCTTTCGGGATAAGCACGGAGCCGTCCGATTGCTGGTAGTTTTCGAGGATGGCCGCGAAAAGGCGCCCGACCGCGACGCCGCTGCCGTTGAGGGTGTGGACGAACTCCGGGGAGGCTTTGGCGTCGCGCTTGAACCGGGCGCTCATGCGCCGCGCTTGGTAGTCGCCGCAATCGGAGCAGGACGATATCTCGCGATAGCGCTTCTCCGACGGCATCCAGACCTCCAAGTCGTATGTCTTGCGCGAAGCCGCCGAAAGATCGGCTGTGCACAACGACAAGACCCGATGCGGCAGTTCGAGTTCGGCCAGGATGGCCTCGGCGTCCCGCGTCAATTGCTCGAGGGCCTGCAGGGAGTCCTCCGGCCGAGTGATCCAGACCAGCTCGACCTTGTCGAATTGATGGTTGCGAATCAGACCCCGCACGTCCTTGCCGTAGGAGCCGGCCTCCTGGCGGAAGCAGGGGGTGTAGGCCGTCAGCTTCATGGGCAGGCGCTGCGACGGCACGATCTCGTCTCGTACGAGATTCGTCAGCGGAACCTCGGCGGTAGGGATCAAATATAACGGTGAGGCCTTGTCTGCCTCGCCGTTCATCGTCTTGTACAAATCCGCCTCGAACTTCGGCAGCTGCCCCGTTCCCTCAAGGATCTCGGGGCGGACGAGGCAGGGGGGGGAAACCTCCAAATAGCCGGCCTTGACATGGCGGTCGAGCTGGAAGGCGGTGATCGCCCGCATCAAACGCGCTCCGGCGCCTTTCCATAAGGCGAAGCGTGAGCCGGAAAGCTTCGCGGCGGCGGCGAAATCGAGAATACCCAGCGTTTCGCCCAGCGTTTGATGGTCCAGCGGCTTGAAACCAGGAGCGCGGGGCTCAAGCCCGCTGCGCAGCACGACATTGTCGGCCTCGGAGGTTCCGACCGGCACCGATTCATGGGGAAGATTCGGCAAGCCCAGAAGGGCCAACCTCGCCCGCTCCGCCAACGGCGCCAGTTCGGCCTCCAGCTCCGCCAGCCGCCGCTTCCCCTCGGCAACCTCGCCCATCAACGTCCGCGCCAAAGTCTCGTCCTTGTCCGCCTTGGCCTTGCCGATCCGCTGCGAGGCCGCGTTGCGCTGCGCGCGCAGTCGCTCGACCTCCGCCGACATGGCCCGGCGCTCCGCGTCCAGCTTGGCGGCTTGCTCGAAGGCGGGCAGGTAGCGGCCGCCCCGCGCCTTCAATCCGGAGCGCGCGCGGTCGGGCTCGCAGCGTATGATGGCGGGATCAATCATCTCGATTCAAATCAAAGCAAATCCGACGAGGTCCTAACGTCCGATCGGCAGGGCGGCTTCGACGATGCGCAGCGGCTCTTGGTCATCCAGGCGCGGCTTGAGCATGAAGCGTATCCTCAGCTCGACAGGCCAATAGCCCTCTCGGCGAAGCGCCTGCAGGTAGCGCTTCGTCAGGGAGGTCGGATCGACCGTCGCCTCGAAGACCTGGTTGGCCGGCGCCAACGGCACCCGTTTCTCGTCCAGCAGGTAGGGGAGGGCCCAAACCGGCGAGCTCCCCGGAGCGACCAGGCGCTCGACCTTCGCCTCGACCGCGTATCGCAGCAATAGTCCCTCGACGACCGGGCCGCGATTGCGCAGGCCCACGCGCGCAAGCAAGCGGCCCTCCAAGGGCACCCCGGGGGTGAGGGCGAGGCGCTCTATGTCCGCCCGCCTGCGCGCATCGCGCCCCTTGCCGCCGACAAGCAGCTGCCAATGCGCTGCCTCCAACCGGACCCCCGCGGCCGCTGGCATCACGCAAAACAGCAAAAGGCAGAGGCTAGCCTTCATGCTTGCGATCAAGCGGCAGCTCAGGGCTGACCGGGGGCTCGACCGCGATCGGCGCCACCCGCGCGACCCTGTCTCCCTCTTCCAAGCGAACCAGCCGCACTCCCTGTGTGTTGCGCGAGATGGTCTTGATGTCGGCGCATCTCAGCCGAATCGCCTTGCCTTTCTCGGTCATGACCATCAAGTCTTCATCGTCGGTCACGAGCTTGACCCCGATCACCGAGCCGTTCCTGTCGGTGGCCTTGATCGTGATCACCCCGCCGCCGCCGCGGTGCTGCCCGCGGTATTCGTTGAGTCCCGTCCTCTTGCCGTAGCCGTTCTCGCAGACCGTCAACAAGGTCTTCTTGCTGTCTCTCGGAAAGGCTTCCATGCCGACGACTTGGTCGCCGCCCTGCAGCAAGCGGATGCCGCGCACGCCCATGGCCGAGCGCCCCATCGAGCGGACGTCTTCCTCGGGGAAGCGTATCGACATGCCGCTCTTGGTCGCTATCAGCAGCTCTTCGTGCCCTCCGGTATGCTGGACCTCGACGAGGACATCCCCCTCGCCCAGCGAAATGGCGTTGATCCCGCTGCGCCGTATGTGCTCCAGACCGGACAGGGGCGTCTTCTTGATCGTGCCGTCGCGCGTGCACATCACGAGGTAGGTCTCGTGGCCCTTGCGCTCCTCGAACGAGCGGATGGCGATGCAGGAGGTGACCCGCTCCTCTCCGCCGATCGCAAGCAAATTGACGACGGCCTTGCCGCGAGAGGTTCTATTGCCCTCCGGAATCTCATAGGCCTTCAAGGCGAACGCCCGCCCGCGGCTGGTGAAAAACAGCAGGGTCGCGTGCGTGTCCGTGATGAAGAAGTTCTCGATGAAATCCTCTTCCTTGACTTCGGCTCCCGTGATGCCCTTGCCGCCGCGCCCCTGGGCCTGATAGGTCGCCACGGGTATGCGCTTGATATAGCCGGCGTTCGACAGGGAGATCACGACCTCTTCCTTGGCGATCAGGTCCTCGAGGGTCATCTCGGCCGCCTCGGTCGTGATCTGGGTCTGCCGCGTCTTGCCGAAGGACTCCTTGACGGTCTCCAGCTCCTTGACGACGATGGCCATGACCTTCTTGACGTCGGCCAAGATCGCCTTCAACTCGGCGATGCGCTTGACGAGGCCGTCGTATTCCTCCTGGAGTTCGTTGACGGAGAGCTTGGTCAGCTGCGCCAAGCGCATGTCGAGGATGGCCTGCGCCTGGGCCTTGGAAAGCTCGAAGGTCTCGATCAATTCCGCCTTCGCCTCGTCGGGGTCCTTGGCTCCCCGGATGATCTTGATGACGCGATCGATGTTCTTGACGGCGATGAGGAAGCCTTCCAGTATATGGGCGCGGTCCAAGGCCTTGCGCAGCTGGAACTTGGTCCGGCGAACGACGACGGCCTTGCGGTGCTGGACGTAATGAGCGAGCATCTCGCGCACCGGCAGCACCCGCGGCCTGCCGTCGACCAGGGACAGCAGGATCACCCCGAAGGTCGTCTCCATCTGCGTGTGCTTGAAGAGCTGGTTTAAGACGACGTTGGCGTTGCCGTCCCGCTTGACCTCTATGACGACGCGCATGCCCTTGCGATCCGACTCGTCGCGTATGTCGGAGATGTCGGGTATCTTCTTGTCCCGGACCAGCTCCGCGATGGTCTCGAGCAGCGCGGCCTTGTTGACCTGATAAGGCAGCTCCGTGACGATGATGGCCTGCCGATTGCCCTTGATGTCCTCGATCTCCGTGCGCGCCTGTATCCGGACCGAGCCGCGCCCCGTCTCGAAATAGTCCCGTATGCCGGCCTTGCCGCGCACGATGCCGCCCGTCGGAAAATCCGGGCCCTTGACGATCTTGAGCAGCTCCTTGCTTTCGAGCTTGGGGTCCTTGATCAGGGCGACCGCGGCCTCGCAAATTTCCGCGAGATTATGGGGGGGGATATTGGTCGCCATGCCGACCGCGATGCCGGAGGAGCCGTTGACGAGCAGGTTGGGCACGCGGGCCGGCAGCACGACCGGCTCTTGCGTCGTGCCGTCGAAATTGGAGACGAAGTCGACCGTATCCTGGTCGATATCGGCCAGCAGTTCCTCGCCGAAGCGGGACAAGCGCGCCTCCGTGTAGCGGTAGGCCGCGGCCGGGTCGCCGTCCACCGAGCCGAAGTTTCCCTGCCCGTCGACCAATGGGTGCAGCAGAGAGAAGTCCTGGACCATGCGGACGAGGGCGTCGTAGACGGCGCTGTCGCCGTGCGGGTGGTATTTCTTCAACACCTCGCCGACCACGCCGGCGCATTTGGAGTACTTCTTGTTCGAGGCCAACCCCTCGTCGTGCATGGCGTAGAGGATGCGCCGATGCACCGGCTTCAAGCCGTCGCGGATGTCGGGGAGGGCGCGCCCCACGATGACCGACATGGAGTAATCGATATAGGACGCCTTCATCTCGGCGCCGATGTCCCGGCGAATGATGTTTCCGATCGGCTCCGGCGTCAACTCCGGCTGCTTGGGGGTGCTCATAGATATTCCTTCCGCCCTCTCATTGGCGGCTAGACGTCTAGATTTTTGACTTCCTTGGCGTGCTTTTCGATGAAGGCCCGGCGGGGCTCGACCTTATCGCCCATCAGGGTCGTGAACGCAAGCTCCGTGTCGGTGGGGTCTTCCAGGACGACCTTGAGCAGGTGCCGGCGCTGGGGATCCATCGTGGTCTCCCAAAGCTGTTCCGGATTCATCTCGCCCAAGCCCTTGTACCGTTGAATCTGGCCTCCGGCGCGACCGGCGGACCGGACCGTGTCGATCAAATCCCTCAAGCTGTAGCCGTCCGTCTCCGCGTGGGCCGACTTGGCGCGGAACAGCGGCTTGGTCTTCTCGTCCCTAAGGACATCGTACCAGCGCAGGTCCAAGCCCATGTCCGCCAGGCTCTTGGCAAGCTTCTCCATGCGCCCGAACTCCCACAACTCCTGCATGTCAGGCTCGAGAGCTTCTTCGTCGATTTCTGTTTCGGTATCGGGGCCTTCAGCCTCGGCGGCCGCGGCGTCGGCGCTGGCCTCTTTCTTCGGCGCCGCTTTCCCCGATTTCGCGGCGGCAAGCTCCGTTTTCCTCTGCGCGACATACTGGTCCCTGTATTCGCGCCAATCCTTGTCGGAATAGAAGAACAAATAATCCCCCGCGGACCGCTCGACCCGATACAACGGCAGCTTCCCCTTCTCGTAATAGGCCAGGAAATCCTCGAGATGGAGGCCCTTGCGCTCCAAATGCCGAAGCGCGCCTTCCAGGTCGGCCAAGAGTTTCAAAAGGTCGCGAAGATCGTCCGCTTCAAGCCGCTTCGATTTTCCGTTCGCGGGGTTGATCGCGGTGACCTCCACGGAACGGCGGCCTTCGTTGAGCAGCCACTGCTCCATTTTCTCGTCGTTCTCGATGTATATCTCGCTCTTGCCCTTCTTCACCTTATATAAAGGCGGCTGGGCGATGAAAACGTACCCCTGCTCGATCAAGGGCTTCATTTGCCTGTAAAAGAACGTCAACAACAGCGTCCGGATATGCTGGCCGTCCACGTCGGCATCCGCCATGATGATCAGCTTATGGTAACGAAGCTTCTCCAGCTTGAAGCTGGCCTCCTCGCCTC
Organism: Elusimicrobiota bacterium; assembly: GCA_028868375.1. Classification (GTDB taxonomy): domain Bacteria; phylum Elusimicrobiota; class Elusimicrobia; order UBA1565; family UBA9628; genus JAGWUP01. The sequence goes on from JAGWUP010000001.1 coordinate 152,319, forward strand.
CTTCCATGCCGATGCCCGTGCCGATGGCCGCGATCAGGGTGCGGACCTCCTCGTTGGACAAGACCTTGACCAGCCTCGCCTTCTCGACGTTCAGTATCTTGCCTTTGATCGGCAGGATCGCCTGAAAAGCCCGATCCCTCCCCTGCTTGGCCGAGCCTCCGGCGGAATCTCCCTCGACGATGAAGAGCTCGCTTTTTTCCGGTTCCCGCTCCTGGCAGTCCGCGAGTTTCCCGGGGAGGCTGGAGCCGTCGAGCACCCCCTTGCGCCGCGTCAGCTCCTTGGCCTTGCGCGCCGCTTCCCTGGCCTCTCCGGCCGCCATCGCCTTGGCGCAGACGGCCTTGGCCGTGGAGGGGTTCTCCTCGAAAAACGTCACCAAGGCGTCCCCAACGGCGGACTTGACGATGCCCTCGACCTCGGCGTTCCCCAGCTTGGCCTTGGTCTGTCCCTCGAATTGCGGATTCGGAATCTTGCACGAGAGGACGGCGCAAAGACCCTCCCTGCAATCATCCCCCGTCACCGAGTAATTCTTTCCTTTCAATAAGTCGTACTTCTTGATGTAGTCGTTGATGATTCTCGTCAAGGCGGAACGGAACCCGGCCAAGTGAGTCCCGCCCTCCGGCGTCTTGATGTTGTTGACGAAAGTGAAAACGTTCTCGGAATAATCGTCGTTGTACTGGATGGAGACGTCTACGATGACCTGATCTTTCTCCTTGGTGAAGGAGATCGGCTTGCCGTGGAGAGCCTTCTTGTTCGCGTTCAAGTGCATCACGAACTGCGCGATGCCGCCCTCGTAATGAAACGAGTGCTTCTTGTCCTCCCGCTCATCGATGATCGTGATCTTCGCCCCGGCGTTCAGGAAAGCCAGCTCGCGCAAACGGCTGGCCAGGGTGTCGAACGAGTATTGATGGCCGTTGAAAATATCCGGGTCCGGCTTGAAAGAGATGGTCGTGCCGTGATCATCGCTGTCGCCCACGGCCTTGACGGGACCGTCCGGCTTGCCTCGCTTATAGCTTTGGACCCAAATTTTTCCGTCGCGATGAATCTCGGCTTTCAGCCATTCCGACAAGGCGTTGACGCAGGTGATGCCGACGCCGTGCAGTCCGCCGGAGACCTTGTAGGCGCTCTTATCGAACTTCCCTCCGGCGTGAAGGATGGTCATGATGACCTCGAGGGCCGATCTTCCCTTGTGCTTGGGATCCGTCATCGCATCGACCGGTATGCCGGAGCCGTCGTCCTGAACCGTGATCGCGTTGCCCTGGTGGATCGTCACGGTGACGCTCGTGCAGCGTCCCGCCAGTATCTCGTCGACCGAATTATCGACGACCTCGTAGACCAAATGATGCAATCCGGAGGGGCCGGTGCTGCCGATGTACATGGCAGGGCGCTTGCGTACGGCCTCCAGCCCCTCAAGGACCTGTATTTTCGACGCGTCGTAGTGCTCTTTGCCGCCTTTCGCCACCTCTTCCTCCGTCGTCGAGTCTAACATGGTCCTCCGATGGCCCTACTTCAACGCCGACTTGACCGCCTTGATCCACGGGCGCATGAAATACTTGTTCAGGCTTCGAACAATCTCTCCGGACCTCAATTGCAATTCATGCGCCGCGGCCGCCGAACGCGGGTTCACGTACAAGATTCCCTTCTTAACCCCGGACAACGACCAGTATTTAGAAAAATGACCAAGCTCCTTATCCCAAACCTTTGTCAGCAAATCCAACCTTGAATCCTGAACGCCCGTTTTAAAGGAAAACGAACGAACCAGATCTGCGCTGGTCGACCAAACGGCTCTTTTCTCCTTGTGCCCCACGCGGCGCTAAATCCTCATCGGCATCACGACGAAGCGATAGTTTCCTTCCCCCTCCGGCTCCAGCAGCGCCGGATTGACGGGAGTGGTCAGGCCCAGCGAGACCTTGGCGGAGTCGACATGCTTGAGGGCGTCCATGACGAATTGAGGGTTGAACGCCACTTGGAATTCGCCGCCTTGATAATCGATGGGCAGCACCTCGTTAAACTCCTGGTTCTGGCTGGCGGACGCCACCTCCAACTCTCCCTTGCGAAGCGTGTATTTGACCGAGCCGCCTCGATCGACGGCGCATAGGGAAGCCCGCCGCGTCACTGCCAGGAGTTCCTTCGCGTCCACGAGCACGACGATATCCTTCTTGTTTGGTATCACCTGCTCGTAATGAGGGAACGTCCCTCCAACCAGCCTTGAAAGTATGGTCGTTTCTTTATACTGGAAAGCGATCTGATTCTCCGTCACCCCAACTAAAATCGAATCATGGGAGTCCGCCTTGACGTCATAGTGGGTCAGCAGACGCAATAACTCTCCCAGCACCTTGGTCGGAATGATCACCTGGAACTCCCGATCCTTGGCGACCAAGGAGGATTGGACCAAAGACAGTCTTCTGCCGTCCGTGGCGACCATCTCCAAAACACCGTTCTTGGCCGACCAAAAGACCCCGTTGAGCACGTGCCTGGTCTCATCGGAAGATGCGGCGAAGATCGTTTTTTTGACCATATAGCCGATCAGCCCGGCGGGCGCCTCAAAAGCCTTGCTCTTATTGAACTCCGGCAGGACCGGATATTCGCTCTTCGGAGAGCCGATGATGCCGAATCGAGAGCGGCCGCACTTGAGTTGTATTTTCCCGCCGGGATCCACCGACAATTCGACGTCTTGACCATCCGGAAGGCTGTGCAAGATATCGGAAAATTTCTTGGCGGGAATCGTGATGCTGCCGTCGCTCTCGACGTCGGCCCCTATGTAATGCTTAACGCCCATTTCCAGATCCGTAGAAACGACCTTGACTTTTGAGTTTTCCGTCTCCAATAGAAAGTTAAGGAGTATTGGTAGTGTCGTTCTAGCGGACAGAGCGGATTGAATCGTCTGCACACCCACGAACAAGTCTTCCTTGCTGCAATGTATCTTCATTGAATTCGTCATCCTCCACGTCACCATGTCGACAACCATGACAACGCCGATAAAACGAGCCGTAGCTTGAAAAAATTTTCAACACGTCTTGTGGACAACAACGCACATCCATCCACATGATCCCACGTTTTGCGACAACACACCGGCGGATGGCCATGATCCACATGGATATCCACCAGTCGACCACAAAGCCATTATTGATTCTCAACCGCCTTAATGTTCGCTTGCAGCCTATTGATGGCTTCTAAAATAAATGGATCCGCCTCAACCTGTTTGGCGATTTTATCGCGAGCATGCATGACCGTCGTGTGATCCTTGCCGCCGAAGGCTCTTCCGATTTCCTTGAGGGACAGGTCGGTCATCACGCAGCATAAATACATCGCCAACTGCCGCGGCAGGGCGATGGATGCCGTTCTCTGCTGCCCCTTGAGGTCCCTGACGTCGACCGAATATTTATACGCGACCGCGTTTTGGATCGTCTCGACGCGCACCGGAGGGGCGTCCTCGGTCGAGAGGGAGTCTTTCAATATTTCCCTGGCTTGCTCTACGGTGAGCTCGCTGCCGGTCATGGAGGCGAAAGCCTTCAGGCGGATCAACGAGCCCTCGAGCTGGCGAATGTTGGTTCTTACGGCCGAGGCGACGAACTCGATGACGCCATCCGGCACGTAGAAGCCCTCGGTATCGGCCTTCTTGCGAAGAATCGCGATCCTCGTCTCCAAGTCCGGCGCTTTAACGTCGGCTACGACGCCCCACTCGAAACGGGAAATCAGGCGCTGTTCCGACGGAGCCATCTCCTTGGGGGAGCGATCGGAGGAAATGACCAGCTGTTTTTTGGCGTCGAAAAGGGAGTTGAAGGTATGGAAAAACTCCTGCTCGGAACGGTCCTTGGCGATCAAAAACTGGATATCGTCGATCAAGAGGCAGTCCAGGCTTCTGTACTTGGCGCGGAACTCGTCCGGATTGGACTGCAGCGACTTGATGAAGTCGTTTACGAACTGCTCGCTGGTCGTGTATAAAACGCGCGCGCGCGGATAGTCGTGGCGGATCGCGTTGCCGATGGCGTGCATGAGGTGGGTCTTTCCCAGGCCCACTCCGCCGTAGATGAAGTAGGGGTTGTACTGCATCCCCGGCTTTTTGGCGATCGCTTCCGCGGTGGCGCAAGCGAATCGATTGGAATCCCCCGTCACGAAGCTGGAGAAAGTATAGCGAGGATTCAGCTCGGAGAGGGGGAAATCGGACTGAGCGCTGGCTTCCGGGACGGGGTCGCTTGCGGGCAGGACGGCGCGCAGATCGCGCGAGACCTCGTACTCCAACTCCACCGGCGTTCCGGCCAGCTCTCGAAGCGGCGAGGCGAGACGCTTCTGGAAATTTTCCCTAATGTAGCTGGAGTAGAATTTGTTCGGCACCTTGAGCAGCAGAATGCCGTTCTCCAGCTTCAAGGCCTGAACGGTCTTCAGCCAGAGCTCGAACTGCTCCTCGCCGATCTCCCCGCGGAGCTTGGCGACCGACGCCTCCCAAAGGCTTTGGGGGTCCAGGTTATGCACCGCCTGTCCACATCTGTGGATTCATTCCGAATTAACGAATAATGTAAATTTTATAAATATTATTTAATAACACAAATTCAGTAAAGAACGATTGCCAAAGGAGCCATGTTTCAAGAATGTTACGGCGGCCGGCAAGCTTCCTGCCCCCTGGCTATATGATCGATAAGAACGTTTTAATGTAACTTATTTATGATAGACAGTCAAACCAGATCGGCGCGCTTGTTTCGACGAGTGCCCCTGCGTTGACTGGGCGCGGAGATTAGTGCTTCAATGGTTTTTCTATCGTCCCAAAGAGGAACGCCATGGAAATCCAAGTGACGGCGAAACACCTGAAGGTTTCACCCGCTCTCAGCGACTACTTGCGGGAAAAGATGGAAAAGGCCCAGAAGTACTTCGATCATATCGTTTGGGGTCAGGCCATTCTCTCGGTGGAAAAACGCTCCCATAACGCGGAGTTCGTCATTCACGCGCCCGGGCAAACCGTTCGCTCTCTTGCGACGGCCGCCGATCTCTACGCGGCGATCGATCTCGCTTCCGACAAGATCGACGCGCAGCTGAAGAAATATAAAGAGCGTCTCAAGGAGCGGTATAAAGCGCGCGAGCAAGCGGCATCGCCGCTTGAAGAAGCGGGCAGCGCGATCCAGCCGGCTGTCATCAAGCAGCCTGTTGAGCCCATGACCGCCGACGAGGCCGCCGCGGAGATGGAATCGATGGGGCAGGAATTCCGCCTCTATCAAGATAAAACCTCGCACCAGATTCATGTCATTTTCCGCCGCGGCGACGACACCCTCGCCATCATCCAGCCGGTCAAGAAGCTGGGCCGGTAGGGCGTGCGGCCAATGGGCTTGACCGTCGGAACCCTGCTCAAGGTGCAGGGGGAGAGGCTCAAGCTGGAGTTGATCACGGGGGAGAATTCCCTTGATCGGCAGATTACGGTCGCCGACCATAATCGTCCAGGGTTGGCGCTCGGCGGTTTCCTGGAGCATTTCCGGGCCGAGCGCATCCAAATCATCGGCATCGGGGAGCAATCCTATTGCCTCAAGGCGCAGCCCAAGAAACTACTGGCTTCTCTGTCGGCGATGCTGCGCTCGCCGAAGCTGCCCTGCCTGATCATGACGCATAATCTGAAGGCTCCGACCAGCCTCGTGCAAGCGTGCCGCAAGACAGGCACGCCGCTGCTGCGCTCGAAACTGGATACGGCGACATTGGTCGGCGAGCTTTCCGAATGGCTGGAATCGCGGCTGGCCGCGACGGAGACGGTGCACGGCGTTTTAGTCGACGTCTACGGGCTCGGGGTCTTGATCCAGGGGGACGCCGGAATCGGAAAGTCCGAATGCGCGCTCGAGCTGCTCAAGCGCGGGCACATATTGATCGCGGACGACGTCGTGCGCATCCAACATCGCAGGGGCGGCGTGCTGCGCGGGTCATGCCCGGAGCCGCTGCAGCACTACATGGAAGTGCGCGGCCTGGGGATCATCGACGTCAAGCTGCTCTTCGGCATCGGCTCGATCCTGGACCGCACGCGCATCGAACTGGCGATCCGCCTGGATCCCTGGAACGCGCAGACCCAATTCGACAGGACCGGCCTGGAGACGAAGACGACCACGATACTCGACGTGGAGATCCCCCTGATCCGCATCCCCGTCAGTCCAGGACGGAATCTGGCCGTGCTCATCGAGGTCGCCGCCTTGAACCAGCGCCTGCGCTCGCAGGGATATTTCTCGGCCGAGACCTTCAATCAACGCCTGATCCACCGCATGAAGGATCGATGATGGCGAGGAAATTCTTCATCATCACGGGGATTTCCGGAGCGGGCAAGAGCCAGGCGCTCAAATGCTTCGAGGATTTCGGATATTTTTGCGTCGACAACATGCCGCTCGAGTTGATCGATCGCTTCGCGAAACTATCCTCCGCCTCGATCCATAAGCGGGTGGCTCTGGGCATGGATATTCGGGAAGGGAAGACCTTGACGCGGCTGCCGGACCTGCTGCGCGGCTTGCGGGCGAAGGGAATCGACTATCGGGTGTTGTTCTTGGACGCCAGCAACGCGGCCGTCATCCACCGATTCTCCGAGACGCGCCACCGCCACCCGCTGGGGATCAAGATCGAAGAAGCCGTTCGGGAAGAGCGCGAACGGCTTCTGCCGATCAAGGAGATCGCCGACAAGGTCATCGACACTTCCGACATGACGCTCGGCGAGCTCAAGGAAGCCCTGTCCCGGACCCTCGAGCTGACGCGCACCAAGGAAATGACGCTGTCCGTCGTCTCTTTCGGGTACAAGTTCGGCATCCCGATGGACGCCGACATCGTGATGGACGTCCGCTTCCTGCCGAACCCGAACTATGTCGCCTCGATGAAGAAACTCACCGGGCTGAACGCCCGCGTCCAGCGCTATATTTTAAAGCAACCCGCGGCGCGCCGGTTCCTGGAGGAATACCTTCGTCTGATCGAAAGCCTGCTTCCTCAATACGTGCGCGAGGGCAAGTCCTATCTGACGATTGCGATCGGCTGCACCGGAGGGCACCATCGGAGCGTTTTCATCGCCCGGTATCTCGCCGAGAAGCTGCGCGGCAGCGGCCATCCGATCATGGAGTTCCACAGGGACATAGACCGGTGATCAACATCCTGGTCGTGACCCATGGGGAATTCGGAGCGTATCTGGTCGAGGCGGCGGAATCCATCGTCGGTCGGCAGGACCAAGGGGTGCGTTTCGTCGGCGTATCCCCAAGGCTGAGCGTCCAGGAGATCCGCGAGCGCGTCCGCAAGGCGGTCGAGGAATTGTCCGGTCCCGACGGCCTGTTGCTGCTGACCGACATGCCGGGCGGCACGCCGAGCAACCTCGCCTTCCCGATCGTCAGGGACGCCGCCGGCGTAGAGATGGCCAGCGGCGTCAATCTCTACATGCTGGTCTCGGCGTTCAATCATCGTTCCGGCATGTCTCTGCATCAGCTTCGCGACAAGGTTCTGGCGGATGGACAGGGCTCTATACGGGACCTGCGACGCTTGCTCCTGTCCGGGAACAGGTGCTGATGCCTTTGTCCTTGGTCCGGATCGACGACCGCTTGGTCCACGGACAGGTCGTAGAGGGTTGGATTCCCCGGTTGAAGATCGAGCAGGTCCTCGTCGCTTGCGATGCGGCCGCCAAAGACGACTTGCAGGCGTCCTTGATGAGATTGGCCCTGCCGGAGAAAATCGGGCTCGATGTTCTCGGGGTGGCGCAAGCGGCGCGGCATCCGGGATTTCAGCCCGGCTACCTCAAGCGGCTTTTGGTGCTGGTTCCCGGCCCCCGGGAGATATTGGAATTGCTGGACGGCGGGGCCGCTTTCTCCACAGTCAACGTCGGGGGGCTCCATTACACGGCCGGCAAGGTCCAGCTGGGCAAGGCGATCTTTTTAAGCGAGGAGGATAGGACCGCGCTTCGCGAAATCCTAAGGAGGGGAGTCGCTCTGGAGGGACGCGCCTTGCCCAGCGACAAGCCCCTCGACATCCTCGCTCTGGTCGATGCCGGCGGAGGCGCCTCATGAGCCCCGGTCTTTGGGCCGCGGCCGGCGTCGCCGTCCTTGAGCTTGATTCCACCATGGCGGTCCAGTCCATGGTCAGCCGTCCAGTCGTCCTCGGACCTCTGCTTGGCGCTCTCTATGGACAGGCCGGCTTGGGCGCCGTCCTTGGGGCGCTCTGGGAATTAGCGAGCCTGGACGCCTTGCCGATCGGCGGAAGCCTGCCGATCAATGCGACCGCGGCCGCGGGCGCGTCCTTGCTGCTGAGCTTGGGCGGCGGACTGGCTCCCGAGGCCGCCTTCCCCTGCGGCGTCGCGGCCGGCTGGACGCATCAGCGCCTGGAGGGCTTCTTGCGTCGCCGCAGAGCCGCCTGCGCTCGCCGCTGCGAGCGCAGGATTTCCGAAGGCGGCGCCCCTGGGCTTGGCGCGTCGTTGGCCGCCGAGCTCGCCAAGCAGGCGCTGATGACTTTCATGGTGCTGGCCGCGGTCGTCATCGCTAGGCCGTGGCTATCGGCCGCGTGGACGACGAGCCCGGAAAGCTTGAGGGGCTGCCTGCGCTTTGCCCTGGAGGCGCTGCCCTGGATGGCCCTGGCGGCGCTGCTGCATTCGTTGAGGATCGCGGCATGAGCCGGATGACCCCGTGGATGCGGACCAGGCTGTTTACGCGCTCCCTGTTCTTGCAGGCGACGTGGAGCTTCGAGCGCATGCAGGGCTTGGGCTTCGCGTTCGCGATTGAACCCTGGATCGACGGATTGTATCCCTCGCACGAGGAGCGCAACGCGGCGCTCAAGCGCCACTCGGAGTATTTCAACACCCAGCCGTACGCCGCGCCCTTGATCCTGGGGGTTGTTTGCGCTCTCGAGGAGAGCGCGGCCGCGGCCGCGCCGGAGCAGAGAGCGGCTATTTACGAGAGGATCGGCACCGTCAAGAAAGCCCTGGCGGCCTCTCTGGCGGGGCTCGGGGACGCCTTGTTTTGGAGCGCCTTGCGGCCGGCGTGCGTGGCGGCGGCGCTGGCCTGCTGGTCTTGGATGACCTGGCGCGGGATGGATCCCCGCAATGCCGGGCTGATCATGGCGGGTGTTTATGCGGCCGGCTACAATTTGCCCGTCATATGGCTGCGCTGGCGCGGCATCGACCTGGGCTATGCCTGGGGAGAGGCGATTCCCGCCAGGCTTCAGGCCCTCGGCGTCAGGGACTGGGTCTGGCGCGTCCGCATCGTGGGGACCATTCTCACGCTGGTGCTGTTGGCGGCGGCCTTCGTTTCGGTTTCCTCCGCGGCCGATCGGCTGGCGGCCGCCCTCTGCCTATGCGCGGCCTGGGCGTGCTATGTGCTTGCCCCGGCGAGGACGACGGCCTTGCGCCTCTACGCCGCGGCCTGCGCCTTTGGATTTCTGGCGCTCACGACGGGGCGGCTCGGTGGTTGAGAAGGAGTTCGTCGTTCCGAACCGCCTGGGCCTGCACGCGCGGCCAGCGGCCCTCTTCGTCAACGAGGCCGCCCGATTCCGCAGCACGATCACGGTCAACAAGGACGGCCTTGAGATCAACGGCAAGAGCGTCATGGGGCTGATGCTGTTGGCGGCCGAGCACGGCTCGCGGCTGAAGGTCAAGGCGGACGGAGAGGACGAGGTTGCGGCGATGGAGGCGTTGGGAGCGATCTTCGCGAGAAAGTTCGATGAGGACTAGAGGATATCGCGCTCCATGATCGTCATCAAGGGCATCGCCGCGTCTTCCGGCATAGCGATCGGCAAGGCCTACGTGTTGGAGGACGAGGAGATCATAGTCAATCGCGTCGAACTCCCGCGGGAGCTCTTGCGCGCCGAGGTGAAGCGCTTCAAGGCGGCGCAGAAGGCGACGCACCGCGATCTTGACGCGGCGGAGAGCAAGGTGCTCAAGCTCCTGGGCAAGAAGCACGCCAAGCTGATCGACGCGCACCGCCTGATCCTTCGCGACGTCCTGATCACGCAGGACGTGCCGAAGCGGATATTGGGCGAGGGGGTCAACGCCGAATTCGCTTTATCGGAAGCTTTGGAGATGGTCAACCAGCAGTTCGAGAAGATGGAGGACGAGTTTTTTCGAGAACGCAGGCATGACCTATTCGACGTGGGCAAGCGGTTGCTCGCGCACCTGCTCAAGCAGGATAAGAAGGATTTGGCCGACATCGATTTCAATTGCGTGCTGATCGCCCGCAACCTGCTGCCTTCCGACACGCTGGGGCTGCACGAGACGAAGATCCTGGGGTTTGCCACCGACCTGGGCGGCAAGACCAGCCATACGGCCATTCTCGCCCAAAGCCTCGAGATTCCCGCCGTCGTCGGCTTGTCCGACATCAGCCGCCGCGTCAGGACCGGGGACCAGATCATCCTGGACGGCGAGCAGGGCATGGTCATCATCAATCCCGGCCCGGAGACGATCGCCAAGTATCAGAAAGCCCAGCAGCGCTCCCTGCAGGAGGAGCGCGCCCTGGAGCCGTTGCGCGGCCAGCCCGCGGTCACCCTGGACGGCAAGGCCTTTCATCTGGAAGCGAACCTGGATAGTCCGGACGAGCTCAAGACCGTCGTGGCGCTCCAGACCGACGGCATAGGGCTGTTCCGGACGGAATATCTTTTCTTGAACCGCCAGTCGCCCCCCGACGAAGAGGAGCAGTCCAGGGCCTATCAACAGGTCGTCAAGTCGCTCGAACCCAGGCCGGTGGTCATCAGAACCGCGGACATCGGCGGGGATCGCTTGTCGTTGTTGGGCATCGAGGGGCCCAAGAGCGAGACGAATCCCTTCATGGGCTTGCGCGGAATCCGCTTGTTCCTTCGCCACACCGATTTGTTCAAGACCCAGCTGCGCGCGATCCTGCGCTCCGCGCTGAAGGGGAAGGTCAAGCTGCTCATCCCCATGGTTTCCTCCCTGGGCGAGGTCCAGGGGGTTCGCCGCCTGCTGGCCCAGGCGCAGTCCGAGCTGCAAGCGGAGGGGGTGGAAGCGGCCGGCAAGGTCGAGCTGGGGATCATGGTGGAAATTCCCTCCGCGGTCCTGATCCTGGAGCAGCTTCTCCCCCTGATCGATTTCGTCTCGGTGGGGACCAACGACTTGATCCAGTACACCCTGGCGGTCGATCGAATCAACGAGCACGTGACGCACCTCTACGACCCATTCCACCCGGCCGTCTTGCGGCTGCTAGACCAGATCGTGCGGACCTGCCGCAAGAAAGACAAGTGGGTCGGCATTTGCGGGGAGATGGCCTCCGACCCGCACGCCGTCCCGCTGCTGGTGGGCCTGGGGGTCGACGGTCTGTCCGTGGCGCCGCGGATGCATCTGCGCATCAAGCAGACGCTGCGCGCCCTGCGCTTCGGCGCGATGCAGAAACTGGTTCAGCAGGCCCTCGCTTGCCCGGATTCCGACGAGATCAAGCGTCTGCTGTCGGACCAGGGGCTGTAGCGATGAGCGAGCCGGCGCTCCTGCGCAATTTCTCCATCATCGCGCACATCGACCACGGCAAATCGACCTTGGCCGACCGCCTGTTGGAGGCGACCGGGACGATCGCCAAGCGGGAGATGCAAGAGCAGATCATGGACTCGATGGAGCTCGAGCGGGAGCGCGGGATCACGATCAAGGCCAAGGCGGTCCGGATGCGGCACGCCCTCGCGGCCGGACGGGAGTACACGCTCAATCTCATCGACACGCCCGGGCACGTGGATTTCACCTACGAGGTTTCCCGCGCCTTGGCGGCTTGCGAGGGGGCGCTGCTGGTCGTCGACGCCACCCAGGGCATCCAAGCCCAGACCATCGCCAATCTTCATTTGGCCAATGAGGTCGGGCTCAAAGTCATCCCGGTCATCAACAAGATCGACTTGCCCTCGGCGGATGTCGATGGGACCGCGGAGCAGATTTTCGACATCCTTCATCTGCTGGAAGAGCCGCTTTTGGTCAGCGCCAAGCAGGGTATCGGAGTGGACGCGACCTTGAAGGCCATTGTAGAGCGCCTGCCGCCGCCGGTCGGCGACGCGGCCAAGCCCATCGCCGCCTTGGTGTTCGATTCCACCTTCAGCTCTTATCGCGGAGTCGTGCTCCTGGTCCGCGTCGTCGACGGGGCGATCCGCCAGGGCGTCAAGGCGCGGTTTTTCTCGACGGGGCTGGAGGTCGTCATCGAGGAGGTCGGTTATTTGACCCCGCGCCAGACACCGGCCGAGCAGCTGTCGGCGGGGGAAGTCGGCTACGTGATCACCGGGATCAAGGACATCCATCAATTCCGGGTCGGCGACACGATCATGGAGGCGGCCCGCCCGCTCTCCGCCCCCCTGCCGGGCTACAAGGAAGCCAAGCCGGTCGTCTTCGCCGGCGTGTTCCCGATCAACGCCTCCGACTATCCCCAGCTCAAGGCGGCCCTGGAGAAGCTGAATCTGGAGGACAGCTCGTTCAATTATTTTCCGGAGAACTCGGAGGCCTTGGGCTTCGGCTATCGCCTCGGATTCTTGGGCCTGTTGCACATGGATATCATCAAGGAGCGCCTGGAGCGGGAGTTCGGCCTAGCCCTGATCATCACGGCCCCGAACGTCGTCTATCGGGTCCAGACCCGCGATTCGCAGTGGCATGTCGTCGACAATCCGGCGAAGTTCCCGCCGCACGGCGAGATACTGATCGTCGAAGAACCCTACGTGCTGATGACGATCATCCTCCCCATAGAGCATCAAGAGGGAGTCTTGAACCTTCTCAAGGACCGCCGCGGCGTTCACGTCGGCGTGGAGTATCTCGCGGCCTCGCGGATGATGGTCAGCTACCAGCTGCCCTTGGGAGAGATGGTCGTCAACTTCTATGATCGCCTGAAATCCGTCTCGAAGGGCTACGCCTCGATGGACTATCAACCGATCGGCTACAAGCCCGCCGAGATGGTCCGACTCGAGATATTGATCCATGGCGAGCCGGTGGACGCCTTAAACCAGATCGTCCACAAGGACAAGGCCTACGCGGTGGGCAAGGCGATGTGCGCCAAGCTCAAGGAGCTGATCGACCGGCAGAACTTCGAGGTGGCGATCCAGGCGCGCATCGGCGGCAAGATCATCGCCCGCGAGACGCTCGGCGCGCGCCGCAAGGACGTGCTGGCCAAGTGCTACGGGGGCGACATCACGCGCAAGCGGAAACTGCTCGAGAAGCAGAAGGAAGGAAAGAGGCGGGCTAAACTCCTGGGATCCGTCGAGATCAACCAAGAGGCCTTTCTGGCCGTGCTCAAGCTCGACGAGGGAAGGAAATAATGGAAGAACGTTTGTTTTTCATCGGCGTGGTGATGGGGCTCTTCGCGTGGTTCAGCAGGAAATTCAAGCGCGCGGGCGCCCTCGACACCCCGGCCAAGATCGGCCTGTGGCATGGGGTCTTCTGCGCCATGGCGGGTTTCTCGGTGACGATGGTGCTGGTGATGTCGATGCAGACGAACGCGCGTTTCGCGGCGATCACCGGGGACATCATGTCGACCACGGAGCTCTACAGCAGCCTCGCGGCGGCGGTCGTGCTGGGCTTGCTCGGGTTCTGGCGCGGCTATGCCAAGCCGTTGAAGCCGTCGACGCGCGACTATTTTCTCAACGAGGATTCCGAATGGTCAGAGACGGTTTTCTCGGCCGTGCTGCTGGCCGCCGCGCTGATGTATTTCGTGATCCAGGCTTTTAAGATCCCTTCGGGGTCGATGGAAAGCACGCTGCAGATCGGCGACCACCTCTTCGTCAACAAGTTCATCTACGGCCTGCGCGTGCCCCTGGCCGACAAGCGCATCTTCCCGGTCAGGAAGGTCGAGCGCGGCGACGTCATCGTCTTTCAGTTCCCCGTGGACGACCCGCGGGAGGTGCACTGCGGCAGCGTGCAGTACCGCAAGGATTTCATCAAGAGGGTGATCGGCCTGCCGGGCGAGACGGTGCAGGTCAAGGCGGGGCACGTGTTCATCAACGGAAAGGAGTTGGAGCCGGAGCCATACGCCCAGTATCTGGACGGTCCATACCGCCAGCCGGAGTCCGTGCACGCCGCCGATCTCTCCCCGTCTCGATACCAGAGCATCTGGCAGCACCATCAATTGGACCACGAGCTGGAGGACATCGAGCGCGACTACTTCGGCCCGGTGAAGGTGCCGCCGCGCTCCTATTTCGTCATGGGCGACAATCGCGACCGCTCTTGCGACTCGCGCTATTGGGGGCCGGTCGAGTCGAAGTATTTGAAGGGGAAGGCCTGGTTCATTTATTGGCCGCCGTCGCGAATGCGCATCATCCATTGATGAAAGCCGCGTTGATGGCTTTGGGATTGGGGCTGGCCGCTGCCGTCGCTTCGGCCGCGCCTCCGCCGCTGGTCCTGGAAGCGTCCTACGAGGGAGTCATCAGCCCTCCGGCGGCGGAATACTTGGAAGGGGCCGTCGACTCCTGCGAGCGGCGCGATTGCGCGGCGCTTCTGGTGCGCCTGGACACGCCCGGCGGGCTTGACGCCTCGATGCGGGGGATCGTCAAGGCTTTCTTGTCGTCGACCGTGCCGATCATCGTGTACGTCGCGCCGGCGGGGGCGCGTGCCGCCTCGGCCGGGGTCTTCATCACCATGGCGGCGGACGTGGCGGCGATGGCTCCCGGGACCAACATCGGGGCGGCCCATCCGGTCGAGTTGGGGGGGCTTGCCGGCGGCGGGGCGAAGCCGGACGCCGTCATGGAGACCAAGATCGCCAACGACGCCGTCGCCTATCTGGAGGCGATCGCGGCCAAGCGCGGGCGCAACGCGTCCTGGGCCCAATACGTCATCTTGCGCAGCAGCTCGGTGCCGGCGGCCGAGGCGGAGCGACTTGGCGTCGTCGACCTGCGGGCCGACAGCGTCCTGGATCTGCTGGCCAAGCTCGACGGGCGCAAGCTCGAGGGCCGGGCCAAGCCCTTGGCGCTCAAGGGGGCCCGCGTCGAGGAATTGCCGATGACGGCCCGGCAGCGGCTCTTGGCCGCCGTCAGCGATCCCAACGTGGCGATGATCCTGATGACGCTCGGCGTGACCGGGCTGCTCATCGAGCTCTACAGTCCCGGCTTGATTTTGCCCGGAATCGTCGGGACGGTCAGCCTGGTGCTGGCCTTCTACTCTTTCCAGACGTTGTCGGCCGGCTACGCGGGCTTGGCGCTCATGGGGCTGGGAGTCCTGTTCATGCTGCTGGAACTTAAGTACCACTCCTTCGGCCTGCTCGCCCTCTCGGGAGCCGCGGCGGTGATCTTCGGCGCCGTGATGGTGTCGCGAGGGACGCCGGGCGTCGGGATCTCTCGCCTCACCCTGGCCGGCAGCGTCGCGACGCTCTTGGGAGTCGTCGGCGGCCTTTTGCTGTTCGCGCGCTCGGTGCTCAGGCGCAATCCGCGCACCGGCATCGAGTCGCTGCTCGGAGGCTTCGCCGTCGCCCAGACCGAGCTTTCTCCGCGCGGGTCGATCTTGTTCGGCAGCGAGACTTGGAGCGCCGTCTCCGGCGAGGGCCCGATCCCGGCCGGGACCGACGTCGAGATCGTCGGTCACGATGGCCTGACGCTGACGGTGCGGCGCAAGCGGACTTGAGCGCCGAGCGGCCCTGCCCGGCCTGCGCGGAGGCGGCGGGCGCGGATTTCGTCGAGGAGCATCTCGATCCCATAGGGGGCGGCCGCTATCGGCTGCTGCTCTGTCGCGGCTGCGGCGTTGTGTTCTCGGAGCCGCGCGAGGCCGTCGGCGCCGATTGGTACGAGAAGGCGGCGCCGCTGCGCGCGCGAGAGGCCCGAGCGCGCGGCGCGGGCGTCGATTGGCGCTACGAGCGCTTCCTCGCCGAAGGGCTGCCGCCGGGCAGGCTGCTTGACGTAGGATGCGGAGGCGGCGATTTTCTCCTCTTGGCCCAGGCGCGCGGCTTCTCGGTCGCCGGCGTTGATTACGACCGTCGGATGGTCGAGTTGGCGCTGGCCCGCGGCGTGGCGGACGCGGAGTGCGCCGGCCTCCATGAATTTTGCGCTCGCCGCGCCGCGGCTGAATTGGACTACGCGACGCTTTTCGACGTCCTCGAGCACCTGCCCGAGCCGCGGCGGCTGGCGCTCGAGCTCAGGCGCCTGCTCAGGCCGGGCGGCTACCTCGCCGTTACGCTGCCCAACGCCGAGCGTCCGCTGCCCTGGCGCCGCGAGGAGCACGATTATCCGCCGCACCATTTCACCCGCTGGACCCCGATCGCGCTGAGAGGGTTTCTGGAGCGTTGCGGCTTCGAGACGGTCCGCCAAGACGTTTCCAGGGTGAGACTGCGCTATCTCGCCGACCACGCCTTCTATTACGGCTTGGCGCCCGGACCGCTGCGGCTGGTCAAACGGATGCTGTTCGGCCGCCAGGCTGGGACGATCAGCGAGTTGTACGCGGCCGCGCCTGGAGGGTCCAGCCCCCTGCGCGGCGCGCTTTCCGACAAGCTGACCCGCCAGAAGCTGGCCGATGCGGCGAAGGCCGCCTGCTCTCTGGTGACCTATCCGACGGCCCTGGCGCAGATGGCTTGGTACGCGGCGGCCCGGCGCCGCGGCGGGGATTGCCTCTACACGCTGGCCAGACGCAAGCCCGCTACGCGGGCTTAGGCGCTGTCAAGTAATAACATGAACACTCTGCCGGGCGCGATTTTGGAGCGAGCCGAGGAGTGAGGAGCGAGCATAGCGGTCGCTATGTGAGCGACGAACGACGAAGGCGCAGCCCAAAAGCGCCCCGGCCCTACGGGGAGGCCCGAGCTTGGCCGATTTCCGCGTTGCTCATCGCTTACATGCCTAGCGGCATGCTCGCTCTTCGCGCCTTGAAATCGTCTCAAGCTCGGGCCTCCAGAGTGTCCATGTTATTACTTGACAGCGCCTTAGGACCTGCCGCGGAACATTGCGAAAATGTAATGCGGGCGCAAGACTGCGGCAAGCGTGAAGTGTCATAATCGAGGCGATGCTCGCTTCGTGCCTTGCGCTCGCGCTGCTCGCCGCGCCCGCGCGCGCCGCCGCCCCCTTGACGTTGTCCGACTGCGTGAGCCTGGCGGAAAACCGGTCCGTCCAGGCCGTGGCGGCCGCCCTGGCCGAACGCCAGGCGCTCTTCGCCAAAAAGGCCGCCGACAGCGCGCGGCTTCCGCGGCTCTTCGCTTTCGGGCAGCTCCTGCGCTCCGATGACGCCACGACCAACCTTCCCGACGACAACAACGCGACCGTAGCCCTTGAGCAGCGCCTCTATCCGTTCGACGCGGGCTGGCGGCGCGTGGCCGAGCGGGATGCCCTCTATCACGCCGCCGTGCTCGAGCGCATCGCCACGACCCAGGACGTGGCCCTGGCCGTCCGGCGCCTCTTTTTCGCCATCCTGCAAGACGAGGACGCCATCGAAAGCATCGACCAGGTCCAGGAGCAGTTTCACAGGCTGCTGCTGACGGTTCTGCCGAAGTTCACCATCGGCAACGCCCCGGCCTTCGACCCCGTGAAGGTCCGCATTAGTCTCGCCGACCTCGCGCGCACGCGGGAGCTGGCCCAGGCCCGGCTCGACCAAGAGCGCGAGACCCTGGCCCAGGTCATCGGCTCCACCGAGGCCGCCACCCTGGCCCTCTCGCCCGTCTCCGGAACGCCCGCCGGGCCCGGCCCGGATTTTGCGGCGCAGGTCCTGGCCTCCAACGCCGCCTTGCAGGCGCAGGCCGCGCGCGTCGACGCCGCCGAGCTCGGCGTCAAGGCGGCGCGGGCGCTGCGCTATCCAAGCCTCCTGGGCCATCTCGACTACAACTACGCCGCCCAGGCGACTTCCCAGATGACCCCGGGCTGGACGGCCTCGCTGGGCCTCGAGCTGCCGCTCTTCGACTGGGGGGGGATCTCGGCGCGGGTGGCTCAAAAGCGCGCCGCCGCCGACGCCGAGCGCAACGCCCTCGACGCCGATCGGCAGCGGGTGCTGGCCTCGCTGGCGGGCGCGCTCTCGCGCGCCAAGGCCCACGAGGACGACGAGCAGCGACTCTCCCGCCTGCTGCCCCAGGTCAAGCGCATCGCCCTGGAGGGCGCGCGCCGCTACCGCGTCGGCGCCACCGGCATCTTGGAAGCCACAGATGCCATCGACCTCTGGCTCAACACCCTGCTCCAGGAGCGCGCCGCCTACTACGGCTACCTGGCGGACCTCGCCCTGCTGCAAAAGCTCTCCGGGGGAACGCTGAAGGTTTCCTATGAGCGCTAGGCTTGCGTCCGCGGGCCTGCTGAGCGCATTGCTGCTGTCTGCCTGCGGCGGCGGCAAGCCCGTCTCCATCGCCAAGGTTGAGGACGTCCCGGAGCTGGCCTCCGCCGCGCTCACCACGATGCCCGAGCAGGTGCCCGCCTACGGCATCGCGCTGGACGGTGGGACCGCGCCCGGCTTCGAGGTCACCATCGAGGCCGGAGACAGCGCGCTGGTCCATCCGGGACAGCGCGCCTTCGCCTACGTCCTGCCCTCCACGGCCCCCGTGGCCTGCCGCGTCACGCGCATCCTGCGCGGGGTCAGCGCCGAGACGGGGCAGTCCATCGCATGGCTGGCCCCCGTCGCGCGCGGCCTCGTCGCGCCCAACGACTTCGTCTCGGCCCGGATCACGGTGGCCGTGCGCCGCGGCGTGCTGACGGTGCCCGCCGCCGCCGTCATGGTCCGCGACGGCAAGACCATGGTGGTGCGCCAAGCAAAAGGACCCGACGGGAAGGTCTATTATCAGGCCGTGCCCGTCAAGACCGGCATGGCGGCGGGCGGACGCTTGGAGATCGTCTCCGGCCTCAAGCCCGGCGAGCGGGTCGCCGTCTCCGGCGCCGTGGGGCTGCTCAACCCCGACTTCAAGGCCTTGGCCGACTGATGCTCAAGCGATTCGAGAAGCTCTTGGGCGGCGTCCTCGAGGCTCCCTCCCTCGTGGCCCTGGGCGTGATCCTCGTCGTCGTGCTGGCCGTCGTCCTGGCTCCCGGCCTCAAGGTCGATCTCTTCCCGCCGCTCGACTTCCCCGTCCTCGACGTCAGCGTCGAGGTGCCGAGCTTCTCCTCGTTGGAGATGGAGCGCCAAGTCACGCTCCCCATCGAAAGCGCCGCCTCGGGCGTGCTGGGAGTGCGGCGCGTCTATTCCACCTCCGGCACGGGCATCGCGCTCGTCGGAGTGCAGTTTCAGTGGGGAACGGACATGCTGATGGCCCGGCAGCTGCTCACCCAGGCCCTCGCGTCCATCCAAGGCGACCTGCCGGCCGGGACCCAGCCCGACATCGAGAACCTCAGCGCCACGCTGGCCATGATCGAGGGCTACGCCATCCAAGGCGGTCGCGATCCCGTCGCCCTGCGCGACTTGGCCATCTATGACCTCAAGCCGCGCCTCCAGCGCGTGCCCGGCGTCTACAAGGTCCTCATCAAGGGTGGAAAGATCCTCGAGTACGCCGTCTACCCCAACCCCAGCCTGATGATCAAGTTCGGCGTCGCGCTCGACGAGCTGCGCGCCGCGCTTGAGGCCAACAACATCCTCTCGAGCCCCGGCATCGTCAACGACCACCAGCAGGAGCTGGTCCTGCACTCCAACGGCCAATACGCCGGCCCCAAGGAGGTCGGCGAGACCGTCATCGCCGTCAAGAACGGCGTCCCCGTCCGCGTCAAGGACGTGGCGCGCGTCGCCGACGCCTATCAGTGGCAGCGCGGCGACACCTCGGAGGACGGCAAGCCCGCCCTTCTGGTCAACATCCTCAAGCAGCCCAGCTTCGACACCGGCGCGGTGGCCAAGGGCGTGGCCTCCGTGATGGCGCGCTTTGAGAAAGGGCTGCCCGAGGGCTACAGCGTGCGCAACTATTACGATCAGGCCGGGCTGGTCCGCGACTCCATCGCCAGCGTCAAGGAGGCCGTCGAGATCGGGGCCTTCTTCGTCGTCGTCGTGCTTCTGCTCTTCCTGCGCCATTTTCGCAGCACCGTCATCGCGGCGTTGAGCATCCCTCTCTCGGTGCTGACGGCCCTGGTGGCCATGCGGCTTTTCGGAGTCGGCGTCAACATCATGTCGCTGGGAGGCCTTGCCATCGGCACGGCCATCATCGTCGACAACACCATCATCGTGCTCGAAAACGTCTTCCGCTGGCTGGCCACTCCGGCCCTTTGCAGGGGCCGCGGCAAGCTCGAGGTGGTGGCCGCCGCCTGCGCCGAGGTGGCCACGCCTGTGTTCTCCTCGACCTTGGCCAACATAGCGATCTTCCTGCCCATGGTCATGGTGGCGGGGCTTCCCGGCAGGCTCTTCGCTCCCGTCAGCGCCACGGTGAGCTTCGCCCTGCTCGCCTCCTTGGTGGTCGCCCTGACGGCCATCCCCATCATGGCCGACAAATGGCTGGGCGGCCATGACCTGCCCGAGGAGAAGGAAGGCCTCCTGCATCGCCTCTACGACGCCGCGCTCAAGCCGGCCTTCCAGCATCCCAAGCTCACCGTCTTTCTAGGCCTTCTGCCCGTGGCGTTCGCCGTCCTGGCCTTCGCCCGTCTCGACACCTCCTTCCTGCCCGCCTTGGACGAGGGCGCCCTGCTCATCCAGACGGACATGCCCATGGGCACCTCCCTGGCCGAGGCGGAGAAGCTCAACGCCAAGATCGAGCGCTGGGCCGAAAAGCTGCCGGGAGTGGTCAACGTCGTAAGAAGCACCGGCCACGCTCCCGGCGCCGAGGACACCGACAACGTCAACCACAGCGACATCATGCTCAAGCTCATGCCAAAGAACCAGCGGCCCCTGGGCGTCGAAGACCTCGTCGCCAAGCTCAGCGCGCAGACCGACGCCATGCCCAACGTCCTCGTCAACTATTTGATGCCGCTGGCCGACAAGATCAACGACGCCTTGGGCGGCGTGCCGGCCGACATCGGCGTCGACCTCTACGGCCAGCGCCTGGGCGTCCTCCACCAATACGCCGCCCGGCTCATGCCCAAGCTACAAAGGATCCAGGGCTTGGTCGATCTTCGCCCGCCCACGGACATGCCGGTGCCCTCGCTTCAGGTGACGATCGACAAAGAGGAGGCCGGCCGCCTGGGAATCTCGGGCCAGGCGATCCACGAAGCCTTGCAGGCCTTCTCCTCGGGACTGGCGGTCACGGGCGTGCGCCAGCTCCAGAAGATCATTGAGGTCGTCATCCACTACACGCCGGCCGGCCAGAACCTGGACTTGGAAGCCCTCAAGAGCCTGCCGCTGAAAACGGCGGGGGCAAGCACCGTCCCGCTGGAGCAGGTGGCCGCGGTGGGCTACGGCGCCGTGCCAAGCCAGATCCAGCACGACCACATGACGCGAAAGATCGTGCTGTCGGCCAACGTTCGCGGGCGCAACGCCAACAGCGTCGCCGCCGACGTGGCGGCCGCCGCGGACTCTCTGCGCCTGCCGACGGGCTACTCCTGGAGCTTCTCCGGCCGCTACGCCTCGCAGCAGAGCGCCATGAGCAACATGGCCCAAGTGCTGTTTCTGGCCGTCACGATCGTCGGCGTCATCCTGTGGCTGGAGTTCGGCTCCTTCGGCCAGGTGGGGCTGGTGCTGCTGACCATTCCCCTGGCCTCGGTGGGCGCCGTCATCGCGCTCTGGCTGACGCGCCAGACCATCAACGTCTCCTCGATGATCGGCGCCGTGCTCCTGGTGGGAATCGTCGTGCGCAACGGCATCATGCTCCTCGACTACATGAATCTCAAGCTCGACGAGGGCGCGCCAGTGCGCGAGGCCGTCCACGCCGCCTCGATGAAGCGCCTGCGCCCCATCCTCATGACGGCCGCCGTGATGATCCTGGGCATGCTCCCGCTGGCCGTCGGCTGGGGCACCGGCTCGGAATTGCAGCGCCCCCTGGCCATCGCAGTCGTCGGCGGCATCCTCACCTCGACTCTCCTGACCATCATCGTCCTGCCCGCCGCCGCCCTGCTGATCGTCAAGAAACCCCAAGCATCTCAACTCTAGAGCCGCTTGCTAGAGCGCGTTCTGCCGCTGGGCGCGCATTATGCCGGATGAACCTTGCGGCAGCCTGACCTCCAGCAGCGTCCCGCCCCCGGCGGGGCTTGAGGCCTCGACCGTGCCGCCGTGGGCGCTCACGACGGCCCGGACCAGGCTTAAGCCCAGCCCCAGGCCGCGCTGGGAGCGCGCGGCGCGCCCTCTATAGAGCCGCTCGAAGACGCGCGGCAGCTCCTCTTGCGGGATGCCGCTTCCAGAGTCCAGAACCGCGATCGCCGCCTCGCCGGCTCTTAAGACGGCGGAGATCTCGACCTCTCCTGCCCGCGGCGTGTACTTGACCGCGTTGTCGAGGAGGTTGGCCACGACCTGCCGCATCCGGTTGCGGTCGCAGAGCGCCGCGGCCCCGGACGGCGCACCGACTTTAAGCCGCACGCCCTTGCCCTCGGCCGCGTAGCGGTAGAGCTCGGCGGCCTCTGCGGCGAGCTCGTCCAAGCTCACGCGCTCCAGCCGCAGCGTCATCGCCCCGCTCTCCGCCTCGGAGATGTCCATGAGGGTCGTCAGCATGGTCGAGACGCGGTCCGCCTCCTCCACGCAGTCGGCCAGCGCCTCGCGGCAGCCGGCGAGATCGGCCTTCCCGCTCAAGGCGGCCTCGGCCCCCGAGCGCAGGCGCGTGATCGGCGTGCGCAGGTCGTGGGCGACGACGTCCAGGGAGCCCTTCATCGCCGCAATCAAGCTCTCGATGCGATCCAGCATCCTGTTGAAAAGCTCGCCCAGGCTCTCGATCTCGCCGCGATCGCGGCCGACCGGCACGCGCGAGCCGCTCTTGCCGGCCAGCACTCCCTCGACGACCTCGTGGAGGCGGCGCACGGGGCCCAGGACGACCCGCTTGAGCAGCCAGAGGCCGAAGAGGACGCTCAAGAGGACGGTCGGAAGAAAAATCGCCGCGGCGATCCAGCGGAAGCGCTCCAGCACGTCCTCGCGCTCGGCGCCGCTCTGGCCGACCTGCAGCAGCGCGCCGTCCTTAAGGGAGCGCGAGGCGACGTCCAAAGACGACGGGTCAAAGGGGCGCGGGGAGGGGGGAAGGCGCTCGAAGAGCCGCGCGCCGCCGGGAGCCGAGAGGCGGACGAAAAAGGGGATGGCCTGCGCGCCGGCTTGCTCCACGTCCCCGCGCAGCCCGGGCAGGCCGCCTTCCTCGTAGGCGCCCCGCAGGTCCTCGAGCTCCGCCCTGATCTCGGCGCGGTCGCGCTGTCGAAGCGAGGAGGCTAGGGTGAGATAGGCCGTCGTCAGGACGGCGGCGTCGCCCGCGGCGAAGAGAGCGGCCACGGAAAGGATCAGGCGCACGCTCAGCGACGCGCGCCAGCGCGGCTTAAGGCTTGAGGACATAGCCCACGCCGCGGATCGTCTCGATCATCTTCTTGTCGAAGGAGCGATCCACTTTCTCGCGCAAGCGGCAGACCAGGACGTCGACCACGTTGGTCTGCGGGTCGAAATCGTAGTTCCAGACGTTCTCCAGGATCATCGCCTTGGAGACCGCGCGCCCGCGATTGCGCAGGAAATACTCGAGAAGCGAGAACTCGCGGGCGTGCAGCTCTATCCTGCGCCCGCCGCGCGACACCTCCCTGGAGACCAGGTCCATCCGCAGATCCCCCGCGGCCAGGCTCGACGCCTGGACGGCGGAGGGAGAGCGCCGCAGCAACGCCTCGACGCGCGCCAAAAGCTCCGTGAAGGCGAAGGGCTTGGTGAGGTAGTCGTCGCCGCCGGCGCGCAGCCCCCGCACTCGGTCCTCGACCGAGCGCTTGGCGCTCAAGAAGAGCACCGGAAAGGAGACCTTCCGCTCCCGGAGCTTGCCGACCAGGCAGAGGCCGTCTTGCCCCGGCAGCATGACGTCGATGATGGCGGCGGCGTAGGGAGCTTCCAGGGCAAGCCCCAGCCCGGCCTCCCCGTCTCGCGCGCAATCGACGGCGAAGCCCGCCTGCCGCAAGCCCTTGACCAGGAAGGAAGCGATCTTGCGGTCGTCCTCGACAACCAAGACGCGCATCGTCGTAGTATATGAAAATCTCTCCCGTGCGACCCGGATTGACCCGTCCCCATCCGATGAATGATAATCTACAGGCTTTCAGAGTCTTGGCGGCGGCGGCCAATAGGAACGAGTGGATTCTTGATGGACAACGCGCGGGCTGCGCCCAGAAAACGGCTAGCAGGACGCTATTTGGCGACCATGGCCGGGATCGCGGCCGTCTATTTCCTGGCGGCGAAATTCGGGTTGTCCCTGGCCTTCGTCAACAAACAGGTCACGGCCGTATGGCCGCCTAGCGGGATCGCCCTCGTGGCGCTGCTGCTCTTCGGCATCTCAGCCTGGCCGGGCGTCGCCTTGGGGGCGTTTGCCATCAACGCCCTGGCCGGGACGCCGGCGACGGCGCTGGGGATATCCGCTGGAAACACTCTCGAAGCCGTGGCGGGCGCCTACATGCTCCGCCGCTACGCGCGATTCGACAACTCATTGGAGCGGCTCCGTGATGTCCTGGGCCTGATCGGCTTCGCCGCGCTGCTAAGCCCCCTCGTGGCCGCGACGTTCGGGGTCGTCAGCCTCTGCCTGGGCGGCATGCCTTGGGCGCAGTTCTTCCCGGTCTGGGGCGTTTGGTGGCTCGGGGATGCGCTCGGCAACCTGATCGCGGCCCCGCTGCTGCTGACGTGGACGGCCCAGCCCGCGCTTGCCTGGCGCGGATGGCGGCTCGCGGAACTTCTGCTTTTAGCCGCCGGCCTCTCCTTGGTTGGGCAAGCGATCTTCACAGCGCGCATCGCGCCGGCATCCTCGATGCAATCCTTCCCCTACCTGATCTTCCCTTTCATCATTTGGGCCGCCTTGCGTTTCAGGCAGCGGGAAACGGCGACGGCAGTATTTCTAATCGCCGGGTTCGCCATCTGGGGCGCTCTCCACAACGTCGGCCCTTTCGCGCTGGGAACGTTCAACGAGCGCCTCAACGTGCTACAGGCCTTCATGGGCGTCAGCGCCGTCACCGCCTTGATCCTGGGCGCGGCGACCGCCGAGCGCGAGAAGGCGGGAGAACTGTTTCGCATCGTCATCGAGGAGGCTCCCAGCGCGATGGTCATGACCGCTGACGACGGCAAAATCGTCATGGCCAACGCCCAAGCCGAAATGCTGTTCGGCTATGCGCCCCGCGAGCTGGTCGGCCAGCCCGTGGAGACGCTGGTCCCCCTGAAACATCGCTCCAACCATCCGGGCCTGCGGGCCGGGTTTTACCGCCATCGCGAAGCGCGGCCCATGGGGGCGGGCCGGGACCTGCTCGGCGCGCGCAAGGACGGCGGCGAGGTGCCGGTGGAGATCGGACTCACTCCCCTCAACACCGGCCAGGGGAATTTCGTCCTGGCCGCGATCGTCGATATCTCCCAAAGGAAACACGCCGAGGAGAGGATACGCAAGATCAACGCGGAGCTGGAGCGAAAAGTCGAAGCCAGGACCAAGTCCCTCGAGACGGCTCTCAACGACATGGAGGAGTTCTCGTACACCGTCTCCCACGATCTGCGGGCTCCGCTGCGCGCTCTTGAGGGCTATGCGCGGATGATCGAGCTCAAGGCCCAGGAGATGGCCGCGCAGCCGCGGGAATATCTGAGGCGAATACGCGAGAACGCCATGCGCCTGGATCGCCTGACCAGGGACGTGCTGACCTTCAGCCGCATCCCCCGGCAAGCCGCGGAAAAATCGAAGGTCGAGCTCGAGCCTATCGTGCTCTCGGTGGCCGAGCAGCTCCAAGCAAACCGGCCGGACGCCGAGATCCTGCTCGCGCCTCCCTTCCCGGCTGTCCTGGGGCAGGAGTCCCTGGTCTTTCAATGCGTCTCCAACATCATGACCAATGCCGTCATCCACGTGCCCGCTTCGCACAAACCCAAGGTCGCGGTCTCGGCGCGGGCGCGCGGCGACGGCGTGATCAGGCTTTCCGTGAGCGACAACGGGCCTGGAATCAAGCCCGAGCAACGCGAGCTGGTATTCAAGCCGTTCGTCAGGTTCTCCAAGCCTTCGCAGGAGCCATCCGGGACGGGCATCGGCCTTGCCATCGTCAAGAAAGCCGCGGAGCGCATGGGAGGCCGGGTGGGCTTCGAGTCGACTCCTGGAGAAGGCAGCACGTTCTGGTTCGAGCTTAATGGCGCCTAGCGTGAGAACAATCCTTCTCGTGGACGACAGTCCGGACGACTGCTTCTTGTTCGAAGAGGCGCTGAAGGCGGCCGGCGCGAAGGCCTCCTTCAGGACCATGGGCACCGGAGAGGAGGCCATCGCCTATCTTTCGGGCGAGGGGAAGTATTCGAATCGCGATAAATGGCCCGAGCCGGACATCGTCTTCCTCGACGTCAAGTTGCCGCTGAGGTCGGGATTCGAGGTCCTGGAGCGCCTGCGCGGCCAAGGCGTCGGCACCTTCCCGGTGGTGCTGATGATGAGCGCCTCCCTCGACCCAGGAGATGTCAAGCGAGCTTATCAACTGCGAGCGAACGGCTACCTCTTGAAGCCCGGCTCCTTCGACGAACTGGTGGAGCTGCTCAGGTCGTTCGACTCCCTCTGGCTGCGCGGCAGCTTATTCCCAGCCCCATGACGCCCAGTCGTGATTGAAATCGCCCGCCGCCGGTGCGCAGCGAGCCGGCGGAGCGAGTTGCCAGCCGTCGGGAAAAAAGGCTACGCTTGATCGAAGCTTTCGATTTTGGAGAGGTGGCCGAGCGGCTGAAGGCGGCGGTTTGCTAATCACGCCGGGCCCCTCCGATCCGACCCCCGATTTTCTCGTCGGAAGACCGATTTCTCGACGAGAAACCTGAAAAACTCCCGCCATCACGAAGTTGTGCCGAGTTGTGTCCGAAGTGGCGATTTTGGACCCGCGGTGGACACTTTTTGGACACTTGATCGAAGTCCTTCAAAGCCCTTTCCGCGGGATATCGACACCACACTTGACCCTCGCTCCAAGGCGCATCCTGCCTCTTTCGTGTGAGCTCCTCCGACGCGGCGGCCGACCGAAATTTCAAAAAACGCTCCATGACATTTTCGCTTGCGCGATGCGCGGCATACTATCGGCAGGAGAAAAGATTATGAGCCCAAGATTGAATGAGGACGTACTGAAGTGCTGTTCGGGCCGGAACTCTCTTTTAGGGCACCGAGAGGTTCTTCGACAACCAGTCGATTGCCTTAATTAATAGGGCGTGAATCCCCCGGCCAATAGCCACTTGGCAGCGAAACCATCTCGACGGCTCGCCGGTTGAGAATTAGCTGGCCTCTCAACAGAAGATCTCCAGGTTCGCGGAAGAGATGGACGCGCTCAGAGGAGATCGTCATAACGTGTCCCGTCCGCCTGTTCGACAGCATAGTATCGGCCAGACCCACCGAAGACGCACGCCAGCGATTATCCTGGTCGCATTGCGAGCATATCTGGGCGCCGTCAAATACCCACGGCACCGGAAGAATTCGGACGAGCCTTCCCTTCTTGCCCAGGGTTCGCCTCAGCATCTGAGCCTCCGATCGAAGCGGTCGGAGGCCATCACTCATTTTTGGAGGGGCTTGCGATTCGTAGGCGGCGTATCTGCGGTCGGGTTCCTCATCGGGAAATCATTTAGGTGTATTGGCCGGCGGCTCAATAGGGGCATTCCCCAGGCACCGGGATATTGTAACGATTTCAAAAAAAAAAACAAAAATCTACCGCTCCCACCATGGACGCTCCGGTCCATCGCGACTACCATAAAGACCTTAGTCCGGCGCGACGCTGAGCCTCTGCCATCGTCAATGAGGTCGTAGGGCCGACGGTCTCGAGCCCTGGGGGAAGATGAAACCAAGAAATCAGGCGCGTTCCGTTCGCAAACGGTCCACCAGACCATCCAGGCCCGCGGTCCTCGACCATAGGGAGGCCCGTCTTACGCCCGATTTCTACCGACGCCTCATCGACAGCCTCTCCGACTATGCCACGATCACAACGGACAGCGACCTAAGGATCACGAGCTGGAGCTCGGGAGCGGTCACGATATTCGGGTACAAGGAGAGCGAGATCATCGGCGAGCACATTTCACGTCTTTTCACTCCGGAGGACAAGGCCGCGGGTATCGTCAAGCAGGAGTTCGATACGGCTTTCGATAAAGGCCGCGTCGATGACGAGCGCTGGCACATCCGCAAGGACGGCCGGCGCCTCTGGTGCTATGGGTTATCCTTTCCGCTCAAGACCCCTGAAGGGACGTTTCGGGGCTTTGTCAAGCTGATTCGAGATGACACGCCGCGCAAGCGGAAGGACGAAGCGCTTTCAGCGAGCGAAGAGCGGCTCAGGCTGGCCGCCGAAGCTACGGGGCTGGGCACCTGGGATTACGACGTCGAGACGGACGCGCTTTTCCTCTCTGAACGCGCCCAGCGCCTCCTTGGAGTCGAGAGCAGCACGCAAACGGGGTTCGAGCAGTTCTTCGAGCGGATCGCGGCTGAAAATCGGCCCGGAATCTCCGAGGGCCTGCATCGATGCTGGTCCAAGGAATGGGACGGGAGCGTTCCTTTCGATTACGCCATCACCTTACCGGACGGCGCCATTCGTTGGGTTCGCACGAGGGCTAAAGGCGTGTTCAAGTCGAAGGATGGGGACAAGCCGTTCAGGATCGTCGGCACCGTCATGGATATCACGGCGCAAAAGCTGGCGCAGGCGGAGTCCGAAAAGAGGACTTCGGATCTACAGGCCCTGAACAAAGAGCTCGAGACCTTCGCCCACTCGGCCTCCCACGACCTGCGCGCGCCCCTGCGCAAGATCGACGCCTTCAGCCAAATCATCATGCAACGGGGAAAACTCGATGAGGAGGACCGGAGCTATTTCGCGCGCATTCGGGCGGCAACCGGCCGGCTGCAAGAGATCATCGATGGCATCCTCACCCTCGCCCGCGTGAAGGAACAGCCCGTCGCGCTGAGCGACTTCGATCTGAGCGAAGTGGCGCGGCAGATCGCGGCGGAAATGCGCGAGCCTTCGCGAAAGGCGGCGTTCGTGATCGCGCCCGGCGTTCGTGTTCATGGCGACCGCAGGCTGCTGACGATCGCTCTTCACAACCTTCTGGATAACGCTTGGAAGTACACCTGCAAACGAAGCGGGGCGCGCATCGAGTTCGGTTCGAAGGTGCTCGATGGACGGACCGTCTACTTCGTCCGAGACAACGGGGTGGGATTCGACATGAGGTTCGTCGGCACGCTCTTCAAGGCCTTCCAGCGCCTGCATTCCGACCCGGATTTCCCAGGTATTGGGCTCGGGCTCGAGGTGGTCGAGCGGATCATCGGTCGCCACCATGGCCGCGTCTGGGCCGAGAGCCGCGTCAACGAAGGCGCGACCTTTTACTTCACGCTCGGCACGGAAGGCGCGTAAAATGATGCCACTTATGCCTGCCTGCCTGCCTGCCTGCCCACCGCCTAGAGAGCCGCTAACATGCGCGGACCCACCATGCCGCTGTTGAACCTCCAGCGTAGACGCCACGGGTCAGGCCCAGAGGCCGAGCAGATACGATCCGTGGAACAGGTAATCCCGACGGTCAGCGCGCGGCATTGGTGCGCTCGGTATATCGTCGCCGTTGTCGCAGTGGGCATTTGCACCTTCGTTCAATTCTTCGCGCGTGACGGTCTGGCGGAGACCCATTTTTTGATTTATGTTCCTGCCGTCGTCGCGGCAGGAATCTATGGAGGATTCGGTCCGGGAGTCCTCGCCACGCTTCTCTCGGCCGTAGCTTCCACGCTGGTGACCGCGAGCATTCCGTACAGCACCGCGCGGATGCCATCCCGGATGCTCGCGCCGACGATCGTGTTTTTAGCCGTGGGCCTTGCGATCAGCTATTTCGACTATCTCCTCCATCAATCCGTCCGCGCGCTCAGGCAAAGCGAGCAGCGCTTTCGGCTGCTCATCGAGGGCGTTCGCGATCACGCGATCTTTCTCCTGAACCCCAACGGCGTCATCATGAGCTGGAACGCCAGCGCGAGGCGGATAACGGGCTACCGTGCTGATGAAATTCTGGGGAAAGATGTCTCCGTCTTCTTTTCATCCGCGGACCGGGACACGGGAAAGCCGACCCGCATCCTGGAGACCGCCCGCCGAACCGGGAATGCCACCGACGAGGGTTGGCGCTTGCGCAAGGACGGCTCGCGCTTTTGGGCCGAGTCGAGCGTGACCGCCATTACGGATGACCTTGGCGCCGTAGTCGGCTTTGCCAAGGTTACGCGAGACTTGACCGAGCGCCGCCTAAAGGAAGAGGCGGTTAAGAAGCTCCTGGCAGAATTTGAAGCGTTCTCATATACCGTCTCCCACGATTTGCGCGCTCCCCTGCGAGCGCTCCAGGCTTACGCCTCCGTCGTGCTCAAGCGGGAGCAAGCTAGGCTCGAGCCGAGCAGCGCCGAGCTACTCCGACGAGTGTCGATGTCGGCGATTCGTATGGATCGACTCATTCAGGATCTTCTGACTTACGGCCGGCTCTCGCGGCAGGACTACAAGATGTATGAGGTAGACCTCGACTCGATCGTCACTCACGTCATCGAGTACTACGCAGGACTCGAAGGAGCGGATATTCTCGTCCACCGTCCGCTCGGCCGGGTCCGCGGCCAGGACTCTCTGCTGACGCAGATCGTCTCGAACCTGCTGGTGAACGCGGTAAAGTTCGTCCCAAAAGGGCGCCGGCCTCGCGTCGACATCCGGGTCGATCGCGAGCATCGAGACCGGGCGCTTCTGATCGTTGAAGACAACGGAATGGGCATCCCGGCTGAGCACCTTTCGAAGATCTTCGAGCCGTTCGTCCGCCTCGGCCCCGCGAACGACGACTCCGGCACCGGCATCGGGCTTGCCATCGTCAAGAAGGCGGCCGAGCGTATGGGCTCTAACGTCCGCGTTGAGTCCGAGGTCGGCAAGGGGAGCCGGTTCATGATCGAGCTGCCCTCATGTTAGAGCCGATCCGGCCGGTCCTCTACGCGGATGATAGCATCGACGACCGCTTCATAATGCAAGAGGCTTGGCGAGAATCCGGAATAGCGAATCCTTTGGAGCTCGTCGAAGACGGAGACGCGGCGATAAAATTCCTTGAACGCGCTGATCGGGACTCGGGCCGAAGCACGCCACCTCCGGGGCTCATCATTTTGGACATCAAGATGCCCAAGCTGAACGGGCTAGAGGCGCTTGAACGCATACGAGCGCTGCCTCGATGGCAAGCCGTTCCGATCCTCATGCTGAGCGCGTCCCTGCACCCCGGCGACATCGGTCGCGCGTATCAGCTCGGCGCAAACAGCTTTCTCCTGAAGCCTTCCTCTCTGGATGAGCTCGTCGAGCTGGTGGGGGCCTTCAAGATTTTCTGGCTTAAGTATACGGAATACCCGCCCCAGCCTTCCCCGTAAGACGAAGATTATGAAATGGCGCGTGCCCCCTCAAGACCTATGAGAGTGGGAACGTGACGAAGTCCCGCAGGGCGAGCTGCATACGAGCGCCGCCTATGTCACCTTCGAGTTGGGCGCGAAGTCCGCGTGGCATAGTCATCCGACAGGCCGGAGGCTGGTCACCGCCGAGATCAATAGCTGCGCGATTGCCAATGAAGGTCCAGCCGCAGGGAACCTTTTTCGGCCGTTCCTCGTATGCTGGGAATGAAACAAGCCATCACGGGCTGGGACCCGCCCACATACTGCGAACCGTGGCCGGCCGCGCGGCTGCTGCTGATAGTCGTTTTCTTTCTCCTATGGGGACGCTCGCGCTTCGGTTGGAGCGCGGCCTCGATCCCGTCCGTTGGGAAGACCGCGGAGGGGATGCTCGGCGTCTTCCTTTTCCTCGGACTGATCTCGCGCACCTTGGGCGCGCTCTATCTCGCGCTCGTGGCGTTCCCATTATTCGCGACGAAGGTCCTCAACGAGTGGATCTATCGAGCCTGCTATTGGACGTTTCGGACCTTTCTGCGACTTCTCTATCTGCGGCGAATCTCGGCCCTCGTGGCAATGCTCGCCGAGATCGGATTGTTCCTCGCTCTATGGGAACTGATCCTTTTGCTACTGCGGCGATTCTGTCTTTGATCGCGTGAGCCGGTGCCGCGCGATCTCAAGAGGATGGGCGGGCTGAGGGGCGCTGCGTCGTCTCTATTCGCGCGGCTCTGAGACGATCCCAGTCAAATATCGCCAGCCCGGCTGCGGATTCTTCTTCGGATATTGCTCGAGCAGGGCATCGGCCTGGGCCTTACTCAGACCGAACTCGATGCTGTGGACATTGACGACGTCATCGAGATTCCAGTGCTTGATGGCTGAAGGACGATAGGCCTGTATTCGCGTGATTGTTTCGCAGATTTGGCGCGACGTGATACCGACAAAAATCTCTTTGCGCTTGTTATTGATCGCTTCAAAGACCGAATATTGCTGTTCTCGGACCATGATCTAATCAGCGATGCTGGCTGGCTGGCTGGCTGGCTCGCTGGCTGGCTGGCTGGCTGGCTGGCTGGCTGGCGCGAAATCATAGTTTTTGAACGAACACGGAAGGATAGAAAAAAACCCATCAACGCGTCACCTCAAATTCAACTATACGGGATGGAAACTGCCGCTTCGTGGACAGCGCCGGCTTCGCCTTGGACAAGTCGGGGGACTTGCCCACTCTGCCCACCGGCGCTTGGATTTTGACCGCGCGTAGCGCGGCGGATCGATCCGCGGCGTTCCAGCTCGCCGGCTGAGCCGGCGGCTCCGTCAAACTCGCACACTTCCCACCGCTCGGCGGCGGGGTCTTTCCTGCTGCTTTTCCGCTGATTCCTTCCCGGCCCTTTCTCCGCTCTCTTCGGTTTTCAATTCGCACCTCTCCTCAAGGCCCCAGGAGTAAAGCCCGCCGAGCCTGCGGCATAAACGGTCACCCCTTCCGGGGAATCCGAAAATTCGGCCCAACCCCCGCCGTGCCCCAAATTTCCGGACAGCTCGATGCTCGAGGCCGCCAGCGCGGCGCGGCCGCGGGCGGTTCCCAGGTAGGGACCCACCATTTATTCCTCGTTCGGCGGTCTTCCTCGGGTCCTTTCGCCCTCCGGGTGGCGGAGGTGCTCAATGAAAACCTGCAAGAGCTACGAAAGGGCCGGGAAGGAACTGGACGGCGATACGGCGAGCTTGGAAGCGAAGTTCGGGACGCTGTTCCGGGACATTGAAGCCGAAGCGCGAGGCTTCGCGTGGAGGCTGACGGGGAATTCGGATGAAGCCAGCGAACTCGTCCAGGAGGCGGCACGAAGGGCGTTGAAGCGGTTCGAGGACTACGACCCCGTGCGGTCGTTCCAAAGCTGGTATCTGACGATCGTTCGCAACGTGTTCCTCGATCTGCGACGGGGGATGAGGCGGATGCTCTGCCTCGATCTTCCGGCGGGCGGCGATGATGACAGGTCGCTCGTAGAGGTCCTTCCTGACGGGAGCATGGGAGTATTCGAGCAGTTGGAGCGCGAAGAGGTGGCCGAGGCGGTCGCGGCGGCAATCGGGAACCTGACGCCCAAGTACCGCGCGGTCGTGCAGCTGTGCGACATGCAGGGCATGAGCTATGACGAGGCGGCGCGGCGGCTTGGTGTGCCGACGGGAACGGTGCGCTCCCGGCTCTGGCGGGCTCGGGCGGCTCTTCGACGCGATGAGAAGGTCCGGCGGTTGGCGTGAAATCTGAGAACAAGGAGAACACCATGGAAAGCGAAAAGGGAATCTGGCACGGGGTCGAGGTCATTCACGCGTACACGCGGGCGCAGGCGCTGGAGGACGGCGTCCTCGCCGACATTTCGGAACTCGCGCGGGAGGCGGGCTTCAAGTTCCCTGTGGCTGTGACGCAGGGCGTTTGGGAAGTCTTGAACCCGACGAAGGAACTGCAAGAGGCGGGGCAGGATTGGAACGGGCGGACTTGGGACCTCCTGACGATTCTGCGGCTCGCCATTCGGAAGGCCGCGAGCCCCGACGAAGTGCGCTTCGCGCCGCTGTTCATTCGGAAGGCGGGACAGGCGGCGGAGCCCGTCGCAATGTGGGCGAAGTGCGGACCCGGCGACGAGGGCGAGCCCGTCATCACCGTGATGCTCCGGGGGGAGGATTAACCATGTTCAGCCTCTGGAACGCCACCTTATGTGCTGCAGCACATAACGTCGCTTATGTTGCGGCCGTACTTATGTTGCGCAGCCCCCTGATCGTGCGGCGTCGCCGTGAGTTTTCATAGCCGCTTCACCACATAAGTACGCCCCCTGCTACCCTCCTTCCCATCTCGTACCCCGAGGAGGGTCCATAATGTCGAAAAATCCGCCCTATCCGACGTACCGCCATGAGCATGCTCCGTTCGTCGAAGAACGTCTGCGCTATCTCACGCACTGCGCCGAGAAGGGTTACGCGCAGAGCACGCTGGACAAGATGTCGGCGGAACTCTGCATAGTCGCGCGCCAGCTTCGCTGGCGCGGTGACGGGCCGGTCACGTTCGAGCAGGTCGATGCGGCTGTCGCCCGCTACGATGCCAAGCGGGAACGGCGGATCGGCCGCAGGTTGAGGCCGTTGGTAGCACTCAGCATGCAGCGAGTGACGCGCCGCTGGCTTAAATTCCTCGGCCGACTTCCTGGGCCCGCTCCGCTCTCCACGGCATCCCGCAACATACTCGACGACTTCCTTGCCTGGATGGATCGGGAACGCGGCTTCTCTCCAAGAACAATTGACCAACGACGGCGAGACGCCGAGCGTTTCCTCAAATGGCATGAAGCGCGAGGTCGCTCACCAGGCGACGTCGCGATTCAGGATATAGACGAATACCTTGCCGAACGAGGCACGCACGGCTGGAACCGTATCAGCGTCGGCAATCAAGCCCATGCGTTGAGGGCCTTCTTCCAGCACGTTGCCCGGCGCGGTTGGTGCAGTGCCTTGCTCCCGGACGCTATCCGGGGTCCGAAAGTCTATTTCCACGAATCCCTGCCGACCGGGCCCACCTGGGAGGAGGTGCAGCGAATCGTCGCGAGCATGGACACAAATCGGCCGCGCGACATCCGCGACCGCGCCGCGGTACTGCTGATGGCCACCTACGGTCTGCGTGTAAGCGAGGTGGCTCATTTGCGTCTCGAAGATGTCGATTGGGAGCGCGATCTGATTCATGTGCAGCGCCCGAAGCAACGCCGGTCGCAAACGTATCCGTTGACATCCGTCGTCGGCAACGCGATCGCCAAATACTTGGAATTGATCCGTCCAAGATGCGGCCGGCAGGAAGTCTTCTTGACCCTGTTCGCTCCGTTGCGCCCGCTAACCCAAGCCGCCTTTCATCAGAATATCAGCAAGCACGTGCTCGCCCTGGGTCTCTCCCTACGTCGGAGGGGCCCGCACGCGCTGCGTCATGCCTGCGCGACACATCTGGTCGAGCAGGGCTTCTCGTTGAAGGAGATCGGCGATCATCTGGGACACCGAAGCGCGGTCTCGACGCGTGTCTACGCCAAGGTCGACCTGCCGTCGCTTCGAAAAGTCGCGGAATTTGAATTGGGAGGTGTGGCATGGAACTGACTGCCCTTATAGATCAGTATGTATCTCATCGTCGGTCGATCGGCATGCGCTTCGCGAACGAGCCTGAGGTTCTCAAGGCCTTCTGCCGCGCCATGGGCGCTATCGACATCAGTGCCGCGGCCCCGGAGGCCGTGCTTCGATTCGTCGCGGGTTCCGGCCCCCTGACATCCAACTGGCATCGCAAGTTCAGCGTGCTAAACGGACTCTTCCGGTTCGCGATTAGCCACGGCTACATTGAGCGCTCTCCAATGCCGACCGTCATTCCGAAGCGGCTTCCGCCCTGCGCGGCCTACATCTACAGCGAAGAGGATTTAAGGCGATTGGTGGCAGGCACGGCCCTGCTCAAATCCGGGCCCGGATACAAGGCTTATATTCGGCCCGAAACATTCCGCGCCGTCCTCTGCACCCTCTATGCGACCGGCTTGCGCGTCAGCGAGGTGTGTTCCTTGACGATGGCTGACGTCGATCTCGCCGCCCAAGTGTTCACGGTCAGAAACTCGAAGTTCTACAAGACCCGCTTGGTCCCGATCGGCTCGCCGCTGGCCTCTGTGCTGCGTCGGTTCTTCGATTACCGTCGTGAATTTCCTATGCTCGACGGCACGGACTCGGCTTTCTTCTCGTCGCGCATGGGCACGCCGATGACGCCATACGTGGTTGGACTCACGTTCCGAAAGATTCGAGCGCGTGTTGGCCTTCGCCGGGAGGGGACGCGCTACCAGCCGCGGATTCATGATTTCCGGCATACCTTCGCGGTCCGCCGGCTTGAGAGTTGGTATCGGCAAGGAGCCGATGTCCAGCAACTGCTGCCGGCCCTGTCCACGTACCTGGGTCACGTCAACATCTGCGGAACGCAGCGCTACCTGAGCATGACGCCCGAGCTCTTGCGCGAGGCGAGTCGCCGATTCGAGAGCTACGCCGGTGTGGAGGTGCGCGATGCTCGATAAGAAGCTGATGGCGCCGTGGATTCGTCGATTCTTGCTGGAGCACATCGTAGGCGAGCTTAACTTGGCACGAAATACGCAGGCCAGCTATCGCGACGCCATGACGTTGCTCCTTCCTTTCATCGCAGCTCGAACCGGCAGAGCGATAGACCGTCTGGCCGTCCAAGAGCTGTCATCCGACTTGATCCGGCTCTTTCTCGAGCACCTGGAAAAGGAGCGCCACTGCTCGATCGCGACGCGCAATCAACGATTGGCCGCGATCCACGCGCTCGCGCGCTTCATCGGCACGCGCAGTGTCGAGGACCTCGGCTGGTGCGCGGAAATTCTGGCGGTTCCTTTCAAGAAGGGCCCTAAGGGCACCTTGCCTTACCTTGAGAAACCGGAAATGGATGCGCTGCTCTCGGTGCCGGACCGTCGATCTGAGCGGGGAAGCCGCGAGTACGCCCTGTTGTTGTTCCTTTACAACTCGGGTGCACGCGCCGATGAAGCCGCCCGCCTGTCGACCGGGGATCTCTTCTTGGCGTCATCGCCCGCGGTAAAAATCACCGGCAAGGGCAACAAGACACGCGTCTGCCCGCTCTGGCCTGCGACGGCGAGCCTGCTCGGGGCCTTGATCGCCGCAAAGCAGCCGAAAGACCGCGTATTCCTAAACCGGAACAACCAGGCGTTTACTAGGTTTGGAATCTACGCGCTGGTGAAGCGATGCGCCGGGAAGGCGGCAGAACGAATCAAATCGCTTTCGCCGAAGCGCGTCAGCCCGCACGTGATCCGCCACACGACGGCGGTCCATCTTCTTCGCGCCGGCGTCGACATCAACACGATCAGAGCTTGGCTCGGCCACGTCTCTCTCGACACGACCAACATTTACGCCGAGGTCGATCTCGAAATGAAAGCCAAGGCGCTCGGCGCCTGCGAGGTGCAGGAAGGTTCCCGCAACCGGTCATGGCACCAACAGGCGGGCCTGATGGCGTTCCTCAAAGGATTGCAGGTCTCTGTGAAAGGCGGTGCCGCATTGCCTACGATCACTTCCTCGCGTCGAGGAGATAGCCCAAAGGAAATAGCGTGAAGCCAAGGATCGCAGATGCCAGATCAAAGTAATGTCCAAGGCTGTCTTCCTGCCCCCAGCGCATCGCTGAGAATAGACCGAGCGCCTCCGAAACGTGAGTAAGAGCGACGACGACCAAGCAGGCCGCGCCAGCGAGCTGCAGAAAGGATACAGCCGAGTTCTCTTTGCGAGTCCGGATCACGGCTCCAACAAGAAGCAGGCTCGTCGGCGCCAGGGCGACGAGGGCTCTGACCAACTGCGTGCTCATCGATCTTGCACCTTGCCGAAACGCTCGTACAGCGCAGGAAGGACAATGAGATTGAGCAGCGTCGATGTAAACAGGCCTCCGATGATGACAACCGCCATTGGGTGCTCGATCTCATGGCCGGGCTTGCCACCTCCGATAACGAGAGGAAGGATGGCCAGCGCCGCCGCCAAAGCGGTCATGAGGATCGGCGAAAGCCGCTCTTCGGCGCCCCGCAAGATGAGCTGCCGTCCGAATGCCATACCCTCCTGTTCTTGAAGATGGCGGTAGTGCGTGATCAGCATGATGCCATTGCGCACGGCAATCCCGAAAAGGGTCACGAAGCCGACAAGGGAGCCGAGCGAGACGCTTGCTCCCGTGATCACGACCGCCAAGACTCCTCCGATCAGGGCGAACGGCACGCTGAGCATGACCAGGACGCTCAGGCGCAGCGCGCGGAAATCGAGATAGAGGAGGATGAAAATCCCGAAGAGCGCGACGACACCCAGCGCCAGGATGCGACGTTGACTCTGCTGCTGCGCTTCGTACTCTCCGCCGTACTCGACGTGGTAGCCTTGCGGCAACGCGAGCCCATGCGACAAAATCCGCTCGATGTCCTTTGTCAGGCTAGCCACATCACGGTCGGCGCCGCAAGTCACGAGGATGCGCCGAAACGTATTCTCGTGGTTGATGACGTTCGGCGTCGGTGAGAACCGCACGTCGGCGACGGTCTCAAGCGGCACGCGCGCGCCTGATGGCGTATCGATGAGCAGTTGGCGCACCGACCCGAGCTGGGCGCGCGCCGTGTCGGGAGCCCGGACCACGATGTCGAAAAAACGGTCGCCATCAAAGACCTGGCCCACGGGCTGGCCCAGGAACGCCGTCTGCACCGAGTCCTTCAGCGCGCCCGGCGTCAGGCCGTAGAGCGCGGCGGCCTGGCGGCGGATGACGACCTCGATCTGCGGGACCATCACCTGCTGCTCAACCTGTAGCGCCCTGACGCCGCGAACGCCCGCCATCAGGCCCGCTGCCTCCTGCGCCTTCTGGAGCAGCGTTTCGAGGTCGGGACCGTAGATGCGGACCACGACCGGCGCCGTCACACCCGAGATCACCTCTTCGATCCGTTCCCGGAGGAACTGCTTCACGCTCGAGACGATGCCCGGCGTCTTCTCGAGAATGTCCTGGACGCGCCGGAGTACCGTCTGATAATCGTGCCCTTTGGCATCGATGGATAAATACATCTCGCTGTAGTTGGTGCCCCAGATGTCCTCTCCCAATTCTGCGCGCCCGAGCTGCTGGGAGACATTCGTCACGCCCTTGACCGCAAGCAGCCGCTCCGAGAGCGCGCTCCCCACGCGAAGCGACTCTTGCAGAGAAGCCGAGGGGCTCTCCGCCACATGGACGATGAAATCGGGCTCGCGGAATTCGGGCAGGAACTCTCCGCCCAGAAACGGAATGGCGATCAACGACGCGGCCAGGGCGGCGGCGGCCGCGCCGAAGACGATGGCGCGGTGATCGAGCAGCCAGGGCAGCCAGCGGCGGTAGTGGCCCTTGAGATACCGCACGAGCGGGCTGTCGTGTTCCTCTTCGTTGGGCAGGAGCCACAGCGACATCGCCGGCGTCACGGTCAGCGCGACGAGCAGCGAGGCCATGATCGCAAGGATATAGGTGTAGCCGAGCGGGGCGAAGATCTTGCCTGAGACTCCGCCGAGGAAGAAGATTGGGAAGAAGACGAGCGAGACGATGAAGCTCGCGTAGACGACGGCGCTGCGAACCTCCAAGGAGGCATCCAAGACCACCTGATGAGCCGGGCGCGGCGTGGCGGTCTTCCTGTTGAGCCTGATGCGCCGCCAGATGTTCTCGACGTCGATGATGGCGTCATCGACGACCTCGCCGATGGCGATGGCGATGCCGCCGAGCGTCATGGTATTGATGCTCTGGCCGAAGAACCTGAGCGTCATGATAGCGGCCAGCAGGGAAAGCGGGATCGCTGTCAGGCTGATGACGGCCGTGCGCCAATCGTAAAGGAACGCGATCAAGATGAGCACGACCAGCCCGCAGCCGAGCCAGATGGCGACTTTCAGGTTCCCGATTGCCTGCTCGATGAATGTCGCCTGCCGGAATAGGCGTGGCTCGATCACGATGCCCTTGGGAATCGAAGCCTTCAACCCCTCGATAGCCGCCTCGACGTTTCGCGTCACCTCAAGAGTGTTGGCCCCGAACTGCTTGTTGATCACCAGAATGACGCCGTTCTTTCCGTTGATCGTGGCGTCGCCGACTTTGATCGCTGAGCCCAAGCGCACCTGCGCCACCTGATTGAGCGGGATAGGAGTGCCTTGCCGGAACGCCACGGGCGTTCGGCCGAGGTCGTCGCGGGCCGAGACGCCGCCGCTGGCCCGGATCGACAGCCGCTGAAGCGGCGTGTCCAAGTAGCCCGCCCCGCCGACGGCATTCGCCTCACCAGCCGCCTTCAGGACTTCTTGCAGCGATACGCCGAGAAGCTTCATCTTATCGGGCTGGAAGAGGACTTGGTATTCTTTGGGATCGCCTCCGAACACGAGCACGCTCGCCACGCCGGGCACTGAGAGCAGCCGCCGCTTGAACGTCCAATCGGCGATCGTGCGAAGGTCCATCGGCGAAACCGTGTCGCTGGTCAATCCCACCATCAGCACGCGGTCGCTGGCGCTCGTCAGAGGAAGCAGCGCCGGCGCCTGTACTCCGCGCGGAAGATGCGTGCTCTCGGCCGAGAGCCGCTCGGCGACGAGCTGACGCGCCCGGTAGATGTCGGTGCCGTCCTCGAAGAGCGCCGTGATGACGGAGAGTCCGGGGATCGACGAAGACCTGAGGTTGATAAGGCCCTGGACCCCGTTGACGGCGTTCTCGATGGGAGTGGTCACCAGGCGTTCCACGTCCGCCGCCGGCAACCCGGGCGCTTCAACCTGGACGACGACGCGCGGCGGCGCGAACTCGGGGAAGACGTCCATCGGTGAAGTCGAGGCGACGTAGATGCCCCCGGCGAGCAGAAGTGCTGCCAGCAGCAGCACGACGAACCGGAACTTGAGGGAGAAGCCAACTAAGCGGCTGAGCATGTCAGTCCTTATCGCCGCCTTCGCCCTGCTCGCCGATGTCGAGCTGTCCCTTAAATTCGCGGCCCCATAGTTCCTGGGCTCCCTGGACGACGACGACCTCGCCGGACTTCAGGCCCTCTTTGACGATGAGTTGCTGGCCGACCGGCGACGGGAGGAGATCGACGCGCCGACGGGAGTACGTATGGGCGTCGGCCTGGATATAGACCCAGCTCGCGCCCGCGGAGTCGTAGAGAACGGCGCTCGCGGCAACGACGAGCCGCTTCTCCTTGGATGGCAAGAGGATGCGCGCCTCGACGGACATTCCAGGTCGAAGCTTGCCCTCGCCGTTGTCGACGTCCACCTGGGCGATGGCGGCGCGGGTTTGCGGGTTGATCTGCTGAGAGAAGCTCTCTATCGTCCCATAGAACGGCTTGCCGGCGTAGGCCGTCACGGTCACCTCGACTCTCTGCCTGGCGCGGACCTTGGGAATCTGGTCCTCGTAGACGTCCAGATATGCCGTGAGCTTCGATAGATTCAGGATGCTCAAGAGCGGCTGCCCGGCGGCGACCGTCTCTCCAGCGCGAGCCTTGATGTCGGCGACGGTTCCGAGCACCGGCGAAGCCACCGCCTTGCCCGCGACGCGCGCCACGGCCTGTCCCTTTCCGACGGCGTCACCCGGGCTGACCTCAATGCTCTCAAGCGCGCCGCCGGCGGGCGAAGACACGACCGTCAATGGCTGATCGCGCTCCGCGTCGAGGCTGCCGGTCACCGGGATGGCGTCGAAGGCCATGCCGAGGCCGATGGCCTGGGTCTTGAAGCCGATCGCCTTTTCGCTCTCTTCACTCAGTTTGAACGTTCCCGGTTCGGACGAGGCCTGCGCCTTCGGCTTCTCTTCGACGGCTTCCTTTGGCTTCTCGCCCTTACAGGCGCCGAGCAGCAGGACGGAAGCTGCGGCCAAAATCAGAGATCGGTTCATGTCAACTCCTCATTCCAACGGGCGCCCAAGCCTGCGCTCGATCTCCGCCAGGCTTCGGTGGGATTCCCAAAGAGCCTGCGCGTAATCGTCTTTTGCCTGTAGCGACGTCCTGAGAACATCGAGGAAATCGGTGAGATTGATGAGGCCTTGCTTATACGCCGACTGCGCCTGGACCATCACTTGAGCGGCCTGATCCAGAAGCCCAGCCTGGAAGGTCCTCACCTGTTCTTGCGCCGCTTGATACGCGCGAAGTTGCCGGTGAAGGTCCTGGGCCACGATCGCCTGGACGCCGCTGGCCTCAAACTGTGCCGCGTCGCGGCTCGATTGGGAGGCGGCAACGGCGCGCTGGTTCCGGTTCCACAAGGGAAGCGGGACGCCGACGTTGAAGCCGATCAAGCGCTCATCGCCCGAGCCTCGCGAGTAATTGGGCCCGGCCTTGATGTCGGGCAGCCAAGCTTTTCGGGCAAAGCTCAATTCAGCCGATTTGAGGTCCATCGCCTTTTGCGCCGAAACAAGCGCGGGGCTTTGGCCTGCGGCATCTTGAAGGCGTTCAAGCGTAAGCTGCGGAAACGATGTCTCAAGGCTGCCCTGTATCTCCAACGAGGCCGTGGCGGGGCGCAGGAGAAGCGTGTTGAGCGCCGCGATCGCGATTTCTTCCTCGGCGGCTGCCTGCCTGGAAGCCTTCTGAACGCCAGCCGCTTCGAGGTCGATGCGAACCGTATCGACGCTGTTCTTGAGACCGGGCTGATAGCGCTGTCCGACCTGGGCCTGCATCTTTGAGAGGGTCTGAGCTTGACGCTTCAGGAGATCGGCTCGCTGCCGCGCAAGCAGCAGTTGGTAATAGGCTTCCTCCACGTCCGCCTTGAGGTCGGCGCGGACCTGGGCGTACTTGGCCCGCGAGAGATCGGCCTCCCGGTGTCCCGTTTCGAGCCGGCTATGCCGCTTGCCGGGCAACTCGAAGTCCTGGCTGAGGCCTACGGTCTTCTCGACGGCATAATCGTAGGTCAGCGTCGGATTCGGATAGAGCGCCGCCTGCGATGCGGTCGCGTCGGCGGCGCGCGCTTGCTGCTCGGCGGCTTTCAAGGCCGGGTTTACAGCCTCGACTAGTTCCGATAATTGAGCAAGCGTCAGCGCTTCCTCGGCGCGCAACGGCGCTGCCGTGAAAAGAGCGGCCGCCAATACCAGGGCCCTACCCACGACGCCGCCTCTTCCCGGTGAGGCCGAAGATCCGATCGAGCGTCTTCAGCTTGCCCTTTGTTTGCCGTAGTTCCTCGCGCCCCTTCTTTGAAATCCGATAGACGATCCGCCGTTTGCCTCCGACAGTCTTGTTCTGGCGCAGAAGGTCACCTTCCCGGAGCATTACGTTCAGGTTGGGGTAGAGCGTGCCCGGGCTCACGGCGAAGCCGCAACGTCGCATGCGCTCGATCAGCCCCATGCCATAGAGTTCGTCCTCTTCAGCCGCGCAGGAGAGGATGCATATCTTGAGCAGTCCGCGAAGTATCTCTCGGTCGATCATAATATCGGAAGCCGATATTATCTTAGCAAAAATAGCTGCGTGAGGCACAGCAGCGGTGCCTACTTATGTTATCTGGAACTGACGCCGTACTGATGGGGGGCTGCGGCTGCGCAACATAAGTACGGCCGCAACATAAGAGACGGACGGCGTTTTCGCCTCGCCCGACACCTTCGAGACGCAGGCCGAGGCCGAGGCGTTCGCGGCCACGTTCAGAACGCGCTACGCGGCGCAGGGCTACTACCTGACGGCCGACGGCTTGCGGATATCGCCGGACGACGTGGAGCTTGTCGTCGTGCCGGTGGAGGGATAGACAATGACCCAGCTCGGACGAGGACCTCCTGCGGTGGACAGTGCCTCGGCGGTGGACGGCGTGGACGAGCCTGCGACTCGACGCACCCCGCCCACCGCCGCTTGGATTTCTCCGCCCAGTGGGCGCGCGGATCGGTCCGCGGGCGCTCCTCCCCGCAAGCAGCTCGCGGGGACCGAGAACTCCACACTGCCCACCGCTCGGCGGCGGGCTTTTTCGCTTTCTCTGCCAACGGCGCCGAACCCTTTCATGCTCTCTCCATTCTTGTTTCTGTTCGCACCTCCATTCGGACGGCCAGGAGCGAACGGCGCCGCGCTGCGGCATAAACGGTCACCCCCGCCGGCGATCCGAAAATTCGGCCCAACCCCCGCCGTAGCCCCAAATTTTCGGACAGCTCGAGATCTCGAGGCCGCCCAGCCCGTCTTCGCCGCGGGTCGGTCGCCAGGTGGGGACCCACCATTTATTCCTCGCTTCAGCGCCGTTCCTCGGCCGCCCTCACCCTCCGGGCCGTGCGGAGGTGCGACCATGCACAAGAACTACGAGATCACGAAAGGGTTCGGAACCGACGGACAGGCGGGCTTAGATGCGAAGGGCTCAGGGCGGAAGCGGCCGATGAAGATTCGGGTGATGATCGTCCGAGAAGGGCGTCCAGCGGAGGCGGAAATCAGCAGCCCCCAGGCCGTCTTCAAGTTCATGAAGCCGAAGTGCCGGAGACTCGACCGGGAGCACTTCTGGCGCATCGACGTGGACGCCAGGAGTCGCGTCTTGGGCTACGAGGTGGTGTCGGTGGGCACGATCAGCGCGAGCTTGGTGCATCCGCGCGAGGTCTTCAAGGGCGCGATCCTGAACAACGCGGCGGCCGTCATCGTCGCGCATAACCATCCGAGCGGCGATACGACGCCGAGCGCGGAGGACAAGGAGGCGACGCGTCGGATTCAGCGGGCGGGGGAACTGCTCGGCATCCCCTTGCTTGACCACATGGTTCTGGCTGACGGGAGCTTCTTCAGCTTCAAGGACCACGGCCTCATGTAAGGCGACGGGCCGGGCGACTCCCGCGAGGGAGTCGCCCGCGCCCGGCGGGTCGGTCCGCAGCCGCTCCACCTTGCCGCAGCAAGGTCCTTCAGGCTACACCGGACGGAAATATACTGGACGCCCGTTCAAGACCGCTCGCCTCGCCGCTGGGTGCCGATAAACCCGTAGCTTCTGAGCAAATGTTCCCTCCGACCCGTCGAGGCGGAAGTAGCCGATTCCGAACGAAGTTCCGCCGCAAGCAAAGCTCTCCTTTGCTAGCTTTTGGGACGCCGTCAGCAGAGCGAGGGCTTCTTTTCTGTCCCGGCAGGCTTCAAACGGTGAGAGCCCCAATCT
Organism: Elusimicrobiota bacterium; assembly: GCA_028868375.1. Classification (GTDB taxonomy): domain Bacteria; phylum Elusimicrobiota; class Elusimicrobia; order UBA1565; family UBA9628; genus JAGWUP01. Next base: position 197,075 of record JAGWUP010000001.1, read on the forward strand.
GCCCAGAGCCTCATTCGCAAGGTAGTTCCCAATTCCAGTGCGAACTCCGTGATTGAGAAGCCATGTGATACGCGGCCGAGAGTGAAAGCCCCTAAGTGAATGGTTGAGAGCAACGCTCAACTCGCGAGCAGGCGCCAAGAAGAACCCCTTGATAGGTTCAAATCCCCCAAGAGCGCCCTTGTGCTCCTCCGCGTTGATCGCCATACGGGAAAATCTACGAAAATCGAGGAAATGGGCCCTGCGGTTGCCCCACACAAGCGTTGCAAAGTGATGCGGCGCGTACTCGCGCGGCACTGGTCGCACTTGAAACCATCCAGTCATGCCAAGACGGATCTGAACCCTCGTCTGTCGTACAGACAGGTAGAGGTGTTTCCCGTTCGATGTGATCCTGACCGGATGGCCGCGCATTGTTAAAAACGCGCGCTGTACCGGGCTCGGGATCATTTTCGTCAACGTTGATCGGCGCCCAAGAAAAGCGACGTTGGTGAGAGGTCGACCGGCGGTAAAACCAGTTAAGTCTTTGGCTAGCACCGCGACTTCTGGAAGCTCCGGCACACCTCGATTCTACTAAAGACCGGAAATCCCAGCATATTTCCGACACGGAAGCGGCAAAGTAGTAAAATATCCGGGCTTTTTCGCATGGAAGAAACGACCCCCGTCAAAGAGGGACAAGTCCTACGCGGCGCGCTCTTCAAGGAGCCGATGCGTGTTGAGACCATTCGTCCTAACGGCAACGGTTCATGGGTGCTTGGCGTCGTCGGGCTACAGACCGAGAAATTCTCTCGCGTCACCTTGAGCGCCCAGGACCTTGAATCGTTAGCCATCCAACACGGCGCCGCCACCTTTGATGGTGACGCAGCGCTTCTACGGCTTGGTTTGCAGGCGTACGCTCTCGGAATCGCTTATGAATTCGATCCCTATTTCGGGCTATCGATCTCGCGCGTAGACCCGCTGCCACATCAGCTTGAGGCGGTCTACGACTATCTGCTGAAGCTCCCGCGCGTGCGGTTTCTTCTCGCTGATGACGCGGGTGCAGGTAAGACGGTCATGGCGGGCCTTCTGATCCGCGAGTTAAAGCTCCGCGGTCTGGCCGAGCGCATCCTCATCATCGTGCCCGCGAACCTGATGTTCCAGTGGCAGCGGGAACTCAAGGACAAGTTCGACGAAAAGTTGCTCGTCCTGCGAGGTCAAGATATCCGTGAGCAGTTCGGTATCAATCAGTGGCTGGACCAGAAGCAGGTCATCACCTCGCTCGATCTCGCGAAGCGAACGGAAATCCTGCCTGGTCTAAAACAAGTGCATTGGGACCTCGTCATCATCGACGAGGCACATCGCATGTCTTGGACGCCACCCGCGCGCAAGACGGCTCGCTATGCGCTTGGCGAACTCATGCGCGACACGGCCGACCATCTTCTTCTCCTCACTGCCACCCCGCATAAGGGCGACCCCGCCAATTTCAGCCTGTTCCTCCAGCTCCTCGACTCCGATGCCTACGCCGATGTGAAATCGATCCAGGAAGCAATGGAGCGGCGCCATGCCCCATTCTATCTTCGGCGGACGAAGGAGGTCATGCGGTACTTCCCAATCCGCCAGGCAGATGGAACATGGGCGGCAGAGAAGATTTTTAAGAAGCGCATACCGCATACCGTTGAGTTTGCGATCGATGGAGCGGAGTTCGACCTATACCGCGATATCACGCGGTTCGTCAAACATCAATGTGCCGGCGCGGCAAGCCGAGGGGACGATCCGCGCGCTCGAGCCGTCGGCTTCTTGATGTCGCTCTATCAGCGGCGCCTTGCGTCGAGCACTTATGCGTTGCGACGCAGCCTTGAGAACCGCGCCAATCGATTAGAGGACGGGCTCAAGCGCGCGCAGGAGCTTATGCGTATCGCGCCACCCGACCTCCCCGATGCCGACGAGCTCGAAGAGATGGAGGAGAATGAGCGGGAGCGTCTTGAACAGATGCTTGAGGCGGTCACGCTCTCTCATAACGCCTCGCAGATTCGCGAGGAGGTTGCCGAACTAAGGCGCTTCGCGGCCGAAGCAAAGAAGGTGGAGGGCACCGAGGCGAAGCTCTCGAAGCTAAAGGCAGTGCTTGAGAGAGAAGGTTTTTTCAAGGATCCGAATAAGAAACTTCTTATCTTTACGGAGTTCAAGGACACTCTCGACTACCTCGTTAAGTGCCTTGAAGAGTGGGGGCTTAAGGTGGGTGTCATCCACGGCGGGATGAAACCCGGCTCGCGCGATGATCCTGGGTCACGAATCTTCGCCGAGCAGCAATTCAAGGAAGGCAGCATCCAGGTCCTGGTCGCGACTGAAGCGGCCGGCGAGGGCATTAACCTTCAGTTCTGCCACATCCTTTTCAACTACGACATTCCCTGGAATCCGAACAGGCTGGAACAGCGCATGGGGCGCATCCACCGTTACGGCCAGCGGGAAGATTGTCTCATCTTCAATTTCGTCGCCAGCAACACGATCGAAGGGCGTATCCTCCAACGGCTGCTCGAAAAACTACAGCAAATCCGCGACGCGCTCGATGACGATGCCGTTTTCAACGTCGTCGGTGAAGTGCTGCCGGCTGCGCAAATCGAGCGCATCTTCCGCGACTATTATGCGGGCCGCCTAGGCGATGCCGACCTTGAAGATCGCCTCCTGCGGAATGTGGAAGCGGACCGTTTCCGTGCGATCTGCCGCAACGCGCTCGAGGGCTTGGCTGCAAAGAAGCTTAACCTGGACATGCTGATCGAGCGTCGTGCCCGGGCCCAGGAGCGGCGCGTCGTTCCCGAAACTATCGCGAGATTCCTTCGAGACGCGGCGCCGCACGCGGGCCTCACGCTGAAACAGGTCCCGGCGCACCCACATACTTTCGAACCGAGCCGGACTCCGACGCTTCTGCGCCAGTACGAATCCCATGCCGACTGGCGGCTGCCCACTCTGGCGGCAAAATATCCTCGCCTTTCGACGGATCGCGAGGTCGCGGAACAGAACCACCTAGAGTGGGTAACGCCCGGTCACTCGCTATTCGAAGCGTTGCGCCGACACGTTATCGAGCTCGCGGAGCCGGTCTTCTCCAAAGGAGCGTGTTTCCACTCTCTCCAGCACGACAAACCGGCTCGTTATGATTTTTACCGCGCGCGGGTCGTAGATGGTCTGGGCCACATCATCCATGAGCGGCTGTTCGTGGTCGAAATCATGGATGGATCAGAGCCGAAGCTGGCGGACCCATCAATCATCGGGAATTTTGCTCCCGCGCGTTCCCCGGCCGAATTCCCTACAGTCGTGGGTCTTGATGAGCCGACAGGATGGCTTAATACTTCGGTTTTTGGACCTTTCCTCGATGAGATAAAGAAAGAGCGGGTTGCGGAAGTGGACCGCGTGGCCGCTCACGTCAACCTTTCGCTCACCGAGCTAATCCAGAAGGCGGACGAGGAAATCGGGCGCGCGGCTGCCGATGCTGAGCAAAAGCTCTCCGGAGCTGAGGGACGCCTAGCGCAGGCCGAGAGCCGCCATGCCGAGCTCCTGGCGCGCAGAGAGAAGCGGCGACAGGAACTTGGGCGGGAGCGTTCGCTAACCCTTCAAGGGGTTCAGCGCATGGCGAGCATCCTTGTACTTCCGCATCCAGAGCGCAATTCGCCGGAGGTGCGCCGGTTGCAGCCGGATTATGAGACCGAACGCATAGCCATGTCCGTCGTTATTGAGCATGAGAAGAGCCTGGGGCGACAGGTGTTCGACGTCCATGAGAAGAACCTAGGCTACGACCTCACAAGCCTCGATCTCACCTCAGGGGAGCTTCGTCTGATCGAGGTAAAGGGTATCGGTGCCCAATCAGGGACGGTGCTGCTTACCCCGAATGAGAGGCGTGTGGCCGAAGACCGTCGAGAGTGCTATTGGCTGTACGTTGTTACCAACTGTTCAACTGCGCCGTTGTTGCAGGAACCGATTAGGGATCCTGCGCGCCTGCCATGGCATGAGGTCCGCAAGGTCGAGCATTACTATTTGTCCGTCTCGGCTATGAAGGGACACATCGAGGTGAAGGATGGAGCGCCTCGCTACAAGGCGGATCCGCCCGCGTGATTCCTAAGGAATGTAAACGTATTGCCGAGGTCGACTTTCCCATCGCGGCGGTCTCATCACATGCCGGCCGCGAAAAGTCGATTCGCCACGGCCATCCGTCGACGCTGCATTTATGGTGGGCTAGGCGCCCGCTAGCAGCGTGTCGCTCAATGCTGCTTGCTCTCTTGCTCCCCGATCCCGCTGATCGGAATTGCCCAGCGGTGTTAAAGGAGCATTTCCGCCGTATTATCAAAAAGGTACTTGGACACGCAGGGGATTCCGACGAGCAACTGCGCGCAGCTCTCCTAAAATTTATTGGGAACATCGCCAGTTGGGACCTCTCATCGAATCCAACCTACATAGAAGCTGCGCGGGAGCTGATCGCGGTGTGTTATGACGGCAACTCGCCTTTAGTAGTAGACCCATTTGCCGGTGGTGGCGCAATTCCCCTTGAAGGCCTTCGGCTTGGCTGCGAATCTGCGGCGAGCGACTTAAATCCGGTCGCGAGTCTCATCCAGCGCGTAATGCTTGAGGATATACCCAGGCGTGGACCGCGGCTAATCGATGAGATCGATGAAGTGACGAGTACCGTGAAAAAAGCCGCCGAAACGAAGCTTGCTGAATATTATCCTGTTGACAAAGACGGGTCGAGGCCTATTGCCTATCTCTGGGCGCGAACGATACGCTGCGAGGAGCCCGGTTGTGGCGCAGAAATTCCTCTGCTGAAGTCGCTTTGGCTATGCAAAAAGGCCGGCCGTCGTCGCGCTATTAAACCGACAGTTGTGCCTGGAAAGCATGGGCCGACAATCGAATTCGAGATCATAGAGCCGAAGTCTGAAGGCGCCGTGGGAGGGGGAACCGTCTCGCGAGCGAAGGCGGTTTGCATCGCGAATAACCGCCACGTCGTGTCACCCGATCGCGTCCGGGCGCAATTGCGGGAGCAACGAGGTGGCGCGGACGTAGTCTTCGATAAGTCTGGGCGCCGAATCGGGGGAGCGACGCTCATTGCAGTCGTGACCGTGCGGCCTGATTCACCAGGAAGGCATTATCGTCTGGCGACTTCTCAGGATTACGATGCGATTTATCGCGCCCAGCGCGCGACCGCGGCCATGTCTGCAAAGCGAGCACCAAACGGTAGCCCCCCGTTCCCTGACGAGCCGCTTCCACCGCAAGGCTCCCTCGGATTTCGTGTTCAGCTCTACGGTGCACAGTCCTGGGGCGACTTATTTGCTGCACGACAGAAGCTCGCGCTGGCAACATTTTGCGCTGAGATTCGGTCATTAACTGTGAATCAAAAGGTGTTTGCGCTTGCGCTAGGCAAGATGGCCGATCTTTCAAATGCACTGTGCCCCTGGGAGCCGGTCGCAGAGTGCCCGCGCCAAGTCCTCACGCAAGGCAGGCTGAAACCATCCTGGGGGTTTGCCGAGTCTGTGCCTATTTCGGAATCGAGCGGCGGTTTTGGTGTCTGCGTCGAAAATCTGATCGCGGGGATTCGATCGGTTCAAAACCTGTCCGGTCCTGGCCAAGTACACCTTGCGCCTGCGCAGCAGTCCCCGCTTCCGGATGCGAGCGCCGCAGTATGGTTTACTGATCCCCCGTACTACGACGCCATTCCGTATGCGACGCTGTCCGACTTCTTCTTTGTGTGGTTTAAGCGAGCGCTGCCGGAATCAAAGATCTTGCGAGATCCGTTGGACCCGAATAACCCACTCACTCCAAAGCGGTTAGAAGCCATTAGTGATCCGAAACAATCCTTTGATGGCCGTCCAAAGGATAAGGCCTTTTTCGAAGCCACAATGGCGGAGGCGTTCAAAGAAGGCCGACGAATTCTGTCTGACGATGGAATTGGGAGCGTCGTGTTTGCGCACAAGACGACAGAAGGGTGGGAAGCGTTGCTTTCTGGTCTAATTCGGGGTGGCTGGGTCGTAACGGCGTCGTGGCCCATTGCGACAGAAATGGCTCACAGACTCAGAGCGCGCGATTCAGCCGCCCTTGCAACGAGTGTGCATCTCGTATGCCGCCCGCGACCTTCAGACGCCGGCATAGGCGATTGGGCCGATGTACTTAAAGACTTGCCCCGCCGAGTAGGTAGTTGGATTGAGCGGCTTCAATCTGAGGGCGTTCGCGGAGCCGATCTAGTGTTCGCTTGCATCGGCCCTGCTCTGGAAATCTTTAGTCAGTACGAGCATGTAGAGGCAGCAGACGGTCGTATTGTAACCCTCGGCGAATATTTGGAAAAGGTCTGGGAGGTAGTCGGCCGCACCGCCCTTGGACAAATCCTCGGGACTGCGGAGGCCAAAGCCAGAAACGGAGACGCGGGTGCGGTCGAGGAAGACGCACGGCTTACAGCTCTTTTCCTGTGGACGCTCGAAAATACTAATCAGAATTCCGCTGTGGAGCCTGCCGCCGAAGAAGACGGCACGTCGGAACCAGACGATGACGATGAGGAGGAATCGTCGGCGCAGTCCAAAGGCGGGTTTTCACTTAGCTACGATGTTGTACGGCGGTTCGCTCAACCATTGGGAATACACCTCCCGGAGTGGGAGGGCCGAATTCTCGAGACCGACAAAGGCGTCGTTCGCCTCCTGTCCATCGGCGAGCGCTCGACGCGTCTTTTCGGCAAAGGGGGCGTGACAGCGGCGTCCGACCGCCTTTCCAAAAAAGGTGACGCAAATCAGTTCATGCTTTTCCCGGATTCGAACAACGAGTCTGTGGACGTCGCCCGCGAAGCCAAGAATGGCGCCGCCGGTCCGAAGAGCCCGCGAAAGAATGGAGAGCATCGATTAAGCCGCGAGGCTACCACGCTCGATAAGGTCCACGCGGCGATGGTCTTTCAGGCTGAGGGACAGGCCAGTGCCCTCAAGGCGCTCATACGAACTGAAATTGAGCGCGGGCCAGGATTCCTGCGGTTATCAAATGCTCTGGCAGCGCTTTATCCGCGAGGAACGGAGGAGCGGCGTCTATTGGAAGCAATGCTTTTGGCGGTCCCGAAATAAGCTGATGGAGCTCGTCTAATGGAACCTTGGTATAAGATTGCAACGCCGCGAAAGGAAGTCCGCGAAGGACGCTCGTTCAATCCCGACGAGTTTGCGATCGCGCTCGAGCAGGTCGTCGCTAAGACTGCGCCGGAAGATTATAGCGATGCGAAAAAGTTCCTTTCTCGGACGTATCCGACTAAGGCGCTCCGACAACACGTAGGAATGGTCCTCCGGCGTCTCGCGGGAAAGACCGAGGGCACGGCGCCCGTGCTCACGCTCGTCACGCAGTTCGGCGGCGGCAAGACCCACACGTTAACGACCCTTTACCATTTGGCGCAGACTGGAAAAAGGGCAAAAGAGTATTCCGGGGTAGCCGACATCCTGAAAGAAGCTGGCATCTCAGAGGTTCCGAAAGCTCGCGTTGCGGTTTTCGTGGGCAATGCCTGGGATCCTGGCGAAGGCAGGGAAACGCCGTGGATCGATATTGCGCGTCAACTCGCAGGCGACAAGGGCGTAGCCCTTCTGGGTAAGACTAGTAAAACGACGCCTCCAGGAACCGAAGCTCTCGGCAGAGTCTTTGAGGCTGCTGGCGATTCCGTTCTTATCCTTTGCGACGAGGTGCTGAACTTCATTAATCGGCATCGCGGCATGGCCGACGGATTTCATGCGTTCATCCAAAATCTGACTGTGGCGATGACGGGAATTAGGAACGGCGCGGCGGTGATCAGCTTGCCACGTAGTCAGGTGGAGATGACGGAATGGGATTTGGCGTGGCAGGAGAAGATCACGAAGGTCGTCCGCCGCGTTGCCAAGGACCTAACCGCGAACGATGAGGCGGAGATCAGCGAGGTCGTCCGCCGCAGGCTCTTCGAAGACCTGGGACCCGAAAAGACGCGCCGCGAAGCCGCAAAGGCATATGCCGAGTGGTGCTTTGACCGCCGCAATCAACTGCCCCCGGAATGGACCGCCGTGGATTCCGCGACGACGGAGGCGAAGGCGCGGGAGTTCCTTCGGGGGCGCTTTGAAGCCTGCTTCCCTTTCCACCCTGCCACGCTTTCAGTGTTCCAGAGGAAATGGCAGGCACTCCCGCAGTATCAACAAACGCGAGGTACTCTGGCCATGCTCGCACAGTGGGTTTCGTGGGTTTACAGGGAGGGCTATCAGAGCGCGTGGCGCGAACCATTTATCAAGCTGGGGTCGGCGCCACTGGCCAGCGCGGAATTCCGAAGTGCGGTGCTCGGCCAGCTCGGCGAGCCGCGGCTTGAAACGGCGATCGGTGTCGATCTTGCCGGCCCCCAGGCTCATGCAAGCGTTTTGGATGCCGACACTAAGGGGGTTCTCCAAGGCATTCATCGGCGCGTCGGTACGGCGATCTTGTTCGAATCATCAGGTGGCCACGTCGATCGCGTTGCCCATCTTCCGGAGCTCCGCTTTGCCCTACTCGAGCCGGGCATCGATACCACGTCGATCGACAGTGCCGCTTCGGCGCTCGAGGCGAAGGCATTCTTCATCAGCCGCGTCGGCACGGACGGATATAAGATCTATCACAAGGCCACGCTGCGCAAGGCCGTAAGCGACCGCAAGGCATCGCTCGATGACGACGAGGTTCGGGACGCGGCCCAGGCCTTGGTGCGTGAAGAGTTCAAGCAAGGCGCCGCCGTCCCCGTGCAGCCTTTCCCGCAGGACGGCGCTGCCGTGCCGGACAGCCCGCGACTGACACTGGTCGTCGTCGACCCGGGGGTCGAGTGGACGCCGGCGACTCGGTCACAGATCGCGGAATGGACCTTGCGGCGCGGGCAGTCGCCGCGCCTCTATCCGGGAGCCCTCATGTGGTGCGTGAGGAAGCCCGGACGCGAACTTCGCGACAAGGTCGAGGTGTGGCTAGCCTGGAAGCGCGTCGCCAAAGAGGTGGCAGAGGGGACTCTGGGCTCCGACTTCGATCGGGTGGACCGCGCGGAAGTGGAAGCCAGGGCGCGCGAGGCGGAGTCGGCTGCTAAGGATGAGGTCTGGGCGACCTACCGCTTCGTGGCCCTAGCCGAGTCGGGTGAGCCTGACGGATTGAAGGTCTTGGATCTGGGAGCCGGCCATTCGAGCGGTCGGGAGTCACTCTCGGCCCGCGTGATATCCGCCCTCAAAAATGAAGGCTTGCTCAACGAGACGGTCAGCGCGGGCTATCTCGAGCGAAAATGGCCTGCGGCACTGAAACAAAGCGGCGCCTGGCCGCTCTCCGGCCTTCGCCAGTGCTTTCTGAACGGGACTCTGCCGAGGCTCCTCGACCCCGATGGAACCCTGACCGGGAAGATTGCGGAGTTTGTGGGTTTGGGCGAGTTCGGTCTGGCTTCGGGCTCAGGCGGTGCAGGGGGATTCGCCAGGCTGTGGTTCAAGGAGCCGCTGAATCCCGATGAGATAAGCTTCGAGTCGGACGTTTTCCTTCTCACGAAGCAGCGCGCCGAGCAGCTGGCTGCGGGCGTAGTCGTTACTCAGCCGAGCGCCGCTGAGGCCATCGGAGCGGGACCTAACAGCGGGTCTGAGAAGATCGCCCCGGAGGAGTCGGGCGAGACAATCGTGGCGCCCGTTGCCACAAAGAGCGCAGTGAGAATCCGGGGCCAGATACCTCCCGAAGTCTGGAATCGCCTCGGAACCAAGCTCCTGCCTCGATTGAAGCAGGGAACGGAGCTCAAGGTTTCCGTCCAATTCGAGGTTCAAATCGATGGGAAGGCCGCTGGTCCGCTCCGCGAAGAGGTCAGCCAAGTCATCTCAGACCTGGGCCTGAATGGATCGCTTCGTATCGAGCCGTAACGGCAGCGAGAATGGTCGCCACTGAAAGCGTACGCCAGAGGACGGTGCCGGCCGTGCGCGGCAGTGCGCCGATTGCGATTGAGCAGATCGATGGAGCCTCGCCTTATCTCCAGGAAGTCATGCGGCTCTGGCGTGCGCGTTCGAGCACACTAGGCCTCTTCCCCGAGGGCGCGTTCAAGGAGTACGCTGCGCGGCGGAACATACTCGTCGCCACGGAGAAAGGCGCCTGCATCGGTTATCTTCTTTTCCGCCATTCGCGGGATCTCGTCGTAATCGTTCATCTCTGTGTGGGGAAGGGGCAGGAGGGCAAAGGTATCGCCAAGGCCTTGGTCGCCCGGCTGCATGCGGATACGCAGCGGTTCCGCGGCATCGGCCTCTCCTGTCGCCGCGATTATGACGCTAGCAAGGTCTGGCCCAAGCTTGGGTTTACCGCGGTGCACGACAAGCCGGGCCGTGGCAAAGATGGCGCGATTCTCACCTACTGGTGGCTTGATCACAACCACCCGACCCTGTTTTCGAACGCGGACAAGCAGCGCCTTGATTCCAAGCTGATCGCGGCGATTGACCACAACGTTTTCCTCGATCTCTACAAGAAGCGGAACGCCGACTCCGAAGCCCTGGAGGCGGATTGGTTGCAAGATTCGCTCCAGTTATGCGTGACGAATGAGATTCTTAACGAGATTAACCAGATGGATGATGGCCTGGAGCGGGGCCGCCAGCGGGATTTCTATTCGCGCTTCCAACAACTGACGTCCGACCAGACCGGGTTCCAGTCGGCTTATGATGCTCTTGCCAGGTTGTTTGACGGACTCACGGGAAGCAGTGACGACGCAGATCGACGGCATCTCGCTCGTTCGATCGCTTCGGGCGCTACGGTGTTCGTGACCCGCGATACAGGTCTTCTCGAGAAGGCCGCCGACGTCTACGATTCCTTCGGTCTATTGGTCATCCATCCAAGCGACCTCATCGCTCGGATCGATGAGTTGCAGCGCGCAAGCGTCTATCAGCCCGCTCGACTCGCCGGGACGCTGTTTAGAATTGGGCTACTCGCGAAAGACCAGCTCGGCAGCGCGATCGAGGCCTTCCATAATGGCGCGGCCCGGGAGACCAAGGCGACCTTTCAGGCTTCTTTGAGAAGCTGCCTCTCGCATCCCAAGGCGACGGAATGCAGCGTCGTCACCGATTCCGGAAACCATCTTCAGGCGGTATTCGCACTTGACCGTTCTGCCCCTGGCGAGCTTCGCGTCCCGGTCCTCCGAGTGGGTCGAGACCTCATAGGATCTACGCTTAGCCAGCACATCGTGATGCGAGTGATGTTCGAGGCGGCCAAGGAAGGCAGACGGGTCGTCCGCGTGACGGACCCGTTCCTGCCAGGGAACGTCGTCGCAGCTCTGCAAAAGGATCAGTTCGTGAAGACCAGCGCGGGGTGGTCCAGACTATGCTTGAACGCGAAGAAGACTCAGGACGAACTCCGGAAGACCTTGGCCGCATTGGCCAAAGAGGGGCATGGACTCAGTCTCGATGCCTTGAACGAAGCACTTGATTCGACAGAGAGCGGACGCCTCTTGGATCTGGAGCGGGCTTTGTGGCCGGCGAAGATCGTCGATGCGGACGTACCGACCTTCCTTGTGCCGATCAAGCCGACTTGGGCCCAGCATCTATTCGATCACGAGCTCGCCAGCGAAGACTTGTTCGGCGGCGAGCTCACGCTCAACCGTGAGGCGGTATATTATCGTGCCGCGAGGCCGAGTTGCGGCCTTTCGGCTCCAGGCCGAATTTTGTGGTATGTGAGCCAGGATGGCCAATCCGCCAAGACGGGCCAAGTCCGTGCTTGTTCCTTCCTCGATGAGGTGGTCGTCGATAAGCCCAAAGTGCTCTTCAAGCGTTTCCAACGTTTGGGAATCTATAAGTGGCCCGACCTCTATGCACTAGTGAAAAAGGACATCAATCGCCCGATTATGGCGCTACGGTTCAGCGATACGGTCGCTCTTGAAAAGCCGGTATCCTTCGCGGCCCTGAAGCAGGTCGCAAAATCATGCGACGTGGTAACCACGCTGCAGTCTCCGCTTAAAATCTCGCCCGAATTCTTTAAGAGGTTGATCGCGTGACCGAAACCCGCAGAGCGCTTCCGAAGAAAAGGGCCCTATTACTGTCGATTCAACCTCAGCATGCGGAAAAGATCTTCAAGGGAACCAAGCGGGTCGAACTCAGGCGCGTACGCCCGCGACTCGTAGAAGGCGACTTGGTCCTGGTGTACGTATCGACGCCCATCAAGGCCCTCCGAGGCGCGTTCGAAGTGAAGAATGTGGTTGAAGCGCCGCCTCGGCAGCTTTGGCATTCGGTCGCCTCGGATGCTGGTTTGACGCGCGAAGAATTCTTCGAATACTTTTCGGGCGCCAGCAAAGGCTTCGGCATCCGCCTCCGCAAGGTTTGGAGCCTTGCTGAACCGCTCCAACTGAGTTCTCTACGTCGAAACTGGAAGCGTTTCCGCCCTCCGCAGAGCTACCAATATCTCTCGGGCGACGAGGTGCGTCTCATCGAGGGGCGGCGGAACTAAAGCCCATGGCGGCGGGGGAGATCGCGAAGACCGTTCTGGAATCGGCAACGTTCCTCTCGGTCATCGGGTATTTCTTCCAGAAGTACATCGCCGAGCCCCGTCAGGTCATTGCAAAGCTAATCACGAACGTCGATGCCGACCTGGTGTTTTATGCCAATATGTGGGCCAATCCCTTTACTGCTTCGAACGCTAGAGGCCTGCGAGCCGAAGACGAGCTCCGTCGTCATGCGGCCGACATTAGAGCCGCGATACGAGGGATCGGTCCGATTCGGCGGTTCTTCCTTTTCGGCCTTCCAACCACTGATGATCTGCATCAGTCTTCTGGCCTTCTGATCCGAATGGCGAACAGCATTACCGTACCTGAGGGCGAGCAAGGCGAAGCTGCAAAGCGAAATCGGGACGCGGAGGCTCGTATTCGGACGCTGCTTCGCATTCCTGACGGCACTGCGTAAGCGGTCCCCTGCGATAGGCCCTTAGACCCCGGCCTCAAGTCCCACTCCCATCAGGTCCAACGACCCTGGAGCCGCCGCGCGATCCAGCTACACTTGTAATGTCCCGGACGTTACCCCTGTCGTAGACGTCAACGGACCTGTGTAGCGCGAGGAATTGGCCTCGCGGTATCCACGACCCGACCTCAATCGGGTCCCGCCACGGGAAACGACTAAAATCGTTTCCCGTTTTTTGTTGCCCTGGCACCCCTCTGCCAGGCGGCAAGGAACGGGAAGCAGACTCAGGGGGTGTGTATGCAGCATGAACACCCTGAAAGCCTGCTTCATCGTGGGCTCTTCAGGAACTCGCCGCCGGGACGTTCGGCGGAGCCGAAGCCGGCGGAGGTAAGCCGTCATCACCGCGGCCCAGGGCTTCCGCCGATCGACTTCGAGAACCATAAGGATCGCTGGTTGGAGCTGCTGAAGCTGGTGAACGAGGACTATCCTTACTGCACGATGTACGGCGTCCACATTGTCGACGGCTGCATCACGGCCTGCGAGCAGATCCAGCGCAGCCTCATGTTCGGCAACGACAGGAAGGTGCCGGAGGAGACCCTGCTCAAGATGTTCGACATGAAGTGGCAGGCTCTGGAAGCGATGTGCATTACGATCGGAACCGGCCGTTTGGTCGAGCTGAAGTTCCACGACGCCAGGCCCGTGATCGCGATCACGGCCGAGGGAGGAAGACGCTTCAAAGGGATACTTAAGAAGCTCACGAAACAGTAAACAGAAACGATTTCAGCCAGGGTGATGTGCGCCGATCCCCGTCCTAGGCTTGTCTAGGACTCGGGCCCGACAAGGGTGGAGGTGCGATCCCTCGGCTCTCCGAAAGGGGAGCAGCCGTCCGTCCTCCGCGCTCGCGGACCTGACGGGCAGGCGAACAGGCACAGTCCTGGCAAGGCAGTCGCGCCAAAGGCGCGTCGCCTCAAAACAAATCGCTTAGCCCACCGAAAACCGGCGGCTGGTGAAGGGATGGTGCCTTCATGGCCCCGGAATACCACGTCGTACTCGCCGCACTTCGCACCGCCGCCGCCGCCCAGCAGGACTCCGCGCTCGCGGAGAAAGCCGCAAGCTTCCTAGCCCCCGGCCTGCCCGAAAAGACCCAAGCGCAAGTGGTCGAGGAGCTTCTCGCCCGCATGCGTGTCGAGAAAGCCCAGCGCGACGCGTTGGGGCTCAACCACTGGGAGGAGCACGGGCCGGAGTTCCTTGCCCGCCTCATCACCGCCGGCCACGCGGCCCAGCGCCGCGCGGACCTGGCGGCTTTCATCGCTGAGCATCACGACAACGCGCTGGACTTCGTCCTGAGGATCACGCGCGACCCGGACGCGGCCGAGGCCGCGCTCGGCCGCACGTACGTCGAGGTCCTGGAGGGGAAAACGCCCCTCCGGTTCTTCTACCGGGCGCTCAAGCTCAACGCCCGCGACGAGCTACGCAAGCGCCGGCTTCAGCACCGGCGATTCGAATCCCTGGACGGCCTGCGCGGCCGCCGGTTCACCTTCTCCGGCAGCGCGGAAGAGGGGGATTTGCGCGCCGAAGTGGCCCCCGAGGACTTCGCCTCCCCGCATGGCGATGACCGTGACCCACTCGAAATCCTGGCCGAGAAAGAGGAGCTCGAGTTGGCGAAACGCATCGCCAAATCCGAGCGGCGCTACCGCTGGATCAAGCAGAAGAATTGGGGCCAATGTCTGCGACTTGGTGCCTAGGTTGGTAACGAAACACCCGGTTGCATTCGAATAGGGCAAGCCGGGGCACAAGGCCGGGCAGCTGGGTAGCCAGTCCAGCGAAACTCGGGGAGCATGCATCCCCACCTGCCCGTAACCGTCGCAAGAGGTCGAAAAGGAGGCCGCATGGAAAGCATCAAGAGTCGTCCCGTCGTGACGTGCGAGGAGCTTTGCGCCGCCGGCTCGCCGTACGGCGCGCCCCGGAAGGCGCTGCTGACCGCGGGGGAGTTCCTGAAGATGGTCCGCGTGATCTCAGGACACAGCCTGAGCCGCAGAACGCTCCAGCTCTACAGCTCGCCGGGGCTGAGGCTGCTGCCGCTGCCGATCCACTTCCGGGGGAATACGGCGCACTATCTGCACCCTGAGCACACGGTCCGCTGCGCGCTCCTGCTGCACCTGCGCGAGGCGTATTTCCTGCCGCTCAACCTTGTGAAAGAGGTGCTCGACGCCGTGTCGGACGAGCACTGCGACCTGATCCTGAGCGGCGTGCTCTCGGCTCAGGACCTGATCCGCCTGGCGCGAGACGGGGCCAAAGCCTGGCTGAAGGAGGCGCTCGTGGGACGGGCCGCGCGCTCGCTCGAGGCCGCGCGCGTGCTCGGCAAAACGATCGAGCAGGCGGGGGAGCCGGTGTCGATGGTGTCGGCTCTGGCCGAGCGGGGCCGGGCTGAAGGCCGGGTCCCGGCGCTGGCGGGGGGCAGATGATCCGGGTGAAGCCCATCTCCGCTCTACTGCTCCTGGCCGCCGCGGCCGCGCCGTCGTCCGCCCAGGCCGTGGGCGAAGCCGCCTTCTTCGGCCAGTTGCGCCTCATCAGCGCGGACATCAAGACCGAGATCGCGCAGGCCTCGGCCTTCCGGGACAAGGCCGCGGAGCTGACCAAGGAGGACGCCTTCCGCATGGTCCTGGCGAGAATCCCCGCGTCGGAAGTGCCCGAAGATTACGTCCGCGCCGCCTTCGACGACCCCGAGACGCGGCTGATTCCGGAGATCCCCGGACGCTTCCGGCCGGGCCCCAGCCAGCCGTCCGCGCAGCCGTACAGCCAGTATTTGGGGCAGGCCGCCGCGGCCGGCGCGGTCTTCTACGCGGATCACAAAGAGCTGCTCGACCGCGTCGAGAAGGCTTACGGAGTCGACGCCGGCATCCTCGCCTCCCTGGTGGGGGTCGAGACGTTTTACGGGACGAACACCGGCCGCTACCCGGTCTTCTCCACGCTCTACACGATCATGGTCGAGCTGCCCGGACGGCGGGATTGGGCGGCCAACGAGCTCGCCGAATGGCTCAGGCTGTGCCGCCGCAACGGCATCAACCCGCACGCCGTCAAGGGCTCTTACGCCGGCGCCTTCGGCTACTTCCAGTTCATGCCGTCGAGCTTCAACCGCTTCGGCGTGGACTTCGACGGGGACGGCCGCGTGGCCTTCGACCAATGGCCGGACGTGCTCGCCAGCGTCGCGAACTACCTCAAGCTGGCCGGCTGGGAGACCGGCGGCGGCTTCCAAAAGCCGGGCCGGAACTACTCCGCGATCTTCGCTTACAACCACTCGGACGGCTACGTGAAGTCCATCGTCCAGCTGCGCGCCGAGATCCTCAAGCGCACCGATTTGGGCGTCGCCGGGAACTGATCTCAGGGAGGAATCGACCATGGAAAGAGACGTGACGCAGCCGGAAGAAGAAGGCTCGCAGGGCCAGGGGAACGGCCGCGGACCGAAGCCTTCGGACCCCTACAAGCTGGCTCTGACGGTGACCTGGAAGACGATCTGGACACTCGGCGAGATCGGCCAGAAGCGGCTCAAGAAGGGCCAGGACCTGACCCGCGACCAGCTGATCTGCGAGGCGATCGAGCTGCTGTCCGAGCGCGAGACCGGCCCCCGCGCCGGCGCCAAGACCCCGGAGGCCGCGGCCCGCTAGTCCATAGCTGGACTGATAGCTGGAGCTATGAAATTCGAGACCACTGACGAAACGCCCGTTGTCGGAGAAGCGCTGGACGCAGCGCGCTTTTTCCCGCCCTCCTCGTCTCGGCCTTTGGCCTCGACGCTTCCCAACCCCGCCCCCGCTACGAAGAGAGAATGCGGTGCCGGGGTTGGGAAGACGGAGGGCGGGAAAAGCGGTGAGGAGGTGTTTGAGGTTCATCAGGAAGTTGAGTTGGAAAAGGATTTTGAAGGAGGAGTTGGAGGGGAAAGTCAGGGACATATCAATGGGAATTCCATCAAGGAGAAGGGGGGTGGTGAAGGGATTTTAGAGGTGGAGAGGAACGGATTTGAAAGAAAAACGGAAACGGAAAACAACGGAGAACGGAAACGGAAACTGAAGGATTTGGACATCAAGATTCTGGGACTTCTGGAGGTCTGGGGAGCATTGGGACTGGGTCAGATCGAGGGAGTCTGCGGGTCGGAAGGACGTGCGGATGAGCAGGTGGAGGGCCTGTTTTTCAACGAGGGATTCAAGTACGCTGGGCGGTTTTATCTGCGGCTGAGGGAGCTGGAGCGGGCGGGTTTGGCGGCGACTCAGAGGGCTTTGGGCTCGAAGCAGGTGTACCGGTTGACGGACTGGGGCCATGCGGCGCTGAGGCGCCAGATGGCGGCGCGGCTGCCTTCGGCGCAGCGGACGGTGTGCCCGAGTACGCTGGAGCATCGGATCATCGGGGCCGGCGTGGGGCTCTTGATCGAGCGGTTTCTGAGGCTGCCGGTGCTCAGCGAGCGGCAGTGCTACTACGCGCTCAGGACCAATTTGGGAGGCAAGCGGCGGGCCGGTTTTCACCTGCCGGACATGACGGTGTACCTGCCGAAAGGCCGGTGCGCGGTCGAGGTCGAGCTGCACAAGAAGGGCGACAAGTCCTACGCGAACGTCTGGTCCTTTTATAAGAGGGGCCTCAAGCCGGAGGATCGTCTCGTCTACCTGACGCCGAACCAAGCCTTCACCCAGAGCCTCCTGGAAACGGCCGGGGAGCTGGGCTGCGCGGACCTGTACGCCTGCGACTTGCCCGCCTTCCGCCGCGGCCTCGGCCGCTCCGAGTTCCGCAATTTCAAGGGAGCCGTGTTCCACTTCTAATGGCCAAGCACCGCGCGATCCGCCCGTCCGTTCAGCACCCGCCGAAGGCTTTGACGCCGCGACAGCAGCTGGTCTACGGGCTCGGGAGCCTTGGCCTGATGGGCGCGGTCTTCGTGCTCGCCTCGCTTTCCAAGAGCAAGAGAAGGGCTCGCTCCGAGAAGCTGGAGCTGCCCAAGAAGCCCTTCTCGACCAAGGCCGCGCTGACGCTCGCGCTCGAGCAGCCGGGCGCCGGAACCCTGCTCGGAGTCGTGCAGACGCGCGGACTCAAGAGCCTCTTCTCGCGCACGCGGCCCTGGCTCCTGAGCCGGGAGCACCGCGAGCGCCACATGCAGATCATGGGCCCGACGCGCTCCGGCAAGTCGCAGCTGCTGCTGTCCTTGTGCGCCCAGGACATGAAGGCCCGGCGGTCCATTTTCTTCATGGAAGCCAAGGGGGACGTGTACGACCTCCAACAGTTCGGCCGGCTCGCGCGCCTGACCGGGCGTGTCGACGACCTGCGCTACTTCAACCCGGCCGACCCGCTGTCCATGACCTTCAACCCGATCCGGCCGGTGCCCGGGCAGGACGCGACCGAGGTCGCGAACCAGATATCGCGGGCCATCGGCCGCGAGCCCGGAGGCGGGGGAGAGTCCGAGTTCTTCCGCAACGTGGACTACGCCCGCATCCAGACCATGACCGAGATCTTCATGGCCTCGGGCTTGGAGTTCACGCTCAAGGACGCCTTCTACTACTTCCAGTTCGGGCCCTGCCGCGATCTGGCCTACTCCTACTGCAAGGACAAGTCGCTGGTCGCGCTGGCCAAGCGCCAGTTCGAGGGAGCGGCGGGCGACACCACCGCCCTGACCGCCAACCTGCGGCCTTGGATCACGGGCCGGCTGGGCCAACTGCTCAACAGCTACGAGCCGCAGATCAGGCTCGAGGACCTCTTCAGCAACGACCGGCTGGCCTACTTCGCCATCCCGATCGGGCGGCTCCAGGTGCTCGCCAATCCGCTGGGCCGCATGGTCATCGCGGGGCTCATGGGCATCGCCGCGATGCGGCAGAGCATGGCGAAGAAACCCGAGCCGGCGTCCGTGATCCTCGATGAGTTCCCCGAGTTCGCCACGCCGGTCTTCGCCAGCCTGATCGCGACGGTGGGCTCGGCCAAGCTCTGGACGATCTTCTCCCATCAGGACCTGGGCCAGCTCAAGAAGGTGGAGGGCACGCCGCCGGAGTCCTTCTTCTCGGCCCTGTTCTCCAACAGCTCGGGCTGCAAGGTCTTCTTCCACCTTCCGCACCCGGCCGACGCCGAGTTGATCGCCAAGGCCGCCGGGACCTGCACGACGGTGAAGACCACGGAGGCCGTGGAATCGGGCTTCTTCGGCGACATGGGCACGGGCAGGAAGTCGATGCGCGAGGTGGAGGAGTTCCTGGCGCACCCGAACCTGCTGCGGGCCCTCAAGCCCGGCCTGGCCGTCGCTTGGGCGCACGGCGGCCGGGCGTCGGTGGTCTCGACCGCGGCCGCGCACGAGGTCGTGGACGACGCGACGCCGGTGGTCCTGCCGGAGCTCAAAGGCCTCCCCGCGCGCGGCCTCGACCTCGCCTCGGCCATGCCCAAGGAGCAGGAGGAAGACTTCATGGGACTTCCTCCGGAAGCGAAGGTTCACGAGGACCAAAGGAGGCTCGCGCTGAAATGAACGTCATCCGAATGATCCTGGAGCAGGCGGCGGACATTCAGCACAACCCGGGCGCCGCCTACTGCCTGGCGATGGCCTGCGAAGTCGCGGCCGTGGCCTTGCTGGCCGTCGCGGCCAAGGTGCTGGGCTTCCGGCTGATCATATGACCAAGCGCTCATTGCTGCCGCTGACGCTGCTGCTCGCCGCGCTGCCGGCGCGCGCCCAGGCCGGGGCTTACATCCCGCAGGCGTCCTTCCCGGTCTCCTTCTCGTCTGTGGCCGGCCTGGACGAGGACGCGAACGGGAACCTTTACGCTCTGGGTCAGGTGCCCGGGGGGACGACCTACCGCGTCTCGGTTTACACCACGCCGGACCTGGGCTCGCTCTTCGCGTTCGACACGGGCCTGACCGCGCCCGTCGCGTTCGCGGTGGAAGGCTCGGGGATCATCGACGTCGTCAGCTCGACCAGCACGCAGACGCTGTCGCTGGCGCGGTTCACGAACCCCGGAACCCTGACCGGCTCGGCCTCGTTCTTCGTGACCTACGCGACGCCGAACATGGAAGCCGTGGCGATCGACAAGACGAACCGGCTCGTCTACATCGCATTCCAATACACCTACCACCCGATCTACCTCCAATGCCTCGGCTGCGGCGGCCCTTCGACCGTCACCAAGACCCAGATCAACCAGTACGACTTCAGCGGCAATCAGCTCCGCTCCTTCGCCATGCCGGGAGCGGACTATACGCCGGGCAGCTGCTACACGCCGACGGCCGCGACGACGGACCCACAGGGCAACCTCTATATCGCGGACGGCAGCTGCGGGCAGGTCCTCAAGTTCACGCAGACGGGCAGCCTCACGAGTTCCACTCCCGCGTCGCAGTGGAGCTACCAATTCAACCCGCGCGGCATGTGGACCGACCCGGCCTCAAACCTTTATATCAGCCAGTCCGTTTGCGGCCCGACCGGCTGCCCCGCCGGCGTGGTCAAGCTCAACTCCGGCGGCGCCTTCCAGACGAGCTTCGCTGCCGACTCGGCCGTCGGTTGCGCCTGGGATCAGCGCATCCTCTACCTTAATACCTCCGGGTCTTCGCCCGTGCGGCGCTTCGTCTTCGACAACGCGCCTTCCGTGCCGGTCGAGTCGGCGCCGCTCGGGATGGTCGTGCAGCACTCCTCCGCCGCCGCGCTCTCCTGGCAGGCGTCGAACGACGCGGACGGAGATCCCGTCACCTACACGGCGTATCTCGGCACCAACCCGAACCAGCTCTCGGCCGTCGGCGCCGCGAATCAGCCCGGCTTTACGACGCGGTCGCTGGCCTTCGGCGTCACCTACTACTGGCAGATCGTCGCCGCCGACTCCTACCTCGGCCTGCCGCTTCAGCAGACGCCCGCGCCCGTCGAGAGCTTCAATCTCAACCTCACCAACCGGCCTCCGGCCGCGTTCAGCGTCCTCAGCGGAACCGGCACGGCGGTGACTCGCGCGACCTCCGCGAGCCTGACCTGGCAGCCGGCCGTCGACCCCGAGGGCGATGCCGTGGTCTACGACGTGTCGTGGGGCACGTCTGTCCAAGGCATGACGACGCTCGGCACCACGGCGTCGACCAACTGGACGGTCTCAGGCCTCGGCTTCGGAACGACCTACTACTGGACCGTGCGGGCCCGCGACATTTACAACGCGGCGACGCCGATCACCGGGGGCACGCAGACCTACACGCAGAGTTTCTTGGACACGCCGCCGCCCGCGCCCGCGATCCTCGGCGGAACCGGTAACCTGGGAGAGCATACGCTGACGCCGTCGGCGACGCTGTCCTGGGGCGCGGTCGCAAACGCGCAGGGCGACCCGATCGGCTATCGCGTCTACCTGAGCACGGCCAGCAGCGGCTTGTCGCTGGTCCAAGACAGCACGAGGACGGCCTACGCCATGCCCGGGCTCGCGTTCGGCACGACCTACTATTGGGCCGTCGCGGCCTACGACCCCTACGGCGGGACCGGCATGACGCCTGTTCAGGCGCTCAACGTCTACCTCAAGGATACGCCGCCGCTGCCCTTCGCCGTGCTGACGGGCACGAGCACGGTGTCCACGCGCGCTACCTCGCAGCTTCTCTCGTGGGCGCCGGCGGTCGACCCCGAGGGAGATCCGGTCGCTTACGAGCTGGACCTCTCCACAAATCCCTCGGCGCTGGCCGCCGTGCAGACCTCGACGGCGACGAGCTTCATGCTGTCCTTCCAGTTCGGCACGACGTATTACTGGCAGGTCGCGGCGAAAGACCCCTTCGGCGGCGTGACGCTCTCCGGCATCCAGAGCTTCCTGCCGCTCTTTCTCGATCCGCCGCCGACCGTGCCCGCCAACCAGTCGAAGACCGGGACCGTTCTCTACCACGGCTTCACGCCGGCGCAGTCGTTCTTCTGGGGCTCGTCGACCGATCCCTTGGGCGATCCCTTCACCTACAGCCTCTACTACGGCACCAACAGCGCGAGCATGGCCGTGATCAGCTCCGCGACGCTCGGAGTGACGCTGCCGGTGCCGCTCAATACAGGCTTCTACTACAGCGTCGTCGCGACGAACATCTACGGCGCCTCCTCGCCGTCGCCGCTCAACTGGGTCTTCTATCAGTTCACCAACAACCCTCCGGGGCCGTTCGACGTGATCGGGACCACCGGCTCCGTGGCGGCGCGCCAAACGGCGACGACGCTCTCTTGGACGGCGTCGGTCGACCCGGACGGCGATCCCGTGAGCTACGGGGTCTTCCTCGGCACGGCGGCTTCCTCGCTGAGCCTGCTGACGACGACGCCGAAGACTTCCGCTCAGCTCGGCAGCCTGGCTTTCGGGACCACCTACTACTGGCGCGTCGACGCCTACGACAGCTTTGGCGGGACGACGACCGCCAACGAGGGAATTCAAAGCCTCGCCTACACCTTCTTCGATCCGCCGCCGTCGGCCGTCGTCTATCTGAGCACGGCGGCCGCCTACAGCGAGCATACGACCTCTCCGGCCGTGACGCTCGCCTGGTCGCCGTCGACCAACGCCGCCGGCGACCCGATCTCCTACGAGCTGGACGTCCAGTCCAGCACGGGCGCCTGGACGCCGCTGTCTCTCGGCCAGGCCACGAGCTTCACGCTACCCGTCGTCCTCGAGACGACCTACACCTGGCGCGTCGACGCCGCCGATCCCTACGGCGGCGCCTCGACCGGGCCGTGGCAGAGCCTCATCGTTCACTTGGCCAACCAGCCGCCCTATCCGATCCAGTATCAGACGCCGCCCGCGGTCAGCACGCGCGCCGCGAGCTACCCGCTCGCCTGGGGCGCGACGGGCGACCCGGATGGCGATCCCGTCGCCTACCGCCTCGAAGTCGGCAGCTCGGCCGCGGTCTTGGCGACCGTGCAGACGACCACGGCCACGTCCTACGCGCTGCCTCTCCAGTACGGCACCACCCTCTACTACCGCGTCACCGCGACCGACCCGTTCGGCGCGGCGACGGCGGGCGCGCTCCAGAGCTTCTACGCGACCTTCCTCAACGCGCCGCCGCAGACGCCGAACATCGTCTCGCCGTTCTCGCGGTCGCCCACGGTGAAGACCATGAAGAACTCGGTGCAGGTGTCCTGGCAGCAAGTCACCGACCCGGAGGGGGACCCCATCACCTACACGATCTACCTGGGGAACGCGTCCGGGGGCGTGACGGCGATCGGGACGATCGGGCAGACGAACCAAGGCGGGACGACGACGTTGGCGCTGCGGCCGGCCGTCGTCCGGCCGCAGTCCGAGGTCTCGGTCGACAGCAACACCATCACGCTGACCCTGACCAACCTCGCTTACTACCAGAACTACCTGTTCCAGGTCTCGGCCGCCAACCCCTACGGCGCGTCGACCACGTCGCCGCTCCAGAGCTTCGCGCTGTCGGCCGAGGACGGCTTTCCCAAGGCATACAACTACCCGAATCCGTTCAACCCCAACCGCGGCGGGACCAACCTCGTCTTCAACGCGCCGCCCTCGGGCTACGCGCAGGCGACCGTGGAGATCTACTCCGAGTGGCAGGCGCTCCTGTTCAAGCAGGACTACTTCAACATCCCGCCCGGCATCAGCCAATACCCGATCAGCGGCCATGACCGCTACGGCCGGGCCTTCTTCAACGGCAGCTACATCGTGCGCGTCACGTTCTCGGGACCGAGCGACAAGCAGGTCTTCTACATGCTGGTGGTGAAATGATGCTCCGCGTTCTACTTTCCGTGCTGGCGTTCTACGCGGGCGGGACTCCGGCCTACGCCCAGACGGTGGGCGCGAACTCCTCGCAGCTCCTGTCAAAGGGTCCGGGCGCGGAGGCCGCGGCCTTGGGCGGCGCCGTCGTCTCGACCGTCCACGATCCGACCTCCCTCTACTGGAACCCGGCGGGCTTGGCCGCGTCGGGGGGCATGGTCAGCGGCGAGCATCTCTTCCTTTACGACGGGGCTCGCTACGACTTCATCGGGCTCTCGGTGCCTTCGCGGCTCGGCACGTTCGGCCTCGGAGCCCTCCAGCTCAACCGCGACGGCATCGTGGCGCGGCAGAGCATCGACGATCCCGGCTATGCGGTCTCGAACACCCAGTCGGTCTACATGCTCGGCCTCGGGCGCGCGCTGACGGAGCACTGGTCCGTGGGCGCCACCGCCAACGTCCTCGACTTCAACCTCGCCGGCTACAAGGGGAAGGGCTGGGGCTTGGACACCGGCGCGCAGGGCGCCTATCCCGAGGAGGATTTCTGGGGCCTCAAGCGCGTCGTGTGGTCCTTCGGCGCGGATATCAAGAACCTGATCCAGCCGAAGATCACGCTCGTCAGCGACACGGAGGCTTACCCGCGCGAGATTCGCGGCGGCGCCGGCCTCTCGTTTCAGACGGCCTCGCGCGCGTCGTCCAACGGCATCGTCGCGCACGACCGCGCGATGATCGTGCTCTCGGAGCGCACGGTCGCGGGGGACCCGTCGCTCTACCCGGGCATCGGCCTCGCCTACGACTACCAGAACATCCTGGTCTTCCGCCTCGGCTACGACGGCGCGATGACGGCCGGCGTCGGCTTCCACACGCCGAACGGCCGGTTCACGCTCGACTACTCGATGGAGAACCAGGCGCTGGCGATCAACAACCGCTTCACGATCTCCTTCCGGTTTCTGCAGACCAAGGCGAAGCCGCAGGAAAAGTACGCGGAGGAGATCGACGACGGCTATACGCAGGCGAAGACCGCCGCCGCGGCGCTCGCCCGTGAGAACAGCGCCACCGGCGAGCGCTGGTTCAAGGAGCCGGAGCACTACCGCCAGGCGATGGAGTCCTTCCGCCTAGCCTCCCTGCTCGCCCCTGAAGACAAGGCCGCGGCCGTGGCCTACCACCGGGCGCAGGAGGCCTACCGCCGCCAGGAGATCTTCCGGCTCTCGACCGACGCCACGCTCGACCCGGCCACCGGCCAGGAGGAGCAGGCGTACTTCAATATCGCCGAGCTGCTCGACTTGGGCGCCGACAACCGCGCCGACATCCTGCGGCGGCTCGGCACGATCCGGCTCCGGCTCCAGCCGCAGGAACAGTCGCGGCTGTCGCAGGCCGTGCTCGCCAAGCGACTGGAGGCCGCCCGCCGGCTGACGGGCCTTGGGGCCGTCGCCGAAGCCATGCAGATCGAGGACACCATGGACGTATTCGCGAGCAGCGAGGCGGCGTCGGAGCTGGCCGTGCTCAAGGAGCAGACCCAGACCCGCGGCGGCGAGCTTCGGAAGGCCTTCGAGGCCGCGAGCGCCGAAGAGCGCCCGACGGTGGCGCTGGTCAAGGCGGCGCTGGCGGCGCGCCGAGCCTTCCCCGACGACGCGAAGCTCGGCGAGAGCGTGGCGGCGGCTCTCGCGCGCTACCGCGGCGCCTATCCGCTCTCGATGAAGGAGACCTTCTACCTGCGAAAGCTCTATTACCTCGCCGCCTCGCGCTACGCGCGCCGAGCGGCCGACGACGTCCGCGAGGCGGCCGTCTACCTGGGCGAGATCGAGCGGCGCGATCCCGCCGACGAGTTCGCCGACACGCTCTTGGACGCCATGGCCCGCGAAGGCTTGGCGCGAGAATGAACACACGGAGGACGCAATGAAGAAGAAAACGCAGAACCAACTCGCGGCCGCGGCGATGATGATGCTGCTGGCCGCGCCGTCGTTCGCCCAAGTCACGGGCAACTCGTCTCAGGTCGGGACCTTCCTGAGCTCGTCGGCCAATTGGCTGGTGACGATCCTCGGACCGGGTCTCTTCCTGATCGGGGTCATCATGGTCGGGATCAACATGGCCCTCGGCAACGAGGACGCCATGCGCAAGGGCTTCTTCGTCATCGGCGGCGGGGCGCTGATCTTCCTCGCCAACCCGATCGTCGCGCTGCTCAAGTCGTTGTCCGGCTCGTGATCCGGACGCCGGAAGCGGTCCCCATCGGCGCGATCATCGGGCCGTGGGTCAGTCGGATGCAAAGGAGGATGGAGTCCATGTCGAAAGAAGAGACGGGCGCGAAAGCGCCCAAAGCGGGGGAGGAGGGCAACTCTCCCTACGTCAACGAAGTCACCCTCGTCGGCCACTGCGACGACGCGCCCAAGGCCGTGAAGACGGCCAAGGGCGGCCATCGGGCGTCGTTCGGAATGACGATCAAGCGCGGCAACGAGCGCACGTTCGTCCGCGTCGTCGCCTGGGACGCCCTGGCCAAGCAGTGCGCCCTCGCGCCCAAGGGGGGCCTGCTGCGCATCGGGGGCCGCCTGCGGAGCTGGCGGCGCCAGGAGGAGGGGGCCACGACTCAGCTCGAGATCGTCGCGGACGAGGTCCGCCTCGTCGGCGCGCCAGTCCAGCAGGAGCTGGCCGCCGCCTGAGGACAAAGCCCCTGCCCCGCGCCGAGCGGGGCAGGGGCCCGATCTCCATGGAAAACGTGCGAGTCTTCCGAAACATCAACACCGTCGACAAGCTCTTCGGCCTGGAAGTGGCCGACGGGTGCGTGCTGCTCCTGGCCTTCTTCGTCGTGTTCATGGTGAACAAGAACGGCCTGTTCAGCAACGGCCTCGTGCTGTTCCTGGTCTACCTGGGCCTGCGGAGCCTCAAGCGCGGCAAGCCGGACGGCTATCTACTCGCGCTGACGCGCTACGTCCTCATGAGCCGGTTCAAGCGGGTCGCCAAGCTCGATGATGCGGAGGCCGTCCAATGAACCGCGTCGAGCTGGCTCTCACCAATCTCCGGTCGGCGATCCATGGCCCAAAGATCGCGCCGCTGCCGCAGTATCTGAACCTGTGGAGCGTCTCGGAGGGGAGGCTCGTCGGGGTCAACCTCGACTTCTCGACCGTCTACGAGTTGGAGCCGGACGACGTCTTCCTGATGGACCCGGCCAAGATGGACCTCTTCCTGGCGCAGGCCAAGGGCTTCTTGAACTCGCTTCCGCCCGACACGGTCGTCCAGTTCGTCGTTCAAATCCGCAAAGGCGACCCGGAAACCGTGGCCGAGTACCGCCGCAACGTCATCGGCACGGAAACCGACGACCTTACGCGGCTGATCGTCGACAAAAAGTGCGACTTCATCGCCGGCAAGTTCGTCCGCAAGCGACGCTTCCTCCTGTTCGTGACGAGCCACCCGAAGGACCGGAAGGCGCCGATGACCTGGCTTCTTCCGATCTACCGCAAGCCGCTCAAGGAGACGGCCGCGGAGTTCCACCGGCAGCGGAGCCGGGAGCACTTGTCCCTGGAGCAGATCGTGGCCGAGCGCCTGCATACGGCGGGCATCAAGGCGCGCAAGCTCGACGCCCGGGAAACCCTCGATCTCGTGTACGCGCATCTGAACCCGAAGCGCGGCGACAAGCTGGAACCCAAGGCCCTCTCTCCGCTCGTCACCCTGCGCCAGCAGCTCGCCCGCAGCGCCATGAAGGAGGAGTTCGACCATCTCCAGGTCAACGACACGCTCTTTCGTGGACTGACCTTGCTCCGATTGCCCGAAACGGCGCACATGGCCTACACGCAGCGCCTGCTCAACAGCCTTTGGCCCGACTGCGACCTCGTGGTGACCGTCCACGCGCTCGATACCGAGAAGGCGATCTCCAGCCTGAAGCTCAAGGACAACATCACGCGCTCCCTGTCGGTCATGTCCATGAGCAAGAACTACGAGGCCGAGCAGAAGCACGCGGAACTCGACGACATGATCACCGAAATCCGCGGCTCCGCTCAGCGGCTCTTCCAGTTCTCGATGTCCGTGCTGGTCCGCGGCAAGGACCTCGATGAGCTGCGCGACAAGACCAATCCCGTGCTCGGCTCGTTCCGCGACTTCGCATCGGCCGAAGGCCTCGCGGACGACATGAACCACTCCCGCATCTTCCTGCAGTCGATCCCCGGCCACGGGGAGCTCAACGACCGCCAGTTCTACATGCAGACCGACGCCCTCGCCGCCCTGCTGCCGCTGACCGGCTGCTGGAGAGGGTCGAAGGACAAGAAGATGCTGGTCGAGACGCCGCTCGGCGAGCTGGTCGGGCTCGACCCTTTCGATGGCGACCTCCCGGCGAAGCACGGCCTGATCCTCGGAACGACCGGCTCGGGCAAGAGCTTCACCACGAACTATCTCCTCAACAACTTCATGATCGAGTCGCACAGCAACCACGTCGTCATCATCGACGTGGGCGGCTCCTACCGCAAGATCACGAAGATCTTCGGTGGGGAATACCTCGAAGTGACCCTTTCGGACGAGTTCGGGTTCAACCCCTTCCCTCACCGCGACCAGATCGCGCCAGCCGGCCAATACGACGACGACGCGGTCGCCTACCTCCTGCTTCTGATCGCGAAGATGTGCGACAAGCCCGGGCAGCCGATCACGACCTACGAGAAGGGCTTCCTGGAAAAGGCAGTCAAGAACGCCTACGCCTCGAAGCCCGAGGTGCTGCTCGCCGATGTCCGCAAGGAGCTGGAACTCCTTGCCGGCCAGTATCCCGAAGCCAAGCGCTTCGCCGACTCCCTGGAGCTATGGACGACCGGCATGTACGGGCGGCTCTTCAACCGCTCGGGCAACCTCGACATCTCGAAGCGGCTGGTCGTTTTCGACCTTCAGAACCTGGAGAACCACCCCGACCTTCAGGGCGTCTACTTCTTCGTCATCCGCTCGATCATCTGGGGCAAGCTCCTCGACCGCAACCTCAAGAAGATCATCGTCGTCGACGAGGGCTGGAAGTTCTTCAACGACGAGAGCGGCGCCCAGCTCATCGAGAACCTCTACCGCACGGCCCGCAAGTTCAACGGCGCCGTCTTCTCGATTTCGCAGTCCCCGAAGGACTTCCTCGACACCAAGGCGGCCAACGCCATCATCACCAACAGCTACATCAAGTACGTCCTGAAGCTCACGAAGGGCCACGAGCTGCTCGGGCAGTTCGAGCTCAACCCCAGCGAGATCGAGGCGATCAAGCAGCTCCAATCGAAGCCGCGGGCCTTCTCGGACCTCTTCGTGAAGTACGGGACGCGCTCCCTGGTGGCGCGCGTCGAGCCCTGCCCGCTCGACTACTGGATATGCACGACCGACGCCAAGGACCACGTGTACGAGACGAAGGTCCGCAAGGAGAATCCCGGCCTGTCCGAGGCCGCGCTCCTGCTCAAGCTCACGGAGGCCAAGTCATGAGGTTCCGCACCATCCTGCTGCTGCTGCTCATCCCCGCCGTCTCGGCGCGCGCCCAGGTCAGCACCGACGCGCCGATCCTCACCATGATGTACCAGGAACAGACGATGTTCCACTCGATGATGCAGCTCAATATCGTCCAGCAGCTTGCCCAGCTCAAGCAGACCTACGATGAGTCGGTGCGCTACTTCAACCAGTTCAAGCAGCTCAACTCGGGCAGCGGGCTCTTCAACAACATCGCGGCTGAATTCAAGACGGCGCAGAAGCAAGAAGATGCGCAGATCATGCAGCAGCTCAACCAGACCTTCGTCAACACCCACAACACCAACACGCCCGTCGACAAGTTCTTCCAGAGCCTCAACCAGGGCATCGAGAATAACGCCAACTACGTGAGCAGCGAGTTCTCGAATCTGCTGGCGAACAAGCAGAACGGCCAGAACATCGCCAACAACGCCAACGGCCTGGCCCCGAAGGACGCCGCGAACCTCTCCGCCAAAGCGCAAGGCATCCAGATCCAGGAGCTGACGCAGCTCCACGAGGACAACCTGCGGCTCATCCAATTGCTTTCGATGCAGCTTTCCGCCGAGGCGCGCCGCCAAGGGGGCGACGCCTCGTCCATCCAGGCTCTTCAGACGAGCCTTCAGGACCGCTATCACAACGCCGCGCCGCAGGGGGACTCCGCACAATGAACACCAGCTTGATGCTCGACATTACGCAGATACCGACGCAGCTCGGAGGCCTCGCCTCGCTGACCCAGGCGATCGCCTTCGCCATGCTGGCCTTCCTCGTGCCGTATACGGCGGTCGAGCTGAACGTGCGGGCCATGCACGGCAAGCACGTGCCGGATTACGGCGGGTTCCTGATCCGCGCCGTCGTCGTCGTCGCCTGCCTGCTGTGCTACAGCACGCTGTACTCCTTCCTGCTCCAGGTGTCCCAGGCGATGTCGTTCGCCATTCTCAGCGAGCAGCAGTGGGGGGACTTTCTCGTCATGACCTTCAAGGGCTCCGACGGGAACGTGACGATCTTCAGCGTCCTCATGCACTCGATCACGTCCGTCCAGCAGCTCGTCTTGTTCCTGAGCAGCCTGATCGCGGTGATCGCGCGGGACGTCGTGGTCATGCTCCAGGCCTGCTTCCTGAGCCTGCTGTTCGCCTTTGGCCCGATCGCGATCGCCTGCGGCATCAGCGAGCGCACGACGGGCGTGACCCGGGGCTGGATCGCGAACTCGTTCCAGGTCGGGTTCTGGAGCTTCTTCCTGCGCCTCGTGGTCCGCGTGTGGCTCACCATGAGCCCCTACGCCGGGAATACCGGCGCGGGACTCGCCAACGACTTCCTCGGCATCCTGACGGTCAACACCACCTTCCTGCTGCTGGTCCTGGGCACGCCGGTGTTCGCCGCGCGCATGATCACGGGCGAAGGCCTGGCCGGCTTCGCCGAGGCCGCGACGGCCGCGATCCAGACGATCACGATCGCGGGCGCCATGAAGGCGGGCCGATACGCCAGCGGGGCCGTGGACCGTTATCAAAGGAGCAAGGCGGCGAAGTCGGGCCCGAGCGCCAGCGGCGCCTCTCAGGACGGCGCCGCCAAACCGCAGTATTCGTCGGCGAGCACGGCGACCGCCGCGCACGACCGCCTCTTCGGCTCGAAGGAGAAGCCGGCCGACGACAAGGGGAAGGGCAAGAAGGAATCATGAGCCTCTTCGCGAAGGCCAAGCCGGCCGCGCCCAAGGCGGAGCAGCTGCCGCTGGAGACGCCGCCCTACTACGAGGTATGGGGCACCCTTGAGAGCGCGAATCGCGCCCTTTGGGTCGGGCTCTGGTTCGCCGTCACGGTCGCGCTCTTGGAGTTCCTCGTGATGCGCGTCGCGCTGCGCCGCCCGCCCGTGGTCATCCGCGTCGACGACGCGGGCCAGGCCCAGGTCGTCGCCGACCCGAGCCGACAGCCGCCGGTCAGCGAAGCCGAGATCAAGAATTTCCTGACGCTGTTCGAGAAGTTCTTCACGGAACTCAACTGCTACACCTACGACGCCGACTTGAAGGTCGCCTACTCGATGATGACCAGCGAGTTCCAGAGCAAGGCCAGCGACTTGTTCAGGCGCGGAGGGCTTCTCGAAACCCTCAAAGGGAACCAGGCCAAGACGGCGCTCACCATCACCGAGATCCACATCCTCAAGGACACGCCGCAGGTCCTCGACTGCCGCGTGAAGGGCTACCGGGAGATCGACTCCTACAAGACCGACGGGGCCAAGAGCGAAGTCGTCTTCGAGGACGACGTGATCCTGAAGAAAGTCCCGCGCTCGGCCGCCACGCCTTACGGCGTGCTCGTGCAGGACTGGTCCGAATCGGTGTTCAAGAAATGAGACAACCCGCCGCGCTGCTGGCTCTCGGTGCGACGCTCGCCCTGATCGTGGTCTTCTGCTTAGGAGGAGGAACCGCACCCGCGACGACCTCCTACTCCCCGATGGAGGGGAAGACGATCGCCTCGAACGCGCCGCCGGCGCCGCCGCCGCCGCAGGCCAGCCCCACGCCGCCGCCGCCCGCGCCCAAGCCCGTCGTCGTTAAGCGCCGGTCTTCCCCCGCCAAGAGGCGTCAAGCGCGAGCGCAGCCGCTGCCGGTGCCGCCGCCTTCCGTTCCGGCCGTCAGCACGCAGGCCGTGGCGCCCGCGGCCGCGCCTCCGCCGGCTCCGGAGAAGCCGAGCCTGACCTATGACGCCATCGCGGACAAGTACGAGAACGATCCCTCGGTCTACTCGATGGATCGCGCCGTCAGGGTCGGGGACCTGACGCTGCGCCTGAAGGGACTGGAGTGTCTGGCAGAAGCCTTCGTGCTGAAAGTCGAGGTCGGCAACGACAGCAGCGCGGACTTCTACGTGAAGACGTTCGTCGTCCAAAGCGGCGCGAAGTCGCTCGTCAGCCGCTATTTCTTCCGCATTCTGGTCGAATCGCAGCGCGCCAGGGAAGGATACGTCGTGTTCCAGAAGCCCCAGAACGGGGCGGCCGTCAAAATCAAGATAGAGGAGGAGGGCGGGAAGGGGCGCGCGGTCTCGGCCGCGATCCCCTATCCGTTCTAGCTATATGCGACTTGTCCGACTTCTGCCGTGCGTCGTCCTCCTGGCGCTGCTGCCCACGTGGTGCCCAGCGGCGACGCTGCTCGACCCGGCGCTCTTCGACAGCGGGATCGGCAAGGAGCAGCCCAAGCGGTTCGAGGGGCTCACCAACAAGGAGCCGTCCAAGACGCGCTACTTCATGCCGACCGGGTTCATGTTCCCGGCCAGGCTCGAGAACGCGATCTACTCCTACAACGTCGAGTCTCCGGTCATCGCCGTGGTCGACCGCAACGTGGAGTATCTCAAGCGCGTCGTGCTCCCCGCGGGCACGCGGATCATCGGCACGGCGTCGGTGCAGCAGGATCACGACCGCGTCCTCGTCACCTTCCGCGCGATGGTCCTGCCGGACACCGGCGACGAGATCAAGTTCGTCGGGCAGGCCCTCATGCTCGACGGCTCGCTGGGCATCAAGGGAAAGGTCGAGACGCATAAGGACTCGGCCGTGGCCAACACCGTCTTGAAGTCCGTCATCACGGGCACGGGGGGAGCGATCAGCATGGTGCCGGGCGTCAGCCCGATTGCCGCCGGAGCGACGCAGGGGCTCACCAACGAAGCCACCAAGGAGCTCGACTTCGAGCGGCAGCAGGTGACGACGAGCATCTCTGTGGACGCCGAGACAGGCCTGCGGGTCTACCTGCCGCAGCGCATCGAGTATTGACATGCCTCTATTTACCACTTACACTATTACCGATTCGGTAAGGTTAAATATACTAAGTAGAATGGCGACCAAGAGAAGCCTGTCGAAGAACGAGGCCGACCTCATTCTCGCGTGGGAATGGGACAAGCGCCGCTTGGTGAGTCTCAAGGACATCATCAAGCGCCTGCGCTGCTCCCCCGGCTACGCTTACAAGATGGCGCACGTCCTCCAGAAAAAGGGCTGGCTGCAGTCCATCGCGAAGGGGCATTACCTCGTCATCGGCGCCGAGCGCGGCCCGAAGGGGGTTCCCGAAATGAACCCCTACATCGTCGCGCCGCTGCTGCCCAAACCCTACTTCATCGCCTACCGCGCGGCCTGCGCCCATCACGGCCTGATCACCCAGCTTCCGACCGCGATCCATGTCGCCGTTCCTCGCCAAAAGCCGCCCTTGGAGCTTATGAACGTCCGTTTCGAGTTCGTCGCCCTGTCCAAGAAGCGCTTCTTCGGCTTTCAGGAAGTGACGATCATGGGGGAGCTAGTCAACATGTCCGACGTCGAACGCTCGGTGCTCGACGCCATCGACCGCCCGGAGCTCGTGGGCGGCATCGAGGAGTCGGCCCATGCGCTCTTCAGCGCCTCCAAGAAGCTCGATCAAGCCAAGCTCCTCGACTACTTGAAGCGCTACGAAGACGGAGGTCTCGCGCGCCGTCTGGGCTACCTCTGCCAGGTGTTGAAGATCCAGCTTTCCAAGGACCTCACCGCCCACCTCCGCGGCCAGGTCACCCACAATCCGGCCCTGCTCGGCGCGCGCGCGCGCTGGGGCGCGGAGGGGGAGCGCGCGCGTGAGTGGAACCTCATCGTGAACGTGCCGCTGCAGCAGCTCCTGGGCGAGGTCCGAATCGGATGATCGACAAGAAATTCGCCGATCTGTTCGCCCAGGGCTCTCAGGTCGGCATCGACGTCGCCGAGCGCGAGATCGTCCTGACCTACGTCCTCAAGATTCTGGACGACGCCGGCCTCCTCAAGACCTTAGCCTTCAAGGGCGGAACCTGCCTTCGAAAGTGCGTCTACGGCAAGGAGACGCGGTTCTCGGTCGACCTCGATTTTACGAGCGACGGAGACAAAGAGCCCGACGACGTGATCCTCGAGCTGGTCGGCGCGCTCGGCAAGCCCGCCTTCGGGCTCAGCTTCGCGATCGACACCAAGGACTTCTACGTCGCGGAGGACCGCATGTCCTGCGGCGCGACGGTCGTCTACAAGCATGCCTGGAACGAGGCCAACTTCAAGCTCGACGTGAGCCTGCGCGAGGAGCCTTCGCTCGATCTGACTTCCTTCGCTCTCCAGCCCCAACCCTACTTCAAGTATCTGGAGTTCAAGCCGTTCCCGATCCGGAGCTTCCAGTTCGAGGAGCTGCTCGGCGAAAAGATCCGCGCCGCGTCGCAGCGTGTCCGCTCCCGCGACCTCTACGACCTCGCCAAGGCCGCGGACAAACCGCTCAAGACGAAGCTGATCCGCTCGCTGGCCGTCATCAAGTGCTGGAACGCCCGCGACGCCTTCGATCCGGCGCGCTTCATGGGGAAGCTGCGATCCAGCAATTACGATTGGGATGACTTGCGCCAGCTCGTGCGCCGGAGCGAGAAGCTCAACCCAGAAGCCCTGATTTCCACGTGCGAGAAGCGCTACAAGTTCTTGCTTGATCTGACCGAGAACGAGAAGCGCCTCATCGCCGACGCCAAGAGGCACAGTTTGAAGTCCCTGCCCCGGACTTTACTGAAGGAGGCCGTAGGATGAGCGAACGTCTGTTGACGCTTGAGGAAGTCTGCGCGAAGCTCGGGGGCGTGAAGCCTTGGACGATCAGGTGTTGGGTCAGCCAGCGCCGCATCCCGTATACGAAGGTGGGGAGACTTACCCGCTTTCCGGAAGGCCGCATCAACGAGTGGATCGAGTCCCGGACCGTGTCGCCGGCTCCGGTCTCGTAAGAGGGAACTTTTCCCCGGGTCCATCGTATGTTAGCGGAGGTTGACCATGGCCATCATTAAGAAGGGCGACAACTGGTTCATCGACTACCGCGCGAACGGGCGGCGCATCCGCGAGAAGGTCGGCGCGAGCCGCAAGCTCGCCGAGTCCGTGCTCGCCAAGCGCAAGCTCGAGATCGCGGAGAAGCGGTTTCTCAACGTCCGCAAGGCAAGCAACGAGAACTTCCGGGATTTCTCTGCGCGCTACATCGAGTGGGAGCGCGGCCGCATCCGCACCGTCGGCGACGACGAGAAGCGCGTGAAGCGCCTTCTTAAGACCTTCGGCAGCATGCCATTGGTCGAGATCGACGTGCCGATCGTCGAGCAATACATGGCGCAGAGGCTCAAGGAGCCCAAACAGCACCACTGGCGCGGCCGCTCCGGCCGCGCGCTCGAAAAGCGCGACAAGGCGGCGCAGGAAGCGAAGATCGCCAAGTGGACGGCGACGAAGGCCAAGACCATCTCGAAAGCGACCGTCAACCGGGAGGTCGCCTTCCTGCGGAAGCTCCTGAACAAGGCCGTGGAATGGAAGGTCATCCCGGTGAATCCGATCTTCCGCATCAAGCTCTTTGACGAGCGCGAGTCGATTCGCAAGCGGTATCTCAAGCCCGAGGAAATCCAGCTTCTCCTGCAATGCTGCACTCCCGCGGCGCGCAACGTCGTCACATTCGCGCTCTACACTGGACGGCGGTTCGGTGAAATCATCGGGATGCGCTGGCAGGAAGTGGACCTCGCCAACGGCTACGTCTACTTCCCGCGCACCAAGAAGAAGGAGCCCGATCAAGTGGCGATCCCGCCGCGCGCCCTGGAGGTCCTTAAGACTCTCTACGCCGCTCGACACAA
Organism: Elusimicrobiota bacterium; assembly: GCA_028868375.1. Lineage (GTDB taxonomy): Bacteria > Elusimicrobiota > Elusimicrobia > UBA1565 > UBA9628 > JAGWUP01. The sequence goes on from JAGWUP010000001.1 coordinate 232,571, forward strand.
TGAATTCGTGTTCGCCAAGGAGCGCGGGGGGCAAGGCCCTCTCAAGTACGTGCGTTCGCAATTCGTGAAGGCCTTGACGAAAGCCGGGATCAAGGACTTTCGCTTCCACGACCTCCGGCACACCGCCGTCTCCTACATGATGATGAACGGCATCGACCTCAAGACGATCGCCGAGCTCGTCGGCCACACGACCGCTCAGATGGTCGATCAGCGCTACGGCCACCTGTCGCCCGACCATAAGCGCGTGGCCACGGAGATTTTTGGCTCAGCGATGGACCGGCTCTGCGGATTTGCTTCGGAGGTTCGCGACGTTCGAACCCATTACCGGGCTGGTCCGAAGCCCAACCGCGAAGGACTACGCCGAGTCAAACAGATTGATCGCTCGCAGTCGGGCGGCGCAATAAGACCGTCACGCGGATAAAAAACTTTTAACATTCGCGCCTCTGTCGCTTTTACTCCCGCGAGCGATAATTGAGGCGCCATGAACTTCATCTCCAAGATCTTCTACGAGTACCGGCGAGCCCTCAAGGCGCTCGGTCTCTTTCTCTCCATCGCAGGGCCAGGCATCATTGTGATGGTCGCCGACAACGACGCCGGCGGCATTACGACCTACACCACGACCGGCGCGCAGACCGGAATGCACCTGCTGTGGTTCTTGATCATCCTCGGCCCCGTCGCATATTTCGTCCAGGAGATGACGGTGCGCCTCGGCGCGGTAACCAAGCGTGGTCACGCAGAGGCGATCTTCGACGCCTTCGGCTCGTTCTGGGGCTGGTTCTCGCTGCTCGACCTGGTGGTCACGGACTGGCTCACGATGATCACCGAGTTCATCGGCATGACCGCGGCCATGAGCATCTTCCACATTCCGGCTCCTGTCACCGTCGTGATCTGCTGGACGATCATGGGAGCGATGATCATGTCTGGGCGATACTGGACCTGGGAGAAGATCGCGCTCGGCTTCTGCGTGATCAACATGATCTACGTCCCGGCCGCGTTCATGGTCCACCCCTCGGTCCACGACGTTGTCTTCAACAGCTTCGTGCCCCATTTCCCGCCGGGAGGCCTCACCAACGACCTTTTCTTCCTCTTAATGGCGAACATCGGCACGACTATCGCGCCCTGGATGCTCTTCTTCCAGCAAAGCTCGGTGGTCGATAAGGGGATGCAGGAAAAAGACATCGTCTTCGGCAAGATCGATACGGCGATCGGCGCGCTCCTCACCGTGATCGTCGCGGCCGTGCTCATCGTGGTGACGGGGACGCTGCTCAATGGAGCGCAGGTCCAGGACGCCGCGGCGGCGGCGATCAAGCTGATGCCGATGAACAGGTACATCGGCACCTTCGTCGCCATCGGTCTCTTCGACGCGGGGTTGCTGGGCGCGATCTGCATCTCGCTCGCCAGCTCGTGGGCGTTCGGAGAGGTCTTCGGCTGGGCCCACTCGCTCAACCACAAGATCCACGAGGCGCCGTGGTTCTACGCCTACTACTTCTTCGATCTGCTGCTGGCCGGCACGGTGGTTTTGATCCCGGGGGCGCCGCTCGTCCTGATCACGCTCTTCGTGCAGGTGATCGCGACGACGCTTCTGCCGGCCGCGCTCGTCTTCCTGATCCTGCTGCTCAACGACGAGAAGACGATGGGGAAATACAAAAACACGCTCTTCGAGAACGTCGCCAACATCGGCATCACGCTCGTCATCATCGTGCTGTCGACCATGTACGGCGTGACGACGCTCTTCCCGAACCTCTTGAAGTGACCGGAGAAACCCGATGCGACTGCTAAAGGCGATCTACAACAACCTCGTGGCGCAGGTCCGCGAAGTGAATCGAAGGTACGCGGCGCCGCGAATCCACATGACCCCGCTCGTGAAGGTCTGTCTTTTCGGACTGCGAATCTATCTCTTCACGCTCGTCGGCCTGATGCTGTTCAAGTTCGTCACGCTGGTGAAATGACCATGAAAGGTAGCGACAAGACGGCGCAAGACACCCAGTCATACCTCTTGAGCGAGCTGATCGGCCGAAAGGTCTCGGCCTCGGGACAGCCTCTCGGCTCTCTGGGAGATTTGGTCATCGTCGATAAGGACAAGGTCGCTGAAGTCACGCACATCTGCCTCGATCGCCCCTTCGGGCGGACGCGGCTGTTCGTCCCTTGGGCCCAGGTGAGGGATTTCCAAGCGCAAGAGATCAAAGTCGACGCCGCCGAAGCTGAGACTTACGCCGCGCCTTTGCCGGGTTCGCCGATCTATCTCAAGGACTTCATCCTCGACAAGAAGATCCTGGACGTCGCAGAGCGAGAAGTGGAGGTCGTCTACGATATCCGACTCGTCCTGCGAAACCGCCTGTTGTTTGTCACGGACGTCGAAATCTCTCGTTTCGCCCTGCTACGACGCCTCGGCCTCGGCTGGCTCGCCCGGCTTCTCTACCGCGCTGGGCCTTCCGCAGAATCCGCGGCCGGAGAACGGCGGCTGCGCGAGCGCACAGTTCCGTGGAGCTACGTCGAAGCCCTTCCCGAGAACATCGGAATATTCAAGGGGGAACTGCACCTCAAGGTGCTCAAGGACCAGCTCGCGAAGATTCCGCCTGTCGACGTCGCGGACATCCTCGAGGAGCTGAGCCCCGCGCAAGCGGTGGCGGTCTTTCAGGAGCTCGACACCGAGCATGCCTCCGACACGCTCGAGGAGCTCAACCCTAAGTTCCAGCGCGACATGATCGCCTCGATCAAGAAGGAGAAGGCCGCGCAGCTCATCAACGAAATGACCCCGGGCCAGGCCGCGGACTTGCTGGCCGTGCTGCCTATGGCTGAAGCGCAGGCCCTTCTCAGGTTGATAGATCCCGAGAACGCCGCCAAAATCCGCAGCATCCTAAGCGAGCAGGAGGCGAAGATCGCCGACTTCACGCACTCGGAGTTTCTACGGTTCGCTCCGGAAACCACGGTAGCCCAGGCCCGCGCCGTCCTCCAGCGGACGGCTAAAGAGCACAACCGCGACGCCGTCATGTACCTGTACGTGCTGGGCGAGGGCGACAAGCTCCTCGGCATCGTGGCGCTCCGGGATCTCTTGCTCGCGGACGATGCCACGGAGCTACGGACGATCATGCAGCATGACACCGTCGCCATCAATCCCCAGAACACGATGAGAGACGCCGCCGAAATGTTCAAGCGTTACGGGTTTCGCGCCCTCCCCGTTCTCGATGCCGCCGGCAAGATGCTCGGCATCCTTCCCTACCGCGACGTGGCGAACCTCCGGCAGCGAGACCTCGGTTGAAGGCTGCCAATCCGGAGGAATCCGACCATGATCCGCTTCATCCTGAGCACGCTTCTCGGCACCCTGCTGGCCGCGATGGTCGTCACCACCGGCCATGCGGAAGATGTCGCCGTTAGCGCCACGCCGTCAGAGCAACTCGATAAGGCGCAAGTCAAGACAACATCGCGTTCGGAGGAAGAGCGCTGGAACGCGAAGTTCCAGTTCACTTACATCGGCCAACGGCACCCGACGTTCCACGCCGCGTACAACGGCCCCAACAGCCTGTCTCCCGGCCGCGACACGAGCTGGTCGGAGACGGCGACGGGTTATCTCGGGTTTCGCCCATGGCACGGAACCGAGGTGTATTTCAATCCGGAGGCGATACAGGCCAACGCCTTTTCGAACCTGACCGGACTCGGCGCCCTGACGAACTCGGAGCAGCAAAAGGGGAGCGGTCCGAATCCGGCGATCTATGTCGCGCGGCTCTTCGTGCGCCAGACGATCGGGCTGGGTGGGGAGGCCGACGCCGTCCAGTCGGGGCAGAATCAGCTCGCGGGAACGGTGCAAAGACGCCGGATCGTGATCACCGCCGGGAAGGTTTCCGGCATCGATGCCTTCGACAATAACGCCTATGCTCACGACGGCCGAACCCAGTTCACCAACTGGACGTTCCTGACCCATGGGGCCTTCGATTACGCCGCGGACGCGCGGGGCTACACTGGCGGGGCGTTTGCCGAGCTGTTCTACGATGACTGGGCCTTTCGCGCCGGACGATTCATGGGCCCCGTCGAGTCGAACGGGACGACCCTGGACAACCGGATCATGCTTCATCAGGGCGACCAGATCGAGCTGGAGCACGCCCATCGCCTCGGCGATCGACCTGGGAAAGTGCGGCTCCTCGGCTTTCGTAACAAGGAGCACATGGGGCGCTTCTCGGATGCCCTTGCCTTCGCGGCCGCCAACGGCGGCGGCGCGCCGAGCGTCGCCAACGTGCGTCGGGACAACCTGAAGTACGGCGCCGGCATCAGCCTCGAACAGAGCCTGCGTTCCGACCTGGGACTTTTCGCCCGAGCGGGCTGGAACGACGGCAGGACCGAGACCTACTCGTTCACCGAGATCGAGCAGGCGGTTTCCGTGGGCGCACAGCTAAACGGCAACATGTGGTCTCGCGACTCTGACACGGTTGGACTCGCCGTTGCCCAGGACGGCCTGGGGAGGGAGCATATCCGCTACCTTGAAGCGGGCGGAACGGGTTTCTTCATCGGAGACGGTCGCCTGCGCTATCGCCCGGAGCGCGTCCTGGAAGCCTACTACAACGCCAATCTCTTCAAGAAAGCGTTCTTGATGGCGGGCGCGCAGTACATCATCGATCCGGCCTACAACGCCGACCGAGGCCCCGTCACCGTCTGGACCTTGCGGTTTCACGTCGAGTTATGAGCCCCGAAAGCGACGCGCGACTCAAGGAGCTCCTGGCGCCCATCGCGGGCACCGTCTCCATCGAGATAGCGGTCCACGATGCCTCGCGCTTCGAATGGCGGGCCGCTCTGCCTTTCCCGGCCAGCCAAGGACTGCGCTACTCGGTGGAGACGAGTTTCGAGCTGCCCTCGGCGTCCCTGTCCGGCCGCTCGCCGTGGGATCAGCTTCAAGGCTTCACGAAGCTGGAAGGCCCGCAGACGTTGACCGGCGCCGAGGCGTCGACTCCGAACGCGGCGATCCGTCAGAAGGTGCTCGCGCTCCAGCAACTCCTGCGGCGCGCGAGAGAGGGCGTCGTTCGCCACTGCGGTCTCCTGGTCGCCCCGGGCAAGCGGGTCACCAAGGACGATAGCAGGTTCCTCGTGACCTGGATCGACACGGCTTTCAGGGCATTGGCCGACGCCAGGGCCGAGCTGGCTCAGCCGAAGGAAGGCGAGTCGGCGGAGGTTCGGCGCGAGCGGGAGTTGGCAGACGAATTCGTCAGCGTTCGGCTCCTCGACTTCGTCGCCGAGGCCCAAGCCAGCGCGGACACGCTGCGTCCCGTCGCGAACGGCTTGAAGCGAATCAGCGCGTTGCTGGCCTCGGTCGATCAGAGGCTCGCCAGGGCGCTTGATGGCGAGCTCGGCTACCGCAAGGACAAAGGCTATATCATCGCCGACGCGGCTTCGCCTGAGAGCCTGGAGCGTTATGTCGAGCGCACCGGGCGCCTCAAGAAGCACTTCGAGTCCGGCTTGTCCCTCGATCGCGAGTCTTACCCGGTCGAGGAACGGATCAACGTCTGGCTGACGGTCACCGCGGCAGTCTTTGCGGGAGCGTTCGCTTTCGGAGCGCAGCTTTACGTCCTCAACTCCTCGAACACGACCACCCTGAGTTGGAGCCTGGTGGGCGTCACGATCCTGATGGGCGGCACCTACGCCATGCGCGAAAGGATCAAGGAGAGCTTTCGGCGTTGGGTGACTCGCCGAGTACATCTATCCTACGCCCAGCGCGTCGTGCGATGCTTTTTCCCGGAAGATGCGGCGCACCCCGCCGTGATTCAGGCGCGGGAATGGTGCCACGAGAGAAGCAGCACGCGCCCCGATCCCCTGAACCCGGAAAGCGGCTCCTCGATGCGGGTGACGGAAGTCGAGCACATTCACAATGGCGAGATAGCCTCGCAGCCGCAGCTTGTCCGATCCGGGGTCCATCGGGTCCGGCAGATCTTCCGCTACGACCTGACGCCGCTTTTCCCGCGCCTTCAAGACCCCGTGAAGCGCGTTCCCGTCGTGGACCCCGAGACGGGCCGCTCGAAGTTCATCGGCGCGCCGCGTAGGTATCAAATGGCCGTCCGGGCGCGCGTGTCCTGCGCCGGCGAGACTCGTGAGACGAACGCGACTCTCGTCCTCGATAAGCAAGGGATCGTCAGGATCGATGCCCCTCCAGAACGATGAATGGTAAAATGGTCCGTCATATGAGGGTTCTGCTCGCCGAAGACGATGCGAAGGTGGCCAAGCACGTGCGGCAGGCGCTCGTCAGCGAGGGCTACGCCGTCGACGCGGCGCAAGACGGCGACGAGGCGCTCTGGCTCGCCGAAAGTAAGCCCTACGACGCCATCGTCCTCGACGTCATGATGCCGCTGAAGGACGGCTATGCCGTGGCGCGGCAGCTGCGGCGCAAAGGCGTGGCGACGCCGATCCTCTTTCTGACGGCGAGAGGGGAGATCGAGGACAAGGTGAGGGGCCTCGATGCCGGCGCGGACGACTACATGGTCAAGCCGTTCTCGGTGGTCGAGTTGCTCGCGCGGGTCCGCGCGCTCCTTAGGAGGCAGCGGCCCCAGGCGAGCAACGTGCTGCGGTTCGAGGACCTGGAGCTCGATCTCGTGGCGCGGCGCGCTTCGCGCGGGAACGCCCAGATCGCCTTGACCAACCGCGAGTTCGCGGTCTTGGAGCTCCTGATGATGACCGCTCCTCGTCCCGTCAGCAAGGCCGTGCTCGTCGAGCGCGTCTGGGACCAATGCTTCGACTCGGACACCAACGTCGTCAACGTCTACATCAATCACCTCCGTCAGAAGATCAATCTTCCGAAGCTTCCGCCGCTCCTGCACACGATCCGGGGCGTGGGCTTCGTCCTGAAGAAAGGCGCGCCGTGAAGTCGCTGGCGACGCGGCTCTTCGCCGCGTTCATTCTCGCGTTCACGGCCGTCTCGGCGGTCTTTCTCGTCATCACGCACGTGGAAGGCGTTCGCCTTTCAGGCGCTTCGATGATTTTGCTGGCCGCCTATGCCGGAGCGATGGCGGTCGCCTTCGCGGCGCTTGCCGGCTCCGCGGCCAAACGGATTTCCGGACCGGTCGAGGCGCTCAATGACCAGCTCGACGCGATCGAGCCCGGCCGTTCCAAGCGCGTCAACGCGATCTCCTCCGACCAAGAAATGCGCGCGCTCGAGGAGCACGTCAACGCTCTTCTTGCCCGCGTCGACGACAGCGTCCAGCAGCTGCGGGAGTACGCGACGCAAGTCGCCCACGAGCTGCGCACGCCCCTGACCGTCCTTCGCCTCAAGATCGAGCAGGCGGCCGGCGCCATCGACCCGCAACTCGCGGAAGACCTGCAGGCGGAACTTCTTCGCCTGGCCATGATGGTGGAGCAGTCGCTGATGATCGCGCGCGCCGAACAAGGCGCCCTCGAGGCGAAAAAGTCTCTGGTCGATCTCAAGGACCTCGTCGGAGACGTCGCGCAGGACTTCCAGCTCATGGCGCAAGACCAGGGACGCTCGGTCTCGGTGAACAGCTGCTCCGCTCCCGTCATGGCCGACTCTAAGATGATGCGCCAGGTCTTCTACAGCCTGCTCACGAACAGCCTCAGGCATGGAGTCGGACCGGTCACCGTGCGTCTGCGGGAAATGCGCTCCGGTTTCTCGGTGCTGATCGTCAACCGCGTGAGCCCGGAGCCGACAACGAGGAGCGGCCTCGGGCTAGGATTGCGCGTGGTCTCCGCTCTCGTTCGCCTTCACAATAACGCGCGCCTCCGGACCCTGCGGCGGCGCGACCACTACGCCGTCCGCCTATTCTTCGCGGCAAGCTGATCGTCATGAGCTTTCATTTCGACCCGACGCTGTTTGCCTCCGTCTTCGGCGTCATTTTCGTGGCCGAGCTGCCGGACAAGACCGCCTTCGCCACCCTGATCATGGCGACTCGGAAGCACCCTGTAGCGATCTTCTGCGGAGCCGCGGTCGCGTTCGTGGTCCAAAGCTTGATCGCCGTGTCACTCGGATCGGCCCTGAGCCTTCTGCCTCGAGAGCCGGTGCGGATCGCGGCCGGCCTTCTCTTCTGGGCGCTTGCGATCGCGATGTGGGTCCGCAAGGAAGCAGAGGAAGAGGATCTTCATCTACCCACAAAGGACAAGGCGTCCTTCTGGCGCACCGTCTGGACCTCGTTCGTCGTGATCTTCATCGCCGAGTGGGGCGATCTGACGCAGTTCGCCACGGCCACCCTCGCGGCGCGGCATCGCGCTCCGCTGACCATCTTCTTCGCGGCGACCCTGGCGCTCTGGGCGGTAACGGCGATCGCCGTCGCCCTGGGACATCGCGCCAAGGCTCATATCAATCCGCGTCTGCTTCAACGAATAGCAGCCGTCGCTTTCGTGGCCGTTGGGGCCATGATGCTCGCGACGGCGGGAGGCGTCTGAATCTATGCATACCGAATCGCTCGACCAATGGACCCACGACCACTCCTTCGGGCAGCACCGCCGCCGCAAGGGGGAAAGCCGCACGCTGGCCGTGACCGCCATCACGGGGACGATGATGGCGGTCGAAGTGGCGGCGGGCGTAGCCTTCGGCTCGATGGCGCTCTTGGCCGACGGCCTTCATATGGCGTCTCACGCCGCCGCGCTCGGCATCTCGGCGCTGGGCTACTACTTCGCCAGGCGCCACGCGCGCGACGCGCGCTTTAATTTCGGGACCGGGAAGATGAACTCTCTGGCTGCTTTCGCCAGCGCCGTCATCCTCGCCGTGGTGGCCGTGATGATGGCGTGGGAGAGTGTCAGCCATCTTCTTTCCCCGGTGGCCATAGACTTCGGGAAAGCCATCCCCATCGCGGGGGCCGGGCTGCTGGTCAACGTCGTCTCCGTGCTGATCCTCGGCGCGGGCCATGAGCACGAGCATCATGAAGGCGAAGAGCATCATGATGATCATCACCACGAGCACGACCACAATCTTTTGGCCGCCTACCTTCACGTCCTGGCTGACGCGATCACGTCCGTCCTCGCGATCGTCGCGCTGCTGCTCGGCAAGTTCTACGGCTTGAGGTGGCTCGACCCCGTGATGGGCTTGGTGGGCGCGGGGCTCGTCACCCACTGGGCTTCGGGCTTGATCAAGGCGAGTGGCTCCGTGCTGCTGGACGTACAAGCGCCCGCGGAGCTTCGAGCGAAGATCCGCGCCGTCATCGAGAATGACGCCGACAGCCGGATCGCCGATCTGCACGTCTGGTCGGTCGGTCCGTCCGTATACGCGGCGTCTATCGCCGTCGTCAGCTCGGCGCCCAAGCAGGCCGACCACTACCGGGCGCTGCTCCCGCGCGAGTTGGGTCTGGCTCATACGACGGTCGAAGTACACGCCTGCTCGAGCCGGCACTAACTGAAATCCCGGCAATTTGCTATCATGCTCGAATCGCCGCGACGCGAGTCGTTGCTCTTTGAGTCAGCCAAGACGTTTGCGCCCATTTGTGGGCCGCAGCGTCCAAGTGGATCGGGAGTGGACACTTTTTGGACACTTTGCCGGAATCGTCCTTCCGATCCCAAAAATCGCTTTAATGAAAACGCTTATAAAATAAGCGTTTTCGACAATCTGGAGAGGTGGCCGAGTGGCTGAAGGCGGCGGTTTGCTAAACCGTATTGGGCCCCTCTGGAAAATCCGGCCGGCCTGGTTTCTCGTCGAGAGTCGCGGATAGGCGTCGAGTCTCATCCTGCCTCTTGGACCCAAAAACACTACGTAAACACTACGCTAGAAAGGACCCATGAGCGCACCGGAAGAGTATAAATCGTTCGCGGCCGCGGTCATCGCCCGCTACGAATCAACGACGCCTTCCTCCTCGCTGGCCGACCCCGAGGAGGTTGTCGAAGTCATTCGACATGAGCTGGAAGCCAACCTCGCGGCCGTCGCGCCGAAAAACTGCGGTATCGCCAAAATCACGGCCGTGCGCATCGGCTGGGACGAGGAGGCGGCCGAAGACTTTGAAGCCTATGTCGGGCTTCCAGGTCCGCTTTTCCGCTTGGACGGCCATGACCGCGACGGTCTTCGCCCCTTGCGGGTTCAACTATTATTCATGGAGTCCGACATTCACGTGACCTTCATCCTGACGCCCGGCCACGATGCCAGCTCGATCTATTATGGCCAGAAGCGGACATGCCGCCATGCCGCGGTGGTCTTGGCCTTGTTCGGGCTATCCGTGATTCGTCTCTTCGCCCACGGCTATCGCCGGATCATCGATACTCCGATCGATGAGAATGTCCGCAAGCTCTATACGAGAATGGGCTTCGACAACGGAGAGGTCCTGGATTTGGGCGACGGAGCGCGTATTCGAGCGCTCGTCGATTTTGTCGTTCGCAGCATTACGCCATTCAAGCTCGATCCTTCGACGCTCCGCTATTGAGCCGTGCCCCGCGGCTTCCCGCCAAAAAGCCCTTGACAGATGGTATAACACATGGTATAGTATCGCTATGAAGAATAAGGAGTCGGCGCATCGGGTGCAGAAGCTGCGCAAAGCGCTCGGCCTCAGCCAAGAGGATTTTGCCCGATTGCTGGGTCTGGCCTTTCAGACCGTCAACCGCTGGGAGAACGGATTGGCGGCTCCTTCCGGCCTAGCGGATTCGCTGCTGGAATCCGTCGGAAAGATCGTCGCCTCCGGCCGCTCCGCCGAACTCATCGAGGAGTTTCGCTCAGGCGCGCTCGGCGCCGGGAGCTCCAAAGCCTACCATCGCATTTTCTCGATGGCGTTCGGGACTCCGCCCCCCGTGCCTGCGCATCGCTGAGCTTCTGGAAGCCGCCCGCCCAAAACAAAGAAGCCCAACGTCAGCCTAGTAATCCCTGATAGGACCACGGCCGAGGCAGCAGCCTCGGAATTCGGCTTGGTCGGGCTACCAAGATATTTTAGCTCTCCTCTCAATTTCCGTCAATGACGATATCCGAGTCGATATTTAGAAGGCGAGATTGCTAGAATATGGGCCGCGGGGATTGCGTATTTCGATTGCATTTTACGCAATGTTTCTACGCAATGATCTGCGGCAGCGCCAGAGATGATGCCTGAAAAGCCCATTAATTCATGAGCATTTCAATACGTCCCGATTGCATCTTAAGATTGCGTCCTAATGCAATCTTGGATGCAATGCCCTACGCAATGTCGGTATCCGGACAGGAATCCGGACATCTTGTCCGGTCTAGGAATCGCGCCAAATATCGCGCCATTTTGGCGGGGATCGCATAAGGGCCAGCACTAAAGAATGGCTCAGACCTCTATCGAGCACCTCAGGAGCAAGCCGCGATGCTAGCGCCCGGCGCGAGTACGGACAATCCAGAAATTGAACGCTCCAGGGTCCGGCAGATATTTCGGTATCTCGAAGCCCTTAATCAGCTTCGGAATGCTCCGAAGAGACAAATTCAGGAACAACCGTGGCTACTTTGGTTCAGCGACATCCCTCATCACGAGTCCGTCGAGAAAGGCGTTATTGGCGACGTTCAGCAGCCCGAGCCCGGAGCCAGCGGCGAGCTTCCAACCACTCAGGATGACCTCGTACTCAAGGTCCGCCGGCCAAGGATAAACCAAGCACCCACCCCGCCCGAGAAGATCATCTCTTGGCTTCGAGAAGGATGGGAGCAGCTTGAAGGATCGGTCGACGTAGAGCCTTCGAGGAATGAGAGATCACCCCAGGGCGAAACGATAGTTGTTCGATTCGAGGACGACCCGGAGCGTCCACGGGCCTTGGCGGAATGGTCCTCTCTGCGAACTCAATGGGCGCAGAACGAGAAGCCCGCCCGGGATGCGCTCAAGCTCTTTGAGCGACTCTATGAATTGCATGGCCAAATCGAGCGTGAGGCCGAGCGTGTCGAGCTCATACTTGGTGACGGGATACTAAACTGGCGACGGCCGGAGGGAGGAGTCCACCATCCGATCCTCTTGAAGAGGCTTCAACTTCAATTTGATCCCGAGACACCCGAGTTTACTTTGACCGAAACTGGGCACCCCACCGAGCTCTACTCGGCTCTGTTTCGGACCATGGCCGAGGTCGATGGTCGAATACTCGGGCGTTGTCGGGATGAACTTGAAAAGGGCAGCTATCACCCGCTTGGCGGCGAGGATTCTTCCGGATTTCTTCGCCGCATAGTCGTCCAACTGCACGCGAACGGGCAATTCGTAGGCTTTGAGAAGATTCAAGGCGAGCAAGACGCGCCACGGATCGGACGCAGCCCGGTCATTTTCATGCGAAACCGGACGCTTGGATTCGCAAACGCCCTGGATGCTCTGCTTGAGGACATTCAGAAACGGGCCGACTTTCCTCATTCCCTCGTCAACATTGTCGGCATCGAGGCCGCGCCAAGTGAGGCCGAGACGGACTCCTCGACCCCCTGGGTTGGCAGCGGAAACGAAAACGCAGAGATTCTTCTGAGCAAGCCCGCAAACGTCGAGCAGCTGCATATTGCCGAGCGACTGAATCAGTATGGCTGCGTTGTGGTTCAAGGACCGCCTGGCACAGGGAAAACCCATACCATCGGGAATCTTCTCGGTCATCTTCTTGCCGAGGGCAAGAGCGTCTTGGTTACGAGCCACACAACCAAGGCTCTTCGCGTTCTCCGAGACAAAGTCGCCGATCCACTTCAACCCCTTTGCGTAAGTGTCCTTGAAAGCGATCTCGATAGCCGAAAACAGTTGGAGTCCTCGGTCGCAAAGATCGTGGAGCGGCTGGGCTCATCGAGCGTCGAGCGCCTTGACGACGAAGCAGCGTCCCTTCGGAAGCAGCGGATCAAGATACTCGATCAACTCGCCAAGGCGCGAAAGGAATTACTTGCAGCTCGCTCCAGCGAGTACGACGAAATTGTCGTCGCCGGGAAGGGTTATCCGCCGTCCGAAGCGGCTCGGCTGGTGGTGAGGGAGGCTGAGAACAACTGGATTCCGTCACCTGTTGCTCTCGGGCAGCCCCTACCTCTCAGCTTCGACGAGATCACAGATCTCTATCGGAGCAATGTGTCCGTTCCCTCCACCGATCAGGCGGAGCTGGACAGCGAACTGCCCGAACTCGATGCACTGTTACGCCCTGAGGAATTCCGAGCGTTGATCGAGGACCAGACAAAGCTCGAAAAAGTCGACCGCCGCCAATACGAACGTTTTTGGGCTTCAGCGCCCGCCGCACAAACGGCCGTTTGCCCTCATTGCGGGGCCAAGAACCGCATTCCGAAGGAAGCTGCGAAAAAGAAGGTTTCCTGCGGGCAATGTAAGAAGGTTCTGCCCGAGCACAACCCCACTGGCGGCAGCGTGCCCGAAACCAACCGAATTGAAGAGATTCTGGAGACCCTGACTCGATCCGTCGAAGCGTTCTCACAAAATGAACCATGGCGTCTCGCAGCAATCTGGGCAGGCCAGGCAGGTGGAGACCACCGGGTGCCTTGGGATAGCTTTCTCAGTGAGATAGCGTCCGTCTGCCAGAAGGTCATCGCCGCTCAAGAGGTCCTACTCAAAATTGGCCCCGTCATTCCCGACGATTTGAATTCCGACGACGGCCTGGCAGTCGTTCAAGAAATCACGGTACATCTCGCGGCTGGCGGCAGCCTGAATTGGTGGACCGACCTGACAAGGCCCAGATGGAAGGCCACGATCTCGAAACTCGTCGTGTCGGGCAAACCCCCTCGCTCAGCGGAACACTTTGAAGCGATCAAGACCAGTATCGAAATCTCAATCGCTCGAAGTGGTCTTCGGAGCCGATGGGAACGGCAGATGGTTCCCCTAGGCGCACCGTCGGCTGATTCACTAGGGCATCAGCCGGAATCGGCTTGCAAGACCTTCGCGGAGTTCCTGACCAATTGCCTGGACTGGCACGCCAAGAACTGGGAGCCTCTCCAGAGGGAGCTCGCTGAAATCGGTTTAGTTTGGGAGAAGTTACTCAAGGCCGTCCCACCACGAACGGGCCAATTCGCCGAGTTGGAAAGGGTTCGAGAAGCCGCTCGCTCTAAACTCCCGGAGGTCCTAGCCTCGCGTCTCGCTGCCCTTCGATGGGAGGCCAACGAGAAGGCGTTCAGCGATATGCAGCGCCGTCTGGAAGGCATACCGAGGAATGGCTCCGAAGTTGTTGAGGTCCTGTCCAAGGGTATCCGGCAAAGAGACGCCGCAACGTATGAAGCAGCCTTTGGCCGGTTGGCCGAGATTCTGGGGCGCCGCCAGGCTTTAGACCGCCGGCGCTCCCTACTCAAAAAGCTCACGGCATCCGCGCCTGGCTGGGCAGCGGCGATTTCACACCGGCAACACCCGCACGGAGTGGGCAGCATCCCAGGGAACACAGAGACCGCGTGGCTCTGGCGACAACTCAATGACGCTCTGGACGCACGGGCGAAGGCATCTCCCGAGGAGATTCAGCAGAGGATCGAATCGCTTAACGAAACGCTAAGGCACACGACAGTCGAATTGATCGACCGCCTAGCCTGGGCCGCTCAAGCTCGGCGGACCACATTACCGCAGCGCCAAGCATTGATGGGATGGGAACAAGTCATTCGCCGTATCGGGAAAGGGACGGGCAAACGGGTGGTCCGACTTGAGGCTGAGGCCCGGGGCCTGATGGACAAATGCAGATCGGCCGTGCCTGTTTGGATCATGCCTCTGACCCGAGTCGTTGACAACTTTAATCCCGCTACGACCCGCTTTGATGTCGTGATTATCGATGAAGCCAGCCAGTGCGACGTCATGGCCTTGATCGCGCTGTACATGGCCCGGCAAGTCGTTGTAGTCGGAGATCACGAGCAAGTGAGCCCTGATGCTGTGGGCCAAAGTGTCGCGCAGGTTCAGCACCTTATTGATGAGCACCTGGCGGGAATCCCAAATGCCAACCTATATGATGGACAGTTGTCTATCTACGACCTCGCCCGCCAATCCTTCGGCGGTCTGATATCCCTCAAAGAGCACTTCCGCTGCGTCAGCGAGATTATCCAGTTCAGCAACCACCTTTCCTATGACGGCACGATTCGACCTCTTCGCGATTCAGCTTCAACGAACCTGCGACCGTTTGCGCTGGAGCACCGAGTAGATGGGGCAGTAACCGGACAGAAGACTAATCCTACGGAAGCGCTGGAAGTAGCGTCGCTGGTCGTGGCGGCGGTTGAAAATCCTGAGTATGAGGGCAAGTCGTTCGGCATCATCTCTCTGCTCGGTGAAGAGCAGGCACGCGAGATTGAACGGCTCCTCCGCCACCATCTTTCACCCGCAGACTTCGAAGAGAGGCGGATCGTGTGCGGCAATGCCGCCCAATTTCAGGGCGACGAGCGCGATGTAATGTTCCTGTCGGTCGTTGATTCGCCGGCGGAAGGACCCCTCGCGCTTCGTGAAACGCCTCAGTTTAAGAAACGTTTTAATGTCGCTGCCAGCCGAGCAAAAGATCAGATGTGGGTCGTGCATTCCCTGCGACCTGAGATTGACCTCAAGGGCGGCGACCTGCGTCGGCGGCTTATTGAGTATGCCCGCGATCCGAACGCCATCATTCGCTTGCTCGAACGCCATGAGCAGAGGGCCGAGTCCGAGTTCGAGCGTCTGGTCATTCGCCACCTGGTTGCGGCCGGCTACCAGATCACGCCCCAATGGAAAGTGGGGCATTATCGGATCGATCTCATGGTCAGCGGTCAAGACGGAAAAAAGCTGGCGGTCGAATGCGACGGAGACCGCTTTCATCCCGCCGAGAAACTGGCTGAGGACATGCAGCGTCAGGCGGTCCTTGAGCGCTTGGGCTGGAGGTTCATTAGGATACGCGGCAGCCAGTTCTTTAGAGATCAAGAACGAACGATGAAGCCGGTCTTCGAGCGACTGAAGAATCTGGGCGTAGAGCCGCAGGGACATGGCACTGAGCCTCCTGTAGAGCAAGCTGCCAACGATGAACTTCGAAGCGTCCTCATCCGGCGGGCCGCGGAATTGCGCCAGCAGTGGAAGGTGAACCCCGAAGCCGAGTCGGAATCGCCCAGTCATCAAGAGGAGGGCCAGAGACGGAGGCACTCACGGGAGCAACAGCCAGATGACTCGCAACTCGATCTCGTCCCTGACACAGAAACAGCAGCAGAAGAAGAATCTGGAGACAGCGAGGCTGAAGGACGGAACATTGATGCTGTGCCCCAGGAAGAAATTCGAGAGGTATTCTTTAAGCTCATCCCTGAGGAAGGTAAAATCTCCCGCGAGTCACTTCTTCGTGAGGCAGTTCGGCTCCTGGGCTTTAAGCGACTCGCCCGCAAAATCAGGAGTCGGCTAAACCGTGCGATTGCTGGCCTGGTCCGGGCGGGAAAGCTCTCCACTGACTGGGACAATGTGTGGAGAAACCCCCACTGAGTAACGGACAAGCCATTCATCGCGGACCCGGAATCCGCCCGCCGATTTAAAAAATATAGCTTGACAATATACAGACTATAGTCTATAATTAAACCTATGGCCAACCTCTTCGGCTCCGCCGACTACCAAGACCTGCCGGTCATGACGGCCAAGCAGGTCTCGAAGTATTACCACGCCAACGTCGACCCTACGAACATCCCCGCACGCTACCTGATGGAGACCGACGACTTCCTGATGCACTTCAACACGCGGGACACGCCGCTTCCGCCCGCGGAACCGCTGACGCGCTCCACCCTGCAATTCTACAGCTCGCCGCGCGTGCGCCTCTTTCCGCTCCCGGTCTATCGGAACCGCCACACGGCCCACTACATCGTGCCGGACCACTTCAACCGGCTGGCCGTCATCTGCATCATGCGCGACAAGTTCTTCATGCCGATCAAGATGATCCACAAGCTGGTCGAGCTGCTGCCGGAGGACAACTACAGGTTCCTGGAGCGCTGGCCTGGAACCGTCCAGGGGCTGATGGAAGCGGTCCAGCTCCTCAAGCGGGGATTCAAGGAAGAGGATCTCCTGAGCTTCGCGGCCTTGCGCTCCTTGATCTTCTTGCAGACTCCGCCCGAGGCTCAGCGCAATACCTTGGAGGGGTTCGGCGCCGATGAGGACAAGCACCTCAAGAGCTTCCTGCGCGGCGCGATCGCCAAGAATGCCGGCAGGCTGGAGGAGTGGGTCACGGCGCAGTCCGGCGCCTCCTGCGTCAAGACCTTGGGCCAAACCTTGGGGGACTTTTCTACGCCTTTGGAGTACCAGCAGAAGATGATTGGCCGCAAGAAAGACTTCGAGAAATCCGTGAAGGAAAGGTTGGAAAAGCCGCGCATGCACCCGCGGTGAATTTTTTTGCCCTGAGCCGTAGAGTTATATCCATATATAAAGGAAGGTATAAAACTGATTTTACAGAGAGGAGCGCGCGGCATGAGAAATGAAACCGATCTCTCGACGGCGGCGGCTCGACCAGAGGGAGTGGTCGGCGCTCTTCGACCGCCGACCACTCCCTCTCTTCATCCCCCAATGGGGTCTGAAGCAAGGGTCTCGCCGCCAACAACAGAAGGAATGGAAAGAGAGATAGCCAAGGACAAATTGACTTGGAAGGTAGTGAGAATCCAAGACAGGGACTTGAGACTTTTGAACCTGATTTTGCACCAAAAGTTTCTGACTTTGGACCAGGTTCATAGGGGATGTTTCGGAAATGCCAGTCTGCAAATGGCAAGGATGAGGCTGCGGAAGCTGGGGCACTTTGGAATGGTCAAGAGCCGCCCAGTGTACACCGAAGCAAGCAAGGTTTACCTGCTGGGAAGGCCGGGGTATTCCTACCTGGAGAGCCGGGGTCTGGCCGGGAATTTGAGCTTCGTTCAGGAGCTGGACCTGAGAGTTTTTGAGCACGACAAGGCCGTGACGGACCTGCGGCTGGGCTTGGAAATGGCCGGAGTCCGGGGCTGGAAATCGGAGCGGGAGCTGAGGCAAGAGCGGCCGTGGGTCAGGGTGCCGGACGCGATTTTCAACCTGGAAAATCTCAGCGTGGCGCTTGAGTTCGAGAACACGGAGAAGGGCGCGGACCGCTACCGCGGCATCCTCTTGAATCATATGGAGCGGCCGGCGGCGGGCCATGTGCTCTATGTGCTCAGGACTCCGGATCGGCTCAAGAGCCTGGCCCAAATTCTGGAGAGCCTCAGGACGCGGCGCTTGGGCTTGGACCTGGGCCGCATCTCCTTTGCGTTGGAACAAGACATCTTGGACCTCAAGCTGGAAGCGCCGGCCGTGAACTTGAAGCGCGGCCGGATCAAAATCGCCGAGTTGTCGGCTCAATGAGGAGGTAGTGAATGGATAAGCTCAAGTCAGTGGCGCGCGAGGTCGGTTATTGGCTGGTCGCGGGAATCCCGTGGAGCATGGCCCAGGCGTATCGGCGGCTGGCGCGCTGGCAGCCGCCCAAGGAGGCGGTCGTCTTCAAAAGGGTGCCGCTCATGGTCCTGCTCTTTCTCCACACGGGAGGCTACCTGCTCTGGGCTCTGGACCACTACCAATGGCTGTTGCTGTACGCCCGGAGCCACCCGGGCTTCAACGACCGGAGGCTGGGCATCCTGGACCCGGCGATCTGGGCGCGGCTTTGTCGGCTGCTTAATAAGGCGGTGCATGGCCTGCTCTGGACGCCGTCGGTCGGGCCGCTTTGTTGGTTTTGGGTCTGGCTTGTGCTCTTCGGGCCGGTGAGCCTGGGGCTGACCATCTACTTCTTGGTCAAAACGCGCTCGGAGGAATTCAACCCCGAGGACCTGGGCCGGTTCAAGATCAGCCCCGAGAAAGTCCGGACCCTACGGGAGAAGGACGACAGCCGTAGCGCCTTCCTTGGCGCATCACGGTCGGCCAAGAGCAAGGCGATTAGCCTTCCAGACTCCTGGCGCACGAGCCACACCTACTGCGTGGGCGCGAGCCGCTCCGGGAAAACCGTCTCGGTCATGCTGCCCTTGGCGCTCCAAGACATTGCCAAGGGGCATCCCGTGATCTTCTTTGACGGCAAGGGCGACGTCGAGCACCTGGCGGCCATCGCGGCCCAGGCCGAGAAAAGCGGTCGCGGCAAGGACCTCATGCTCTTCTCCTTGAGCGACCCCGCGCGCTCGCGAAGCTACAACCCGCTCAGCTTCGGGAATGCGACTCAAAAGAAGGACAAGCTCATCGGGGCCTTCACCTGGACCGAGGAGCATTACAAGAAGGTCAGCGAGGACACCTTGCTCACCGTGATCCTCGGCTTGGAAGGGACCGGGCTCTACTACAACCTGGAGGACCTCTATCTGTGCCTGAGCCGCCAGGAGGCGGTGGAGAGAGTCCATGAGTTGTGCAAGGACCCGCTGGCCAAGGAGCATCTGCGCGACTTCTACGAGAACTTCAAGCCCGTGACCAAGGATATCACGGGCTTGGTCAAGGACCTCGGCCTCATCATCAAGAACGACTTCTGGCCCCTGTTCGACACCTACTGCCCGGAGATCGACTTCCTGGAGGCGATCCGCCAAAAGAAGATCATCTACCTGGTCTTCAACACGCAGGCCTACCAGGACACGGCCGAGCGGCTCGCGCGGATATTCCTCCAGGACCTGCGCGCGGCGTCGGACTACATCCAGAACAAAGTCCCTCGGGAGGAGCGGGCGTTCGCGCCCATCTATGTGGACGAGTTCAACTGCTTCGCCTTCGACGCCTTCGGGGACTTCATGTCCAAGTGCGGCGGGGCGCGCTTCGCGCTGACCTTGGCCCATCAAAGCCTGGGCCAGCTCGTCCGCCGCGGCGATTACTTCAAGGACGAAATCCTCGACAACGCCAACATTAAGATCATCATGCGCCAGGACTCGCCGACGACCATCGAGGAGTTCGCGCGCATGATCGGGACCCACAACCGGACCGAGTACACGTCGCAGACCGAAGACGTGTTTCTCTTCGAGAAGCGGCGCACGGGCATGGGCTCGATGCGGACCGTGGAGGCCTTCAACGTGGACCCCAACATCATCCGCCAGCTCCAGCCGCACCAGGCCGTGATCCTGGTCAAGCAGCCCTACCACTACGACCTGGCCCAGCTCGACGTGCGCGCCGGATCGAGCGGCGACATGGAGGCCATCGACAGGCTCCTACCGCAGAGAGCCGGCAAGGTCCCGCGCGGCAACGGCATCGACTTGCGCGCCCATCTCAGGAAGGGCCGAGGCGGATTCAACGAATTCGGGGAGGTGAAGCCTTGAACGAGAAACGATACCTGGACGTGGACGAGCTGTCCCAATACCTGGGAATCTCCAAGTGGCTGATCTACAAGTACATCAAGAACCGAGGGATTCCCTTCATCCCGTTCGGGCGGCTCGTGCGCTTCGATCGGATGGCGGTGGAGAAATGGGCGGAGAAGAAAATGGTGCGCGACGGTGGGCAGTTTCGACGCATGCGGCCCGAGCTTCTGCAGGCGGCGGAGACTTTGCTGTACCTGGAGAAGCTCAACCAAGAATCGCTGGAGCACTACATCGAGCCGCCGGACGACCTGGCTGGTCAGGTCTCCGACGGAAAACGTGCGGGAATGGTTCAATAGTGCTAAAATTGGAGATCTTCCATGGGAATATTTCGACGGACTGATTCGCCGTACTGGTGGTACCGCGTCCAGCTCAAGGGCAAGGTGAAGACGGGCAGCACCGACACCTCCGACAAGCGGCTGGCCATGCGCATCTACCTGGAGAAGCATCACCAGTTCACCGAGGAGTACCACCTGCCCAGCCACAAGGGGCAGGGCACCAACTTCTTCTGGATGTGCGCCCAGTTCCTCGAGAAGCACTCCAAGGTGAACAAGCGCTCCTGGATCGATGACGAGGTCATCATCAAAAAGCTCAAGGGCCATTTCGGCGACGTGCCGCTGGCCAACATTCAGGCCGAGCAGATCGAGGGCTACAAGGCGAGCCGCAAGGACTTCGTCAAGGAAGCCACGATCAACCGCGAGTTGGCCGTCCTCAAGACGATCTTTACCAAGGCCGTCCTTTGGGGTTACGCTTACAAGAACCCGGTCAAGGAAGTGAGGCTCTTCAAGGAGGAGCGCATCCCGATCCGCATTCTGACCGCCGAGGAGCGAAGAAAGCTGCTTGAGACGAGCCCCGACAACCTCAAGCCCGCCATCCTCATGGCGCTCAAGACGGGCATGCGCCAAAGCGAGATTTTCAATCTCCGCTGGAAGGAAGTGGACCTGGCGCACGAGACGATCAGCGTCACGCACACCAAGAGCAAGAAGCTGCGCGAGATCCCCATTCACCCGGAGCTCAAGGCTTTTTTCGAACTCATGCCGCAGACCTCGCCCTACGTTCTGTGCGACAAGGCCGGCCAGAAGATGGTCTTTGACGGCGCGATCAGGAAAGCCTTTGAACGGCTCAAGAAGGACCTGGGAATGCCCGAGCTGACCTTCCACGCCCTCCGGCACAATTTCGCCTCGGAGTTGATCTCCAAGGGCGCGGACATCCGCACGGTGCAGGAGTACATGGGCCACAGCTCGCTGCGCATGCTCCAGCGCTACGCCCACGTCAACAAGGGCATCTGGCGCTCGACGATTCAGCTTTTGGGGAATGATTCCCTGCAAAACAGCACTACGTTAACACTACGCTCGAATTTCACCCATTCGAGCTTCAGTGAAAATTAGTATAATTTCGTAGCGCTTTTCGATTTTGGAGAGG
Source organism: Elusimicrobiota bacterium (assembly GCA_028868375.1). Taxonomy (GTDB): domain Bacteria; phylum Elusimicrobiota; class Elusimicrobia; order UBA1565; family UBA9628; genus JAGWUP01. Next base: position 254,046 of record JAGWUP010000001.1, read on the forward strand.
TGGCCGAGCGGCTTAAGGCGGCGGTTTGCTAAACCGTTGTATCTGTGCAAACGGGTACCGAGGGTTCGAATCCCTCCCTCTCCGACGTTTTGGGGCGAGCCTGTCCGTGAAGAGGCGCGCGGACGGGCTTGTTTTTTTCGTCGACGAAGACGACCTTCTGCTTGACCTTGGCGGCTTCCTCGCGCGTCATGTGCTCGACGGCCATGATGATGACCTCGTCGCCGGGATGAAAGAGGCGGGCGGGGCAGCCGTTGAGGCAGATCTCGCCGCCGCCGGGCGCGCCGGGGATGACGTAGGTCTCCCAGTGGGCGGCGTTGGCCATGCTGTTGACGTGGACCATCTGCAGCGGGAGCATGCCGGCGGCCCGCATGAGCTCGGAGTCGATGGTGATGCTTCCCTGATAGTCTAGCCTGGCGCCCGTCACGCGAACGCGGTGCAGCTTGCCGGTGCAAATCGGGATGGACATGGGCTCATTTTACCAAACTCCGCGGCCCGGCGGCAACGAAATGGCCCTCAGTCGGCCGGCCACTGCCCGGGCTCGGAGAAGCCGCCCAAAAGCCGCAAGCTCCTTCGGTCCGGCCGAAAACGCCGCTTCTGCGCCGGGCGCAGCGGCGGTATCCGGGCCGCCAGGTTCTTGATCGAGCTGACGGCGAAGCCGGAGCCCTCGGCGTCCGGAATCAACTCCGATTTCCAGCAAGGCTCGGCGCCGGCGGCCGGAGGCGCCATGACGAAATCGCCGAGGCCGAATGTTCCATAGGAGACCAGGATGCCCTCGACTACGCCGTCGCGGCCGAGCGCCGGGCTTCCAGAATTGCCCTTGTAGGCGTCTAGATCGGCGTAGAAGACTCCGTCTCCTGTTTTCGTCACGCGGGCGCCGGCCGCGATCTTGACCGGCAGGCCCTTCGGATAGCCTATCATCAGCACGGGCGAACCGACCTTCGGCAGCGCGCCGCGGTCGATGTCGAAGGGGGGGCGTCGCCTCGGATCGACCGGCCGCGAAAGGCGGATCAACGCCCAATCGGGCTTTCCGATGGTGCCGGGCTTGTGCGCGGCGGCGATGACCCGGCGGCAGCGGTAGATCTTAGAGGAGTCGGTCAGGGTCGGGTCGGAGGCCTTGTCGTAGTAGCCGTAATCGGCCACGAAGGCGACTTGCCGGCAGAACTGCCTTGCGCCGCCGGGATGATCCAGCACGCAGTGGCCGGCGGTGACGAGCAGGTCCGGGCCGACCAAGAAGCCGGTGCAGAAGGCGCCCCGAGGCTGGCCGTAGAAGCGCTCGCTCTTGCACAGGGGCTCCTCGACCGCCACCATGTAGTCTGGGGGATGGAAAACGATGGTCGTCGTAAACGGCTTGGTCCTCAAATGGACCAGGCCCGCTGTTTCCGTGTCGGCGACGACATCATCGGAGTCGAACAGGGCGAAGGTCGAGCGCGCCATCGCGCGCTCCAGCGGCGCGGCCGCATAGGGCTCAGTCCTGTCGTCGCTGCCGTAGATCAGCGAGACCTGCCTGGCGGCCTCTGCGCGGCCGGCCAAGAGCAGCGCCCAGAGGGTCGCCAGGCGCAACCAGCCGGGCATGCGCCGGCAGTGGTTTTTCATCGCTCCGCTAGTGTCGCTTATTCGTCGCGCCGCCGCATGGGTCTAAGGGCCCTGAGGGCCTACGTCAGCGGGGCCGGACGGCTCGGCCGCGCAAAAGAAGGCGGCCAGCTCGTCGAGGCCCTCCAGGCGGCGGCAGCGGGGCAGGGCCTCCAGAAAGGCCGCGCCGTAGCCGCGCTTGGAGAGGCGGCCGTCCAGCACGGCGACGACGCCGCGGTCCCCGGCGCTGCGGATGAGCCGCCCGAAGCCTTGGCGGAAGCGCATGACGGCGCGGGGCAGGCTGTGGTCCGCGAAATAGCTGCGGCCCTCTCCCTCAAGCCAGCGCCGCCGCTCCTGCTCCACCGGGGAGCTGAAATTGGGGAAGGGAAGCTTGGTCAGCACGACGCAGGAAAGAGCGGCGCCGGGGACGTCGACGCCCTGCCAGAAGGTGTCGACGCCCAAGAGCACGGCGTTGCCCGCGCGCGTAAACTCCGCCAGCAGGGCGTCGTTGCCGGAGTCGCCCTGTATCCAAAGCGGGCGGTCCTTGAAGGCGCGGCGCAGGCGGGCGTGGACGGCGCGCAGGGTCTTCCAGCTCGAGAAGAGCACGAAGACTCCGCCCGGAACCCGCTTGGCGATCTCCTTGCAGCGCCGCGCCAGGGCGGCGTCGTAGCGCTTCTCCGAAGGCGAGGGCAGGTCGTCTTGCAGCAGCAGCCCGGCCTGCTCGGCGTAGTCGAACGGGGAGTCCAGCTTGAGCTGGCGCGCCGCCTCCAGGCCCAGGCGCCTGGAAAAGGCCTTCAAGCCGCCGCCGCAGTCCAGTGTCGCGGAGGTCAGCACCAGCGGCGCGCCGCCGGCCAGAATCCCCGCGCCCAAGCGCCGGCCAAGCTCCAGCGGCAGGGCATGGACCGACACGCCTTCCCCGGACCATTCCACCCAGCGCGCCACCTCCTCCTCGCGGCCCTCTAGTATTCGGCGCAACTCGGCGCGCAGCTCGCTCAAGCGGGTGGCGGCCAGGGCCAGCGAGAGGACCTCCTCGGCGCCGCCCCGAGCTTCCGAGCGCTCCTGGGAGAGCTTGAGCAGGGCGCCCTCAAGCTGTCCCAAGGCCTCCGGCTCGCCCAAGCCGCGCGAGGCCTGCGCCAAGGCGGCGCCCCCGCTCTCGCCGCCGCCCTCCCAGCCGTGGGCGCGCGCCACGCGGGCCAGCAGTTCCTCAAGCCCGCGGAGCGCGCGCCGGCCCAGCTCGCCCAACTGCGCGCCGCCGGCGGCCTCGGCCTCCGAGAGCAGGCGGCGCAAGCGCGCGGAGCCGACGGAGGTCTCGAAACGGCTGGCGGCGGCCTCCTCGAGGCTGTGCGCCTCGTCGATGATCAGGGCGTCGTGGGGCGGCAGGCGCGCGCCGGAGAGCAGCAGGGCGTGGTTGACCACGACGATGTGCGAGCGCTCGGCGCGCTCGCGGTCCTTGCGATAGAGGCAGCGGCCCCAGAAGGGCCCGCCCGGGCCCAGGCAGCGATCCGGGTCGCGCGACACCCGCTGCCAGAGGGGGCGCGGCACCACGCAGGGCAGGCCGGAGCGATGCCCGCTCTGCGCCGCGGCGGCCCAGGCCGAGAGGCGCTCGAGCAGGGCGACGTTCCCGTCGAAAAGTCCAGGCGAGCGCCGCGCCGCCTCCAGGCGCTGGACGCAGAGGTAATTGTCGGCGCCCTGCAGCATCGCGTAGCGCAGCCTCAAGCCCCGCTCGCCCAAGGCTCGCGCGACGGCGGGCAGCTCCTTGTCGAGCAACTGCTGCTGCAGCGCCCGCGTGTAGGTCGACACCAGCACGCGCCGCTCCCCGGAAACGGCCCAGCGCGCCGTCGGCAGCAGGTAGGCCAGAGATTTCCCGACCCCCGTGCCGGCCTCGACGACCAGCGCGCGGCCCCGCTCCAAGGCCTCGGCGACGGCCGCGGCCATCTCCTCCTGCTGCGGCCGCCGTTGGTAGCCGGCTAGGCGCAGGCCCGGCCAGTCTTCGCTGTCCATCTACGCATTATAGGCAAGCGGCCCCGGCTTCGCCAGACTAATACCCGCGCAGTTCCTGCAACTGCTTTTGCTTCTCGACGATCTGTCCGTCGATTTCGCGCGCCTGGCGGCGAGCCGCCTCCGCGACATCTCTGGCGACGCCGCGGGGAATGCCGCCGTAGCTATGACCGCCGTACTGCAGAACGGCGGCGATCGCCTCGTTGTACTGCCTCTCTAGCTTTTTTATATCGGCCAGCAGCGCCTTCTCCGCGTCCGTGTGCGGCCCGAAGCCGTGGTCGCGGCGCCAGGCGATCAGCCGGCCCCGGAAACGCCCCGCCAACTCCGGATGGTAGCGGAGGATGAGCGCCCGCTCCTGCCGGAGGGCGGCGATCATTGCCTTAAGCTGCCGCGACTCATCAGTATGCTGCATCGCAAGCCCGATCGCCACCGCATTGGGGGCATGCCTCTGCCCGGCTAGGATGTAGCCCGACATGCCGGCAATATGATCTCCATGCCCCAAGAATTGCAGGGCGGCATCGATGTCGCGGACGCGGGAGCGGGCGGCCAACTGGCGAACGGACAACGCGGTGCCCATTTCATCCAAGCGCTTGTTTGCTTGCTCCCTGCTCACCCCGTCGACTGGTTGATCCCCCGATTGAGCCAATTGCCGCTGCAATTGCTGGAGTTCTCGCCGCAGTTGCGGCAGCGCCCTGTTGCTTGCGACGGCTTCAGCCGGCCTGGCCTGCAAGCGCTCCTTGACCAGCGTCCTAAGCTGGAATATCCCCGCCTGGGCGATGGAAACCTTCCGGTCGGCCCACTGATCGGCATGTAATTGATATTCCCGCTCTTTCCCATCAAGCTCGCCAAGCAGCGTGGGCAGGGGGTGGTGGTAAATGAAGGTAGAGGCAAATTCAGGACGCGTCTCGAAGCCGGGGGGGACAGCCGGATTATCGCGAAAGGCCCAGTCCAGCCCCTCCGGCAGCGGTGCGGGGGCAAACCCTGGCTGCTCCGCATGCTCCATACCTCCCGCGGCCAGAAGGGGACCCGCCGACATCAAGGCTACGGCCAAGGCCAGCGCTGCTCGTTTCATGGTTTCTCAGCGATTGCGAGCCTCAATGGCCGCGCAGTTCCTTAAGCTCCTTCATCTTCGCCTCCAGTCTCCCATCCAACTCTTTTATCTTTCTGGCGAGCCCGGCGGAAATTTCCTCGGCAACGCCGGAGGGCAAACCATGGGAAGGCCGATTGAACTGCCCGGAGTTGAGAACGCCATATTGCATCACGCCGGCCTCAAGGCCTCGGGGCAAAAGAGCAGGATACGGAACAACCTGCCCTGAAGCGGGAGGTTCATATCCTGCCTTGTCGGCAACGAGAGCTTTCCGCTGTCTTTCCAGAACCCCGATCTCCTTGAGCAGCGCTTTCTCCCTGGCGGTCCGCGGACCCCAGCCGTGATTGATGCGCCAGCGAAGAACAGCGCCCTTGATAGGACCGGCCAGATCCGGGTTGCGCCGCTCGAGCATCCGGCGCTCCCTATTAAGCGCGTCGATCATGGGCCGCAGCGCCGCCGCCCGCTCGCGCCCGGCCAACGCCAAGCCAGCCGCCCCAAGGTTTGGAGCATTCCGCTGGCCGACGAGAACGTAGGATGCGGTAAGCTCCGAGACGTAAGCCTCCCGCCCCAGCCACCCAGTCGCCGCGACCAGGTCGGCATGACGCCTTGCGGCGCTCTGAGGCTGCAGTCCCATTCTAAAGTTCTCAACGACGGCCGGGCTCAGGCTCTTCCGCAATTCGGCAAGCCGGGCCTCCAGCTCTTCGCCGGCCCGGCCCCTCAAGACATGATCCTCCGGAACGGCTTGCAGGCGGCTCTTGATCTCGGCCCTGAGCAAGGCGATGCTCATTTGCCGCGCCTTCATCCGCGCTTCTGGAGCTGACCCATCTGCGCGATATCTCCTCTCGGCCGCATCGAGAGAGCCGAGCAGTTGAGGCACAGAGGCCTGCCCCAGCTCCACTCCCTCCAGGGTCCGCGCTATGGATTGATAGGGAAAATGCTCCAGGTTGCCGGCGCGCGGGCTTCCAGCTATCCCAGCCCAGCCTTCGGGCGCCAGCCGCTGACCGGGAAGAACCCAGCCCAGCCCCTCCGGCAGGGCCATGGAGGGCATCCCTGGCTGCTCCGCACGCTCCATACCTCCCGCGGCCAGAACGGGACCCGCCGAGATCAAGGCTACTGCCAACGCCAGCGCTGCTCGTTTCATGGTTTCTCCGTGCTGCAATCGTCGATTATGGTAGCAACGCTCGATTCGTCGCGCAGGGGTCCAAAGACCCGGCCGCAACCCGCCTCAAGGCCCAATAAAAATTTCCCTTATGGCCCACCCGCGGCTCGAAGCCGGCCGGCCGCGTCGACGCATATTCGGGAAATCTGCTAAAGTCGCTGCCGATGAGCGGGGGCGGAAAAGAGGGCGGCGCCGATCGGCCGCCGCGTTTAAGCGTCGTCATCCCCTGCTACAACGAGCGGGAGACCATCGCCGCCGTCCTCTCGCGGGTCCTGGCGGCCGACGCGGGGATCGACAAGGAGGTCATCGTCGTCGACGACGGCTCCAGCGACGGCACCGGAGAGCTCCTGGGGCGAACGCCCGGCGTCAGGGCGCTGCGCCATGAGCGCAACCGCGGCAAGGGCGCCGCCGTCAAGACCGGGATCGCCGCCGCCCGCGGCGAGGTCGTCCTCATCCAGGACGCCGACCTGGAGTACGATCCGGCCGACTACAAGGCGGTGTTGGCGCCCATACTGGCGGGAGAGGCGGACGCGGTGATGGGCTCCCGCTTCGCCCAGGAGCGCCCGCGCTTCTTCTTCGGGGCCAAGCGCTCGCCCTTCTTCTCGCACTACGTCGGCAACAACATGATCATCGCCCTGACCAACAGCCTCTACGGAGTCCGCTACACCGACTACGAGGGGGCCTACAAGGCCTTTCGCCGCGAGCTGGTGGCGGGCCTTAAGATCGAGGCCGACGGCTTCGAGTACGACAACGAGCTGGTCTGCAAGCTGCTGCGCCGGGGCGCGCGCGTCGCCGAGGCGCCGATCTCCTACCAGCCGCGCAGCTACGGCGAGGGCAAGAAGATCCGCTGGCAGGACGGCCTCGTCATGCTCTGGACGATCGTCAAATGGCGCTTCAAGGACTACTAGCGACGTCGCGCCGGCGCGCGGCGCTGGTTTTCGCCGCCGCCTTCGCCCTGCGCCTGGGCTACGCCGCGGCCACCACGGCCGGGCGGGGGGAGCTGGTCGCCGACGCGCGCGACTACTCGAGCTACGCCCAAAGCCTGATCCAAACCGGTACCTACCGCGACGCCGCCGGCGCGCGCGCCGACCGCATGCCGGGCTACCCGCTGTTCCTGGCCGCCCTCTTCTGCCTCTTTGGAACCTCCGTGGCGGCGGTGCAGGCCGTCCAATGCGCCTTGGGCGCGGCCACCTGCGTGCTGGTGCTCGAGCTGGGCTCGGACTGGCTGGGTCCGGGCTGGGGACTGGCCGGGGGGCTGGGCGCGGCCTGCTACTTCGACTTGTTCTCCACCAGCGCCCGCCTGCTGACCGAGACCCTGGCCGCCTTCCTGCTGACGCTGCTCTTTTTGCTCTACTCGCGCCGCCGGCCCGCGCGGCCGCGGGACGCCGCCGCCATGGGCCTTGTCGCGGGAGCGCTCTACCTGGTCCGCCCGGAGTTCTCCCTCTTCGCCCTCCTGCTGGCGGCGCTGCTGCTCTTGGAGCTCTGGCCCGTCTCGCGGCGCCGCGCGGCCGCCTGCGCCGGCGCATTGCTGCTGGGGCTCTCCCTCTTCGCCCTTCCCTGGGCGCTGCGCAACAAGGCCGTCCTCGGCCGCATGGTCCTTACCTCGACCGCCGGTCCGCTCAATCTTTACCTCGGCATCCCGCGCACGGCCCATGAGCGTTTCGGGCTGCTGCCGACCGCCTACGTCCCGCTGCCGGCCCTGCCCGCGATGGGAGAGCTGGCGGCGATGGATTTTTTTCGAGCCCGCGCGGTGCGGCTGTGCGCCGCGCTCTCCGCCGGCCAGATCGCCAGGGCGCTGCTCTTTAACACCCTCATCCAATACTATCCCTTCCATCCCGGCTACGATCCGACGCTGGTCTTCTGGCTGCCCTTCTGGCTGTGGGGCGCCTGGCTGTGCCGAGGAGAGCGGCGAGCCTGGCCGCTGGCGGCCGCACTGCTCTATCTGACGGCGGTCTACGACGTCGTGGCCGTGATGCAAGCGCGCCACCGCCAGGTGCTGGGCCCCGCGGCCATCCTGCTGGGCCTTTGGGGACTGCGCGAGCTGCGCCGTCGCCTGTCCGGACCCGGCTTTCGCCGCGTCCTGCTTTTCTGGGCCGCCGCCAACGCCTGCGTCTGGGCCTTCGCCCCGCGGGTGCGGCAGGCGGCTCTGCTGCTCCGGGACCTGCTATAGGCGAGCCGTAGGCGACTTGAAACCGTAACAACTTTTCCTTATACAAGCCGCGTGAGACCCCAGGGCACCGCCCTCGGCGCCTGCCTGCTCTGCCTGGCGCTTGCCTGCCGCGCCTCGCGCGCGCAAGCTCAAGCGGCGCATGTCGCGGAAGATGCCTACGACCAGGCCTTAAGCCTGCTTCTGCGGGGCGATTTCCACGGAGCGCTGGCCGCCAGCGATCAAAAGTCCGGCGACCGCGCGGAGAGCGCCCGGCTCTTGGCCCTGCGCGCCCGCGTCGACGGCGACCTGGGCGACTTTGCGCAATCGCGAAAGGACGCGGAGCGCGCGTTAAGGCTGCTGCCCCGAGGCGCCGTCTCTGACCCCAGGCTTCTGATCGCCTACGGCTCGGCCCTGCTGGCGGAGGGCCGGACGGCGCAGGCACGAGGCAGCTTCGAGGCGGCGCTGAGCCAAGAGCCGGGCTCGCCGGAGGCCCTGGCCGGCCGCGCGCGCGCGCGCCGGGCGGCGGGCGACGATGAGGGCGCCGTCGCGGATCTGACCGCGGCGATGGCCAAGCGCCCGGGCCTGCCGCTCGATTTCTATTCTCGCGCGGCCGCCCTGCTGGCGCTGGGCCGCTACGACGCGGCGATCCGTGACGCGGTGGAGGCGCTGCGGCGCAATCCCGCCTTCGCTCCCGGCTACGGACTGCTGGGCGCCGCCCTGGCCGCCAAGGGCGACGGCCGCCGCGCGCTCATGGCCTACGACAAGGCGGCGCGAATCGATCCCAGCTACGGCTACGCCGCTCTCGGCAAGGCCGCCCTGCTCATGGGGGAAGGCCGGCGCGCCGAGGCCGCGGCCCTCCTCGATCAAGCCGCGCGCCTGAATCCGGACGACTACGAGCCCTTCTACGACCGCGCCGAGGCCTTCCTGGCGCAGGGCAACATCGAAGCGGCCCTCTCCGATTTTGGGCGGGCGCTGAAGGCACAAAACTTGACCGCGCCCTTCGCCCTGCGCATCGGCGCACGCCTGCTGAGCCTGGCGCGCTGGCAAGACGCCCAGACGGCCTATTCCCGGGCCTACGACCTAGAGAGCGCGGCGGGACAAGCGGGGATCGAGGCCCGGCTGGGCCGCGCGCAAGCCCTGGTGGGCTCCGGCGATTTCAAGGCCGCCCTGCGGGAGCTGGGCGAGGCGACGGCCGGCGAGTCCTCTCCGATGTCGGCCTGGCTGGCGAAGGGCTTGCTCGAGCAGAGCCTGGGGCGGCGAGAGGACGCCTTTAAGGATTTAAGCCGGGCCGTGCAAAGGGCCGGCAGCGATCCCGCCGCCAGCCTGGCGCGCGGCCGCTTCTTAGCGGACAGCGGGCAACCGAGCTTGGCGCTCAAGGATTTCGACACCGCGCTGCGGCTCGATCCCAGGAACGAGCGGGCCTACGCCGAGCGCGGCGCGCTGCTGGCCGACGCCCTGGGCGAGGACGAGCGCGCCCTGGCCGATCTGGGCAAGGCGGTGGAGCTCTCGCCGGACGCCGCGCAGGCCGCGGGGGCGCGCTTGAGTCTGGCGGCGCTGCTTCTTAAGACCCGGCGCTACGCCTCCGCCCTCAAGCTCCTCAATGAAGCCGTCCGCGACGGCGCCTCCGGCGAAGCGCTGCTGGCGCGCGCGGAGGCTTGGTCCCGGCTCGGCGACCAAATCGACGCCCTGCGGGACGTTCAAGCGGCGCAGGCCAAGGATCCCCAAGACGCCGGAGCCCCGGACGAGCTGGGCCTTATCGCCCAGCGCGCCCACCGCGACAAGGAGGCGCTGCGGGACTTCGACGCGGCCCTGCGGCTGGCCGCCGGCGACGCGCGCATCCTGACGCATCGGGCCGCCAGCTACGGAGCGCAGGGGCGCCTCTCCATAGCGCGGCGCGACCTGGAAGCCGCCCTGCGCGCCGACCCGCGCTACGTCCCGGCCTTGACGCTGCTCTGCCAGGCCGAGCGGCTTGACGGCGACGCGCGGGAGGCGGCGGCGCGCTGCGACGAGGCGCTGTCCCTGGCTCCCGGAGATGCCGCGGCACTTCTGCAGCGCGGCCTCTCGGAGCTTGCGGCGCGCCGCTACCAAGAAACGATCGGGGACGTCGACGCCGCGGCAAGGCTGGGCCTGCCGAGGGCGGAGGGCCTGCTGGCCCGCTCCGTCGCCAACGCCGCCCTGGGCCGCTACAAGGCCGCCCACGGCGACTACGAGGCCGCCGCTCGACTCGACGCCTCGGCCCGCTCCCCGGAGCTCGTCTTCGGCATCCCCGACGCGGGGGGACACGGCTACTTGGACGCGATCTCGGCGCTGCCAAGCCCTTCCGGGGCAAGCTCGCAGGATCCCTACGCCGCGATCCTGCGGGCCGACGCGCTCGAGAACGTGGGGCGCTCGAAGCAGGCCGCCGCGGAGTGCCGGAAGGCCATCCTGCTCGATTCCTCCCTGCCGGACGCCTACCGCTGCCGAGCCCGCAGCCTGAGCGCTCAAGGCCTCTACGACGACGCGCAGAGCGATCTCCTGAAGGCCCTGGAGCTGGACCCCAAGAACCCCGCCGCCCACCTGCAGCTGGCGGCGCTTCTGACCTTGAAGGGCGACTACGCCTCCGCGGTCTCGCAAGCCGCCCAGGCGATCCGTCTGAACCCGAACGACCCGGAGGCTTACCTGCTGGCCGGAAACGCGCGCTATTTCCAACAGCAGGCCGCAAAGGCCCTGGCCAACTACACGCTAGCCGCGGCCAAGGGCCCGGAAAGCCCGTCCGCCCAGAACGGCCTCGGCCTGGGGCTCTTCGCCGCCGGCCGCTATCCCGAGGCCGTGGAGGCCTTCAGCCGCGCCATCGCCTTGAATCCCCTGGACGACCGTTTCTTCAAGAACCGCGGCTCGGCCTACGCGGACATGGGCTCCTACGCCAACGCCGCCGCCGATTTCCGCCGCGCCGGGCTCCTCAACTGCGATCCGCGGCGGGTCGGCGAGTACGAGTCCCTCATCGACAAGGCCGAGCGGCGCGCCGAAGGCCGCTGAGGAATAGGGCCATTAGCCGCGCCGACGGGACCGCCAGGTTTGCTACCATCACCCCGCCATGGACATCCCGGAGCTCCTTGCCCGGCGCGCGGGCCCGGTCTTCTCCTTCGAGTTTTTCCTGCCCAAGGCCCCGGCGGACATAGAGGCCTTCCTCGCCACCGTGCGGCAGCTTCAGGAGCTCGATCCCGCCTTCGTCACGCTCACCTACGGCGCCGGCGGCTCCGCCAGGACCAAGACGGTGGAGACGGCCGCCCGCCTGCAGCGGGAGCTGGGCCTTGAGACCTGCTGCCACCTCACCTGCATCTCGCACACCAGGGAGGAAATCTCGGAGCTGCTCGACCGCATCGAGGCCTCCGGCATCCGCCACATCGTCGCCCTGCGCGGCGATCCCCCGAAGGACGCCGCCCCGCCTTGCGGCCCGCGCGACTTCGGCTACGCGCGCGACTTGGTCGCCTTCATCAAGAGCCGCGGCGGCTTCCATCTGGCGGTGGCGGGCTATCCGGAGACCCACCCCGAGGCGCCCTCGCCCGAGTTCGACCTGGAAAACCTCAAGGCCAAGCTGCTGGCCGGGGGGGACTGGGTGATCACCCAGCTCTTCTTCGACAACGCCGACTATTTCCGCTTCGTCGCGCGCGCCCGCGCCGCCGGCATCTCGGCGCCCATCGTGCCGGGAATCATGCCGGTGACCGGCTACGCCCAACTGCAGCGCTTCACGCGCTTGTGCGGCGCCGGCATCCCGGAGGAGCTGTCGCGGCGGCTGGATGCGGTCCAAAACGATCCGGAAGCCGTCATCGCCTGCGGCATCGACTGGGCCGCGCGGCAATGCCGGGAGCTGCTGCGCGGCGGAGCTCCCGGCGTGCATTTCTTCACGCTCAACCGCACGCGCTCCACCGCCGAGATCCTCCGGCGCCTGCGCTCCTCGGCTTGAACGCGGCGTTAGGCGCTGTCAAGTAATAACAGGGACACTCTGGAGGCCCGAGCTTGAGACGATTTCAAGGCGCGAAGAGCGAGCATGCCGATAGGCATGTAAGCGATGAGCAACGCGGAAATCGGCCAAGTTCGGGCCTCCCCGTAGGGCCGGGGCGCTTTTGGGCTGCGCCTTACTCCTCGGCTCGCTCCAAAATCGCGCCCGGCAGAGTGTTCATGTTATTGCTTGACAGCGCCTTACTGCTCCTGGCGGCGGCATTGGGCGCCTTCGCCCAGGAGCCGGGGCAGCTGGGAAGCGCGCCGCTGACCCCCGTCTCCTCGGCCTTGTCCTCCAGCATGACGATCCGGGGCGTGCGCGTGGAGCGCCTCAACGTCTTCGACCTCTCCGTCCCGGGCGAGGATTGGTGGCTCTTCCGCCTGGCCGACGACATCCACGTCAAGTCGCGAGAAGCGGTCGTGCGCCGGGAGCTGCTGCAGGAGCCGGGGCAGCGCTTCAGCCGGCTCAAGGCCCTCGAGTCTGAGCGCAACCTGCGCGAGCTGGGAATCTTCCGCAGCGCCGACGTGGGGGCAGTTCCGCGGCCGGACGGGGGAGTGGACCTGCTTGCGCGAACCCAGGACAGCTGGACGTTGAAGCTCTTGGCCGGGGCCGGCACGGAGGGGGGAGAGCGCTACTTCTCCTACGGCGCCTCGGAGGGAAACCTCCTTGGCTACGGCAAGTCCTTGAGCCTGCAGCACTCACAATCCGGGGAGATCATCCGCGACGATTTTTTCTACACCGATCCCCGCCTGCTGGGCTCGCGCTTCCGCCTTTCTCCCCATTTCGCCAGGACCAACCACGGCGACGCGGTGGAGACCGAGCTGGTCGAGCCCTTCTTCTCCCTGGACACGCCCCGGGCGCTGGACGCCTACTGGAACCGCTCCATCGACGAGCTCATCATCCATCGAGACGGCGCGGACTTCTCGAAGTTCCTCCTGGCCGACCGGACCCTATCGGCGGGCTACGGCCTGCGCCAGAGCGGCGGAGACTGGCTGACTCGGCGCTGGGAGCTGGGCTGGTACTCGCGCAAGGACGACTTCGTCGCCGAGGACGCGACGGCGGCCGGCAGCCTGCCGCCCGCCCAACGCCTCTCCGGGCCGACGCTGGGCTATTTCTGGGTGCAGCCGCGCTATATAAAGGAAACCTACATCAACAAGATGGAGCGCGTCGAGGACTTCAACCTCGGCAACGAGTTGAGCCTCTACGGCGGCTTCATGGGCGAGGCTTTGGGCAGCGACCGCGACGCCGTCCTAATCAACGCCCTGGACCAGCAGGGCCTTTTCCTGGCGCCGGGCCGCTTCGTTCTGGCGCAAGCCGGCTTGTCCGGGCGCCTGGAGAACGGCCGCTGGCGCAACGCCCTCTTCTTCGCGAACCTGAACCTGTTCTGGAAGGTGCGCTACCCGCTGCCGCAGACCTGGGTCGCCCACCTGGAGGCCAACACGACCAAGAGCCTCGACGGGGACGGCCAGATCGTGCTGGGCGGCAACAACGGCCTGCGCGGCTACGAGAACTACAGCTTCACCGGCGCGCGCTCGGTGCTGCTCAACCTGGAGGACCGCCTCTTTTTGCCGGGAGAATACTTCCATCTGCTGCGCTTCGGCGCGGCGGCCTTCCTGGACTCCGGCAGCGTCCTCGATTCCGGGGTGGGCTTTTCACCGCGGCGCTTCGACTCCGACGTGGGCCTGGGCCTGCGCTTCTCCTCGACCCGCTCGCAGTCCGGCGACGTCGTGCGCGCGGATCTTGCCTACGCCCTCAACCGCGGCCCCGGCCCCGGCCGCTGGGTCGTCTCCATCCGCGCCCGGCAAGCCTTCCAGATCTTCAACAGCTCGGCCCAGAACGTCCGCGCCGAGCCCGCCTCCCGCCTGTAATCCCGCTCATCGGCCCTTGATCCTCAGTCAAGAAGCGCTGCGGCGGGTGACGGCGAGGAACGCGGCGAGCGAGCACTAAGGATTGGGCTCGGAGAGGCCAACTGTGAAGACCGCCCCCACTTTGCTACGATGGTGCGGTTGAAGAGGCAGCTAGCCGCTCTCGTCGCACTGACGGCCTTGACGGCCTGCAGCCCGCGCACCATCGCGCTGCGGCAGACCGCGGCCATCCTCTCGCGCGGGGCGCCGGCCCTCTACGAGGAGCCCGATCCCCAGTTGGCGCGGGAGTCCTTCGGCTCGCAACTGCTATTGATCGAAGCCCTCCTGCGCAACGAGCCGACCAATCCCTCGCTGCTGAAGCTGGCCGCGGAGGGCTTCGGCGGCTACGCCTTCCTGTTCTTCGAGGATTCCGCCCCGCAGCGCGCGCGGGGCTTCTACCTGCGGGGCCGCGACTTCGCCCTGCGCTTGCTGGCCAGGCGCAAGCCCCTCGCCGGGCTGCTGGCGGCCGATCCGCGGCAAACCGGCGCCATCCTCGCGAAATGCCGGGAAGGCGACGTTCCGGGCTTGTTCTGGGCGGCCTTCGACTGGGCCGGCTACATCGACCTCTCCAAGGATTCGCCCGACGCCTTGGCCGACCTGCCCAAGGCCGCCGCGCTGATGGCTCGCGCGCGCGCCCTGGACCCCGACTACCATTTCGCGGGACCGGAGCTGTTCTTCGGGGTCTACTACGCCTCCCGTCCCCGCATGCTGGGCGGCGACCCCCAAAAGGCGCGCGCCGAGTTCGAGGACGCGCGCCGGCGCACGCACGAGGAATACCTGATGGCCTACGTCCTGGAGGCGCGCTACGCGGCCGTGGCGCTGCAGGACCGCGCCCTGTTCACCGGCCTCCTGCGCCAGGTCCTGGCCGCCCCGGCCGGCCGGCTGCCGAACGCGCGCCTGACCGACGAAGTGGCCAAGCTGGAGGCCAAAAACCTACTGGAGAGAACCGATGATTTCTTCTAGACCAAAGCGCATACTGACCGCGGCACTGCTGGGCCTGGCCTTGCCGGCCCTGACCCTGCCGGCCCTGGCCGACGCCGCAGCTCCGGTCGTCTTCAAGCTGGCCACTCTGGCGCCGGACGGTTCGACCTGGATGAAGGCCCTGACCGCGATGAACGAGGAGCTCATCGAGAAGACCCGCGGCGCGGTGAAGTTCAAGTTCTATCCCGGCGGGGTTTCCGGAGACGAGAAGGACGTCGTCATGCGGGTGCGCATCGGCCAGCTCCAGGCGGCGGCCTTCACCGGAGTCGGCCTGGGGGAGATCGCCCCGGACGTCCGCATCCTCGACGCCCCATGGCTGTTCAAGAGCGACGCGGAGGTCGACTTCGTCTACAAGACTTTCGCCAAGCAGCTCTCCTCGGCCATCGACAAGGGCGGCTACGTGCTGCTCGGCTGGATCGAGCTGGGCCCGGTCTACGTCTTCACGAAAAATCCGCTCAAGCGCCTGGAGGACCTGCGCCAGCAGAAGATGTGGGTTTGGGAGGGCGATCCCATCGCCGAGGCCGCCTACCGGGCCCTGGGCGTCAGCCCCATCCCGCTCTCGATCGTCGACGTGCTCTCCTCGCTGCAGACGGGGCTGATCAACGGCGTCTACGGGCCGCCCCTGGGAATCGTCGCATTGCAATGGTTCGAGCGAGCCCGCTACATCTATCCCGTCCCGATGGCGCGCTCCGCGGGGGCCGTGCTGCTGTCCAAGCGGGCCTTCGCCCGCCTCTCCGGCGAGCAGCAGAAGACGCTGCTGGAAGTCGCCGGCAAGCATCTGCGCCGGCTCAACGAGCGCTCGCGCCGCGAGAACGCCGAGGCCCTCGCGGCGCTGCAGAAGCGCGGGCTGGTGATGTCCCCGGCCGCGCCGTCGCCGCAGACGCTCAAGAAGCTCGACCGGCTGGGACGCCAGGCCCGCCGCTCCCTGGCCGGCAAGCTCTACAGCGCCTCCCTGCTCGGCTCCGTCGAGAAAGCCCTAACGAAATTCCGACATGGGCAAGCTCAAAAAAGCTGAGTCGCTGCTGGTCAAGCTGGAGAGCGCCGCGCTGGTGGCGCTGCTGGGGGGAATGTCCAGCCTGGCCTTCCTGCAGGTGCTCCGCCGCGAGCTCTTCGGCTCCGGCGCCCTCTGGGCCGATCCCCTCCTGCGCTCGCTGGTGCTCTGGGTGGGATTCTTGGGCGCCGCCCTGGCCGCCGCCGAGGACAAGCACTTCGCCTGGGAGGCGGGCGCGCATCGGAGCGGGCGCTACGGCGCGGCGCTGAACCTGATCGGGAAGCTGGCCGCGGTCTGCGTCAGCCTGCTCCTGATGCGGGCGGCCTGGAATTTTTTCCTGGACGATCAGTCGGCGGGCCGACCCCTGGCTCTGATCGGGAATCTCGCCGTTCCGTCCTGGCTCTTCTCCCTGGCGATCCCGGTCGGCTTCGCCCTGCTGGCCGTCCACATGGCGCTGCGCGCGGCAGAGGCCGCCGCCAAGCTGCGGTGAGCTGGCTAGCCGCCGCGGCCGTCGCGGCCTTGGCCCTGGCGGGCGCGCCCATCTACGCCCTGCTGGGAGGCCTGGCCTTGTGGCTGTTCCACGGAGCCTCCATCGACCCCGCCGCCGTCATCATCTCCCTCAACCGCTTGGCGGACATGCCCTCCCTCATCGCGGTGCCGCTGTTCACCTTCGCCGGCTACATGCTGGCCGAGAGCGGCGCGCCGGCGCGCTTGGTCGAGCTGGCCGAGGCGGCGATCGGCTGGCTGCCGGGCGGCGTGGCGATCGGGGGCCTGTGCGCCTGCGCCCTGTTTACGGCCTTCACCGGCGCCTCCGGCGTGACGATCATCGCCTTGGGCGGCCTGATCTACCCGCTGCTGCGCCGCCAAGGCTATCCGGAAGGCTTCTCGCTGGGCCTGGTGACCACGACCGGCTCCCTGGGGCTGTTGTTTCCGCCCAGCCTTCCCATCATCCTCTACGCGCTGGTCGGCAAGGTCTCGGTCGACCGCCTCTTCGCCGCGGCGGCGATCCCCGGCCTGCTGCTGCTGGTAGTCCTCTCCGCCTACGTCGTCTTCATCTCCAAGCGCCACGACGTGCCGCGCTCTCCCTTTTCCGCGGCGCGGCTGCTGCGGGCCCTGCGCGCCTCCGCCTTCGAGGTCCCGCTGCCCCTGCTGATCATCGGCGGCATCTACGGTGGGTTCTTTACGGCCTCCGAGGCCTCCGCCGTCATGTGCTTCTACGTCTTCGCGGTCGAATGCCTGGTCTACCGCGACCTCAAGCTCCCCGAGCTGCCCGGGGTGGTGGTGCGCAGCATGGTCCTGGTCGGGGCGATCCTGATCGTGCTCGGCACGGCCCTGGGGCTGACCGACTACATGATCGACGCGGAAATCCCGGAGCGCATCTTCGCCGTCTTGAGCGCCCACATCGCCACCGGCTGGGGCTTCTTGGCCCTGCTCAACGTCTTCCTGCTGGTCGTCAACATGGTCGAGATCTTCTCGGCGATCGTCATCGTCGTGCCGATCATCGTTCCCGTCGCCCTCAAGTACGCGATCAACCCAGTCCATCTGGGGGCCTTGTTCCTGCTCAACCTGGAGATCGGCTACATGACGCCGCCGGTCGGCCTCAACCTGTTCCTGTCCAGCCGCCGTTTCGACAAGCCGCTGCCGAACCTGTACCGGGCCACGCTGCCCTTCTGGGCCATCCTGGTGGTGGCCCTGGCGGTCGTGACCTATATCCCCGAGGTCAGCCTCTGGCTGCCTCGATTGCTGAAGGCGAGATTATGAGAGACGAGAGCCGCCCCGAGCTGAGCCCCGAGCAGAAGGAGCGCCTGCTGGCCAAGATCAAGTCGAGCAAGGCCTACGCCCGGGCCTATCAGGACGTGGAGTTCATGGGCAAGAAGGACCTGCGCCCCATCCGGCTGCAGCTGGAGCTGCAGAAGCCGGAGATGGTCCTGCGGGAGCACAAGATACGCTCGACGATCGTCGTCTTCGGCTCCGCGCGCATACTCTCCCCGTTCGAGGCGCGCCTGCAGTTGGACATCGCCCGCAAGCAGGCGGCGGCGCAGCCCGGCAGCGACGCCCTGCGCCGCCGGGTGCGGCAGGCCCAGATGCGCCTTGAGCAGTCGCGCTACTACGAGGAGGCGCGGCGCTTCGCCGCCCTGATCTCCAGGGCCCAGCAAAACGACAAGAGCCTGGAGTTCGTCATGGTGACCGGGGGCGGCCCGGGCATCATGGAGGCCGCCAACCGCGGCGCCTGGGAGCTGGGGCGAAAGAGCATCGGCCTCAACATCACCCTGCCCCGGGAGCAAAATCCCAATCCCTACATGACCCCGGAGCTGAGCTTCCAGTTCCATTACTTCGCCCTGCGCAAGATGCATTTTCTCATGCGCGCCAAGGCCCTGGCGGTCTTTCCGGGCGGCTACGGGACCTTCGACGAGCTCTTCGAGACCCTGACCTTGGTGCAGACCGGCAAGAAGCGGCCCCTGCCGATCGTCCTCTTCGGCAAGGAATTCTGGGAGCGCGTCGTCGACTGGCAGTTCCTGGCCCAGAACGGCATGATCTCCTGGGCCGACGCGCGGCTGTTCAAGATCGTCGAGCACGCCGAGGAGGGCTGGGAGCACATCAAGCGGTTTTGGAAGCGCCAGCGTGAAGCCCGCAGGGCCAAGCCCGGGCTTTCCGCCGACCCCGCGGAGATCGCCGAGGAGGCGGAGGCGGCGCGCGAGTAGGGGCCCGCATGAGCGCCAAGCTCCTGCTGCTGGCGATCCTGCTGTCCCTCGCGGCGCGCTGCCACGCGGCGCTGACGCCGCGGGCCGCGCGAGACCTTAGGGAAGGCCTCAAGCGCCTCTACGCCCTGGACTACGAGCCCGCGCGCGCCGAGTTTCGCTCCCTCATCGAGCGCGAGCCGGACAAACCCTTCGGCTATCTCTTCGAGGGGGGAGCGATCTGGTGGCAGGCCTCCCAGGAATACGGCCTCTTCTCCCAGCGGCCGGACCTGCAGGCCCTCTTCGAGCGGGACATCGAGGAAGCCCTGCGCAAGGCCGCGCCGATGCTCAAGAGCGCGGAGCCCTCGACCCGCTTGGACGGGCTTTTCGTGGAGGGGATGGCCCGCGGCACGCGCGGCCAATGGGACCTCCTGCAGGGCCGTTACCTCAATGCCTATTTCGACGGCAGGCGCGCGATCAAATACCTGCGCCTGGTCTCCCGCCTCGATCCGGACTACCACGACGCCGACCTGGGCCTCGGGGTCTTCGAGTATCAGATCGCCCATTTCTCGGGGCTCTTGGCCAGCATCGGCGGCCTGCTGGGCCTGCGCGGCAGCGAGCCGGAGGGGCTGCGGCTGTTGCGCTCGGCCATGGAGCACGGCCGCTACGCCAAGGAGCAGGCCGCGCAGTTTCTGGCGACCATCTACATCGTCGATCGGGGCGATTGGGCCAGCGCCCTGCCGATCGTGCTCCGCCTGCGCCGCGATTTTCCGGACAGCCCCTACGCCGAGCTGCTGGAGCTGGAGGCGCGCTGGAAGCTGGGAGACAGAACGGCCTCACTGAAGCTGGGGCGTTCCCTGTTCGCTCGCGCCCAAGCCGATCCGGAGGGATTCCGCCGCAAGCTGCTGAGCCTGGCCTGCGGCCTGACCGGGGAGAGCTGCCTCGACGCCGGGCAGGCCGCCTCGATGCGCGCCTGGCTGGAGGCCGCCATCGCCTCCGTCGACAAACCGGAGCGGCCTCCGCAAGGACAAGACCTGGACTACCTCGTCTTCCTGCGCCTGCTGCGCGGCCAGGCCAACGACGCCCTGGGAGCCTCGGGCGCCGCCGCCTCCGATTACGACTGGGTGCGCCAGCAGCCGGACGTCCTGGGCTCGCGGGCTCGCGCCCAAGCCTGCCTGCGCGGCGGCTGTCCGGCGTCCGAGCAGATAGACTACCTGCGCTCCCTGGCGCGGCCTCCTTCTCGTTAACATTTTCGATATTGCGCCCGCCCGAAGAGGAGGCTATGCTGCCCTCATGCCGGAGCTGGACGCCTTCGACAACTGGATCAAGGACTTTAGACGCGAGGTGGACTCGGCCCTCGACGCCGCCGGCGCGCCCGCGCTGGAGAGCGGCGCGCCCGCAGCGCGGCAGGCCTCCCCGGAGGGGCCGCGCCAGGGCTGGCTGGCCGAGGAATGGCCGGCGCGCCTGGAGCAGTTGGCTCAGCAGCGCGTACAACTGCTGCAGCGGGCCGAGGCGGCGGAGTCGGAATGCCGCGTCCTGCGCGAGCGGCTCTCCGTCGTCCAGAGCGAGATCGCGGCCTTGGACGCCAAGGTCTCCCGCTCGCGGCAGGCCTACGAGGAGCACATCCGGGAGCTGGAGGCCAGGGCCCGGCGCGCGGAGGAGCGCTTGAAGGAGCAGGGCGAGCGCGAACTCCGCGAGGACGCCGAGCGGCAGCGCTGGCGCGAGCGGCTGCTGGAAGACGAGGAGGCGCTGGCCCGAGAGAAAGCGCGCGCCGAAGCCTCCGTCCGCCGCCTGAGCGAGGCTGAGGCCGACCGCGCCAAGCTCCAGCAGGAACTGGCGCAGCAGAAAGGCGGCCTTGAGGAGCTGCGCCGCCTGCTGCGGGACTCCCTGGGAAAGTAGCCGCCCTCTTCTCCCGCCTTAAATTAGCACTCCCAAAAAGAGATTGACAGTTTTCCCGCGAGCGTGCTAAAATTAGCACTAAAGCGGCGCGAGTGCTGATTATCCAGGCCGCGCCGACAAGATATCGCAAGGCTGCGGAGGAACGACAATGACCGAAGCGACGTTGACGAAAGTGAAGATTCAGCCGCTCGGCGACCGGGTGCTCGTCAAGCCCGTCGAGCAGAAGGAGACCAAGCGGGGCGGGATCATCATCCCCGACACCGCCAAGGAGAAGCCGCAGGAGGGGTTGGTCGTTGCCTGCGGGAAGGGCAAGACCACCGAGGACGGCAAGCTCCTGTCGATGGACGTCAAGGCGGGCGACAAGATCCTATACGGCAAGTACTCGGGCAGCGAGATCAAGCTGGACGACCAGGATTACCTGATCATGCATCAGGACGACATCCTCGGAATCCTCAAGTAATCAGCCGACCCCTATATTAAGGAGAGAGGAATCAGAATGGCAAAGCAGATTCTGTTCGCGGAGGACGCGCGCAAGAAGATGAAGGAAGGCGTCGAGAAGCTGGCCGACGCCACGAAGGTGACCCTGGGGCCCAAGGGCCGCTCGGTCGTGCTGGAGAAGAAGTTCGGCTCGCCGATGATCGTAGACGACGGCGTCACCATCGCCAAGGAGATCGAGCTGCAGGATCCCTACGAGAACATGGGCGCCCAGCTGGTCAAGGAGGTCGCCTCCAAGACCAACGACGTGGCCGGCGACGGAACGACCACGGCCATCGTGCTGACCCAGGCGATGCTGGCCGAGGGCATCAAGAACATCACGGCCGGCGCCAACGCCAAGGGCATCGAGCGCGGCATGCACAAGGCCGCCGAGATCATCGTCAAGGAGCTCAAGAAGAACTACAAGCCGGTCAAGACCAAGGAGGAGAAGGCCCAGGTCGCCACGATCTCCGCCAACGACAAGACCATCGGCAACCTGATCGCCGAGGCCATGGAGAAGGTGGGCCACGAGGGCGTCATCACCGTCGAGGAAGGCAAGTCCGCCGACACGACCCTCGAGGTCGTCGAGGGCATGCAGTTCGACCGCGGCTACATCTCCCCGTACTTCGTCTCCGACTCCGAGCGCATGGAGGCGGTGCTCGAGGATGCCTACCTCATCATCACCGACAAGAAGGTCTCCTCGATGCAGGACCTGCTGCCGGTGCTGGAGAAGATCGTGCAGACCGGAAAGTCCTTCGTGCTGATCGCCGAGGACGTCGAGGGGGAGGCCCTGGCCACCCTGGTCGTCAACAAGCTGCGCGGCACGCTCAAGGCCGCCGCGGTCAAGGCCCCCGGCTTCGGGGATCGCCGCAAGGAGATGCTGCAGGACATCGCCGTGCTGACCGGCGGCCAAGTCATCTCCGAGGAGCTGGGCCACAAGCTGGAGAAGATCGGCCTGGACATGCTGGGCCGCGCCAAGAGGGTCGTCATCGACAAGGACAACACGACGATCGTCAACGGAGCCGGCGAGAAGGGCGAGATCAAGAAGCGCGCCGACTCGATCCGCAAGCAGATCGAGGACACGACCTCCGACTACGACAAGGAGAAGCTGCAGGAGAGGCTGGCCAAGCTCTCCGGCGGCGTGGCGGTCATCAACGTGGGCGCCGCGACCGAGACCGAGATGAAGGCCAAGAAGGCCAAGGTCGAGGACGCCTCCAACGCGACGCGGGCCGGGGTCGAGGAAGGCATGATCGCCGGCGGCGGCGCGGCCCTGCTGCGCGCCTCCGAGGCGCTCGAAAAGTTCAAGGGCGAGAACGAGGACGAGACGACCGGCGGCCAGATCGTGCGCCGCGCCCTGCAAGCCCCGATCCGGCAGATCGCCGAGAACTCCGGGATGGAGGCCTCCGTCGTGGTGCAGAAGATCCTGGCCTCCGGCAACGGCATGGGCCTCAACGCCCAGACCGGGGAGTACGTCGACCTGTTCAAGGCCGGCATCGTCGACCCGCTCAAGGTCACTCGCACCGCGCTGGAGAACGCCGTCTCCATCGTCGGCACGATCCTGACGACCGAGGTTCTGGTCAGCGACATCCCGGAGAAGAAGGAGCCGGCGATGGGCGCGGGCCACAGCCACGGCGGGGACATGTATTAATCCGTCCGCGCAAGAAACGCATTAGAATTCGTCAAGCCCCCGGGTCGCAAGGTCCGGGGGCTTCTTGCGCCCTCCCCGTCGCCGGGCGGATGGCCGGTTTGCTAAACTAAGGGCCCATGAAAATCATTCTTCTGTTTTCCATGCTCATCCTGGCCTGCCTGCCGGCGCAAGCCGAGCAGGCGCGAAGCGACCAAACCGGCCAGCTCGGGGTCGGCCTGATCGCTGGCAGTCCCATCGGCGTCACCATGAAGTACTGGCTCGACTCCGACATCGCCTTCGACGGGGGGGCCGGCTACGGCAACGCCGGCGTGTTCTACGCCGACGTGCTGTTCAACAATTGGAGCCTCGTCAATCCGCCGAGGCGCGGGCGCACCAACACCTACCTCGGGGCCGGACCGCGGGTGGCCACGGACGACGGGGGGCAATTCGCGCTGCGCGCCATGGCCGGCATCGGCTACTGGCCCGCGGGACAGCCGATCGAGATCTTCGCCGAGGTCGGCCCGACCTTCAAGATCACTCCCGACAACAAGGTCGGCATCGACGGCGGCCTGGGGCTGCGCTACTATTTCAACGTCGTTCTCTCCCCCGTCCGCTGAACTTTTTGGCCGCCGGCGACACTCATCATGGAGCATGGAGGTGCCCATGAAATTCAATTGGATCGCAATATCGCTGCTTCTGAGCGCGACGGCGGCCGCGGCCGGCTCGGCGCCGACGGGCTGGGTCAAGGCCGGCAACGACGCCGGCCAGTTTCAGGTCGTCGTTGAAGGGTCGAACCCGGCGGCCGCCTGGCTGGAGTCGTCCTCGGCCGCGTCCGGCCGCTTCGGCACGCTGATGCAGACCATCGACGCCCGGCGCTACGCGGGCAAGAGAGTCCGCTGGTCCGGACAGCTCAGGGCGCAAGCGGTAAGGAGTTGGGGAGGACTCTGGCTGCGCGTCGACGGCCCTTCCGACAAGGTCCTGGCCTTCGACAACATGCAAGACCGCCCCGTTCGAGGCGACTCGGCCTGGCGGCGCAGCGAAGTGGTCCTCGACGTGCCGGCCTCCGCGCGACGCTTGGCCTTCGGCTTTCTTCTGGACGGCGCCGGCCGGCTTGCGGCGCGCGGGCTTTCTCTGGCGATCGTCGGCCGAAACGTGCCGGTGACCAAGCCGGGCCTCGACTCGCGCCTTCTGCCGGAGCGGCCGGTCAATTTGAATTTCAAGGCCCGGTGACGCCCGCCGCCTTCGAGGAGCTGCTTCGGGAGCATTGGGACAGCGTCGAGCGCTTCGTCTGGACCCTCTCGTGCGCGCGCGGCCTCGAGGCGGAGGATCTCGCGCAGGAGGTCTGGGTGCAAGCCTATCGCTCGATTGATCGATTCGAAGGCCGCAGCGCTGCGCGCACATGGCTCTACGGCATCTGCCGCAACGTCTGTCTGGCCTGGGCGCGGCGCCGCAGCCAGACCCTGAGTCTGGACGAAAGCGCCGAGTCTGGCGAGACAACCTGGCCCGATGGCGAGCCGGAGCCCCTGGAACGCCTCCTGCGCGAGGAATCAACCGGCCTCGTGCGCCGATGCCTGGAGGCCTTGCCGGCGGGCCAGCGCGCGGCATTGGTGCTGCGCGAATGGGAGGGATTGTCTTATGAGGAAATCGCCGAGGCGTTGGACGTGCCGCTAGGCACCGTCCGATCCCGCCTGCACAACGCGATGGCGGGGCTGGCCCGCCTGATGCGCGGCGCCCTGCGGGGGCAAACGCCATGAGCTGCGCCAATCCATGGGAGGAGGCCGCGCGCCGGGCCCTGCGCTCGGCCAAGCCTCATCCCGCCGCGGACAGGCAGCGACGGATCGCCCGCGCGCTGGCCGCCTGCTCGGAAACGGTCAAGGAGCCTATCTTCGAATTCCCTGAAACCATCGCGCGCTCCTGGCGGCCGACGCTCGCCTTGGCCTGCCTGGCGGCCGCCATGCTGTGGTTTTCCATTCCGCCGCGCCGTTCCCCGCCCTCCGCCGTTTCCGCCGTCGAGATGCCCCGGTCCGCGCGCGAGGGCATGGACGCCGGCGAGGACCTGGGTCCCTGCAGCCGGGCCGCGGACTGCGGATCGGCGATATAGGACTTTAGTCCTATTGCCATAGGACCTGGTTGTTTTATAGCCGGCATTTTGATACAATCGTTCTGTTCGGTGATCCTTGAACGATTAAGCCAAATCCGCTGCCGCATGGACGCCGCAGCGAGGCGAGCCGGCCGCCGCCCCGACGAGGTCAGCCTGCTCGCGGTGACGAAATACGCCCCGCTTGAAACGGTTACAGAGCTTTTATCCGCCGGCGCGGTGGGAGAGATCGGCGAAAGCCGGGTGCAGGACGCGCTGCGGCGGCGCCGGGAGCTGGGCGCTCTGGCGCGGAAGGTCCGCTGGCGTCTGATCGGGCACCTGCAAAGCAACAAGGCCCGGCTAGCCGCGGAGAGCTTCGACTCCGTCGATTCGATCGACGACGCGCGCACGGGAGAAGCCCTTGAGCGAAGGCTGGCCGCCCTCGGCAAAAGCTTGCCCGTCCTCGTGCAGGTCAAGTTGACGGAGCGGGAGACTCAGTCGGGCGTCGCGCCAGGGGAGGCTCCCCGCTTGGTTCGGCAACTGTCGTTTCTGCCTTCTCTTAAGGTCGAGGGACTCATGGGGATCGCCCCGGCGCATGACTCTCCAGAGGCGGCCCGCCCCGCCTTCAGGAGGCTCAAGCAGGTCTTTGACGAGATTTTCGCCGGCAGGCCCGGCGCCCGGCTTTCCATGGGCATGAGCCACGATTTTGAGGTCGCCATCGAGGAGGGCGCGACGATGGTCCGCATCGGCGCCGCCTTGTTCTCGATGGCGAATGAAACCACAACTCGGGAGGACAAATGATCGTCAAAGTTCGAGTCATCCCTAATGCTCCTGACAACGAGGTGGTCAGCCGCATCGGCAGCGTGCTGCGCGTCAAGGTCACGGCGCCGGCCGTCGACGACAAAGCCAATCACGCCCTGAAGGACTACCTCGCGGAGTTCTTCGAGGTCTCCGCCAGGAAGGTCAACATCCTGCGCGGGGCCAACGGCCGCGAGAAGACGGTCGAGATCGTCGGCCGGACCGAGGAGCAGCTCAAGCGGGTCATGGAGTCGATTCCCTAACCGCGGAAAAGCGCCCGCCGCCCCTGGTCGAGAGGGCGGCGGGCGCTTTTTTGTTATCATCTCTCCATGCCAGCCTTCCCCTTGAAAGACAAAGTGGCGCCGATCGTGTGGAGGGGGGATCGCCTGCGGGTCTTGGACCAAAGACTGCTGCCGCGCCGCGTCTCCTACATCGACTGCCGCACCGCGCAGGACGTCGCCCGCGCCACCGCAGAGATGGCGCTGCGCGGAGCCCCCTTGATCGGCTGCGCCGCGGCCTACGGGATGGCCCTGGCCGCCCGCCGCGGCCGGCGCGAGCTTCCGGAAGCCGCCGCCGCCTTGAAGGCCGCGCGCCCCACGGCCGTCAACCTGGCCCACGCCGTCGACCACATGCTCGCCGCCGCCAGGCAGGCCGACGGATCCCTGGCGCGAGAACTCGAGCGGCAGGCGCGGGACTATTATCAAGCCGACCTGCGCGCCAACCAGACGATGGCGCGCCTGGGCGCCGCCCTCCTGCGCAAGAAAACGCGCGTGATCACCTACTGCAACGCCGGCGCCCTGGCCACCTCCGGCCTCGGCACCTCGCTGGGGGTCATTCGATACGCCCACCATCTGGGCAAGGTGGAGCACGTCTACGCCTGCGAGACGCGGCCCTACCTGCAGGGCAGCCGCCTGACCTTGTGGGAGCTCATGAACGGCGGGGTGCCCTGCACGCTCATCACCGACAACATGGCGGCCCACATGATGAAGCTGGGCGGCATCGGCGCCATCTTCGTGGGCGCGGACCGCATCGCCGCCAACGCCGACGTCTGCAACAAGATCGGCACCTACGGCCTGGCCATCCTGGCCAAGTACCACCGCATTCCATTCTACGTCGTCGCCCCGACCTCCACGATCGACCCGGCGACCCCCGTCGGCGACGCCATCCCGATCGAGGAGCGCAGCGCGGCCGAGATCGTGCGTATACAGGGCCGCGAGATCGCGCCGAAGGGAGCCGCCGCCCGCCATTTCGCCTTCGACGTGACTCCCCGCTCCCTCGTCACGGCCATCGTCACGGAGCGCGGAATCATCCGGCCCGCCGGAGCGCGCGCCCTGCGCCGGGTTCTCTCATGAGCCCGCTCGTCGGCCGCGGGAGGCTGCTGCGCCCCAAGATGACGAAGATCCTGGTCACCATCGGCCCCGCCTCCTCCAGGACCGAGGTCGTAGCGCGGCTCTTGCGCTCCGGCGCCAACGCCTTCCGCCTCAATTGCTCGCACGCCTCGATGCGGGAGCTGGTGGACCTCGTCCGGCTCATCCGCAAGACCTCCGAGCGCATCAAGCTGCCCTGCTCGATCATGATGGACCTGCAGGGCCCGCGCCTGCGCGTCGGGCGCCTGCGCAACGGCGAGCCGGTCCTGCTCAAGAAGGGAGCCCCGCTGCGCATCACGACCCTGGACGTGCCCGGCACCGCCGAGGAGATCTCGACGACCTTCTCCAAGCTGCCGCAGACCGTCTCCAAGGACTCGCGCATCCTGCTTGACGACGGCTCCATCGCCCTGCGCGTCCTGCGCTCGACGGCCACCAGCGTGGACTGCGAGGTCGTCGTCGGCGGGCTGCTCAAGGAGCACAAGGGCATCAACCTGCCGGGAGCCGAGATCGACCTGCCCGCGCTGACGGCCAAGGACGTCCGGGACCTCAAGATGGGCCTGCGCCTGGGCCTGGATCACGTCGCCCTCTCCTTCGTTCGCAGCCCCGACGACATCCTGCGGGCGCGCCGCATCATCAAGAAAGCCGGCTCGACGATGAAGATCATCGCCAAGATCGAGCATCCCCTGGCCTTGATCCGCATCCATCCGATCCTCGACGCCTCCGACGGCATCATGGTGGCGCGCGGGGATCTCGCCGTGGAGCTCTCTCCGGCCGACGTCCCCGCCGCGCAAAAGCAGCTCGTGGCCAAGGCCAACGAGGCCGGCAAGATCTGCATCGTCGCCACCCAGATGCTCGAGTCGATGATCAGCCATCCCCAGCCCACCCGCGCCGAGGCCTCCGACGTCGCCAACGCCATCTACGACGGCGCCGACGTGGTGATGCTCTCCGGCGAGACGGCGGTCGGCCTCTATCCGGTCGAGGCGGTCAACGTCATGGCGGACATCATCCGCAAGGCCGAGAATTCCCAGTTCAAGTACCGCCGCATCCCGCAGGGGCTGTCGGACAGCAAGGAGACGGGCTTCGCCCACGCCCTGGCGCGGGCCGCCCACGACGCCTGCGACGTCACCGGGGCCGACGCCATCCTCGTCTACACCTTGACCGGCTGGTCGGCCAGGGTGATGTCGAAGTACCGCCCCAACGCCCCCATCTACGCCCTGACCCCGCTGAGGTCGACCTTCAACCAGCTGGCGCTCTATTGGGGCATCACTCCCGTGGTCTGCCCGCTCAGAAAATCGACGGACGCGATGATCGCCAACGGTGAGCGCCTGCTGCGCGGCTACGGCCTGCTCAAGAACGGGGAGACCGTCCTCATCACGGCGGGGGGAACGGCCAAGCACAAGGCCTCGAACATGCTGAAAATCCAAGTGATCGGCTCGATGGCCTATCGCTAGCGCGGCGTCCGGCTCCGTGTCCCCTTGCGCCCGCCGCCTGCGCCTCGTCCTGATCACGGCCCCCGGCTCGACCCTGGCCCGAAGCCTGGCCAAGGAGCTGGTCCGCCGCCGCCTGGCGGCCTGCGTCAACCTCTTGCCTGGCGCGACCTCCTACTACGTCTGGAAGGGGCGCTTGAACGAAGACCGGGAGTGCTTGCTGCTGGCCAAGACCGCGGCCTCCGCCCTGCCGGCGCTCAAGCGCTTCGTGCGCTCACGCCATCCGGCCGACGTCCCGGAAATCATCTCGCTTTCCATCGCGGGAGGAGACGCGAGCTACCTTCAGTGGGTGGCGGCCTCCGCGACCGGCAGCGCGCGCCGAGCCGGCGCCTGATGCTGATCCTGGCCTCCGCCTCGCCGCAGCGCCGGCGGCTGCTGCGCAAGGCCGGCATGCGCTTTAAAATCGTGCCCAGCGGGGTCGGCGAGAATTGCCGGGAGCGCAATCCGCGCCGCTTGGTGGCCCTCCTGGCCCGGCGCAAGGCCCTGGCGGTCGCCAAGCGCCGCCCCGGCGACGTCGTCCTGGGGGCGGACACCCTGGTCGTCTGCCGCGGCCGGATCATCGGCAAGCCGCGAAACCGGGCGCACGCCCGGCGCATCCTGATGCTGCTCAACGGAAGCTGGCAGCGCGTCTACACCGGCGTCGCCGTCGCCGCCCGGGGCGGCAAGCGCGTGCGCTCCGCCGTCGTGGTCTCGCGCGTGAAGGCCCGCAGGCTGTCGGAGGGGGAGCTGGCCCGCTACGCCGGCAAGCACCTGGACAAGGCCGGCGCCTACGCGGTCCAGGACCATGGCGACCCCTTCATCGAGCGCATCGAGGGTCCCGTCGACAACGTGATCGGCCTTCCCGTCGAAGCGGCGAAAGAGCTGATCGCCAAGTTGACTCGGTAAGGCCGGCCTTCACAACAGGTTCGGCTGCTGGGAGGGAAGCAGGAAGTAGAAGCGGGCGCCGCGCGGCTCGGCGTCCTCGACGCCGATGGTCCCCTCGTGCCGCAGCACGACCTTCTCGCAGAAGGCCAGGCCCAGGCCGACGTTGCCGACGTGGCGCTTGATGTCCTTCTGGAAGAACTTGCGGAAGAGCTCGCTTCTGGCCTCCGCGGGCACGCCGGGACCGGAGTCGCAGACGGTGACGCGCACCAGCCCCTGCTCCGGCGCGGCCGCCAGGGTGATCGCCCCGCCCGCCGGGGTGTGCTCGACGGCGTTGTGCGTGAGGTTGTCGAGGACGCGGCGCAAAAGGGCGGGATCCCCCAAGACGCGCGGCAGGGGGGCTCGGGGAAGTTTCACGAGGAGCCGCTGCTTGCGCTCGGCGGCGACCAGGGCGAAGTCCTTGGCGCAGGCCTCGAGCAGCGCCGCCATGTCGACGGCGGAGCGCTCGCGCAGGCCGGAGACCTCCTCCAGGCGCGCCAATTGCAGGACGTCCTCGACCATGCGCTGCAGGCGCTGGGAGGAGAGATCCAAGAGCTCGAAGGTGCGCCGGGGGGATCCCGGCGGCGCCGGCGCTCCCGTGTCCGCCAGCTCCCCCAAGTGCTCCCGCAGCAGCGCGATGCCGGAGCGGATCACGGTCAGCGGGGTCTTGAGATCGTGCACGAGCATCGCGGACAGCTCTTGTTTCTCGCGCTCCAGCTCGCGCCGGCGCAGGATCTCGCTCTTGAGGGAGGCGCCGAGGCGGTTGAAGGCGGCGGCCAGCCTGGCGACCTCGTCCGAGCCGCCGGACGCGCGCAGGGGCTTGAACTCCAGCGGGTCTCGAGAAAGCACCTCGATGCGCGGCACGATCCTCTCGATGCGCAAAGCGAACCACGCCCCGATCAGCCAGGCCAGCAAAGTGATCGCCAGCAAGGCCATGAAGGTCGAGCGCACCGCCTGGCCGGCGATCTCGCGCAGCCGCGCCTCCAGCGGTCCGGTCCGAAAGCCGATCTCAAGCCTCCCCTCGCGCCGGCCGCGCAGCACGACGGATTTCTCCACGTCGTAGACGCCGTCTCTCACCCGCTCGAGCGCCAGCCCGGGATGGGGCTTGCGCCCAAGCAGGGAAGCCGTGTCGAAGCGCTCCAGCAAGCGGCGGCCCCGCGCGTCGACGACGCTGATCTCGGCGATGTCGGTGTGCCGCAGCATCTGGTCGAGGCCGCGGCCCAGGCCGACCCCAGCGCGGACCTGCGACTCCACCAGGGCCTTGACGGCCGCCGTGGCGGCCTCCGCCAGTCGGCGCTCGCGCTCGTAGGCGACGGAGCGCAGCTCGTGCAGATGGTTGTACTGGAGGCCGCCGGCGATGGCGAGTCCGAAGAGGAAAAAGACGAGCGAGAGACGGTGGGAAAGCCTCATGGGGTCCGCGGCGCACGCCAGTTTATCTTTTTTAGATATACTGCAGGAAGAATGAGCCTCTTGGCCTTGCTCGCGCTTGCGGCGGCCGCCCTCGCCGGCGCTCTGGCGGGCGCTTTGGCTGCGCGGCGCCGCGCCCAGGCAGACCTCATCTCGGCGCGGGCCGTCTGGGGCGAGCTGCGCTTCTCCCAGATCGGGGAATTTTTGTCCTACATCCTCTACCAACTGCGCGAATACCAGGTCTCCGCGACCTCCTTGGTCGAGGCCGTGGCCCTCTCCGCCCCGAAGGACGACGCCGCGCTGGCCGAGCGCATCCAGCGATTGCGCCGCGTCATCCTGGAGCTCGACGCCAAGACCTCCCGCCTGCTGGGCGACAGAACCCCAGTGACCACGCGCGCCCGCGCGGTCCAGACGGTGGCATTAGGTAGTTTTACGCGGGAGGTCGCAAGACAAGCCGCCTTGGCCTTCGGCGCCCCGGCAGTCTCCTTGAGGCTGGTCGTAGAAAAGCCGGAAGCGGAGGCGACCTGCGAGATCACGACCCTGCGCGCCAGTCTTCTTGGCGCCCTGCAGAACGCCTTCGAGGCCTGCCTGGCTCGCGGAGGAGGCTCGATTGCGGTGACGACGCGCGCCGGGCAGGACCGCGGCGAAATCGAGATCGCCGACGACGCCGGCGCGGCGCCCGAGCGGCCGGAGGAGTTTTTCGAGCCCTTCTTCTCAAGCCGCCCCGGCTCCTCCAGTCTCGGACTGGGCCTGCCGATGGCCCGCCGCATGATGGAGCGCCTGGGCGGCTCCATTCGCCTTGAGGCGAAAGGCGGGGGGATCGCGACGATTCTCGAGCTGCCCCTGTCGCGCAAGCTGCCCCTGGTGCGCAACGAGGAGTCGACCTGGGCCGGACGGCGAAAGACGCCGGCGATCGAGGCCCCATGACGCTGCAAGGACGCGCCGCCCTGGTGACGGGAGCCGCGAAACGTCTCGGCCGCGCCTTGGCGGTGGCCCTCGCCCAACGCGGGGTCAGCGTCGGCATCCATTACGATCGCTCGCGCGCCGAGGCGGAGGAGCTGGCGCAGGGCTTGGCCGCGAGCTACGGCATCAGGGCCGCTGCGCTGCGCGCCGATCTGGCCGAGGCGGGCTCCTGCCGGCGCCTGATCGAGGAGGCGGACGACGCGCTGGGACGCTTGGACATCCTCGTCAACAACGCCTCCATCTACGAGCGCACCCCCTTCGAGACGGTCTGCGCGCGCGACTGGGACCGCCATCTTAACATCAATCTGCGCGCGCCCTTCCTGCTCAGCCAGGCCGCGGCGCCCCATTTGAGGAAGCGCCGGGGAGCCATCATCAACCTGGCCGACTGGTCCGCCCATCGCCCCTACGCCGATTACATCCCCTACTGCGTCTCGAAGGCCGCCCTGCTCTGCCTCAACGCGGCCCTGGCGAAGAAGCTGTCCCCGGAGATCCGCGTCAACGCCATCCTGCCGGGTCCGGTGCTGCTGCCGGAGACAATCAGCGGCCCGCAGCGTCAAAGCATACGCCGCGCGACCCTGCTGCAAAAGCTGGGAACGCCCGACGAGGTCGTCAAGGCGGCGCTCTATCTATTGGAATCCGATTTCGTCACCGGCGCCGAGCTCGCCGTCGACGGCGGCCGGCTGATCGCCTAGCGCCATGTACCGCGTCACTCGCGTCATCCATTTCTGCTACGGCCACCGCCTGCTGGACTACGAAGGCAAGTGCCGCCACCCGCACGGCCATAACGGAAAAATCGAGATCTCGATGAGCGGGCGGCGCCTGGATCGGCGCGGCATGGTGATGGACTTCGAGGAGATCAAGCGCGCCGTGCAGCGCTGGGTCGACGAGGAGCTGGACCACAAGATGCTGCTCGACAAGAGGGACCCCTTGGCCGCCCTCCTGCGCGATTTGGGCGAGCCGGTCGTCGCCATGGAGGCCAACCCCACCGCCGAGAACATCGCGCGCTTGATCTTCGAGCACGCCCGCGAGAGCGGCTTGCCGGTGGCCTCGGTGCGGCTGTGGGAAACCGCCAACTCCTTCGCCGAGTACGCGGGGGAGTGATGCCCGTTTTCTTCCGCCTCCTGCTGGCCGGACTGGCCGCCTCCCCGGCCTTCGCCGCTCCGCGGCAGGGGCTGGAAGAAAAGCTCCTGGCCGTCCTGGACTCCGATCCCAGCCCGCAAAACCGCGCCGAGGCCGCCCTGGGCCTGGGCCAGGCCGAGATGCGCGACTCTCAGGCCCTCGACGCCCTCTCGAGGGCCTGCCTGGCGGATCCAAGCCGGGAGGTGCGCCGGCAGGCGGCCCTGGGCGTTTTAAGCTTCGATGGAGAAGTGGCCGCCGACGCCGCCCTGGCCTGCCTTAAGGCCGAGCGCGGCGCCTCCGTGCGGCGCGACATCGTCGCCGCCTTGGCGCTCTCGCCGGTCCATCGCGACGACAGCGACGTGACCATCGCCTTGGCTTCCCTCCTTTCCGGCGACGAGGACGCCTCGGTGCGGCAGGCCGCCGCCCGCGGCCTGGGCTTGCGCGGCGACCTGAGGGCGCTGCCCGCCCTCAAGAAAGCCGCCTCCGATCCCAAGGCCGCCGTGCGCCGCGCGGCGAAGGCCGCCGCGGCCCTCCTCTCCAAGCCCCGCAGCCTCGCCCGGCGCACGGGCAAGCGCATCCGCGATCAATTCTCCGCGGTCAAGGGCCGCGACCGCTGCCTGGGCGGGGCCGGCTGGTGCGAGTGCGGCAAGGGCCCGATGCATCCGCGCCCAGTCTGCATGTCGCGCGCCGACTGCGCCCACACCTACGCGAACTCCTACCGGCCGCTGGGCTACGTCTGCACCTGGGACGGGCAGAGGCCCTAGGCGGCGCGTCAGTCGAAGGGGAAGAACTCCCCGTTGAACTTGCTCACCGCCTTCGAGGCCTCGTCGGTGTCTCCGTAGGAGCCCTGGTTGGCCCGGCCGCCGTTGGGCAAGGGCTCCAAGGAGTAGCTCTCGGCCGGGTCGGCGGCGTCCAGGGTCGGGGAATCGGCTCCATCCTTCACGAATGTCTGCGTCGCTGGGTCGTAGCGCCCCGCCGTCGATTGCGGGTGGAAGTCCTCCGCTCCTGAGGCGGTGTCATTCCAGAGCGGATTGCCCGCGATGGAGTGCGCATCCTGCCCGAACCAGCCCTTGGAGAACTGAGCGGAGGACTGGCCCCAAATGAAGCTGTTCAGGCTCGTCGAGCTGTACCAGTCGTTGTAGTCCGAGCCGTTGGCCCCGCCCAGGCCCGAAACGGCGTCAAGATCGAGCGAGGCCGAGGAGCCAGTCACCACGAAGGAGCTGAAAAAGATGTTGTCTCGGATCGTCACCGTCGAGGCCCCCAACTGCACGAGGATCCCGTTGCCCAGGCTGGTGCCGGTGGAATAAACGTCGTTGAACTTGAAGGAGGTCGCCTGCGTGCCGTAGAAATAGGCGGCGGTGAACGCCCCGCCGGTGACGATTCCCGGATCGCTGATGCGATTATGGTCTATGTTCAGCCCGGAGGCATTCTGGGCATAAAGAGCGTAGGCGCTGTAGGGAGAGCCGGGCACCCTGTAGTCGATGGCGTTGTTCTCGATCGTCGCGCCGCTGGTCAGGCCGTCCAGATAGACGCCGTAGGTGGGAACGTTGGTCGGGCCGGCCGCCGTCGGCAGGATCGTGTTCGAGGTGATCCAGACCTGGGCGTTGCCCGCCTGCGCTCCCACGTAGAGGGCGTATTGCGCCCCGGCGTCGATCGTGTTGGTGGAGAGATTGATCAGCCCGCTGTTGCCCGCGTCCAAATAGACCCCGGCGCCCAGAAAGCCGCCGGTCAGCGTGCTCGACGACAGCGTCAGGTTGACGCTGCCATGGTCCAACTCCAGCCCCATCCCGGCCGTGTTCGTCGCCACCAAGACGGAGCCGCCGATCGTCGTCCCCGTCGAGCCGCTGACGTAAGCCGCCGTCGAGCCCTGGATATAAGAGTCGACGATCGTGTTCGAGGACGATCGATAGAAATAGAGCCCATAGCTGCCGGCAGTCACCGTGTCGCCGGCCACGGAATTAAATTTAGAGGAGACGAAATGGGCTCCATAGCCTCCGGCAGGATTTAAAACGGTGCTATGCGTGAGCGCGTTGCTCGAGGCGCCGGAAAAATAAACGGTGCCCTGAGTCGTCGATCTCGAAGTCATTGTACTCTGGGTAACGACGTTATTATTGGCATTGAAATATAGAGCGGTGCCCGTATTCCCGGAAAGGTAGCAGTCGGTTATGGTGTTGTTCGCGGCGCTTAGATTCAGGCCGTAGCCGCTAGAACTGTTGCTTGTGAACGTACTCTGGCTGATCGTGTTATAGGCACCAAAAACAGTGACCGCCGTATTTGTTTGGCTGATGAAGAAAGAGCCGGTGATAGTGTTATAAGAGCTGTTAAAACTCATCGATGTCGCCGTGCTCTGGCTCACCGTGTTATGACCATTACCCGGAAGCCCAAGGCCATATCCACCGCCCGCGCTATCGAAATAGTCGCTTGTATATGTATTCCAGGATGCTCCGAGCGAGTACACGCCGTTGGCTGCGCCGCTTGCCGTAAAAGTGCTCTGAGCGATGGTGTTGTAGCTGGCTCCGCCGTCGAGGTTGATTGCGTGCCCGCTGTTGCCAAGGCTGATCGCAGATATCGCCGTGATCGTCGTAGACGAGGCCCCGTTAAGATAGACGGGGTAGAATGAGACTCCTGAATTGTTCGTAAATGTGCTGTAAGAAACCGTCCCATAGGGCGCCGAGACCCAAAGGCCGTGCGCGAAGTGCACCGTCACGCTCGAGTAACTGACCGCGCCCTGGCTCGAAATAGCAATGCCCGCCATGGTGATCTTGCCCCCCGCGTCCTGCACGTCGACCGAGCTGATCGTGATGTTGCTCGAGGAGGCCTGGATACCATAGGTCATCGCGTTGGTCGGGACGATATTGATTCCCAAGATGTTGACCGAGGACTGCGCGATCTGGAAGGCCGCCGTTGAAGTGGCGGGGGGGGATACCACCGGAGTCAGCCCGCTTGCCGGGTCCGCCTCGATCGTGATCGAGGACCCGTTGTTCGTGAAGCCCTCCACCGTCACCTGCTCGTCGTAGGTCCCGTTGTCTTGGATCTCGATGCAGCTATACCCAGTCAGCGGATTCGGCAGCAGATTGATCGCATCCTGGATCTTGGTCGCGTCGCAGCCGGAAGCGCAGACGGTCTTGGCCGTGGGGCAGTTCGGCCGCGTCGACTCCGAGGCCTGGGCGGTGTCTCCGTAGGAGCCCTGGTTGACCAGCGAGCCGTTGGGAGAAGGCTCCAGAGAGTAGTCCTCCGCCGGATCGCCCGCATCGATGGCGGGGGACTGCGCGCCGTCCTTGGCGAACGTCCCCGTGCCCGGGTCGTAGCGCCCGATCTTCGACTGCGGATGAAAGTCCTCCACGCCGGATGACGGGTCATGCCAGAGGGGATTGCCCGCAATCGAGTGGGAATCCTGCCCGAGCCAGCCGCTGGAGAACTGTGCGGAGGACTGGCCCCAAACGAAGTTGTTCAGGCCCGTCGAGCTGTACCAGTCGTTGTAGTCGCTGCCGTCGGCCCCGCCGAAGCCGGAAACGTCGTCGACATCAAGGGAAGCCGAGGAGCCCGTCACCACGAAAGAGCTGAAAAAAATATTGTCGCGAATCGTCACGGTCGAGGCAACCAGGTTCAGCAGGTAGGCGTTATGGAAATTGGACCCCGTGGAATAGACATCGTTGAACTTGAAGGATGTCGCCGTCGTCCCGTTGAATTTAACAGCCGTGAAGTTGCCTCCGGTGAGCAAGCCGGGGAGGGTGATGCGGTTGTGATCGATATTGAGGCCGGAGGAGTTAAGCAGGAGCATGCTCCTCATCGTAGCGCTGCCCATAGAGCCGCTCTGGCGCACGACAATCAGATTATTCTGGATCGTCGCGCCGCTCGTCAGCCCGTCGGTCATAATGCCGTAAGTGGGGTTGGCGCTGGTGACCGTTGGGATGATCGTGTTCGAGGTGATCCAGATCTGCGCGCCGGCGGCCGGCGTGGCGACGTAGATCCCGTACTCGGCGCCTGGATTGATCGTGTTGGTCGAGAGGTTGATCAAGCCGCTATTGCCCGCGTCCAGGTAAACGCCGTAGCCTTGCGCCCCGCCCGTAATGGTATCCAAGGAGAGTGAGAGATTGACGTTCCCAGAGTTGTCGAGATAAAGCCCGCTGCCGGTGGCCGCCTGGGAGCCGTTGAGAACAGTTGAATTAATCGTCGTTCCCGTAGATTTGTTAATGACCACCGCCGTGGAAGCATAGACGTAGCTGTTGACGACAGTTATGGAGGATGCGATGGTGATCTTAAGCGTCGTCGTGAACGTGCTGTTGCTGATCGTGCAGTTCGCGCACTCGAAGTTAGTTCCATTAGTGAAGAAGTCTCGATCGAAAGTGTAATTGCCGGGGACATTACCCGCATTGCCGTTGAGATAGAGGCTCTGGATCGTGCTGGAACTGATCGTGTTGAAGCGCGGGCCGTTGTAGAGCGCGTAGATGCCCTGCCCCCCGCCCGGATTCAACATGTAACTGTTCGTAACGGTGTTGTGGCTGCCCTGAAAATAGAGACCGGCGACATATCCATAAGTTCTCGTGGCACAGGTGCTGAATTTGACCGTGTTATAGTCGCTCGAAAGGATAAGGCCATTGACGCCGTATACATAATCATCGGCGAATGTGCTGGATGAGCCCGTCACGTAGATGCTCGTGCCCAAAGCGACGAAAGTGCTGAATGAAATCGTATTCAAGGGGCCGCTGATTTGCGCCGCGTCTTCCGATCCAGCCGTTACGCTGGAATAGGAAACCAGGGCATTGCTCGATGAGAGCGCGATGTCGGTTTGAGTGATCTTGCCGCCCGCGTCCTGCACGTTGACCGAGCTGATCGTGATGTTGCTCGAGGAGGCCTGGATACCGTAGGTCATCGCGTTTGTCGGGACGATATTGATCCCCAAGATGTTGACCGAGGACTGCGCGATCTGGAAGGCCGCCGTTGAGGTGGCGGGGGGGGACACCACCGGGGTCAGCCCGCTCGCCGGGTCCGCCTCGATCGTGATGGATGATCCGTTGTTCGTGAAGCCCTCCACCGTCACCTGCTCGGCGTATGTCGCTCCGTCCTCGATGATCACGCAAGCATACCCCGTCATCGGATTCGCTATCGCGTCGACCGCGCCTTGGATGCTCGTATACGGGCCCTTTGTTTGATTGACCTTATACTCAAGCGAACAACCAGGAACCAAGACGCTCTCCGAGGCCTGCGCGGTGTCGCCGTAGGAGCCCTGATTCGCCTGCCCGCTGTTAGGCGCCGGCTCCAAGGAATAGTCCTCCTTTGGATCGCCGGCGTCGATGGTCGGGGACTGCGCGCCGTCCTTGACGAAGGTCCCGCTGGCCGGATCGTAACGCCCGATCTTCGATTGCGGATGGAAATCCTCTATCCCAGCGGAGACGTCGTGCCACAATGGATCAGCGGCGATCGAGTACGCGTCCTGCCCGAACCAGCCGTTCGAGAACTGCGCCGCGCCTGCGCCCCAAAGGAAGGTGTTGAGGCTGTTCGAGCTATACCAGTCGTTGTAGTCCGAGCCGTCGGCCCCTCCCAGGCCCGACACTGCGTCTAGAGACAATGAGGCGGAGGAGCCCGACACCGTCATCGAGGCCAGGAACACGTTGTCGCGAACGGCCACGGTCGAGACGGCCAACTGCAGCAAGTAGGCGTTCGTAAACGACGTCCCCGTCGAGCTGACGTCGTTGAACTTGAAGGAGGTCTGCTGGGCTCCCGTGAAGTAGGCCCCGATGAAGGAGCCGGCCGTCAGCAGGCCGGGCATATTGATGCGGTTGTGGTCGAAGTTAAGGCCCGCGACGCTGTGGGCGTAGAGGCCGTAAGCGGTGTGGCCCGACTGCGAGCCCGCGTCGCGCCAGACGAAGGCGTTGTTCTGGACCGTGGCCCCGGAGGGCAGGCCCGCGAAGTAGAGGCCGTAGCTGTCTGTGACGCCGGTCACCGTGGGCACGATCGTGTTGGAGGTGATCCAAATCGCCGCGTTGGGCGCCTGGGTGGCCATGTAAATGCCGTATTGATAACCGGGGTTGATCGTGTTGCTCGAGAGGTTGATCAGGCCGCTCGTGTTCGCCTGAAAGTAGATGCCGGCGTTGCCGGAGCCCCCCGGGCCGCGGAGTATGGTCGTCGAGGAGATCGTCAGGTTCACGCTGGCCGCGCTCACGAAAATGGCCGAATCGCCGCTGCCGAGCGAGGCCACGATGGAGCCCCCGATGGCCGTCCCGGTGGAATTGACGCGGACGCCTTCAAGACCGCCTTGCATGTACGAGCCGACGATGGTGTACGAAGACGAGTTCCCGGCAAACCACAGCCCGTAAGAGCTCCCCGTCATCGTGCTCAGCGAAATCGTGCTGCCGGAACCGGCGGTATTGATGTACGCTCCATAGACGCCGGACATGAAGCATTGCGAGACCGTGTTGGAGGAAGTCGACAAAACGGCAAGACCATCGCTGCCGCCGCCGACTCCCGTCATCGTGCTCAGCGAGACCGCGTTGGAGTAACCGGAGTAAAGATACAGGCCGATGCCCCCGGCCATAGCACTGCCTGAAACCGTGTTCGATGAGCCCTCGATCACGAGACCGCTGCTGCCGCCGGTGAAGGTGCTCAACGAGACGGAATTATCGTTGCCCGAGCCCAGGATGTAGCCCGCCCCGGCCGAAGTCACGCCCAAAAAGAGGGATTGCGTGACGGTGTTGTAGGAGGCGTTGATCGTGACGGCTCCGCCGAAGGCGCCGCTGTATCCGGTGAACGTGCTGAGGGAGATCGTGTTGTAATCGGCTTGGTTGAGCAAGTAAAGGCCCATTGCCGCGGCGGAGGCTCCATAGGACTGCGTGATCGTGTTGGAAGAGGCGCCGTTCAAGTAGAGAGCGTCGCCCGCGCTGGCGCAAGTCATCGTGCTCTGCTTGATCACGTTGCCGTTGGCGCTATTCCCGAAGTTCAGGGCATTGCCGTTGACGCCGTCGCTGGCGAAAAAAGACTGGGTCAGCGTATTGGAGGAGGCTCCGTTGAAATAAACGACGTTGCCGTAGGTGCCGCTGTTGACGGCGGTGCTCAACGAGATCGTGTTGGCGTTGGAGCCGGCGCTCAACAGGATGGTCTGCTTGCCGTAGCCGTTGGGCCCGTCGAAGTAGCACCGGCTGATCGTGTTCGAGGAGGCGCCCTTGAGGTAGAAGCCGTAGAAGGAACCGAAGCTGGGACTGGTGAACGTGCTCAGCGTGATCGTGTTGAACGAGGCGCCTGCGTCCAGGAGAGCTGTGTCGCCGGCGGTGTTGCTGGAGAGGAACACCGTGACGGTGTTGTTGGAGGCGCCGTTGAGGTAGAGGGCGCCGGAGCCCCCATTGGCCTGGGCCGAGCTGTAGGAGACCGTCGTCATCGTGCTGCCCGGCAGCCAGAAGCCGTAGACGGCGCCCACCGTGACGCTGGAATAGCTGATCGTCGACTGGCTCGAGATCGAGATGCCGGCCTTGCTGATCTCGCCGCCCGGGTCG
>JAGWUP010000028.1 GCA_028868375.1 Elusimicrobiota bacterium
CGGGTAAGCCGAGGAAGGGACTGGTTCCGTGGTCGCACAGCAGCAGCAGGCCGTGCCCTTCCGGACGGCCACCATCGAGCGG
This sequence comes from Elusimicrobiota bacterium, assembly GCA_028868375.1. Classification (GTDB taxonomy): domain Bacteria; phylum Elusimicrobiota; class Elusimicrobia; order UBA1565; family UBA9628; genus JAGWUP01. The sequence continues at coordinate 83 of JAGWUP010000028.1, forward strand.
GCGGGGCAGATCGTCGCGGACACCGTGACGATGACCACCAGCACCCAGCGGCTCGAGCGGGCCATCGACGGCTCCGGCTACCTCTACTCCATCGTGCTGCAGGTCACGTGTACCACCGCAGCCAACTTGGCGGCCGTGGCCTACACCGAGGACGCCCCCTTCAACGTGCTGGACACCGTGGTCCTCCGCGACGTGAACGGCGAGCTCCTCAACGTCTCCGGCTGGAATCTGTGGCTGGCCAACCTGGTGGGTAAGCAGTACGCGAGCACCACCAGCGACGGCATCACCGGCACGTCGGGAGGCGCCAGCGCCTACCCCACCGATCCCAACGTCTACACCGCTCCGGTGGCCGGCGCGTCCGGCACCGGCGGAAGCTTCTCCTTCTTCATCCGGGTGCCGGTGGGCCTCAACCGCCGCGACCTGACCGGCGTCCTGGGCAACCAGGACCGGGCGCAGCGCTACTACCTCCGCGACGACATCGCGGCCAGTGGCGCCGTCTACAGCGTCTCCCCCACCACGCTCGGCACCGTCCAGATCAACCGGATCTACGAGAACTACGCCGTGCCCCTGCAGGTGGGCCCGTCGGGCCAGCCGCAGCAGGTGGTGCCGGACAGCTTCGGCGTCCTCCACTACCTGACGGCGACGAGCTCCCCCAGCGCCCCGGCGCCGGGCACGATCAATCACTACCTGCAGCGGATCGGCAACACCATCCGGTGGATCGCCCTGGTGTTCCGCTCCAACGGGAGCCGGGCCACGGCGGAGACCAACGCCCCCACCAACATCCTCTTCAAGCTTGGTGAGGACACCATCTTCCAGGAGTCCTACGCCTACCGCCGGCTGCTCATGTACGAGCGGTTCGGCTTCTCCTTCCCCAAGGGGGTGCTCGTCTACGACGCCATGCACGACTTCGCGCCGGAGGCCGGCAACGAGCTCGGGGAGGACTACTTCCACTCCCAGGCGCTGGTTAACGCCCAGTTCCAGATCACCTACCCGTCGGGCTTCGGGAGCACGAACAACTCCCTCTACATCCTGACGGACGACCTGCAGGACACCACCGGCACGGCCGGCTAGAGGGAGGTAGACGGTGGCAATCGTCCCGCATCCGATGGCGGCCTCGCTGGCCAACCGCTACCGGGTCACGCCCCAGCGCCTCCGCGGCACCGGCGGGCCAACCACCATGCTCGGGCTGCCCAACCTCTCGGGGATGGGCGGCTCGGGGAGCGGCTCCGCGCCCGCCGCCACCGGCAACGCCCCCATCATCGGCGGCACGGTGACGCTCGGCAGCGGCTCGGTGGGCCTGTCCACCGGCGGTAGCCTGGTGGGCATGGTCGGCATGGCGGTCATCGTCCTGTCGGTCCTGGCCTACATCGGCACCAAGGAGCACCAGCATTGATCCCCTTCGACGGCACCGAGGCCACCTGGATGATCCTGGCCGCCGGGCTCTTCTACGCCGCGGTGGCCGGGGTGCTCCTCTACCTGGTCTGGGAGCGTTTCCAGCCGGTCAAGGATCCCGTTCTGGACTGGCTGCGGAAGGAGATGTCCTCGTGAAGTGGACCCACGCCGCGCTGGCCGGCCTGATCGCCGGCGCCGGCTTCTACTACATCCGCCGCAAGCAGGTGAAGGGCTGAGGAGCATGAGCCTGGAAGTCATCCTGGCGTTCATCGTGGCCGGGGTCATCGGCTACCACTTCGTGGGCCCGCTGATCCCGTAGGGTATCCGGAGTGAGGTGGAGGAATGGACCCGGAGATGGTAACGGAGATCGGCCAGGTGGTGGTGGCGGTCATCCTCTCCACCGGGATGGTCGCGCTGGTCCTGCTGGGTAAGCCCGTTGACGGCATTGCCCCCGGCTTCCTGGCCGTGCTCGGCTTCCTCTACGGCGGGGCCGTGGTCAAGTCCACCGCCGCCCGGGCCGCCATCAACGCCGGCCAGACGGCGGTCAATGCCATCGGGGCGGCGGCGGCCAGCACCCAGGGGGTGCCCAACAGCGCGGCCACGCCGGCCCCGCCGCCGCAGCCGCCCGCGGATCACGTCCTGTGAGGCCGCTGGGGCTGCTCCTGATCCTGGCCGGGGGGATGCTGATCTACTGGACCGTCGAGGCCACGGCGAAGAAGGCCACGCCCCCGGCACCGTCCACGCCCCCCGCGCAGCAGGGAACCCCGCCCCCGGGCGGGCAGTTCCCGGGAGTGATGGGATGAACAGCAGCCGCGCCGCGACGAGCGTCAACCTGGCCATGCTGGGGCTGGGGGCCGTGCTGGTCCTCTCCCAGGGGTGGCTGCAGAAGTTCAAGGCCTGGACGCAGGCCAAGGTCCTACAGACCGCCGGGGCCGTGTCCCCGGGCGGCTCGCCGGCGCCTACCCAGCAGGTCCCCAACGGGGTGGCCCCGGCGGGCTTCAGCCTGACGGGGAGTACCACGCCGGGCGGCATTCTGTCCCCGGCGACCCAGGCCGCCTACGGGGCGCTCGTCGGGGACCTGAGCGGCGGAACCTCCACCACGGGGACCGTCACCGGGAGCGGCACGGTGCTGACGTGACCAGCATCCTGGGGGGACTCGCCGGCACCGCCAAGTGGGCCGTGGCCTGGGTCCTGGTCTGGGGGGCGCTCCTGACGCTCGCCAGCACGGACAGCCTGGCTACGCTGGCGGTGGGGCTGGCCTGGCTGATCTTCTTCGGCGCGTTTCTGACGCAGGGCGTCAAGGCCCTGCAGCAGCTAGGAGTCTAAGCCATGCAGGTTCGAGAGATCTTCGGCATTGCGGCCGCCATCGTCGGCCTGGCCGCCTTCGCCACCGCCGTGTCCAGCAAGTCCAACACCTCGGGCGTGCTGGGGGCGGCCTTCGGCGGCTTCTCGCAGGTCATCCGGGCGGCGACCTCGCCGGTCACGGGCTAGCCCGGTGGGCAGCCCGTCCGGCCCCAGCGCCGGGGGCATCGGCCGGCCCTACGTGGACCAGACCCCGGCCGGGCCCATCGAGGAGCACACCCAGCCCGCGTGGGGCTGGATCAACCAGGGCCCCGCGTTCCGGGGCACGTCCACGCGCCTGACGGCGGCCCCGGCCGCCGGCGTCCAGGCCAACGTGCGGGACATGGACCCGCTCCGGTACGACACCTACAGTCGGGCCGGGCTGGACTACGGCCCGGTGCCGGTGGGTCCGGTCAAGACCGGGGACAACCCCACCGTGGCCGCCCCGCAGACGGGCCACAGCGGGCAGGTACGGCGGGTGCAGGCCCTGACCCAGGCGGTGGGGCAACAGATCCCCAGGATCTGGACCGACAAGCTGACGGGCCGTGACGGGCCACGCCAGTGGGGCTTCCAGCAGGCGTTCCACCAGATGTGGCTGCCGCCGGTCTACCCGAGCTCCGGGCGGCGGGCCACCGCGGCGGCCACCAGCCTGACGACCAACGCCGGGGGCAAGGGAGCCGGCTACGGCGACTTCTACCGCGTGCCGGCGGTCTACGTGGGGCAGGTGAGCAAGCATGGCTGAGGGTATCGGCGCCACCCTGCAGCAGCACGTCGGGCCGCTCCCGGTCTGGGCCTGGGGCGCCGGCGTGCTGGGCGGTATCCTGGTGGTGGTCCGCATGAACAAGAGCGCGTCGAAGAGCTCCGGGACCGGCACCGGGCAGCCCATCGTGGGCACGCCTACCACCACCGCCACGCTGGACCCCACCAGCGTGGCCCTGCTGGGCCAGCTGTCCTCGCAGCTGCAGACGATGCAGAACAACGCCGGTAACCAGGTGCCGGGCTCGAGCACGGGCAGCACGTCCAGCGGCTCGGGGTCCTCCAACCCCTCGCAGCCCACCCAGAGCAACCCGGGTCAGCAGCCCTGGTCGTGGCTACAACAGTGGCTGCAGGGCCAGCAGCAGGTGTCCATCCAGCCCATCGGCACGCCCACCAGCGGCGGGCCGCCCTACGTGGGCAACCCCGGCGGGCAGTCGGGGGAGGCTCCCTGGACGCCCGGGCATCCCAGCGCCACCGGGGCGGCGCAGTTCTTCGCGGCCTTCCATCTGCCGCAGTGGATCGCGGCGCAGTGGGTGGCCGAGCACGGTGGGGTCCTGCCCTGGAATCCGGGCACCACGCCCACGCCGGCCCAGCAGCAGGCGCTCAACGACTGGTTGAACGCCAAGGGCTACCGGGACCCGCAGAGCGGCGCGTTCCTCCCCGTGGTCTCGAGCCCGTCCATTCCGCAGCCGGTGGCCCAGGAGATCCAGGCCGCCGGCATCAACTGGGGGCCCTAGCGTGGCGCTGGACCCCGCGGTTGCCCAGTGGGGAGCGCTGGCCCAGCAAGCCGGGTCGACCTACGGCGTGGACCCGGCGCTGGTGCTGGCGGTCATCACCCAGGAGTCGGGCGGCAACCCCAACGCCGTGTCCTCCGCCGGTGCCCAGGGCCTCATGCAGCTGATGCCGGGCACGGCCGCCGGGCTGGGCGTGTCCAACAGCTTCGATCCCGTGCAGAACGTCATGGGCGGCACCAAGTACCTGGCACAGCTGCTGGGGCAGTTCGGCGGCAACGTCGCGGACGCCCTGGCGGCCTACAATGCGGGCCCGGGCAACCTGCCCGCCGGCGCCGGCTACGCCCAGGCGGTGATAAGCATCTGGCAGCAGATCAAGGCCGCCGTCTCCACCGTGGCGGCGGCGGCCCTGGCGGCCATCTCGCAGTTCTTCCAGATCGCCCAGCTGACCCAGCCGTTCGGCTGCACCGACTACGCCGGGGAGCCGGCCCCGCCGGCGGGGGTCTCCTGCCCGTCGGGCCACTTCCACTACGGGGTGGACTACGCCGTGCCCACCGGGACGCCTATCCCCAGCCTCACTGGCGGCACGGTGGTGCAGGCGGGGTGGAACCCGGCCGGGTTCGGCAACAGCGTGACGGTCCAGTTCGGGAACGGTCAGACAGTCCTCTACGGGCACATGCAGCAGGTAGGGGTACAGGTCAATCAGGCTGTCGGCCCGGGATCGCCGCTGGGGCTCTCCGACAGCACCGGCAACAGCACCGGGCCCCACGTCCACATCCAGTACATGGCTAACGGCCAGCCCCAGGACCCCACGGGGCTGATCCAGCAGGCGCTGGGGGGCTCTCCCCCGGGCGGGAGCGGCACCGTGAACACCAGCCTGACCACCGGCCTCCCCAACCCGCTGGGGGGCCTGCAGGGCCTCACGGACGCCCTGGGCAGCATCGCGCTCTTGCTCAAGGACATCGTGACCACCACGGGCAGCATCTTCTCCGACCTGGGGCGCCTGGGCTCGTGGTTGGCGGTGGGGGCCCACTGGTGGGAGCTCCTCTTCATCGCCGGCGGCGCCGCGGTGATCGTCGCCGGCGGCGTGGTCCTCTTCGGCAGCACGGACACCGGCCAGCGCGTGGCCGAGACAGCAGGAAAGGCAGCGGTGGCAGCATGAGCTGGGAGATTCCCAAGAACGTGGTGAAGCAGACCCAGCAGGGGCCGCCCACCATCATGGAGCAGCTGCAGCTGATGAATGAGCAGCTGGGCTCGGTGGCCTCCGCGGTCAAGGGCTCCCCGCTCGAGATCGCCAAAGCCGTGAAAGAGGCCCTGACGCCCCCCCAGCCCCAGCTGCCCAACCGGCAGACGTGGCAGACGCCGGTGGGGACCAACATCACCGACATGGCGGTAGGCTTCCTGGGCCGGACCCTCCTGGTGGAGAATGCGACCAATCAGTGGTGGTTCGTCAAGCCCCTGGACCGCTTCATCCAGCCCTACCAGACGGGCCTGATCCTGCCCGTGCCGGACGGCTTCCAGGTGTTCTCCCTGCAGCAGACGGCCCCGGTGGGTCTGGCCCAGGCGGGGCAGATCGCCGGCCAGGCCATCACCATCACGGTGGACTCGCGCGAGTTCCTGGCCTCTCCCGGCGTGGTCCAGTCCACCGGCGGCGGCGGGGGCGGCGGCAACGTCACCATCGTGGGGCCACTGACCGGGGGCGCGGTGGACGTGGCCTTCCCCTCCACCCAGCCGGTCAACGTCACCGGGTTCACGGCTCCGCCCCAGGTCCAGGGCACGGTGGCGGCCGGCGGGGCCATCGGCGGCAACCCGGTCCAGATGGGCGGCTCGGACGGCACGCTGGTCCGCGAGCTCTCGGTGGACACCGCGGGCCGCGCTAACGTCAATGTCAACGGCAACGTGGCCGGTATCACCAACCCCGTCACGGTCGCCCAGGCCACCGCGGCCAACCTGAACGCCACGGTCGCCGGCACGGTCACGGCCAACATCGGCACGGGCAACCTGGCCGGGATCACCGGCACCGTCAACACCGACGCGTCGGCGGCGCGGCGCGGGACCCTGACCGACCGCTCGGGCACCATCACCACCGGCGGAACCGCCCAGCAGCTGGCCGCGGCCAACGCCAGCCGCAAGTACCTCGTCATCCAGAACCAGCACGCCACCGAGGTGCTGTGGTTCAACTTCACCACCACGGCGGTCCAGTCGGAGCCGTCCTTCCAGCTGGCGGCCGGCGGCGGCTCCTTCGTGATGGAGGGGGAGTTCGTGTCCACCGAGGCCGTCAGCGTCATCGCGGCCACCACGGGGCACCCGTGGACCGCCAAGGAGGGCTAGGATGGGCTTCAACTACCCACCGGCCTCCGGCGGCACCCAGACCGGCCCCTACGCGGCCACCGGCACCTATGCCGGGACCGGGGCAGCCAACAACGTCAACGTGCAGACGATCTGCGGGATCAGCTGGGCGCCGCGCTGTATCGAGGTGGTGGCCACGGCGACCTATAACCGCGTCGGCTTCCTGACCTCGGCCGGCGGCACGAATCAACTGCAGGGGCTGAACACCACCACCGCGTTCAACGAGGCGGACACCTTCAACGGCACCACGCTGACCCTGACCGTCTCCTCGTTGATGAACGTATCTGGCGTGACCTACGCCGTCTATGCCTGGTGATGCCATGAGCGGGCCACCGCCGAACCAGGTCTACACCCTGCAGCCCGCCGCCGGGCAGTCGGTGGACCACCAGTCGCTGGGCTTCCTGGCGGCCACCGTCGTGGTGGACAACCCCACCGGCCAGTGGTGGCAGGTGGGGGACCCGCCGGCCACGGTGCCGCCCTACACCGTGGGCCAGACCATCGCGCTGCCCGCCGGCACCCAGGTGGCCAACGTCCAGCCGGTGACGCCCCCCGGCCAGGTCTCCGCGCCACTGGCCGGCCAGACCACCACCGTGACCTACTACGGGCCGTCGCTACCGCCCAACCCGGGCACCATCGCGGCCCCGCCGTCCCTGTCCCAGATCGGGACGCTCACCGTGGGGGCCAACGGCGGGGCCAGCCTGACCACCCCGCCGCTGCCGGCGGGGACCAACGTACTGGTGCTGCTCTCCGACCAGCAGGTATCGGCCTACGGCATCGCCATATCGGACCACGGCACCGGCCTGTCCCTCTACAACCTGTCCAGCCGGCCCCAGCCGCAGTTCACCTCGATGCCGCTGGTGCCGAGCTCCGACCAGCAGTACGTGCTGCAGGTGAGCAACAGCGAGCCCTACAGCATGACGCTGGCGGTCTACGCCGCGGCCGGAAACCTCCCCACCCAGGTCCAGCCGCTCGAGGGCTTCTTCCGGACGGGCGTGGAGGTAGTCGCGAGTGGCTATGCCTACTACTCCGCCCAGATCGTCACCGGGGACGCCGGGACCTACCGCTGGACAGTATCCAACCCGGTAGGCTCTCCCACCATGATGATCGTAGACTCCGCCTTTACGAACATCGCCAATACCGGCGCCCAGACCCAGGCCATCGTCCTGATCGCCAACACCAGCGGGACCACGCAGACCATCATCGGTGAGGTGTCCGCCGGGGTGGGGTCCCTCATCGTCAACGGTCCGATCCTGGTCCCGCCCGGCTATGAGGCACGGGGCTACACCTACAACCAGTCCGGCGCCACGGTGACGATGGTCGTCTCCATGGCCTACCATATGGTGCCGCTATGAGTACGCACGGCAGTTTCTGGACGACGAAGCTCCCTGGCCCACGGGTCCCCCATGCCCACCCCCCGGCGCCGGGAGCTCATACGGTCTTCGGGATCGGTGTGGTGGGGGGGTGGAACGTTCAGACCCGCTGGTTCCTGGACCTGGGGCCGGTGGAGGGCGTCTACCAGATCGACGGGGACCCGGCCCATGACGACACGCTGGGACAGATGCGGGACTGGCTGATGACCGGCGGGGCGCCGGTGGCGGTGACGGTGACGGTGGGGACGGACGGCAAGCCGGTGATAGGACCGTGAGATGCCCAAGAAGGTGGAAGACAAGCTGAAGCGGGAGGCCCGCAAGAAGGGCCTGACGGGTGAGCGCCGCAACGCCTACGTCTACGGGACGCTGCGGCGGCTCACGAAGCGGAGGAAGAAGTGAGCCCGACCATTGCCGACGCGCTCCTGATCGTGGATACCATCCTGCTGGTGATCCTGTCCTTCCGGTCGCTGCGGTGATAACGCGCCGCTGGCACCAGCTGGACCGGTGGCTGGCGGGTCAGCCCGACCAGGTGGTAACGCTGCTCCTGATCGGGCTGTCGCTGGCCGGGCTAGCTATCGCGCTGTGGGGTCCCCGCCCCCTGAAGGCGGGGGTCCTGCTGTGGTGGCTGGCGCCCTAGGCGCCATCACTCGCCGTCCTTCGCCGTGGCGGCCAGGGCGGCACGGGCACGGGCGCCGCGATCCTCCATCACGGGGCGATACACCTTCCTTCCCGCACGTAACCGCTCGTAGTTCATGCCGTCCTCGTACCACTCCAGCGCCTCCCGCAGCCGCGCCACCTCGGCCCGCGCCGCGTCGCGCTCGGCCTCGGCCTTGCCCAGCGCCTCGACGGCGACAGCCGCCCCGAGAGCGGCTCGTTTGCGCGCCTGCTCCGTCGCGTCGCGCTCACGCTCGGCGGCAACCGCCCGCTCATGCTCGGCAGCAGCCCGCTCACCGAATGCCCGCCGCGTCTCGTTGTTCTCCTCGACCATCCGCGCCACGTCGGCCCGCGCCGTGTCGCGCTCGGCCCGCACCCGCTTGCAGCGCGCGTCCCACTCCGCCTCGTTGGCTTCCCAGTAGGCGCTGCCCGCCTCGGCGGCGTCCAGGGCGTCGAACGTCCGCTGCACCAACTCGACTGCGCCATCGCCGTCGGGATGCATGAGTTCCATGTCGGCTGCCAGCGAACGCAGCCGCGCCCGCTCTGCCTCGCTCATCAGAACGGCTCCCCCTCCTGCTTCTCCCCCGGTCCCGGCTGCGGAGCCTGCCCCTGCAGCCAGGCGTAGAAGAGGTCCGCGCTCTGCAACACGGCACGATTCATGGTGATCAACGTCTCCAGTCCGCCCTCTTCATCGCGGAGGCTTTCCGGGCTGAACCTCCCCGCGACCGGGCCCCACATCCCCACGGCCGCCTGCAGGGCCGTACAGCGGTAGATACGGGCCGTCGTGGGGTCGGATGCCTGCGGGGCCGCTACGGGCGCTCCTGGGGCTCCTATGGGCGCCACAGGGGCTATCCCGGGGAGCATGGCTCCCGCCGGCACCGGAGCCACGCCCCGGATGTCGAGGAACTGGTTCTGGCGGCCGCTGGTCTGCAGGTCCACCAGGGCGGCAGCACCCGGGACCAGCTGCGCGGCCAGGGGCTCTTCCCAGACGCTGGCGGTGGGCCGGGAGCCGTCCGGCAGGATCACCTGGACCTTCCACTGCAGCTTGCCGTTCTTGGTGTACTGCTGCTCCTTGGTGAGCACGGTGACGGGGGTCAGGGTTGTGGCGGTCATTCGGATACCTCCGCTTGCATAGCCGGCTTATCCTCGGGGATTTCTTCCGCGATCTCATAGACGAACTTCCGGGCCCGGCAGACATGAATCCAGGTAGCTGTTAGCTCTTCGTGATCCTCCAACGGGAAATGCTTCGCCACGTCGTCTAACTGGCCTACCAGGTATAGAAGCTTGTTGCGTACCGTTTCAAGCTTCCATTCAGTCATCGGCTGCCTCTCTCAGTGATTCCCGTTCGGCCTCCCGCGCAGCCCGCTTTACCCGGTCACGGGTGCGGGACGGGGTGTAGTCGTCGTCGTTGGGCGGCAGGGTCCCGCCCATGCCCTCACCCGGCCGGTACTCCGGCCGGCCCTTGCGGGACAGCATCAGGGCCTCCAGGGGCGTCAGCCTGCGGACCACGGTGGTCTGCCGCTCCACCTGGGCCCCGGCCGCGATGCCGTCCACCAGCACTTCCAGCAGGGTGGCGCTCGAGCGCCACGATACCCCATACGCCTCTCCTCTCCCGGCGGCGGCCAGGGCGGCCAGCGCCTGCTGCTTCGGGATACCCCCCGCCCGGGCCCACTTCCCCACCCGCACCCGCTGCGGGTCCAGCACGTCCACCCGGCCCGCTCCGGTCTCCTTCCACTCCCCGAGGCCGTTCCCCGTGGGGAGCTCCGCCCCGATCACGGTCACGGCGTCCACGTAGGTGGCCACCGTCCGGCCGCCGGCGGCCTGGGCGGCACACATGGCTCGCCAGGTCGAGACCCGCTGCTCCGCCAGCACGAACGCGCCGATCGCCGGGAAGCGCCAGGGGGTGTCCGCCTGCTCCTCCAGGATGGCGATGTCCGCGGTCAGCAGCTTGAAGGTGCCGAGCTCGAGGTCCCGGGTGTGCGGCACCAGGTACTCCCGCTTGCCCTGAGACAGCAGCACGCCGTAGAGCCGCAAGGGGAGCCCCTTGGCCAGGTCGCGGCAGAACGGGTCCGGGGCACGTTCGCGGAGCTCCCAGCAGGCGGCCGCGAACGGGGCCAGCAGCCGGGCCAGGCGGAGGAAGCGGTAGCCCTCGTGGACCGTGAACTCCCCGCCAACCGCGAGCAGGGCGTCGATCTCGTTGGAGCAGAAGGTGCCCGTCCCCTGGTAGCGGAACTCCCGGCTCTCAGCATCCCGCAAGAGCGGCGGCAGGCCCTCGGGCTGCGTGAACTCTCCCCGGTAGATTCCCTCACCCTCGTAGACGCTGGTCCAGGCGCCGCGGGGGCTGGTGGGCACCCGCACGTCCCGCATGGCCGCGACATACGCCCCGTTGCGGTCGTACTGGTGGCCCTGGGGCCAGGATCCGGGGTCGGCGGTGATCCGCCCCGGCTGGACGGCTTCCTGCTGGAAGTCGAGATGCTTCGGGTACTGCGGCGTGACGATCGGCCACTTCAGGGTGGCCCGGAAGAAGCTGCAGGCGATGCCGGAGAGAGACATCGGGCAGCGGCCGGACACCCCGGCCCACTCGAGCATCCGCCGCAGCTGGGCCAGCAGCTTGCCCGGAGTGACCATCTCCCCGTACTGGGACCAGTCGGTGCCGGTCAGAGCCTCGGCGCTCCCCAGCTGCAGGGTGATCCGGCTGGTGAGGGCCACGGTGGCGGAGGCGATGGCGTCCCCCACGCGCCGGACCCGCCAGCCGGGCAGGGACTCGATCCCGGCCGCCAGCAGGGCCAGCCAGCCGTCCTGGCCGCCGGGGAGCAGCCAGTGGGTGAGGGAGAAGCGTTCGGCGCTCCGGGGAGCGGTGGCCTTGTGGGCGGCTTTGACCAGCGTCAGCCAGGCCGGGATATCGACGCTCTGCTCCACCCGGACGCCCTCCGGGGTCTCCCAGGCCGAATCGATGCCCGCGATGTGCCCGCCGGCATCGATCCGCCACACGGCCACGGCCGGGAGCTCGAGGGGGCCGCCGGGGAGCGGGCTGGCGTGAATCATGCCCATCGCTCCCAGACCACCAGGGCCATGCGGCGGTTGGTGACGTTGTAGCGGGTCTTCTGCTCGGCCAGGAGCGCCGCGTACTCCCGCAGCAGGAACTCCCGGTTGGCGGCGCCCCGAGCGGAGATGACGCGGGTCTGGACCACGTACTGAACGGTGTTGGCCTGCTTGCCGGTGCCGTAGACCACCAGCTGCAGGGCGATGGACTCCGGCGTGCCGTGGCGGGGGCTGGACGTGTGGTGCTTCTTCAGGATGGCCTCCACCCGCTC
>JAGWUP010000016.1 GCA_028868375.1 Elusimicrobiota bacterium
TCGGGGCGAGCCGATTCCGGCCGATTTCATCGTTGCTCCTCGGTCACATGGCCTGCGGCCATGCTCCCTCCTCGCGCCTCGAAATCGCCGCGGACTCGGCTCGCCAAAATGGTCATATTATTGTGACGCAGGTCCTAAGTGCTATAATCGTTCCTCGCCTTCCTAAAAACCGTTTCGAGAGGGGATATGCCTACAGCGACGATGGACTACAAGGTCAAGGACATGAGGCTTGCCGAATGGGGCCGCAAGGAGATCGCGATCGCCGAAAGCGAGATGCCCGGGCTGATGGCCCTGCGCCAGGAGCATCGCGGCCGGCGCCCCTTGGAGGGCGCGCGCATCGCCGGCTGCCTGCACATGACCATCGAGACGGCGGTCTTGATCGAGACCTTGGTCGAGCTGGGCGCCCAGGTGCGCTGGTCCTCCTGCAACATCTTCTCGACCCAGGACCACGCCGCCGCGGCCGTGGCCAAGGCCGGCGTGCCCGTCTTCGCCTGGAAGGGCGAGTCCCTGGAGGAGTACGACTGGTGCGTGGAGCAGACGCTGCGCTGGCCCGACGGCCGGGGCTTGAACCTGATCTTGGACGACGGCGGCGACCTGACGAACGCGGTCCACGACCGCTTCCCGCAGCTGATGAAGGACGTCGTCGGGCTCTCCGAGGAGACCACGACCGGCGTGCACCGCCTCTATCAGCGACAGCAGGCCGGCACGCTTAAGTGCCCCGCCATCAACGTCAACGATTCCTGCACCAAGAGCAAGTTCGACAACCTCTACGGCTGCCGAGAGTCCCTCATCGACGGCATCAAGCGCGCCACGGGCGTGATGGTGGCGGGCAAGACCGCCGTCGTCGCCGGCTACGGCGACGTCGGCAAGGGCTGCGCGCAGGCCCTGCGCGGCATGGGTGCGCGCGTGCTCGTCACCGAGGTCGACCCCATCAACGCCCTGCAGGCCAGCATGGAGGGCTTCCAGGTCGTGCTGATGGACGAGGCCGCCCCGCTGGCGGACCTCTTCGTCACCACGACCGGCTGCCGCGACATCATCCTGCGCAAACACATGGACGCGATGAAGAGCCAGGCCATCGTCTGCAACATCGGCCACTTCGACCTCGAGATCGACATCGCCTCCCTCAACGGCGACCGCTCCTTGAAGAAGATCGTCGTCAAGCCGCAGGTCGACCAGTACGTCTGGCCCGACGGCAAGGTCTTGACCGTGCTGGCGGAGGGGCGCCTGGTCAACCTCGGCTGCGCCGAGGGCCATCCCAGCTTCGTGATGAGCGCCTCCTTCACCAACCAGGTCATCGCCCAGCTCGAGCTCTGGCAGAACCGGGGCGGCGGCAAATACCGCAACCAGGTCTACGTCCTGCCGAAAATCCTCGACGAGAAGGTGGCGCGCCTCCATCTGGGCAAGCTCGGCGCCAAGCTGACGCGGCTGACCAAGGAGCAGGCCGACTATCTGGGCATCCCCCAGGACGGGCCGTTCAAGGCGGAGAACTACCGCTACTAAGCCGGCGTAGCCGGCTTGCGTCTGGCCGGATAGGGAAGTGCGTTAGGCCATGACGGCCGGCGTAGCCGGTCAGCCGGCCTGCCCGCTGGGCCCAGGCCTTTCCGGGCCGAAAGCCCCTGGGAGGGCGGGCGTTTCGGGGCCATCCTGCGGCGATGCCTAATCCGCGTCTTGCCGGCGTTTGCCTGGCGCTCGTCCTTGCGCTTGGCTGTCTGCCCGCCGCCTCCGCCGCCCCCGCCTTCGAAGCGGACCCGACTCCCGACGCGACTGCCCCCACCCACCCCGCGGCCGCCGCGGCTCACGCCCACGGCATCGGCATCGTAAATTTCTGCGCAAGCCCCACCCTCGACTTCACGCTGCTCCACGGCCTGGGTCCCGAGGTGGCCTCAATCGACACAGAGGCGCTGGCTCAGCCGGCAAGGCAGGCCGCGGGCTCGCTTTCCGCCGCGCCGCTCCGGGCAAAGCTTCCTGAAATCGAAGCCGCCGCGACGAAGGCCGCGCTGCTGAGCACCGTCTTCGGCCGCTTCCTGTATCCGGACCAAGAGGCCGGGATCGCGCAACTGGCCAGATCGAGCCTGTCTCGGCTGCCGAAAGACAGGCAGGAATTGGTCTTCGAGAGGGCCCGGGCGATCGCCCGGGAGCTCGGCTATCCGGAAAGCTATTCCGCCGACTTGCCCGACAGCGCGGCGTTCGAGCGCAGCGCCTCGGCGAAGGCGACCACGCTGGTCAAGCCCGAGGATAGAGAGAACGTCAACCGGAGAAGCTTCGCGCCGGTTCCCGATCCTCTTCGCAAGCAGACCTTCCGCCTTTGGAAAGCCCAACGCAGCCTGCGCCGGCAGACCGCCTCGGTCTCCGATGACGATAAGATTGTGTTGGGATTTCTTGGCATCAGTCTTGCCACGACGGCTGGCCTGTTCGTTTACGAACCTAACGCCATGGCGCCGCTGCTCTTCGGCGGCCTGACTATTTCGGTGCTCCAGCGCTTGATCTCCATGTTCCGCGCCAGCCGCGCTCGAGGCCGGGCGATCGCGGCCAACGCCGCGGCCGACGCCGCCGAGCTGCGCCTGGGCATACCGGTCTCGGCCGATGAGATCCCGACTAGTCCGGAGGAGGTCGAACAAGCGCGCGCGCTCTACCGGCAGGCGGGCTCCCGACGAGCCTACCGCTGAGCGCCCCAGGCTGGCCTGCAACGGCAAGCCTCCCGCTACCGGTAGCCCTGCGCTTGTAGCTCGAAGAGCCGCGCGTAGGTCCCGCCGCCGGCCAATAGCTCGGCATGGCTGCCCAACTCCTCGATGCGGCCTTCCTTTAATACGGCGATGCGGTCGGCCATCCGCACGGTGGAGAAGCGGTGGGAGACCAGCAGGACGATCTTGCCCTCGGCCAGCCGCTGGAAGCGCTGGAAGACGTCGAACTCGGCCTTGGCGTCGAGGGATGCGGTGGGCTCGTCGAGGATGAGGACCTCCCGCTCGCCCATGAAGGCGCGGCCTAGAGCGATCTTCTGCCATTGGCCGCCGGAGAGCTCGTGGCCGCTGTCGAACCAGCGTCCGAGCATCGTGTCGTAGCTGTTCGGCAGCGCCGCGGCCACCTCGTCCGCCCCGCTCTTGCGGGAAGCCTCCTCCACGCGCGCGCGCTCGCCCATATGCTCGACGGCGCCCAGGCCGACGTTCTCGGAGAGCGGCAGATGGTAGCGGACGTAGTCCTGGAAGATCGCCCCGACGCGCAGGCGCAACTCCTCGGGCGAGAATTGGCGCAGGTCGACGCCTCGAAAAAGAATCCGGCCCTGGGTCGGCTCGTAGAGGCGGGTCAAGAGCTTGATCAGGGTGGTCTTGCCGGCCCCGTTTTCTCCGACCAGCGCCAGCTTCTCGCGCGGCCCGATCGCCAGGCTTAAGTCCCGCAGCGCCCAATCCGAGCGGCCGGGATACTGGAAAGAGACTTGGCGGAACTCGATGCCGCGCGCGGGGTCCTCCACCAGGCGCGGCCGGGCCGTCGCAAGGGCGGCCTGCGGCTCAAGCTCGAAGAAGGAAAAGAGGTTTTGCAAGAACAGCCCGTTCTCGTAGAGGCTTCCGACATTCTCGAGCAGGCCCTGGAAGGCGCCCTGGCTTTGCGAGAAGAGGGTCATGTACATCGTCATCTCCCCCAGCGTCACGCGCCCGCGCAGCGTGAGGAGGATGACCCAGACGTAGGCGCCGTAATAGGCGACGGTGGCCAAGAGCCCCCAAAGCAGGCTCTTAAACGAGCGCCCGCGCGCCAGCGCCGCGTCCTCCCGAAAGACGCGCCAGAAGATGCCGGCATAGCGCGCCAAGAGCGGCTCGCCAAGACCGAAGAGCTTGACCTCCTTGACCGTGGTGTCCAGGGTCAGCACCTGCTCCAGGTAGGCCATGCTCCGCGTCTCGGGGGTGCGCCACTTCTCCAGGCGGAACTCGAGCTGGCTGTAGCGGCACTGCACTAGGAAGGCCGGCACCGCCGCGCCGAAGAGCACGAGGGCCACCAAGGGGCTGAAGGCCAGCAGGACGGTGGCGAAGGAGAGCAGGGTCAGCACGTTCTGCGCCAAGAGGAAGCCCGAGCGCACCAGCGCCATCACTCGAAACTCCGATTGGCGGCGGGCGTTCTGCATCTGGTCGTAGAAATCCGGGTCCTCGAAATAGCGCGCCTCCAAGACCAGGGCCTTGCGCATGATCCGCGTGTTGACGAGATGCCCCAGGCGGTGGTCGACCAGCTTCTCGCAGAGCTGGCGGAGCTGCCCGTTGGCCATGCCGAGCAGGATCAGCACGAACTCTGCGGCCACGTAGGGAAGCACCAGGCGCAGGCCCTCGGCGGGAGCTCGGCCGGCGCGCACCGAAGAGAGCACGCCGTCGATGATGAGCTTGGTGACCCAAGCCTGGCTGACCGGGATGATCGAGCCGACCAGGGCGCTGCCGGTCAGTCCCAGCGCGCCGCGCCGGTCGGCCTCCCACAGCAGGGCGAAGGCCCGGGGGGCGTTGCGCAGCGCGGAGCCGAACTCCCGCAGACGAGCCCGCCAGCCCTTCCCCTCAGCCATTCCCCAATGATAACTGAAAAACAAGGCCTGACCCTACGTTTCAGTAGGACCTATATAAGGAGTAGGATGGAAGACCTATTGAGCGCGGGCAACGAACTGACTTGGCCGCCGTCATGGAACATTTGGCGGCCGCGCATTACACTGGGATCATGATCACTGCCACATCGTCGGCCGCCCTGCGCAGGCATCATCGCTGCGTGGCCTCCGCCTTGAACCGCGTCTTAAGCCCCCACCGCCGGGCCGAGGTGCGCGAGCTCGTGCTGGCCGAGAACGGCCCGCGGCGCGCCTCCCCCCACGAAGTGCTGTCCTGGATGCGCGTGAACATGCCGTTGGCGGCCGACCGCGTCGACGACGTCCTCTTCCCGCAACCCTTTCGGGATTAAAATTGCTTCAATGCTCCCGCTGAGGCTCGTCCCAGCGGGGGGTTGACCGATGAGCAAGCTGGCCGTCTTCGTCGCCTTTGCCTTCTCCGTCGTCTGCGCCTGCCGGGCCGCCGCCGTCGAGGTGACGGTCTACAACCAGAACCTCGGCCTGGTCAAGGAGACGCGGACCTTCGACCTGCATCGCGGGGTAAACGACGTCCGGGCCGACGACGTGGCCGCCCTGATCGACCCGACCAGCGTGCACTTCAAGTCCCTGTCCGCCCCGAACGCGGTCGGCGTCCTGGAACAGAATTTCGAGTACGACCTCGTCAGCCCGGAGAAGCTGCTCGAAAAATACGTCGGCAAGCCCATCGCCCTCGAGCGCTTCTCGGCCCTGGACGGCAAGCGCTCCGTCCTCAAGGGGATCCTCCTGTCGACCCAGAACGGCCGCGTGCTGCGCGGCGACGACGGCAAGATCTACGTCAATCCCCCCGGCAATCCCGTGCTTGCCGAGCTGCCCGAGGGCCTGGAGAGCAAGCCGACCCTGCTCTGGAAGCTTCAAGCCGAGAAAGGCGGCAAGCAGGCCTGCGAGATCAGCTACCTGACCCAAGGCCTCTCCTGGTCCGCCGACTACGTTCTCGTCGTCGGCCCGAAGGATCGGGCGATGGACCTCAACGCCTGGGTCACCTTGAACAACGCCTCCGGCGCCGCCTACAAGAACGCCTCCCTCAAATTGGTGGCCGGCGACGTCCACCGCGCGGTCCGCCCCTCCCTCCATGTGATGAGGGCTTTCGGGGCGTCGGAGTCGCAGGCCTCTCAATTCTCGCAGAAGGCCTTCTTCGAGTACCACCTCTACACCCTGAAGCGTCCGACGACCCTGCGCGACGACGAGACCAAGCAAATCCAGTTCGCCGAGGCCTCCGACGTCCCCGTGCGCAAGGTCTACACCTACATGGGCTCCGCCCTCGAGTGGGGCGGCTACTCCGAGTATTCCCGCACCAACGCCGACTACGGCGTCGGGGAGAACAAGAAGGTCTGGGTCGACCTCGAATTCGTCAACTCCGCGCGAAACCACCTGGGCATCCCCCTGCCGGCCGGGCGGGCGCGCGTCTACAAGGCCGACTCGGACGGCTCCCTGCAGTTCATCGGCGAGGACTCCATCGACCACACGCCCAAGGACGAGCGCGTCAAAATCCGCATGGGGGACGCCTTCGACATCGTCGCAAGCCGCAAGCGCTCCAACTTCGTCCTCGACACCCATCGCCGCCGGGCCGAGGAATCCTTCGAGATCTCGCTGGGCAACCACAAGGACGAGGACATCGTCGTTGAAGTCGTCGAGCCGCTCTACCGCTGGTCGAGCTGGAGCATTGCGCGCGCCAGCCAAAAGTGGAGCAAGCTGGACGCCCGGACCATCCGCTTCGACGTCCCGGTCAAGGCCGGCGGAGCGGCCGCCGTCTCCTACACCGTCCGCTACGCCTGGTAGCCCTCTCGCCTGCTAGCCCGCGCGGCGTCCGGGGGGTGCTACAATATTTCCTTGGACCCCAGGCTGATTAACTCGTATCTCCAGCAGACCGAGATCGTGCGCTCGCCGCGCAGGATGCTGGCCACCTTCGGCGCGACGCGGATCGACTACCACTTGATCTCCCCGGTCGAGGATCTCGAGCGCCGCACCCGGCTGCGAGAGGGCACCGTCGTCTCCCGGCGGCCCAAGATCCTGACGCCGGAGGCCTTCGCCGAGCGCTTCGAGGGCTTCGGCGAGGACGCCCGCCCCTTCATGCGCTGGCTGACCGGCGCCTACCGCGATCTGCTGCGCTCCCTGGAGTACAACTTCAAAAACCAGGGCTTCACCACGCGCGTGCTCTCGGATTCCCCGGCCGACGTGGCGCAGCGCATCGCCTCGGAGCTCGACAGCCGCGAGGAGCGGGCCTCGGCCCTGATCCTCTGTCCGGACGGGGCCTGGTCCCTGGCCCTGATGAAATTCTCCCTGGACGAGGCGGCGCGCTCCTTCGCGACGCACGTCTCCGACCTCGAGCGCCGGGGGCTCTTCAAGGAGCCCGCGGAGCGCGAGCAGGACCGCCGGCGGCGCGAATTGGAGGCTCTTTTTTCCGCCGCCGCCGCCGACCGGGACGTCCTTGCGACCCTGGGCCGCAAGCTCCACGAGTACGGCCTCTTCGCCGAGTACGAGGACCGCTACCTCCGCTTCTTCTAAGCCCGCGTCAGCGGGCTTGCGTCTGAGCGGATAGGGAAATGCGTCAGCTCATGACGGCCCGCGTCAGCGGACTTGCGCGTCAGCGGGCTTGCGTCCAGCCGGATATTGGAAAGTGTGTCAGGCTGTGACGGCCGGCGGCTGGACCGCTAGGCGCCCCGCTCGGGAAAAGACCCCCCCCTAAAATATGGACCAAAGGGCCTATTTTAAAATAGGCCCTTTGGTCCCTTTATGCTAGCGTTGGGGCACCTAGGAGGTGCCCCATGGATAGACTGGCGAAGTTCGTCGGCCTGCTCGCACTGGCCCTGTCGTGCCTCTGCGTCCCGAGCGTCCGCGCGAGCAGCTTCAAGCCCGCGCGCAGGATCGTCGTCTTCAAGGCCTCCGTGCCGGCTGCGGAGCGCGTCGCCGCCGTCGAGGAGTCCGGCGGTAGGGTCGTTCGCCGCCTGGACTTCATCAACGCCGTGGTCATCGAGACCCCGCCGTCTCTGGTCTCGGCCGCCCAGGACCGCCTGCGGCAGGATCCCGAGGTCAAACGGATCGATCCAGACCCCGAGGTCAACTGGCTGTCGCAAGCGGCGGGGATGGGCCGCTTCATACTGCCCGACGTCTGGTCGACGCTGCCGCGTTTCGTTCCCTTCCGCCCCGGCCCGATCACGGCCTCCGCCGAGATCCCTTGGGGGATTCAGAGGGTCGACGCCCCCGCGGCCTGGAGCGTCACCCGCGGGGCCGGAGTCAAGGTCGCCGTCATCGACACCGGCATCGACTACACCCACCAGAACCTGAAGGCCAACATCAAGGGCGGCTGGAACGCGATCAAGAACGACGCCGACTTCAAGGACGACAACGGCCACGGCAGCCACGTCTCCGGAACGATCGCGGCCGCGGACGGCCCCTCCGGGGTCATCGGCGTCGCGCCGGAAGCGTCCCTCTACGGCGTCAAGGTCCTCGACGCCAACGGCAGCGGGACCTATGACGACGTGATCGCCGGCATGCAGTGGGCCGTCCAGCACAAGATGCAGGTGGCCAGCATGAGCCTCGGGGCCGACACCGGCAACGACTCGCTCAAGGCGGCGGTGGCGGCGATGAAAAAAGCCGGCGTCGTGCTGGTGGCGGCCGCGGGCAACTCCGGGGCGGCGGTGGGCTATCCGGCCGCCTACGACGGGGCCCTGGCGATCGCCGCGATGGATTCCTCCGACCAGGTCGCTTATTTCTCCAGCCGCGGCAAGCAGGTGGCCTTCATCGCTCCCGGGGTCGACGTCAAGTCGACCTACATGGGCGGCGGCTATGAAACCCTGTCCGGCACCTCGATGGCCACGCCGCACGTCTCGGGTCTAGCCGCGCTGGCGATCGCCGCCAAGGGCTTGTCCGGCTACCAGGCGCTGCGCGCCGCTCTGACCCGAGCGGCGACGCCCCTGCCGAACGTGCCGGTCGAGCAGCAGGGGGCGGGCGTCATCGACGCGGCCAAGCTGGTCCGCTAGGCCGCCGCGCTCCAAGAGCCCCGGGCGCTCGCGCCCGGGGCTCTTCCTTTTATATAGTGGCTCATGCTGACGCGGAGGCTATCGGGAGCCGCCCTGGTCCTCGCGGCGACCTTGGCGACCGGCCTGGCCCTGCCCCGCGTGGTGCCTCCGCAAAGAGAGTCCACCGAGGCCTTCCGCGAGAAGGGGCCCGCCGCGGCCCCGGTGACGATCGTCGAGTACTCCGATTTCGAATGCCCCGTCTGCCGGGCGGCAGAGCCCGCCGTGCGCCAGGTCTTGGCCCTCTACGGTAATCGGGCGCGCTTCATCTTCAAGCATTTCCCGCTCCACATCCACCCCTACGCCCTGGCGGCGGCGGTGGCCGCGGAATGCGCGGGGCGGCAGGGCAAATTTTGGCCGTATCACGACCTCCTCTACGAGCGCCAGGCGGAGTGGACCAACAAGGACGCCCCGCTCAAATTCGAGCAGTACGCCCGAGAGCTCGGGCTTGACGAGGCGGCCTTCAAGGCCTGCCGCTCCGATCCCGCCGTGGCGCGGCTGGTCGAGGCCGACGCTCGGGAGGCGCGCCTGCGCTGGGTCGGAGGAACCCCGACCTTCTTCATCAACGGCAAGCGCTTCGTCGGCGCCTGGCAATTGCGCCAAGACGGCGTGCGCTGGATCGACGAGGTCTTGAAGAAATGAACGACGAGCGCGGCGGCGGAAAAACCTGGGTCCTGGCGGGCCTCTTGGCCAGGGTGCTGGTCGGCGGCGTCCTCATCGCGGCAGGAGCCTCCAAGAGGGCGAAGCCGCCGGAGGAATTCGCCGTCGTCATCGAGGCTTACGATATCGCGCCTCAAGACTCCGTCCAAAGCCTGTCCGTCTTGCTGCCCTGGGCGGAGCTGCTCGTCGGCTTCTCCCTGCTCTTCGGCTTCCTGACCCCGGCGGCCTCGGCCGCGGCGGCGGCGATGTTCTCCGGATTTCTCCTGGCGCTGCTGTCGACCAAGTTCCGCCACATCCCGCTGCCGGATTGCGGCTGCTTCGGCCAAGGCCTGCACCTGCCGACGACGGTCACGATCGCTCTCGACGCCCTGCTGCTGTTGCCCTGCTCGCTGCTCTCGCTGCGGCAAGGCGCCCGGTTCCTCAGCCTGGACGCCTGGGTAGGCCGCAAGGCCCCGCGGGCGCTGGGTCCAAAGACTCTGTAGCGCGAAAACCCGGCGGGCTACCATTCCGGCATGCCCCACCCGCAACTGCGCGGCGCGCCGGAGACGCCGCTGATCCACCTCTCCAGCGATTTCATCCGCGCCAAGGAGTACTTCGAGGCCATCGTCACCTCCTCCAGCGACGCCATCTGCACCACCGACACGCGCGGACGCATCATTTATTTTTCTCCGGGCGCCGAGCGGATGATAGGGACGCCCTGCGAGGACATGATCGGCCGCCTGGCCCACGAGCTCTACGCGGATGGGCGCGCGGATGCAGAGCGCATCATGCGGCTGCTGCGCCGCGACGGCGCGCTGCGCAACCACGAGCTCGTCATCAAGCGGCGCGACGGGCGCTATCTGTGCGTCAGCATGTCGGCGGCGCTGCTGCGCGACCGCTCCGGCAAGGTGCTGGGCACCCTCGGCATCTCCAAGGACATCACCCCGCGGGTGGAGCTGGAACGCCGGCTGCGGGAGATTTCTATCACCGACGAGCTGACCGGGCTCTACAACAAGAGGCATCTGCGCGAGCGCCTGGCCGACGAGGCCCAGCGCGCCCGGCGCCAGCGCCACCGCCTCTCCCTGCTGCTCATCGACCTGGACGGCTTCAAGCGCGTCAACGACTCCCTAGGCCACCAAGCCGGCGACCGGATGCTCCGGGATTTCGCCGAAGTGCTTCGCCGCGGCATCCGCGGCAGGGTGGACGCGGCCTTCCGCTACGGAGGCGACGAATTCGTGGTGCTGCTGCCGGGCCAAACGACGGCCAGGGCTCTGCAAATCGCCAAGCGCTTGGCCGAGGACACCAGAAAAGCCTCCGGCGTCGAAATCTCCTATGGGGCGGCTTCCCTGCGACGCGCCGGCTCCGCCTCTGAGCTGCTGGGAACCGCCGATGAGCGAATGTACCGGATGAAGCGCTCCGGGCGCCGACGCCGTCCAGGGTAATCCCTTCCACGAATCCCCGCAGTATTTGACCCCCCGGCGTCGGGCCTCGTTTTTAATTTGTGTATAATCGTTCGCTCCCATGTCGAAGATCCTGATCGTCGACGACGACTTCGAGATCGTCTCACTTTTGGAAGACATCCTCTCCAAGGAGGGCCACCAGGTCGCCTCCGCCCGGGAGCCGGTCGAAGGCATGCGCAAGGCGCGCGAGCTCAAGCCGGACCTGATCATCCTGGATTACCACATGCCGGGGACCTCCGGGGCGCATCTCTACGAGTCGCTGCGGCGCAACCAGGCCAGCCGTGCGACCCCGATTTTGTTCATGAGCGGGGAAGCTTCTCCGGAGAAGATCTTGGCCGAGATCAGCGATACCGAGGACTCGGATTTTCTCGCCAAGCCGCTCCGCCTCGACGAGTTGCGCCGCGTGGTCGCCGGCTTGTTGTCGCGCAGTTTCCATGGCGCAGGCCGCGGCACCCTGGCGCTGGTGCGCCACGGCCAGTCCCAATGGAACCTGGAGAATCGCTTCACCGGCTGGGTCGACGTTCCGATCACGACCTTGGGCGTCGAGGAGGCGCACCGCGCCGGCAAGGAGCTCAAGGCGGCCGGCTTGCGCTTCGACGTGGCGTTCACCTCCGCCCTCAAGCGCGCCCAGGAGACGCTGGACATCCTGCTTCTGGAGCTCGGACAGACGCCCCCGGTCTTCAAGGACAAGGCCCTCAACGAGCGCCACTACGGCGACCTGCAGGGCCTCAACAAGACAGAGACGGCCAAGAAATTCGGGGATGAGCAGGTCCACATCTGGAGGCGCTCCTACGACGTCGCCCCGCCCGGCGGCGAAAGCCTCAAGGACACCGCCGCGCGGACGCTGCCCTATTTCGAATCCATGATCCTGCCCCACGCCCGCGGCGGCAAGACGGTCCTGGTCTCGGCCCACGGCAACAGCTTGCGCGCCATCGTGATGAAGCTAGAACGCCTGACCCCGGAGCAGATCATGCAGGTCAACATCGCCACCTGCCGCCCGATCCTCTACGAGATAGACGCCTCCGGCGCGGTCGTCTCCAAGAAAGGCTCCCCCGTCCCGGCCGAGAGCGAATTGCTATAGTGGAGCCATGAAACGGGTCCTCCTTTTCTTGCCGCTGGCGGCCGCCCTGGGCCTTGGCGGCTGCGTCGCCACCCAGCAGGACATGCTGGACTTAGAAAGCCAGACCGATTCGCTCAAGCAGCAGGTCGCCCAACTCGACAAGACGATCTCCTCGCTGCAGGCCAACCAGGCCGACCTGTCTGTCCGGATGCAGTCGCTCCACGAGGACCTCTCCTCCTACACCGAGACCATCAAGGAAAACCAGGACCAAATGACCAGGCTCTCCTCCAAGCTGGACGATCTGAGCGCCGGCGTGGAGAGCCGGGTGGCGCAGATCGGAGCGACTTTGTCGAGCCAGCAGCTCAAGAGCCTGGAGCAGCAGCGGGCGGCGGCGGAGCAGGCGGCGAAGGCCGCGGCGGAAAGCACAGCGCCCAGCGACCTGTTCAACACCGCAGACGTGCGGCTGAACGTCAAGGACTACGACCTGGCCGCCAAGGGCTTCGAGGAGTATCTGCGCAAGTACCCCCACGGCGCGCTCGTCGACGTCGCCACCTACAAGCTGGGCCAGGCGTATTTTCGGCAAGGCCGATGGGAATCCGCGGGGCGGCGCTTCGCCGCCGTCATCGAGAAGTATCCGAAAAGCGAGATGCTGCCGTCCTCCCGCTTGTATTACGCCCTCTGCCTGCTGCGCATGAAGCGGCATCTTTCCGAGGCCAAGAAATACCTGGAATCCATCACCCTGGACTTTCCGCGCAGCCCCGAGGCGAAGGCCGCCGCCGCCCAGCTCAAGCGGCTCTCGCGCTCGCGCAAGAGCTAGGCCGATGCGAGCGCTGCTGGCCGCGGCCTTGCTGCTCGTTTCGGTCCCGCCGTGCCGCGCGGAGACGGACGTCTACCTCAAGCTCTCCGGGCAGAACGGCGCGGCCCTGCTGCCCTTGGGGCTGGGCGATTTTTCCGCCGCGAACGCCGCCGACGCCTCGGAGGCCCTGCTCGCCAAGCGGATTCAAGACGTGGTGCGAGACGACCTGCTGTTTTCGCGCCGATTCCGTCTGGTCTCGGGTCCGGATTGGAAGGCCTCCGGCGCGCATTGCCTGCTGAGCGCCCGGGTTCAGAAATCCGCCGACCTCGTGGCGGTAAGCGCGCGCTTGGTCGACCTGGACTCCGGAGACGCCGTGCTGGAGCGCTACTATCGCGAGGGCTCCCGCTGGACGCGCGCCCTCGCCCACAGGATCTCCGACGACGTCGTCCGCCAGCTCACCGGCAAGGAGGGCATCGCGCACACGCGCATCGCCTTCTCGAACAATCAGACCGGACACAAGGAAATCTACGTGATGGACTACGACGGCGCCGAGATCCATCAGTTGACTCGGCACCATTCCATCTCGATCTTGCCGCGCTTCTCGCCGGACGGAAAGTCGATCGCCTACACCAGCTACAAGGACGGCAACCCGGATTTGTTCCTCCTCGACCTTCAGCGCGGGGAAAGCCGCGCGGTCTCGCGCGACCAGGGGCTCAACATCGCCGGGGGTTTTTCTCCGGACGGAACGGAACTGCTGATGACGCTGTCGCGGGAGAAAAGCCCGAATATCTACCTGAAGAATCTCTCCGACCGATCCGTCTTGCGGCTCACGCATTATTTCGGAGCCGACAGCTCCCCGACCTTCTCGCCCGACTCCCGGCAGGTCGCTTTCGTCTCGGACCGCTCCGGCAATCCCCAAATCTACCTGCTCGACCTGACGACCCGCCGAGCCAGGCGCCTGACCGACCTCAATTGGTGCGACTCCCCCTCTTGGTCGCCGACCGGCGAATGGATCGCCTTCTCAGGCCGAGCGGGACGGGAGGACAAGCTCGAGATCTACGTAGTGGACGTGACCGGTAGCCAGGTCGTGCGGCTGACGCACGACATGGGCTCCAACGAAAATCCCTCCTGGTCGCCGGACGGAAGGTTCCTCGCTTTTTCCTCCACGCGAGACGGCCGGCACCAGCTCTACGTGATGGACGCAGACGGCTCCGCGCCGCATCGCATCGCCGACGTGCCGGGGGACAGCGTTCAGCCGAGCTGGTCCAACTGAAAAAGGAGGCCTGACCCTACTTTTCGATGAGAGCGTTGGTGATCGGGGCGGGCATGCAGGGCCGCGCCTGCGCCTACGACCTGCTGAAAAATCCCGGACTTGAGCGGCTGACCCTGGCCGACGCCGACGAGCGGGGCTTGGAGCGCGCGGCGCGCTGGCTGGACTCCAGGCGGCTTAAGCGCGCGCGCCTTGACGCCTGCGACGCCTCCGCAGTGAAGGCTCTGGCCCGCGGACATGACGTGGTCGTCAGCTGCGTGCCCTATTTCTTGAACCTTACGCTCGCCAAGGCGGCCATCGCCGCGCGCTGCCATTTCGTCGATCTGGGCGGAAACACGGAGATCGTCCTCAAGGAGCTGGCCCTGCACGAGCGGGCCCGCGCCGCGGGGGTGACGCTGCTGCCGGACGTGGGCCTGGGCCCCGGCATGACGACCACCCTGGCCGTCCACGGGATGGGGCAGCTCGACTCGACCGACGAGGTCTTGATCCGCGACGGCGGCCTGCCCCAGAGGCCGCGGCCTCCGATGAACTACATGCTGACCTTCTCGGAGCACGGCTTGATCAACGAGTACGTCGAGCAGGCCAGCGCCCTGCGGGATTTCAAGCTGGTGACGGTGCCGGGGCTTTCGGAAGTCGAGGCCATCGACGTTCCCGGGCTGGGGCGCATGGAGGCGGCCCATGCCGCCGGGGGGCTGTCGACCTTGGCCCGCACCTGCGCCGGCAAGGTCCGCTCGATGGATTGCAAGCTGATCCGCTATCCGGGCCACTGCGCGGTCGTCAACGCCATGAACGCGATGGGGTTTTTCTCGCGCAAGCCCCTGCGCGTCGGCGGCTTGCGGCTGGCGCCGCGGCAACTCTCGGCGGCCTTGTTCCGAAGCCATTTCCTGCGCCCGGACGAGGAGGACTTGGTCGTCATCCACACGACCGTGCGCGGGCTCAAGGACGGCCGCCCGGCCGAGGTCGTCTACGACATGCTCGACCGCTTCGAGCGCTCCAGCGGCATGACGGCCATGATGCGCACGACTGGATTTCCGGCCGCGATCGTGGCCCAAATGCTGGCTTCAGGCGAGATCGCCAAGCCCGGCGCCTACCCCGTCGAGACCGGGATTCCTCCGGAGGCCTTCCTCGCGCACATGAAGCGGCGCGGCTTCGACATCCGCTGGTCCCTGCGCTTCCTCGATCGGCCGGCTACTTCTTGATCCGCACCGAGAGGATCTTGACCGGGACCTTAGGGCGATCCAGCCGGTCGCGCGGCGAGTCGCCGATCGCCTTGACGATGTCCTGGCCCGCGATCACCCGACCGAAGACGGCGTGGCGGTCGTCCAAATGGGGCGTCGCCGCCAGCGTGATGAAGAACTGGCTGCCGCCGGTGTCGGGGCCGGCGTTGGCCATCGACAGAACCCCCGCCCGGTCGTGGCGAAGCTTCGGGTGGAACTCGTCTGGGATCGTGTAGCCGGGGCCGCCGCGGCCGGTCCCGGTCGGATCGCCGCCCTGGATCATGAAGCCGGGGATCACCCGGTGGAAGATCACTCCGTCGTAAAAGCCCTTCTCGGACAGCTTGACGAAGTTGGCGACCGTCTCCGGAGCCTCCTTGTCGAACAGCTCCGCGCTGATCGCGCCTAGCGACGTTTCGATTTGCGCGACGGGATTGCTCGTCATTCGCATCCTCCCATGAAAAGTTCCAGTCTCAACGGCGAAAGCAGCGCCGGCAGCGCGCCTCGTACTTGTCGAGCGCTCCGACCTCGATGAGCTTCTTGGAAACGGACAGCCGCTGCGAGCGGTTGGCGGGGTTGCCGCAGACCGCGCAGATGGCGAGGTTCTTGGTGACGAACTCCGCCACCCCCATCAGCCTGGCGGTCACCGCAAAGGGCTCCCCTCGATAATCCTGGTCGAGCCCGGCCACGATGACGCGGCGGCCCTGGTCCGCCAAGGCCTCGCAGACGGAGACGATCTCCTCCTCGAAGAACTGGACCTCGTCGATGCCGACGACCTGGGTCTCCGGCTCCACCAGCTCGAAGATCTGCCGCGCGCTGGCGGCGGTGCGGGAGGGGATTCTCGCCGCGTCGTGGGAGACGATGTGGTCCTTGGCGTAGCGGGCGTCCAGCGTCGAGTTGAACACCTGAACCTTCTGGCGGGCGATCATCGCCAGGCGCAGGCGCCGGATGAGCTCCTGGGTCTTGCCCGAGAACATGCTGCCCACCACGGCCTCTATCCAGCCGCCCGCCTGCCCCCAGTGCAGCGGCGCGGCCGGGCGATGCAGCACCGACGGGTTCTTGCGCGAGGCCCGCTCCTTCGCCGCGATCGGGCTCATCGGACCTCCGCCTTCAGCCGCGGGGAGTACTGCTTGCGGTAATAGGCCTGGTAGCCGCCGCCCTTCTTAAGCGGCCTCCACCATTGCTGGCGCGCTCGATACCAAGAGACGGTTTTCTCCAACGCCTCCGAAAAAGCGTAGGCATGCCTGAAGCCCAAGGCGCGCAGCTTGGAGCAGTCGAGGGCGTAGCGGCGGTCATGCCCCGGACGGTCCGCCACCCGGCGCACCAGGTCCTTGGGAATTCCCATGAGCCCGCGCACCCGCTCGACCAACTCCAGGTTGTCGCAGCCGTGCGAGCCGCCGACGTTGTAGATTTCCCCGGGCTTGCCCTTCTCCAGGACCAGCTCCAGGGCGCGGGCATGATCGACGACGTAGAGCCAGTCTCGCACCTGCAGGCCGTCGCCGTAGAGGGGAAAGGGCAGGCCGTCGAGCCAGTTGGTGATCATCAGGGGCAGGGCCTTCTCCGGGTACTGGTACGGCCCGAAATTGTTGGAGGCGCGGGTGACGATCACCGGGGCGCCGTGGGTCACGGCGTAGGAGCGCGCCACCAGGTCGCTGGCGGCCTTGGAGGCGGCGTAGGGGCTGTTCGGCTTGAGCCGATCCTCCTCCCGGCTGCGGCCCCGCGGCACGCTGCCGTAGACCTCGTCGGTGCTGACGTGGACGAAGCGGGACACGCGCTGGCGCAGCGCCGCGTCCAGCAGGACCTGAGTGCCGATCACGTTGGTCCTCAAGAAGACGGAGGCGTCGAGAATCGAGCGGTCGACGTGCGTCTCGGCGGCGCAGTGCACGACGGCGTCGCAGCCGGCCATGGCCCTCTCCACCGTTCTCGGATCGGCGATGTCGCCGCGGATCCAGCGGTAGCGGGGATCGCCGGCCAGGTCCGCGAGATTGGCCGGATTGCCGGCGTAGGTGCGCGCGTCGAGATTGACCACGCGCAGGCCTCGGCGCTTGGAGAGCATGTGGCGGATGAAGTTGGAGCCGATGAAGCCCAGCCCGCCGGTGACCAAAAGCCGCATCAGCGCGCCGTGGCGAGGGATCTTCCGTGCTTTCGCTTGAAATAGCCGTTCACGAAATAATCCCAGGTATCCCTCAGGCCGTTCTCGAAATTCATCACCGGCTTGTAGCCCAGCAGCCGGCGCGCCTTCGAGATGTCGGCGTAGGTCTTGCGCACGTCCCCCTGCCGCTTGGGCTGATGGCGCCGCTCGATCTTGTGGCCCACGATGCCCTCGATGACGGCGATCAAGTCGAGCAGGGAGTAGGTCCGGCCGTTGGCGATGTTGAAGGTCTCGCCCACGCCCTTGGCGGACTGGGCCGCCAGGAGGTTGGCCTGGACGACGTTGGCGATATGCGTGAAGTCGCGCTGCTGCCTGCCGTCCCAATGCACCTCCAGCGGCAGGCCGAGATACGCCTGCTCCATGAACTTGGGGATCACGGCCGAGTAGAGGGACTCCGGGTCCTGGCGCGGGCCGAAGACGTTGAAATAGCGCAGGCTGACGGTCTCAAGGCCGTAGGCCTTGGTGAACATGATGGCGTACTGCTCTCCGGCCAGCTTCTGGCAGGCGTAGGGCGAGACCGGCTCGGGCTTGAACTCCTCTTTCTGCGGAAAGCGCTTGCAGTCGCCGTAAGCCGAGCTGGAGGAGGCGTAGACGAAGCGCTTGACCCGCGCCTCCTTGGAGGCCAGCAGCATGTTCAGGGTCCCGGTGCTGTTGCTGTCGTGCGACGCCATGGGATTGTCGACGGACTTCGGCACCGAGCGGATGGCGGCCTGGTGGATCACGTAGGAAGCGCCCTTGACCGCGCGCCGGCAATCCGCCGGAAAGCGTATGTCGCCGCGCAGAAACTCCACGGCGCCGCGGAAAGAAGCCATGTGCTCGAGCTTGCCCGTCGAGAGATTGTCGAGGACGCGCACGCGCCGGCCGCGCCGGACCAATTCCGCGGCGATGTTGGAGCCGATGAAGCCGGCGCCTCCGGTCACCAGCCAAAGTGGCTTGTCGCTCATGGCCCGAGTCTACCATTTTGACGCTGTCCAACGTCTAAGGCCGGTCGTAATCGCCCGTGGCGCGCTCCGGAAACCACTCCGCCTCCCAATCGCGCCGCGGGGCGGCCCGCCGGCCGTGTCCGAAGCGCAGGTTGACGCGCAGCTGCGCCTCGCGGACGTTGCCGGGGCGAAAGCGCACCAAGAGGCGCGTGAAGAAATCGTGCCAGACCTTCGTCAGAATCAGCTCCTTCTCGAAAAGGCGGCTGCGGTCGGCCGCCAAGCCCAGCGGCCCTCCGGGGGCGAAGAACTCGGAGCGCAGCGTGGCGGCGATCCGCCAGGTCCCGGAGCCGTTGGACAGGGCGAAGCTCGTGTCCAGCCCGTAACGGTCGGAAACGGCGCGGGTATAGCCGAAGGCCGCGGAGACGTAGGAGCGGTCCTCCCGGCCGTAGAGGAGGCTGCCCAGAACCGAGCGTTGCCCGATCCCGGGCTGGAAATCGTCGCGCAGGCTCCAGTTAACGCTCGGACCCGCCGCGTAGTCGAGTTCGCCCACCACCGGCTGGACGCGGTCGGAGTAGCCGAAGGAGCGGTCGCGCGCGGTCCTGAAGTCGTAGCCGGAGGAGGCGCGCAGCAGGACGGCCGGGGAAGGCCGGTAGAGGTCGCGCAAAGACAGCAGGTTCGTCTCGACGCCGCGGTCGAGGGCGCCGGCGTCGCGGGAGACGGAGTCCGGCTTGAGGCGGACCGCGTAATCGTGCTCGAGATCCCAGTCCCCGAGGCGGCCGGACCAGCGCAGGTCTCCCGAGGCGGCGTAGCGCCCCACGAAAGAATCCCGGTAGGTGTCGGTGCTGGCGAAGTCGGCCGCCTGCTGGTAGGTGTCGAACCACGTCTCGCCGGCGTCGAGCTTCGGGGTGAGGCTCAAGCCCTTCCCCAGGACGAAGACCCGCGTCCCCTCCCAGCCGCCGCCGGCCGAGCGCTGGAGAAAGGACCTGCCCGCCGTGTAGTTGTTGTCGGCGAAGGCCGTCAGTGTGTTGAGCCAAGGCAGACGGCCGGCCCCCAGGGGAGCCGTCTGGAAGTCGAAGCGGGGGGCGTCCTCGCTGTCCTTGACGAATTGGGTCTGATTGTCGGAGGCCGTGGCGTGCCGAGAGTAGCTCAGGCGCATCGTGTAGAGCTTTTGGCGATAGACCAGGGCGCCGTTGTCGATGAGCTCCGGGGTGACGCGCAGCAGGCTGCTGCGGGAGTAGTCGTTGTTGAAGGCGGGATCGGACTGAAGCTGCAGGCGCCCCTGAACCGAGAAGGAGCTGCGCAGGGTCTGGTAGCCATCCCCGATGAGGGTCCAGCGCCGCTTGCCGGTGGAGGTCTCGCGGATCTGGTAGCCGTAGAGCACGGAGCGGTTCTCCCCCTTGCGGCGCTCCAGCTCGCTGCCCAGCCCCAGGCCCTGCGACTTGTAGTAGTCGAGGTAGAGCTTGTCGTAGGTCCAGCGATCGAGGCGACGGATCATCGTGCCCTTCGCCAAGGCACCGTTGCGCCGGTCGTAGCCGAGCTGGAAGCGCAGCGGCAGGAGATGATCCAGGTTGAGGGGCTCGTAGAGGATCGGCAGATAGAGCAGCGGCACGGGTCCCAGGAAGAAGACCGTGTTGAGCGCCAAGAGATAGCGCCGCGGCTTGATCGTCACGCGGCTGGCGTGGAAATGGTAATGTGGGGGGACGTAGTCGCAGCTCGTGAAATTCGCGGATAGATAATCGAGCCTGCGGCTTGCGCTCAAGCGGGCCCGCCGCGCGTGGATGCGCCAGTTTCCATGCCCCGCGGAGGCCTGCTCGATGACTCCGGTGCGGTCGTTGAAATTAAACCAGCCGGACTGGCCGGCGACGGCGCTGGCCCCGTCCTCGACCAGCAGCGTCCCCTGGAAGCGGCCGGAGCGCCGGCTGGTGTCAAGCCAAAGCTCCTGGGCCTTGATCGTCCGCGTGGAATCGACGATCCTGACATGGCCTTGGAAATGCAGGGTGGAGCTTGAGGCGTCGTAGTCCAGGTGATCGGCGGAAAAGCCCAGCGTGGTCGCGGTGGAGACGGCGGCGGGAGCCGGCGGCAAAGGGTAGTCGGAGGCCGCCCATGCCGGGACGGCGGCAAGCAGCCAGGCCAGGATCAACAACGGTCCGCCCGGGCCTCGGGCTCCAGCGCCAGGAGCGCCGCGCCGACGCAGCCCGCGTCGGCGTTGTCGGCCAAGGCCAAGCGGGCGCGGGAGAAAGGCATGCGGAAGGGTTGGCGGGCGAAATGCCGGCGGATCGGCTCGAGGATCCAGCGGCCGGCGCGGGAGACCCCTCCCAGGATCAGCACCACGTCCGGATTGACGATGAGGACGAAGTTCTCAAGGCCGATGGCCAGCATCTGGCCGGTCTTGATCCATGTCTGGCGAGCCACCGGGTCGCCCGCCTCGGCGGCCAGGGTCAGGTGGACCGGCTCCAAGGCGTCGAGCTCGCCGCAGATCGAGAGCAGGCGCTTGGCCTGCCCCGGCTTGGCCAGGGCCAGCCGCCGCGCCAAGCGCAGGATGCCGTAGCCGCCGGCGTAGGCCTCAAGGCAGCCGCGGTCGCCGCAGTGGCATAACTCGCCGCCGGGCTGGACCTTGGTGTGGCCGAGCTCTCCCGCCGAGCCGGTCGCCCCCCGGTGCAGGCGGCCGTCGATCACCAGGCCGCCGCCAAGCCCGGTGCCCAGGGTGGCGCCCACGACGTGCCGCGGCTTGCGCTTGAGCTGCGCGACATAGGCGCCGAAGACCGCGGCGTTGGCGTCGTTTTCCACGGCGACGGGCAGCCGCAGCCGCCGGCCCAAGGCGCGCTTGAAATCGAAGCCCGCCCAGCCGGGCAGATTCGGGGACAGGCGCACGCTCCCCTTGCGCGAGTCCACGTCTCCCGCGATGCCCAGGCCCAGGCCGACGGGCCTGACGCCTTGGCTGGTCCAGGCCTTGATGACGGAGCAGACCCGCTCGACGAAGGCCGCGGGGCCCTGCTGCGCCTGCGAGTCGAGGCGCCGCTCAAGGCGCAGCCGCCCGGAGCGCTCCACTACTCCGATCTTCGTGTAGGTCCCCCCCACGTCGACGCCGATGCAGAGTTCAGGCACGAGGCCTCCCCGGCGCCTTGTCGTTACGGGATAAGCTCTTAAGGGCGCTCGCCGCCAGATAAAAGGAGCCGCAGACCACGGCCGTCGGCAGATCCCGCCGGCGGCGCCAGCCGCGCAGGGCGCGGGCCGCGTCGGGCTCCACGCTCACGCGCGCGCGGGGAGCCGCCTTGCGCAGCAGGCGGGCGAGCTTTTCCGCGGGCAGGGCCCGCGGGCTCGGGGGCGTTACCGCCACGGCCTCCCGGAGCAGCGGCGCGATCGGCTTGAGCAGGCCGCGCGCGTCCTTGTCGCGCAGCATGCCGACGATCCAGAGGGCGCGCCGTCGGCTCCAGGGCGAGCGGCGCCAGGTGCGCGCCAGATGGCGCATCGCCTCGGGATTGTGGGCGCCGTCCAGAATCGCCGTCTTGGCGCCGAAGCGCACGACCTGGAAGCGGGCCGGCCACTGCGCCCGCTCGAAGCCGCGCCGCACCCGCTCGTCGCCGACCGGCAATCGGCGCGAGGCGGCCTTGAGGGCGCGGTAGGCCAGCGCGGCGTTGAGCCCCTGACAGCCGCCCAGCAGCCTCAGCCGGAGTTCCCCGAACGGAGCTCTAAGAGTCTGCCGGCCGCCGGCCCAGTCAGCCTTAAGGCACGGCCAGGGCCGGCGCACGAGGCTCAACGGCGCTCCGGCGGCGGCCGCCGCGGCACGCATGACCCGCAGCGCCCGCGGACGCAGCGGCGCGCAGACCAGGGGCGAGGAGGCCTTGACGATCCCCGCCTTCTCCCGCGCGATCGCCTCGATGGTGTCGCCCAGGTAGGCCATATGGTCGTAGTCGATGCTGGAGATGACGCAGGCCAGAGGCCGCTCGACCACGTTGGTGGCGTCCAGGCGGCCGCCGAGCCCGGTCTCAAGGACAGCGACGTCGCAGGCCTGGCCGCGGAAATGCAGGAAGGCCGCCGCCGTCAGCAATTCGAAATAGGTCAGCCCGGCGCCCGGCCTCTCGGCCGACAGCGCGCGCTCCAAGGCCCGCGCGAAGGCGGCCTCTGCGATCATGCGGCCGTCGACCTGGATGCGCTCCCTGGGGCTCAACAAATGCGGCGAGGTGTAGAGGCCGGTCTTGTAGCCGGCCTCCCGCAGCGCGGACGCCAGCAGGGCGCAGGTCGAGCCCTTGCCGTTGGTGCCGGCCACATGGAAGACCGGCAGTCCGCGCTGCGGACTCCCCAGCCGGGCCAGATGGGCGCGCAGGCGCTCCAAGCCCAGCTCGACGTGGGTCTCCCGGCGCGCGGCCAAGAGCGCCAGCGCCCGCCGGTAGGTCATCGCTTCACGCGCCGCACGCGGCCGCCGACTTCGCAAAGCTTGCGCTCCAGCCGCTCGTAGCCGCGGTCGATGTGATAGACCCGCTGCACCGTCGTGCGACCCTTGGCCGCCAGGGCGGCGATCACCAGCGCCGCGCCCGCGCGCAGGTCGCAGGCCATCACCGGCGCCCCGGTCAGGCGCGCGACCCCCGCGATCGCCGCCTCCGCGCCGCTCACGCCTATGGAGGCGCCCATGCGCCCCAGCTCGGCGGCGTGCATGAAGCGGTTCTCGAACACGGCCTCGGAGACGATGCTCGCCCCCGAGGCCAGCGCCATCAGCGCCATCCACGGCGCCTGCAGGTCGGTCGGAAAGCCCGGGTAGGGCGCCGTCGCAATCGAGACCGGCCTGGGCCGGCCGCGCATCTCGATCTCAAGGCCGTCGCCGCGCGCAGAGACCGCGGCTCCCGCGCGCTTGAGGGCCGCGATCACCGCGGCCAGGTCCGCGCCCCTTGCGCCGCGCAATCGCAGCCGCCCCCCCGCCGCCGCGCAGGCGATCAGGAAGGTGCCGGCCTCGATGCGGTCCGCCATCACGCGGTGGCGCGCGCCGCGCAGCCGGCGCTGCCCCTCCACGACGACCCGCGAGCCGCCGGCGCCGCCGACCTTGGCCCCGAGCTTGACGAGGAAGGCCGCCAGGTCCGCGATCTCCGGCTCCCGCGCCGCGTTGTCGATGATCGTGCGCGCGGGAGTGGCCGCGGCCGCCAGCATCACGTGCTCCGTGGCCCCGACGCTGGGAAACCGCAGCCGGACGCGCCCGCCCGCAAGCTGCGGCGCCGCGCTCAGGATCACGTCGCCGTGGTCGGCGATCTCCCGGGCGCCGAGCTCTCGAAAGGCCTTGAGATGAATGTCGATCGGCCGCAGCCCGATCGCGCAGCCGCCGGGAATCGGCACGCGCACCAGCCCGAAGCGCGCCAACAGCGGCCCCGCCGCCAGGACGGAAGCCCGCATCTGCTTGACGATCTCGTAGGGGGCCTGGGTCTTAAGCGAGCCGGCCGAGGACACCAGCACCGAGCCGCCCCGGACGGCCACCGTCTTGCCCAGGCTCTCCAAGAGCCGGATCGTCGTCCGGATGTCGCGCAACCGGGTCGGGACGTTGTCGAGGCGGCAGGGCTCGTCGGTCAGCAGCGTCGCGATCAAGATCGGCAGCGCCGCGTTCTTGGAGCCGCCGATCTCGACCTCGCCGCGCAGCGGCCGCCCGCCCTCGATGACGAACTGATCCATCCGCAGGCTAATCTATCAAATTGACGTCAGCGCCGGGCGAGGGCGACGCGGTCCAGCCCCTGCAGGTCCTTGCGGACGCGGCGCTCCTCGAAGCCGGCGTCCGCAAGCAGCCCGAGCGCGGACTGACCCTGCTCCGAGCCGATCTCCAGCGCCAGCCAGCCGCCCGGCTTGAGCACGCCGGGCGCGGCGGCGACGATGGCGCGGATCGCGGCAAGGCCGTCCTTGCCGCCGTCGAGGGCCAGACGCGGCTCGCAGAGCAGCTCCGGCTCCAGCCTGGCCAGCTCGGCGGTCGGGATGTAGGGAGGATTGGAGATCGCCAGATCGGCCCAGCCCCGCGGGCCGGAGGCGCCGAAGAGGTCCTCCTGAACGAAGCGGATGCGCCGCGCCACGTGGTGGGCGAGGGCGTTTTGCTCGGCTAAGCGCAGCGCCGCTTGGGAGACGTCGGTGGCGTAGATCGTGGCCTGCGGCAGCGCGCGGGCCAGAGCGATGGCGATGCAGCCGGTGCCGGTGCCGAGCTCGAGCAGCGTCAACGGCTCTTCGGCGCGCGGCTTGAGCAGTTCCAGCGCCTCGCAGACCAGGCCCTCCGTCTCCGGCCGCGGAATCAGCGCCGCCGGCGAGACCTTGATCTCCAACCCCATGAACGGCTGATTGCCCAGCACGTAGGCCAGCGGGATGCGCCGCGCGCGCTGCTCGACCGAGCCCCAAAAATTGCGCTGCTGCCTCTCGGAGAGCGGCTGGCGCTCGCGCAGCGCCAGCTCGGAGCGGCCCGCCTGCAGCGCCGAGGCCAGCAGCCACTCCGCGTTGGCGCGCGGCTCCGGCACATGGCGGCGCTCCAGATACGCCCGGGCCTTCTCCAGCCACTGACCTGCGTCCATAAGGCCAGTCTAGCCTCGCCGACCCACGCTGTCAACGGCCGCGGTCCCAGAGGCATTGCCCGAAGGTCCCAGAGCGGCGGCGGCCGGCGGCGCTAGAATAGAACGATGCTCAGCGCCCTGCTCGCCCTGCGCCTGGCCGTCGCGGGCGCCAACGCCCAGGTCCGCGAGCTGCCCCCCTACCCGATCGCCCGTTACGCCGTCGGCTCCATCGCCGCCCCAGGGCGGGAAGCGGCGCTTGGGCTGGAATTGGGCGCCGCGCTGCCGGCCTGGCCATCAAACTCCTACACGCTTTCAATCCCGCAGGCCCTCCCGGCCGCCTCGGCGGCTCCGGCAGCTCTTCCGGCTGCGGCGGCAGCGGCCGCGCCGATTCTCCCGGCGACAGCGCCGCAGGCGGCGGAGCCCGCCGGCGCCGAACAACGGCCCTCGGCCGAATCGGCCAGCGCGCAAGCGGCCCGGCGCTTCGACGGCCTGCCGGCCGCCCCCGCGGACGAATCGAAATCCTACTGGGTGACCCTGGAGCCGGGAACCGCCGTGGAGCGCCTCTGGGACAATGAGGGCTCGCCGATAGACTCGGCGGTCGAGCTGGAGCTGGACATGAGCCCCGCGGTGATGGCTTTGATCACGACCGACGACGGCACGCTGCATCCCTTGCTCGATGGAATCTCAGCGCCAGGCTGGCTTAAGAAAATCAAAGCGGCCCGCGATCGGCGGCCCGCCGACCTCGCCGATCTAAAATGGGACGAGCTGAGCTATTCCCAGCAGCGACGGCTCATCCTTCACGACAGCGCGGCACGGAGGGCGAAGTTCGGTGCCACGGCGGCCACCAGGAAAATTCGAGGCCTCAAGACGAGGACGTCATGGACGATCAATCTGCGCCGCAGCACGATCCTTTTCGGGAAGCGCTATCCCAAAGGCCGCCAGGTGGTCGACCTCCCGGGAATTTTGGAACCCAATGTCGAGTACGGCAATCCAAACTCCGTCAGGACGCTGGAATTAGTCGAACTTCATCTGCGCGGCAACTTCAGGGCCGGACGGCTCAGCGGCGACGCTTGGACCCTCCTGCGCGCCGCGGGCATTCCGCTGACCCACCAGCACGTCCACTCCGTAGCGCCGCTGCCGGCGGCGATCAAGTCTCACAACGCCCTGGCCGTGATCACGCTGGCGGAAAGACAGCGGGTGCTGGAGACGGCGGCCCACATGATCGCCATCGTCCACGAGCGCCGCTCGGTGATCGAGGGGAAAGACGAACAGGGCAATATCTTCTTCGCTCCGATGGATCGAAGCCAGCTCCATAAACTCGTCACCACATTGCTTAGCTATCGTTTCAATTTGGGGAGGATCTCCTCCGACGACCATTTGGAATCCCTGCTCCGCGAGCTGCTCGGTGAAACGATATTCATGTTGAAACCCTGGATGGGCTTTCGGACCGGGCTCTATGATCGGCCAGGGGTCTACGGGCATGAGACCCGTTTCTTGCGCCGGCGTTCGCCGCGGCGGCTGACCCAGGCTTTCCTCGACGCGATCCAACGCTCGATGCTGAAGGGAGAATTGTCCGGCCCGAAGCAACGCCAATTCGAACGCTGGCTGCGGCGGCGGCTGGATCGTTTCGGACGCGGCAAGACGCACAACCTGGCCGGCCGCCTGCAACGGCTGGATGAAAAAGAGCTGGGAAGCCTGCTCTCTTCAGCCTACTACCTTTACGATGCCCCGTCATTCTCGCTTAAAGAAATGTTGATGCTCCTCCATAACTGGTCGCAAGACCCGCTGATCTTCAACGATGCGGCGGCGGCCCGACGCGTCGAGGCAGCCCAGGGAGCGGCCGTGGAGGCGTTGCAAGCCCAATTGTGGCAGCGCGGCTTGGCAAGCCATTGGCGCGACATAATGAAGCGCTTCCTGCTCGACTCGGGGCTCTACGAAATATTTTTGGACGCCGTGGGCGTCCCGCCGGCGCTCCGCTACGCCCCCCGCGGCGCTCAGCGCCCTTCCTGAAGGCGCAGGCGGACCTGCTCCTCGCGCAGCGCCTCCAGCACCGGCTCGATGCCGCCCTCCATGATCGCGGGCAGGTTATGCCAGGAGCGCTCCAGGCGGTGGTCCGTCAGCCGGTTCTGCGGGAAGTTGTAGGTGCGGATCTTCTCGGAGCGGTCGCCGGTGCCGACCTGGCTGCGGCGCTGCGCGGTGTCCTTGGCCTGGGCGCGCTGGCGCTCGGCCTCGGCCAGCTTGGACTGCAGCATCTTCATCGCCTTCTGGCGGTTCT
The DNA here is from genome assembly GCA_028868375.1 of Elusimicrobiota bacterium. Taxonomy (GTDB): domain Bacteria; phylum Elusimicrobiota; class Elusimicrobia; order UBA1565; family UBA9628; genus JAGWUP01. Next base: position 26,912 of record JAGWUP010000016.1, read on the forward strand.
TGAGCTGCGAGCGCTCCTCCTGGCATTGGACGACCACGCCGGTGGGGATATGGGTGATGCGGATGGCCGTCTCCACCTTGTTGACGTTCTGGCCGCCGGCCCCGCCGGAGCGGTAGGTGTCGATCTTGAGGTCGTCCGGCTTGATCTCGACCTCGTTTTCCTCGTACTCCGGCATCACGGCCACGGTGACGGTCGAGGTGTGGATGCGCCCGGAGGTCTCGGTGGCGGGCACGCGCTGCACGCGGTGGACGCCGCCCTCGTGGGCCAGCCAGCCGAAGGCGCCGCGGCCCTGGATATGGACGATGGCCAGCTTGACGCCCTTTAGTCCCGTCGTCGACAGCTCGGCCAATTCCGCCTTCCAGCCCTTGGACTCCGAAAAGCGCTGATACATCCGCAAGAGCTCCGCGGCGAAAAGCGCGGCCTCCTCGCCGCCGGCCCCGGCCCGCAGCTCGACAAAGACGCTCTTGTCCTCGCGCGGGTCCTTGGGCAGAAGGTCGCGCTTGAGCTTCTCGGATAATTCCGCCAGCCTGCGCCGCAGCCCGGGCTCCTCCGCGGCCGCCAACTCCTTAAGCTCGGGATCGCCCCCCCGCGCCAAAGCCTCGAGCTCGGCCAGCTCCCCCTCGGCTCGCGCCAGCTCCCGTATCCGCGCGGCCGCCGGCGCCAGCTCCGCGTGGCGCCGAGACAATTCCTTGAGCTGCTCCGCGGCCAGCCCCCCGGCCGCCAAGCGCCGCTCGACGTCCTCGAACTCCTGCTCCAGCTTGGCTAGCTTAGGCTCCATTAATAAGGAAGCCCCGGCCGATCGGCCGGGGCTGGGCGGGCTCCGCTAGGCGGCTTTCTTCGGCGCCGCGGGCTTCTTGGCGGGCTTGTCCTTCTCGGCCTTGGGAGCCGTGGTCAGGACATTGCGCTTGGCGGCGGAGCCGACGTGCTCGATCTTCTTGGCCGCGGCCTTGACCGGCTTGCGCACGATCATGCGCCCCTGGGTGGACTCGAAGCGCTTCTTGAAGCGCTCGACGCGGCCGGCCGTGTCGACCAAGCGCTGCTGTCCGGTGTAGAAGGGGTGGCACTGGGAGCAGATCTCCAGCTTGATCAACTCCTTGGTCGAGCGCGTCTCGAAGGTGTTGCCGCAGGCGCAGACGACCTTGGCCTTGGCGTAAACGGGATGGATGCCAGCTTTCATGATGTCCTCTCGCGAGTGATGCGGTTCGCCAGTATAGCAAATCTCATGGGAGCTGCTATAGGAAGAAAGACCCCGTTCCCCGGCGGCCAAAGGGCCCTGGCCCGAGGAGCCGGCGAAGGTTATCATCCTTCCATGTCCCGATTGCCGGCCGCCGCATTGGCGATCAGCCTGCTCGCGCCGCGCCCAGGCCCTTGCGCCGTGGACGTCGCCGCCCCCGAGAATCCGGCGCCGGCCGTCCAGCCGATTGCGGCTTCCGCGCCGCTTGATCCAAAGCTGGCCGAGCATATGCTGCATGACCTGGGCAACCCCGCCGTGGCCGCAAAAATATGGGCCTCGCGGCTTGCCGCCTCCGCCGACAGCGCGCCGCCCGTTTCCGACATCATCAGTAAAACCGCCGGCATCGTGTCTAAAATAAGGACCGCGCGACAAGGAGGTTACGGCGCGGACCCCGAACTCAGGCGATCCCTGCTGGAAAATCTGTCCCTAGTGTCTGCGCATGTTCAAGAAGCCGCTCCCTTCTTCGACTCATCATCGGAGCAAGCGGCTATTCTCGGAAGTTTGGACGCTCTGGTAAGCGAGCAGCGCCGGACGGTCACCCTCTACGAGCATCTCTTCCAGGCGGAGGACGGCCGGCCGTTCCAGGTGGAACTGCGGCCGGTGAACGCCGCGGACCTCCTCTCGCAAGCGGCCGGCTTCAAGACTCGCGAGGCGCTGGAAAAGAAGAACATCTCCTTGGTCCTCCAGGCTCCGCCCGATCTGTCCGTCCTCGGCAACCCTGACGTCCTCGGCATCGTCCTCGACAACCTGCTCGGCAACGCCGGCAAGTACACGCCGCAAGGAGGGCGCATCCTGCTGGCCGCCTCCCGCTTTCCGCGCGGCCGCTTGGCGACGATCTCCGTCTCCGACTCCGGCATCGGGCTTTCCGCCGAAGACCAAGCCCTGGTCCTCAGCGCGGAGGGCGGGCGCACCGAGGCGGCCAAGAAGATGGCCAGCGGCGACGGGCTGGGCCTGCCGGCGGTCGCCGCCTTCCTCGGGGCCAACGGCAGCGCGCTGCGCCTGCTCAGCGTCCCCCGCGCGGGCTCGACCTTCTTCTTCAGGCTGACAACCATTCGATAACACGGGCCGATCCGCCCGCCAATGCTATAATACGCGGGCTATCGAACCGGAACGCTCGAAGCCGCCCTCAAGCCAGGCCCCGCCCGATCCCGCGGGCCAGCCCGAGCCGCCGCCGCCCTCCCTTTGGCGGCGCCTGAAACTGCTGCTCTTCGGGCCTCCGCGAGACGTCCAGGACCCGCGGGTCTTCCACAGCATCGCCCTGGCCGCCTTCCTGGCCTGGGTCGGCATGGGCGCCGACGGCCTCTCCTCCTCGGCCTACGGCCCCGAGGAATCCTTCCGCATCCTCGGCACCCACCACTATCTGGCGGTGCTGCTGGCCCTGGCGATCGCCTTCACCGTCTTCGTCATCTCCTACGCCTACTCGCGCATCATCGAGCACTTCCCCTTCGGCGGGGGCGGCTACGTCGTCTCGACCAAGCTCTTGGGGCCCAACTTCGGGGTGGTCTCCGGCTCGGCGCTGGTGATCGATTACGTGCTGACGATCTCGGTGTCGATCGCCGCCGCGGCCGACGCCTCCTTCAGCTTCCTGCCGCTGCATTATCAGGCGCTCAAGCTGCCGACGGAGTTCCTGTTGATCGGGCTGTTGACGGGCATGAACCTGCGCGGGGTCAAGGAGTCGGTGACGACCCTGCTGCCGATCTTCATGACCTTCATCGTCACCCACTTCATCCTCATCCTGGGCACGATCCTCCTGCGGGTCCACGAGTTTCCCGCCGTCGTCCACGACATCCACGCGGGCTTCCAGGGCGGGCTGACCACTCTGGGCCTGGCGGGGATGGCGGCGCTGTTCTTGCGCTCCTACACGATGGGGGCCGGCACTTATACCGGCATCGAGGCCGTCTCCAACGGCTTGTCGATCATGCAGGAGCCGAAGGTCGAGACCGGCAAGCGCACGATGCTCTACATGGCCGTCTCCCTGGCCGCCACCGCCGGGGGCATCACCCTGGGCTATCTCCTGGTCCATGCCGCGCCCGCACCGGGCAAGACCATGAACGCCGTGCTCATCGAGTCCTTCGTCTCCGACCTCGGCGCCCGCGGCTTTCCCCTGGGCCATTGGTTCGTCGTGCTCTCGCTCTTGGCCGAGGCGGCGCTGCTCTTCGTCGCCGCCCAGGCCGGCTTCATCGACGGGCCGCGCGTGATGGCCAACATGGCCCACGACTCCTGGCTGCCGCATCGCTTCGCGACGCTTTCCGACCGCCTCACGACCCAGGACGGCATCCTCCTCATGGGCGGGGCCTCGATCGCCACCCTCTTCTACACGCGCGGCGACATCTCGACCTTGGTGCTGATGTACTCGATCAACGTCTTCATCACCTTCTGCCTGAGCGAGACCTCGATGATCCTCTTCTGGCTGCGCAAGTACAAGGACGCCGGACGCTGGGGCGGCGAGATCTTCGTGCACATCACCGGCTGGTGCCTGTGCTTCTCCATCCTGATCGCCAGCTGCATCGAGAAGTTCTCGGAGGGCGGCTGGGTGACCCTCCTGATGACGGTCCTGCTGGTGGGACTCTGCCATCTCATCCGCCATCATTACGGCTGGGTGCGGCGCAACCTGGCGCGCCTCGACGACGTCTTGGGGGAGCTGCCGGACGTCTCGCATCCCGCGCCGCCGGCGCTCGATTGCAAGGCCCCGACCGCGGTCCTGCTGGTCGGCCGCTTCGGCGGGCTGGGCATCCACTCCCTCTTGGCGATCCAGAGGCTTTTCCCGGGCCACTTCAAGAACTTCATCTTCGTCTCCGTGGCGGTCATCGACTCGGCGACCTTCAAGGGCGTGGCCGCGGTCGAGGAGGAGCGCCAGCGCGCGGAAGCCTCGCTGCGGCGCTACGTCGAGCTGGCCAACGGCTGGGGCCTGGCCGCCGACTTCCGCATGGCCGTCAGCACCGAGGTCGTCGCGGAGGCGGAGAACCTTTGCCTGGCGCTCAGCCGCCAGTACCCGCGCTCCCTCGTCTTCGCCGGCAAGCTGGTCTTCGAGCAGGAGCGCTGGTTCCAGCGCCTGCTGCACAACGAGACCGCCTACCAGCTGCAGCGCCGCCTGCAGTTCTCCGGCTTGAACACGATGGTCCTGCCGGTGCGCGTGCTGACCGCCAAGCCGGCCTGAAGACCGGCCGGCGCCGGCTCGGTTTAGGAGACGGCGACGGCCTGCCTGTCGGGCAGCCCGGCCGGCTCGCGCATCAGGTAGGCCGCGGCCGGCACGACCAGGGCGCCGAAGACGACGTAGAGCCGCCAGTAGGTCTCGTGCAGCTGGAGCCAGAAGCCGTGCGCCCCGGCCAGGGTCATGTGCCAGGACCACATCTCCAGGCCGAAGGTCAGCGCGGTGGAGCCGAACATCACGGGCAGGATGCGGCGGGCCTTGACCTTCCAATCCGTCAGGATCGCCGTGGCGAAAAGCCCGAGCAGCGGGCCGTAGGTGAAAGCCACCACCCGGAAGGCCAGCCACAGCAGGCGGTCCAAGCGGCGCAGGAGCAAGGCGAGGACGAGAAAGATCAAGCCGAAGACCAGGAAGGCCGCCTTGGAGACCTTGACGCGGCCCGCCTCGTCGTCGCCGCCGCCGCGGCAGAAATAGGGCTGGTAGAAGTCGATGGTGAAGGCGGTCGCCAGGGAGGCCAGGGCGGAATCGGCGCTGCCCATCGCCGCCGCCGCCACCGCCGCGAGCAGCAGGCCTCGCAGCCCGTGGGGCATCGACAAAAGGATGAAGCGGGGAAAGATATGGTCCGGGTCATGCATGCCGGCGACCAGTTGCGGGTGTACCTGGGCGTAGGCGTAGAGGGAGGCCCCGATGCTCAAGAACAGGAAGGTGATCGGGATGCTGGCCAGCCCGTAGATCATCAGGCTCCAGCGGGCCTTGCGGGTGTCGTTGCAGGCCAGAAGCCGCTGGACCATGTCCTGGTCGGTGCCGTAGGCGGCGGAGGAGTTGAAGAAGGCCCAGACGGTCATGAGGGCCAACAGCCCGAGATTGGACGGCTTGTAGAGCTCCAGGAAGTTGAACTTGTCGTAGGTGGCGCCGCCGGGGCCGACGGCGTGACGCCCGGCCGCGACGATCGCCGACACCCCCCCCGGCACGTGCCAGACGATGTAGACCAGGGCGACCGAGGCCCCGCCGAAGAGCAGGCAGAACTGCAGCAGGTCGGTCCAGGCGATGGCGCGCCCGCCGCCCATGGTCGTGTAGGCCAGGATGCCGCCGACCGTCAGGACGACGCACCAGGAGTAGGACAAGCCGCCGCCGCTGACGACCTCCAGCACCTTCGCGATCGCGACGATGCGGACCGTCGAGGCCAGGGTGCGGGTGATCAGGAAGTAGGCCGAGCAGGTCGCGCGCGCCGACTGGCCGAAGCGCCGGGCGACCGCCTCGTAGATCGAGGTCAGGCGCAATTTCTGGAAGTGCGGCAGGAAGACGGTGGCGATGAATATGGTGGCGAGGATGTCGCCGACGTTGCCCAGCAGGTAGCGGTAGTCCGAGGCGTAGCCCTCGGACGGCGTCCCCACGAAGGTCAGCGCGCTGATGCAGGTCGCCGTGAAGCTGGCCAGGGTGACCAGCCACGGGATCGAGCGGCCGGCCAGGAAATAATCCTCCGTCGTGCGCGCGGTGCGGCGGGCGGCCCACCAGCCGATGGAGGCCAGCGCCGCCACGTAGGCTCCCAGGATCGAGGCGTCCAGCCAGCCGATGTCGATGCCGTGCATGCAGCAACGCTACCAGACCCGGAAACCGCCGTCAAGACTCGGGGCGGCCCTTGACAAAACGACGGAGGCGCCGAATAGTTTCGGTATGAGGCTATTTCTGGCCGCCATGCTGGCTGGGCTGCTTCCCCTACTCGCGCAAGCGCAGCCGGAGCTGGGAATCCCCGCTCCCAGGGTCCGCATGGTAGTCTTGTCGAAAGACGCGCAGCAGGCCTTGGTCCTCGTCCGTTCGAACTGGCTGGCTGGAAACGACAACGGCTGCCTGCACGACATCCTCGCCCATCTCAAGCGCCAGCCGCCGCTTAAGAAGATATCCTTCCTCGTCTTCGACAAATCGGTATCCGCCCAGCTACCGAACGCCGCCGCGCTGATGGCGCCCGACAGGCCGACCTGCGCCGTCATATACTTTGGAAAGCCCTCCGACTAGCGCCGCCCTGCCCAGCGCGGCGAAGGACGAGGCATTAAAGCGGCTCCGGCGCAAGGCGACGCAGACGGCATGCCGCCGCTCGGGCGGCAGCGGGATATGCGGGGCCAGCAGCCCGATATTGGTGATGCCCATGCCGGTTTGATGATCCCGGGCGAGTATCTTCGATTTCCAGCACTCGACATCTTGTCCGTCCGCCCCGGTCTCGAAGCTGGCCAGCCAATCGTCGCCTTCGGTGCCATTTATAATGACGCCCTCCACCAGCCCGTCCTCGCCGATCACCGGGCTGCCGGAGTTGCCAGCGTAGACGTCCAGGTCGGCGACGAAGTAATGGGCGTATTTGGCCAGCACCCGCCCTCCGGTGGCAGACTTAAGCGGCAGGCCGTAGGGATAGCCGACCAGCGACACCTTGGCGCCGCGCTTGGGGCTGCCCGCCGCCCGATCGATATCCAAGGGCCGGCGCCCGTAAGCTCGGCGGTTCAGGCGAAACAAGGCCCAGTCCGAGACATCGTTGTAGACGTGCGCCAGCAGCTTCTTGCAGGAAAAGACGTTGCCGGCCGGCACCAAGGCAGGATCGCCGCCGGGACCTGGCATCTTGAAGCCGAAGACGACGCGCAGGCCAGCGCAGTCCTGCCGCGAGACGACGCAGTGGCCGGCCGTGGCCATCAAGTCCGGACCCACCAGGAACGCGGTGCAGAAGCCGGCCGTCGGCTGCCCGTAGAATCTCTCGCGCCGGCATAAGGGGCCATCGGAAACCGAGGTGAACGGCACCGTGTCCAGCCGCAGCCAGCCCCGGGTCTGCGCGGGCTCGACCTCGGAGGTGCTGACCAGCACGGCCGCGGCCTGGGCGGCATTGAGCAAGGTCGGATCGTCGACGTCCTTGATGTCCTTGCGGTGGTCGCAGCCGTAGCAGCTCGCCACCTCGCGGGGCGGGGCGGCCTGCGTCCTTGCGGCCGCGGCCAGCAGCAACAGCGCCGCCAGCCAGCGCGACAGACTCATGCGCCCATTGTGCGCAAATCACCCGCCGCGGCCAAAGGACCGATGGTCCCAAACCTCGCTAGTCAAAGGGCCCAGGGACTGGAGCCCGCGGCCAGGCGGCTTTTCTTGCAGACCTGCACGAACTCGGCTCCGAAAAGCAATATCTGCGTGGAGACGTGTATCCAGACCAGCAGGGCCACCAGGGAGCCGGCGGCTCCGTAGCTGGAATGAGCGGCCACGCGATTGAGGTAGAAGCCGAGCAGAGCCTGGCAGACGGTGAACAGCGAGGCCGTAAACAGCGCCCCCGCCCAGACGTCCTCCCAAGGCACAGGCACGTCGGGCAGGACCTTGAAGAGGACGGCGAACAGGCCGGTCTGCGCGAGGACGACCAACAGGGAGCTGGCCGCCCGGAAACGGTCCAAGCCCGCCACCCAAGCGCTGACGGCCGGGCCGGCCAGCACGACCAGCGGCACGCAGGCCACCAAGAGCAGCGAGAAGAGCCTCCTCTTTAAATAGCGCAGAAACCAGCCCTGCCGGCGCGCGGGGGCCTCCCAAATATGATCGAAGGCGTTCTGCAGATGCGCGAAAAGGGTGGAGGCGCCGTAGACCAGGGTCGCCAGGCTGACCGCCGTCGCCCAGCCCCCGTGGCGCATGCGGACGGCGCTCTCGACGATCGGGCGGACGGCGTCAGTGCCGCGGGGGCCTACGACCGTGCCGACCAGGGCCAGCATCAGGCGGCGTCCTTGCCGCGCTCCGTGCCTGAGGCTGGAGACGGCCACGCCGAGCATCACCAGGGGGGCCAGGGAGAAGACGCTGTAATAGGCCAGCGCGGCGGCCATGACGTCGGCCCGGTCGCGGCGCCATTTGAGCGCGGCTTCCCGCGTCAGCTTGGCCAGCGGCGACAGCCATTCCGGCACGATGATCGCCGGCGGCTAGGAGAGCTTGGCCAGCAGGGCCGCCAAGGACTTTTCCTGCTCCTTGAGCCGATCCTTGAACGCCGGCTCCTCGGCGTGATAAACCTCCTGGCGCAGGGTGCCCATCCGCTCCTCGAGCACCTCGCGCAGCAGCTCCCGCTCCGAATCGCTCAGTGAGATGTCCATAGTCGTGTCAACCCCCTCTACAGCTTCAACGCCAGGAATTCATAAAGAACTCGGTTCGGCGCGAACGTCGCGGCGCTGCGATAGATCAGGCGCCAGCCGGCGCGCTCGAAGCTCAGCCTCTGCTTGACGATCGCCGGCAGTTCGGCGTCCTTTTCCAGCGCCTCGACCAGCTCGGGGCTCTGGGCCAGGGCCAGCAGCTTGTCGTCCCAGCCGACCAATGTCAACGAAACGATCTGCCCCGGCGCCCCGGCCATGGGCGCTCCGTCGGCCACCGCGGTCTTGGCCTCCAGCCGGATCATGCGGGCCCTGGCCTCGGGAGCTCCGGCCTCCACCGCGGCGGTCACCCAGTCGAGCAGCTGGTCGCGGACATCGGAGAGGTCGTCCGCGGTGGCGATCGACTGGATGCCGCCCTGCTTCTGCACCGCCGCCGCCAGTTGGGAGACTTCCTTTAAATATGTTCCCTTTTGCGCGTCCGGGATGTAGTACATGACCACCAGATGCACCTTGCCGGCGTCGCGCGCGCCGTAGTCGATGCCGACCGGCGTCCAGCCGACGGCGCAGAGCAGCTCCCCGGCCCCGGAAGCCCGGACATGCGGACAGGCCACGCCCAGGCCGATGCCGGTGTTGAGCGCGGCCTCCCTGGCCAAGACGGCCTCGCCCAAGTCCGGGCTGCCGGCCAAGTCCGGGACGGCCTCGATGAGGTGCGCCAGATACTCCAGGGAGCGCCTCTTGTCCGCCTCCGGCAGCTCGATGAGCCGCCCTTCCCGCAGCGCCGTCAGCAGGGCCTTCACGCGGCCTCCGCGCGCATGAAGAAGCGCCTTTTGACCAGATGGGCCAGGCTCATGTACGCCAGCAGGGTCGCCGCCAGCCACGGCCAATACTGCCAGGGCAGGGGCACCAAGCCCAAGCGCGAGGAGGCCGCCGGCAAGTACGGCAGCGCCGCCGCCGCGGCCATCGCCAGGCAGGTCGTCGCGATCAGCGGCCAGGAGGCGCGGCTCTGGAAAAACGGCAGCCGGCGGGTGCGGATGACGTGCACGACCAGGGCCTGGGTCATCAGGGACTCGACGAACCAGCCGGAGTGAAACAGCGCCGCCAGATGGGCGCGCTCGGCCGGCCCGACGCGGGAGAAGGCGGCGCAGCCGAACCACCAGAGCAGCAGGCCGAAGGTCGTGTAATCGAACAGGGAGCTGACCGGCCCCAGCCGGTTCATGAAGCTGCGAACGCCCCGTATGTCCCAGCGCTGCGGGGAGCGCAGATCCTCCTCGTCGACGGAATCGAGCGGGATGCCGACCTGCGAGAAATCGTAGAGAAGGTTGTTGAGCAGCACCTGGACCGGCGTCATCGGCAGGAAGGGCAAGAGCAGGGAGGCTCCCACGACGCTGAACATGTTGCCGAAGTTCGAGGACGCCCCCATGCGGATGTACTTGACGATGTTGGCGAAGACCTTGCGCCCCTCGATGATGCCGTCCTCCAGCACGATCAGGCTTTTCTCCAGCAGGACGATGTCGGCGGCCTCCTTGGCCACGTCGACGGCGGAATCGACCGAGATGCCGACGTCCGCGGCCTTGAGCGCGGGGGCGTCGTTGATGCCGTCGCCCAAGAACCCGACGACGTGGCCGGCGCGCTGCAGCGCGCGGATGATGTCCTCCTTTTGGCTGGGCGACAGCCGCGCCAGCACCGTCGCCTCGCCGGCGGCGCGCGCCAATTCCTCAGCCGAGAGGCCGCGCAGGCGATCGCCCGTGACGACCACGCCGGGGTCCAGACCGACCTCCCTGCAGATCTTCTGGGTCACCAGCTCGTTGTCGCCGGTCAAGATCTTCGTGGCCACGCCGGCCTGGCGCAGGGCGGAGAGCGCCAGCGCGGCGGACTCCTTGGGGGGATCGAAGAAGGCGATGTAGCCGAGTAGAATCAGGTCGCTCTCGTCCGCGGTCGAGAACACCTCCTGCGTGCGCGGGAACTCCCGGTAGGCGATCGCCAGCACCCGGTAGCCTTGCCGGCTTAATTCCTCGTATTCCTCCAGCACGTCGCGCTTGAGCATGTCGATGAAGGGGTGTATCTCCTCGTCGACCTGGTAGCGCGTGGCCGCCGCGAAGATCTCCTCCACCGCCCCCTTGCAGATGAGGACGTGGTCTCCCTCGTAGTCGATGACCACCGACATGCGGCGGCGCTGGAAATCGAAGGGGATCTCGTCGACCTTGCGGCAGGTCCGCTCCACGTCCAGATCGGAGTGGGAGAGTATGGCCTTGTCGAGCAGGTTGCGCAAGCCGGTCTGGTAATAGCTGTTCATGTAGGCGTAGCGCAAAACGTCCTCGCTGGGGCGGCTGGTCACGTCCACGTGCCGCTCCAGGACGATCCTGTCCTGGGTCAGGGTTCCCGTCTTGTCGGTGCACAGGATGTTCGTAGCGCCCAGGTTCTGGATCGAGTTGAGCCGCTTGACGATGACCTTCTTGCGCGACATCGACAGGGCGCCCTTGGAGAGGTTGACGGTCACGATCATCGGCAGCATCTCCGGCGTCAGCCCCACCGCGACGGCCAGGCCGAAGAGCAGGGCCTGGCCCCAGTCGCCCTTCGTCAAGCCGATGATGAGGAACACCGCCGCCACCATGACGACCATGTACTTGATCATCAGCCAGGTGAAGGCCTCGATGCCCCGGTCGAAATCCGTGGCGACGCGGCGCGAGGACAACTTCTGCGTGATCGCCCCGAAATAGGTGGAGGCCCCCGTGTTGACCGCCACGCCGCGCGCGGAGCCGGAGAGCACGTTGCTGCCCAAGAACGCCACGTTGGTCAATTCGACGGCGCTCTTGTGCGCCGTCTCGCAGGGGGCGGCGCCCTTCTCCACGGGCATCGACTCGCCGGTCAGCGCCGACTGGCTGACGAAGAAATCCTTGGCCGCGACGAGCCTGAGATCGGCCGGCACGATCGAGCCCGCCGTCAGGACGACGACGTCGCCGGGACAGAGCTCGGAGAGCGGGACGTCGATCTCCTTGCCGTCGCGCAGGACGGTGCTGGTGGTCGTGACCATCGCCATCAGCTTCTCCACCGCGCGGCCGGAGCGCGCCTCCTGGACGTAGCCCAGGACCACGCTCAGCACGACCATGGCCCCGACGATGGCCGCGGCATCCGTGTCGCCCATGGCCCAGGAGACCCCGGCGATGACGAGGAGCTGGATGACCAGCGGGTTTTTGACGCGATGGAGCAGGTCCCACAGCAGGCCCTCGCGCCGCGACGGCCTGATCTCGTTGGGCCCCCAGCGCTCCAGCCGCCGCGCGGCCTCCTCGGCGCTCAAGCCGCGCTCCGCCGAGCAGCCCAGCCTCGCCAGGACCTGCTCGGCGGGCAGCGACGCCAGCTCCAGCAGGCGTTTCTCGCCGGCCGCCGCGGAGGGCTGCGGGACCTCGAGGGACGACGCCGACACGGCGGAAGCGGCCGCGGCCATGGGGAAGATGGTATTCGGGTTGCTTGAGGCTGTCAAGGACGCCGGTATTTCAGAAATCCTCAACTAAGAAGCTCTCCGGCCTCGTCGACTTCCCACCAGTGGCGTGAAAGTATGGCAACCCGACTGAAGCAGACCGGCGGCGAGGCCTAGGATTGGGGAATTACGTCGGGCAACGACACTTGGTACAATGAGATCGGATGGGGCGCTCCGCGGAGAAGCTGCACTTCGTCGGCGTGGCCGGCAACGGCATGAGCGCCTTGGCGCAATTGCGCGCCTGGGAGGGCTGCACCGTGTCCGGCTCCGACCGCTTGGCCGACCGAGGCAGCCTCGGGCAGGCCGGGCAGCGGCTGAGCGCGGCGGGCGTGTCGATCCTGCCCCAGGACGGCTCCGGCGTCTCCTCCGCCACCGCGCGGGTCGTCGTCTCGAGCGCGATCGAGGAGGGCAACCCGGACCTGCTGCGGGCCGCGGCCCTGGGCGTGCCCCTCGTCCACCGCGCCGACGAGCTCGCTTCCTTCGCCTCGGCGCGCAAGACGGTCGCCGTGGCCGGCACCAGCGGCAAGTCCACGGTCACCGCCATGCTCTTTCACATCCTCTCGCGCGCCAAGCGCGAGCCTTCCGTGGCGGCGGGAGCCGCGCTGACCTCATTGCGGCGCGAAGGCTTGCTGGGCAACGCTTGGCTGGGCAAGTCGGAGCTGCTGGTCCTGGAGGCCGACGAGAGCGACGGCTCCATCGGGCGCTACCATCCCTTCATCGGCCTGCTGCTCAACCTCAGCAAGGATCACAAGGAGCTGGGCGAGCTCATGGCCTTGTTCTCCGGCTTCAAGGCCGCCAGCGAGAGCTTCATCGTCAGCGCCGACGCCCCCGGCTTGGACGAGCTGCGGCCGGGGGCCATGACCTACGGTTTTCGCGCCGGGGAGCTGCGGGGGCGCGCACTTTCGCTTGGAACCGAGGGCAGCCGCTTCGAGGTCGAGGGAGTCGAGTTCCGCCTGCCGCTGGTCGGAGCCCACAACGCGGACAACGCCCTGGCGGCCGTCGCCGCCGCGACCCGCCTCGGCGTCGGTTTGGCCCAGGCGGCAGAGGCCCTGGCCGGCTTCCGCGGCGTCCATCGCCGCTTCGAGCGCGTCGGCCAAGCCGGCGGGGTGGAGGTCGTCGATGACTTCGCCCACAATCCGGAGAAGGTCCGCGCCGCCCTGGCCGCGGCGCATCTGCGCGCGCGCCGCGTCCTCGCGGTCTTCCAGCTCCACGGCTTCGCCCCCGCGCGCTTCCTTAAAAAGGAATTCATCGCGGCCTTCCTGCAAGCCTTGGGGCCGGAGGACGTCCTCTGGCTGCCGGACATCTACTACGCGGGAGGAACGGCGGCCAAGGACGTGTCGGCCCGGGACTACGCCGAAGCCTTGCTGGCGGCCGGCAAGAACGCGCGCCATGCCCCCGAGCGCTCCGCCTTGCCGCTTGAGATCGCCGCCTCAGCCAAGGCCGGCGACCTGGTGCTGATCATGGGCGCGCGCGACCCCTCCCTGCCGGAGCTGGCGGCGGAGGTCCTGGCCGCATTGAGACGCCGATTTTGATACAGTAGCGCCCGATGCCAGAGCGGCTGCGCGCGTTGTTTCGCCGGACCTTCGGGGAATCCGCGGATTCCGTCGTTCCCCTGAAGGCAGACGGCTCCACGCGCTCCCTCTATCGCCTCAACGCCGGACGCCGCTCCGTGATCGGAGCGGTGGCGCCGGACCGCCGCGAGAACGAGGCCTTCCTCGCCTTCTCCCGCCATTTTCGCTCCTGCGAGCTGCCGGTGCCGCTCATCTACGCCGAGGACCTGGACGCCGGAATCTATCTGGAGGAGGACCTCGGAGCGACCAACCTCTTCCAGCTCCTCGAGGCGCGGCGGGGGCCGGAGGATTTTCCGCCGGAGGCCGTCGCCGTCTACGAGAAGACGGTCGAGCTGCTTGCGCGCTTCCAGATCGACGCCGGCAAGACCCTGGACTACTCCCAATGCTATCCCCGCGCCAGCTTCGACAGGCAGTCGATGCTGTGGGACTTGAACTACTTCAAGTACTACTTCCTGCGGCTGGCGGCCGTGCCCTTCGACGAGCAGGCCCTGGAGGACGACTTCGAGCGCTTGACCGAGCTGCTGCTGGCCGCCCCCCGGGATTTTTTCCTCTACCGGGATTTCCAGTCGCGAAACGTGATGGTCCGCGACGGAGAGCCGTGGTTTATCGACTACCAGGGCGGCCGGCGCGGGGCGCTGCAGTACGACATCGCCTCCCTGCTCTACGACGCCAAGGCGGACCTGCCGACGGCGCTGCGCGACAAGCTTCTGGAGCGCTATCTCGACGCCGCTGGCGAGCGCGCCGCCATCGACCGGGCCCGCTTCCTCGAGCTGTTTCCGGGCTTCGTCTACATCCGCATCATGCAGGCGCTGGGGGCCTACGGCCTGCGCGGCTTCTACGAGCGCAAGGCCCATTTCCTGCAGAGCATCCCCTACGCGGTGCGCAACATCGAGCATCTGCTGCGCACGACGGAGCTCCCGATCAAGGTCCCCGCCCTGATGGGCGTCTTCAGGAGCTTGGTGGGCTCCTCGACGCTGCGGCAATACGGGCAGGCCTCGCTGCCGCTGACGGTGCGCATCCAGAGCTTCTCCTTCAAGCAGGGCGCGCCGATCGACGAAAAGGGCCACGGGGGCGGCTTCGTCTTCGATTGCCGCGGGTTGCCCAACCCTGGACGGGAGGCGCGCTTCGCCGACTCCTTCGGCACCGACGCGGACGTCGTCGAGTTCCTGGAGCGGGAGCCCCCGGTCCGCCACTTCCTAGACCACGTCTTCGCCTTGGTCGACCAGTCGGTCGAGAACTACCAAAGCCGGAACTTCACCGACCTCCTCGTCTCCTTCGGCTGCACCGGCGGCCGGCACCGCTCCGTCTACTGCGCCGAGCGCCTGGCGCGGCACCTGCGCAAGCGCTACAAGCTGACGGTCTCCGTCAACCATCTCTGCGGCGACCCGCGCCCGGCATGAGGGCCATGCTCCTCGCGGCCGGCTTGGGCAGCCGGCTTAAGCCGCTGACCGATTCCGTCCCTAAGGCCTTGCTCGAGGTCGACGGCGTCCCGATGCTCGAGCGCGTCGCCCTCCGGCTGCGGGAGGCCGGCGCGCGAGAGCTCATCGTCAACGCCCACCATCACGCCGAGCGGGTGGCCGCGTTCGCGAAAGCCATGGGTCAGCGGCTCGGGCTGCGCGTGGAGGTTTCTTTAGAGGAGGAGCTGCTCGGCACCGGCGGCGGGCTTAAGAAGGCCGCCTGGTTTTTCTCCGGCGGCGGGCCCTTCCTCGTGCATAACGCCGACGTGCTCTCCTCCATCGACCTGCGGCGCCTCTATGAGACCCAGGCCTCCAGCCAAAGCCTGGCCACGCTGGCCGTCATGGACCGGCCGACCAAGCGCAAGCTGGAGTTCTCGGCAGCGGGCCGACTGCTGGGCCGCGCCCAAGCTCTCCCGACGCCCGGCGCCGCGGCCTTGGGATTCTCGGGAGTCTGCTCTGCCAGCCCGGCGCTATTGGACCGGCTGACCGAGGAAGGCGCCTTCTCCCTCATCGACGCTTTCCTACGGCTGGCCGGCGAGGGCGCCGACCTCCGGGCGTTTCGCTGCGACGGCTCGGAGTGGACCGACATCGGCGAGCCCTCACGCCTCGCCAAACTGAAAAACAAGGCCTGACCCTACTTTTCTACTTTGCATGGACAAAACGCAGGCCGCTCCGGCAAGCCACGGCGGACCCCTGCCCTGGGTGCGATTGCGCTCGGCGGCCTCCGGCCACCAGCTCTATAAAAGGATGCTGGCCTCGGCGGACCCCCTGGCCAAGCCCGGCGACGTCGTCATGGTCTACGACAAAAGCGACGCCCCCTACGGTCTGGCCCTCTACAATCCCAAGAGCCTGATCGCCCTGCGCCTGCTGCGCCGCGGCCGCTACGACGGCGACCTGGACTCCTTTTTCGCCGAGCGAGTCGCCGCCGCCCTGGCGCTGCGGCGGGAAGTCTTCGGCCTGGACCGCCTCACCAACGCCTACCGCGTCGTCCACGACCAGGGCGACGGCCTGCCCGGCCTGGTCATCGACCGCTACGCCGACGTCTTCGTGCTGGAGTTCTATTCCCTGGGCATGCTCCAGCAAGCCGCGCGCATCGAGCGCGCCCTCAAGAGCCTCGTTCCGGAAGCCGTCTTCGTTCGACTGGCCAGCGACTACACGCAGTCGATGGAGGGCTTCAAGCTCAAGCCCGCCCCGCCGCTCAAGCGGCGGGTGACCGAGAACGGGGTCCTCTTCGAGGTCTGCCCCGGGGGCGGCTACAAGACGGGATTTTTCTGCGACCAGCGCGACAACCGCCTGGCCTTCGCCGAGCTGGCCGCCGGCAAGCGCGTCCTCGACGTCTGCAGCTACACCGGCGGCTTCGGGGTCTGCGCCGTCAAGCGCGGCGGCGCGCGCGAGGCCACCTGCGTCGAGCTGGACGCCGACAACGTCGCCCTGCTCAAGCGCAACGCCAACATCAACCAGGTCCGCGTCGAGGCCGTCTGCGTCGACGCCTTCCCCTACCTGCGCCAGAAGGCCACCGCCGGGGACCGCTACGACTTGGTCGTCCTCGATCCCTACAAGCTCATCTCCAGCAAAAAGGTCTACGAGTTCGGGCGCAAGAAATACGTCGACCTCAACCGCCTGGCCCTCAGCTGCGTGCGCCCCGGGGGCCTGCTGCTGAGCTGCTCCTGCAGCGGCCTGCTGCCTTGGACCGATTTCCAGCAGATTCTGCGCACCGCGGCCGGCTCGGCGGGCCGCCGAGTGCAGATCCTGCGCAAGAGCGGTGCCGGGATCGACCATCCCGTCGCCGCCGACCATCCGGAGGGCGAGTACCTCAAGGCCCTCTGGTGCCGGGTGCTCTAGCGCCCGGGCGCGGGGGCGGCGTCCAAGGCGGGCTTGGCGCTCTCGATGACGGACCTAAGCCGCTCCGGCGCCAGTCCGGAATCGAAGGCGCGCCGCAGCAGCAGCCGGCAGCTTTGCTCGACCAGCCGCGAGCGGGTCGTGCCGGGGAAAAAGCGGAGGCCGAAGGACAGCTTAATCCGCTCGGAGCGCTTCATATCCGGCAGTTCCTTGCGGATCTCGGCCAGGAGAGCGCTCCTGCCCTTGCCGCCGGGGCCCAGGTAGCGGTCGATCAAGGACACGATCAGCTCGACCGCCTCCATCTGCGAGGGCTGGAAGCGGCACTCCGCCAGCTCGCTCGGCAAAACACCGGCATCCGCGCGAAAGCCCGCGGCGGCCGGCTTGGAGCTTGGAAGCCCCTTGGCCAGCGCCAAAAGCGCCGCGTAGCGGCCGGGCTCGCAGCGGGCCGCGCCCGCCGCCAAGCCGACAAGCGGCAGCGCCAGGGCAAGCGCCCTCGCCGAGAAATTACGCCTCGCTAGCTCCACAGCCCCAGCCAGACGCTGCCTGCGGCGATCGCGACGGCCGCCGTGCCGCCCACCAGCCCCGCGCGCCAGCGCGCCAGGCGGTCCGGCAAGCCCGCCTGCCGCAGGCTGTCGTTCCAGACCACCATGGAAAGATAGAACGACAGGCCGACCAGCAGCCAGACGACGAATCGGACCCAGGTGATCCTGGGCAGGTAGCACATCAGGGCCAGGCAGGAGAGAATCCCGGCCGGGGCGCAGAGCCAGACCAGGGGAGTCCTGAAGGGCCGCTCCCGCCGGGGCTCGAGGACGCGCAGGATGAGCACCCCCGCGCAGACCAGCACGAAGGCGAAGAGCGTGCCGATGTTCGTCAAGTCGACGATCTCGTCGATCGGGAACACCGCCGAGAAGGCGGCCACCGCCACGCCGGTCAGCACGGTGGTGACGACCGGCGTGCGGTACTTGGGATGGACCTTCGCGCACCAGGCGGGCAAGAGGCCGTCTCGCGACATGGAAAAGAAGATGCGCGGCTGGCCGAGCTGGAAGACCAGCAGCACGGCGGTGTGGGCGATCACCGAGCCCAGGGCGACCAGGAAGGCCGAGGCCAGCAGCCAGCCTCCGCCGATCTGCCCGGCGTGGGCCTCGATGGCGGAGGTCAGCGGCTCGGCGTTGTTGAGCATCTGGTAAGGCACCATCCCGGTCAGCACGGCCGCGACGGCGACGTAGACCAGGGTGCAGACGGCCAGGGAGCCCAGGATGCCGATGGGCAGGTCCCGCTTGGGCTGCCTCGCCTCCTCGGAGGCCGTCGAGACGGCGTCGAAGCCGATGTAGGCGAAGAAGACGATCGAGGCGCCGGACAGGATGCCGGTCCAGCCGTTGGGCGCGAAGCCCTTCCAAAGCGAGGCGGAGCCGGCCGGCACCCAATTGCGAAAGTCGAAGAAGCGGATGCCGATGCCGATGAAGAACATCAGGATGACCAGCTTGATGGCGACCATCACGGCGTTGAAGCGGCTGGACTCCTTGACGCCGACGACCAAGAGCCAGGTCAGCGCCAGCACGATCAGGACCGCGCACAGATTGAAAACGACCGGATGGCCGAAGAGGCGCGGGGCCGCGGCGAGGACCTGCGGCGGGGCGCCCTTGGGGCAGTTCGCCAGCCAGGCCGGCACGCGCCAATCCCAGCCGGGATGGCCCATGAGGGAGCCCGCGAGCAGCCCCAGGTTATGGAGCATGTCGTTGAAGTAGCCGGACCAGGAGATCGCCACGGCCACGTTGCCGGCCGCGTACTCGATGAGAAGGTCCCAGCCGATGATCCAGGCCATCAGCTCGCCCAGCGTCGCGTAGGCGTAGGTGTAGGCGGAGCCGGCGATCGGGATCATCGCGGCCATCTCGGCGTAGCAGAGCGCCGCGAAGGCGCAGACGACGGCCGTCACCAAGAACGACACGATGATCGCCGGCCCCGCGGCGTAGCGAACGATATGCCCCGCGGCGTCGGTCTGGCCCGCCGCAGCCGTTCCCACCGTGAGGAATATCCCCGCCCCGACGATCGCGCCTACGCCCAGGGCCGCCAAATCCACCGGGCCCAGGGAGCGGGACAGGCTGCGCCCCTGCTCCGCCTCGCCGCTTAGCTCGTCAAGCCCCTTGCGCTTCCACAGCCGCTCCCACATAAGCGCCATATTACCTCATCGCCATCCGTTAATGCTTGTTCGACACCCAATGCCGCGCCAAGGGCCGCGGGGCGCCGACGGCGCTCGGGGCGTCCGGCTCAAGGTGGCGCTGCTCCTTGGAGAAGGCCAAAAACGGCGCGGCCAGGCGCAGCAGGCAGACCGCCCCCGTGGCCGCGGCCGCGATCGCCATGGAAGTTCCGATCGGAATGCCGGTCAGCCAGAAGCCGTAGACGGCGGTCGCCAGCAGCGCGGCCAGTATTCCCAACAGCGAATTGGCGGCCAGTATCTTGTTGACGGAGTCTTCCTCGCGCTCGCCCAGATTTTTCTGGTAGAGGCCCTGGATCGCGATGCCGACGAAGCCGATGGCCACCGACTGCAAGCCGTAGAGCCCGACGACGCCGAGAATCGAGGGGGCGTGGAACATCAGGAGAAACAGCGGCGCCTCCAGGGCCGCGATGAAATAATACGGCGCCGCCAGGGCCTCCTCCGTCTTGAAGCCGAACCGGGCCAGCAGGCGCGAGAGCGGCTTGATCGCGATCGCCGAGAGCATGATCCCGACGTTGTCGACCGTCATCATCAGCGCGAAATTGCCCATCGGGGTGGCGGTCAGGGTCTTGAGAAACCAGCCCAGGACAGGAACGTTCAGGATCGCGCCCAGGGAGCCCGGCTGCTGCGCGACGAGCCCCTCGATGTATTCCGGCAGCACGTTGAAGACCAGCGGGTCCGAGAACAGGGATGAAACGACGGAGATCAGGAGCAGGGTGCGCAGGAAGCGGTCGCGCAGGATCAAGCGGAGGCCGTCCTTCAACGAGGCCCACAAGCCGGGAAACGGCGCGCTCGCCGCGGCTTGACCGCGCCCGGGGCCGGAGAAGAGCCGGATCGTCGAGTAGAGCAGTCCCATCGCGGCCACGGAGACCGCGTAGACTCCGTAGATGACCGCGCCGCCGACGCCGGTTTTGTGGCCGAGGGGCCCCAGCAGCGCGATCTGCCCCGCGACGGCGGGGGCCGCGATGGAGACCGCCGCGTCGGCCGCCGTCAGGATCGAATTGGCGCGGGTGCGCTCCTCGGGAAAGACGTCTTTGTCCCCGAACAGGCGGGTGGTGGCCGTCTGCTCCAGCGTGACGGACACTCCCTGGAAGAAGGACTGCGCCGCCAGCAGGGCGCAAAACGCCCAGAGGGCCGTTCCCAAGCTCACGTAGCCGGTGGCGAAAAACATGCCGACGACCCCGGCCAGGGCGGCGCCGCGCAGCAGGCAGGCGCGCACCAGCCATTTCTTGGGCCCGGCGCTGGCCGAGTGCCGGGTGAAGAGCGGGATCGAGAGATAGCCCGGCACCTGGCCCAGCCAGTGGGCCAAGCGCAGCAGCGCGCGGTTGCGCCGCACCAATTCCGCGACGGCGGCGAGGTCGGCCGCGCGCCTGTCGCGGTGCTCCCGAAGGGAGTTGCGCGTGAAGGCCGAGACGAGATAGGGCCCGCCCACCAGATACATGTTGAAGCCGAACAAAAAGCAAATCTTGGCCTGGAGATAACGCCAGAAGGCGCCGTCGCGTTCCGGGTCGTGGAAGACCCGCAGCCAACGCCTGGAGATCGGCGGCTCCCCGGAATGCTCCGCCGCGGCGCCGCTGGGCAAAAGGGGAGCAGGCTCGGCCGCAAGCCCGTCGCCAGGCGCCGTAGACGCCGCCCCGGAAACCATCGAGCCGTCGGCCAGGCGCTCTCCCGTCAGCGCGGAGAACTGCCTCGCCGCCTGGGCGCGGCCCTGTTCCGCTCCGGAGCGCTCGACGTCGGCGATCGCGGAGGCAGCGGCGGCCTGCGTACGGGAGAGCCGCTGGGCCAGCGGCGCCGACAATCCCGCCGCCGCCGGCGCCGCCGGCGGCGGCAACGCGGGCACGACCCTCGCAAAACCGGCGGCGCCGGCCAGGGCGGCCAGGGGCGGCTGCGACAAGCCGGGAGCGGCGCTCAAGGCCGCGCCGAGGGTCAAGCTCAGGGACGGTTGCGCCAGGGTCCGCGCCGTAAGCAGGGCCGCGATGGGAAGCGCGCCGCCCGGCGTCGGCTCCGGCGTTTGCCGCCAGGCGGCGGCGCAAGGCTCTACGGCCAGCAGCGCCGACAGCAGCGCGGCCAGGGCCGAGCGCGAGATTTTCACGGGCTGCATGATAGGAAACCTGGCGCTCAACGCCGCCCGCCATTCGGTCCAGCCGACGGCAACGAAAGACCCCCCTGGAAATGGGTCCAGAGGTCTAAACCGGCTACGCGGGCCGTCATGGCCTGACGCACTTTCCCTGTCCGGCCAGACGCAAGCCCGCTACGCGGGCCGTCATGGCCTGACGCACTTTCCCTATCCGGCCAGACGCAAGCCCGCTACGCGGGCTTAGTCATGCGCTCGGGCTTGACCCACTCGTCGAATTGCTCCGCGCTCAAGAGCTTCAGCTTCAGCGCGGCCTCCTTGAGGGTGGTGCCGTCGGCATGGGCGGTCTTGGCGATCTTGGCCGCGTTGTCGTAGCCGATGTGCGGGTTGAGCGCCGTGACCAGCATCAGGGAGCGGCGCATCAGCTCGTCGATCCTGTCCGCGTCGGCCTCCAGGCCGCGCGCGCAGTGCTCCTCGAAGCCGCGGCAGCCGGCCGCCAGGAGCTTGGCGGAGCGCAGGAAGTTGTGGATGATCAGGGGCTTGAAGACGTTGAGCTCGAAATTGCCGGAGGCCCCGCCGACATTGAGGGCCGCGTCGTTGCCGAGCACCTGGGCGCAGATCATCGTCAGCGCCTCGCTCTGGGTGGGATTGACCTTTCCGGGCATGATGGAGGAGCCGGGCTCGTTGGCGGGGATGCGCAGCTCGGCCAAGCCGGCGCGGGGGCCGGAGGCCAGCCAGCGCACGTCGTTGGCGAGCTTCATGAGCGAGCAGGCCAGGGTCTTGAGCGCCCCGTGCGCGAAGACCAGGGCGTCGTGGCCGGAGAGCGCCTCGAACTTGTTGGGAGCGCTCTTGAAGGGAAGGCCCGTGAGCTCGGCGATCTTGGCCGCGGCCTTGCTGGCGAACTTCGGGGGCGCGTTCAGGCCAGTGCCGACCGCCGTGCCGCCGATCGCCAGCTCATAGAGCTGCGGCAAGACCAGCTCGATCCTCGCCGCGGAGTTGTCGAGCATCTGGCGCCAGCCGGAGATCTCCTGGCCCAGGGTCAGCGGTACGGCGTCCATCAAGTGCGTGCGGCCGATCTTGACGACGGAGGCGAAAGCCTTCTCCTTGCCCCGCAGGGTCTTGGCCAGGGCCTGCACGGCCGGCTTGAGCTCCCCGACCAGCGTCTCGGCGGCGGCGACGTGCATCGCCGTCGGGAAGGTGTCGTTGGAGCTTTGGGACTTGTTGACGTCGTCGTTGGGATGAACGGGCTTCTTCGAGCCCATGACGCCGCCGGACAGCTCGATGGCCCGGTTGCCGATGACCTCGTTCGCGTTCATGTTGCTCTGCGTGCCCGAGCCGGTCTGCCAGACGACCAGCGGAAAATGCGCGTCGAGGCCGCCGGCGATCACCTCGTCGCAGGCTCGGAGCATCGGCTCCAGCTTCTCTTTCGCCAGCAGCCCCAGCTCGGCGTTGACCAGGGCCGCCGCCTTCTTGAGCAAGCCCAGGGCGCGGATGACCTCGCGCGGCATCACGTCGACTCCGGCGCCGGCCTTGAAATGCAGCAGCGAGCGCTGCGTCTGCGCCCCCCAATAGCGGTCGGCGGGAACGCGTATCTCGCCCATGGTGTCTTTCTCGATTCTGGTCTTCTCGGCGGCGATCGCGCTCATGTCCGGATTCTATAATAAACTCTCGCGCCGAAATCGGCTATGATTGGGGCATGAGATCGTGGCTGGCCGTGGCGGCGGCGGCGCTGGCGGCGGGGGCCTGCGCCCCGAAGCCGGTGCTTTATCCGAACGCCCATTACAAAGAGGTCGGCAAGGACCGCTCCCAAGCGGATATGAAGGAATGCGAGGCCCTGGCCGATCAGTACGTCAAGAACCGGGCGGCCGCCAACGCGGCGGCCTCCACCGGCAAGGGCGCGGCGATCGGAGCCGCCGGCGGCGCGGCCGCGGGGGCGGTGTTCGGCGGCCTGGGCCGCGGCGCGGCCGCGG
>JAGWUP010000002.1 GCA_028868375.1 Elusimicrobiota bacterium
ACGGGGAGGCCCGAGCTTGGCCGATTTCCGCGTTGCTCATCGCTTACATGCCTATCGGCATGCTCGCTCTTCGCGCCTTGAAATCGTCTCAAGCTCGGGCCTCCAGAGTGTCCATGTTATTACTTGACAGCGCCTAACTTGTCCGCCCTTCCTCCGGCTTCAGCGTGGGGAACAGGATGACGTCGCGGATGGAGGCCTTCCCCGTCAGCAGCATGACGATCCGGTCGACGCCCACGCCCATGCCGCCGGTCGGGGGCATGCCGGCCTCCATGGCCTCCACGAAATCCTCGTCCAGGATGTCGGTCTCCTCGTCGCCTTCCTCCCGGCGCTGCCGGGCCTGCTCCAGAAGCCGCTCTCGCTGGTCGTCCGGGTCGTTGAGCTCTGAGTAGGCGTTGGAGAGCTCCTGGCCCGCGACGAAGCACTCGAAGCGCTCGACCAAGCCGCCGTTGGAGCCCGCCTTGAGCTTGGCCAGGGGCGTGATCGCGGTAGGGTGGTCGAAGACGAAGGTCAGCCCCTCGAGGTGCTCCAGGATCCGCGCGTCGAAGATGCGCTCGAAGACCTTGGCCGAGGGGGCCTTGTTCGCGCCCGAAATTCCGAGCTTCGCGGCCAGCTCCAGCAGGCGCTGGCGGTTAAAGCCCTTGCCCAGGAGAATCTCCTGGATCGGGGAGCCGACGTATTTTTCCCAAAGCTCCGGCAGGAATTCCCTGCGGAAGGGGGGCGACAGCTTGATCGCCTTGCCGGCGAACTCGACGGAGTCGATCTTCAAGGCCTGCGCGCATTCTCCGATCAACGCCTCGAAGAGGGCGGCCATGTCGTTGTAGTCGGCGAAGGCCTGGTAGCACTCCAGCATCGTGAACTCGGGGTTGTGGCGCGTGTCGATGCCCTCGTTGCGGAAGATGCGGCCGATCTCGTAGACCTTGTCGAAGCCGCCGATGATCAGCCGCTTCAAATAGAGCTCCGTGGCGATGCGCAGGACCATGTCGGCGCCCAGGGCGTTGTGGCGGGTATGAAAGGGGCGCGCCGAGGCGCCGCCCGCCTGCGGCAGCAAGACCGGGGTTTCGACCTCGACGAAGCCCCGCTCGTCGAGCACGCGGCGGAAGGTCGAGACGATGGTCGAGCGCTTGAGAAAGCACTCCCGGACCTCAGGGTTGGCGATGAGGTCCAGGTGGCGGTGGCGGTAGCGCGTCTCGACGTCCTTGAGGCCGTGCCACTTCTCCGGCAGCGGACGCAGGGACTTGGCCAGCAGTACTGCCGAGCAAGCCGCGATGGTGGTCTCCCCGGTGCGGGTCTTGAACATCACGCCCTCGACCGAGAGGAAGTCGCCCACGTGCGCGTCGCGCTTGATCAAAGAGAAGTCGGATTCCGGCAGCGCGTCCTTCTTGAAATAGACCTGGCAGCGCCCCGATTGGTCGGCCAGGCGGCCGAAGATCGACTTGCCCATGTCGCGCAGCTCGACCAAGCGCCCGGCGCAGGCCACGGTCTCCGTTCCGCGCTGGTCGCTCAGCGCGGCGCCGAGGGCCAGCGCCTGCGCGCAGGTCTGCCCGCGGCGGACGCGCGCCGGGAAGGGGTCGATGCCGCGCGCGCGCAGCTCGGCCAGCTTGGCCTTCTTGAGCGCGATCTGCTCCTCCAGCGAGCCGCCCTCGGCGCGGATCATCGCGGGGCGGGCTACTGGCGCTGCCTCGAGAGCAGTATGTTGCTGATCAACTCGCGCAGCATCTTCGGGTCGAAGGGCTTCTGGACGTAGGCGGCGACGTTGGGCGCCATCTCGAAGAGGTCGCGCATCTTCTGGCCCTTGGCGGTCAGAACGAGGATCGGGATGCCGCGCGTGGATTGGTTGGTCTGCAAGCGCATGTTCACGGTGAAGCCGTCCATCACCGGCATCATGATGTCGAGGATGATCAGGTCCGGCAGCACGGGAGACGGATCGCCGGGCTCCACGCCCAGGCGCTCCAGCGCCACCTGGCCGTTGCCGGCCTCGGTGACCCGATAGCCTTCCTTTTCAAGGATGAAGCGCAGCAGCGTGACGATTTCCGCCTCGTCGTCGACGATCATCACGGTCGCCTTCGGCGCCTTGGTCTCCATCATGCGCTCATTCTAACAAAAGAGATGCTAGAGTAGAAGCATGAGCGTCGTGGTGGCGGGAGCCTCCGGCCTGATCGGCCGCGCCCTGGTGGAGCGCCTGCTCTCCCAAGGGCGCGGCGTGACCGTATTGGCGCGCCGGCCCGATCGCCTGCCGCCTTCCTGGAACGGGCGCATCCGCGCCGTCGCTTGGGGCGGCCGCGGCCAAGGTCCCTGGACGGCCGCCTTGGACGGCGCCCGCGCCGTCGTCAATCTCTGCGGGGAGAACATCGGCCAGCGGCGCTGGAGCGCCCGCCGCAAGCGGGAGCTGCTGGATAGCCGCCTCGATTCGACCGGCGCCTTGGTCGAGGCCTTGCGTAGCCTCGCCGGAGCGCGCCGCCGGCTTATCAACGCCTCCGCCGTGGGATTCTACGGCGACCGCCCGGAGGGAAACGCCGACGAGGATGATCCGCCGGGCGAGGGATTTCTGGCCCGGCTCTGCGCCCGCTGGGAGGCCAGCGCCGGCGAGGCCCGAGCCTTCGGAGTCTCCACGGCCCTGGCGCGCTTCGGCATCGTGCTGGCGCGCGAGGAGGGAGCCCTGCCGCGCCTGGCGCTGCCCTTCCGGTTCTTCGTCGGAGGGCCGATCGGTTCCGGGCGCCAGTGGCTGTCTTGGATACACCGAGACGACGCCGTCGCAGCCCTCCTTTGGCTGATCGATCATCCCGAGCTGGAGGGGCCTTTCAATCTCGCCTCGCCGCGGCCGGAGCGCCAGGGCGATTTCGCCCTCAAGCTGGGCAGGGCGTTGCGCCGTCCGTCGCGGCTGCCGATTCCGGGACCGGTCTTGAGGCTGGCCTTGGGAGAGATGTCCGAGGCGCTTCTCGGCGGCCAGCGCGCCGCGCCGCGCCGGCTTTTGGAGAGCGGATTCCAATTCGCCTTCCCCGGCCTCGACGAAGCCCTGGCCCAGCTCTACCGCTGACGGCGGTTTGCTTGTGCGTGGCGGCGCATTTTCATAAGATGCCTCAATGGCAATCGAACGAACTCTGATTCTGATCAAGCCGGACGGGGCGGCGCGCCGGCTGACGGGCTTGACGATCGACCGGCTTGATTCGACGGGCCTGGAGCTGGTGGGCGCCAAGATGGTGAAGGTCTCCGAGGCGTTGGCGCGCGAGCATTACAAGGCCCTGGCGGACAAGCCCTTCTTCCCCAACCTCATCCGCTACATCCGCGGGGAATTCCACGGGATCAAGGACGGCCGCGTCCTGGCCCTGGTCTACCGGGGAGAGAACGCGATCAAGCGCGTGCGCGAGATCGCGGGCGCGACCAATCCGGAGCAGGCGGCTCCCGGAACGATTCGCGGCTCCTTCGGCCGGATCACGACGGCGCAGCAGTTCGAGAACGTCCTTCATGCATCCTCCGATCCGGCCGACGCTGCGCGAGAGGTGGCGCTGTGGTTTGCGGCCGGGGAGGTCCTCGATTAGGGGCCTGGCGCTAGCGTCCCTCCTGGCCATTATTCCCGCGCGCGCCGCGCGCCCGCGCGCCTCCGCACAGCTGCCCGGCGTCGACGCGACGTTCCGAGCGGCCGACGGCTGGGCTCTGCATGCCCGCTATCTGGCCGCCCGCGACCAGGGCCGCCAGACGTTGGTCCTGCTTCATGGCCGCGGGATGCGCAAGGAGTTCTGGCTGCCCCTGGCGCGGGCCCTGAGAAAGGCCGGCTACGGCTATCTCGCGCTCGATTTGCGCGGCCACGGCCAGAGCGCCACCGGCCCCGACGGCAAGCCCGCGACCTGGCGCCATTTCAAGGTTTCCAAGGAGAGGAACGACTACGAGGGGATGGACTTGGACGTCCAGGCGGCGGTCGCCTGGCTTGAGGCGGCGCGCGTGCCGCAGGAAAGCATCGGCTTGATCGGCCAGGGCTTGGGCGGCAGCGTCGCCGTCAAATACGCGGCTCTTCATCCCAAGGTTGCGCCGCTGGCGCTGCTCTCTCCGGGGCTCGACTACGAGGATATCCCGATCGTCAACGCGATCCGAGCCTACACCGGCCGCCCGATCCTGATGGTCTACGGCGAGCTCGACCGGACCGCATCCGAGGCGGTTCCCATCCTGGCGGCGTTCGCGCGCCACTCGGCCGGGGAGCGCGAGACGACCGTCGTCAGCCTGCCGGCCGTCCACGGCGACAGGCTGCTGACCCCGGCGCTGGCCGCGCGGATCGTCGCCTGGTTGGAGGCCCCCGTCGCGCCAGAGGCCCCGCGGCCCGACTCCCTCCACTAGACGATGGCGCTTAAGGCGTCTGACTACGCCCGCCTCGCCACGGAACGCGCCAACCCCGCCACGCGGCACATCGACCGGCTGGCGACGCGGCGAATCGTCGAGCTGATCAACGCGCAGGACGCCTTGGTGGCGCCGGCGGTGGGGCGGGAGAGCGGAAGGATCGCGCGCGCGGCCGAGCTGGCCGCCGAGGCGCTGCGCCGGGGCGGCCGCCTGCTGTTCGTCGGCGCGGGGACCAGCGGCCGCATCGGCGTTCTGGAGGCGGCGGAGTGCCCGCCGACCTTCGGCACCTCCCCGCGGCAGGTGCGCGCCGCCATCGCCGGGGGGAGGGCTTCCGTGTTCCGCGCCAGGGAAGGGGCCGAGGACGACGAGCGCGCGGGGACTGCGGCGGCGGCGGGGCTGTCTTGCGGCGACATGGTCGTCGGGATCGCGGCCAGCGGGATCACCCCCTACGTGCGCTCGGCCCTGGGCGCGGCGCGGCGGCGCGGTTGCGCCACGGTTCTGGTGACCTCGAATCCGGCGCAGGCTCGCGGCTGCGCCGACGTCGTCATCGCTCCGCGCGTGGGAGCGGAGGTTCTGACGGGCTCCACCCGGCTTAAGGCGGGCACGGCGGCGAAGCTGGTGCTCAACGCGTTGACCACGGCCGCGATGATACGCCTTCACAAGGTCTACGACCACTGGATGGTCGATCTTAAGCCCACCAACCGCAAGCTGCGGCTGCGCGCCGTCCGCCTGGTCGCCGAGCTGGGGCGGGTGAGCGCCCCTCGGGCCGCGCGCCTGCTCGGCCGCTCCGGCGGGCATGTCAAGACCGCCGTGGTGATGGCCAGGCTCGGCTTGTCCCGGGCGTCGGCCCGGCGACTGCTGTCCAGCCATGAGGGCTCGCTGCGCGCGGCCTTGGAGCGGCGGTGAGGGGGCGGCTGCAGATCGAGACGGTGTCGAGCCCCGTCTTGGCGGACAATCCGCTCGGCGATCCGCGCCGGCGTTCCATTCCCGTCTATCTGCCCCCCAGCCTTTGTCGCGGGGCCAAGCGCCGCTATCCGGTCCTGTACTATCTCCCCGGCTTCTTGGGCGGCGGCTGCTCCGCCGTCTCGACGCGGCTGTGGCGCGAGAACGTCGCAGAGCGTCTCGACCGCTTGATCGCCTTGGGCAAGGCCAGGGAGGCGATCCTCGTCATCCCGGACTGCTCCACCGCCTACGGCGGCAGCCAATATCTGAACTCCAGCGCAACCGGGCGCTACGAGGATCATGTCGTCGGAGAGCTGGTGCCCTTCGTCGACGACAAGTTCCCGACCGTCCGCTCCGCCGCGGGGCGGGCCTTAATCGGCTCTTCCAGCGGCGGCTTCGCGGCGCTGACCTTGGCGATGCGCCACCCGGGAATCTTCGCGCACTGCGCCTGCCACAGCGGGGACATGCTCTTCGAGGTCTGCTACGGCGCGGATTTCCCGAAGCTGGTCGGAGAGCTGGACGCCCACGGCGGCTCTCTTAAGCGCTGGCTCAAGGCCTTTCGCGCTTCCCGGGACAAGGCTGGATTCTCGTACGCCGCCATCAACGCCGTGGCCATGTCCGCCTGCTACTCGCCCAATCCCCGCTCTCCGTCCGGCTTCGAGCTGCCTTGCGACCCTCGCACCGCCCAACTGCTGCCGAGGATCTGGGCGCGCTGGAAGGCCCTCGATCCGATCGAGGCCGCGCCGCGCCGCCGCGCGGCCCTCAAGAGCCTCCGTACCCTTTTCTTCGACGCCGGCCGGCGCGACGAGTTCTCGCTGCATCTGGGCGCGCGGGCCCTGGCCTGCCGCCTGCGCGCCCTGGGGGTGCCGCATCGCCACGAGGAGCACGGCCTGGGCCATCTCGACCTGGCCGCGCGTCTGGAGCGCTCGCTGCCGCTGTTGACCGAACGCCTCGAGCGCTAAATGTTAGAGTGTGGCGTGGCCGATCCCATCGTCTATTCGAGCGATCCCGGGTTCCGGCAGCCGGAGCCCCTGCGATTATCGTTTGCGCGCGCGGGCAAGGGCAGCGGGGTCACGCGCCTGGAGCGGCTGATCCTGCATCCGACGCTGAAGCTGCGGCTGCTCACGGAGCTCAAGAAGCGCCTGGGCTGCGGCGGCGCGGTCAAGGACGGAGTCCTGGAGCTGCAGGGCGATCATCGCGATGCCGTGGAGGCGGAGCTCGTCAAGCGCGGCTACAAGGTCAAGCGCGCCTAATGCACAGCGGAGCCATCGTCCTGCGCTATGACGGCCTCAAGCTGCTGGGGGTGCTCAACTGTCCGGACGGCTCGCCGCGCTCGCGCCATCCCGCCGTGTTGTTCTTGCATGGATTCCCCGGCGCCGAGAAGAACGTCGACGTGCAGCGTCGCCTGCTCGAGCGCGGGATCGCCAGCTTGGCGCTGTCCTTCGGCGGGGCCTGGGGCAGCGAGGGGCGCTACAGTTTCTCGGAGCTGGTGCCCCAAGCGCGCGCGGCGCTGCGCTACCTTCGGCGCCAGCCGTTCGTCGACGGGCGCCGCCTGGCGGTATTCGGCTTCTCGGTGGGCGGCTGGGCGGCGCTGAGCGTAGCCGCCCAGGAGCCCGCCTTGAGCGCCGTCGTCGCCGTGGCCCCCGCCGGAGGCGTCGAGATGATCGGCCCCCACAACCGCGAGAGGATCGCGCGCCTGTCCCGGCCGCTGCGCGTGCGCTCGGTCGATTGGCTGACCGCCGATTTTCGCAGGGCGGTCCGACGCTTCGACCCGCACGCGGCGGCGGCGCGGCGCTCCTGCCCGCTCTTGCTGGTCCACGGCGACGCCGACGAGATGGTCCCAGACTCGGTGTCGAGAACGCTCTTCGCCGAGGCCAGGCCGCCCAAGCGCTTGGTGGTGGCTGGCGGCGCCGCTCACGATTTTTTGGATCGTCGGGATTGGCTGGTCCGCCTGACGGCCGGTTGGCTGGAAAGGAGGCTTGGGCGATGAGGCATCGCAAGATTTTTTGAACCTAAAGGGGGACCGATGGGCTTCTCGTCGGGGGCCTCCATTTTTTTCTCGTGGTTGGTCGACGAGATTGCTTGTTGAGGGGATAATAAAATGACGTTGACGTCGCCCCTCAGCGATGACCGTGATCTCCCGGCCCATATTGCGAATCAGCAGGCGTTTCTTGCCCTGAGTCCAGGTCTCAAAGTGTACCGCGAAGTCCGCCAGCAGCGTCGTCAGGATATCGGACTTGGCGTTGTCGCTGGCGATGTCCTTTAGGGGAGCGTCGATTCCGTTGAGGACTGGCAGATGGCAGCCTCCTCCCGGCGATGCGCGTGACTGCCGAAACGACAAGAGTTCTTTTTCATCGCCTCTCCGACAGGAATTTGGGTCGCCGCGATCGCCGACAAGCATGGTCGGCCAATTACCGAACGGCGACCGTGCGCTGGATCTCTAGAACGCCCGAGCTGGCGCGGTTAAGGACGCCGGCGAGGCGCCGGGGCGCCAGGCCGAGGCCGATGAGTAGAACGGCTGCGGCGGCAAAGCCCAGGCGCTCGGCGGGCAGCAGCCCCAGACGGGCGCCGGAGTCCCGCTTGCCGCAAAACAACGAGAAGTACATGCGGATGGCCGCCAAGCCGGCGAGAGCCGTCGCCGCGACGGCGAAAAATCCCAGCGCCGGAAACGAGTCGACGGCGCCGCGCGCCAGCATCTCCCCGCCGATAAAGCCGAGCGTGCCCGGGAAGTTGGCGATGGCCAGGCTCATGACGAGGAAGCTGATGGCGAGAAGCGGCATTCTCTCGTAACCGCCATGCTTGACGTCGAGGCTTAGGCGGCCGCGTCGGGCCTCCAGGGCAAGAACGGCGCGCGAGAGGCCGGCGACGGCGATCCCCGACGAGACCCAGAGGATCAGAGCACCGGCCAGGGCGCCGCGGTTGGGGATCTCCAGGCCGGCGATCACGAGAGAGGATTGGCTCACGAATAGATACCCGCAGGCGCGCCTGGCATCGGCTTGATAGAGAGCCAGCAGGGCGCCGTAGCCGGCCGTCACGAGCGCCAGGCCGGCCACGCTGCGAAGCAGCCACGAATCGGCGTGAGGAACGGCCAGCACGAGCGCGACGTAAGCGCCCAACTGAGGCGCGTTGAAACGCGCGGCGGCGCCGATGCGGCCGCGCTCAAAGAGCTCCGGAATCCACGCATGGAACGGAAAGATGCCCTTGCGGACCAGGACGGCCGCAAACACCAAGGCGAGACCCGTTTGCCGCAGCGCCCCCGCCCCCGTACATGCCGCCAGGGCGATTCCGGCTGCCAGAAGGATCGTCGAAAGGCCCAGGTGGGAGACGACCAAGCGCCTGGCGCCTCGAAAGTGCTCCCCCGAGTGGTCAGCCGCCAGAAGGGCCGAGGTGGCCGCCCAGACGAGGATGAGGGCGATGGGCGAGGTCGTCGAGAAGGCCGCCAGCTCCAAGCCGCAGGCGGCGGCGGCGCGGGCCAGGCCGGCGTCTTCGAGCCTGGTCGTGGGCGTGACGGTCGTCCCCAGAAACCACAGGAAGGCCGCGAAGGGAATCAATACAATGGAAAGCCGGGCGAAGCTCTCCCGGTCCAACCCGACGGCCGAGACGGCCGTCAGCAGACCGGCGCAAACGGCCGCCAAGCGCCCCAGCGGCCGGCCGCGCAAGCCCAGACCATAGGCCGCCAAGACGGCGGCCGGAAAGAGCTCGAGGCCGAGCAGCCAGGCCAGACGCTCAGGCATCCTCGTCGCCTCCTCCCAACAGAGCCAGCGGCAAACGGTAGAGCCGGCGATCTAGGCTGTCCATCCCCGCGACCAGCCGTGTCAAGGGCCGTTCCACCCAAAGCTCGATCAGCCCGTCGAGAAAGCCGCGCTCGAGCGCGAACAGATATATGGCGCGCGCGAACGGTCCCGCCGGCTCCTCCGAGGCCTGGAGGCGCGCGCCGCGGTCGTTTTCCAACTGGCGGAGGTCGTGGAGAATGTTGGGCGCGCTCAGGAACTGGAGCAGCCGCAGGCAGATGTTGCCCGTCATGTGGATGAAGGCGAGGACCTCCCAGCCCAGGGCGATCTCGACGACGATGATGCCGACCTGCGTTAGCGAGGCAAAACAGAGCCTGGATTTGGCGTCGGACTGCGCCCGTCCCACTACGGCCGCATAGGCCGCCGTGGCCAGGCCGACGCCCGCCGTCAAGACGCAGGCTGCCGCCGAAGAGCGGAGCAGGACCTCGGCTCGTAAAAGAAGGAAACAGCCCGCGTGGACGGAGAGCGCGCCATAGTAGACGGCGCTGGAAGGCGTCGGGCCCTCCATGGCCCGCGCAAGCCAAGTGGAGAACGGCAGCAGGGCGCTCTTGGCCGCGGCGGCGGCGAGGATCAAGACGGCGATGAGCAGGATGCGCCCGGAGCCGAGAAAAGCCAGCCGTCCCACGCCCCCAGAGAAGAGCAAGGACAGGCTGTCGCTGCCGGCCCAATGATGGAGCAGGACGGCCGCCGTCAGCATGCAGGCATCGCCGATCCTGTAGAAAGTAAGGACGCGCAGGGCGTTGTCGACCGGAGCAGGGCGGTCATGAAAGAAGGCCACCAGCAGCGCGGAGCTCAGCCCCAGGATCTCCCAGCCGGCGAACAACGCCTCCACCGAGCCAGCCAGCGCCACCAGCTCGAGGCCGAAAACGAAGGAGACCAACAGCACGAAGTAGCGGTGGAAGCCCTCCTCGCGATGCAGATATCGAAACGAGAACGACGAGACGACGCCGCAGATGCCCACGGCCAATGCCGCGAAGGCCAGGGACCAGCCGTCGATCAAGAGATCGAAGGCGAAGCCGCCCTCGCGGGAGAACCAATCGCCCAATCTCAGCAGGATGCGCTGCCGCGGCCCGGCGGCAAAGCAGATTCCGGCCACCGCCAGCCCGCCAAGGGCGGCCAAGAACGCGGCACGCGTCAGCCAGCCCGCCTGCTCCTCGCTCCAGGGCCGGCTCCAGAGGCTGGGCACGGCCAGGAGGAGCAGCAGGACGGCGGGCGCGGCCATGGCGACGAGGATGGCGGAGCGAAGAAGCAGGAGGTTCATGCCGGCACGGGGGCAGCGATGATCTCGGCAATGGGAAGATGCTGCCGCTTGCCCGCGTACCAGGCCGCCGAATCGCCCTCAACGCTAGGAACGGCGGCCTCGTTGACCCAAGCGCGATAGCCCGAAGCCTCGCGCAGGTACAGGGTTCCCGACTCAGGCTCGAGGGCCGCGACGAAGAGCCAGCGGCGGTCCAAGAGGCCGCGCACGGCGGGCAGGCGCCCTAAGACGCGCTCCAGCCGCTCGGGAGCGCACTCCACGACCGTAAAGAGTCGCACGGGCTCGTGAATCTCCACCATCTGCCACGGCAGGCCGGCGCGCAGGTCGCTTTGCGTCCCGTTCATGACGCCGAGCAGGGAGGCGACGTTATGGGGCAGCTTGGTGCCGCAGCCGTAGCCCGTGGGATCGACGCGGCTGAAGTAATACTCAAGCGAGATCCCGGCCACGACGGGCACGACGGAGGCCAGCGTCCCTTCGAGGATGGAGAGGTCTCCGTCACTCTCCGGATCGTAGGACATGAGGAAGGCGCGGCGATCCAAGAACAGGCCCCGCGTCCGGCTGCGCCGGCCCACGACGCAGAAGGCGTTGGAGGCATGGCCATACTCGGGCCGCGGCTGGGCGAGATCTTGCGAGCGCGCCTCGACGTGGGCGAGGGCGGCGCCATAGCCGCCTCGCAGCGGAAAGGACTCGAAGCGCCGGCAGCGCTCGTGCGCCTCCTTGCGGCGCGCGCGGGCAAAGATCGCCGCCACGCGGTTGAACTCCGGCTCCAAGCTCGCGGGCAGCAGATCCAGATCGAAGAAGGTCACCGAGTTGTCGCAGGTATTGCGCATCGCGCCTACAAACCACGTATCCGGCGGAATCGCGAGGCCCTCCCGGGCCAGGAGGTCGCGCACGGCAGGATCGTTGGCCATCTGCGCGAAGGCGCGCGCGTTTGGGCCGCCTCGACCGCCGCCGCAGGCTCCGCAATCGTGGGCGGACTCGTGAGGATTGTTGAGGCTTGTCGAGCCGTGGCCCGCCACGACGACTAGGCGCGCCAGCCGGTCGGCGACGCCGATGCCGCGCAGCAGCCCGCCGACGATCGCGGCCATCTCCTCTTTGGCGTAGCCGAAGCGCCTGCCGACCGGCGGGGCGACAGGCTGGCAATCAAGCAGCAGGCGCGTGGCCGGAGCCCCCGGCAGCGGCAGCGCGCGCAGCCAGCGCCGCGACAAGCTCGGGAAGACGACCCGCAGCACCAGCGGCACGATCGACAGCGGTCCCAGCAACGCCGTGATGACGTACCCGCCCAGAAAAGTGCCGTCGAAACGATGCAGGAACATTCCGAAGCGCCCAGCTTGCCGTCTGCGCGCGCGACGCCAGCGCACGACGGCCGAGGCGGGATCGGCCTTGACCTCGCCGACATAGTGATCAGGCCGGACGGAGACAGGGCAAAGCGGACGAGGGCGGGCGTCGGTCACGCCCTGGAAATACATGGCCACGCCGAAGAAGCCCGCCGCGCCGAAGGTCTCGATCTCCGGAGCGGTCTCCTCGAGATGGCGCCGGAAGGACTCCTCGCGCTCATCGAGGCAGAAGATCGCCTGGACGGAAGGATTGGAGGCCGAGTGGCGAGGCCGACGCCCGTTCAAGGCGTCGCAGAAGCCGGCGCGCAGGCGGCGCTCGTAGGCCGCATGGAGGACGCGGCGGCGCGCGAGGCCGTCGAAAACCGCCAGTTCGGCCGCAAAGGCCGCCAGCTCGCCAGGCGACAGCGAGGCGACTTGCTCCGCCGTCAGGCCGCAGGCTTGGGCGGCCTGGAATAGCCTCCAGGCATGCTCCTCAAGGGAAGGCGCGCGCTCGGGCTGCGCCCGGCGGCCCAGGCGCGCGGCCAAATCGGCCAGTCCGCGCGCCGGATCGGCCTTCGATCTCAGGGCGTAGAGCAGCGCGGCGCGCTCCAGGATCAGGCGGACGGCGAGATAGTCCAGCAGCGCGGCCGGCCGCGAGCGCGCCGGCGCCCAGTCGGGCCGCTCCTCAAGCTGCCGGACCATCCCGCCCCACCCCCGCAAGACCAGCGCGGTCGCCTCCAGGAAGGGATAGGCGGCATCGGTGCCGACGCCGAGCGCGTCGAGCGATCGGCGAAGCGAGTCCTCCGGGCCGAGGCCGAGCCGCCGCTCCTCGTTGATCATCGCGGCAAGCCCCTCCGCCCACCGCCCGCAGAAGCGCGCCCAGCGGTGAGAGTAGAGATCCATAAAACAGGCATAGAGCCCGCGCGAGGCCCCGGGCATGCTCCAGCGCGCCAGCCCCTGATCCAGGAATCCTCCCAGGAGGCGCACGAGGGCTGGATTGACCCAGCTGTCGATATCGGTTCCGGTATCGGCCAGCAGGACGTCGCGATGGCGGCGAAAGCTCCGAGCTCGGCCGGCGCCAAAAAGCCGCGGCGCCCGGCGCGCCGCCTCGAGGCAGGCCTGCCAGAGAGGCTCGGCGGCGCCTACCGTATCGGTCTCGCGCAGCAGCCAGGCCAGAGAGGTGCCGGAGGCCTCGCGCACCCCATGACGCGCGATGCGCGAGCGAAGCGCAAGCCGCGTCAGGCCGAAGGCGATGGGCTCGTCGGCCCGCGCGACGAGCTCGTCGCGCAGCGCCCAGACCAGATCGCGCTCGGCGATGCGTCCCATGGAGAGCTCGCGCCGATAGTCCTCCTCACGGAGATAGGGCTCGCAGGACAGCTTCTCTCCCGCCGAGGCAACGGCCTCCTCGAAATCAAGCCCCTCGAAAGCGTGGAGCGTGTTGTGATGGACGAAGATGCCGATGGGGCCCTGCGCCGGCAGAAGGTCGGCGAGCCGCCCGACGATGTCCCGTAGTCCGGCGCTGGAGACCTGGCCTGGGCGCGCCGAGGATGCTGGGTTTTCCGCCTAAGATCTCCCGAGCTGGGCGAAGATATCGCGGCTCTCAGCCATGCGCTTGCGCAGGATCTGGGCAATCGGGCGGAGGACGCGAAATATCGCGCGATTGCGGATGGAATAGAGGACCGTCGACTTGCGCTTGCGCGAGACGACGAGTCCGGCGTGCCTTAGAATGGCCAGATGCTTCGAGAGGCTTGACTGCTCCACGCTCAGCCGCTCGACCATCCGTCCGACGGGCAACTCTCCGCCCTGGAGCTCCTCGATAATCGCCAAGCGCACGGGGTTGGAAAGCGCCCTGAGAAAATCTGCCTTGACCTTGAGCCCCGCGTCGAGCCGCTCCCGATTGAGCATATGACTATATTAGCATATGCTGCGACAAACTCCTGGGGCCTAGTGCAGTGAGTCATAAATCCCTCTTTTTATCTTTTCAGGCCGCCAAGGTTCCCTCCCGCCCTGCGCGGCTACGACCGCACGACCCTGTCGGGGGCCCTGGAGATGATCTCGCTTTTGGGCAACGTCTGCCGCGCCGAGGACGGCGCTATCCTCCTGCACGCCCACGCCAGCCTGGGACTGCCGGACTTCACGCTGCGCGGGGGGCATTTGTTCCGCGCCGTGATCCGCCCCACCTGCGGCCTGAAGCTGTGGCGGCTGTGACTAACATCCTATCTTATAGTCCGGCGACGCCGATCGGACGGAAGGTGTAGAGAAAGCGCACGAAGACGTCGCGGTACTTGAGGTATTCCTCGCGCGTGCTGGCCAGCTTGATCTCGTAGTAGCTTTCTCCTTCCGGGATCACGGCGTAGTAGTAGTGCAGATCCTCGTCAAGCGAGGGCAGCTGGCTGGCCGGCAGACGGCGGATCTCGACGACCTCGAACACCCTGGCCAAGCCCGCGGGGACTCGGTACGGCCGCACTAAAGTAGCCACGCGGCCGACGGAGGGGTCCTTGCGCCGCAATTCGTCGTCGATGCGCTTCTTGATCGGCACCCAGCCCGGCTCCCCCTTCTCCCGCCAGCGGACGTCGATGCCGGTCCGGTAGGTTCCGGTCGGATCGTCCGGGCCCAGGATGTGGACCGCGAAACCCGTGTCTTCCTCCTCCTCGAACGCATGCCAATCCGGCCCCGGCAGGTCGCAAGCGAAGGTCCTCGAGGGCGGGACGTAGCGCAGTGGGGAGTCGGCCGCGCGGGCAGAGGACGGCGACAGGGACAACAGCAGAAACAGCAGCGGGCCGGCGATGGTCATTGTGTTTGCCCCATGGCGGCGCGGGCATCGCGCTCGCTTTGGCTCATCTCGGCGAAGACCGCGGCGGAGGCGCCCAGCTCGGCGGCTTCGGCGCCGTAGCGCGCATCGCATTGGGCGGGGGTGACCCGCGGAGGCCTGACCTTCTCGAAGTCGGCGGCGATGGCTTGCCGCGAGCGCTCGAGCTGGTCCTTGTCGATGAGCTCCCCGCGCTCCAGCGCCAAGGCATCCTTCTCCATCGCGTCGCGGTCGGCGTCCAGGCGCGCCGCCAGGTCCGCCTTGAAGGTGGCTACGCAGTCCTGCAGGGCGGCGCGGTCGAATTGGCGCTGGGTCAGGGCATTGCCCTTGCGGGGATCCAATGTCTGGACCCTGCCGGCGGAAAGCGTGTGGACTAAGTGATCCCTGTATTCGTCCGGCTGGTCGCGCCACTGATCGAACTCGTCGCGAGTCTCCGGATCGAGGAGAGATTGATCGGAGATCGCGCGGCTGTAGAACGCCCACTGTGCCGAGCGCGCATAGGCCTCGGCCACGTACGCGGACGCGTCCCAGCCCTGGCGCTTGGCGGCCAGGCGCAACAGCTTGCGCAGCAAATAGCCCGCTTGCTCCTGCGGGGAATAGCTGCCGCGCCGAGAGCCGTCGCTAAACACCCTCTCGCGGTCCCACGGCCCAAGTTCTTCCTTGACCGCCACGGCGTCCGGCTTGAGGGCCTCGAGCGTCGGCATCGGAACGTGCAAGGAGGCGTATATCTTGGCCGAGTCCGACAGCAATACCGCGGGGCCGGATTCGAAGAAATGCTTCTTGGCATAGATCGCGGGACCCGGGCTTAGGGCGATCGTATAAGCCCGCAAGGTCGGCGTTTCGATGGCGAGCAGAGCCGCGTGGGCGTCTAGCCCGACGCGCTGGGAGTCGATGACGATCTGCGGCAGATCGTTCATCAGGACGTCCAGCGCGCGGGAGCGCGCCGGCTCGAAGGCCTTCAGGGAGATCAACCGCAACAGGTTCTTGGTTTCATTGCCGTAGGGGGCGTCCCGAAGGAACGTCTCGAAATCAGATTGCGAGACAGTCTTGACCGGCGGCAAGCCGGCCTCGGCCACCGGTTGGGGCGGCAGGACCGGGGCGGCGGCGGGCGCGGGAACGCTCGGCGGCTGGGGGGTCTCGGCCACTTTCGTCGGAGGGCCCGCACCGAGCGCGGCCGCGGCCGCCACCGGCGGGGGCAGTCCCTCCGCCGCGGCGGCATAGGCGGCGGCCGGCGTCGCCGCGGTCGGCAGCGAGCTCACGGCAATTGTCGACGTCGAGACGGGGGCGCCGAGCGTGGCGATTGCGCTGGAGGCCGGTTTTGGAGCGACGGCCGCAGCTGGCGCTGCAACCCGCAGGGGGGCTGCGGCCGCGACGGCCGCGACGGCGGCCGGCTGCGGCTTGGGACTTGCCGCGGCCGGCGTGGCAGCCGCGATGGCTGGCGGCGCGGCGGGAGAAACGGCGGGCAGGGCGCGGGGGACAACCAGGGGCAAGACGGCCGCGGGCGGGAGGGCGGCCGCCGGCGCCGTTGGCGCCGCGGGCGCCAGCGGCAGGGAAGCGATGTAGTAGACCGTCGGGGCGCTCGGCGCGCTTTGTTGCGTCTGGGGCGCTTGCGGGGGAGGCAGCCGCGAGAGCAGATGCGGTGTGGGCACCGGCTTGAGAGCGGGAGGGACATCCTCGCTCGAAAGCGCCGCCGGCGCGGGATCGGTCATCGTCAGGGCCGTGGCGGTGTCGAGGGGAGCCGGATCCCTGTTCATCTGCTCGAGTTCTTCCAGGGAGAAAAAATGCGCGAAGTCCTTGCGCGCTCCCAGAGTGAAGAACGGCCAAGTCTCGCGGACGATCCGGCGCAGCTCGTCGCGCTCGTCGGGAGTCAGGTAGCGCTCCCCGTCGCTTTTCGACAGCAGGATATCCAGCCGCAGCAGGGCCTGCAGCCTTTGGCCGCTCTCTAGCCGATGAATCAGGTAGGGGACGTCGGCTGGATCGACCGGGTTCTTGGCCCCGTCTGGCCAGATCGAGCCGTCGGCACGGACGCTGAAATGGTTGCGGGCCAACAGATCGATGTAGGGCTTGGAAAAGGACCGGGCCGAGAGCGTCGTGGCTATGCCCAACAACAAGGCGGCGAGGCAAGACATCCCTGTCATTATAGGGAAAAGCGCGTTACGGCGATATTGCGGAGCCTTGGACGAAAAGGCATAATGCGCCGATGGAGCAGGCCGGGCTCGTCGTCGAGTTGATCATCCCCGGCCACACCTTCGGCGTCGACGATCCACAGCGGGCGGAGGAGTTGACGCGCCTCGGAGTGGGAGGCTTCTGCCTCTATGGCGGCCGGCCCGAGGAGGTCGCGGACTTCACGGCGGGACTGCAGCGGCACGCTCCCCGCCCCCTGCTTTTCTGCGCCGATTACGAGGACGGGCTGCCGACGCAGTGCTCGGGCGGCACCGCCTTGCCGTCGAACATGGGATTGGGCGCGGCGGGTTCGGAAACCCTGGCGTTCGAGAAGGGGGTCATCGCCGGCGCCGAGGCCCGCGCACTTGGCGTATCCTGGGTGCTCGGCCCCGTCTGCGACCTGGCCACGGCGCCCGCCAATCCAATCGTCAACGTGCGGGCGTTTTCCGGCGATCCCGGCGCCGTGGCGCGGCTGGCCAGGGCTTATCTGCGCGGCTTGCATTCCGCGGGGGCATTGGGCTGCCTGAAGCATTTCCCGGGGCATGGAGAGACGCTGGAGGATTCGCATCTTGGTCTGCCGACGGTGCGGCTATCGCGGGAGCAGTTCAAGCGGCGGGAGATGGCGCCCTTCGCCGCCCTGGCGAACAGCGCCGACGCGGTGATGACGGCCCACTTGCTGGCGCCTTCCCTGTCCGGTCCAGAGCTCCCATACTCCTTGTCGAGCGATGTCGCAAAGACGTTGCGGGGAGAGCTGGGCTTCGGGGGCTTGGTGGTGACCGACTCGCTGGCGATGCGGGCGGTGGCGGAAGGGTTCGAGGAGCTCGAAGCGGCCAAGCGCGCCTTGTCGGGCGGCTCGGACATCCTGTTGGTCCCCAAGGATCCGCGCCGCTTGGCCCGAGAGTTGGAAGCCGCCGTCGCCGGCGATCCCGCCTTGGCGGCCGCCGTGGCTGCGGCGCACGCGCGCTTGGCGAAGGCTCGCGCGGCCTGCCGAAAGGCCCCGGCGGTTCCCTCGTTGTCGAGCGTCGGCGGCCCGGAGCATGTTGAGAGGGCCGAGCGCTTGGCCGAGGCCTGCCTGAGCTGGGCGCGCCAGCCGGCGCCGCCGCTGCCGTCCGATTTTTCTTATTGGGAACCGGACGCTTCCGGGCCGCAGGAATGGCTTGGAGAACCGTTCCTTGAGGGCCTGCGCGCCAGCGGCCGCCGTCCGCGGCCGTGGGAGGAAGGCTCCTCGGTGGAGACCCTGGTGATCGGGAGCTTTCTTAATCCGCGGGCCTACGCCGGCCGCATCGGCTACGACTCCAGGCAGCGCGCGCGCCTGGCCGCGGCGTTGAAGTCGGCTCGATCGGCCACGCTGGTCTCTTTCGGCAGCCCCTTTGTTTTCGGCGACGTCCGCGCGCGCGGGCTATGCGCCTTTTCGCAGAATGAGCCGGCCCAGCGCGCCGCCGCTCGCGCGCTGGCCGGACTGATCTCTCCCAAGGGACGCATGCCGGTGGCGTTTTAAATTGGGCTACCATCCCTTGGCCGCCGCCGACGCCGGCATGATCTTCGCCGCCTTTGCGGCGTTCTGGATCGTTGTCTTGTGCGCTGGGCCGGCCGGCGCCTGCGCGCAGGACGCTTTCCTCGATCGCCGCGCCGCTCCCTGGTGGCTGGCCGCCCTGTCGGCGGCTTCCTCCGAGATCTCGGCGCTGACCCTGCTGGCGATCCCGGCCGCGGCCTTCGCGCGGGGCTGGGGCTTGGTCCAGGTGTTCGCGGCTTCCTTGATCGGCCGCGCCATCGGCTGGTGGATGCTGCCGCGCTGGCGCTCCCGCGGGGAGCTGACGGTTTACGGCGCCGCCGGCAGTTCGCTGGGCTTGGCGGCGCGGAGAATCTCCGCGGGCTTGTTCTGCTCCGGGCGCGGTCTGTCATCGGCGCTGCGGCTGGCCGTGGCGGCCGCGGCGCTGTCCTTTGTTTGCGGGCCGTCCCCGGAATGGTGCTTGGCTTTTCTCGCCGTCCTGGCGGCAGCCGCCATCGGCTATGGAGGCCTGCGCGCCGCCATCTGGACCGGCGCGCTGCAGGCCCTTTTCGTCGCGGCCGCGGTGGCGTGCGCGGCCGCCTACGCCGTCGGCCAAATTCCCGGAGGCGCTCATTTCGTCTGGAATCTGGCCGCGCGCAGCGGGCGCTTGTCCGTCTTCGCGGGAGGCATCTCGCCCTTCGCTTGGCTGGCCGGCCTGGCGGGAGGCTGGGCCGCTTTTTGCGCCGACCATGAGATCTGCCAGAAGTTCCTCGCCTGCCGTTCGGATCGCGACGCGCGCAAGGCGATGGCCGCCGCCGCCGCGCTCAGCGCCTCGGCTCTGGCCTTGCTGCTTTGCCTTGGCACCTGCCTGCTCGGCTACTACGGCGCCCACCCTGCCTTGGAGATACCGACCCGCCTCGATTATCTGCTGCCGCATTTCTCGGCGACGATACTGCCGGGGCCCCTGCGCGGCCTGGTCGCGGCGGCCCTCCTGTTGACGGCGGCCGACCTGCCGTTGTCGTCCTTATCCGCGGTCAGCTGGTCGGATCTG
This sequence comes from Elusimicrobiota bacterium, assembly GCA_028868375.1. Taxonomy (GTDB): domain Bacteria; phylum Elusimicrobiota; class Elusimicrobia; order UBA1565; family UBA9628; genus JAGWUP01. The sequence continues at coordinate 19,146 of JAGWUP010000002.1, forward strand.
GGCGGGGGAGGCGAGCGCCTCGGCGCCCCGGCGCGCTGGGCCCTGGCCGCGGTCTGGGCCGCTCTCCTGTCTACGGCGGCCGCCTGGATGCTGGACAGCCAGTCCCTGGCGCTTTGGGGAATGCGGGCCTGGCCGGCCGTTTCCTGGGCCCTGCTTTTGGTCGTCGTCCTCGGCTGCTTTCGGCCGGTCGCAAAGAAGTGAGAGCCCCTGTTCCTCAGCTTGACTGAGGATTTGGGAGGGCCTTGGGTCTTGACGCTGTCCTTGGCCAGGGGTTAAGCTGGCGGCATGGTAGAGACGCTGGAGTTCCTGATCCGGCAGGCCGCCGAGCAGCCGCGGCATCCGCGCGGCGCCCTGTTTAGAGAGCTGCTGCGTTCCGAGACCTTCCTGCTGAGCGTCGACGCCCCGATCGGCCAGGAGACGGCCACGCGCGTTTCCCGCCTCGACGAGGTTCTGCCGATCTGGGCCGATAGGGACGACGAGCAGGAGGGTGCTTGGGTTCCGGTCTTTCCTTCGCGGGACGCGGTGGCGGAATTCGTCGCCAAGGGGCGCCTGCAGCCGCCCAAGGGACAGGAGTTCCTTTGGATGGGCTACCAGCCCGGCTCCGTCTTCAGCGTGCTGCGCGCGGTCCCTTGTTTCGCCGGCATCCGTCTGTACCTGGACCGCGGCGCCGTCGTCGACGTCCCCTCCTCGCGGGCGCGCGAGCTCTCGGAGGGCCGCTTGCCGCCGGAGGCGCCGGAGCTCTACGAGATGCCGGTCTCGCGGCTGACCCTGCCGCGCGGCACTAAGCTGGCGTTCACCCCGCTGGCCGCCGGTCCGGGCCAGCCTGCCGGCCGGCTTCTGCGCGTGCCGGACGCCGGGCATTTCCATGCCGACGAGGAGCGCAAGCTGGTGAGGCTGCCGCTGCCGGGAGCTGCCACCTGGATGGCTTGCCGCCACTTCCTGCAGGTGTTGCGTTATGCGCGCCGCGGCGACTGCTCGAGCGGCTATTTGGAGGACCGGCTTTGCGCGTTGATGTCCTTCCAGATGTTCGGCGAGGCGGAGGCGCTTTGCGAGATGGTGCTGCGGCGCGGCTCCGAGCTGTTCGCCTGCCTGGGATTGGCCGCGGTCTACGCGCGCACGGGGCGGCTGGCCGATTGCGCGGGGCTGTGCGTCAACTCCTTTTCCAAGCATCCGGAAGAGAGCGCTTTCGCGGTCAACGGGGCCCGCGCCTTGGTCAAGCTGGGCCGGCGCGAGGAAGCGCGCGCCCTGCTGGCGGCGGCATCGCGCCGCAATCCCGCCGAGCGCCGAGTGCGCAGCGCTCTGGCCAGCCTCGGCTAAAAAGGCCTTCCTTAATAAGGGAAGAGCTGGTCGATGGAGCGCTGCTCGAAGCGGCCCAGCGTCTTGAGGCGGCTTAGCCCCACGCGGGAAGGGTCTCCCAGCACGTACAGCGTGGAGGGGGCGTTCTTGAAACGCGCCGCGAAGGCTTCCAATTGCGTCAGCGTGTAGCCCTGCGCGCGCTTGAACCGCTGCGGGCGCGGATCGCCGGGCGGCAGCCCCTCGTCCTGCCAGTCGATCAAGGCCGCGGGAATCTCGCGGAAGGTCAGGGGATCGGAGCGGTAGTTCGCCTCGATGGCGTCGGCGGTTTCCTTGAATCTAGCCTCCGACCAGGGCGGGTCCAGCGTCAACTGCCGCAGCAGCGCGGCGGCGTCGGGCGTCTTATCCGCCTGGCAGCCGAGGCCCGCGTAGAGCTGCCCGTCGTCTGCCTTGTGCTCGGCGGGGGCGTAGCCGCCCCAAGCGGCGTACGCCAGCGAGCGGGCTTCCCGGATCTCCTGGAAGATGACGGAGCTCATCCCGCCGCCCAGATAGCCGGAGAGGAACATCTCGTCGACTATCCTGGAGGGATCGTCCGGCCCGTCGTCGACGAAGAGCCCGACGCGGGCCTGGACCATCTTGCGCGGCGTAAACACCACCCGCGGTCCGTCCGGGCGCAGCAGCCGCTCCGGGATCCTAGGCGGCGCGGGGGCGTAGCGGCCCTCCTGGGCCAAGAGCTGAGCCACCTCCCCGATCGGCCTGTCGCCCACGTAAGCGGTGCGGTGGGCGGTCCGCGGAAGCTTGGCCAGCAAGGACTCCAGGGTCTTAAGATCGAGCCGGCGCAGTTGGTCGTCGCTAAGCTCGCGCAGCACCGGGCTGTCGGCGCCCCTTCGCGCCCACTCCCCCAGCGCCCCGAAGACCGTTCCCGGATCGCTCTTGGCGTCGCGGTGGGCCCCGATGGCGACGTCGACCATCTTATGCAGGGTGCCGGCATCCACGTTGGGGCTTTCGAAGCGTCGGCGCATCAATTGCAGAGACTCCCAGAAGTTTCGGTCGAGCCCCGTCAGCGTCACGCTGGACTCCTGGTCCCCGCAGCTGTAGGACAAGCTGGTCCCCAGGGAAAAGAGCTTTTTCTTGAACGCGTCGGCCGACAGTAAGCCCGCTCCGGAGAGCTCGAGCAGGTCCAGGGCGGCGCAGAGGTCCGGCTGCTGGCGGCGGCCCTCCTCGAAGACCCAGGTCAGCGAGAAGAGGTCGTCGAAGGGGTTGCGCGCTGTAAAGAACGTGCCGGACGGCAATTCGGCTTGTTCGTAGTCGCGCCCCTCGAGCAGCCAGTGGGGCTGGATCGGCGGCGCGGGCAGGGCGAGGATGCGGCGCGCGAAGGCGGACTGGCGGCTGCTGTCGATGGGCACCGTGGTGAACCCGGGCTTTGAGATGTGCGGGATGACGGCCTGCCCCCGGCGGCGGTAGACGATCACGCGGTCGGGGCCCAGGTATTTGGCGGCCACGCGCAGCACGTCGGCCTTGGTGACGCGGCGCAGGCGGTCCAGCTCCTGGACGGCATGGGGCCAGGCTTCCCGACGCACGAAGGATTCCGCCATGAACTCTGCGCGCGCGTCGTTGGATTCCAGGCGCTCCTTTTGCGCGACCTCGAAGCTCGTGATGACGGCCTTGATGTCGTCCTCGGTGAAGCGCCCCTGCTTGAGGTGGTCGACGGTTCGCAGCAGCAGGACCTCGGCCTGCTCCAGGCTCTGCCCCGCTTTCGGCACCGCCCAGACCCGCCAATCGCCGGCGTCGTTGTAGAAGGTCGGGCTGCTGCCGGCGGCCTTGACCTTTTGGGCTTGGTCCAGCTCCAGGTTGAGCAGTCCCGCCACCGAGTTGTCCATCAGCATGTCCATCACGGTCAGGGCGTCCCTGTCCGGGCTTAGATAAGAAGCCGTCGGCCAGGCGATGACGACCTTCTCCTCGGCGTCGTACTTGAGCTCGACGCGCTTGGTGCCGCGGGGAGGCGGCAGAGGGCCGGTCCTCGGCGCGGGCAGCCCCGCCGGCTTCCAACCGCCGAAGCGCTTGGCCAGCAGCCTCAGCGTCGGCTCCGGCTCGAAGTCGCCGGAAAGGACCAGGGCCATGTTGTTCGGGCGGTACCAGCGCCCGAAATACTCGTACATGCGCCGCAGCGAGGGGTTCTTGAGGTTGGCGATCGTGCCGATGGTCGTCTGCGTTCCGTAGGGGTGCTCCGGATAGAGCGCTCGGTTGACGGCTTGGTCGAGCATCCGGTCGGCGTTGTCGAGGGTGCGGTTCTTCTCCTCGTAGACCGTTTCCAGCTCGCTTTGGAACAGCCGGAAGACGGGGTGGGAAAAGCGCGCCGCCTCGAGCGTCGCCCAGGCGTCGAGGCGGTTGGCCGGGAGGTTGACGACGAAGACGGTCTGCTCGTTGGAGGTGAAGGCGTTGAGGCCTTGAAAGCCCATCTCCCGGTAAACCTTGTCGAGCTCGTTGGGAACCTCGTAGCGCGCGGCCTTCTGGTTTTCCTGGTCGATCTCGGCGTAGAGCTTGCGCCGCAGCGCTGGGTCCTTCGCCCGGAAATGCTCCTCGTAGAGCCGCGTGATCCGTTCCAGGTGCGGCCGCTCCTTGGCGTAGTCCAGCGTGCCCAGTTGAGGAGTGCCTTTAAACAGCATGTGTTCCAGGTAATGCGCCAGTCCGGTCGTCTTGGCGGGGTCGTTTTTGCTGCCGGTGCGCACGACGATCCAGGCGGTGATTCGGGGCCGCTGGTGGTTGGGCGAGAGGTAGATCGTCAGGCCGTTGGCGAGGCGATGGATCGTCGTCTGCAAGGGATCGTTCGGCAGCGGCGAGGGCTGGACCGCTGGCACCTGGGCCGCGGGCAGCGCCGCGCGCGCGGGGCGCGTCCAGGGCGCGGCGAACAGGGCCAGGATGAGCGCGGCTTTGACGGCGATTCGCATGGTTTTTCTCCAGCGCGCGGATTTTCGACGGCCCATCTTAGCAATGTTGACTAAAACAGTCAACTATGCTATACTGGTATTAGAACAAAAATATACTGAATTTAAAAGTATTTTTAACGATATGGCGAATGAGCCGCTGGAGCGCTTGACGCAAGAAGGCTACAAGTACGGCTTCGTGTCTGCGATCGACGCGGACCAGGCGCCGCCAGGCTTGAGCGAGGACGTCATCCGCCTGATCTCGGCCAAGAAGGGGGAGCCGGACTGGCTGCTGGAGTGGCGGCTGAAGGCGTATCGCCATTGGCTGACCATGAAGGAGCCGACCTGGGCGAACGTCCGCTATCCGAAGATCGACTATCAAGGCATCATCTATTACTCGGCGCCGAAGCCCAAGAAGCAGCTGGGCAGCATCGAGGAGGTCGACCCGGAGGTGCGCCGGACCTTCGAGAAGCTCGGCATCCCCCTGGAGGAGCAGAAGCTCTTGGCCGGGGTGGCGGTCGACGCCGTGTTGGATTCCGTTTCCGTCGCGACGACGTTCAAGAAAGTCCTCAGCGAGGCGGGCGTCATCTTCTGCCCCTTCTCGGAGGCCGTGCGGGAACATCCCGACTTGGTCAGGAAGTACCTGGGATCCGTCGTGCCCTACACGGACAACTTCTTCGCGACGCTGAACTCGGCGGTGTTCTCGGACGGCTCCTTCGCCTACATCCCGAAGGGCGTGCGCTGTCCGATGGAGCTGTCGACCTATTTCCGCATCAACGCGGCCAGCACCGGCCAGTTCGAGCGCACCCTGATCGTCGCCGAGGACGACGCCAGCGTCAGCTACCTGGAGGGCTGCACCGCGCCGATGCGCGACGAAAACCAGCTCCATGCCGCCGTGGTCGAGCTGGTCGCCCTGGATCGCGCGCAGATCAAATACTCGACCATCCAGAACTGGTATCCGGGGGACAAGGACGGCAAGGGCGGCATCTACAACTTCGTGACCAAGCGCGGCATCTGCCGGGGCCGCTCCTCCAAGATTTCCTGGACGCAGGTCGAGACGGGCTCGGCGATCACCTGGAAGTATCCAGGCTGCATCCTCAAGGGCGACGACTCCGTGGGGGAGTTCTACTCCGTGGCCTTGGCCAACCATCATCAACAGGCCGATACCGGCACGAAGATGATCCATCTGGGCCGCAACACCCGCTCGACCATCGTCTCCAAGGGCATCTCGGCGGGGCATGGCCAGAACAGCTACCGCGGCTTGGTCAAGATCGCCAAAGACGCGGTCGGCTCGCGCAACTACTCGCAGTGCGACTCCCTCTTGATGGGTGAGCTGTGCGGGGCGCATACCTTCCCCTATCTGGAGGTCAACAACACCTCCTCGCGGGTGGAGCACGAGGCCACGACCTCCAGGATCGGGGAGGACCAGCTCTTTTATTGCCGCTCGCGCGGACTCTCGAGCGAGGACGCGGTGGGCATGATCGTCAACGGCTTCTGCAAGGAGGTCTTTAAAGAATTGCCGATCGAGTTCGCCGTCGAGGCGCACAAACTGCTCAGCATCAGCCTGGAGGGAAGCGTCGGATGAAGCCGCCATTATTGGAAGTGAAGGGATTGAAGGTTTCCGTGGCCGGCAAGCAGATCCTGCGCGGCATCGACCTGTCGGTCGCGGCGGGCACCGTCCACGCCATCATGGGGCCGAACGGCTCCGGCAAGAGCACCCTGTCGCACGTGCTGACCGGACGAGAGGGCTATCGCGTCGAGGCGGGGACGGCCCGGTTCTGCGGCAAGGACCTGCTGTCGCTGCCGGCCGAGGAGCGCGCCCGCGAGGGGGTCTTCTTGGCCTTCCAATATCCGGTCGAGATCGCTGGCGTCACCAACAAGTATTTCCTGAAGGCGGCCTACAACGCCCTGCGCAAGCACCATGGCCAGCCGGAGCTGTCGGCGGGCGATTTCCTCAAGCACGTCAAGAAGAAGGCCCAGTTGGTCGAGATGGACCCGGCCCTGCTCAACCGGGACGTCAACTTCGGCTTCTCGGGCGGCGAGAAGAAGCGAAACGAGATCCTGCAGTTGGCGGTTCTAGAGCCGCGGCTCTGCCTGCTCGACGAGACCGATTCCGGGCTGGACATAGACGCCCTCAAGATCGTCGCCCGCGGCATCAACGCCCTGCGCGATCCCGAGCGCGCCTTCGTGGTGGTGACGCATTACCAGAGGCTGCTGGATTACGTCGAGCCCGATTTCGTCCACGTGCTGGCCGGCGGGCGCATCGTCAAGTCCGGCGGCAAGGAGCTGGCGCTGCAGCTTGAGAAGGAAGGCTACGGCTGGCTCGAGGCGGCGCAGGCATGATCGAGGGCGCTCGGCGCTCGGCGCGGTGGCGGCTGGCGGAGCGCGGCCTGCCCAGGCCCGGGGACGAGGACTGGAGGTTTACCCCGCTGGCCGCAATCCTAGGCAAGAGCTACACCGCGGCGCGTCCCGCCGGCTTGACGGAGGCGGAACTTGAGGGGTTGTGCCTGGCGCCTTTGGACGGCTACCGCCTGGTCTTCGACAACGGGAGGCTGGCCGCGGAGCTCTCGCGCCTGCCGCAAGGCCTGCGCTGCGGCGGCCTGGCCGACGAGATCGACGAGGCGCTGCTGTTGGGCCCGGAGGAGGCCGGCTTCGGCGCTCTGGCGGCGGCGCGGTTTTGCGACGGGCCCTACGTCGTCATTCCCAAGGGGATGAAGCTCGACGCGCCGCTGCACGTCGTCACCGTGGCCACCTCCGCGGAGGAGCAGCCGCGGGAGGCGCATTACCGGGGCGTCGTGGTCCTGGAGCCGGGCGCCGAGGCCGTGATCGTCGAGGAGGCGGTCGGCCGCGGCGGCGGAGAGTTCTTCACCAATTCCGTGACCCGCTGCGAGCTGGCGGAGGGCTCCAGGCTGGAGCTCTACAGGCTTATGCGCGAGACGGAGCCGCTGGTCAGCGTCCACGGCTTGCGCGCCCGGCTCGGCCGCGACGCCGGACTGCGCAGCCATGTCGTGGGCCTGGGCGGCGCCTTGGCGCGCTGCGACGCCGACGTCGTCCTGGCCGGGGAAGGCTGCGAGGCCGAGCTCAACGGCCTCTACCTGGCTTGCCGTCGGCAGCACCTTGATTTCCACACCCGCGTCGTCCACGCGGTGCCGCGCGGCAGGAGCCGCGAGCTCTACAAGGGAGTCCTGGACGGCCAGGCGCGCAGCGTGTTCGACGGCTTGGTCGAGGTCCTGCCCGGCGCCCAGAAGACAGACGCCCACGTCTACAACAAGAACCTGCTGCTCTCGGAGGGCGGGCTGGCCCACACCAAGCCGGAGTTCAAGATCCACGCCAACGACGTGCAATGCAGGCATGGCGCCACAGTCGGGCAGTTGAGCGAGGACGCCCTGTTTTACCTGCGCTCGCGCGGCGTCGGTACGGCCCAGGCGCGCAGCCTCCTGGTCTACGCTTTCGCCAGCGAGATGCTGGGACGCATGGCGCTGACGAAGGTGCGCGAGGCGCTGGCTCGCCGCATCGAGGCCGCTTCGGGCCTGGAGGGGGCATGATCGACCTGGACAAGGTCCGCGCCGATTTTCCGATCCTCGCGCGCCGCGTGCGGGGCAAGCCCCTGGTCTATCTCGACAACGCGGCGACGAGCCAGAAGCCGCGCCAGGTGATCGCGGCCCTGGTGGACTTCTACCAGAACCATAACGCCAACATCCACCGAGGGGTCCACACCCTCTCCGACGAAGCCACGGCGCTGGTGGAGGAGGCGCGCCGGAAGGTGGCCGCCTTCATCCGCGCTCCCAAGCCGGAGACGATCGTCTTCACGCGCAACGCCACGGAGTCGATCAACCTCGTCGCGCGCAGCTGGGCCGCGGCCAACGTCCGCGCGGGCGAGGAGATCGTGCTGACGGAGCTGGAGCATCACTCAAATCTCGTGCCCTGGCAGCAGCTCTCCGCCGAGCGCGGCGTCGTTTTAAAGTTCGTTCCCATCCTTGCCGACGGCACTCTGGACCTATCCGCGCTGCCCGCCCTCCTGGGCCGCAAGACCAAGCTGGTCTCCTTCACCGCCGCGTCCAACGCCCTCGGCACCTTGGTCCCCGTCGAGGCGATCATCCGGGCCGCGCGCGCCGTCGGGGCCCGCGTCCTGGTGGACGCCTCGCAGTGGGCCCCGCACCGGCAGCTCGACGCGCGGGCCTGGGACGCGGATTTCATCGTCTTCTCGGCCCACAAGATGCTGGGGCCCACCGGAATCGGGGTGCTCTACGGCCGCGAGGAGCTGCTGGCCGAGATGCCGCCGTTTCTGGGCGGCGGAGACATGATCTCGCGCGTGACGCTGCGGGGGTTTGCGCCGAACGTCCTGCCCCATAAGTTCGAGGCGGGAACGCCGAACATCGCCGGGGCGGCGGCGTTCGCGGCGGCGCTGGACTACCTGGGCGCGGTGGGGCTTTCGCGGATAGTCGAGCACGAGCGCGAGCTCACCCGCCGCGCGGTCAAGGCCCTCTCGGCCGAGCCCGGAGTGACGGTTTACGGCCCGGACGACCTGGCTCGACGCGGCGGCGTCGTCTCCTTCAACGTCGAGGGGCTGCATCCCCACGACGTCGGGACGGCGCTGGACCTGGAGGGAGTGGCCGTGCGCGCTGGCCACCACTGCTGCCAGCCGCTGATGGCGCGGCTGGGGGTCGGCGGCACCGTGCGGGCCAGCTTCTACCTTTATAATAGCAGCGAGGAGGTCGATCTTCTCCTTGCGGCGCTGAGGAAGGCGATCTCCTTCTTCCGCCCGGCGGCGGCCTAGCGATGGAAGGCGATAGCGAGCTGCGGGAGCTCTATCGGGAGGCGTTGCTGGACTATTCCCGGGATCAGGCGCGCCGGGGAAGGCTGGAGCCCGCGGACATGCGCGCGCGCGGCCTCAATCCCGTCTGCGGCGACGAGATAGAGCTGACGATGAGGTCCGGCCCGGACGGCCGCATCGCCCAAATTCGCTTCACCGGGCACGGCTGCGTCATCAGCCAGGCCTCCTCGGCGATGATGGCCGAGGCTCTGGAGGGCCAAACCCCGGAGCGGGCCGCCTCGCTGCTCGAGGCTTTCAAGGGCATGATGCTGCGCGGCGCGCCGGCGGCTTTACTGCCGCAGGAGCTGGAGGCGGTGGGCGCTTTGGAGGGGGTGCGCCGCTTTCCGACGCGCGTCAAATGCGCCACGCTGGCTTGGAACACCCTCCAGCAGGGCTTGGCCCGGCGGAGCGGCGGAGCGCAGGCGGATTTCGAGGAGGTGGAATAGAGTGGCGACGTTCAAGCAGATCGGCGAGGCGCTGCAGCCGGTCTACGACCCGGAGATACGCATCAGCATCGTCGACTTAGGATTGATCTACGGGGCCGAGCTCAAGGACAGCGAAGCGGGGCCCGGGCAGTCCGTGCTCGTCAAGATGAGCCTGACCTCCCCGGCTTGCCCCTACGGGCCGATGCTCCTGGCCTCCGTCCACGGAGCCTTGGCGAAGGTCCCCGGCGTGCGCGACGTCGACGTCGATTTGTCGTTCTTCCCTCCCTGGGACCCGCGGACGATGGCCAGCGAGGAGGCGAAGGACCAGCTCGGGATCTACTGATGAAAATCACCAGCTCCATGGAGTACGCGGCGAGGTTGATGACGGGCTTGGCTCGCTGCGAGGGCCGCTCCGTGACCGCCGAGAGCCTTTCCGTCTCGGAGAACGTCCCCGCCAACTACGTCAACCAATTGCTGCTGCGCCTCAAGCGCGCGGGGCTGCTGCGCAGCCATCGTGGCAGCGGCGGCGGCTATGCCCTCAGCCGGCCGGCCGCGCAGATCACCCTGGGCCAGGTGCTGCGGGCCGTGGAGGGCGATCTCTTCGAGGACGTCTGCGGCAAGTACACGGGGCTTAAGAAGGATTGCCGCCGCCAGGGCCGCTGCGGGCTGTCCCCGGTCTGGCAAGGGCTGGGAGAGCTCATCGAGGCGTATTTCGAAGGCATCACCCTGGCCCGCTTGCTCGAGGAAAGCGAGGGCTGCGCGCGGACGGCGTCGTTGATCGCGCTGGCGGCCCGGGAGAGCTGATATGTCGGTGAGAGAGAAGGTCGAGAAGGTGATCGAGAAGGTGCGCCCCTTCATCCAGTCGGACGGCGGCGACATCACGCTGGTCGATGTCCACGAGGAGACCGGGATCGTCGAGGTGCGCCTCTCGGGGGCCTGCCACGGCTGCCCCAGCGCAGCGGCCACGCTTAAGAGCGGCGTCGAGCGCATGGTCAAGCAGGACGTGCCGGAGATCAAGGAAGTCGTGACGGTTTAGGACCTGCGTTGCGCCTGGACTTGCACACTCATTCCCATTATTCGGACGGGACCTGCGCCCCGGCGGAGGTCGTGCGTCGAGCCAAGGCCTCCGGGGTGGAGCTGCTGGTCCTGACCGACCACGACAGCGTCTCCGGGTTCGGCGAGGCCCGGGAGGCCGCGCGGCGGCAAGGTATCACGACGCTCTGCGGCATAGAGATCAACACCGCCCATCCGGGCGGCGTGCACATCCTGGGCTACGGGCTGCGCTGGCGAGACCCCGCTTTTCTGGAGCGGCTGGCGGCCTTTCGGGAGCGCCGCCGCGCCCGCGTGGAGCGCATCGTCGAGGCGCTGCGCCGGCTGGGGCTTTCGATCCGCCTGGAGGACGTCGTCGCTCAGGGGCGCGAGGCGCTGGGGCGCCCGCACGTAGCCGATGCGTTGCGACGCGGGGGCTTCGTGGCGAGCCGGCAGGAGGCCTTCAACCGTTTCTTGGCTCGGGGCAAGCCCGGCTACGTCGGCTCCGCCGGGCCCAGCCCCGAGGAAGCCATCGCCTTGATCCGCGGGGCGGGGGGCTTCTGCAGCTTGGCCCACCCGGAGACCGTTTCCGAGGAGGGCTTGCTGGCCGGCTGGAAGGAGGCCGGTTTGGAGGGCCTGGAGGCCTACTACGGTTCGCATCGCGCCTCCCAGACGGCCCGCTACCTGCGGCTGGCCTCCGATTTGGGGCTGCTGGCCACCGGCGGCAGCGATTTCCACGGCCCCGGCAGCGGTCGGGACAAGCCGCTGGGGGTGGAGGTGCCCGACGAGGTTCACGGCCGCTTCATGGAGCGCTTGAGCCGATGCTGCTGATCGCACATCGCGGAGCCAGCGGCTACGCTCCCGAGAATACCCTGGCCGCCTTCCGCCTGGCCCTGGATTTGGGAGCGCGGGCCGTCGAGCTCGATATTCACCAGACGCGGGATGGAGAGCTGGTCGTCATTCATGACGACGACCTCAAGCGCGTGGGGCGGCTCAAAGCCCGGATCGCCGAGCTGAGCGCCGGGGAATTGGCAGCCGTCGACGTGGGCTCCTGGTTCTCGCCTCGCTTCGCGTCCGAGCGCGCGCCGACCCTCTCTCAAGCCATGGATCTCGTCGCGGGCCGCGCCGAGCTGCACGTGGAGCTCAAGCATGGAAGCCGCCGCTACCCGGGCATCGAGCGCAGGCTGGTCGAGTTGATCGAGCGCCGCGCGGCCTGGAAGGAGACGCTGATCTCCAGCTTCGATCATCCCGCCCTCTTCGCCGTGCGGGCGTTGGACAAGCGGGCGCGGATCGGCTATCTTCTGGGCTTGACCGGCATGCGCAAGGCCTATCGCGAGATGAGGGCTCTCGGCGCCGAGAGCCTGAACTTAAGCCTGCGCCAGGCCGGCGCGGACTTGGCGCGGAAGCTCCACGCGCGCGGCCTCAAGGGCCTGGTCTACACGGTCAACACGCGCGAGCAGCTCTCGCGCGTGGCGAGCCGGGGCTACGACGGGGCGTTCACGAATTTTCCGGATCTCAAGCCATGACGGAGAGCGTTCCCGAGCCGACGCCGCGGCAGCTGGAGGCCGAGGCGGATCGCCTGGCCGAGAAGGGCCTGGCGGATCTCGGCTACGGCCAGCAGGAGCTGGAGCGCTGCGCCAGGCTGACCTGGAAGATCAACGCCCTAAAGAAGCTGCGGCGCGCGGTGATCCCGGCGCATGTCTACCAGCGGGCCGAGATCATCCACGGGGTCTCCGACTTCGTCGGCGACTCCTACGCCTTGTCCAAGCGCTGCGCCAAGACCTCCGCCAAGACGATCGTGTTCTGCGGGGTGCGCTTCATGGCCGAGACGGCCAAGATACTCAATCCCGGCAAGGAGGTGCTGCTGCCGGCTCCGGAGGCCGGCTGCTCCCTGTCGGAGAGCATCACCGCGGCCGACGTGCGGGCGCTCAAGGCCGAGCATCCCGGCCTGCCGGTCGTCACCTACATCAACACCTCCGCCGCGGTCAAGGCGGAGTCGGACGTCGTCGTCACCTCCGCCAACGCGGCGACGATCCTGCGCGCTCTCTACGCGCGCCATCCCAGCCTGATCTTCATCCCGGACGAGTTGATGGCGACCAATCTCGCCAAGGAGCTCGGCAAGAGGCTCGGCGTCGAGATGATCCTGTGGAAGGGGCGCTGCATCGTCCACGAGAACTTCGACGCCTCCTCGGTGGCGCTCTACCGCAAGCTCTATCCCGGCGTGCAGATCCTGGCCCACGCCGAGTGCAGCCCCGCCCTGGCCTCCGCGGTCGATTTCGTGGGGGGAACCGGCGACATGATGCGCCTGGTGGAGCGCACGCGGGCGCGCTATTACATGCTGGTCACCGAGTGCGGCCTGGGGGATTTGGCGCGCTCGCGCTTCCCGCGCAAGGCCTTCGTGCCGATGTGCCGGCTGTGCCCCTACATGAAGTCCGTGGGCTTGGAGCAGGTGCTGCGCGCCTTGGAGAGGCCGTCGCCCGCCCAGCGCGTCGAGCTTCCGGCGGAGATCATCGCGCGCGCGCGCAAGCCGATCGACGCGATGTTCGCCCTGGCCGAGGCCTAGAGGCTTGGCCTAGGCCTGTCGCTTGAGGGCCTCGATGCGGGCCTCCAGCGGAGGGTGCGTCGAGTAGATAAACTGGAGGATCCCGTGGCCGTGCCCGTCGATCTTGAAGGCGGAGACCGAGGGGGCGCGGTCGTCGCGCAGGCGCGGGCCGGCGCGCAATTGCTCCAGCGCGTGGATCATCGTCTCCCGCCCGGTCAGGCGGGCGGAGCCGGCGTCGGCGCCGTACTCGCGACGGCGCGAGTACCAATAGATGATCGGGGAGGCCAGCAGCATCAGCACGCTTTCAAGCGCCATTACCAGGATGTACTGGGCGAAGAACCCCAGGCCGCCGCGCTCGTCGCTGTCGCTGCTCACGGCCTGCTCGATGAGGACCATGATGATGCGGGAGGCGAAGACGACGAAGGTGTTGACGACTCCCTGCAGCAGGGTCATCGTGACCATGTCGCCGTTGACGATGTGGGAGATCTCGTGGCCTAGCACTCCGTCGATGGCCTGGTCGTCCATGCGGTTGAGCAGGCCGCTCGAGATGGCCAGCAGGGCCCGGCGCCTGCTGGGGCCGGTGGCGAAGGCGTTGACCTCGGGGCTGTCGTAGACGCCGATCTCGGGCAGGGTCTCCAGGCCGGCGGCCTGGCAGAGGCGCTGCACGCGCGCCACCAGGCTGGCCTCGAAGTCGCCGCCCGGATTGTGAGGGTCGATCAGCCGCACGCCCAGCCCCCTCTTGGCCATCCAGCGCGACATCTGCAGGGAGATGAAGGCGCCGGTAAATCCGACGATGGCCGAGAAGACCAGCAGGGCGTGGTAGTCGATGCCGCGCGCCGTCATGTAGGGGCGCGCGCCCAGCACGTCGATGAGCACGGAGATTACGACGACGACCAGGATGTTGGTCAGCAGAAACAGCATGAATCGCTTCATGGCCAATATTATACCATTGCCCCATGAACGCCGCCATCGCCGTTCCCCGCCCCGCCAACGAGCCGGTTTTCGAGTATCGTCCGGGCAGCCCGGAGCGCCGCAAGCTCCAGGATCGCTTAAAGCAGCTCAAGCGGGAGCGGCCCGTCATCCCCCTCGACATCGGCGGGCGGGAGGTCCGCACGGGCAGGCTTTCCGAGTGCCGCTGCCCGCACGACCATGGCCAATTGCTGGGCAAGCACCATGAGGGGGGCGTTAAGGAGACTAGGCTGGCGATCGCCGCGGCCTTGAAGGCGCGGCGGGAGTGGGCCGCCACGCCGTTTCGCGACCGCGCGGCGATCTTTCTTAAGGCGGCGGAGCTGCTGGCCGGCGACTTTCGCCACACCTTGAACGCGGCGACGATGCTCTGCCAGTCCAAGAGCGTCCACCAGGCCGAGATCGACGCCGCCTGCGAGCTGATCGATTTCTTCCGCTTCAACGTCGCCTTCGCGGAGCAAATCTACGCCCAGCAGCCCGCCAGCGGCCGCGGGACCTGGAACCAGCTCGAATACCGGCCTCTCGAGGGCTTCGTCCTGGCCGTCACCCCCTTCAACTTCACCTCGATCGCGGGAAATCTCCCCACGGCGCCGGCCCTGATGGGCAACACCGTCGTCTGGAAGCCCGCGCGTTCCACGGTCTTTACGGCCTATTACCTCATGCGGCTATTCAAGGCCGCGGGACTGCCCGACGGCGTCATCAACATGGTCGCCGGCTCGGCGGCGGAGATCTCCGGCGCGGCTCTCGAGCATCCCTCCTTGGCCGGCATTCATTTTACCGGCAGCACCGGCGTCTTCCGCTCCCTGTGGTCTTCGGTCGGATCCAATCTTTCGCGCTACAAGGGCTATCCGCGGCTGGTCGGCGAGACCGGAGGCAAGGACTTCGTGCTGGTCCATCCCAGCGCCGACGTCGACGCCGTCGCGGCGGCGCTGCTGCGCGGGGCCTTCGAGTTCCAGGGGCAAAAATGCTCGGCCGCCTCGCGCGCCTACGTGCCGGACGTCCTCTGGCCGAGCCTGAAGGCCGCCTTGGCCGACATGATGGGCTCCGTCAAAATGGGCTCGCCGGAGGATTTCTCCAACTTCGTCAACGCCGTCATCGACCGCCCCGCCTTCGACAAGATCAAGGGCTGCATCGCGCGCGCCCGCAAATCCCCCGGCTGCAAGATTTTGCGGGGGGGCAAGGCCGACGACTCCGCGGGCTTTTTCATCTCCCCGACGCTGATCCAGGCCGACGACCCAAAGCACGAGACGATGGTCGAGGAGATCTTCGGGCCGGTGCTGGCGGTGCACGTCTATGCGGCCAAGAGCTTCTCCCGGACTCTCGATCTGGTGGACTCATCCTCGCCCTACGCCCTGACCGGGGCCGTCTTCGCCAGGGATCGCGCGGCCATCGCCGAGGCCCGCCGGCGCTTGATCGACGCCGCCGGCAACTTCTACATCAACGACAAGCCCACCGGAGCGGTCGTGGGCCAGCAGCCCTTCGGCGGCGCCAGGGCCTCCGGCACCAACGACAAGGCCGGCTCCCCGCTCAACCTGCTGCGCTGGACCAGCCCGCGCACGATCAAGGAAACCTTCGATCCCCCGAGGGACTACCGCTATCCCTTCCTGGCCGAGGAAGCCCCGCCGCGGCGCGCCAAAGCGAAGGCCTGATTCCCGGGAGTGCTCCGCGCTCTCGAGCCTTGATAAAACACCCCTTCAGGGTTAGACTTGTGAACAGGCGATCCGTGCTAAAGGAATACTGCCGTTACGACTGGAGCGGGCATTTATGAATGCACCAAAAACGACGGCCTTCGCCCTCGCCGCGCTTTGCGCTGCCCTTGCCTGCGCAAGCGCGGCCCAGCCCAAACGCCCGAAACTCGCGCTGTGGGGCGTTGGCGCGCTGAGCGCGGACGCGCCGCGCGTGCAGGTCCAGCATTCCGTTCCCGGGATGCTGGATGCCAGCGGATCGATAAGCGTGCAGGCCGCGTTCGATCTTCCCGAGCGCAACGGCTACTCGGCCCATGTCTGGGTCGGCGGGCCGGCTCGTTTCGACGTGGCATATCTGGCACCGACAGACACCCTGGAATACAAGGCCGTCATCAAGGGCAACGCCAACGTGTTCAAGAACGGCAAGCTCGCCTGCCACCTCACGGAAGTCGGGGCTCTAGCCAGCATCAAACTCAAGTACCTGGGCGTCTCGGGCCGGCCCAGCCGCGAGGATTTCGAAAACATCCAAACCGCAGAGTTCGTCGCGGGCAAAGCGAAGATCTACTTCGTTCTTCCGCCAAATTGCCAGAGACCGGCCGACTGACCAGGACCGATAAACAACGCCGACGATCCCAGCCGGTCTTTAAAGCTTAGGCGGAATCCGTGCGCCGGGGGCGGTGGTCTGAGGCTAGCGGCTGAAAAGCAGTACGCAGGTGTTGGCGTAGTCCGCGAAGCCGCAGGTGTAGCCCAACGGACTTCTGCCGCGACGCGCGAGCTCACGGTTGATCGGCGCGATGAACCGCTGTGGCACCGTATTGCGCATGTTGAAGCCGTAATAGAGGGCGAAGACCGCGAAGGGCACCCGCTGAAAAAACAGCTGTTGCAAGGTCGATCCCGTCGCTCTGGTCAATTGGGAGGTGACGACGGCGTAGACCCTCTCCACATTCCATCCTTGCCCCAACCGGGCCGCGGCTATGACGTTTCCTTTGCGCAGGGCTTCGCCGACCATGTCGATGAGCGCCTCGACCTTGTCGCCGAAGCGCCGGGCGCCGAGCGAGCCTTGGACGAGCCGGTTCAGCGGCGAGCCGGTCTCGACGGCCATCCGCTCGAGGGTGCGGTAATTGGCCCCGCTCTCGAGACGGGAAAGATAGATCGCGGCTTCCGTTTCCGACAGGCCTGAGTGCATCAGGACGACCCGCATCTGGACCGTATGGAAGAGATGCATGAACTCGTGCAGCGTCTCGGGGTCGGCGCGGTTCAGGTTGACGCCGACGATACGGAGCGAGCGCAATCCTTTGGGGTAAACCCCCATCGACTGCCCGCCTCCGGTGGTGATCTCGATGCCGTTGGCGGAAGCGTATTGCTTGATCTCTCCAAACAGCTTCTTGAGCTGCAGGGGCGTGACCTTGCCGTTCTCGGAGTAGCGAAAGGAATTCTCGATCATGTTCTTCAGTCTGGACATCGTGGCGTCCATGGCCCTGCGCATCCGCAACGCCGACTGCAACGAAACCCGGGCCGATGCGACCTCATCGAAGGTCAGCGAGCGCAGGACACCGCCGGCATAGTCGACCTTGATGACGAATTGACCGCTTTTGCCCGCGACTTCATACGGGACGATGAATTTTCCGCCGCGCCCCGCCCGGACGGCTTGCCGGATGGCTTTCGAGGCGGCCCTCGTCATGTTTTCCGTACCCGAGGCCGACAGCCGCACGCCCCGCCGCTCCAGCTCGGCCATCAGCTCCTCGAGCACCGATCGGCCGGGAACCCCCAGCGTGACCTCGCCGGAAAGATCGAGGCCGAAGAGGCTCAGGGGCAATCGCATCGGGGTCTTGGAGGCGATGGCAAGCTGGATGGCGTCGTCGAGCAGCATCGGCATCGCGACGACGCGCCCCGAGCCGCCATAGGCCACGACTTGGACCAGCCCGCGCACCGGGGTGCGCCGCACGGAGAGGTCCAGCGTGGCGCGGAGGGCTTCCTCTTCAGATAAGCCTGCCGCTTGCTTGGCCGCGGCGCGCTCGAGCAGCCCGGCGACGCGGCGCACGATCATTCTGCGCGCCGTTCTGATCAGCAGTCCGCCGCCCAGGGCGGCCAACTCGAAGAGGCCCGGCACGGAGCTGACCAATAAAATTCCGTCGACCCCGTTCTGAACTCCCTGCCAGGCGTTCCGCTCGCTGGCGTAGTCGATTTGCATGGCCGCGTCGAAGCGGCGGATCTTGTACAGCTCCTTCTTGAACTTGCAGGCGGCGAAGAGGCGCACGCTGTCTGGATATCTGCCGGGGGGGATCGGCCTGCCGCCCAGAGTCACTGTGCCCAGCGCCAAGCCGGCCAGCTTGGCCATCCAGAGTTTCTGGAACTCGCCGTAGCGGACGTAAACGTATTTTTGGGTCAGGACGTCCTTGACCGGGACGACGAGGCCGGTGTCTCCGGGGTCGCGCGGCAGAGTGTCGCCCTTGAAATAGACCACCCTGGGCCGCGGGCTGTTGTCGACTCCGCTCGGCGCAGGATGCGGGACGTTGCGCTCATAGTGCTGATCCCATTCCTGGAACTGGGAGGACTCGGCGACCCAAGCGATCTCCAGCGAGGAATCATTCCAGAACATGGGCCAGAGGGCGGGCGCCCGCCAATTCCCGTAGGTGCAATTTGGCGTCGGCATGGAGCGGATGACGCGCACGTAGCCGTTGCGGGCGGGGTCCTGGAGGATTTCTTCCGCGCTTTGGCCCGGGATTTGCGGATTGTAGACCCTTAGGACCCCGCCAGCGCCGGCCTGGACGATGGTGGGACACAACAGCGCCGCGCAGACGAACAGCGAGATCGGTTTTTGCGCCCGCATAGACCAAGGATAGGCGGAAGATATTCGGCCGTCAAGAGGTCGCTATACTCCAAGTTCCCGGACTTTTGAAACGCTAGAATAGCGATCGCTTGGGACGCCTGGCCTCGGTTTGCCGAGGATGACGTCGAAGGTCGATGCGAAGTCTTGACAAAAACGTGAAGGATGCCGATACTTAGGCAACTGGGCTTTCCTCCAAGGAGACATTATGAAGAAAGCGATGCCTCTTCTAGCTGCCGCAATCTTACTCTTCACCTTATCCTCCAGTTGGGCGTCGGTGACGTATAGCGTGTATAAATCCGGCAGAGACGAGTATACACCGGGGTTACGCGTGTTCGTCGGCCCCGACGGGACTCAATTTTGGGGCGAGATATCAAGCAAGGTTCTCTTACAGCAGTTTAACAGCGACTCAAACAGAATCGTAGCTTCACGCAATAGAACCACAGTGACAGTCTTTTGCAACGGCAGCTCGCGTGTGCTGCGAAGGCAAACCGGCCCAGGCGTCCCCGATGGAGATGTCATAGCTCAGTGGATCCGAATCGATAATGACAGCGGTATAAACGCCATGAAGCTGATTTTCCAGGGCAATTCTCCCGAGGGGTGGGGAGTGTGGGTATTCGCCGATCCGGATCGCGACACTAGAACAGTGGCTGCCGGTAGCTACACATACTACTACAACCGAGCATTCAGGGTCGTCTTTCAGCCGGTCGAGGCCCACCCACCGTATTTGAACGCGGTTAAAACCGCTCAAGAATATCCGGTTCTGCTCGCGAAAAAAACCCCTGCCGGGGATCTCTTCCTGGTGATACGCAGACCGGAGAAATCCACCGCAGAACTGCTTACAATAAAGGCTGATGGCAATAGTGCGGTTTGGCGCACGGTTAACGGCGATAGTTCCCAAACCTACGGGAAGTCTGTTATATCAGACTTAAGTTTCCCGACTCCCAACGTACTATACAATCCGTGCGACACATGGTCCTCCCGGTAGCCTCAAGAGTTTTTCTACAGTCCTGACAGTCTGCTCGTCGGTGGCGCCCCGGTACGCGACTCCCGATGTCCATCGAGGATGGGCGGTTCAAGACCGGCCGATCCTTCCGGAGTTCCTCGCCTATAGAGCTACGGCTCTGCTCGCTCCTAGAGTTCGACTAGGGCCTTGAGCCGCCGAGGAGTGCAAGGGTTTTTATCACCCCGCTAGGCGACCGCGTACCGGCCGGCATTATTCGCGATACCAGCAGCGTTTAGGGCTTGCTTAAGGTTCCAGGTTCGAATTTCAGGGACGCCGAGTTGATGCAGTAGCGCAGGCCGGTCGGCCGCGGGCCGTCGTCGAAGACGTGGCCCAGGTGGCAGCCGCAGCGCCGGCAGTGGACCTCGACGCGGCGCATCCCGTGGGAATCGTCCGTCTCGCGCTCGATCGGGGCGTCCTTGAGCGGGGCAAAGAAGCTGGGCCAGCCGCAGCCGGAGTCGAACTTCGCCGCCGATTCGAACAGCGGCGCGCCGCAGCCGACGCAGTCGTAGCGGCCGGCCTGCGCGTTGTCCCAGTAGGCTCCGGAGAAGGGAGCCTCGGTGCCTTTCCGGCGGGCGACGCGGTACTGCTCCGGCGTCAGCAGCCGGCGCCACTCCTGCTCGCTGCGCTCGATCTCGGCCATTTAAGAATCTCGGCGAAGGCCTTGACGCGCCTCGGCCAGGGCGACCGTGTTGGCCAGCAGCATCGCGTTGGTGACTGGGCCGACGCCCCCGGGCACCGGGGTAAGCCAGCCGGCGCGCTCAGCACAGGCGGGATCGACGTCGCCGACCAGCCGGCCGTCGACCGCGTTGACGCCGGCGTCGATGACGACGGCGCCGGGCTTGATCCAGCCGGGCTTGACGAGTCCCGGGCGGCCCACGGCCGCCACGACGATGTCCGCGGCGGCGGCGATTCGATCGAGCGCCGGAGTCTTGGAGTGGCAGAGGGTGACCGTCGCATCCAGGCAGGACAGGAGGTGGGCCGCCGGCCGGCCGACGATGCCGGAGCGCCCCAGGACTACCGCCGTCTTGCCGGAGAGCGGGGTCCCGGAGGAGATGGCCAGTTCGGCGATCGCCAGGGCGGTGCAGGGGGCCGTCAGCCGTCGCTTGGCGATGTCGTTAAAGGACTTGCTCTGGAAGAGTCGTCCATAGTTGGCGGGGGTGACGCCCTCGGCGTCGCGGCCGGCGGGCAGGCGCCGCAGAAGTTCCTCCGCGTCGACGCCGCCAGGCAGGGGGAGATCGAGGATCACGCCGTCGCAGTCCGCGGCGCCCTCGACGACGGCCAGCACTGCACTGGCGTCGGCCCAGCGGCTCTCTTCCAGGCGCGCATGGATGCCGGCGGCGGTACAGGCGGCCAGTTGGGCGCGCCGATAAGCCTTGGCGGGGCGCTCTCCCAAATCGGAGGCGATGATCAGCAGGCCCGGGGCTCGGCCGCGAGTCTTCTTTAGGGCCTCGATGCGCGGCTTGAGGCCCGCGACGATCTGCGCGGCCAGGGCCCTGCCGTCCAAAAGCCGCGCGCTCATGGACGGCGCTCCAGCCGTTCCAGGAGACGGTTCAGCCTGGGCAGCAGGGAGAGCCGCAGGCCGCGCCGCTTGGCGGCGGAGAGGATGGGACCTAGGATGGCCGAATTCTCGGTGCGCCGCCCCGCGCTTAAATCCTGAAGCATGGAGTTACGCTGGCGCGAGCCGCGCGGGAAGGTCCTGCCCAAAGCGGAGGAGAGATCCTTGACGAGCAGTCGGTGGCCGTCGGCGCGCGCGGCGGCGGCGGCCTCCCGAGCGGCGGTTGCGAGCAGATTCCGCAGGCAGGGATCGCTGGAAAGCTGGCCGTTGGCGGCGTTGCTGAGCGCGCCCAAGGGGTTGCCGGCGGCGTTGAGGCAAAGCTTGGTCCAGAGCATGGCGTCCTCGTCCTCCAACAGGGATACCCTCCAGCCGCCGGCCCGCAGCCAGGCCGCGGCGCGGCGCGCGGCGCGGGCGTTGTCCGCGTCGGCGGCCAACTGGATGCTCCGGCCGCCGGCATGGAAGACGGAGAGGGGGGCGGTCCGGTCGGCCGCGACGTAGCAGACGCCGAGGACCACGCGCCGGCGTCCGTAGGCGCGGCGAAAGAGACGCTCGTGCCCGAGCCCGTTCTGCAGCCCCACGACGATGGTCTCCGGGCCGATCCAGGGGCGGGCCGTTTCGATGGCGCGGGCGGTTTGATGGTTCTTGACGCAGAAGAAGGCGGCCCGCGCCGGCGGCCGCGGCCCCCGGCGGCGCGCCGACTCGATTTTCCACGCGCGCCTGTAGCCGCCGTTGGCGGTAAACGACAAGCCCCGGCGCGAAAGCCGCGCCTCCCGCTCGGCGTGACTGGCCAGCGCCATGACCTGGCAGCCGGCCTCAAGCCAGCGGCAGGCCAACACGCCGCCGATAGCGCCCGGCCCCACGATCAGCAAATCCGCCATCGCGGCGGCAGTCTACAAAAAAGAGGCCCCCGCCGTGGAGCGGGGGCCTTGTGGATTGCGGATCGGCGCGCCTAGGCGTTGACCATCTTCGCCCGGGAGATGTCGCCCTTCTTGTCGAGGAAATACAGGAAGCCCTTCTCCTTCTTCAGGCCGGCCTTGTGGACCTTCTCCGGCTTGCCGCCCTTCTTGCCGCCGCGAGCCATCTTCGCTCGGGAGATATCGCCCTGCTTGTCGATATAATAAAGGAAACCAGCGGCCCGTCCGACGCCGCACTTCATCACCTTCTCAGCCATTGTTCTCGTATCCTCCGTTGAGTTCTTGGGACGGTCGATGCCTGTCCCTTCGTCAGGACTATATGATATCACCGTCGACAATGCAAGGACCATCTCGTTGGAAGGCCGACGTAGGGCCGGCGCTCTCGCAACTCTAGCGGCCCGGTTTTTGAGGGAACAGCGGGAATTGCGGCTCCGGAGCCGGCATGATCAAGCGCTCCTTGAGCCAGGCGTCCACCAAGGTTTTCGAGAAGCGATATTGCCGGCCGATGCGGGAGGCCGGAACCTTCTTCTGGCGGATCAACCCGTAGATCTTCGAGCGGCCCATGCCGAGATACTGCGCCAGGGCCTTGATGTCCATGACCTCGGGGACTTCGCCGAGGAATGGTTTGCGCGCCGCCTTGCGTCTCTTTTTCATCGTTCGCCAGGTCCGCTTTATCTTTGAATCGCTCTAGAGTACAAAAAGTGTCATCTATTGTCAATGAAGGTGGCACGCGGCGGCCGCCGCGACCGGTGGAAACAGTAGACAGCTTCGGAGAGATTTGATAAACTGGCCGTTCCATGGATATCTACGAGACCGTTTTGATTTTGAAGCCAGTCCTTTCCGATCCCGAGGTCGCCGAGTTCGTCGAGAAGACGAAGCAGGCCATCGCCGCGGACGGCGGCGAGCTCCTGGCCCAGGAGCTTTGGGGCCGGCGCAAGTTGACGCATATGATCGGCAAGAACCGCGAGGGCGTCTACGTGTTCTTCAAGTACAAGGCCGCCGCGGGCTTGCTCAAGAAGCTGTCCCACTCCTTCTCCATCTCCGGCAGCATCATGCGCGAGATGACGGTCCTGGCCCAGGACCGCAAGCTTCGCGAGAAGAAGAAAAAGCCGAAGCTCAAGGCCGCCGCCGCCGGCGCGCAGGTTTAGCCATGGCCGCCGGCGTCCGCCTGCCCGAGATCAATTTCGTGCTCCTGGCCGGCCGCGTGACCCGCGACGCCGAGCTGTTCGTCACCCAGAGCGGCTTGGCCAAGCTGACGGTCCGCATCGCAGTCAATCGCCGGGTCAAGGACGCCAAGACCGGGGAATGGAAGGACGATACCTTCTATATCGACTGCGTGGCCTGGAAGGAGATGGCCGAACGCGCCAAGGAGAAGGCCAAGAAGGGCGTGGCGGTCGTCGTCGAGGGGCGCTTGACCGGCCGCGATTACGAGAAGGACGGCCAAAAGCGCACCGTCTTCGAGGTGATGGCCAACCGATTGCAGTTCTTGAGCAGCACCGAGTCGTCGTCTGAATCAGCCTCGCCGCGCGCCCGCGACGAGTCCAAGGGGCAGACGTCCGGCTCCGCTGAAATCGAGGAGGTTCCGTTCTAAATGTCCGCCGAAGAAACCGCCGCCCCGCAAGCCGCCCAAGCGTCCGCCGCGCCCGCCGCCTCCGCCGCGACCCATCGAGCGACGAGCAAGCGCCCGGATATGGGCCGCCGTCGCCCGTATCCGCTGCGCAGGAAGATCTGCCGTTTCTGCGCCGAGAAGGTTCGCGATATCGACTACAAGCAGATACAGATCCTGCGCACCTTCATCACCGATTCCGGCAAGATCCTATCCAGCCGCATCACCGGCAGTTGCGCCAAGCACCAGCGCCAGTTGGCGAAGGGCATCAAGAGGGCCCGCAACCTCGCGCTGCTGCCGTACGTGGTCAAGTAGCGAGGCTTTCATGAAAGTCATCCTTAAGACCGATGTCGAAGCCCTCGGCCGCGCCGGGGACGTCAAGGACGTCGCCGACGGGTTCGGACGCAATTTCCTCTTGCCGCGCAAGCTGGCCCTGCCGGCCACGCTGGCGGCGCTGAAGGTTTGGGAGCGCGGCAAGCAGAAGCGCGCCAAGGAGCTGGCCGGCAAGCAGGAGCGGCTCAAGGAGCTGGCCGGCAAGATCAACGGCGTCAGCCTGTCCTTCTCCCGCCAAGCGGGAGCGGAGGGCAAGCTGTTCGGCTCGGTGGGGAAGTCGGACATCCTTAAGAGCCTCAAGAGCTGCGGCTACGCCGTGGCCAAGGACGCCCTGGTCCTCGAGCAGTCGATCAAGCAGGTCGGCGATCACGAGGTCGAGGTGCGCCTGCTGCCCGAGGTCGGCGCCAAGATCAAGGTCACCGTCGTCGCTCGGGAATAATCCCTCGGGCGGGGGAGCTCGCCGATATGCCGGATCATCCGGTCCACGTGCCGCCGCAGTCGCAGGAGGCGGAGATGGCGGTGCTGGGCTCGATGCTCATCGAGCGCGACGCCGTCGAGAAGGCCGTCGACGTCCTCGACGAGAGGGATTTCTACCAGGAAGGCCACCGAAAGATCTTTCGCTCGGCTAGGGAGCTGTTTTCGCGCGGCGGGGGGGTCGATCTCGTCACGGTCACGGAGGAGCTCAAGCGCCAGAAGCTGCTCGAGGACGTCGGCGGCCTGGCCTATCTGACCGAGCTGATCCACAAGGTCGCCACGGCCGCTCACGTCGACTATTACGCGAGGATCGTGCGCGAGAAGGCCGTCCTGCGCGAGATGATCGGCTCGGCGACGGCGATCGTGACCAACTGCTACGAGCAGGTCAAGGAGCCGGGAGAGCTCCTGGACGAGGCGCAGGCCTCGATCATGCGCGTGGCGGAGCGGCAGCGCCGGCACTCCGTCGTCGAGGCCAAGGATCTCGCCCACGAGGTCATCGAGCAGATCGAGCTGGCGCACAACCGCAAGCAGGCCGTCACCGGAATCCCCTCCGGCCTCAAGGACATCGACCGGCTGACCTCCGGCTTTCAAAAATCGGACCTGGTGCTGATCGCGGCGCGCCCCTCCCAGGGCAAGACGGCGTTGGCGCTCAACATCGCCGCCAACATCGTCCTTTCCGAGCAGCCCCATCCCGTGCTTTTCTTCTCGCTGGAGATGAGCAAGCACGCCATCATGCAGCGCCTGATCGCCTCGGAGGCCAGGGTCAACTTGCAGCAGGTGCGAAACGGCTTTTTCCCCCGGGATCGCTGGACCGATTTGACCAACTCGGCGGCGCGCTTCTCCGAGGCTCCGCTGGCGGTGGTCGACACCCCGGGGCTCTCCGTCTTGACGGTCCGCTCGATCGCCCGGCAATACGCCGCCGATCTGCGCCGCAGGGGCAGGGCGCTCGGGGTGGTCGTGGTCGACTACCTGCAGCTCATGCGCGGCTCCTCCAGCCGCTCCGAGAACCGCCAGCAGGAGGTCGCAGAGATCTCGCGCGGCCTCAAGTTCCTCGCGCGCGACCTGGAGGTGCCCGTGGTCGCCCTCTCGCAGCTTTCGCGCCGGACGGAGGACAAGGGCCGCTCCGACGCCAAGCCGCAGCTCTCCGACCTGCGCGAGTCCGGAGCGCTCGAGCAGGACGCCGACCTCGTGATGTTCATTTATCGGGAGTCCTACTACAAGCGCAACGACCCGACGCTCGAGAACAAGGCGGACATCATCATCGCCAAGCAGCGCCAGGGGCCGACCGGGGACGTGCCCCTCGCCTTCAGGCGCGAATATACCCGCTTCGAGAACGCCGCGCCGGAGGGCGCCGAGGAGCCCGCGGGCGTCCAAGAGACGCAATCCTCCTTCAGTTGAGTCCCCGCGCCGCGACGGTCCGGCGTTTTTTCAGGCCTACCTGGGCCGAGATCGACCTCTCGCTATTGCGCGACAACCTTACGCGCTTGCGCGCGCGCGTCGGGCGCGGGGTCAAGCTGATGTTCGTCGTCAAGGCCAACGCCTACGGCCACGGCTCGGCGGCCTGCGCCAAGACCGCCGAGCAGGGCGGCCTGGCCGACTGGCTGGGGGTTTCCTCCGTCGAGGAAGGCGTGGCCCTGCGCGAGGCCGGCCTGAAGCTGCCCATACTCGTGCTGGGCTCCCTCTATCCTTTCGAGTCGTTTTTGGCCGCCGCGGATTACGGCTTGACGCCGACCGTCGCCAGCTCTGAGTCCGCAAAGCGCCTGCTCGAGGCGGCGCGCACGCTGCGCCGCAGAGTCTCCTGCCACCTCAAGGTCGAGACCGGCATGGGCCGCATCGGCGTCAGCCCTCCCGCCGCGCTGGCCGCGGCACGTCTGCTCAAGTCCGAGTCCTTGGTCCGCGTCCAAGGCGTCTACACCCATCTGTCCTGCGCCGACGGCGATGCGGCCTTCACGCGCCGGCAGCTGCGGGTCTTCGGCCTCGCCCTCGAGGGCTTGCGGCGCCTCGGAATCTCGCCCTTGCTGCGCCACGCGGCCAACTCCGCGGCGGCCCTGAGATACCCCCGCGCGAGATTCGACATGGTCCGTCCCGGGTTGGCGCTTTACGGCCTTTGGCCGGGTTTTTCTCCGATCCTCTCGCTTAAGACCAAGTTGGTCTTCCTTAAAACCGTGGCCAGGGGGACTCCGATCAGCTACGGCGCCGCCTTCCGGGCCAAGCGCCGCACGCGCGTCGCAACGCTTGCGATCGGCTACGCCGACGGCTGGTCGCGCGCCAACTCCGACAACGGCTGCGTCCTGGTAAGGGGCCGGCGTTGCCCGATCATCGGTCGCGTCACGATGGACATGACGATGATCGACGTCACGGCGGTCGACGGCTCGCGCGTGGGCGACGAAGCCGTGCTCATCGGAGAGCAGGGGCGCGAGCGAGTCAGCGCTGGCGAAGTGGCCCGCCGCTTAGCTACGATACCCTACGAAGTGACGACAGCGATTTCCGCCAGGGTTCCGCGGGTGTATCTACCGTGACCGCAGTCTTTTCTTGGGTCGGCCGCTTTCTTTTCGACCTGTTCGAGGAGGTCGGCGAGCTGGCCTTCTTGGTGCGTTCCTCGGCGCGCTGGGCCGTGCGCTCGCCTATCGAGTGGCGGCAGACCCTGGTCCAGATGCAGCGCATCGGAGTCGAGTCGCTGCCGGTCAGCGCCATGACTTCTTTCTTCACCGGGATGGTGCTGGCCCTGCAGTCAGGGGCGACATCGAAGCATTTCTTCAACGAGCCGCTGTTCGTGGGCACGGTGGTCTCCTTCGCCGTCGTCATGGAGCTGTCTCCCGTGATGACGTCCCTGGTGGTCAGCGGCCGCGCCGGGGCGGCGATCGCCGCGGAACTCGGCACCATGAAGGTGACGGAGCAGATCGACGCCCTCTACACCCTGGGCACGGATCCGGTGCGCTACCTGGTGATCCCGCGGGTGCTGGCCTTCGTCCTGGTCCTGCCCTTTCTGGTGGTGATCTCGGACTTCACCGGCGTCCTCGGCGGCTTCGTCGTGGCTTCCGTCAAGCTGCGGGTGGCGGCCAACGTCTATTGGCACGACATCATCGACAACATGCGCGTGCGCCACTTCGTCCACGGCTACATCAAGGCCTACGTCTTCGCCCTGGTGATCGCCTTCATCTGCTGCTATAAAGGCATCACCACCCGCGACGGGGCCGAAGGGGTGGGCAAATCGACGACGACCGCCGTGGTGCTGTCCATGGTTTCCGTGCTCGTCCTCGATTATTTCGTCACGGCCGTCCTGGTGGCGCTGGGGATCACCTAGGCGGCATGATCGAGGCGAAAGGGATCTTCAAGAGCTTCGGCTCGCGGCCGGTCCTGTGCGGCGTGGACATCGCCGTGCAGGACGGCGAGACCCTCTGCATCATCGGCGGCTCCGGCTGCGGCAAGTCGACGTTCTTGAAATGCGTCATCGGGCTGGTGCGCCCGGACCAGGGCTCCATTTCCGTCGACGGCATGGACATCGCCGGGCTTTCCGCGGAGCTCGACGTCGCCCGCTACCGCAGGCGCTTCGGCTACCTCTTCCAGGAGGCCGCTCTCTTCGACTCGCTGACCGTCTGGGAAAACGTGTCCTTCGGGCTGCGCTACCTGACGGACGTCCCCCAGGCCAAGTTTCGCCAAATCGCCAGGGACAAGCTGGCCTTGGTGGGCCTCAAGGACATCGAGGACTTCAAGCCCGCGGAGCTGTCCGGCGGCATGAAAAAGCGGGTGGGCCTGGCGCGGGCGATCGCCGCCGAGCCGGGCTATATATTGTATGATGAGCCCACGACGGGCCTCGATCCGATCATGTCCGACGTCATAAACGATCTGATCATCGACCTGCAGAAGAAGCTCAAGGTCACGTCGATCGTCGTCACGCATGACATGAAGTCGGCCTATAAGATCGCCAGCCGCATCGCCATGCTGCACGAAGGCCAGGTGCAGGCGGTCGATCGTCCGGAGGCGATCAAGGCGTCTTCGGACCCGGTCATCCGCCAGTTCGTCGAGGGCCGAAGCGAGGGGCCGATCAAGATGAAGCTGCGCGACTTCGAGCCGGGCGCCCCGGCGCCGCGCCGGAAGGCGGGTTCCGGCGCTTGAACCTGGAGACCAAGGTCGGCGCGTTCGTCGTCTCCGGGCTTCTGCTCATCGGCACGGCGATCTTCTTGCTGGGAGACTACACCCTCGAGAAGCGCTACGTCGTCAACGTCCTGTTTCACGACGTCTCCAACTTGAACAAGAACGCTCCGGTCAAGCTCTCCGGAGTCGAGGTGGGCCAGGTCAAGGACATCGTCCTGGTCGACAGCAGCGCGAAGGTCGTCCTGTCGGTCCGTCAAGGGGTCCATCTTTACAAGGACGCCGTCTTCGAGATCGGCTCCACCGGCATCATCGGCTCGAAATATCTGCAGATCACGCAGGGGCATCGCGCCGCCGGCGTGATCTCCCCTGATTCCACCGTCGTCGGGATCGATCCGACGGACATCCAGCAGGCCTTGTCGAAGACGCTGGCCAGCCTGCAGACGATGCTGGACCAGCTCAACGCGCCCGGCCCGCGGGGCACCCTGGTCGGCAATTTGCGGGACACCGTGGCCAACGTCCGGGAGCTGACGGCCAATCTCAACGACTTGATCGCGCAGACCAAGCCGCGCATGACCAGCACCCTCGACCGCGTCGACGACATCACCGCCAAGCTCGACAAGATCATGGCGAAGGCGGACAAGATGATGACCGCCCTCTCCACCGACAAGGGCACCGTCGGGGCCCTGCTGCACGACCAGAAGATGAAGAAGGACGTCGAGCAAACGGTGGCCTCGGTGCGCAAGGCCGCCGACACGGCCCAGGACATGCTCAGCCGCATCAATCAGTTCAAGGTCTATTGGAACTACGACTGGCGCTATGAGAGCGCGATCCGGACCTCCCGCTCGGACATCGGCCTCTACATCTACCCGCGTGACCACCGCTATTACTACATCGGCGGCTCGAATTTGGCCAACGTCAGCGACGCCAAGCGGGGCGGCGACTTCGTGCAGCCAAACCGGGTCGACGCGCTGCTCGGCTTCGACCACGGGCCCTTCGATCTGGCCTTCGGGATACTGCGCTCCGCCGGCGGCGGCCGCTTGACGGTCACGCCGTTCTACGCCGATCCGTTCTGGAAGCGCTTCAGCGTCGTCGCCCAAGCCTACGATTTCGGCCGCGATCGCGTGGTCAACGGCCGCCTCTTCGACAAGCCGGCTTACGACGTGGGCGTCCTCGCTCGGGTCACGAAGTGGCTCGGCCTCGGGGCCCGCGTGGAGGATTTGGCCGAGACCAAGCGCGGCCAGATTTGGGCCAACATCAAGTTCGAGGACCAGGACATCTCCTACCTCTTCGGCCTGGCCTCGTTCGGGGCGGCCGGCACGAGGGGCCGCTCGAAGTCCTCCAGTCCCTGATGGCCCGCGCGCGGTCGGTCTACCGCTGCCAGAGCTGCGGCTACGCGGCGCCCAAGCCGATGGGCCAGTGCCCCGGCTGCGAGGCCTGGAACGCCATGATCGAGGAGGTCGAGTCGCGCGCTCCCGCCGCCTCCGGAGCCCCGGCGCGGATGATGACCGATTTCTCCTCGGAGGTGGTCGCGCTGGGCGAGGTCCAGCGGCAGCCGGAGGCCCGCGTTTCGACCAGGATCGGCGAGCTGGACCGCCTGCTGGGCGGCGGAGCCGTCCCCGGAGAGATCATCCTCTTGGCCGGGCCTCCCGGCATCGGCAAGTCGACCTTGATGCTGCAGGCGGCGGCCAACCTCGCCGGCGGCGGCAAGGTGCTCTATGCCTCCGGCGAGGAATCCCTCAAGCAGATCTCTTCCCGGGCCAGGCGCCTGGGGGTGGAGGGGAAGAATCTCTTTCTCGTTTCCGAGACCAATCTGGCCAAGATCGTCGAGGCGGCCTCGGCCCTCAAGCCGCTCGGGCTCGTCTTGGACTCCGTTCAGACCTGCTACCATCCTGAGCTCTCCTCTAGCCCCGGCTCGGTGGCGCAGGTGCGGGAATGCGCCGCGGAGCTGTTGAGGCTGGCCAAGAAGAGCGAGCTCATCGTCTTCGTTTTGGGGCACGTCACCAAGGACGGCACGCTGGCCGGCCCCAAGGTCCTGGAGCACATCGTCGACGCCGTCTTGTATTTCGACGCCGAGCGGCACGACCAGGTCCGCGCCTTGCGCGCCCAGAAGAACCGCTTCGGGCCCACCGACGAGGTCGGCCTCTTCGAGATGACGGAGCGCGGCTTAAGCGAGGTCCGGGATGCCTCCCGTTTCTTCGTCGCCGACCGGGACGAAAGCCCGCGTCCGGGCCGCGCCGTGTCGGTCAGCCTGGAGGGCTCGCGGCCGATGCTGGTCGAGGCGCAGTCCTTGGTCGTCCACACCAAGTACCCGCTGCCGCGGCGGATGGCGACGGGGCTCGACCTCAACCGCGTGCTGGTGCTGCTGGCCGCGATGGAGAAGCACCTGGGATTGCGCCTGGAGGACCGCGACGCCTATGTCAGCCTGGCCGGCGGCGTGCGCCTGAAGGACCCCGCCCTGGACCTTGCCGCCTGCATGGCGGTGGCCAGCTCCTGGCGCGACCGCGCGCTGCCGCGCGGCCTCGTGCTCATTGGGGAGGTCGGCTTGTTGGGCGAGGTCAGCCGGGTCCCCTGCCTGGAGAGCCGGCTCAAGGAGGCGGCCAAGGCGGGCTTTTCGCGAGCCCTGGTGAGCGCCAAGGCCGTCGGCGATCTGCCGGCCCTGGGCTTGAAGGTCTCCGGGGTTTCCGACCTGCGAGAGGCCGCCGCCGCGCTCTTCGACGAAGCAAAATAGATGGCTCGGCCGGCGCAGAACAAGTAAACTTTCCTATATATTCATAGATCAATCGCCCGCCGGCCGCGCTGGGCGGGCAGGGAGTCCTTTATATGAGCATCTGGATTTTCAGGACGTTCGTCATCGCGACGTGCCCCGCGATCGTCTATTTCTACACGACGAAGTCTCTCATGGGCGCGCTTCTGGGGCTGCTGGTCGGAGTCTTGATCGTCGCCGTCGAGATGGTCATCTCCCGGGTCAGCCTGCTGACGATGATCTCCGGAGTCCTCGGGGCGGCCTCAGGCTTGATCGTGGCCAAGCTCCTCGACTACACGGTCTTTCAGATGGGCAACGACAGCCTGTACCTGGCCTGGGATCGCTACGCGGCGCTGCGCTATTTCGCGCTGGGCGTGCTCGGGCTGATCATCGCGATCCGTAAGTTCCCGGAGTTCGACGATCTGGACAAGGACCTCTTCAAGATGGGGCGCAAGCGCGGCGCGGAATTGAAGGTGCTTGACACCAGCGCCATCATCGACGGCCGGGTCATCGACATCTGCGACACGAAGTTCCTCTCCGGGACGCTGATCGTGCCGCGCTTCATCCTCCAGGAGCTCCACACGCTGGCCGACTCGGCGGATTCCCTCAAGCGCGCCCGCGGCCGCCGGGGTCTGGACATCCTGGCGCGCTTGCAGGAGAATCCGGACATCCCCGTCAAGATCCTGGACAAGGACGTTCCCGACGTCTCCGACGTGGACGGCAAGGTCGTGCGCTTGGGCAAGGACCTCGGCGCCAAGGTCATCACGACCGACTTCAACTTGAACAAGATCGCGGCCCTGGAGGGAGTGACCTGCCTCAACGTCAACGACCTGGGCATGGCCCTCAAGCCGATCGTCCTGCCCGGCGAGGCGATGGCGCTGTTCGTGATGAAGGAGGGCAAGGAGCGCGATCAGGGGGTGGGCTATCTCGATGACGGGACCATGGTCGTCATCGAGGACGGCCGCCGCTTCATCGGCAAGAGGCTGGAGGTCGGCGTGACCTCCATCCTGCAGACCTCCGCCGGGCGCATGATCTTCGCCCGCGCCAAGGGCGAGAAGGCCGCCTAGCGATGAGGGGCGCGGCGATCATCGTCGCGGCCGGAAGCGGGACGCGAATGGGGCGGCCGAAGCAATTCCTGCCCCTGTCCGGCAAGGCGGTCTGCGAGTGGGCCCTGGACACCTTCCGGGGGCTGGCCGAGATCGACCCCATCGTGCTGGTGCTTTCCGCGGAGGACGTCGAGCGGCACGGTCCGCGCCTTGCCTCGGAGCGGGTCAGGGTCGTCGCCGGCGGCGAGACCCGCATGGGCAGCGTGCGCAACGGCTTCAAGCTCATCCCGGAAGAGGTGGAGGTCGTCGCCGTCCATGACGGGGCCAGGCCCCTGGTCACCGAGCGGATCATCCGCGAGACGCTGGAGGAGGCCTACGAATCCGGGGCCGCCCTGCCCGCCGTGCCGGTCAAGGACACCCTCAAGAAGGTCACCAGCAAGCAGCTCTGGATCTCGGCGACGCCGGTGCGCTCCTCCTTCTGGGCCGCGCAGACCCCGCAGTGCTACCGGCGCGAGATCCTGGAGGAGGCGCTGGCGAAGTTCTCCCACGAGCGCGGCGCCACCGACGAGAGCCAGCTCGTCGAGAAGGCCGGGCACAGGGTCAAGATCGTGCCGTCCAGCTACGAGAATCTCAAGATCACGACCCCGGAGGATTTGACGATGGCGCAAGCCTTGCTCGAGGAGAGGCGCGGCGGCCTGCGCCGCATGGCGGTGGGCCTGGGCTTCGACATCCACAGGCTGGTGGCCGGCCGGCCCCTCTGGCTGGCGGGGCTGCGGCTGGAGCACGACAAGGGGCTGCTCGGCCACTCCGACGGCGACGCCGTGCTCCATGCCGCCGCCGACGCCGTCTTGGGCGCGCTGGGGGCCGGGGAGATCGGGGAGATGTTCCCTCCGGAGGACCCGAAGATCAAGGGCATTCCCAGCGCCGAGATCGTCGCGGCGGTCATGGCCAAGCTCGCCGCGTCCGGGGCCGTCCTCGTCCACCTCGACGTGGCGCTGCTGGCCGAGGAGCCGAAGCTCAAGCCCCATTACGGCAGGCTCAGGGAGTCCCTGGCGGCGCTCTTCGCCCTCGATGCCGGGCGCGTCAATCTGAAGGCGAAGAGCCACGAGGGGCTGGACTCGATCGGCCGCGGCGAGGCGATCGCCTGCCACGCGGTGGCCACCTTGGAGCTTTCGGCAAGCCGGTGAGGCTTTACAACACGCTGACGCGCCGCAAGGAAGAGATTAAGCCCATGCGGCCGCCGCGCGTGGGGGTCTATACCTGCGGGCCGACGGTCTACAATTACCAGCACGTCGGCAATTACCGGACCTACATCTTCGAGGACATCTTGGTGCGGACCTTGGGCCTGGCCGGCTACGAGGTCCAGCGCGAGATGAACGTCACCGACGTGGGCCATCTGACGAGCCAGGCCGACGAGGGCGAGGACAAGATGGAGGTCGGCTCGGCCCGCGAGGGCAAGAGCGCCTGGGAGATCGCGCGCTTCTACACCGAGAGCTTCGTCTCGGATTGCGGCGAGCTCAACATCCTCCTGCCGCGCCAGCTGCGCCGCGCCACCGACCATATCCAGGAGCAGATCGAGCTGGTCCGGCGGCTGGAGCGCAAGGGCATGCTCTATCGCGCCTGCGACGGCCTTTATTTCGACACCTCCAGGTTTCCGGCCTACGACCGGTTGGCGGGCAAGGAACACGTCGCCGGCATCCAAGCGGGCGCGCGCGTCGACGCCAAGGCCGAGAAAAAACACCCGGCCGATTTCGCGGTCTGGAAGTTCTCGCCGCCGGATCGCCGGCGGCAGATGGAGTGGGATTCGCCCTGGGGCAAGGGCTTCCCCGGCTGGCATATCGAGTGCTCGGCGATGGCGATGAAGTATCTGGGAGAGAGCTTCGACATCCACTGCGGCGGAGTCGATCACATCCCCATCCACCATACCAACGAGATCGCGCAGGCGGAGGCCGCCACCGGCCAGCCCTTCGTCAAGCTCTGGATGCACGGCGAGTTTCTTCTCATGAACAGCGCCAAGATGGCCAAGTCTGAGGGCGGCTTCGTCACCCTGGGTGAGGTCAAGCGGCGCGGCTTCGACCCTCTGGACTACCGCTACCACTGCCTGACCGCGCATTACCGCAAGCAGCTTGATTTCACGTGGGAGGCCCTGGAAGCCGCGCGGGTGGCGCGCCGCCGGCTGCAGGCGGCGGCCGCGGCCCTGGGGCAAGAGAGCGCGCCTCCCCGTGCCGAGGACGAGCGGGCCTTCCGCGAGGCCCTGTTCGACGACCTGAACGTTCCCCTGGCGCTGGGCGTGGCGCACGACTGCCTGAGAGCCGCTTGCTCCCCCGCGGCCAAGAGGGGCCTGCTCGAGCGGGCCGAGGCGATTCTCGCCGTCGGGCTGCTCGCTCAAGAGAGGGAGCTTGAGCCTCCCTTGCGCGAGCTGCTCAAGCGGCGCGAGGAGGCCCGCCGGAACAAGGATTTCGCCCTTTCCGACGACCTGCGCAGGCGCCTGGACGAGGCGGGCGTCCTGGTCGAGGACACCAAGACCGGGCAGAAGTGGAGGAGGAAATAACCCGGTGAGCCGTCGTCGCCGGCCCGCCGCAGCGGGACCGCGCTGGCTGGGCGGCATCCACGCCGCGCAAGAGACCCTGCGCGCCAACCCGGGCGCCGCGCGCGAGCTTTGGATCGAACACGAGCAGAACAGCCCCGCCATCAAGGAGATCATCGGCCTGGCCCGCCGATTAGGCTTGCCGGTGCGCTTCATGGCGCGCCGGGAGTTGGACCGCGCCACGGGCGGACTTCGCCATCAGGGCGTGGCGCTGAAAGCCGGCCTCCAGCCGACCCTCGGACTGGAGGCCGCTCTCGAGCGGTTGGGCGAGGAGGACAAGAAAAACCTGGTCTTGGTCGCCCTCGACCAAATCCAGGACCCGCACAACCTCGGGGCGATCGCCCGCTCGGCCGTCAACCTCGGCGCCCGGGGCCTGATCCTGCCGGAGCGCCACAGCGCCGCCGCGAGCCCGGCGGCGGTGCAGGTCTCCGCCGGGGCGCTCCAGCGCATCGCGCTGCATTACGTCGTCAACCTGGCCGAGGCGCTGCGCCGCTGTCGCGAGCGGGGCTTCTGGATCTACGGCGCGGACGCTTCGGGACGGCCGGTCTGGGAAGCGCGCATCAACGCCCCGCTGGTGCTGGTGATCGGCTCCGAGGGTTCCGGTCTGCGGCCGTTGACGCGCTCCCTCTGCGATGAATTGGTCTCGATTCCGCAGGCGCCGGGCGGGGTCGACAGCCTCAACGCCTCCTGCGCGGCCTCCGTGCTGCTCTACGAGATCGCCCGCCAGCTCGGCCGGCCCCCGGCGGGGCGATGAAAAACCCCGCTGGCATGGAGGCCTGTTCCTGCCGCGACGAAGAGGCGCCGCCGCTGCGTCCGCTGGCCCTGGCGCTTTCGCTGACGGCGACCGTCTTCGCCGTCGAGCTTGCCGGGGGCTGGTGGACCGGCAGCCTGGCCCTTTTGGCCGACGCCGCGCACGTCGCCATCGACCTGATCGCGCTGGCCATGGCCTTGTTCGCCGCCCTGCTGGGCCGCCGGCCGCCGGATTCCAGGCGGACCTTCGGCTACAGGCGCGTCGAGGTGCTGGCCGCGCTGGGCAACGCGGTCGCGCTTTGGGTGGCCACGGGGATCATCCTGCGCGAGGCCTATTTCCGCTTCTTCTCGCCCACGCCGGTGGCGGCGAAGTCCATGATCGCTTTGGCCGGCGTCGGCTTGGCCTGCAACCTCGCCAGCGGGCTGATCCTCGCGCGTTCCAGCCGCCGCAACATCAACCTGCGCGGCGCGTTCCTGCACGTGGCGACGGACGCCCTGGGAGCCTTGGGGGCGATGCTCGCCGGCGCCGTGATCCTTGAGACCGGCTGGTACCAGGCCGATGCCGTGGCCTCCGGACTCATCTGCGTCGGCATCATCGCGACCTCCTATTGGCTGCTGAGAGACTCCATCCGCATCCTTCTGGAGGGCGCGCCTGCCCGCCTGGACATCGAGGAGGTGCGCTCCGCTCTCGCCGCCCTGGACGGCGTCAAGGAGGTCCACGACCTGCATCTCTGGTCGCTGACCGAGGGCAGCGAGTCGATGAGCGGGCATCTCGTCATCGAGCCCGGCCGCGACTCTCATGCCGTGCTCGGGGCGGGGCGCGCGCTGCTCAAGGAGCGCTTCCGGCTGGGGCACGTCACGCTCCAGGTGGAGAAGCAAGATTGACCACGGCGCGCCGAAGAGCGGCGTTGATCCTGCTCAACGGAGAAATCCCCGAGCCGGCCTTGGTGCGCGCGGCCGCCAAGGCCTGCCGGGGCATAATCTGCGCCGACGGAGGGCTGCGCCACGCCGTACGGCTGGGGCTGCGGCCGGACTTCGTGGCGGGCGACATGGACTCGCTGCCGCGGCGCCTGCCGCCAGCTCCCGCCCTCGTCTACTGGTGCGATTTCGACGAGAACCGTTCTGATTTCGACAAGGCCCTGGCCCTGGCCGCGAGGCTGGGCTGCCGTCGCGCCTACGTGGCCGGGGCGCTGGGCGGACGCGCCGACCATGCCCTCGTCAATCTCGGGGTCTTCGAGCGCTATCGCGGTCCCTTGGAGCTGCTGCTGCTCGATCGGGGGCTGGCGCGGCTGCTGGGGCCGGGGCGGCATTCCTTGCCGCTGAGGCGCGGGCGCTTCTCCCTGCTGGCGGCGCCTTCCGCGGTGCTGACCCTCGGCGGCGCCCGCTACCCGCTGCGGCGTTTTGCCCTGCATAGCCCAAGCCGGGGCCTGGGCAACTCGGCGCGGGGCCGTCCGCTGCTGACGGTGCACCGCGGGCGCGTTTGGCTCATCGTCGACAAGCCGGCCGCGGCTTGACATCGAACGCCAGTTCGATTTATACTGGGCCAATGAACGAGAACGCCTTGACGCCGCAGCAGCAGTCCATCTTGGGGCTGGTCCGCAAGTTCCTGGCCGAGCACGGCTACGCGCCGACGGTGCGGGAGCTCTGCCGGCTGGCCGGCTTGAAGTCCCCGGACACCGTGCAATACCACCTCGACAATCTCCGCGCCAAGGGCCTGCTGGCCTCCCTCAGCGGCAAGTCTCGCACCCTGGCCCTGGCCGGCTGCGAGCGAGTGGCCCTCATCCCGATTTTGGGGCGCGTTCCCGCGGGGCCGGCGGAAGGGGCCAGCGCGCAGGCCGAGGGGCACGTCGCCGCCGTCGTCGAGGGAGAGTCCATCGAGTCGTTGTTCGCCTTGCGCGTCAAGGGAGACAGCATGGAGCCGACCTTGATGGACCGGGATACCGTGCTGGTGCGCTGGCAGCAGCGGGCAAGCTCCGGGGACATCATCGTCGCCCGATTCGAGGAGGACGAATCCACCGTCAAGCGCCTGAAGCTGGCGCAGAAGGGGGCCATCCTGGTGCCCGACAATCCCCGCTACCCGCCGTTCCCTTTGGGCGACGGCCAGATCGCCGGCAAGGTGGTCTCTCTGATCCGAAGGCTTTAGCGAGGTCCCGGCGCCTCAGCGGTAGAGCAGGTAGCGCCGGCGCCGAAGACGGAAGGCCGCATCCTCGCGGCGCCATGCCCGCAAGAGCTTGGAGACGGGCTTTCCTGCCTCCAGCCATTGCCGGGTCTGCGGCCCGCCCAGCACGCGGTCGAACGCGGCCCTGCCTTCGGCGGACGCCTCCGCGAAGAGAGGATGCGCGGGATAGAGCCGGCGCAGGATCTCGATGGCGTAGAACTGAATCGCGGTCCAAGGGGCCCGGTCGGGGCGCAGCAGGTGGATCTGCACGCCGCCGCACAGCTTTCCTTTATAAGTGCCGTAAAACGGCTTGTAGCGCAGCGGGCGAAAGCGGACTCCGGCAAGCCCCAGGGCGTTGAGTTTCGCCGCGAAGACATCGGGGTCGATCCACGGGGCTCCGAGCAATTCAAAGGGCAGCGGATAGCCCACGCCCTCGTTGACCACGCGCAGCTCGCCCAAGATGCCGGTGGCCGCGTAGAAAAAGCTGGTCTCGGCGCGCGGGATGTGGGGCGAGGTCGGCACCCAGGGGCGTCCGGTGCCGGCGAAGGCCATGCTCCGCCTCCAGCCTTCCATGCGCACGACGGTCAGCTTGCATTTGCGGCCGCCGGGCAGCCAGCCTTCCCCGTTGATCATCCTCGCCAGCTCGCCGGGGGTCATGCCGTAGACGTAGGGGATCGGCAGCCAGTCGACGAAGGAGCGCTTCCAGCCTTGGGGCGGGACGTTGCCCTCCACGCGCAGGCCCCCGTCCGGATCGGGGCGGTCGAGCACGACGAAGGGGATGTTCGCCTTCGCGGCGGCGTCCATCGCCAGGGCCAGCGTCGAGATGAAGGTGTAGGAGCGCGCCCCGATGTCCTGCACGTCGTAGACCAGGACGTCGACGCCCTGAAGCATCCCGGGCGTGGGCTCGGCGGTCTTGCCGTAGAGAGAATAGACCGGCAGGCCGGTTTCCGGATCGCGCTGGTCGGCCACCCGCTCTCCCGCGTAGGCGGCGCCGCGGATGCCGTGCTCGGGGCCCATCAGCGCCACCAGCCGCACCCCCGGAGTCCTAAACAGGGCGTCCGCCGTGGGCACCAGGCCCTTGGTCACGGCGGCCGGATGGGTGATCAGCGCCACCCGCTTGCCGCGCAAAAGCTCCGCGCCGTTGGAGAGCAGCACGTCGATGCCGGCTTGGTAGGGTTGCCTGGCCGGCGCGGCGCTGGCGCCGGCCAGCCACAACCAGGAGAAGGCCAGAAGCGCCCTCATGGGCGGGACAGTTCCAGCTTTGCCGGCAGCCTAATCTCCATTTCCGCAGTATCGCGCATGTTCCCGCCGGGAGTCAAGCGTCGCCGGCGTTATTGGGTAGGACCAATGCTCGTCGTGAACTGGGCCCGGCGCCCCGTTGACAAGCCGCGGCATTCTGATATAATGAGGCGCTCGAAGGGGAATCCTGATACAGCTATAATATATCACAGAATGATAAAATATGGACTGATTTGGATTCGCGAGGCCCCATGTACCTGAAATCGATCGATATCGTCGGCTACAAGTCCTTCGCGCTGAAGACCCACCTTGATTTGGAGCCGGGCATCACCGGAATCATCGGCCCGAACGGCTGCGGCAAGTCCAACATCATGGAGTCGGTGCGCTGGTGCTTGGGAGAGATGTCCTGGAAAAGCCTGCGCGCCGACGCGATGATCGACGTGATCTTTTCCGGGACGGCCAAGCGCCAGCCGCTGTCGATGACGGAGGTCACCCTGACCTTCGATAACGCCTCGCAGCTCCTGCCCGTGCAGTTCTCAGAGGTGACCGTCACCCGGCGCATCTACCGCTCCGGGGAGTCCGCTTATTTTCTCAACCGCACCCAATGCCGCCTGCGCGATATTCGCGAAATGTTCCTCGACACCGGCCTGGGCGGCGACGGCTACGCCATCATCGACCAGGGCGGGGTCGACGCGATGATCAGCGCCAAGCCGGAGGAGCGGCGGGCCTTTTTCGACGAGGCCGCCGGGGTTGCCAAGTACAACGCCAAGCGCGAGGAGGCCCTGCGCAAGCTGGAGCGAGTCGAGATGGACATGGGCCGCCTGCAGGATTCCGTCTCCCTCATCGACGAGCAGGTCAAGAAGCTGGATTCCGACGCGAGAAAGGCGAAGCTGTTCCAAAAATACAAGGAGGAGCTGGCGGCCGCCGAGGCGGCGCATATCCTCCAGCAGATCGCAGAGAGCGAGGCCGAGCTGTCCAGGCTCGACGGCGAGTCCAAGCCGTTGGCCGAGGCTCTCGGGGCTCGCCGCGCCGAGTTGAGCGCCGAAGGGGCCACGCTGGCGGCTCACGCTCTCGACAAGGCCAATCAGCAGAACCAGCTTATCGAGAGCAACCAGCGCCTCGCGGAGGTCAAGGCCGAGGCCGGCCGCCTGGAGGAGCGCCTGCATAGCGCGGAGGAGGCGATCACCCAAGCCGAGCAGAGAGCCCTTCAATGCGAGGACGAATTGCGCCAGCTCTCCCAGCGCGCGACGGCCGTGGCTCCGGAGATCAAGCGTTCCAGCGAGGAGGCGGCGGCGGCCGAAGCGGCTAAGACGGCGGCGGAGGCCGAGGCGGCGGGGTGGCACGAGCAGTTGGCCGCCGTGCGCGGCCGGCTGTCCGAGGCCGAGGCGGGCCTCGAGCGCTTGCGTCGGGAGGCGCTGCAGGCCGCCGAGCAGGGCCTGGCCCAACGCCGCAAGCTGTCTGAATCCGAGAGCGCCTGGGCCAGGCAGGAGATGGGCGCGCGCGCTGCTTTGCGCGAGCTGGAGAAAGGCTTGGCCCAGCGCGCTTCCTGCGATGCCGAGCTGGCTGCGGCGCGCGCCGAGCTGGATTTGCGGCGCCGGCGGGTGGAGTCCGCGCGCTCCGAGCTCGATCGCGCCGAGGCGGAGGCGTCCGGGCTGCGCTCCCGGCATGCCGAGCTCGGCGAGGAGACGCTGCGCCTGCACACCGATTTGGCCCGCGGCAAGGCCCAGGCCGAGTCCTTGGAGGCCCAGGGCGGGCAGAATCCCTATTGGATCGGCGCCCAAGCCTGCTTGGAGGCGGGCATCCCCGGAGTGCGGGGGACCGTCCGCCAGCTTTTCATGCTCGAGGAGGAGACGTACAAGCCGTATCTGGAGGACCTGCTCGGAGAGCGGCTCTACGCGGTCGTTTGCGAGGACTCCACGGCGGCGCGCCGCTGCGTCGAGCTGCTCGAGGACTCCGGCCGCGGACGCGGACGTTTCCTGGTGCTGAGCGCCCTCCCGGAGCTTCCCGCCGACAGGGGCTATCCGGATGAGGCCAAGCCGCTGCTGGCGCGGATTCGTTGGGACGCGCGCGACGAGCGGGCGGTGCGGTTTCTTTTGGGCGAAAGCTATGCCTTGGGCAGGACCTTGTTCACCGATCACTGGGTCTATGGCGGCGGCAGCGACCATGAAAGCCTGAAGTTGTCCCTCTCCGACGTCCAAGAGGTCCGCGCCAAGGTCGCGGCGGCCGAGGCGCGCGCGGCCGAGGTGGCCGCGCTGCGCGTTCGATGCGGCTCGGATCTGGAGGTCGCGGAGTCGCGCACGCGCGCCGCGCAGCAGGCCCTGACGGAGGAAAGCGGCACGGAACGCTCCCTGGCGGCCCAGATCGCCGAGAAGGAATCCAGCCTGGCGCTCTACGCCGGCGACGCGGAGCTCTCGCTTGCCGAGGCGGCGCGCGCGCTGGCGGAGATGGCCCTTATTAAGGAAGAGATCGGCCGGCTGCGCGCCAGCGCGGCCGAAGGCGAGCAGGCTGAGGCGCTCTTGCGCCAAAGGGAGGCGGAAGCCGCCCAAGGCATGGGGACGTTGCGCGAGGAGTTGGCGCGCGGCGAGGCGACCCAGGGGCATTTGCGCTCGCGTCTGGAGAGCGCGCGCCAGCATGTGGCCTTGCTGGAGAGCTCGCGGCAGCGGCTGTTGGCGGAGCAAGCCAGCCTGGAGGCCTCCTCGGCGCGGCGCGGCGTCGAATTGGGCGAGTTGACGAGCCAGAAACAGCAGGCCCAGGCGGTCATCGCCGAATCCCGCCAGCGCCTCGCGGAGCTGGCCGTCGATCTGGCCGCCCGCGAGAACGAGGCCAAGGCCGTCATGGAGCGCCTGCGCGATTTGGAGTTCCGGATCTCGGAGCGGGAGGCCAAGGCGCGGGAGCTCTCCCAGCAGGCGGAGCAGGCCCAGGGGCAGCTGCACGCCTTGGAGCTTAAGGCCAGCGGCCAGCGCTCGGCGCAGGACCTGCTCAAGAAGCGGCTGTGGGACGAGTGGCAGTTGACGTCCGAGGAGGCTGCCGGCAAGTACAAGGGCGTCGAGGTCGACGTCGAGCGCATCGAGTTCTTGCGCAAGCGCATCGTCAACCTCGGCAACGTCAACATGGCCGCTCCGGAGGAGTACTTGGCGCTGTCCGAGAAGCAGGTCTTTCTCGCCAACCAGATCGAGGACCTGCGCAAGGCCAAGGAGGACCTGCTCGCGGCCGTCTCCAAGATCAACAGCGCCACGCGGGAGAATTTCCGCGACACCTTCACCACGGTGCGGGAGCATTTCCGCCGGCTATACGGCGTGCTTTTCGAGGGAGGGGAGGCGGACCTGATCCTGACCGACCCGGAGAACTTCCTGGAGACAGGCGTCGAG
The DNA here is from genome assembly GCA_028868375.1 of Elusimicrobiota bacterium. Classification (GTDB taxonomy): domain Bacteria; phylum Elusimicrobiota; class Elusimicrobia; order UBA1565; family UBA9628; genus JAGWUP01. The sequence goes on from JAGWUP010000002.1 coordinate 61,524, forward strand.
ATCGTCGCCCAGCCTCCCGGCAAGCGCCTGCAGAGCATTTCCCTGCTCTCCGGAGGGGAAAAGACCCTGACCTCCATCGCCCTGCTGTTCTCCTTCTTCTTGGTCAAGCCCTCGCCCTTCTGCATGCTTGACGAGGCGGACGCTGCGCTCGACGACGCCAACGTCGAGCGCTTCGTCTCGCTGCTGCGCGAGTTCCAGCAGCGCTCCCAGTTCATCATCGTCTCCCACAACAAGCGCACCATGGAGGCCGCCGATATCATCTACGGCGTCACGATGGAGGAGATGGGCGTCTCGCAGTTGGTCAGCGTCGACTTCCGCAAGAAGGGCAAGGCGCCGCCGGAGGGCCAGCCCGGCTCAGGGCCGCTGACCCACGGTCCCTTCGAGCGCGCCCCCCAGGGCGCCTGAGTCCTTGATCTACGGAGTCTTCTCGGACGTCCATTCCAATGTCGAGGCCTTCGACGTCGTTCTGGATTATTTCAAGGATCTCGGCGTAGACGGCTACATCTGCTGCGGAGACCTTGTGGGCTACGGCCCCCAGCCCAACGAGGTGGTCGAGCGGGTGCGCGCTCTTAGCAACGCCTACGTCATCTGCGGCAACCATGACCTCGCCGCCATCGGGCGCCTCGAGGTCGAGTGGTTCAATCCCTACGCGCGCGCCGCCGCCCTCTGGACCCGGGAGCGCCTCTCCGAGGCCTCGCGGGGCTATTTGGGGGGGCTGGCCGCCAAGTTGGAGGCGGATGGCTTCACGCTCGCTCACGGCACGCCCCGGCGGCCGCCGGAGGAATATCTCCTCAGCTCGGCCCAGTTTCGCGCCAACATCGAGCTGGTCCGGCGCTGGCCGCTGTTCGTCGGCCACAGCCATATGCCGCTCTGCTTTCGCGTTCGAAAGGACGCGAAAGGCGGCGTAGAGTCGCTTTTGCTGGAGGCCAGCCAGACCGTGGAGGCGGCGCGCGGCCCGGACGGCGGGCGCGCCCCGACCGCATTCAACCCGGGCTCCGTGGGCCAGCCCCGCGACCAGGACAGCCGCGCCTGCTGCGCCGTCTTCGACAGCGAGGAGCTGACCTTCCGTATCGCCAGGCTCGAATACGACGTGGCCGCCGTCCAAAGCAAGATCCGAGAGGCGGGCCTGCCCGAGTTCCTGGCGCTGCGGCTGGCTTTCGGGCAATAATGGGCCCTTTGCCGGGAGGGCTTGGGTCCTACGACCCATGAAGCTCGCCGTGGGCTCTGGTATCATCGCAATAAGGCCATGAAGACAACGCGACCGACGTCCCGCAAGCACAACTGTAAGGCCCGCCTTCAGATCCTCCCCCGGGAGGTCTTCGAGACGTCCGCTCGTCCCAGGCTGAAGACGAGCCTGACCTTCGAGAGCGACTGCCAGTCTTATCTTTGGGTCACCGATCGCGGCCGCTCTCGCCTGATCAAACATTAGAGTGAGGGGCCATCCCCGGGCTCGGTTGGCCGCGGCCCTCCTGGCGGCCCTTCTCCTCCAAGCGGCGCCGGCCCTCGCCAACCCCAGCTTGTCGGCGGATTTCCAGTCCATGATGGACTGGTTGAGCGGCCAAATCGCGCAGGGCTTGGCCTTCAACGCCGGCTCGACCTTCGACCCTCCGCATGAGATCCACGACCGCCGCCTGGCGCCGGACGTCAGCATCGGCGTCGGCCGCATGGTCTTAAACAAGAACTCCTTTCCGGCGATCCAGACTCCGGCTCTGCAGGATTACCACCCGGCGGGGATATTCCCCTCGGCGGTGTTGTTTCCCAACGTCGCCATGCACCTGCGCGCCGGCCTGCCCGGCCGCTGCGATTTCGCGCTGCGCTTGGCCGACATGACCACGCCTCCGGGCTACAAGCTTTCCTCCAATGCGACCGCCAGCGGGCAGTCCAACTCGATCGGCCTGTCTTTGCGCAAGCACTTTCTGGGCGGCGAGGACGAGCCGCTGCTGACCTTCGGCCTTCATTACAACCACGTCTACGGCCGCTTTGAATATCGGACCGGCTTCGATATCCAGGAGCAGGGCTATTCGGCCACATCCGTGGTCAATGGCGGCGTTTTCTGGAACGTCAACAGCTACGGGATCAACGCCGTGCTCAGCCAGAATTACGGGAGCTGGACCCCCTTCGTCGGGACCGGGGCCAACTACGTCACCGGCTCGGTGCGCGCGCATCTGGAGGCGGATACCGACACCTTCACGATCGCTCCGGCCATCGGAGAGTCCAGCGTCAGGCCGGAGCGCTTCTCGGGGCGCGCGATCCTGGGGTTCCAGTGGAACCGCTCCTGGGCGCGCCTGTTCGTCAACGGGGAGATCAAGGCCTTGAGCGTCGCGGCCGGCAAGACCTGGATCGCCCAGGCCGGGATCTCCCTGCCGTTTCATATCGGCCTGCATCGCCGCCCCCGGCGCCCGGCCACCGAGTTTTCACGGCCGGCCAAGGAGCAGAGTGGCGGCGAACCGGAGATGATCCTCCTGCGCTGAGCCGGCCTGATCCTCAGCGAAGAAGCGCAGGCGGCGGGTCCTGACAGCTCCGGACGCGGCTTCGCTGCGCCCCGGAAGTGCTCGCTCGCCGCGTTCCTCGCCGTCACCCGCCGCAGCGCTTCTTCGCTTAAAGCCCCGGCCGTGTCGGCTTTTCACCGGAGAGGTGCAATCATGGCGGCAAGCCGGGGCGGAGCGGAGGCACCACAGCTTGACTGAGGATTGCGCTGAGCCGGCCTTGACAGGGGCCGGCGCCCCGCTACACTGGGGGCGTGAAAATCACGTTTTACGGCGGGGTCGGCGAGGTGACGGGATCGCGGCATCTGCTGGAGGCCGGGGGACGGAAGATGCTGCTTGACTGCGGACTATTCCAGGGCCATCGCGCCGAGGCCATCGCCAAGAATAAGACGATCCCGTTCGATCCGGCGGGGATGGACGCGACGGTGCTCTCGCATGCCCACATCGACCACAGCGGCGGCCTGCCGATCCTGACTCAGCGCGGCTACCGCGGGGCCATCCATTGCACCCTGGCCACGCGGGAACTCTGCGCCATCATGCTGATGGACTCGGCCCACCTGCAGCAGCATGACGCCTTGTTCTTCAACAAGAAGCACGCCAAGAGCGGCCGGGCGCCGATCGAGCCGCTCTACACCGAGGAGCAAGCCGAAAGCTGCCTACGCTCGTTTCAAACCCTCCCCTACCATAGTCCCTTGGCCCTGGGCGGGACAGTGGAGGTCACGCTCTACAACGCCGCGCACGTCCTGGGCTCGGCGATGATACAGGTCCGGGCGGACGGGCGCAGGCTGCTGTTTACCGGAGACCTCGGCCGCCGGCGCGCCATCCTGATGGAGCCGCCGGAGCTGCCGAAGGGCGTCGACACCCTCGTCATCGAGAGCACCTACGGCAATCGCGTCCACGAGCCCATCGGCTTGGTCGAGGGGCAGTTGCGCGCCGTCATCGAGCGCGCCGTCGCAGAAAAAGGCAAGATACTGATCCCGAGCTTCGCCTTGGAGCGCACGCAGGAGATTCTCTTCGTCATCGAGAAGCTTTCGCGCCACGGCGAGATTCCCGCCGTCCCGCTCTACGTCGACAGCCCCATGGCCGTCAACATCACCGAGGTCTTCAACCGCCACATGGACGGCTTCTCCTTCTCGCCGGAGTTCCTGGACTACGTGGCCCGCGAGGGCAATCCCTTCCAGTTCCGCAGCGTCCACTACGTGCGCTCCCCGCAGGAGTCGATGAGCCTCAACGATCTGCCGGGGCCGATGATCGTCCTGTCGGCTTCCGGCATGTGCGAGGGCGGGCGCATCCTCCATCATTTGCGCAACAACCTGGACAAGCCGACGACCACCGTGCTGCTGGTCGGCTACCAAGCGGAGGGCACCCTCGGCCGCAGGCTGCAGCGCGGCGATCGGGAGGTCCCCATCTACGGCTTCCCGCAGAAGGTGGAAGCGCGGGTGGAGACGATGCACACCTTCTCCGCCCACGCCGACAAGGACGATCTGCTCTGGTTCGTCGGCCGCCTGGGCCCGACGCTCAAGCGCATCTTCCTCGTCCACGGCGATCCAGCCCAGCGAACGGCCTTCCAAGGACGGCTGCTCGAAGCGGGCTACCGCGACGTGCAGTGCCCCCAGTTCGGCCAGGCCTTCGAGTTGGGCGCTTGACGGCGTCAAAGGTCCTATCCCTGGATGAGCCGTTAGCTCCAGGCGCGCGCGGCCGCAATCTGCGATAATCGGCGGGTCGATGAAAGCCCTCATCGCCGGCGGCTTGTCGGCGGCGCTGCTCTTGGCGGCGCCGGGACTGCCTCGCCCGGTTTGCGCCGGTTCCCTCGACGCCATCGCAAGCGACGAAAGCCTGCCGCGGGGCGTTCCCGAGGCGCTAATCCAGACGCCGCCGGTTCAAGCGACGCAGAGTGTTCTCGACCGCCCTGTCTCTCCCATGCCTGGCTTGGCTGCCGCCCCCGCACCCGCGGCTGCCGACGTCCAGCCTGCCACGCGGCCTGTCGCGGCCTCCCCTCGGAGTTTCGGCGTTCTCCAGGGGCTGGCTTCGCGCGTCTTTTTGGGAAGGAGCGGCGGGAACGTTCAGTCGCGGGGACTAGGGTCATGGCGCCGATTGTTCGACGGGGGATGGGCAGGACCCGGCGCTGCCCCAGCCGTCAACTCGGCGTCGATGGAGATGCGCGGCAAACGCATCGTCATCGTGGGGGCCGGAACGCCGGCCAAGCGGCCGTTCCTGGAAAAGGCCCGGCAGCTCGGCGTCCGGGTCATACTGGTCGACAAGGGCTTATCCGGTTTGCCGCGGCTCTTTGATTGGGCGCGGGTTCATCTGCTGGGCCTGCCCTCGCGCGACCATTGGGCGCGCGGCCTCGTTTCCGAGCTCGTCGACGTCGATCTCAGCGCCGGCTCGCCGGAAGCCGACGAGCGCGCTGCCGCGGCCCTGCGGCGCTCGGCCCGAAAGCGCGGGCCCTTGGACGGCCTCACCGCGTATTGGGAAGACGATCTCATCGACGCGGCCAGGATCGCCCAGGCATTGGGGCTGAGGTATCATTCCGTCGAGGCGGTCGAGACGGCGCGCAGCAAGCACCGGACCATCGAGCGCTTGAGCGCCGCGGGCGTGCTCCCGCGGCGAGTGAGCTTCAAGATCGAGTCGAGGCGGGATCTGGAGGGCTTGATTGGCGGGGGGCGGGTCCCGCAGCGCTGGTTTCTCAAGCCGGACGGCGGCGCCGAGGCCCAATTCGACGCCAGCTATAAGGACGGTCGGGATTTGCTGGCGGCCTATGACGCGCTGGCCGCGCGGCTGGCGGCATCCGACGACACCGTATTCAAGAGCAACCGCACCTTCACGCTGACCAACGCCTTGGAGGGTCCGGAGTGGGATTACAACGTCGTTCTCCAGGGCGGGCGCTTCATCGACGGCCGCTTCACCGACAACTGGCCGACGCGGCCGGGCAGCCGCAAGGCCACCGGCTACTCGCTGCCTTCCCGCGTCCTGACCGAGCCGCTGAAGGGGTCGATCCACCAAATGGTGGTCGACAGCCTCGAAGCCATCGGCGCGCGCGACGGGGTGTTCCACGTCGAGGGCATCGGCGAGGATTTAGTCGAGATCAACATGCGCCCCGGCGGCAGCTACACCCTGCAGGCCAACGAGGCCGTCTACGGCGTCAACGAGGCGGAGCTGCTGCTGCGCTTGGCCGCCGGCTTGCCGGTTTCGGTGCCGCGGCTTGAACGCCCGCTGGCCTACCAGGAGGGGGCTTTCGTCTTCGCCTCGGAGCGCGGGACCATCAAGATGATCGCGTTGACCGCGGCCGCTCGCGCGGCCGGCTTGCATCTGCGAGTCGAGATGACGCCGGGAAGCGTCATCACCGATCAGAAAAACCGCGTGGCGCTGGTCTACGCCCAGGCCTCCTCGGCCGTTGAGGCCCTGGCCTTGTTGGGCGACGACGCGCGTTCCCTGCTGGATCTTACGATCATCCCCTAGCCGATCCATCGGACCTAGTTCAGCCTAGGTCTTTTGCCGGAGTATTTTTAGGCCCTTCGTTCCTCTTGCGCCGACGCGTCGAGTTATAGCATGCGGCCATGAGAGCGGCGCGGCATGGCGGAGGGCGGGTTTCGCCCTCCCTTTTTTTCGCCTCGCGCCCCTTTCCCGCCGGAATCGCAAAAGATAATAAAATAAGACAATTTACATCTAAATATAATACCTATAGTACTATGGGTCCTAGGCCGGCTTGGGCCCATTGCCGCCTCTCGCGGGACCAAAGGGACCAGCAAGGCCAGCGCGGGACATTCGCTAGAATCCAGCCGACGCTTGGACAACGAGGCCACCATGAACCGAACATCGAGACTTTGCGCCGCCGCGATCCTGCTGCTTTCCGCCTCCTTGGCCGCGGCCCAAGGCGCGGCCTTCCGGCCGGCCCCCCTTGCGCCGGCCGTTGAGCGGGCAGGCTTCGAGCGGATAAACCTTCCGCCGCTTCCGTCCGCCGATAGTTCGCTAGGCTCCACCCGCCTGCCGCCGGGCTTGCCGCAACTGGCGCCTCTGGGACCCAGCGCCATCGTCAATGAAGGCTTGCCGCAGCGGCTGCCGGCGCTAAGCGCGGCCGGACAGGGCGCAGCGCGCGCGGGCGCCACGCTCGAGGCGTTGGGCGCCTCGCTGTCGCTGCCGCGGCCGCAGGCAGCGGCGCCGCAAGCGGAGGCGGATCCCGCCATCCGGGCGATGGACTCCGCTTTCGACGGTGAAGGGACCGGCGGGCAGGTTCCCGCGGCGGGGGGTTTCGACGGCGGCGGGCTGTCGCGCGGCGATGGCGGCGGCTTTGGCGGCGGAGGGCGCGACCGGGGCGGCTCGGACGGGCCGGGGGGCTACCACGACGATGGAGACATCGGCGGCATGCACCCCAGGGTCATCGTCATTTTGGACACTCTCAACGAACCCGCCTCCGACGTTCTCGTGGCGCGCCTGGAGAAGCTTCTTGACAAGGGCGCGCGGGTGCTGTTCGTGACGGCCCGGCCCGACAAGGGCGAGAACTCGGCGGACTCGGTGCTGGTCTCCAAGCTCCGCGTCCGCCAGAATAATCCAATCGTCGTCGTCAGCTACAACGGGGCGCGCGTCACCGCCCGCAGCTCCCATGCCGACCATCCCCGGCCCTTGCTCAAGGACAGCGAAGGCTTTTCGCCGCAGGTGCTCGCCCTATTTCGCAAGACCAATGAGGACTTGAAGAAACGGTTCAAGCTCGATGAGGTGAGGGAGTTCGGCCTGCCGGAGGTGGAGAGAGCGCAGATCTACGGCATCGAGCTTCCGCAGGATGCCAATTTGGGGCGGGTCGTTTCCTCTTATAATGCGCGGCTTCGAAAGTCTGAATATCACTATTACCGATTCGAGGGCCAGGAGGTCGGCGGCCGCAAATTCCTGTTCACGCAGGCGACGGCCCTGAGGCTTAACGCCGGGCGAGTCGCGCAGGGCCTTTTCTCCCAGAATCCTGACTTGCAAGACAGCCTCAAGCGCGAGCAGGTGCTGGTCCTGGGCGACACGGCCAGGGGACGCCGCTTCCTGGACGCCCTGGCCGAGCAGGAGATCCCGGGCAAGGCCTACTTCGTCCACAACGTCGAGAACGGCGCGCAGCTTGAGGATGCCCTGGGCAAGATCCTCGACAAGGACGCGCAGCAGACGATCAAGGTGACGCGCCATCAATTGCGCGCCTACGTCGAGTGGCGGCAGCGGCAGGTCTTCGGCCCGCGCCCGGTCTCCGACGGGCGCCCCGGCGCCGGCAAGCGCGCGAAAGCCCCGGCGGGATTCGGCCGGACCATCCGCGACCTGGCCTTCTTTCGCGGCATCGTCCATTACAACGTGATGATGCGCATGAAGAAATTGATGCACAACCATCAGTGGGAGGAGGCTTCGGTTCATGCGGCGGTGGACCTGGCGCGCCGGATGTGGCGCGAGCCCCTGCAGAACGGCCTGAGGCTGCGGCGCTCCTTGCTGGAGGCGCGCCGCGCGCCGGAATGGAAAGCGTTGGAGGACGGCTTCCTGGAGGCCGAGATCGCCGCGGTCGAGAACTATTACGGCCGCAATTTCCCGGGCCAGTGGCCGACGGGCGCCGCGGAGCGCGCGAGAGGCTTGGCCAATATCGCCACGGACGGCAAGAACGGCATCAAGGCCGAATATCTCTCGCCGGTGGCGCGCTACCAGGTCAACATGCTGCCGGCCGAGGTCCATAGCTATCAGGGCGAGGGCCATTGGATTCTCGAGGCCCACGCCTATCGCTCCGGCAAATCGATGCGCCAGGACGAGTTCGACGAATCCATCGAGAGGAATCTCCTGGCCCATGCCTTGCTTCTGGGCTACGCCAAGCAGCAGCCGGACGGCTCCTGGAAGGTCAATGACCAGCCGGTGCGCCTGCGCGTGATCTTCCATTACGGGACGCAGGATTACGGGACGACGGATCTGCTGACTCCCGGGCAGGTCGTAGACCAGGCGGCTCAGGTGACCACCCTGATCACCAACATGCTGGCCGATCGTGAGTTCCTGGCTTTCTGGGAGGAGGAACAACGCCTCAATCGGAGGCTGGACGCCGAGGCCGATCTCAAGGCCGAGAGGGCCAAGGCGCAAGCCCAGCGCCGCAGGCGGGAGCGCTCAAGAAGAAAGCTTCAACCCAAGAAAACGAAATAGGATGAGCATGAGATCCTGCCTCTTGCTGTTGGCGGCTGTCCTGTCCGGTCCGGCTTGGTCCGCTCCCCTGGTCCGTCCGGAGGTTCCCGCTGCCGTGGAGGCCGGGACGGCGGTCTTGCCTCGCTTGGCTCCGCTTACCGCCATTCTTGCGCCATCGGCATTGACTGAGGCGGCGCTGACCGGCGGACGGGCATGGCCGGGGATGGCGGGCTTTGGGCCGGCCGCGGCCATATCTCACGCGGCCAAGCCTTCCGCCGCCCTGCCGGCCTTGCGGATGATGACTTATCCGGCCGACGCGGGAGAGAGCCTCGGGGAAAGCCCCGAAGCGCGCCCCTTGGCCGCCTCCGGCTTCGACGGCTCCATCTCCCACGGCGGCCTGGAGGCCGGCGGTTTCCCGGTCAATTTGGGCTTCGAGCCGCCCCATGCCCGCCCGCCGCGAGGCGGCGGCGGCGGGGGGGACGATTCTGGTGCGCCCCGAAACGATGGGGGCGAGGACGGCCAGCGCTTGTCTTTGGGCTTCTCCACTCCCGCCCAGGTGCGGATGCTCAAGTCCTTCGACAAGAGCGAGGCCTTGTCCGGGGTGGTCAAGTACGTCAAGCCCACCGCGCCGGGCTGGAAACCGAGGCCCGCGGAGGTCCAGCCGGACGGCACCGTCAAGCGTTGGCTGACCAGCCGGCAATGGTGGGAGCAGTACCGGCCCGGCGTCGAGATCGACATCCGCTCCAAGACCGAGAACGTCTTCGGCGAGCCGACGGTGGTGACCAGCAACGTCATCAAGAAGATCCGCGAGGTCCAGAAAAAGGATCTGGCCGGCATCATACCGGCCAAGGAGCTGAAAGCCCCGATCAGGGAGATTCGCAAGGCCCTCGCTCGAGAATTGGAGGCTCATCGCAGGTCCTGGGAAAAGAACCCGCGCCGCGCCGCCTCCAGCCAGTACGCGGTGACGCTGGACTCGGAGGTCTGCCTGATCCGCTTCAAGTCCTTCGCCGAGCTTTACCGCGAGAAGCACGGCGACGTCGCCATGCCCCCGCCGGCGCAGGCGCGCGCTCGTCTGCCGCTCAAGATACGCGCCGAGGGCGCTCTCAGTCCCCTGGGCCGCTTCCTGCCCAAGGCGATCTTTTTCGACGTCGACGCGCTGGACGGACCGCTTGACGAGGACCAGCTCACCGACATGACCGAGTTGCAGCACTCCGGCGTGCAGTTCGTGGCCTTCTCGCGCAAGCCCTACGACGCTCCGGGCGGCTTGAAGGAGCGCCTGATCGATCGCATGTCGGTCTATCAATTGAACATCCAACTGCCGCAGCATTTCATGGCCGTCACCGACGGGGGCGCGGTGATCTCGGATTTCCCGGAAGGGGGAACGAGGCGCGCCCTGGAGGTGGTTGGCTTTACTTCAAACCAGCTCGAGATATTAAGCGACGCCGCCCGCAGGGCCGCCGAGGCGACGGGAATACCAGGGAGGGACCTTCACCCCGTCGCGGCCGGCCTGGATGAGGAGCCGGGAAGTCAATCGCTGGCGGTCTCCTTTCAGCTCGATGCCGCCGGCGTCTCCGAGGAGCAAGCGCGGGATTGGTTGTCCCGTTTTAAGCAGCGCTTGACCGAGCAAGGCTTGCAGGTTCAAATCGAGCTGGGCCGGCAGGCCGACGGCTGGCGCCTGAGCGCTCGCCGCCGCGGCCTGAGCGAGGCGGCGCGCCGCGCGGTCCAATTGTTGGGCGAGCGCGCGGATTCATTCGTTCCGCCCTCGGCCGTGCTCGATCTCACCGACGATTTGCATGCCAACCCCAACCTCGACTTCGCCGCGGCCAGCGGTCTTAAAGGAAGCGAGCGCTTCGAGAACGCCCTGGGCTTGCTGCTGCGCCAGTCGCGATTGAGGCCGCCCTACCGCCTCTCCGGCTCCGCCACGCGCGTGTCCAGCTTCCGCAGGGACCGCACCCGCTACTGGACCCAGTGGTTGATCCAGGAAGACCAGCTGGAGCAGAACGTCAATTTCTTCTCCGGGCACATCGTGCACGGCTCCCTGGACTGGGCGATCGCCCGATTGCAGGAGGGCCGGCGGCCCAGCGAGGAGGAGTTTTCGAACTATTTCCGCCGTATCTGGAAGCAGCGCATGGAGGAGAAGCCGGTGGCGCTCAAGCCCGGCGACGACATGCTGGGCTGGCAGGAGTCGCGCCTGGATGTGGCGCTGGGCATGTACCGGGAGGCGCTGGCCGCCCACGACCGCGGCGAGCTCTTCGTCGGCACCGAGATACCGAACTTCATGATCCTGAAGGAGTATGAGCGGCGCACGCAAAAGTTGAAGGGGGAATACCTGTTCCGGACGATCTTCGACTGGGTGGCCCTGCGCCCCGATCCGGACCACCCCGGCCATGCCAGGCTGGTCGTCTACGACTTTAAGAGCGGCCCCATGCAGACGGCGCAGAATCTGGCCAAGGACGTCCAGGCATTGACCTACGCCCTGTTCGTCCGCGACCACTGGGTGGGCAGGCCCTTCCCCTACCCGTATTTCTCCGGCGACCGGGAGTTCTTCATCGACGGCGTCGACGTCGAGTTCGTCTACGGCCCGCAGCGCCAGCCGGCCCTGCTGACCGATTGGTCCATCGATCTGGTCCGCGGCATCCTGGTCCGCACCCTCAAGCGCATGGACCATGAGGAAAAGCAGCTCCTGGGCTTGCTGCCGCGAAAAAAGCCCAAGAATAAGGCCGCCGCCCAGCCCACTGCCGCCGGCCAGGCGCCCGCCGCGCGCAAGCCGCGCCGCCGCGCGCCGCTCTCGCCGGAGCAGCGCCTTGAGCGCCGGGTGCAAGCCGCCATCGCCAGGGCCCAGGCCCTGGAGCTTCCCGCCGCGCCGGTCTTGCGGCTGAACGGCGCCGAAACCGCGCAGGAGGCCGTGGCCAAGCTCTCCGACGGCAACGCCGCCGCCACGAGCCTGCTGGAGTTCCTAGCCCGGAAGGATACGAACAACCTGCGCCTGCTCGACTCCGTCCGGCTCTACGGCGCGGACCTCGTCTCCGCTTTCGAGCTCTGCCGCGGCAACATCCAGAAGCTGCTCAAGCGCCTGCACGAGGACGCTACGCTTCTGGCCTCCGACGCCCTCAGGCGTGCGCGAACCAAGTAGGGCGGTCCTTACTAGGTCCAAAGCCTAGCACCCGCGACCCCAAGGGCCTAAGGCAACGGCTTCGGCATTCCATAGAATTGCGCAACATGAAACCCTCCCCTTTGCGCACTCTCGCATCCACTCTGCTGGCAGCCGCGCTGATCCTGGTCTCGCCCGGCCTGGGCTGCTACCGCGCCGCGGCCGCCGCGTTGGAGCCCGGCGAGTCCGGAGCGCAGCGGCCACTGCCGATTCATGCGCTTGGCGGAGGCTTGGCATTATCTCAAGCCGCCGCGTTCGCGGCGATTTCCGGGCCCTCTTCTCTTGGCGGCGCGCTCCAGCTTCCGGGGCTTGCGGCCGGCGCCCTGCTTGGGCCGTCAGCTTTGCCTCGCGCGGCCTCTGAAGCCGCGCCGATTGCTACGGCGCTCGGCGCCGGGGAGGTCGCGCCCGAAGAGCGAGCTTCTGCGCAAGCGGCCCAAGCCCGTCCGGAAGCTGGGCCGGCGGCGTTGCAACGGGCGCCGGCAGCCGCGGTCGGAAAGATCGAGAAGGGCGTTGAGGCCGTCCAGGGGCAGGCTGCCGATCCGACGGCCTCCGGCGAGGCGGTGGCCGGCCAGGGCGAGACTCTCCAAGAAATTTTGCAGGGAGAAGAGGGCGCTTCGGCTTCAGGCGCCGTTAAGGCGCCGCCTGCCGGAGCCTCCGGCATCACCGAGGCCGACGCTCTGACGGCGGCGGGCGCAAGCGCGCAGCCTCTCCCGCCGCCCAGAGTCGGGCGGTTCAATGCCGCCGGCGGCCTTATAGACCCGAAAGATCAGGAGCGCGGGATATGGGGCATGGCCGGCAACAGATTGTTTTCGATGATCGCCCAGCAGATCGGAACGATCGCCGTGTCCGTGATGATCATCGGGGCGATCGGCCCCGGCAACTTTTTGACTCAGGCCGCGATCGGCGCCGGGGCCAACATCGCCATGGCGCTGCTGGCCGGCAAGGTCGCCGCGAACGTGACGCTGAAGAACTATGTTTTAGGCAACATCGCCCTGCGCTCCGCGATCTACGTGGCCAACGGGGTGTTCTGGAAGCTTGGTTGGGTGACCTATGGCCCGCTGTTGGCATTGACGATACTGAGTTCCTGGCAGTTTCAGTCGATGTTCGTCCTCGACCCCTCCCTTCAAACCGCCATCGTAGGCACCGATAAGGGCAAGCTGCGCTCGACCGAGGCCCTGATCCGGATGACGACGATCTTGGTGACCGTCGTCGCGGGGCTGGTCGTTGGCCCCGCGATGGTCAAGGACCTCGGATATTTCTGGACGTTCATTCTGATGGCAGCGATCCAGGCCTTGTCGATTCCTGTCATGAACCGCGCCTTGCCCGACGGCATCGGCGAGACCGGGCCCAGGCCCGGCCTGGGCAGGGTGTTCAGCGAGTCGGCGGCCTCGTTGGCGGGCTGGCTCTCGCGCCTGAATTGGCGTCAAGCCCCGCTGGCCGCGGCCTTCGCCCTTTCGCTGGCGACTTTCCTGATTCCGCTGCCCTGGGCGCCGTTTCTGTACTTCTGCCCGGTTCCTCTGATGCTGGTGAGCGGTTTCGCGTTGCTGCGCTCGCGAGGCTTCCGGGAACTGATCGTTCCCCATCCCATGCTGCGCGCCAGCCTGGCTTTCATCGTGCTCGGCGCCATTATCGAGCTGCCGCTGCGCAATTCCGTGTTCGGCGTGCTGGCCAAGGATGTCTTCTCCAATAAGGACGCGGCGGCGGCCTATCTGGGCAGCCTGATGGCCGCGTTCTATCTGGGCCAGTTGCCGTCCGGCACCGGAATCCTCGATCCCAAGCTGAAGGTGTCCTTGGGCCGTTTCAGCGTCTCCTTGCGCGAGATGATGAAATGGGTCGGCGCCGCCAGCGTGGCGGCTTGGACGACGTTCGTGCTGATCCCGAAGCCGGCTTTGGCGATGCTCGTTTCCTGGCTCCAGCCCTGGGCCGGGATCGATCTGCTGGTGGCCGCGACCGTGGGGCTCTATCTGGTGCTGCATCACCTGACGCCGAGGCTCTCGGACTCGACCTGGATGAAGGTGGAGGCCGGAGCCTTGCTATTGATCGGATTGCCGCTGTTTTTCTGGGGGAGTCCGTGGGCGCTGTATCTGAGCGTGGCCGTCCTGGGTTTCGCGTTAAACGGCTCGCAGCGGATGATCAGCGCCACGTTCTGGTCCGCCTCCAAGCAGGTCTTGCAAGGCGATCAGTTCGAATACGTCAACGGCATCCGCCAGGCCTTCTTTAATATAGCCATGTCTTTGGGCGTGGCCCTCTACGCCGTGGCGCAGGCCGTGCCGGCGCTGTTCTCCGGCAATCCCCATGCCCATGCCTTCCCGTTCACGTGGTACGTGCTCGCCGGGCTCTTCGCTCTCTGCGCCGCGCTGTTCGTGCGGGGCAGCAAGCTTTTCGCCGTCGAGAAGGACAAGAAATAATACAGGCAGATTGCCCATCATGAAATCATTGATCCTTTCGCAGCCGTCCGACTGGACGGATGCCCGGCTTGGCTCGATCCTCGTACCAAAAATCAGGAAAACGGCGATGAGACGCGCGAACTTGCCGATCCAAAGTCTCTTGCTTGCGCTGCTGCTGGCGATTCCCGCCGGTCGGTCGCGGGCGGCCAACGAAGGCGAATTGCCCGATGTCCCGCGACTGCCGCCGGCAGCCGCCCCCCAGGTGGGGTTCGAGGGATCGGCGCTCGTCGGCCAGCCGAGCGATGTCGCGCGGGCTCTCGCCGCGCCGCTGAAAGCGGCGCTGGACGTCAAGGCCGCTCCGGCCGCCTCCGCCCAGTCGGGAGAAGAGCTGCAGCGGGCGTTGCAGCGTCCATTGGCCCCGGTCGATGGACGCTTGCCCTACGCGTCGGTGCGCGCCGGCTTGGGCCTGGTCTCCTTGCTGAGCGGCGCCGTCTACAGCCAGCCGCCGGCCGGGCCGCGGCTGCTCCATCGGCTGATCGAAGGGCTGCCCTCCGTGCAGACCGTCGTCTCGGATTACGACGACACGCTGGCTTTCACCCATGCCCCGCTATCCGAAGAGGCAGTCGATGCGATCCTCGGCGTGCTGCGCGCCGGCAAGTCCTTCGTCATCGCCAGCAATCGCCAAGCAAGGGTCGAGCCGGGAGACAAGCTGCCGGCGGTGCTGGAAAGCCTCAAGCCGTTGCGCGAACGTTTGTCAGAGTTGACGGACGAGCAGGTCCGGCGCTTGGTCGTCGTCACCGACGGGGGAGGGGAGATTGATCGCTTCGACCGGAGCGGCGAGCCTCGATCGGTCTACGAGGAGCTTGCGTTCACGCCGCAACAGAAAGAGGCGATTGAACGAGCGGGAGGAGTCGTCGTATCCCGATTAAAACGGCTTGGCGCTGAATTGAATGCCCCTCCTAGATTGGCGGACTACAACTATAGTTTGGTCTTTAAGGTGGGAACTCCACCGGATGTCGTCCAGAAGGCGGCCGCCATGGAGCAACGGCTGCTGGAGCAGCAGGGCCTGCGCTTCGAGGTGGAGGCGAGGATGGCCAAGGACCCGAGAAACCCTCCCTATACGACGTTGCGCAAGAACAACAAGGGGCTAGCGGTGCAAATGGCTCTCGGAATGCTGGCTGCTGAGGGAGCGGTCGCTCGCGGCAGAAGGGTGCTGGTGCTGGGCGACAGTTTCTACAAGCCTAGAGCGGCGGCGCGGTTGCGCTGGGCTTTTCCCATCCTGGACCGTTGGGCTCGGCGCTTGAGCGGCCAGCCGCTGCCGCCGATCGGCAACGAGAGCGACAGGAAGATGGCGCTGGGGGTTCCTCGGGCCAGAGTCGTCAGCGTCGCGCTGACCGCCGATCCCAGGAGCAATGCCCTCGTGGCCGGCCTTTCCGGAGTTGAAAATGCTGATTTGCAAAGAGTGCCGCAGAGCGGGGATTGGGCCCGGTTCGCCGAGACGGTGAAAGTGTCGCGGTACGGTCCCGCGACCGCGCTGCGCCTGCTGCGGGCCGTCGGCTCCGAATCGGCGCGAAAGACGGGCGGTTTTTGGGGCCGGCTGGCGCGGGTCCTTTTGACGTTGGCGCTGCTGTTGGGGGCCGCCGTCGTCCTGGCTTTGTTGCTGGGCGCGGCGTCCCATTGGTTCGGCTTGGGCGGGGCGGGGGCGTCGCTGCCGCCGTTTAATCAGTGGCCGTTCTGGTTGTAAATTTCTGGTTGTAAATTCACCGGGAGGAAGAGATGAAAAGGTTGATCGCATTGGCGCTGATGGGAGCGTGCGCGGCGGCTTCCGCGCAGCCGTCCGACTGGACGGGGGGGACGGGGCGTGAGCTGGCGAAGCTCGGCGATGGCACGGGGCGGCAGATCGCCGAGCATCAATTGCGCCAGAAGGCGCTCGAGGTTGCGCTGGAGGGAATGGGCGACAGCGCCGGGGTCGGCGATCAGATCGCTACTTATCTTAAAGAGCACGACGTGGCGGTCGGCTTCGCCGAGCAATCGGAGCTGTCGAAGACCTCCAACGGCACGATCACGCTGAGCTGGAAGCTTCCCGCCTCGCCGCAGGCCATCGGCCTGCGCGTGGCCTGGGAGGCGTCGGCGATGATGCTTTCGGACATGCCGGTGTGCGCCGAGAGGGCGTACATGCGCCGCAGCCTGACCGCGCGGGCGTTTGCCGAGATCGGCGGCGATCTGCAATCGCTGCTCGATCCCCAGTCCGCCTCCGGAGTCCGCGACGAGGAGCTGGCCGGGCAGCTGAAGATGTGGTTCGGGGCTCCTTACTCCAGCCCGTTGGATCCGTTCGCCACGCGTTTCAAATCCTTGCTGGTCCTAAGAGAAGAGGCGCGAGGAAACCAGGCGCTGATCAAGGCTTGCCAGCGGGCCGAGGCTCGCTTCCTGCAGTTCCGCAAGGACGAGCTCATCTGGCTGGCGACCTACCCGCGCTGACGGTCGGGCTGCTTGGCCGCGCCCGCGGCGATTGCTAGAATCGCTGCATGCCAATCGCCAGGATCGCATCCCTGGCCTTCTTGCCCGAAGGCCCCGCCGTCGCGCGCGATCCAGCCAGCGGCAGCGCGGCCTTGCGCGCGCAATTGGAGGACGGCAAGCGCTCGACCTTCCTCGTCGCCACCCCCGACCAGCCGGCGTCTTGGGCGGCCAAGGAGGGCTGGAGCTTCGGGCCGCCGGTACTGTTCGTGCGGCGGCTTGACGAGGAGACGGTGGCCCAAGCGGCTCAGGCGATGGCCGCCGAGATGGGCGGCTATTGGCTGCGCTACTACAACTTCCCCGGAGCGGGCCTGCCGCAGGCGAGGGCCGCGCGCTCGCGCCGGCCGACCGGGCTGGAGATCGTCTCGACCACGGTGACGGAGGCCTATCCTCCGCGCTCCCTGGACGGCTGCGCCGTGGCGCAGGCGGCCGTGGCCGACGGCCGGGAGTTCTCCCTCTTGTGCGCCACCCCGGCCTGGTTTGCGAGGAGCTTCGAGCAGCTGCGGCTGGATTATTTTTTCGGGCCTTCCGTGCTCTTCGTCTCCAGGCTCAAGCCGAAGCTCGCGCGGCAGGCCGTCTCGGCCCTGGCCGCGGAGGGCGACCGCTGGCTGTGCCGCTACGACACCCCGCGCCGCACCCTGCCGGAATTGCTCGCCGATTTCGCCGCCCGCCACGCCCGTCCCGAAGGGACTAATCGGGCCTAGGTCCTTTAACGTTTTGCGGGCGCCAAATGCCCTCTTTTTGAGGGGCCTCTTGTTGGGCCCGCCTTGGGTCCTTCGACCCGTTCCCAACGCCGCCGCGACCGCTATAATCATGGCGTGACGAACCGATCCCTCTTCATCGTCGAGGACGACCCGGCCTTCCGGGAGACCTTCGTCGACGCCATGTCCCTGCGCGGCGTCGAGGTCCGTTGCGCCGGCTCCGGCTACGAGGGCCTGCGCGCCCTGCAGACCCTGCGCCCGAGCGCCATCATCCTCGACGTGCGCCTGCCCGACCTGCACGGCTTCGAGCTGTGCCGGCGCCTCAAGCGCATGGAGGGCCTGCGCAAGACCCCCATCGTCCTCATCTCCGCCTCGCCCGCCTACAACGATCCGCGCGACCGCACCGAGGGCTACCTTTGCGGGGCCGCGGCCTTCCTCGCCAAGCCCGTCTCCGTCGACGCGCTCTGGTCCGAGGTCGGGGCCCTCCTGGCATAGGTCTAAAGTCCCTTCCTTTATAGGTCCAAAGAAAGCTTCGGCATAGGACTCTAGGCCCGCCATGGTTCGGGCAACGGAGCTATAATCGTCCCGCGTTTCGAAAGAGGCGCACTCTGTAGCTCGGGGGATTGGCCCCGGGGTATCCACGATCCGGCCATAACCGGATGCGAGCCAGGGGGAAGAGCGTTCACGCGCTCTTCCCCTGTTTCGTTATAGAGGAACCTATGAAAACAGCGGAATTGTCGATGTTCATCGTCGAGGACGACGCGGCCTTCCGCGAGACGTTCATGGACATCATGGCCTTGCGCGGTGTCGATGTCCAGGGCGCCGGCACGGGCGCGGAGGGCTTGCGCCAGCTGCAGGGCGGCCTGCGGCCGTCCGTGATCGTCTTGGACGTGCAGCTTCCGGACGTCCACGGCTTCGAGCTCTGCCGCCGCCTCAAGCGCATGGAGGCCTTCAAGCGCACCCCGATCATCCTGCTTTCCGCCTCGGCCCAGTACAGCGACGCGCGCGACCGCGCCGAGGGGCTGCTGGCGGGGGCCTCGCTGTTCTTGGCCAAGCCGATCACGATGGATCGGCTGTGGACCGAGATCGGCAGGCTGCTTTCTTGACAGCCGCTTACGCGCCTGCTATCATGGGACTTGCCGCGATCCTCGAGACGACCTCCGTTCGGACCCCAAGGAGACATCATGGACGAGATTCAGTTGACCGATGACAGCTTCGACCAGGAGGTCGTGCGCAGCGCCGCCCCGGTCCTTGTCGATTTTTGGGCGCCCTGGTGCGGGCCCTGCCGGATGCTGGCGCCGGTCATCGAGGAGCTTTCCAAGGAATACGCGGGCCGTGTGAAGGTGGCCAAGATCAACACCGACGAGCATCCGAACGCGGCCAGCCGCTTCAAGATTTCCGCGATCCCCACGCTGCTTTTCTTCAAGGGCGGCAAGGTCGTCGAGCAGCTGGTGGGCGTGCATTCCAAGTCTGAGATCAAGAAAACCCTCGATTCCCTGGTCGCAGCCGTCTAGCAGAGTCTCGCGCCGCCATCGCGGCGCGGCCGTCGCCGTGCGCCGCATCCGATGAAGCCCCGTCTCTACCTCATCGACGCCCACGCCTACCTCCATCGCGCCTATCACGCCCTGCCGCCGCTCAACAACTCGCGGGGCGAGCCGGTGGGGGCGCTCTACGGCTTCGCGCGCACGCTGCTGCAATTGCTGCGCCGCGAGAAACCCGAGCTGGTGGCGGTCTGCTTCGACCACCCCGAGCCGACCTTCCGGCACAAGGCCTTCGCGCCCTACAAGGCCACGCGCAAGGAGCTGGACGCGGACCTGGTCGGCCAGCTTAAGAGCGCGGCGCCCTTGGCCCGCGCGATGGGCCTGGCCTGCGTGGAGCAGCCCGGCTACGAGGCCGACGACCTGATGGCGACTTTGGCGCGCCGGGCCGTGGAGGAGGGCCTGGAGGCCGTGCTGGTCACCGCCGACAAGGACGCCCTGCAGTTGGTCGGCCCGGGCGTGCGCGTGCTGCGCGACGTGACGAACTCGGTCTGGATGGAAAGCGAGCAGGTCGAGGCCAAGCTCGGCGTGCCGCCCTCCCTGGTCGTCGACTACCTTTCCCTGGTCGGAGACGCCAGCGACAACGTCCCCGGAGTCAAGGGCGTCGGCCCGGTGGGCGCCAGCAAGCTGCTCAAGCGCTTCGGCGGGTTGGACGGCGTCCTGGCGGCCGCGCGGCGCGCCGACCCGGAGGTGCCGGCGAAGACCGCCAAGGCCCTGCTCGCCGCGGAGGGGGACATTCCGCTCTATCGCCGGCTGATCGCCCTGCGCGCCGACGTCCCGCTCTCGCTTAAGCCCTCGCAATGCGCCCCCGCCAAGCCAGAGGAGGCGACGCTGCGTCCGCTCTTCGAGGGCTTGGAGTTCGGCTCGCTGCTCAAGGAGCTGCTGCCCGCCTCCTTCTCTGCGGCGCCGCTTCATTCCGAATCAGCGAAGACGGCGCCGGATTGGAAGGATGTGGAGCCGGAGGAGTGGCTGCGCGGCCTGGACCGGAGCACCCCGCTGCTGCTCTCCTGCCTGCGCAGCGCCCCCAGCTTGGTCGACGCCTCGCCGGTCCATCTGGCCCTGGCCCTGGAGGACGGGCGCTCGGCCGTCTTCGATCGGGCCGCCTGCGGCCGCTGGCGGAGCCAGCTTTCCGCCCTCCTGACCGGCGGGGCGCTCAAGAGCGTTTACGGCCTTAAGGAGCTGTTGTGGGCGCTGGACGAGGTCGGCCTGCCCGCGCCGGCGCCGGTCTTCGACGCACAGCTTGCCCGCTACTGCCTCAATCCCGCCCGGCCGAAGGCGGAGGCCTTCGCCGGCGGGGACTGGAAGGGCCCCCTGCTCTCTCGCCTGGGCAAGGCCGCAGGCCAGCGGGAGCTGTCGCAAGAGCTCAAGAACGAAGGGGTGCTCGCTCTCTACGAAATGGTCGAGCGCCCGTTGGTCGAGATCCTCTACGAGATGGAGCGGCTCGGCGTCAGCGTCGACGCGGCGTATCTCTCCCGCCTGGGCGCGGAGTTCGATTCCGAATTGGAGCGGCTGCAGGGCGAGCTGGACGGCCTGGCGGGGCTTAAAATCAACGTCAACTCCCCCAAGCAGCTGGCCGGCCTGCTCTACGACACCCTCGCCTTGCCGGTGCCGCACAAGACGGCCAAGGGCGGGCGCTCCACCGACGAGGAAAGCCTGCGTTTTCTCTGCGGCCTGCATCCCATCCCGGCCAAGGTCCTGGATTACCGCGAGCTCTCCAAGCTCAAGAGCACCTACATCGACGGCCTGCTTTCCCGGCTCGACGCGCGCAGCGGCCGCGTGCATACGACCTTCGATCAGACCGGAACCGAGACCGGCCGCTTGTCCTCGGTCAATCCGAACCTCCAGAACATCCCCATCCGCAGCGCCGCCGGCCAGCGCATCCGCCGCGCGTTCGTGGCGCCGCCGGGTTGCGTCCTGCTCTCCGCCGACTATTCCCAGATCGACCTGCGCGTGCTGGCCCATCTCTGCGGCGATCCGCTGCTCGTCGACTCCTTCAAGAAGGGCGAGGACATCCATACCAGGACGGCCAGCGAGGTCTTCAAGGTGGCTCCGGAGGCGGTCGACAAGGAGATGCGCCGGCGCGCCAAGGCCGTGAACTTCGGCATCGTCTACGGGCAGACCCCGTTCGGCTTGGCCATCGAGCTGGGGATTTCCCAACACGAGGCCGCCGGCATCATCCGCTCCTACTTCGAGCGCTACGGCGCAATCCAGCGCTGGGCTGAGGCCAATCTCGAGGAGGCCCGGCGGACGGGAGCGGTCAGGACCTTCTTGGGCCGCCTGCGCCGCCTGCCGGAGCTCTCCGCCCAGAACACCGCCCAGCGCCAGGCCGGCGAGCGCGCCGCGCGCAACACGCCCGTCCAGGGCGGCTCCGCCGACGTCATCAAGCTGGCGATGCTGAAGGTCCGCGCGGGATTGGAGGGCAAGCGCTTCAAGTCCCGGCTGGCGCTGCAGATCCACGACGAGCTGCTCTTCGAGACCCCCCGCTCCGAGGTCGCGGCGTTCTCCAAATGGGTTCGCGCGACGATGGAGGGGGCGGTCGAGCTATCCGTCCCGCTCGTCGTCGACGTCAAGGCCGGGGCGAACTGGCGGGACATGGAGGTCGTCGCGCGATGAGCGAGGTCTTCTCGCATGAGCCGATGAGCTTGCGCAGGATGCCGCCCGCGGTCAAGGCCTTGATCGTCGCCAACGTGGCGGTTTTTGCGCTGAGCTACCTGGCCGGCAACGGCTTCTACGACACCTTCGGCCTGGTGCCGCGCGACGTGCTGGGCAGGTGGTGGCTCTGGCAGCCGGCGACCTACCTGTTCATCCACGGCGGGTTCATGCACCTGCTCTTCAACATGTTCGCCCTTTGGATGTTCGGAACGCCCGTGGAGGCGCAGTGGGGCGCCAGGGATTTCCTGAAGTACTATTTTCTCTGCGGCCTGGGCGCCGCGGCGGCGTCGGTGGCGATGTCGCCGCATTCCGGCATCCCCGTCATCGGCGCCTCCGGCTCTATCTACGGCCTGCTGGTGGCCTTCGCGATGCTCTATCCGGACGCCGTCATCTACCTTTACTTCTTCATCCCGGTCCGGGCCGCCCACGTCGCCATCCTCTTCGGCTTCATCGAGTTTTTCGCGGGGACCTCCGGCGCCACTCCCGGAATCGCGCGCTTCGCCCATCTGGGGGGCATGGTGACGGGCTATCTCTACCTGCGCTGGTGGTGGGTCGTCAAGATCAGGGCCGCGGCCTCCCTGCGCGGCATGGGGGCTCGACGGAGCCCGTCTTTTCCCTCGCCGTCGCGCTGGCGCAGGCCCGCGCGCTCGCGGCCCAAGCCCGAGGAGGGGGAGCAGCCTCAAATGGCGGAGATCGACCGCATCCTCGACAAGATCCTCGCCAACGGCCTGGATTCCCTGACCGAGGAGGAGAAGGAAATCATGCGCAAGTACTCCGACAAGAGGCTGCAATGAGGGCCCTGCGAATCGGCTTGACGGGGGGCCTCGGCGCCGGCAAGTCCCTGGCTTTGCGGGCGCTTTCGGGCTGGGGGGCGGCGACCATCGACGCCGACCAGATCGCCCGCGAGCAGGCCGCGCCGGGCGGGCCGGCCTATCGGCGGATCGTGGCGGCCTTCGGGCCATCCATCGTAGGCCGCGGCGGCGCCCTCGACCGGGCTAAGCTGGCCCGGCTCGCCTTCGGCTCGGCGCGGCAGAGGCGCAAGCTTGAGGCCATCGCGCATCCCTTGATCGTCAAAGAGCTCCTGCGCCGCCTGCGCGCGGCCAAGAAAGGACTCGTTTTCGCCGCCGTCCCCCTGCTCTTCGAGGCCGGCCTCGAAGAGCATTTCGACCTGACGATGACGATCGAGGCGCCGGCATCGACGCGGCGCAGGCGCGCCCGCCGCCGCGGCCTAAGCGAAGAAGAGGCGCGCTCGCGCATGCGCGCGCAATTGCCGGATCGGGAGCGCGCGCGGCGCGCCGACGTCGCCTTGAGCAATCGAGGCTCCCGGCGCCGCTTCGTCGCGGCGCTGCGCTCGTATTATAAAGGCTTGGAGCTGCTGCGGCTGGGGGCCGCGGCGAGGTGATCATGGAGGAAAGCAAAATGGAAAGCACGACCCAACCGAAGGAGACGGCCCAGGCGCCGTCCGGGGCGGCCGCCCCCGTCCCAGCCGCGGCGCCGGCCCCGGCCCCGCAGCCGCCGGTCAAGCAGATGGACGCGACGCAGCTGGCCAAGATGACCGTCGCCGAGTTGACCGGCATCGCCAAGGAGCTCAAGCTGGAGGGAGTCAGCGGGCTGCGCAAGCAGGAGATGATCGCCCGCATCCTCGAGGGCCAGCTCAAGGCGCACGGGATGATCTACGACGAGGGCGTGCTGGAGGTCTTGCCGGACGGCTTCGGCTTTTTGCGCTCGCAAAGCTACAACTACCTGCCCGGCCCGGACGACATCTACATCTCCCCGTCGCAGATCAAGAGGTTCGGGCTGCGCAAGGGCGACACGGTGGCGGGCTTCGTGCGCCCGCCCAAGGACGGCGAGCGCTTCTTCGCCCTCCTGCAGGTCAAGAAGGTCAACGGCATCGAGACGGAGCAGATCAAGGAGCGCGCCTTCTTCGACAATCTGACCCCGCTGCATCCGGACAAGCGCTACAACCTGGAGACCTCCCGCGAGGAATTGACGACGCGTTTGATGGACCTGATCGCGCCGATCGGCCGGGGCCAGCGCGGATTGATCGTCGCTCCGCCAAAGACCGGCAAGACCGTGATCCTGCAGAAGATCGCCAACGGCGTCGCGAAGAACTATCCGCAGGTCGTGGTCCTGGTCCTGCTCATCGACGAGCGGCCGGAGGAGGTCACCGACATGCAGCGCACGGTCAAGGGAGAGGTCGTGGCCTCCACATTCGACGAGCCCGCGGAGCGCCACGTGCAGGTGGCCGAGATGGTCCTGGAGAAGGCCAAGCGCCAGACGGAGCTGGGCAAGGACGTCATCATCCTCCTGGACTCGATCACGCGCCTGGCGCGCGCCTACAACACGGTCACGCCCTCCTCCGGCCGCGTCTTGTCCGGAGGCCTCGAGGCCACCTCCCTGCAGCGGCCCAAGCGCTTCCTGGGGGCCGCGCGCAACATCGAGGAGGGGGGCAGCCTGACCATCATCGGGACCACCCTGGTCGACACCGGCAGCCGTATGGACGAGGTCATCTACGAGGAGTTCAAGGGCACCGGCAACAGCGAGGTCTACCTGGACCGCAAGCTCGCCGACCGCCGCATGTTCCCGGCTTTCGAGATCAACCGCTCCGGCACCCGCAAGGAGGAGCTGCTGCTCTCGGAGGACGAGATCAACAAGATGTGGATCCTGCGCAAGGTCCTGGCCCCGCTGGGCTCCGTCGAGTCGATGGAGCTGATGCGGGACAAGCTCTTGGCCACCAAGAGCAACAAGGACTTCCTCAAGTCGATGGAGCTGTCCAACCTCGAGTAGGGCGGCGTGGCGCTGCACGTCGTCTTGGTCGAGCCGGAGATTCCCTGGAACACCGGCAACGTGGGGCGCACCTGCGTGGCCGCGGGCGCGACCTTGCATTTGGTGGGGCCTCTGGGCTTCTCCCTGTCCGAGCGCCGGCTCAAGCGCGCCGGAATGGACTACTGGCCGAAGCTCTCTCTGGCCAGGCACGAGAATCTCGGAGCGTTCCTGGCCGCGCTGCCCGGGGCAGCCCGTCTGCTGGCCTTCAGCGCGCAGGGCGAGCGGACGCTGTGGCAGGCTCCGCTCCAAGACGGCGATTACCTGCTTTTCGGCAGCGAGTCGCGCGGCCTCGGCCGAGCGGCCCTGGCCGCTTGCGGGCGCGGCGTCTACCGCATCCCGATGCGCCCGCACGCGCGTTCCCTCAACCTCTCGACCTCCGTCGCCGTGGTCCTCTACGAGGCCCTGCGGCGCGGCCAAAAGGCCTAATTTTATATAGGCCCTTTGCTGTAAAAATTAGGACCAAAGGTCCCTCTTGCGCTTTTCCCCGCTCTCCTATCATCCCGCAACGCTAGCCTTATTAAAGGAGACATCATGACAGCGTCCCCGGCGCATCGCGGTTTAGCCCTTCTCGTTTCCATAGCCTTGCTGTGCCCCGGGCCTTCCTGGGGCGCGGGTTTCGAGGGCGAGGCGGCGGGAGAGTCTTTCTCGGCTCTGCGGATACCCCCGTCGGCATGGACGCTGGAGCGCGTCGATCCTGGGCAGCTTGATCCTCGCCTGGCCGGCTGGGCGCGCGCCCGATCCCTGCCGTTGCGCTCGGCGCCGGCCGCCTCGGCGCTTCCTATTTCTTCTTTCGAGCTCGGCGCCCTGCGCGCGCCGCAAGCCCGGCGCTCGCGCCCCCGCCTCTCGGCCTTGAGCATGGAGCGCTTGGGGCGGGCCCTGTCGTCCTCCGGCCTTTCTCGGCGCTCGGCCGTCTTGGGCCGGCTCTTCGACAAGCTGCAATTGAGGTCCTCCGGCGAGGCATCCGGCGGCGCCGCGCAGCCGGAGTCGGAGGGAGCCTCCAGCTCGCAGGAGGCCGCGGCGCTTCACGAGGCTTGGGAGCGCTCCGCTCGTGAGGCCGAGGAGGAGTTCCAGGGCCGGGTCGCGGCGTTCCGGGAAGGCCGCTTCGGCCTGAGGATGGGCACGGCCCAGAGGGGCCAGCGGCTGATGCTCGTCGGCTCCTACACCCTGGACGGCGAGCCGTTCGATCCGCAAGCGCTGGCCGGAGAGCCCGCCCGGCAGTGGGAGGCGGCCAAGCCAAAGCTCGAGCGGGCGATGGAGAGCTTCGCCAAGGAATACAAGGAGCTGCTGGAGAATCGGGAGGCGGAGCATCGCGCGGTCCATCGCCGGATGGCGGCGCTGGAGCGCAAGGCCGCGGAGAGGCGGGCGCGGGCTCTGCTGCGCGCGGGCTCGGATCTGCAGGCATGGGGCTTGCCCAACCTCATCTCGATCAACCAGAAGACGAGGCTGCGCTACACGCGCCTCTACCGCCTCAACGGGGCGCCCACGGACCTGGGCCTGGCGCTGCACGAGGTGCTGCTTCCCCTCGTGGAGGCCGATCCGGGCTTCTTGGGCGGGGTTTCCCAGGGCCAGCTGCACCGGGCCGTCCAGGCGGTCTACGACAGCCTGAAATACAGGCGCGACGACCAGTCCCTGGACTTGCAGAAGCTGATCCGCCTGGGCCTTCCGTTCGATGAAGGCTACGATCATCCGCGAGAAAGGCAGGCGCTTCTGGGGGACGCGCGCAAGATCTTGACCAACCCGGAGCAAATCCCCTCGGCTTCCGCCGGGCTGGGGGAGGTCCCGCCGGAGCTTCGTCCGGCCGCGGTGATGATGGAGACGCTGCAGTCGACCTACAAGACGCTGTCGGAAAAAATGGAGGCCGGCGCCTCCCAAGAGGAGCTGGAGCCCTTAGGCGAGCTGCTGCGGGCGCTGCATGCGGCCACCGGCGTTCCGATTGACGAGGGCTACGTTCCGCTGCGGCACGCCTATCTGCGCCCCATCCTCGCGGAATTGCGGCGCCGTAACGCTCCCGAGGAAGTCGTCTCCGCAGTCATCCGCTCCTTCCCATTGGGAGAGAGCCTGCTCAGGCTGGGCGTCCACAAGGCCTGGGAGCGGGGCTTCACCGGCAAGGGCGTCAAGATCGCCGTCGTCGACAACGGGGTCGATTTTAGGCATCCGGACCTCTCTGACGTCCCCAACGCGAGCAAGGTCAATCTGACGCGCGACGACGGCGACGAGGAAAACGGCGGGCACGCCACGCCGATGGCCTCCATCCTCCACGCCATCGCTCCCGAGGCGGAACTGCAGTCCTACCAGGTGCTCTCGAACTCCTCTCTGCCCGGCGTGGCGCTGAGCGCGGCGGAGACCGACCAAGCCCTGGAGCGGGCGCTGGATCTGGCCGCGGAGAACGGCGCCAACATCGTCAGCATGAGCTTGGGCGCGGCGATGGGCTATTCCAACGACCGCCTGGCCAAGAAGATCGAGGAGCTGGCCTCCCGCGGCATCGTCGTCGTCGTCGCCGCGGGCAACGAGGGCGACCGCATGCCGCCGGATTTCCAACTGAGCACGCCGGGAACGGCTCCCTTGGCGATCACGGTGGGCGCCGTCGACTACCATGGCCGCAAGGCGGATTTCTCCTCCGAGGGGCGGGTCTGGAATCCGGACGCGGGTTCTTTCGCGCGCAAGCCGGACCTCGCCAGTTTCGGCGGCAACATCAAGGCCGCGATGCAGCTGCCGCTGGCCGGCTACCAGAGCGAGCCGGTGCCCTTCGAGTACGGCTCCGGCACCTCGCCGGCGACGCCCCATGTGGCCGCCGTCATCGCGTTGATGCTGCAGGCCGCGGCCTCCGCGGGTTGCGCCTCGGCCGGGGCCGAGACGACGGCCGAGGCCTTGGAGGCGCTGCTGGCGGCTTGCCGCCTGGAGCCGTTGGCCGACGGAGAGGCGATGCCGGTGCTAGACGACGCGGTCAAGGCCGTCGAGGCGTTCGTGGCGCGGTTGAGATAGGCTCTTAGTAAACGGCGTTCCAGTCGCGGCTCGTCATGTGGAACTCGACGCGGCGGTTGAGGGCGCGGCCCTCAGGCGTGGCGTTGGTGGCGATGGGTTTGGAGAACCCGTAGCCGCGGTAGCGGATCGAGGGCGGGGGCACGCCCCGCTGGACCAGGTAGGCCTTCACCGACTTGGCCCGCCGCAGCGACAGGTCCAGGTTGTAGGGCTCGCTGCCGATGTTGTCGGTGTGGGCCCACACCATCATGTGCGCCTTGGGGTAGTTCAGCATGAGGTCAGCGATGGCGTCCAGCGTCGGGTAGGAGGACAATTGCAGCTTGTCCGAATCGAACCGGAACTGGATGCGGGGCAGCTCGCCCCGCTTGATGCGCGCGATGATGAGGGCAAGCTCCTCCTGGGGCGAGCGCAATCCGATCGGCTGCCCCGGCTTCTCCTTGGTTCCGACGTAGATGACCTTGCCGTGTCCCCAGCCCCAGGCCGCCGCCGTCGCGGCCAGGATGAGTGGCAGCAGTCTTGCGAGCATGAAACTAGTGTAGCCCCTCTCGCGGGGAGGGCGCAAGCGCGGCGGCGGACCTGGCGGGGAATTGTTATAAAATGCCCCTGTCGGGGCATAGCTCAATTGGCAGAGCGCCTGCTTTGGGAGCAGGAGGTTCCCGGTTCGAGACCGGGTGCCCCGATGCCCGAGCGCCGTCGGCGCCGCGCCTTGCGGCGGCGCAGGCGCTCGATCGAGCGCCTGCGCTGCGAGGTTTGCGGCGACAGGCGCATCTCGACGCGGTCGATCAACTCCCGCAGGGCGAGGAAGCGGTTGACGGTGCGCCGGCGCTCCCGCCGGCAGGCGACGCGCAGCTCGAGCGGGGGATAGTAGAGCTGGACTCGGTTGGAGGTCTTGTTGACTTTCTGCCCGCCCTTGCCGCCCCCGCGCGAGAAGGTCTCCTCGATGGCCGCCGCCTCTACGCCCAAACGCCGCATGCGCGAGAGCAGCGCCTCGAGCTTTAAGGGGTTGACGTCGAACTTCTCGTTGAGGTTCAAGCGCGGTGCCGGAGGATCAGCGCCGGCGTCGCCGGCTTCACTTAAGCGAGGCGCGAAGGAACTCCCGGTTGAGCAGCGCGATATGGGAGACCTTGATCTCCTTGGGGCAGGCCGCCTCGCATTCGTACTCGTTGGAGCAGTTGCCGAAGCCGGCCTCGTCCATCGTCCGGCTCATGGCAAGCGCGCGGGCGTCGCGCTCCGGCTGGCCCTGCGGCAGCAGCGCCAGGTGGGAGACCTTGGCGGACACGAACAGCATCGCCGCGGCGTTGGGGCAGGCGGCGACGCAGGCCCCGCAGCCGATGCAGGCGGCGGCGTCCATCGCCTTCTCGGAGGTGTCGTGGCCGATCGCCAGGGCGTTGCCGTCGGGGGCGTTGCCGGCGTTGATGGAGACGTAGCCTCCGGAGGCGATGATCCGGTCGAAGGCGGAGCGATCGACGACCAAGTCCTTGACCGGGGGGAAGGCTCGCGCGCGGAACGGCTCGACGGTGATCGTCGAGCCGTCTTCAAAGCGGCGCATGTGCAGCTCGCAGGTGGCGGAGCCGTTGTCCGGGCCGTGCGGCTGGCCGTTGATCACGCAGCTGCACATGCCGCAGATGCCCTCCCGGCAGTCGGAGTCGAAGGCGATGACGGGCTCGCCGCGCTTGATCAGCTCCTCGTTGAGCACGTCGAGCATCTCGAGAAAGGAGGCGTCCGGGGAGATGCCGGAGACCTGGTATTGGGCGAAGCGCCCCTTGTCCTTGGGCCCGCGCTGCCGCCAGACCTTGAGGGTGTAGCTGCGTTTGGCTTTTTCGCTCATCAGGCGTAGCTCCTCTGCGTCAGGTGCGTTTCCTCGAAGGCCAGGGGCTCCTTGTGCAGCGTCTGCGGCTTGCCCTCCCCGGCGTGCTCCCAGGCCGCCACGTAGCTGAAGTCGGCGTCGTTGCGCTTGGCCTCGCCCTCCGGCGTCTGGTGCTCCTCACGGAAATGCCCGCCGCAGGATTCCTCGCGGTTCAAGGCGTCGCGGACCAGCAGCTCGCCCAGCTCGAGGAAATCGGCGACCCGGCCCGCCCGCTCGAGGGCGCCGTTCATGCCGTCGGCGTCGCCGGAGAGCTTGAGATCGCTCCAGAACTCCTCGCGCAATCGCGGGATTTCCCGCAGGGCCTCCTTGAGCCCCGCGGCGTTGCGGGCCATGCCGCATTTATCCCACAGGATGCGCCCCAGGGCGCGGTGGAACTCGACGGGGGTGCGCTTGCCGTTGGCCGAAAGGAGGCGCTTCAAGCGCTGCTCCGCCGCCGTCTCCATCGCGCGAAACTCCTGATGGCCCTCGTTGACCGCCGCAAGCTTGCCGGAGGCCAGATAGCCGCCCAGGGTGTAGGGGATGATGAAGTAGCCGTCGGCCAAGCCCTGCATCAGGGCCGAGGCGCCCAGGCGGTTGGCGCCGTGGTCTGAGAAGTTCGCCTCGCCCAGGCAGAAGAGGCCCGGGATCGTCGTCATCAGATTGTAGTCGACCCACAAGCCGCCCATCGTGTAGTGCACCGCGGGATAGATGCGCATCGGCACCTTGTAGGGGTCCTCGTCGGTGATGTGGTGGTACATGTCGAAGAGGTTGCCGTATTTCTCGCGCACCGCGGCGGCGCCCAGGCGAGCGATCGCGTCGGCGAAGTCGAGGTAGACCGCCAGGCCCGTCTCGCCCACCCCGCGCCCGGCGTCGGTCATCTGCTTGGCGTTGCGGGAGGCCACGTCCCGGGGCACGAGGTTTCCGAAGCTGGGGTACTTGCGCTCCAGGTAGTAGTCGCGCTCCTCCTCCGGGATCTGGCTTGGAGCGCGCGGGTCGCCCTTTTTCTTGGGCACCCAGACGCGGCCGTCGTTGCGCAGCGACTCCGACATCAGGGTGAGCTTGGACTGGTGCTCGCCGCTGACCGGGATGCAGGTGGGGTGTATCTGCGTGTAGCAGGGGTTGGCGAAGAAGGCCCCGTGCTTGTGGGCGCGCCAGGCCGCGCTGCAGTTGCTGGCCATGGCGTTGGTCGAGAGATAGAAGGTCTGCCCGTAGCCGCCGGTGCACAGCAGCACCGCGTGGCCGGCGTAGGACTCGAGGGCGCCGGTGACGAGGTTGCGGCAGACGATGCCCCTGGCCGCGCCGTCGACCAAGACCAGCTCGAGCAGCTCTCGGCGGGGGAATATCCGTATCTTTCCCTGGGCCTGCTGGCGCATCAGGGAGGAATAGGCTCCCAGCAGCAATTGCTGGCCGGTCTGGCCGCGCGCGTAGAAGGTGCGCGAGACCTGGGCGCCGCCGAAGCTGCGGTTGGAGAGGGTGCCGCCGTACTCGCGCGCGAAGGGCACGCCCTGGGCCACGCATTGGTCGATGATGTGGTTGCTGACCTGGGCCAAGCGGTAGACGTTGGCCTCTCGGGAGCGGAAATCCCCGCCCTTGACCGTGTCGTAGAACAGCCGCCGCACCGAGTCGCCGTCGTTGGGGTAGTTCTTCGCCGCGTTGATGCCGCCCTGGGCCGCGATGGAGTGTGCGCGCCGGGGGGAGTCCTGGATGCAGAAGACCTTGACGTTGTAGCCCAGCTCCGCCAAGGAGGCCGCCGCGGAGCTTCCGGCCAGGCCGGTGCCCACGACCAGGATGTCGTACTTGCGCTTGTTGGCGGGATTGACGAGCTTGAGCTCGAAGCGGTGCTTGTCCCATTTGTCCGCCATCGCTCCCGCGGGAATCTTGCCGTCGAGGGTCATCTCGCTCCTCCCGCCAGCAGCGCCCAGAGCGGGATCGCCGCGAAGGCCGTGCATAATGCGACGGCGAAGGCCACCCCCAGAGCGCGGATGATCGGCGTGTAGCGGGGATGGTTGAGGCCGAGGGTCTGGAAACCGCTCTGCACGCCGTGGGAGAGATGCAGCGCCAGCGCCGCCATCGACAGGACGTAGAAGGCCGAATAGTAGGGGTTGGAAAACCAGGTCATGACCATGCGATAGAGGCTGTCGCCGGGGTGGCCGAAGCGGAAGGTCTTGATATGGACCGCCAGGAAGGCCAGCAGCAGCAGCGCCGAGACCAGCATCGTGCGCGAGCCGGGGGTGCGCCCGCCCTTGCTGGCGGACTCGGCGTAGCCCACCGGACGGCTTCGGTGATTTTCCCAGCGCAATTTCAACGAGAAGAGGATGTGCAGCAGGAAGAGGGCCAAGAGGCCGATCTCGGCGGCCGGCAGCAGCGGGTTGTGCTCCAGGGCCGCGGCGTAGTGGTTGAAAGTCGGGGCGCCCGCGAAAATCAGCAGGTTTCCCGCCAGATGGACGACGAGGAACAGGCAGAGCAGCAGCCCCGCCAGAGCGACGACGATCTTGCGGCCGATGGAAGACGAGAAAAAACCGCTGCCCATGTCTCTCTCCTTAATATAAGGGAACTGCGCGCGATTTTAGCAAAAGAGCCCGGCCGCCGGATTGACTTTGGTCAATCGCCTCGGCGGACCTGGGACCTTTAGTCGTCGCCGCTTGGGCCTTTAGGCCGATTGCGCCGGCCGCGCGCTTTTTTACAATGAAGCCGTGAGAAGCCTGCTCTTGGTCGCGGCGGTCTGCCTGCTGCCGCGGGGCGGCGCGGCGGCGCTGACATTGGAACAGGGCCAGCAAACGGCGCGCGCGTTGCTCAGTCTGCCTGAGAGCGCCGTCGCCGAGCCTTTGACCGCCGGGCTCGCAAAGCTGCAACTCTACGCCGGGCAGTGGAACGAGGTGCTGGCCGGACGGCTTGGCCGGGAGGGGATCGCCGACGAGGAGGGCCTGCGCGCGCGGCTTGAGGGCGCCTTGGAGCCGCTGGGCTTGACGCGCGCTGGTATCGTCGATCTGGGCCCTTCGGAGCTGCATGCGCTGGCCGCGCGAAAGAGCGCCGCGCCGGACCGGCTTGAGGAGCTTCAGGGGCTTGCCCGCCTGCAGCGCTTCCTGGCCGCGGCCGAGCCCTTGTCGCAGGCCGGCTTCGGCAGCGGGGATTTAAGCGGCGGCCTGCAGGCGGCGTTCGACGGAGAGCGTCGGCGGGCCGAGGAGCTGCTGGCGGCCGATAATATTGGAGAACCCGAGCGGCGGCTGGCCTTCCGGCTCTTGGAGCGCAGCGGGGTTTATCTGGGTGGCGAGACCGCGGGCAGGCTATTTAACTGGCTCGACAGGGCTCCGAAGGCGGAGCTTGGAGAGCACGACAGGGGTTTTTTCCGCGCCTTGGCTCCTCTGGCTGCCGTGCTGTCCGCGCCGCGGCCTGGCGGCGACGTCCAGGCCCGGGTCGTCCGTCTGAAGTCCGACCAGAATCTCTTGCACTCCACGTTGGGGGCATTGGAGCTGGCTGCGCCGCAGTTGGCGAAAGGAGAAGCGCTTACGGCCCTGACCCAAGCCGGCGGAGAATTGCAGGGGAAAATGAACGAGCTCGATGTGCCGGTAGCTGAGGTGATCGAGGGGCACGGTGCTGGCAAGGACATCGGCGGCTTGCTGTCGGATTGGGAGACCAGGCAAACGAACGCCTTGCGGTCGATCGGCGATGAGTTAAAACGGCTGGCCGGCGAGGCTCGCCGCGGGCCGGCCGGCCCCGACTTCGACCGCGGGCTGCTGTCCGGATTGCAGGCGGCTGTGGTGGCGGCGAGTGAAGCCCGGATCAATAACTATGAAGGCCGCGACAAACAGGAGTTCTGGCAAATCTATTTTAAATTGCGACAGGCCTGCGCCCAGGCTCTTTCCGATTCGTTGAGCGCCTTGGCGGATGAGTTCTCCGACCCCGAGCTCTCCTCGGCGTTTCGGAGGCTGGCGCTGGCGAAGACAGTGCGGCTTGAACCCGGCGACATCCTGTCGGAGAGCGAGCGGAACGGGCCTTGGTATTGGGAAGCCAGCGCCCGGGCCCAAGACGTGCTTTTATCCCAGTTCGCCGAGAAGCTTTCCGAGCTTTCCGGCGGCCGCTAGGATGGTGAAAAACCAGTCTCTAGATTGCGCGGCGGGTCCTGACGGAGAGCCGCGCGGATTATCTATACTGAGTCGTGGCGCGCTTGCTTGCCGCCGTGCTCCTCTTGTCCTGCGCCTGGCCGGCCGCGGCCGCGGCTCGGCACCCCGACACCCTCACCGACGTGCTGATCGGCGAGGTGACCAGCCTCGATCCCGCCGGGGCCTACGACAACGCCAGCCAGGGGCTGATCTACAACGTCTACGAGACCTTGATCGCCTACGACGGGCCGCGCCTTAACCGCTTCGTGCCCGTGCTCTCGACGCGGGTGCCCAGCCGGCGCAACGGCTTGATCTCCAAGGACGGCCGCGTCTACCGCTTCCCGATCCGCAAGGGCGTGCGCTTCCAGGACGGCTCCTTGATGACGCCGGAGGACGTGCGCTACTCCCTGATGCGCTTCATGCTCTACGACCGCGCCGGCGGGCCCTCGGCCCTGCTCTTGCAGCCCATCCTCGGGGCCAGCTCCACGCGCGACGCCTCGGGCAAGATGCGGGTGAGTTTCGCCGACGTCGAGAAGGCCGTGCGCGTCAAGGGCGGCACGGTCGTGATCACGCTCAAGCGGCCCTTCGCGCCGTTCTTGGCCATCATGGCGCGCTGGTCCTACGTGATGTCGCGCTCCTGGGCGGCGGAGCACGGCGATTGGGACGGCAAGGCCGGCGACTGGGAGAAATACAACGACATCGACCAGCAGCGCTCCTATTTCTTCGCGCATATGGACGGGACCGGGCCCTTCGAGCTCGAGCGCTGGGACCGGACCGCGAACTACGTGCTGCTCAAGCGCTTCGACGGCTATTGGCGAAGGCCGGCGCGCTTGAAGCGCATCGTGCTGAGGGCGGAGCCGGAGTTTTCGACGCGCCGTTTGATGCTGCAGAGCGGGGACGCGGACATCATCGAGACGCCGCGCCCGCTCTTGGGCCAGCTCCGCGGCCTTCCCGGGGTGCGCATCGTCGATCATCTGCCCAGCCTCAGCACCGACCCGGCGCTCTTTTTCACCTTCCGCATCAATCCCTTGGGCAATCCTGACATCGGCAGCGGAAAGCTCGACG
Organism: Elusimicrobiota bacterium; assembly: GCA_028868375.1. Classification (GTDB taxonomy): domain Bacteria; phylum Elusimicrobiota; class Elusimicrobia; order UBA1565; family UBA9628; genus JAGWUP01. The sequence goes on from JAGWUP010000002.1 coordinate 95,889, forward strand.
GGGACGGCATCCCGCCGGACTTCTTCTCCGATCCCGACGTGCGCAAGGGCTTCGCCTGCGCGATGGACTATCAGGCGCTTATCCGCGACACCTTCATGGGCGCGGCGGTCCGGGCCAAGGGGCCGGTGCCTCCCGGCGTGCCGGGCTACGATCCGCGACAGCCCTATTACCGCTTCGACTTAAAGAAAGCGGCGGAGCATTTGCGCAAGGCCTGGGGCGGCCGGGTCTGGCGCGAGGGCTTTCGCTTCACCCTGACCTACAACGTCGGCTCCGAGAACCGCCAAGCCGCCTGCGAGATCCTAAAGAAGAACGTCGAGAGCCTCAACCCCAAATTCAAGATCGACCTGCGCGGCGTCGAGTGGGCCTCCTTTCTCGACAAGGCGCAGCGGCGGCTGATGCCGATCTTCGCGCGCGGCTGGTACGCGGACTATCCGGACGCCCACAACTTCGTCTACGCCTTCTACGACTCCGACGGCCGCTATCCCAGCGCCCAGGGCTTCCGCGATCCGGAGTTGGACCGCCTCATCGAGGAGGCGGCGGGACAGCTCAACGGACGGCGCCGCGCCGCGCTTTATCGCCGCATCCTGGCCTTGGGCTACAAGGACGTTCCCTCGATCGTCACGGTCCACACCTCCGAGGTGGTCGCCCTGCGCTCCTGGGTGCGCGGCTTCTACCGCAATCCGGTCTTTCTGGGGAACTACTATTACCCGCTCGGCAAGGACTAGGGGACGCCGGGCGCTTTCGGCCCTGCGCCGGCTCTATCCCAAGGCCCACTGCGAGCTTCATTTCAACACCCCGCTGCAGCTGCTCATGGCGACCATCCTTTCGGCCCAATGCACGGACAAGCGGGTCAACCTCGTCACCCCCGAGCTTTTCAGGCGCTACCCGGACGCCGCATCCCTGGCCGCCGCCGAGACCGGGGAGCTGGAGGCGCTGGTCAGGCCGACGGGATTTTTCCGGGCCAAGGCGAAGGCCCTGCGGCAGATGGCGAGCACGCTGGCCTCGGAGTTCGACGGCCAGGTGCCGCGGACGATGGCGGAGCTGCTGCGCCTGCGCGGGGTGGCGCGCAAGACCGCCAACGTCGTGCTGGGCACCGCCTTCGGCCTGGCCGAGGGCATGGTCGTCGACACGCACGTCAAGAGGGTCAGCTATCGCCTGGGGCTGACGCGCCAGACCGATCCCGTGAAGATCGAGCGGGACTTGATGGCGCTCTATCCCCCGAGCGCATGGGTGTTCCTCGGCCATGCCCTGGTCTGGCATGGCCGGCGCGTCTGCAAGGCCGTCAAGCCGGACTGCCCGGCCTGCGCGATGAGGGCCTTCTGCCCTCGCCGCGGCGTCCGAGAGCGCTGACGCCTACCAGCTCGCCGGAACCATCCCGGCCGGGTTGAAGCGCAGCAGTCCGGCGGCCAGCGGCCCCAACAAGGGCGTCGCCGCTCTCTGGGCCCACGGCCCCTTGAGGCAGGAATGCGTGCGGTTGTCCCACAATTGCTGGACGACGCTGGTCAGCCCGTGGCCCGTGACGGTGGAGTCGCCGCCGACGCAAAGGTCGGCGACCTCCTCGCCGTCGGAGGTGTTCCAGGCCTGCGGATAGGCCGGGTTGGAGCCCGGCGTGGGGAAGGGGTCGGTGACGGCTTCCATCGCCTCGTGCGAGGAGACGCTGGAAAGATTGTTGAAGCGGGAGCCTTCGCCGCAGCTCCAGCTTCCGCAGTCCGGCATCACGCCGTAGAAGACGGAGGCCCCGGAGGCCGTCTTGAAGCCCTCGTGGTAGGCGCAAAAGGCCTCGCAGGAAGCTTCCTGCCCGATCGTGATGTGGTAGTTTGGGGGGAAGTAGAGCATGTAGAGGGTATTGGCGTCCGGCGGCGGCAGCCTTCCTGCGGCGATCTGGGCGGCGAGCTCCTTTTGGAGCATCGCGTCGGTGAGATCGCGCGAGGCATTGCGGGGCTGTATCGTCACCGAGCCGGCGTAGGAGCCGCGGCCGATCTTCTGGCCGGTGCCCGCGCGGCCGTCGACGGCGCGCAGGTCGGTGTCGTACTCGGAGAGCCAGTCCATGTAGCTGCTGTCCAGGATGTTGGAGAAGAAGGAGCCGATGCGCGCCTGCGTCTCACGGTTGACTTGGTTTGTCCAGAACACGGCGGTGACCTTGACACGGGAGATCACCGGTCCGCCGTAGTAGAGCAGGTTCCCGGAGCTTGCCGAGAACAAGCGCAGGGGCCTGCGCCCGCGGGCCCAGAGTATGCCGTGGGGCGCGGCCTGGGCGGCGGCGGAGAGCAGAAGCGACAGACCGGCGGCGAGTGCTGCACAAGAGGCTCGATGGATCTTCATCCCTTCCTCCTTGGCGCGATCTGCGCCGATTATGGCAAAGGCGGATGAAGAAAGTCCATAGGTTCTATTGACAAGCTAGGACTTTCGGTCCCAGATCATCAGCTCAGCCCCAGGGAGGGCGCGTCGCTCGTCATTCACCGGGGACGCGGGCCGTTTGAAGGCTCGCTCGGCTTCGGGCCCGGCTGCATGCGTAGGCCGGGCTTCAGCGAAGAGGCGCTTCGGCGGGTCCTGACGGCTGCGGACGCGGCTTCGCTGCGCCCCGGAAGTGCTCGCTCGCCGCGTTCCTCGCCATCACCCGCCGAAGCGCCTCTTCGCTGAGGATCAGGTCAAGCGCCCAGGATCTTGACGACGACCCGCTTGCGCCGCCGCCCGTCGAACTCGGCGTAGAAGACCTGCTCCCAGGGCCCGAGGTCCAGCTTGCCCGCGGTGACGGGGAGGACTGCCTGGTGATGCAGCAGGGTGCGCTTGAGGTGGGCGTCGCCGTTGTCCTCGCCGGTGCGGTGATGGCGGTAGTCGGCGACCGGGGCCAGGCGCTCAAGCCAGTCGAGCAAATCCTCCTTGAGCCCCGCCTCCTCGTCGTTGACCCAAATGCCGGCGGTGATGTGCATCGCGCTGACCAGGCAAAGCCCTTCCTTAATACCGCTCTTGGAGACGAGCCGCGAGAGCCGCTCCGTGATGTTGACCAGCTCGCGTCGGCTGCGGGTCTCGAACCAGAGATACTCCGTGGCCGCCTTCAAGCTATCTCCACTTGATGGTGCAGCCGATGGCGTGGGTCTGCGCCAGGCGCGCGGGCTTGCCGGCCAGGATGTCGTCCAAGGCGTCGCGCAGGAAATGCTGCCTGGCGGCGGCCTCGTTGCGCCAGTCGTCGTCGATCTTGCCAGTGTAGGCCAGGCGGCGGTCCGGGCCGAAGACGAAGAGCTGCGGGGTGTGGGTGGCGCCGTAGGCGCGGGCGACCCGCTGGGTCTCGTCTCGCAGATAAGGGAAATTGTAGCCGAGACTTTGGCCGCGCTCGGCCATCCGCTCGAAGGAGTCCTCGGGATAGGCCGCGGCGTCGTTGCTGTTGATCAAGGCCAGCCGCGCGAGCTTGGCCGCGTAGTCGCTTTGTACGGCGATTAACCGCCGCTCGTAGGCCTGGACGTAGGGGCAGTGGTTGCAGGAGAAGACGATCGCCAGGGCCTTGGCCGCCGCGAAATCATGCAGAGAGTAGGTCTTCCCATCGACCGCGGGCAGGGAAAAATCCGGCGCGGGCTCACCGAGCTTCAGGGCTTTTCTCTCTAAAGCGCTGGAAGTAGGCGCGCAGTCCGTCGACGACGGCGCGCGCGATCGTCTCGCGAAAATCTGGCTTGAGCAGCAGGCGCTCCTGCCGCGGGTAGGAGAGGTAGGCCGACTCCGTCAGCACCGCGGGCATCGCCGAGAGGCGGCAGACCAGCAGGTCTCCGAAGCGCAGGTCCTCTCCCGGCAGCGGCACGTCGCGCTGGTAGGCCGCGTAGATGTCTTGCGCCAGCCGCAGGCTGTGCGGGTAATAGTAGAAGACGGAGTAGCCGTGCGGCTGGCCGTGGAAGGGATCGGCCTCGGGGGAGAGGAAATTGTTGTGGATGCTGACCAGCACGTCGGCCTTCTGCTCCAGGGCCAGGCGCGGCCGCTCGACCAGGGAGACCTCGTCGTCCGGGTTGGAGCGGCTGAGCAGCGCGATCGCGCCCTCGCGCCGCAGCAGTTCCGCCGCCTGCCGCGCTATGGCGTAATTGACATCCATCTCCTTGACGCCCAAGGGGCCGATCGCCCCCGGGGCCGAGGGCATGTGCCCGGGGTCCAGGAAGACGCGGATGCCGGCCAAGGGCGAGCCGCGAGCGGCCACATGCGGCGGCCGGCGCAGCTCCAGCCTTAGCGCGTCGCCCTCGAAGCTCGTCCAGTAGCCCCACAGGCGCTTGCCGGGCTTAAGATGGATCGTCAGCGCGGTGAGATTCTCGGCGCGCTGACTCACGGTGATTTGGTCCAAGAAATCGTCGGCCTGGTCGTAGACGATCCAGTTGGTGTGGGGCGAGGTGTAGTCCAGCAGCAGGGTCAGCGAGGAAAGGTCGGCGGACTCCTCGATCGAGAACGGCACCCGGTCGCCCAGCTCGACTTGCACGACGCTGCCGTCCTTCTCGGCCTTCACCGAGACGACGCCGGTGACGGCATGCGGGGGGGCGGCTCCCGGCGGCAGGTACTTAAGGGCGCTCTCCTCGATCCAACCGACCTGTCCGCCCGGCAGCAGCGCCCGCGCCTCCTGGCCGCGATGTCCGCCGATGAGCAGCCGGCTGCCTTCCAAGACCGGCAGCAGATAGCCCTCGCCGGGCTCTACGCGGAGCAGCCGCGGCTCATCGCCGCGCACGACGGCGACGCGCGGGCTGTCTTGGACGACCTCCACCTTCCCGGTGGACTCGGCGTAGGCCCGATGAAACCAAGAGCCGGCCCGAAAATGGATCGGCTCCGGCGGCGAGCGGTCCTGCGGCCGCACCAGGTAGGCCCCCTCGAAAAGCCCCAGCTCCGAGTCGACCGCGCGCATCGGCCGCCAGGAGCCGCTTGCCAGCCGGAATTGCGGCACTGCCCCGGGCGAGACGCGCGCCCGGACCTTCAACCAGTCGCCGGCGCGCAGTTGCTCGTCCTGGGCGGGGGACAGGAACTGCGGGTCGAAGGCCACGGGGCGCTTGGGCAGCGCTACGGGCTGCGGCGTCACCGTGACGTTGCGGACATACGAGTAAACCGAGGCTCCGAGCGACAGGGAGGCGTGAAAGGCGAACGCTCCGGTCGACACCGGCAGCCAGGCCATGTAAGCCCCGTCGTCCTCGACGGCGACCGTCTCGCCGTCGATCTGGAACCGCCCTTTGGGATCGGCCCGGCCGATCAGCCAGGCATGCTCCATCGTCGGGTAGACGAAGCCCTCCGGCGGGAAGACCACCGCGATCGGCGCCGTCGAGGTCTGCGGCGCTGGAACGAACTCCGCATGGGCGGCGCAGGCCAGCAGCAGTGCCACGAGCATGCGCTATTCTACTACAGTTGCGCCGAACCTCGGTCGGCCAAGCCCCGGCCTTGCAAAATCCGCCTTCCGCTGTTATACAAGCGATAGACCATTTCAAGGAGAACGTATGCGCCCCTGGCCTATGCTGCTGGTCCTGCTCATCGCGCTCGCTTCGGCGGACGCAACGCCTCCAGCCGCCCCACCACGACAACAGTTCTCCGCCGAGCTGATTCAGGGTGCGATCAATAATTTGAATCCATCAAACGGAGCGCAGGCTGTTGCGCCGAAAGATCTTCCGGTAGACAACCTCGTCGACAACCTGCAAAAGATGAAATTCTGGACCAAGCAACTGGATTCCGCGCGCAGACAAGGAACGGCGATCGCAAAAATCCAAGAAAAGTTAATCGACCGCGCCGTCTGCATCAACGCCCAATTCGGGGTCGATTCGGCCTGCAAGGACAAGACCAAGCCGACTTCCGGGGAGCGCTCCGCTTGGCTTGTCAATCAAGGCCTATTCTTCGAGTACGTGCTCCACTTGAGCGAGCCCGCCTACCTCAAGGGGCAGAAACAATACATTGATAAGTATTTCCCCGGCCAATTCATGGACGACAATTCCCGCTGCGGCAGTCGGCCGGATGGATATACAATCCCGCAACAGGTAGCGGTGTTAGAGCAGCGAGACGGGAAGCTCCTCAGTGCTGCCACGCAGAGCAATGCGAAAGCTACCATTAGGAAAGCTCTTCAGGGATTGCAAGTGGTCGGCGGATTCTGCGATTCCATAAAAACACTCTCTAATCAAAACCAGGCGATGTATGCAGCTATCGACGCCGTCGATAAGACGCTGCGGAACTTCTACGCGATCTACAAGAACGGCAAGCCCGACGACAAGGCTATCCCGCGCAATTTCACTGAGGCCGGGATATCGCGGCATGTTAGGGAGGAAATTCACCGGTGGGCGCTGACCGGCAAAAATCAGAGTAAGCTGAAACGATTGTTGAGCCAGAATGCCGGCTCTCTAGGCACAGCCAAGGCAAGGCTAGCCGCGGTCTTGGGAACCCCGCCGCCTGCCGCGGCCGCCGCGCCTGCCGTCGCCAAGCCGGCTGCGAAGAAGAAGGCTAAAAAGCCCCAAGTGGCAGCTGCGAAGATTCATAAACATGCCCCGCGGCGTCACCACTATAATGAATACCGGCAGCATCAATACACTGCCCGGCATCGCCGTCGCAATGCGCCGGCTGGAAGGAGAAGGTTGCGCGGGGCTCAGCCACGGAGCCCCGTTATTCCTAGAGTGATACGTCTAGAAGGTACAAAAACTTTCAAGCGTGGTTCGTCTATAATCGAACAAGGAAACGGAACGGAAACGACGTACAGCGGGCATGGCGGTAATGTGACTTACGTCCAGATAGGCCAAAGCAGGACCCATGGGAAGGTCATCGCGTATTGGGTCAAGAGGAAAGGCCACCGAACGATCAAATGGGAATGCCGCGGAGGGTATAAAGCCTACATTTCCAACGGGACGGGCGGTTGGAGGATGACGAACAGGCCGTGCAAGTCATAACAGCTATAAATATCTCCCGAAGTACAGCCGCCGTAGGCGGGGACGGGGCAGGGTCAGGTCGAGCACCTCGTCGCCGTTTTCCAGCTCGCGCAGGGCGCGGCCGAAGCGCTCTTTAAAGGAAGAGCGCAGGGCGCGGCCGGCGGACTTGCGGCTCTCGATTAGGCCGTCGCCGCCGGTGTAGAGCATGACGTGGCTGACGCGGGCCCGGCTTCCGGGCTCGCTAAGAAAGACCAGGTCGCCGCGCTTAAGCCGCGAGCGGCGCAGGGGCTTGGCGCGCAGCCACTGGGCCTGAGCGTCGCGCGGTATGTCCAGGCCGTGGACCCGGTAGGCCAGGCTGGACAGCCCCGAGCAGTCCACCCCGATGGAGGGATCCCTCTGGACGCCGGAGCGGCCGCCCCAGTAGTAGCTCGTGCCTAAAAAAAGCTCGGCGGTCTTGACGAGCTGCGAGCGGCCGTTCTCTGCGTTGTGGCCGCGCGCGGGAAAACGCAGGAGGTCGTCGTCCGGCAGTTCGGCGACGCTGCCGTCTAGCAGGCGGATATGGGCTATGCCGCCCAAGCGGGCGGCGCAGCTCAGGCGCGTGCCGACCGATAGGGACAGGATGCTCCGGCCGCGCTGGACCAAGGCCTGGCGCGTGCGCACGACGCAGTCGGCGGGGCCGGGCAGTTGCGCCGTGAGGGCGTCGGCGCGCAGCCAGCCGCGGTAGCCGGCCCAGCGCCGCCCTCGCCAATGCGGCTGCTGCTCGGCCGTAACAAGGACCCAGTCGCCTCGGACGCGTTCCACGAGGACGGTCTCGCCGTAGAGCAGTTGCGAGAGATGCTCGGCGTCGTTTAAGCCGTCCTTGCCCCGCCGCGGCTTGGCCATCAGGTCGGCCACCGCCGCGCCGACGGCCAGGCGCCGGCCCCGAAGCGGCGCCAGCACGTAGGCCAGGCCGCGCTTGTTGAGCATCCAGGCGGCGTGGAACTGGCGGCGGGCATAGACCCGGCGGGCCAGGCGCGCTCGGGGGGCCGCTGGATCGAGGACGATCACGTCGCCGGCTTTGTCGAAGCCCGTGACCAGAACCAGATGGCCGGACGTGCGCCTCAAGGGGGAGCCGGCAAGCTTTCCCGGGCCGAAGGAAAGGCTGGCGACGACGGGCCGGCCGTCCTCGATCAAGGCCGCAAGCTCCTCCAAGCCGCCCAGGCGCGCCACCCAGCCCTCCACGCCGCAGTCGGCGGCGCCGGCCACGTTGAAGGCCCAATGCCCGAAGATGCCGGTGCGCGAGTCGCGGACCTTGCGGGCCAGTTGCGCGGCGGTCCGCTCGACGCCCCAGTGCCCCAGGGCCATCGCCAGGGAGGTCGGGCTGCAGATGTCGCGGCGCAGCTCCCGCGGGGCTTGGCATTGGGAGCGCGGCGCAACCTTGATTTCCCGCGCCTTGGCGCGAAACGGCGGGACGGACGCGGCCTCCCCGTTAGAGACCGTCACAGCCGCCTGGATCAGGGTGACCGGCCGCTTGAGCGCGGTCAGCAAAAAGCGGTACTGGAAGGCCTGCGCCTTGTCCTTCAGGCGCAGGGTGTCGATGTCGACCAAGCCCCACGGACTTTCCTGCGGTTTGGCGGAGACCCACAGCCCCGGCAGGGCGCGGCCCAGCGAGAACCACTTGGACCAGTCGGCGCCCCGGCGCACCCGCGCCTGCAGCTCCAGCGAGCCGCCGGGGGGGAGCTTGGCGTTCCAGGAGCCGACCAAGTCGTCGAAGGGCGCCGGCGCCTCGATGACGGGCGATTCCACCTCGGCTTCGGCGGCGACGGTGGCGGCCAGGCCCTCGGCCAGCGGCAGGACCCTTGCCCCGCGCAGGCGCAGAAGGGAAGCGTCCAGGGGGGTGCGATGGACGACTGTGTGGTTCATCGCGCCGGCCCGCGCGAGTTAGGCGCTGTCAAGTAATAACATGGGCAGAGCGTTCATGTTATTACTTGACAGCGCCTTACTTGACCAGCTTATGCTCGGGCTTGCGGGGCGGATCGTTGGGCGCGCGCGGCGTCACCTTGGGATTGCCCTTGAACGCCGGCGTCAGCTCCGCGTTGATCTTGGCCCATTCCGGCGATTCATCGACCGAGCCCACGATCGCGCCGATCGGGCACTCCGGCAGGCAGACGCCGCAGTCGATGCAGACCTCCGGGTCGATGATCATGAAGCCCTCGCTCTTGTAGTCTCCGGGATGGATGCACTCCACCGGGCAGACGTCCACGCAGGACGCGTAGACCTCGCCGAGACAAGGCTCGCAAATCACGTGCGACATCGATTGAGTTCCCCCTTGGATAATCAGTACGATCGAAAATCGTGCGACGCCTCCATCGTATACAATTCGCCAAATACTGTCAACGCGCGGCGCTGGCCGCGGCGGCGCTGGCCCTGGCCTCGCCGCCGCTCTCGGCCCTGGAGCCCGAGACCTCCGTCTACGAGCGGCCCGGCGGCCACGAGCTCAACGAGTTTCTCCGGCGCCTGGCGCGGATGCACGCCGACGGCAGCATGTCGCTTGATTGGCGCAACGTCGGCCCGCGCAAGCCCGGCTTCGAGACCCAGATACAGAACGAGGTCTACTTGGCCGACATGTATTTCGGGATCTACGGTCCTTTTTTCGACGACGTCCCCTTCCAGATCGAGATGAACTGGCCCACCGCCAGCCAGGGGCGTCCGCAGCTCAACCAACTCAACTTCAGCTACCGCGGCATCGACAAGGTCCTGCTGCAGTTCGGCAAGCTCCTGGTGCCCTACGGCCGCTACAACGAGCTTTATCGCCCCGACCAGTTCCTGACCGTCACGCGCCCGCTGCTCTACGCCTCCCCGGACAGCCTCGATCTGGTCGTGCGCCTCAACTCCCCGCGTCCGCCGCTGTCCTTGGGCTACACCGACGTCGGCGCGCGCGCCAGCGTCTACCCTGACGCCCGGTCCGCCTGGATCCCGGACGAGGCGACCCTATTCGTCGTCAACGGCTTGGGCGAGACCAACAACCGCCTGCGGACCTTCCCGAACACCGACAACCTCGGCATTCCCGGCGTGCCCGGCAACGGCTCGACGATCGACTTCGGCCACCAAGACAACAACCTGGCCGACAACAACAACCAGAAGACGGTGGGCGGGCGGCTGGTGTTCTCCCTGGGCGACCTGCGCTTTCCCTGGCCGATTCCGGAGGGCGCCTCGGACCTCAAGGGCGTCAACATCGGCTTCTCCGGGATGGACGGCCAATACGACTTGGAGGGCCACCTCAACTACCAGATGTACTGCGCGGACTGGAGCTTCGACTACCTGGGCTTCGATTTCTCCGGGGAATACGAGTACGCCGTCAACCAGTTCCTCGATCCCTTGATCGAGCCGGACGGCACCCCGGCCGATCCCGTCGTCCAGAGGAAGGATTTCGAGGTCAACCGCGGCTATTTCGTGCAGGCCGCCGTGCCGCTGCTGCGCCATCCCGCGGTGGGGCGGCGCTTGACCGGGGTGCTGGTCTTCAACCAGCTCTTCCGGCGCGGCCCGATCCAGGACCTGCTGCTCAACACCAAGATCGGCGGGACGGTCTTCGCCTCGGCCAACGGCCTGCGCGCCAATCCGGAGCGCGCCACCACGCGGATGGACAAATACACCGCCGCGCTCAACTACCAGCTCACCGATCATTTCACGCTGAAGTTCGATTACTCGTATTGGGTCATGGGGCATGCCTCGACCCGATCGGTCACCTCGCTGGGCTTGGTCGACATCTACCAGAGCGCCTTCTCGGTGGTGATGTCGTTTTGACGGCCGGCGGGTTCAGCAACCGTGTAAAAAAGCGATAAAATACGACGCTCGCCTTGACAGGCTCCGCCGCTCCTCCTACACTATGGCGCGAGGAGACCATGAAAAAACAAATCTTGCGCGCGTCGGCGACCCTGTTCCTGCTCGCCTTGACCGGCGCGCTCGGCTGCATGGGCCAGAACGGCGGCATGGGCTGCGGGAAACCGGCGTACGACTGCTCCCAGGAAGGCCCGAACCGGGTGCTGGCACAGGGCCAGCCGGGCGCCGATGCCAACGGCTGCGTCGACAAGCCGGCCACGCCTCCCGCGAGCTAATTGCCGGCGGGCGGGCCGGCGCCGGCCTGCGCCAGCAGCCCCGGCGGCAGGCCCAGGCCGGAGGCGACGTTCTCAACCAGCTTGAAGGCGGCGCCGTCGCGGCCGAGCAATTGCGAGGCGGCGGCCAGGGCTCCGGCCGGCGCGACCTTCAACCCATCGAGGACGAACTGCCGGAGGATCGGCTGGCTGGCGTATTTACGCACCAGCTTCGGGAAATTTGGGGAGGCGGCCAGCCCGCGCAAGAAGGCCGCCGGGTCGTGGTCGCGCATGTAGTCGTCGTTGAGCTTGCGCAGGTCGGGATAGCTCATCCAATCTCGTCCGTAGGCGCGGATGACCGGAGAGTCGCGGGTGTAGGCGCGGGCCAGCGCGCCGACGGCGCTCTCGGTGCGGCGCAATAAGGCAGTAAAGGAAGCCGGTCGGCTGGGCGCGGGCTTGGCGGCGGGAGCTTCGGGGCGCGGGCCCGCCGGCCGGACCAGCATCGCCAGGCCCGAGGCGGGAGCCGGCGCGGGGCCAGCCTGCGCCTGGCTTGCCGGCCGGGGCCGCGGGCGGGCGGCTACCTTCGAAAGATCGAAGCCTTGCTCCTGCGGCCGCTCCCCGGCAGAGCGCTGGCGCATCATGGCCTGGTACCAGAGCCCTCCGGCGGCGGAGCCGACGACGGCCAGGAAGGCCAGGGCCAGCCAGCCCGCGCTGCTGCGCCGTGGGGGTGCCTCCATGCCCCAAGTATGGGCCGCGGCCTTCCGGCTGTCAATGCGCGGCGGACGGAAATTTGCTAATTTTGACTCATGTCGGCCACGGCGGCTGAATTGCGCCGCACCCCCCTCAACGAGCGGCACCGCGCCCTCGGCGCGCGGCTGGTGGATTTCCACGGCTGGGAGTTGCCGATCCAGTACGAGAGCATTCTTAAGGAACACGAGGCCGTGCGCCGGGACGCCGGCCTCTTCGACGTCTCGCACATGGGGCAGGTCTGGGCGCGCGGCAAGGGGGCACTGGCCTTCCTCCAGAAGGTCAACGCCAACGACGTCGCGCGCTTAAGCCCCGGCCAGGCGCTCTACTCGCAGCTGACCAACGAGAACGGCGGGATCGTCGACGACGTCATCGTCTCCCGCCTGGAGAGCGAGCGCTACCTGGTCGTCGTCAACGCCGCCACCAGGGCCGGGGACTTGGCTTGGTTCAAGAAGCAGGCCGCCGGGCTGCCGGTCGAGCTGGAGGACGCCTCCGACTCCTTCGGGATGATGGCGCTGCAGGGGCCGCTGGCCAACGAGATCGCGGCTTCCCTTTATCCGGAGTTGGCCGGCCTGCCGCGCTTCGGGGCCCTGGAGCGGCGCATCTTCGAGCAGCCGGCGGTGATCACGCGCACCGGCTACACCGGGGAGGACGGCTTCGAGTTCATCGTCCCCAACGAGATCGCCTCGCGGCTTTGGGACAACCTTCTGCTCAAGGGGCGCTCGGTGGGTCTGCGCCCCTGCGGGCTGGGGGCGCGGGACACCCTGCGCCTGGAGGCCGGGCTCTTGCTTTACGGCCAGGACATCGACGAGGAGCATACGCCGTTCGAGGCCGGCTACGGCTGGGTCGTCAAGCTGGACAAGGGAGACTTCATCGGGCGCGAGGCGCTGCGCCGGCAGAAGGCCGAGGGGCCGCGGCGCAGGCTGTGGGGAGTCAAGCTGCTGGAGCGGGGGGTGCCGCGTCCCGGGGCCGCGGTGCTGCTGGAGGGCCGGCGCGCCGGGACATTGTGCTCGGCGACCTTCTCGCCGACGCTCGGAACCGGCATCGGCATGGGCTATCTCGACGCCGGGCTTGCCCCGTCCACGAAGGTCGCCGTCGAGCTGCACGGCAGGCCGGTTTCCGCCCAGCTCGTCCGACCGCCGTTTTATAAGAGGAGCGAGGAGACGCATGGCTAAACCTGAGAGCTGCCGCTTCATGAAGTCGCACGAGTGGGTCGCCGGCGAAGGGGCCGACGCCGCGGTGGGCGTTTCGGACCACGCCCAGAGCGAGATCAGCGACGTGGTCTTCGTCGAATTGCCCAAGCTCGGGCGGCGGGTCAAGCAGGGAGAGGCGGTCTGCGTCATCGAGTCCGTCAAGGCCGCCTTCGACATCTACTCGCCGCTCTCGGGCGAGGTCGTCGCCGTCAACGAGGCCTTGGTCAAGGATCCCGCCCTGGTCAACCGCTCCCCGCAGGAGGAGGGCTGGTTGTTCAAGCTCAAGCCCTCGAACCCGGCGGAGCTGGAGACGCTGATGAGCTGGGGCCAGTACAAGGAATTTTTGGAGACCGCTGCGACGCATGGCCACTGAGACGGCCTCCCAGGCGGCCTTGCGGCAAGTTGCACTGCCCGCGGAGGACTCCTTCGAGGCCCGGCATATCGGGCTATCCGAAGAAGAGGCCCGCTCCATGGCGAGCGAGCTGGGCTACGACAGCCTCGACGCCTTGATCGACGCCGTCGTGCCCGCCGACATCCGCTTCAGGCGCCCCTTGTCGTTGCCCGCGCCCCTCTCGGAGCGACGGGCCTTGGAGCGGCTGGCGGGCTACGCCGCGCGCAACCAGGTCTTCCGTTCCTATTTGGGTCAGGGCTACCACGACTGCGTCACCCCGCCGGTCATCCAGCGCAACGTGCTCGAGAATCCCGGCTGGTACACGGCCTACACTCCTTACCAGGCCGAGATCGCCCAGGGGCGCTTGGAGGCCCTGCTCAATTTCCAACAGATGGTGATGGACTTGACCGGCTTCGAGGTGGCCAACGCCTCCCTGCTCGACGAGGCCACCGCGGCGGCGGAAGCCATGCATGTGGCCCGCCTCTCCAGGCCGCAGGCCGCGCCGCTCTATCTGGTCTCCGACGGCTGCCATCCCCAGACCATAGAGGTCGTGCGCACGCGCGCCGCGGCGCTGGGCCTCGACGTCCTCGTCGAGGCCCCCGAGCGCTTCGATTTTTCCTTAAAGCCCTTCGGCGTCCTCCTGCAATATCCGGACACCTTGGGCGGCGTCGCGGATCACGCCGAGACGGTCGCCAAGGCCAAGGCGGCGGGGGCCTTCGTCACGATGGCGGCCGATCTCCTGGCCTTGGCGCTCTTGACGCCGCCGGGAGAGCTGGGCGCCGACGCGGCCGTCGGGACGACCCAGCGCTTCGGCGTGCCCCTGGGCTTCGGCGGGCCGCACGCGGCGTATTTCGCCGCGCGCGACGCCTACAAGCGGCTGATGCCGGGCCGCGTGGTCGGGGTGTCCCGGGACGCCGCCGGCAAGCCCGCCTACCGCCTGGCGCTGCAGACCCGCGAGCAGCATATCCGGCGCGAGCGGGCCACCAGCAACATCTGCACGGCGCAGGTGCTCCTGGCCGTGGCGGCAGGCTTCTACGCGGTCTATCACGGCCCGGAGGGCCTGCGCCGCATCGCTCGGCGCGTCCACGCCCTGGCGCTGGCGCTGGGGGAGGGCCTGCGCCGTTTGGGAGTTCTCGCCGGCGGCCGCCCCTTCTTCGACACCGTCCTCGCCCCGCTGCCGCCCAAGGAGCTCAAGCGGGTCCTGGCCGAGACCCGCTCGCGCCGGATCAACCTGCGGGTCCTTGACGGGATGCTGGCGATCGCGCTGGACGAGACGACCGGCGAGGCAGACGTCGAGGAGCTCCTTGAGATCTTCGCCGGCCGCAAGCCCGGCTGGACGGCCGCGGAGCTGGCCGCGGCCGCCGGAGAGAACATCCCGGAGCGCCTGCGCCGGCGCTCCCCGTTCCTGACCCATCCCGTCTTCAACCGCCACCACGGCGAGACCGAGATGCTCCGCTATTTGCGGGGGCTGGAGGCCAAGGACCTGTCCTTGACCAGCTCGATGATCCCGCTGGGCTCCTGCACGATGAAGCTCAACGCCGCCTCCGAGATGCTGCCCATCTCCTGGCCCGGCTTCTCCCGCCTCCATCCCTTCGCTCCGGCCGAGCAGGCGCTGGGCTACGCGGAGCTCTTCGCCGAGCTCGAGTCCTGGCTGGCGGAGATCACCGGCCTGCCGGCGGTGTCGCTGCAGCCCAACGCGGGCTCCCAGGGCGAGTACGCGGGCCTGCTGGCCATTCGCGGCTACCATCAAGCCCGCGGCCAGGGGCATCGCCGCGTCTGCCTGATTCCCCAGTCGGCGCACGGGACCAATCCCGCCTCGGCGGCGCTGGCCGGCTTCTCCATCGTCGCGGTCTCGACTCTTCCGGGCGGGGACGTCGATCCGGAGGACCTGCGCCGCAAGGCCGCGGAGCACGAGCGTGACCTGGCCTGCCTGATGGTCACCTACCCCTCGACGCACGGGGTCTTCGAGGAGGGCATCCGGGAGATCTGCCAGACGGTGCACCGCCATGGCGGGCTGGTCTACATGGACGGGGCCAACATGAACGCCCAGGTCGGGCTCTGCCGGCCGGGCGACATCGGCGCCGACGTCTGCCATTTAAATCTGCATAAGACCTTCTGCATTCCGCACGGCGGCGGCGGCCCCGGGGTCGGGCCGATCGCGGCGATCGCGGAGCTGGCCGCCTTCCTGCCCCGCCCGCGCGGCGGCGGCGGGGCGGTCAGCGCGGCGCCCTGGGGCTCGGCCGGCATTTTGCCGATCAGCTGGGCCTACATCGCCATGATGGGCCCGGAGGGCCTGGCCCGGGCGAGCAAGACCGCCATCCTGAGCGCCAACTACGTGGCGCGCAAGCTCTCGGCCGACTATCAGGTGCTGTTCAAGGGCCGCGCCGGCCTGGTGGCCCACGAATGCGTGCTGGACTGCCGCCCCTTCAAGGCCGCCGAGGTCCAGGTCGAGGACATCGCCAAGCGCCTGATGGACTACGGCTTCCACGCCCCGACGGTGTCCTTCCCGGTGCCCGGCGCGGTGATGGTGGAGCCCACCGAGAGCGAGGGCAAGGCGGAGCTCGATCGTTTTATCTCGGCCATGGCCGCCGTTCGCTCGGAGATCGCCGAGATCGAGGCGGGGCGGGCGGACCGGAGCGACAATCTCCTCAAGAACGCCCCGCACACCGCGCAGGCCGCCTGCGCGGATTCTTGGTCTCGCCCCTACTCGCGCGAGCGCGCCGTCTTTCCCGCCGCCTGGACGCGGGAGCGCAAGTTCTGGCCCGCCGCAGCCCGCATCGACAACGCCTTGGGAGACCGGCAGTTCTGCTGCTCATGCCCGCCCTCGAACTCGTAGAAGCCCCGGCCCTGGACGCGGCGGGGCAGATGGGGCTGGACGAGGCCGTCTTGACCCTGCATTCCGGGCTGCTGGCCAGGCTGCGCTTCTATCGCTGGCAGCGCTCCGCCGTGACGTTCGGCTACAGCCAGGCCTTCGCCTTGGCCCGGGAGCTGGCGCGCTCGCGCGGCCTGGCCGGCGCCGAATTGGTGCGCCGGGCCACCGGGGGCGGGGTCGTTTTTCACGACGGGGACCTGACCTTCTCCGTGGTCTTTGCGTGGGAGCGCCTGTCGGCGCCTTCCCTGGTCTACAAGGACATCCATCGCGGCGTGCACCTGGGGCTCAAGCAGGCCGGGGTCTTCACCCGGGTCTGGAGCCGCGCCAAGCCCAGCGCCGCCCCCGTAAGCCCGCAGGCCGCCTGTTTCGGCGGGCCGCCGGAGCCGATGGATCTGGTCCGGGAGGACGGCGTCAAGGTCCTGGGCGGGGCCCTGCGCCGGCGCGGCGGCAAGGGGCTTTATCAAGGCTCGCTGCGCGTCGACGCCCTGGCCGCGCCGCTCTCGACGGTGCGCCGGGCGATCGCCGAGGGCCTCGGGCGGAAGTTCCGTCTCGCCCCGGAGCGGGGCTTGGCCGCGGACTGGCTTTCCCACGGGCGGCGCTTGTCCGAGAAATACCGTTCGGCGCGCTGGAATCGCAGGCGATAATCAAGGAGGGGCCATGAAGGCTTTCGTGTTGTGCAAGCTGGCGCCGGGCAAGGAGCAGAGGGCGATCGCGCGCATCCGCTCCATCGGGGGCGTGACCGACGTTTACATGACCTTCGGGGGCTGGGACCTGATCTGCGCGGCCGAGGCGGACACCATCGACAAGCTGAGCGGCTTGATCGTCGCCCAGGTCCGGGCCGTCGACGGGGTTTCCGGCACGGAGACCTTGGTGACGACGAATCTCTGAGGACGCGCGCGATTGACAAGGCGCAGCGCTCCTGTTAGGATAGGAACTCGATGGAAGAGCCGGGATTGAACGAAACGCCGGATCTGGGGGATCCCGCCGGCAAGCTGCTGCTCATCGTCGACGACGACGAGAGCCTGCTCGACTTGGTGGAGCACGTGGTCAAGAAGGAGGGCTTCCGCGCGGAGCGCGCGACCAACGGAGTGGAGGCGCTGAAAAAAGCCGAGTCGCTGCAGCCGGACTTGATCATCCTGGACTTCATGCTCCCCGGCATGGGCGGCTACGAGGTCTTGCGCGAGCTGCAGGCCTCCGGCAACGGCCGCATCCCCATCTTCGTCATCACCGGACGGCACCTTGACCGCAAGAGCGTGGAGATGGTGCGGCTGGAGCCCAACGTCAAGGAGTTCATCGAAAAGCCCCTGCGCCCGGCCGTGCTGGCGACGACCCTCCACACCCTCCTGAAGACGCGCCCGCCGGGGTTCGGCGGCGCCCAGGCCTCTCCACGATCCGCCTAATCCTTGGCGCGGCGCTCCTGCCGACCGCCCTCTCCGCGGCTTGGGCGGCGGCGCTGGCCGTAGCGGGCCTGACGGCGCGCTGGCGGGACGCTTGGCCATTCCTGGCTTCGGCCGCGCTCGTGGCCGTCTTCTGGGCGCTCGAGCGCCGCGCTTTGGCCGCGGCCGGCCGGCGGGGCCTGGCCTCCCGGCTGGCGCGCCGCGCCTACGTCCTCGGCCATGAGCTCACGCATGCCCTGGCCGGCGTGGCCATCGGCGCCAAGGTGCTGGACGTCAAGGTCGGGGAGTCCGCGGGGCACGTCGATCTCTCCCATTCCAACGCCTTCGTCGCTCTCGCCCCCTATTGCCTGCCCATCTACACGCTGGCGGTGGTGGCCGGCTATCGCATTCTGCTGTGGCTGCGGCCGGGTTCCGGGGGGCGCACGGTCTTTTTGATGCTGATGGGAGCGACCCTGGCCTTCCACCTGATCAAAACCTTCGACGCCATCTGGGACAGCCGGCAGCCGGACCTGCCCGCGGCCGGGGGAGTGGTCTTCTCGCTGTCCTGGATTCTCCTGGCCAACAGCCTGATCGTGCTGCTGCTGGCCAAGGCCTTGTTTCCCTCCGCCGTCGAGCTGGAGCGCTGCGCGGCCCTGGTGGCGGGCTGGACCGCCGGCTTCTGGCGCGGCCTCTACGCGTTGGCCAGGCCGCTGGGCCATGATCTCGCGGCTTGGCTCGGCAAGCGATGACTCCCCTGGCCCGGGAGCTGGCGCGCAAGCTCTTCCATCTGCTGGGGTTGCTTTATCTCCTCGCCTACGAGCTGGTCGGCTGGCCGCGGCTGCTCGCAGCGATGGCGCTGTGGACCTTGCTGGTGGCCGTCGTCGAGACCTGGCGGCTGGCCTCGCCGCGACTCAACCGCTTTCTGGCCGCGCTCTTTTCCGGCCTCTTCCGCGAGGACGAGAAAGACAAGTATACGGGGCTCATGCACACGACCCTGGGAACGCTGATCCTCTGGCTGGCCTTCGGCCGATACCGGACGGTCGTCTACGCGGCGATGTTCTATCTGGCCTTCGGCGACGCCAGCGCGGCCCTGGTCGGCCGCGCCTTCGGCCGGCATCGCCTGGGCGGCGGCCGCAAGACCGTGGAGGGCAGCGCCGCCTGCTTTTTGGCGTGCGCCCTTGTCGGCGCCGCCCTGGGCCTGCCCGCGGCGGCCTTGCTCATCGGCGCCGCTACCGCCACGCTCGTCGAGTTTTTGCCCACGACGCGCTGGTCAAACGACAACCTCTGGCTGCCGGTGCTGACGGCCGCGGCGCTGCGCCTCTGCTCGGTCCGCTAGTTTGTCACGGGCCGGAAACTGTCTATGACTTGCCTGAGCAGGTCTTCCGCGGCCGCGCCGTCGCTCTGCGGCGCCGACAGCGCCCAAGCGTAGTAGCCGCCGCCGCGGGGGATGAGGATGGTCGTTTCATGGCGCGCTTGCCGCTCTTGGGCCCAGGCGTCGAAGCGCAAGGCGCAGCCCCCCGGCCAGGGCCAGCGCCGCGGCGGCTCAAAGCGCCGGGCGGCGGCTCGTTGCTCCAGGATATAGCGCTCCAGGCGCGGCGAGCCGGGGGTTTTCGGGTAATAATAAAGGGAGAGGGAGATTGAATACGGAGCCGGCCCGTCCGGGGGGCCAAAAAACGATACGAGATGAAAACCTCCTTGGCGCTCTACGACCCGCCAGCGCGCCGGCGCCAGGCAGCTAAAGAGGCCGCCGCGCGATTGGTAGGCGGCCGCCGGCTCTCCGGCGATCGGGGAGGGCTTGCAGGCGCAGAGAGAGGCGCACAGGCACCAGGCGGCCGCGTAGGCGGCCCTCACGGGAGGCGGGCTTGGCTGAGCGCGTCTTTGGCTTGGGCGATGCGCCGCAGCAGGGCGCGGTGGAGGGCGGGGTCATCGACCAGGTCCGCGTAGGCGGCGGCCTGCTTGAGGCGCTGGGCGTCGAGGGCGGCGCGCGGAGCCGCCAGGACCTCGCGCACGAGCACTTCGACGAGAGCGGGATAGCTTTGGCGGCGCATCCGCGGCAGCTCTTCGAGGATGAAGCGCCCCAGCCTGTCGTTGCTGTCGTCGCTGACCCGGGCCAGGTCGGCGCTGCCTTCCTCCAGACGCTTGAGGGCTCGGCGCAACGTCCCATCGTCTGGATTTTCCTCCAGCAAGCCCTTAATGACGGAGAGGCGGCGGCGCTGGATGGACTGGGCCGTCGCCAGATCGGCGGCCAAGTGGGGGAAGCCCTGCAGATAAAGCCGTTCCAGCTCGATCCGCCATTGGCCGAAGTCGGCGAGCATCTTTTGATAGTCGGCGAGGTTGGGGTGGCCGATGACGGAGGAAGGATCCGCGAGCATTTTGGCGAGGAGGAAGCGGTAGCCGGCCAGCTTGGCCTCCACCTCGTACTCGAGATAGATGTCCATCGGGGCGCTTCCACGGTCCAGGTCGGCCATCAGGCCGTCCCTGCGGTCCTGCCAGGCATGGGTTAGCTCGTGGAAGAGCGTGACGTCCATCGACTTCAGGATGGCCGTGTTTCGGTCCTGGCTGCCGGCGGGAAGGCCGCGCGACGCTTTCTCTAAATAGCTTCGGTTGATCATGATCGACTTGCTGTGCGCATTGTAGACCGCCGCCACGAGGTCCGCCGGCCCCAAGTCGAGGATCGTGAACGGCGGCAAGCGCAAGCTGCCGTTCGGGTCCCTGAAATGGCCCAGCAATTCCCGCCCCAGGGGCCAGCGCTCGAAATAGGCGGCGGCGGCGCGCTGCAGGTCCTGTCCCGCGTCTCGCTCGGCCGCGTCGAAGTAGGGCCGGGGCGCCGGGGCGCTCGAGAGCTCCGGTAGGACAGGGCTGACGTAGGTAAGGCCTTGTAGATGCTTCTGGGCTCCGTCCCAGAAGCGCGTCGAGGCGACATAGGCGCGGTCGACGGCGGAGGCCCAGATTCCGGCCGGGGTCGGCGGGGGCCGGACGCCCAGGGGGCCGGAAAACGCCCGAACCAAGCTTGGCGGCAGCGCCAGGGGCGCCTGGCGCGCGATGCTCCTGGCCTTGGCGAAGTCCTCCATCGGCAGGGGGCGATCCGGATCCTGGTTGCTCAGCAGTGCGTCGAGCCGCTCCAAGACGAGCTGTTGCAAGTCCCTGGACGAGTAGAGCTTGAACTCGGCCAGCTCCAGGCAGGTCATGGGCGCATGAGTCGCCGGCGACAACACGGCGTCTTTCGCCTCGTCGATGCGGTAGCCGCCGGAGAGCAAGGACCAGCGATCGTCCAAGCTCAGCGAGCCGGGGAGAACGCGGCAGGCGGAGAGGAGATGTTGCATCTGCCGGCGCGTCAGCAGGCCGCCGTCCGGCCGCCGAATCGTTCCCGAGGCCTCGTCGAAGCGATAGCCCAGGAAGGCCAAGGCCGAGCTGGCCTCGGCGCTCAACGGGGCCGCCTTGAAGTCGTAGGGCGCCGTCGGGACGACAGAGAGGTTGGCGCGGCCGGGGCAGGCCAGCAAGAGGGCGGCCAGGGCGGCTAGCGCCGCTCTCGATAGTTTCATGCTCTTCGATCCTAGCGTTAGATGGATCGGCGGCATAGGGGCTTGCGGGCAATTCAGGCGTGCCTTAGGACCCATGTCTGACTAGGTCCCTTGAAGGGCGCAGCGCGGGCCCGTTGGGCGTCCCGCAGGAGGCGAGGATCAGGTAAGGTGGGGCATGGGTTTGCTCGCCGCCGCCGCCGTGGCCGTTCCACTGCTGTGCTCGGGGCGTCCCGTCGTCGATCATGGCGCGCGCGGGGCCTATTTCCGCAAGATCGCCAGCGTGCCGAGCGCCTCCGTCCTCGGCATCCGCGGCCGTGGAGTCCTGCCGGCCGTCGAGATACGGCGCTGGTCCGCCGAGAAAATTCCGCTCGACCGTCCCGCGGTGTTTCTGGGAGGCCGCGGAGCCGGCGGCTTGGAGCTGGACGCGGGCTTGAGCTGGGAGCGCGTCCATGACGCCGGCGGGCAAGCCCTCCTGACTAATTCCGACGACGGCTGCGACGGCGGCGATCCCCGCCGCCGATTCGCATTTTCCGGCCGCGGGGACTCGGCGCGGCTGACCGACGGCACGGGCGCCGTCGTGGCCCGGGGCGCACCGGCCGTCATGGCGGCCTTGTCCGGCCTGCGTCCCGATTTCGCCTTCCGCCCCTTTTGGCGCCCGACCAAGAAGGGCCGGCACGACCTTAACTGGCATAACCCGCCCCTCGGGCCTGACGACGCTTATTTCTATCCCGGAGAGGCGTTCACGATGGAGGTCCGCTCCAGCGGGGACGGCCGGATGAGCCTGCTCGTCCAGGGGGAGGACGGGCCGCCGTTTGCCGCGACCTTCGAGCAGGCGGGCTTCGACGGAGGCGCTCCGGTCTCCTTCAAGCGCAACAACGAGCTGGACCAATTCAAGTTGGTGGACGGCGAGCTTCAGGGGCGGGAGGGGCGCTCCGTGATCGCCACGGCCACGCGCCTGCTGGACGCCCGCTGGGAGGAGGTCGTCCTGCTTGAACGCTCCGGCTCCGAGGTTCCTTTAAGCGGCCGCCATTGCGTCGAGGTGCGCGGCGTGGAGACGGCGTCCACCTACGCCCGCGTCTACCATGTGTGGGGCTTGTCGTCGCAAGGGGGCGAAAGCCTAGACATAACGCCATGAGGCTGGCCATCGTCTGCCGGGAGGCCCGCGGCTTCGGCGGGACGACGCGAATCCTGGTGGAGAACGCCCGGCATTTCGTTTCCCGCGGCTGGCGGGTGGACGTCCTGGCCGCGCGCTTCGAGCGGGAGCGCTTCGAGGGGACCGGGGCGCGCCTGCGGCGCGTGCCGACGCCGCCGTGGGGAAGCCGGCTTAAGCGCAGCTGGTTCGCCGCGGCGGCGGACCGCCTGGGGCGCGCCTACGACCTGGTCCACGGCCACGGCGACAACCTGGAGCAGGACGTTCTGTCCTTGCACAACTGCGTCCACGCCGCCTACGAGGCGGTCCACGGCGTCGAGCTGCCGGACACGGACGCCGTCGGGCGGCTGCATGCCATGCAATTGCGCCAGCGCCGCTTTAAGCTCCTCATCTGCAACTCCGCCCTGATGGCCGAGGAGCTGCGGCGGCGCTTCGCAGTGCCCGGCGAGCGGCTGCGGGTGATCCATCCGGGCTATGACCCGGAGCGCTTCCGCGCCGAGGATCGCGGAAGGCTGCGCGAGCAAGCGCGCGCCGAGCTGTCGCTGGGCCGCGACGAGCTGGTGGTCGGCCTGATCACCTCCGGAGATTTCGAGAAGCGCGGGCTGCCCTATTTCCTGCGCGCCGTCGCCGAGCTCAAGCGCAAGGGCCTTTCGTTCAAGGCCTTGGTCGTGGGCAAGGAGAAGCGCATGGGCCCGTACCTGGCGCTGGCCTCGCAATTGGGCCTTGCCGAGACCGTGCTCTTTCGCGAGCCGCGCCTGGAGGTGGAGCGCTTCTATCATTGCCTGGACGTCTACTGCCACCCCGCCCTCTACGAGGAGTTCGGCATGAGCGTGCAGGAAGCCATGGCCTGCGGCCTGCCGGTGGTCTGCGGCCGACGCGTGGGCGCCGCCGAGCTGTTCGGCCCCGGGATGCGCCGGCTGTTGGCCGATCCCCGCCAACCGGAGCTGGCCGCGCGGCTGCATGAGGCGCTTTCCAGCAAGGAATTGCGGGCCTCGCTGGCGCAGGAGGCGAGCGCGGCCGTGGCCGGCGGCGCTTGGCGGGCCAACGGGGAGGCGACCGCCGAGGCCTTGCTGGCCGCGAAAAGGTAGAATGACGCCGTGCAACGGCGTCATCGCCTGAGCCACTGGCGCTTCGCCTGGCGCGTCCTGCGGCTTCTCCTGCGGGGCTTCGGCGCCCTGCTGGCGATCCTGTTGGCGCTTCTGCTGGCTTTGTATCTGGCCCTGCCCTATGTCCTCAACGGCGAGCGGGTCAAGGCGGCGCTGGTCGGGCAATTGGAGGCCCTGCTGCGCCGCCCCGTCAGCGTCGAGCGCGTGATCGTCACGCTCCACGGGATCAAGCTGGCGCGCTTGCGCGTGCTGGATCCCGGCGGGCGCAAGTCCTTCATCGAGGCGGATTCCGCGCTGGCGACGGTCCGCTTGCCGGCCCTGCTTCACAAGCGCCTGGAGTTGTCCCACGTCCGGCTGGCCTCGCCCCGCATCTACATCCGCCGCGACGCGTTGGGATATTGGAACTTCAGCGATCTTCTCACTTCCTCCGCCCGTGCCGGGCCGGCGCCAGGGGCCTTCGGGGTCCTGGCGGATATCTCCGTCGACCAGACCGACATCGAGGACGGCAGCCTGGAGGTGGACGATCGGCTGCGAGGCAAGCGCTATTCCATCGACCGCTACAACCTCTCCGTCAGGAAGTTCGAGCTCGAGGCTCCCTTCGAGTTCTCGTTGAGCCTCGACAAGGTCAACGCCTTCGGCCGGCGCCGCTTCTCCAGCTCCCTGGCCTTGCGGGGAACGATGTCCTTGGCCGGCCTGGACTGGCCTAAAGCCTTCATCGACGCGCGCCAAGCGCATCTTGAGGTGGACGGCCGTTCCCTGACGGGCTCCGTGCGGATATCCAGTTTCACCGCCCCGGCTCTGGAGGCCAGGGTCGGCGTCCCGGCGCTGGGTTCCGCGGACTGGCAATGGCTGTTCGGCAGGCCCATGGCGTTCTCGCTGCCCGCTTCCCGCTGGACCGCGCGCGCCCGTTGGTCCGATCCAGGCCAGGTCCAAGTCGAGACGATCCGGGTTGAGGCGGGCAGCCTCGGCGCCAGAGCCTCCGGCCTGCTGGATGTTTCCGGTCCGCGGCCCCTCCTTTCCGCGGAGGCGGATTTCCAGGACTTTCCCTTGGAGGCGGCTTCCGGCCTGCGCCCCGCCTTGGCGGCTTATCATCTGACGGGGACGGCTT
This sequence comes from Elusimicrobiota bacterium, assembly GCA_028868375.1. Classification (GTDB taxonomy): domain Bacteria; phylum Elusimicrobiota; class Elusimicrobia; order UBA1565; family UBA9628; genus JAGWUP01. The sequence continues at coordinate 120,277 of JAGWUP010000002.1, forward strand.
CCGGGGAGCTGGCCTTAGCCGGCCAACCGGGGCGTTGGAACGTCTCGCGGGCGCACCTGCGCCTGCGCGGGGCGGGGGCGCGTTCGCGGCATTGGAGCCTGACCGACGGCGACGCCGACGTGACGGCGACGCGGAATTTCGCCGATCTCGCAGTGACCCTCTCCAGCGGGGCGTTTGAGGCCTACCACAACCATTTCGGCGACGCCGCGCTGTCCTTGAGGCTGGTGCGGCGGGATCTCAGGATCGATTATCTCTCCCTCAAATGGGAGGACTCGCGGCTGCGTCTTCGGGGGCGGGTCGTGAATCTTCCCGCTCCGCGCAAGATCTGGCTGAGCGGAAGCCTCGATCGGCTGCATTGGGAGCGGGCCCAGCGCCTGGTGGCCGACGTGGCGGCGTCTCTGTCGACTCGTACGGCGCCGTCGCCGCAGCCTCAAGAGGAAATTTCCCAGCCGCGGCAGCTCTGGGTGCAGGCCTTCAAGTATTCGATCCCCAAGCGTTTCCCGGACACGGCCGGGCATATCCGCATCGGGAAGGTCCTGCATAAGAATTTCAGCTTCGCGAACGTCGACCTGCTCTGGGACCTGCGCGGCATCACCAATACCCTCGCCACCGCCAGCGGAGACCTGCGCGCAAGCTTCGGCTCGGGCCGAGTCAACGACATTCCCGCGGTACAAGAGTCGAATAAATTTCTTAGAATCGTCTTCCTGCCCTATATCTACATGCACAAGATGAACAACCTCTCGGTGCTGAGCGCGGCGACGGCCTTCCCGAAGACGCTCGATTTCAACCGCATCGAGGGGCAATACGGAGTCAGCCACGGGGTCGTCACGACGCGTTTCTTTTACGTCGACAGCCCGCAGTTCCTGGCCTTCGCCGAGGGAACCGCCGACTTCGGGCGGGAGAAGGTGGACATGAACATCTTGACGCGGCTGACCAGCTACCGCGCCCCGCTGCCGGAGTGGTGGGTCGACGAGGCCGGCCGTCCGGCGATCGGCTTCCGCGTCGAGGGAGACCTCAACAGCCCGGACATAGAGCCGCGGCTCAAGAAGATGGGGGCCCACGAGATCGAGCAGCGCTTGGAGGAGGCGCGCCGTCTCGCGGCGGGGCGCTTGACGGTTTGGGACAAGCCGGCGCGCTCGAAGGTCCAGCGGGCCGGAGGGGGCCACCAATGACGCTGATCAAGAAAATGGACGTGCTGGGGCTGCTCCAGGAGCACGGGGCGGTCGTGCCCGGGCATTTCGAGCTGGCCAACGGCCTGCACAGCTCCATCTACATACAGACCGCCTTGGTGCTGCAATACCCGCACGTGGCGCACAAGATCGCGCGCGCGCTGGCCGGCAAGTTCAGCCAGCGGCCGGACGTCGTGATCTCGCCGGGGATGTCCTCCGTCGTGCTGGGACAGGAGGTGGCGCGCGTCCATAAGTGCCGCGCGATCTTCACCGAGCGCAACGCGAACATGCTGGCCCTGCGCCGCGATTTCAGGCTGGAGCGCGGGGAGAAGGCCATGGTCATCGAGGACGTCCTGACGACCGGCCGCTTGACCGCCGAGATCATCGCCCTGGCCCAGGCCTACGGCTGCAAGGTCTTAGGCGTCGGCGCCATCGTCGACCGCTCGACCAACCCCATCTGCCTGTCCGTTCCGGTGCGCACCCTCATCTCCTTTCCGCTGGAGGCCAGCGCTCCGGCCTCCTGCCCCCAGTGCGCCGCCGGCGTGACGCTGACGGACGCCAGCGGCATGCCCACCGGCGCCCAAGAGGGGGAATAGGGCCGATGATCGAGCGCTATAGCCGTCCCGAGATGGCCAAGGTCTGGTCGGACGAGAACCGCTTGCGCGCCATGCTCCGCGTGGAGGAAGCCTTCCTTTCGGCGCTCTCGCGCGAGAAGGGCATTCCCAGCGGCCAGCTGGCGCGATTACGGCGCTCGATGGACCGATCCCTCCTGCAGGCCTCTCGCGGCAAGGAGGCGGTCTCCGGGCACGAGGTCATCGGCCTGCTGCAGGCCGTCAGCGCCAGGCTGGCAGGCAAGGCGCCGCAGCTCGAGCGCTACCTGCACTACGGCTTGACCTCTTCCGACGTGCTGGACACCGCGCTGGCGCTGCAGTTGCGGCAGGCCTGCGGGCTGCTGCTGGACGGCTGGAGGCGGCTGGCCTCCCGCCTGCGCGGGCTCTCGCGCCGGCACGAGCTGACCTGGATGGTCGGGCGCACCCACGGGGTCCACGCCGAGCCGATCACCTTCGGCGTCAAGCTGGCGGGCTGGCATGCCGAGGCCCTGCGCAATATCGAGCGGCTCAAGCGCGCGCGGGAGCTGATTGGCTTCGGCAAGGCCTCCGGGGCCGTGGGCACCTTCAGCCAGGTCGGCCCGGAGCGCGAGGCGGCGACGCTCAAGGCCCTGGGCCTGCGCCCGGAGCCGGTCGCGACCCAGGTCGTGCCGCGGGATCGCCACGCCGATTATTTCCACGCCCTGGTCCTTTCCGCCGCCGCCCTCGAGCGCTGGGCCGTCGAGATCCGCCACCTCCAGAGGACGGAGGTGCTCGAGTTGGAGGAGCCTTTCGGCGACGGCCAGAAGGGCTCCTCCGCGATGCCGCACAAGCGCAACCCCGTCCTGTGCGAGAACGTGACCGGCTTGTCGCGGCTGATCCGCAGCTACGAGACGGCGGCGGTCGAGAACTGCGTGCTCTGGCATGAGCGGGACATCAGCCATTCCTCCGTGGAACGCGTCTACCTGCCGGACGCCCACATCGCCCTGGATTTCATGCTGGCGCGCATGCGGACGATCCTGGAGGGGCTTGAGGTCCATCGCGGGCGCATGCGGCGCAATCTGGACAGCTCGCACGGCCTGGTCTTCTCCCAGCGGGTGATGCTGCGGCTCATCGACGCCGGGCTGGGGCGGCTTAAGGCTTACGACATCGTCCAACGCAACGCGATGAGGACCTGGAAAACCGGGCAGGCTTTCCAGCGGGCCCTCGCCCGCGATCCGGCCGTGGCCCGGCTCCTCTCGCCCCGGGAGCTGGCCGCCTGCTTCGACTTGGGGGCCTATAAGCGCTCCGTGCGCGCGCTGCTGCGCCGGGGCGGGGTCCTCTAAGGCTCGCGCGCTCGATGGCCGCCGTCATCGCGCTGTTGACGGATTTCGGCCTGCAGGATCCCTACGTCGGAGTAATGAAGGGGGTGATCGCGGATCTCGCGCCGCGGGCCAAGGTCGTCGATCTCTGCCACGGTCTGCCGCCCCAGGACGTGCGGGGCGCGGCCCTCTTTTTGCGGCAGAGCGCGCCGTATTTTCCGAAGGCGACGCTGTTCGTGGTCGTGGTCGATCCCGGCGTAGGCTCGGACCGGCGCGTTCTCTACGCGCGCACCCGGCGGCATTCCTTCCTGGCCCCGGACAACGGAGCCTTGAGCTGGCTGCCGGACCCGGTTCTGGAGTGGCGCTCGGTCGTCCGCAGGAGCTTGTTCCTGGCCCAGGTCTCGAGCACTTTCCATGGCCGCGATCTCTTCGCGCCCGTGGCGGCCAGGCTTTCCCGCGGCCTGCCGCCCTCCCGGCTTGGAGGGCGCGTCGACGATCCGGAGAGGCTGCCATGGCCAGCCGGCGAGATCCTGGCGATCGATCGCTTCGGCAACGCGGTGACGTCTCTTGGGAAGGGTGCCGGGACGGTGCTATATAAAGGAAGGAGATTTTCGGTGCGAAAAACCTACGCGGACGCCCGCGACGGCGAGGCCCTGGCCCTGGCCGGCTCCGGCGGCCTGCTCGAGCTTTCGGTCCGCAACGGCTCCTTTTTAAAGCGCTACGGCGCCAGGCGCGGAGACAAGGTCTATGCCGGTTGACCCGGCCGCCGCGGCGGGGCCCTTGACGGTCCGCCTCAAGCCCGCTCAGGAGCGGCGCGTGCTGGCGGGGCACGCTTGGGTGTTTTCCAACGAGATCGCCTCGGTCGAGGGGGAAGGCGAGCCGGGGGCCCTGGCCAGGGTGCTGGCCGCCGACGGGACCTTGGTCGGCGCCGCGTTCTACAACCCGCGCAGCCTGATCGCCTGCCGGATGCTGGCCTTGGGCGAGATGGTGGAGCCCGACGCCGCCTTCTTCCATTCCAGGCTCTCCAAGGCTCTGGCCTTTCGCCAGCGCCTTAAGCCCGGGGGGACGGCCTATCGGCTCTGCTTCGGGGAGTCAGACGGGCTGCCCGGCCTGGTCGTCGACCGCTATGATTCCGTGCTCGTGGCGCAGGTCTTGTCGGCCGGCATCGAGAGGAGGCTTGAGGCCTTGAGCGCGGCGCTGCAGGAGCTGCTCAAGCCGGAGGCGATCTTCCTTAAGAACGACCACCGCGCCCGCGCCTTGGAGGGCTTGCCCGCCGAGACGCGCGTATTATTCGGGCGGATGCCGGAGCGCGTCGAGATCGAGGAGGGCGGGCTGCGCTTCGTCGTGCCCCTCGCAGCGGGGCAGAAGACGGGCTTCTATTTCGACCAGGCGGAGAATCGGCTGTTCCTGCGGCCGTACTTCGAGGGGAGGATCGTGCTCGATCTCTACTGTTACACCGGGGCTTTCGCCCTCAACGCGGCGAAGTCCGGCGCCAAGGCCGTGCTGGGCATAGACAGCTCGGCGCAAGCCGTCGAGCTGGCCCGCGAGAACGCCGCCCTCAATGGAGCGGCGGGCTTAAGCTTCGAGGAGGACGACGCCGAAGCGGCGCTGCGTTCCTTTTCGCAGGGGAGTCAGCCTTTCCAGCCGGACATGATCCTGCTCGATCCGCCCAGCCTGGTGCCGTCCAAGAAGCATCTGGCCAAGGCCTTGAGGGCCTATGGCAAGCTCAACGCCCAGGCCCTGCGCGCCCTGCCCAAGGGTGGCCTGCTGGCGAGCTCCACCTGCTCCCATCACGTCTCGCGCGAGATTTTCGTCGAGCTCTTGCGCCTTTCGGCCGCCAAGGCCCAGGTGCCGGCGCGCTTGCTGGCGCTGAGGGGCCAAGCCGGCGACCACCCGGTTCTCCTGGCGATGCCGGAGACGGAATACCTGCATTTCGCCCTGCTCGAGCGGCTTTAGCCGGCTACGCCCAAGCCGGCTACGCCGGCTTAGAAGCGGGCGCGCGAGCCGCCGATGCCGAGCTGGGCCGCTAGGCTGGCCCAGTCGCATTTCAGCCGGTCCGCCTGGGCTTCCAGCTCCTGCCAGCCGCGAGCGAACTCCAGCGGACGCTCTCGGCGGTGCTTGCGGGACGCTTTCTCTTTCTTCGGCGCGTTTTTCATGTCCTTCCCGCGCAGTATAGCCCCGACCCTGGAAAGCGTCAATCCCTCCGCGGGCCGAAAATCCTAAAAAATAATGGGGGCTATTTCGATGGAAGCGGCGGCGTGGCAGGCTGGAAATCCATCGGCCCGGAGAACCCGACCACCAGCTCGCAGCCTCTCCAGCCGCGGGCCTTGAAGGCATGCCAGGTCCCGGCCGGGATCATCGCGTAGCCGCCGGGCCCCAGCGTCTGCGCCTGGCCGTCGACGTCGACCTCGAGCTTGCCCTTGAGCACCACCACGGTCTCGTCGCTGGCGTGGCGGTGCGTCGGCAGCACGTAGCCTCGCGAGAAGCGCACCAATGTCAGGATCGCGCCAGTGGCGGGGTTCTCGTAGAGCAGGTGGTACTGGTGGGTCGCCAGGCCCTCCGGCAGCATCCCCGTCACCTTCCAATCCAGGCCGCTGGCTTGGCGCACGACCGCTGCGATCGGAGCTGCGCCAAGGCAGGGCGCGGCCAGCAAGGCGGCCAGCAGGAAACCCATCGAGATGGTGGCGAGGGACAGGATCGAACTGTCGACACCCGGTTTTTCAGACCGGTGCTCTACCACTGAGCTACCTCGCCTTGATCGTGGATAAAACACGAGGATGGATTATGTCAATTTGGAGGGGGCGTCCGCAAATCCGGCGCGCCCGGCAGGCTCTTATTGCGCGGCGTCGTCTCCCGCCTTGTCGTCGGCGGCCACCGGCAGGGTGAAGCTGAAGGTCGAGCCATGGCCCTCCTCGCTGTCGACCCAGACTCGGCCGCGGTGCTGCAGCACCAGTTCCCGCGCGATCGCCAGCCCCAAACCCACCCCGCCGCGCCGTTCCGATTGGACTTGGCTGAAACGATCGAAGATAAGCTTCTGGTCGCTTGGCGAGATGCCGCAGCCGGTATCCTTGACGCGTACGACCACGGCGTCGTTATCGCGCTGCCCTCGCTCGGCCGACAAGCAGACGCGGCCGCCTTCCGGCGTGAACTTGATCGCGTTCGAGACGAGGTTGTTGAGGATTTGCAGGACTCGCCCGCGGTCCGCCAGGACCTGCGGCAGCTCAGCCATAGATTCGGCGCCGTCCAGGCGCAAGTCGATCTTCTTGGAGCGCGCCCACGGCAGCAGGGCGCGCACGCATTCGCGCAACAAAGGTTCGAGGGGCTGGCGCTCCGGGCGCACGGACATGCGGCCAGACTGAAGTTTCGAGAAATCAAGCAGCTCGTCGATCATCTGACGCAGGGTCCGGCTGTTGCGCACGCAGATGTCGAGAAACTCTCCCTCCTCGTTGTCTATGTGGGCGCCGAGCTTCTCGGAGAGGACCTCGAGGGCGGAGCAGATGGAGGTGAGGGGCGCTTTCAAGTCATGTGTGATATTGGCGAGGAATTCTTCCTGCATCCGTTGGGTCTCCCGGTATTTCGCGGCGTGGGGAAGCACGGCATAGGTTCCGACGACGCGGCCCTGCTCGTCATGGACGAGGGCCATCGACTGCCGGAAGGCGCTTAAGGTCTGCACGCCCCCGGAGGTCCTGACTTCATCGGAGATGGGGCGGTTCTCCGGGATGACGAGGTCCTTGGCCAGGGCCACGAACTGGTCGTCTCCGTGGAGCTTTTCGAGGATGTTCTTGCCGGCCACGTCGGAGAAGGGGCGGCCGATGAGATCCTCGGCGGCCTGATCCATCATCAGGATGCGCCCTTCCTGGTCGACCACCATTTTCCCTTCGGTGACGGTGGCCAGGACGTTTTCGGTGCGCAGGCGCTCGTTGACGACCCCTTGCTTTTCCAGCAGCAGCTTGTGGGTGGCCTGTGAGACATGCTGGGCCAGGGCGGTCTCGATGTGGCGCACGGCCTCGGCGTAGATGCGCGCTCGTTCCTGGGGATCGACGACGGCGCGCTCGACGATGGACTTGATGAAGGAGCCGAAGCCCACGGAGACTTGGGTCGGAGCTTGGGGACGCTGCGGGGATTGCTGCGGGGGTTGCCGCGGGGCCGCCGGCGCGCTCGTCTGCGCAACCGGGACCGGCGGCTTTAGCAGCGTCGCGCGCTGGCTTTGCACGGCCGTCGAGGCCAGAGGACGGACGCGTCGCGCGCGCACGAAGCTTTCAAGGTTGGCCTCGATATGACGCACGCCGCGCTCCTTAAGGAAGTCGCTGGCGTCGGTTTCATAGGCGCGGTTGGCTGGCGTGGAGGCCAGCTCGCAGAGGGCGGAGAGCTCGTAGAGCTTGCAGTCCGGCAGGAAGGTGACGCTTTGCAGGGCATGGCAGCGGAAGGCGATGGCGAGCAACTCGTAGGCCTGGGCTGAATCGGCCACCAATTGACCGTTGGCCAGCCAGCGGCCCGCTACCAGCGAGAAGGAGATCTCGTCCCAGCCGCTTTCGGTGAAGAGCTCGTGGAGCAATTGCCAGGACTCCCGCTGCGAGGAGGCCGGCACCGGATGGCCGGCGCTGTAAAGGGAGACGAGCTTGACCGTCTGCCCGAAGGATTTTAGAAAGCGGCGGCAGAGCTCGAGCAGGCGCGGCGAGGCGGCTTGGTCGTCGTTCATAGTGACTCCCCCAGCAGGACGAGGCCCTGTCGCACGAGGGGATCGTTCGGCCTCATGGCCTTGGCCTTGCCGAGCAGCTCGATGGCGTCGCGGCGCATTCCCTTGCGCTGCAGCAGCATCGCGATCTCATAGTAGATGTGGGTGTTCTCGGGGCTTGCTTGCAGCGCCTGCTTGAGCTGGGCCAGCGCGTCGGCGTAGCGTCCGCGCTCGCAGAGCGCCGCTGCCAGGTCCAGGCGCATTTGGATGAGCCACGGCGCTTTTTCCATGGTCTGGAGCACGGCCTGGTCCTCCGGATCGTAGCCTTTTACGCGCCAGCACTCGCAGACGACCTCCGGGTCCTCCGGCTCCAGGGCCAGCGCCAGGGCGGCCTCGCGCGCGCGGCGCGCCGGATCGGCCTTGGCCCCGCTGCGCAGGGCCGCCGCCATCGCCAGGTGGGAGGCCGCCAGATCGGGGGCCAGTCGCAGCGCCATGTCCGCGTAGTCGAAGGCCAGGTCGTAGAGGCTTTGGTATTCCGGCAGTTGCGTCTCATGCCTAAAGCCCAGGCAGGCGCTTTCTCGCCGCAGCCCCCAGCTCGAGTAGGCCAGGGACAGCTCGGCGTACGCCGGAGCCTGCGTCGGGGCTAGCTCTATGGCCTCTCTCAGCAGCGGGATGGCTTCCTCGTAGCCGGGGACGTCGAAAAGCCTGCGCTGTTTGCGCCCGCGCTGGACGAGGGCGTCCACCGGATCGTCTTGCTCCTCTTGCGGCGGGCGCGGCAGGGTCTCTTGTGGTTGGTCCATGGCTAATCCGAGAGCAGGATGTCCAGCGCTTCCTTGACCGTGGTGTGACCGGCGGCGACGGCGTCGAGCGCCGCCTCGCTTAAGGTCCGCATGCCTTCCTCCCCGGCGCGTTTGCCGATGGCGTCCGCTCCCGCCCCGGAGAGGATCAACTCTCGCATCTGCGGGCTGCGTACCTCCATGATCTCGAAGAGGGGTATGCGGCCGTTGTAGCCGGTGTTCTGGCATTCCGGGCAGCCGCGTCCCGCGCAGGCTCGCGCCAAACGTTCGCGGGTGCCCTCGCCGACGAGGCGGACCAAGTCGTCCTGCGTTGGGGCGGCCTGGCGGCAGGAGGGGCAAATGCGGCGCACCAGGCGCTGGGCTACGACCAGCTTGACGCTGTCGGCGATCAGGTAGCGCGCCAGGCCCATGTGGCTGAGCCGGCCGATGCTCGCCGGCGCGCTGTTGGTGTGCAGGGTCGAGAGCACGACATGGCCGGTGATCGCCGCCTTGACCGCGATCTCTGCGGTCTCGATGTCGCGTATCTCTCCGACCAGCATGATATCCGGGTCTTGGCGCAGGAAGGAGCGCAGGACGGTCTCGAAGGTGACTCCGATGTTGGCGCGCACCGGCACTTGCGTGATGCCGGAGAGCTCGTACTCGACCGGATCCTCCGCCGTCATGATGTTGACGTCGGGGGTGTTGAGTTCCCGGATCATCGTGTAGAGGGTCGTGCTCTTGCCGCTGCCGGTCGGTCCGGTGACCAGCAGGAGGCCGTGGGGGCACTCCAAGGCCCTGCGCGCTGCCTCCAGGTCACGAGACGACATTTGGAGCTCCTCGATGCGCTCCTTGAGTTGTGCCGCTCCCAGGACGCGCAGGACGACCTTCTCGCCGTGGATGGATGGGATCGTGCTGACTCGGAATTCGATCTTCTTGCCCTTGATCGTAGCCCGTATCTGTCCGTCTTGAGGCCGTCGCCGCTCTGTGATGACGAGGTTCGACATGATCTTGATGCGGGCCGCCACCTGCGGATGCAGCACGATCGGCAGCTGGTGCAGCATCCTCAGCACGCCGTCCACGCGGACGCGGACCGCGATCCGCCGCTCCTGCGGCTCGATATGGATGTCGCTGGCGCCCAGCTCCACGGCTTGGACCAGGATGCCGTTGACCCGAGCGATCAAGGGGGAGTCGTTGGCCAGAACGTCGAGGCCGGGAAGGTCCTCGTCGCGTTCCCTCCTTTGCTCTTCTAGCAGCAACTCCGCGTCCTCGGCTTCCTCCAGCGGCTCGGCTTCCTGCGCTGGCTCTGGAGGCGGGGCTTGCTCGGCTTGCGTCGGCTCCAAGGTCATCTCGATGGGCGCGGAGGCTGCGGGCGTTTCGGTCGTCTCCGGAGGCTTGGCGTTGTCTGCCAGCCGCGGCTGTTTGGCGGCCAGCGCGACGGGGGGCTTGGGGGCGGCCGTCACCAATTCCATGACCGTCGCCAGCAGCTGGGCGTTGGGCAACGGCTTTTCGATGAAGCGCGCCACGTCGAGCCCGATCGCGCGCAGGTGGCGGCGATTGGCGGCTCCGGTGAGGAAGACGACCGGCACCTTGCGCGTCTCGTCTTGGCTGCGAAGCTCCTGGAGCAGTTCGTAGCCGTTCATGCGCGGCATCTCGAAATCAAGGATGATCAGGTCGGGAGTGCGCTGCCGGGCGGCCTTGAGAGCGTCGAGGCCGTTGCCCGCCTCCGCGACGGCGTAGCCGTTGGAAGAAAGGAGGTAGCGCACGACCTTGCGGTAGTCCTTGTCGTCCTCGGCCAGGAGCACCAGGGGAGCGCGTTGCAGCGGCGGCGCCGCGGCGGATGGCGCGGCAAGGGCCTCGGGAGGCGCTTGCGCGGGCTGCGGGGGAAGTGCCGGCGCCGGCGGGGCCGGGAGCGTTTCGGCGGCGGCGCGGGGCCGTGGCGGCGGCTCTGAACGGTAGGGGTCCGGCGGAGGGCCGATCAAGGCGTCCAGCTCGGCCAGCAGGCGGTCCGCCTCCGGCTTGCCTATGGTCATAATCTTGACGCTCCGCGGCCGCAGGCGGCCGACAAACGGTCGGGATCCTGGGCCCTGGCCAGGGCATCCTCCATCGTCACCGCTCCCCGCTGGACCAGGGCGGCCAGGGAGCGGTCCAAGGTGAACATTCCCAGGGCGCCGCTGGTCTCGATGGTCTGTCGCAGCATGTGCGTCTTGCCCTCCCGGATGAGGTTGGCCACCGCGGAATTGACCAGGAGCAGTTCCCGAGCCGCGATGCGGCCCGCGCCACCGCGCCGGGGCAGCAGCATCTGCGCCAGCACTCCCTTGAGCACGGCCGCGAGCTGCCCTCGGACCTGCGCCTGCTGTCGTTCCGGAAAGACGTCGATAATGCGGTCGATGGATTGGGCGGAATCGACGGTGTGCAAGGTCGAGAGGCAGAGGTGGCCCGTTTCCGCGGCGGTGAGCGCCAGCGCGATGGTTTCCGCGTCGCGCATCTCTCCTACAAGGATAACGTCGGGGTCCTCCCGCAAGGCCCGACGCAGCGCCTCCTGGAACGAGCGGGTGTCCGAGCCCACCTCCCGCTGCCGGATGAGGGCTCGCCGCCGCGGATAGAGGAACTCGATGGGATCCTCGATGGTCAGGATATGCTTGCTGGCGGAGGCGTTGATGCGCTCGACCATGCAGGCCAGGGTCGTCGTCTTGCCCGCTCCGGCCGGGCCTGTCACCAGGACCAAGCCGCGGGGCAGGTCGGACAAGCCCATGGTCGCCGGACCCAACCCCAGGGTCTCCGGCGTCGGGATGACGGCGGGAACGGCGCGCAGGGCGGCCTCCACGCGGCCGCGCTGGAAGAAGACGTTGGCCCGGAAGCGTCCGATGCCTGAGATCGTCAGAGAGCAATCCAGCTCCAGCTCCGCCTCGAGGCGGGCGCGCTGCTCCTCGCGCAGCAAAGAGTAGACCAGGCTCTTGCAGTCCTCCTCAGTTAACGATGGCCAGCCGGACAATTCGAGCAGTCCGCCATCCACTCGCGCTAGGGGAGGCTGCCCAGCCGAGAGATGGACGTCGCTGGCCTTGAGCTCCAAGGCGGCGGACAAGATGCCGGTGGCGCCCTCGCTCCTCACGGCCGTGGCGGGGCTCATCTCAGCGCCCCGGCCGCACGCTGCCCAGCAAAGCAGCGCTCAGCATCAGCAAAAGCGCCGACACCGCCCCGATCAGCACCCACAGCTTTGTCTTGATCTCCATGGCGCTAATCCTTGCCGGAGACATCCCTTCCGCCAATGGCGCAACGGTTCGTCCTCCCCTGGTTGCGGGATCGAGACGCCGGTTTTTACGGCGTGCGGCGCAGACCGCGTCCCGCCAGGTCGAGGGCAATCCTCGCGCGTTGGGTCGGCGTCAGGTAGGAAGCGGTGCGTTGGGCCAGCTTGCGCCGCTGTGCGGCGATTTGGTCGGCGAGATCGAGCAGGACGTTCAAGGAGGCCCGCAGCTCGGCGTCCGGCGCCTTCTCATCGACCTGCTCGCGCAGCCGCCGCATGCGCTTGCGAAAGCGCTCCCGCAGTGCGTCCACCGCGTCGTGGTAGCGCCCCACATCTTCCCTAAGCCGGCGCTGCTGCGAGGGGTTTAGCCGGCCCGCCCGCTGGGCTCCGTGCAGAATCCAGGCGTCCAGGGCGGCGCGCCCCAGCGTCCTGGCTGGCAGGAGGACCGGCAGCGCGATCGGCAAAAGCAGGACCAGGCAAGCCAGCGGCAATCGCCGGCGGCCCAGGCGGCCGAATAATCTTCCCATCTCCGCACTATACCAAACGCGCCTGCCTTGAATCGCCCGGGGGAAAATGTTTCGATAGGGGCATGAATCTGATTCCCCAAGTCATCGAGCGTGCCACGCAGGGCAGCGTCATCGGCTACGACATTTATTCCCGGTTGCTCAAGGACCGCATCATCTTCGTCGGCGGCTACGAGGGGGAGTTCACGACCGACTCGGCCAACGTCCTGATCGCCCAATTGCTTTATCTCGATTCCGACGACGACACCAAGGACATCAACCTCTACATCAACTCGCCGGGAGGGATGGTCACGGCCGGCTTGGCCGTCTACGACACGATGCAGTTCATCAAGTCGCCGATCACGACGATCTGCATGGGGATGGCCATGTCCTTCGGCGCCGTGATCCTGGCCGCCGGCAGCAAGGGCAAGCGCTACGCCCTGCCGCAGTCGCGCATCATGATCCACCAGCCGCTGGTCGGCGGCATCTCCGGGCAGGCCACCGACATCCTCCTGGAGGCCAAGGAGATGGCCTACACCCGCAAGACCCTCGAGGAGATCATGGCGCGGCACACCGGCCAGCCCATGGAGAAGATCACCCGCGACATGGAGCGCAACTACTACATGTCGGCCGAGGAAGCCAAGGCCTACGGCATCATCGACGAGGTCATCGTCGGCAGCAAGCTGGCGGCCCTCAATGGCGGCCGTTCCGGCGCCAAGAAATAGCGGCCCCCCGCGGTTGACAGCCCCCGGTACTTCCGTTTATAATTATTTTAGCAGTCATGCCGTGTGACTGCTAAATTTCAAGCATGAGACAGCTCAAGCCAGAGGTGGCGGCGCAGCGCAAGCGGGACCTTCTCCAGTGGGTCATCCATTACTACATCAAGACCTCCCGCCCCGTCTCCTCCGCGGTGATCGCCGAGGAGGGGCGCTTCGATCTGTCCAGCGCGACGATCCGGAACATACTGCAGGAGCTGGAGAACGAGGGGTTTCTGCAGCAGCCGCACACCTCCTCCGGGCGGCGTCCCACCGACAAGGGCTACCGCTTCTACGTCGACTATCTGGTGGACGTCCAGCGGCTGGCGGCCGACGAGAAAGAGCGCTTGGAAGGCCAATACAAGAACCGCATGGAGGAGCTGGACACCCTGCTTTTGGAGACCTCCAAGCTTCTCTCGCGCCTCTCGCATGGAGCAGGCCTCGTCCTTTCCCCGGCCGTGGCCAGCGCCGCATTGAAGCGCCTGGAGCTGATCCATCTGGGCGGCCACAACGTGCTGGCCCTCCTCGTCACCGAGGCGGGCTTCGTGCGGCATTGGCCGATCAAGCTGGGATTCGCCCCGACCGCCCGGCAAATCAACACCCTCAACCGCTTCCTCAACGAGAACATTCGCGGCTGCAGCGCGGCGCAGGCGCGCACGCTGGTCGTCGCCAAGCTTCAGCAGATGGAGCGGGAGTTCCGCGAGCTCAACGTCTTGGCGCGGGAGCTCCTCTCGCAGGTCAGCGAGTTCGTCGGCCCGAACGCCCTCTACGTCGAGGGGGCCGACTCCCTCTTGAGCCAGGCCGAGGAGATCGGGGACTTGGAGGCGGTGCAGTCCCTCATGCGGGTCTTAAACGAGAAGCGGACGATCGCCGGCCTGCTGGAGCAGGAGCTGGGCCGCCGCGAGCAGCGGGCGCAGGGGCGGCTTAAGCCGAGCGTCAGGATCGGCCGGGAAAGCGGGGTGCCGGAGCTGGCCGGCTTAAGCCTCATCACGACGGTCTATCAGCGCGGCGACCAGGTGCTGGGCGTGCTGGGGATATTGGGCTCCAAGCGCATGGAGTACTCGCGCATGATGAGCTTGGTCGATTTCATGAGCGACATCCTTTCGCGCAAGCTGCTGGACTGGGACGAGGGGGACGCGAATGAGTGAGGACGCCCCGGAGGCTCCGACGCCCGCGCCGCGGCCGGAGGCGGCGGCGCCAAGCCAGGATTCCGGCGCTTTCGCCGCGCCGAAGGAGGATCTCTTCCCGCAGCTCCTGCGCCTTAAGGCCGACTTCGAGAACTATAGAAAGCGCACCGATCGCGAGAAGCCGGAGTACTACCGCCAGGGCAGGGCCGACATGCTGGCCAGGCTGCTGCCCATCTACGATCTCTTGCGCAAGGCCCATCGCGAGATACAGGCCAGCCACGCCCAGACCCCCTTGGCCCAGGGCATGGACATGATCTTCAAGGAGTTCGAGAAGATTTTCAGGGAAGAGGGCGTCAGCGCGATGGAGCCGTCCGGAAAGCCCTACGACGCGTCGCGGCACGAGGTGTTGGGGACCGTCGAGAAGGAGGGCGCGGCTGACGGAGAGGTCGCCGATGTGCTGCAGGACGGCTACCTGTTGGGAGAGCGTTTATTGCGGGCGGCGAAAGTCCGCATCGTTCGGAACAAGAAATGATTTTAGAGCACGGAGGAATATCATGAGCAAGATCATCGGCATCGACTTGGGCACCTCGAACACGGCGGCCGCGGTCATGGAGGCGGGCAAGGCGACCATCGTCCCCTCGGCCGAGGGCACCTCGGTCGGCGGCAAGGCCTTCCCGTCCTACGTCGCCTTCGCCAAGGACGGACAGCTTTTGGTCGGCGAGCCGGCGCGCCGCCAGGCGGTGGCCAACCCCGAGGGAACCTTCATGGCCTTCAAGCGCAAGATGGGCACGGACTTCAAGTACAAGGCCGCCGACGGCAAGGAGTACACCCCGCAGCAGCTCTCCGCCTTCCTGCTGCAGAAGGTCAAGCGCGACGCGGAGGCCTTCCTGGGCGACAAGGTCGAGAAGGCCGTCATCACCGTTCCCGCCTACTTCAACGACAACCAGCGGCAGGCCACCAAGGACGCCGGCCAGATCGCCGGGCTGGAGGTCGTGCGCATCGTCAACGAGCCGACCGCGGCCTGCCTGGCCTACGGGATCGACAAGAAGGGCAAGGAAGAGAAGATCATGGTCTTCGACCTGGGCGGCGGCACCCTCGACGTCACGATCATGGACTTCGGGCACGGCGTCTTCGAGGTCATGTCGACCTCCGGGGACACGCAGCTGGGCGGCACCGACATGGACAACGCCTTGATCGACTTCATCGCCGGGGAGTTCAAGAAGGAGACCTCCGTCGACGTGCGCAAGGACCCCATGGCCTGGCAGCGCGTGCGCGAGGCCGCGGAAAAGGCGAAGATCGAGCTGTCGAGCACCTTCGAGACGGACATCAACCTGCCCTACCTGACGGCCGTAGACAACCAGCCCAAGCATTTGACGATGAAGCTGACGCGCGCGAAGTTGGAGTCGCTGGTCGAGCCCATCGTCAAGCGCTGCCAGAAGTCCATCGACCAGGCCCTCAACGACGCGAAGCTCAAGACCGCGGACGTCACGCGGATCATCCTGGTCGGCGGCCCCACGCGCATGCCGATCGTCCAGAAGTTCGTCGAGGACTACGTGGGCAAGAAGGTCGAGCGCGGCGTCGATCCGATGGAATGCGTGGCGACCGGGGCGGCGGTGCAGGCGGCCGTGCTGACCGGAGACGTCAAGGACGTGCTGCTGCTGGACGTCACGCCCCTGACCTTAGGCATCGAGACCCTGGGCGGCGTGCTGACGCCCTTGATCGAGCGCAACACGACCATCCCCGTGGAGAAGTCGCAGGTCTTCTCCACGGCCGCGGACGAACAGCCGGCCGTGACGGTGCACGTCCTCCAAGGAGAGCGCTCGCGCGCCTCGGACAACGTCAGCCTGGGCAAGTTCGACTTGGACGGCATCCCGCCGGCGCCGCGCGGCACGCCGCAAATCAAGGTGAGCTTCTCGATCGACGCCAACGGCATCCTGTCGGTGCGCGCCGAGGACTTGGGCACCAAGAAATCCCATCACATCACCATCACCGCGCCCAACAAGCTGTCGAAGGAGGAGGTCGAGAAATTCGTCAAGCAGGCGGAGCAGTTCGCCGATGAGGACAAGAAGTTCAAGGAGAAGGTGACCTCCAAGAACGAGGCCGAGGCGGTGCTGTTCTCGGCGGAGAAGGCGCTCAAGGAGCACGGCGACAAGGTCTCCCAGGAGGAGCGCGCCGCCATCGACCGCGGCATCGGCGACTTAAAGGACGCCCTCAAGAGCGACGACTTGGACCGCGTCAACAAGGCCAAGGACGAGCTGCTCAAGGCCTCGCACAAGCTGGCCGAGCAGATCTACAAGGACCAGGCCGCCAAGGGCCAAGCGGAGGCCGGGCCGCAGCCGCAGGCCGAGCCGGCCGATGCGAAAGAGGGGGTCGTGGATGCCGAAGTGGTCGACGACAAAAAGGGGAGCTAGGGCGCGCGCGGGGAGACGGTGGCAGAGGACTATTACAGCCTGCTAGGCGTGTCGCGAAACGCCACGGAAGCCGAGATCAAGTCGGCTTACCGCAAGCTGGCGATGAAGCACCATCCCGACCGCAACCCCGGCGACAAGAAGGCCGAGGAGCAGTTCCGCAAGATCAACTCCGCCTACGAGACGCTGTCCGACCCCAAGAAGCGCCAGCTCTACGATCATTACGGCGAGGCGGGGGTCTCCGGCGCCGCCGGCGCGGGGGCGGGCGGCTTCGGCGGCGGACCCTTCGCCGGGGGGGCCGGCGCCGACGCCGGCGACGTCTTCGGCGACCTCTTCGAGAGCTTCTTCGGTGGAGCCGCGAGCGCCGGAGCCCGCGGGCGCTCCAAGCGCCGGGGCGCCGACCTCAAGGTCGGCATCGAGGTCTCCTTGGAGGAGGCTTACTCCGGACGGGAGGTTCCCCTGCATTTCGACCGCACGGTCGCCTGCGCGGCGTGCCGGGGCAGCGGGGCTCGCCCCGGCTCGCAGCCCCGCCGCTGTCCGCGCTGCCGCGGCTCGGGCCGCGTGCAGTTCTCGCAGGGCTTTTTCTCGATGAGCCAGACCTGCCCCCAGTGCGGCGGCGAGGGCCAGACGATCGATCAGCCCTGCCGGGACTGCCGCGGGGCGGGCCGCGTGCGGGAAGCCGGGAAGCTGACCGTCAAGGTGCCGCCGGGCATCTACGACGGCGCCACCCTGCGCATCGCCGGAGAGGGGGAAGCCGGGCTGCACGGCTCTCCCGCCGGAGACCTTTACGTTCACGTGCGCGTCAAGCCGGATCCCAGGTTCGAGCGCCAGGAGGACGACCTGGTGGCCGAGCGGGGCATAGACATCGCCGAGGCGGCCTTGGGAACGACGCTGGAACTAAAGACCATCGGCGGGGATTCCACCCGGATCAAGCTTCCCGCCGGCGTGCAGCACGGAGCGCTGCTGCGGGTGCGCGAGAAGGGCATGCCCAAGCTTCACGGCCGCGGGCGCGGCGATCTCATCGTCAAGGTCAAGCTCGTCGTTCCCAAGGAGCTGACGCCGCGGCAGCGCGAGCTGCTGGAGGAGTTCCACCGCAGCCTCGAGCAGCCCGAGGAAAAGCCCCCCGCCGGCTCGGAGAGCGTCTTTCGCCGGATCTTCGGCGAGAAATAGCGGGGCGTCGCCGGGTCGCCCGCGCGCGCCTGCTGTGATACAATGGCGCCGTGCCTCAATTCTTCCTGCCGCTGGACGGCCCCATTCCTCCGCGGACCTTCCGCTTGAGCGGCTCCGAGGCCTTTCACCTGTCCCAGGTGCTCCGGGTCAAGCCCGGCGAGGAGGTTTCCTTCTTCGACGGCAAGGGCGGGCGTTATGAAGGAATCGTCGAGGCCGTCCACGAGGACGGCTCTGTCTCCGGCCGCATCGTGTCGAGCAGCCAGGGGCCTCAGGCCGCGGCGGTCGTGCGCCTCTACCAGGGACTGCTCAAGGCCGGCCACTGGGAGCTCGTTCTAGAGAAGGCGACGGAGCTGGGGGTCGCTTCCCTGACGCCCGTGCTCACTCCGCGCACGGTCGTGCTGCTGCGCGAGGAGCGCGCCAAGGCCAAGCAGGAGCGCTGGGGCAGGATCGTCCTCTCCGCCGCCAAGCAATGCCAGCGCGCCAGCCTGCCGGAGTTGCGCGCGGCCGCGGAGTTTCGCGACGCCATCCGCGCGCGCCCCTCCGGGGATGGCGTCGTCGCGGCGGTGGCCTGGGAGGGCCTCTGCGGCCAGACGGCGCGAAAGGCCCTGGGCGAGGCCCTGCGCCGGGCCTCCCCCGTCAGCGAGGTTCAGCTCTTCGTCGGCCCCGAGGGCGGATTTTCCGACGAGGAAATCGAGCTCGCGCGCGCCACCGGGGCCGTGATCTTCGGCCTGGGCCCGCGCATCCTGCGCGCCGAGACCGCCGCCTTGGCCGCCCTCTCCATCGTCCAGTACGAGCTGGGGGAACTTTAGAAGAGCCGAGATTTGCCGGGGCGGGGCTGTCCTGATGGGACGAAGGGCCCAGTTCGAGCGGAGGGTCCAAAGGCTGGCGGCATGGGCCATCGGACCCTCGTCAGGATGCGCAAAGAGCGGCTATCTTCCTTGAGAAGGCCGGCTTGCGCGCGGCCTCGCCAAAGGCTATAATGCGACCCGTTATTTGAATGCCCGATTGTCTTTTTTGCAGGATCGTCGCGCGCGAGATTCCTGCCCAATACGTCTGCGAGGACGAGGATTTCGTCGCCTTTCGAGATATTTCCCCGAAAGCTCCGACCCATGTCCTCATCGTGCCGCGCAAGCATATCCCGAAGCTGTCGCAAGCCTCGGAGGAGGACGTGACGCTTTTGGGCCGCATGCAGCGGCTGGCCGCCAGGATCGCGGCCGAGGCAGGCTTGGAGTCCTGGCGGCTGGTGCTCAACAACGGCCGCGGGGCGGGACAGTCGGTTTTTCATCTGCACTATCATCTGCTGGGGGGGCGGCCGCTGCTGTGGCCGCCGGGATGAGCCCGTTTTTCGGCATACAGCGAGAACAAGGTGGTGAATTGTTGAATGGTATTCGTCAAGCTGCGTGAGGGCGAGGGCATCGAGGAGGCGCTGCGGCGCTTCAAGCGCGAGTGCGAGCGCAACGGCATCCTCAAGGAGATCAAGCGCCGCGAGCACTACGTCTCTCCCGCCGTCAAGCGCAAGTTGAAGGCCGCGGAGTCCCGCCGCAAGATGCGGCGGGCCAAGCGGCGTCGTTCCGTTTAACCGCAGGCTCCCCGGCGCGGTTTTTCCGCGCCGGGGAGCCGATTCCATCGGAGGCATCTTGGGTCTGATCCCCGCCGAGACGATCGAGGACATCCGCGCCCGGCTAGACATCGCCGAGCTCGTGTCCGAGTACGTCCCGGGCCTGCAGCGCGCCGGGCGCAACCTGAAGGGGCGCTGCCCGTTCCATCAGGAGCGCACGCCTTCCTTCATCGTCAGCCCGGAGCGGCAGACCTTCCACTGCTTCGGCTGCGGCGAGGGAGGGGACGCCTTCAAGTTCGTCATGAAGATGGAGAACCTGGGCTTTGCGGAGGCCGTGGAAAAGCTGGCCCAGCGCGTCGGGGTCGCGCTTGAGCTCAAGGAGGAGCTGGGCCCGGAGGCCCGCGAGCGCCTGAAGCTTAAGGAGCTGCTGGCTTTGGCTGCCGACTGGTACCACGATCGGTTGTCCCGGAGCCCCGACGCCGAGGCGGCCCGCCGCTATCTGGACAAGAGGCATGTCTCGGCCGGCTCGATTGACTCCTGGAAGCTGGGCTACGCCCCGCGCTCCTCCGCCTTCTGCGCGGCGGCCATGAAGCAGGGCTGGAGCCAGGAGCTCTTGGTCAAGGCTGGCCTAGCCGCCCCCAGCAAGCAGCGCGCCGGCAGCCTGCGCGATTATTTCTACGACCGCTTGATGTTTCCGATCCTGGACGCCAAGGGCTCCGTCGTCGCCTTCGGCGGGCGCACCCTGGGCGACGGGGAGCCCAAGTACCTTAATTCCGCGGAGACGCCGGTGTTCTCGAAGAGCCGCCTGCTCTACGGCTTGTCGAAGGCCGCCTCGTCCGTGCGCAAGTCGCGGCGCGCGCTGCTGATGGAGGGCTACATGGACGTGATCGCGGCCCACCAGCACGGCCTGGAGTCCGCCTGCGCCCCGCTCGGCACCGCCCTGACCTCGGAGCACGCCGCCCTGCTGGGCCGCTACTGCTCCGAGGCGGTGATCGTCTTCGACTGCGACGACGCCGGCCTCAACGCCGCGGCGCGGGGCGCGGAGCTGCTGCTTTCGCGCGGCTTGTCCGTGCGCATCGCCACGGTGGAGGGCGGCAAGGATCCAGACGAGGTCCTGCACGAGAAGGGAGCCGGCGCGCTGCGCTCAAGTTTGGAGGCGGCCGCGGACCTCGTGCGGTTCAAAACCGAGCTCTTGATCCGCCGGCGCGACCAGCCGCTGTCCGCGGAGGCGAAATCGGCGATCGCCAAGGAAGTGCTGGCGACGATCGGGCAATCCCCCGACGAGATCTTGAAGGCGGAGTGGCTGGACCGCCTGGCCAGGCGGCTGCGCATTCCCGTGGAGGCCTTGTCCCGGGAGGGCCGGCGCCTTGGCGGCGCCTCGCGGCCCGCCGTCGCGCGGGCGGCGGCGGAGGCTGCGCTGCCGGGGCCGGACGAGGAATTGCTGTTGCACGTGCTTAAAGAGCCTCGCTTGAGCGCCCTCGCTTGCGAGTCGGATTTTTCCTCGGCTTCGGCGCGCGCGCTTTGGAGCGCCCTGCGCGCCCTGGAGCCCTGGCGGCCCGGCTGGAGCCTGGCCCTGGCGGAGGGCTTGGAGCCGGACAGCCGCGAGCGGGCGCAGCGCCTGCTGGTCAAGGCCGACGAGCTCATCGGCAAGGAAGCGGAGGCGAGGCTGCGCCGCATCCTGGAGAAGGGCCGCCGGGAGCGCCGCTACGAGGAGTTGCGGGGCATGCTGCAGGAAGGCGGGGACGTCGACGCGACGATCACCGACGAATTTATCAGGCTTTCGGCCGAGCTGAAGGGCTCCGCGGCCGCCAAGGCCTGAGGCGGAAAAGGGGAAGACAATGTCCATTCAAGCCAGCCAAGCGATGAAGAACCTGATCGATTTAGGAAAGGAACACGGCTACCTCACCTTGGAGGAGATCAGCCGGTCTTTGTCGATGTCGAACATGAACTCGGAGGATGTCGACGAGCTCATGAGCACGCTCGAGGACCTCGGCATCGAGATCGTGGACCGCAAGAAGACCGCGGTGGCCCCGGTCGTCGAGAAGGAGCGCTTCGCCGAGGAATGGAACGCGTCCTCGGACATCTCCAACTCCATCCGGATGTATCTCTCCGAGATGGGGCGAGTGCCCCTGCTCAACCGCGAGGAGGAGGTGACGCTGGCCCGCAACGTGCGCGAGCGCGAGAAGGAGCTGCGGCTCTTGGTGCTGGAGTCCCCGGTCACGATGCGCGAGATACGCTCCTGGGAGACGCTGATCGCGCAGCAGGAGATGACGCCCAAGGAGCTGATGCCGCGCGGGCGAAAGACCACCGCCGAGCTCTCCGGGATGCGCCGCAAGATGAAGAGCGTGGCCGACTTCATCGCCAAGAGCGAGAAGTACATGGACGGCTTGCGCAAGCGCCTCAAGGACGAGAGCTTGAAGCCGTATCTGCGCATCAAGCTGGCCAAGGCGATCGAGAAGCGCAACAAGCAGGTCATCGCCAGGATCGTCAGCCTCAACCTCAACCAGGACAAGATCAAGAGGCTCACCAACAAGATCAAGAACCTGGCCAACAAGATCTACGAGTGCCGCGACGAGCTGGAGCGCTACCAGAAGCGCTACGGCGTTCCCTACGGCGAGCTGAAGCATTACTACGCGCAGGTCAAGAAGGGCAAGATGAAGTCGGAGGCCTTCAGGGCCAAGACGGGCTACGCCCCCTCGGCCGTCGAGGCCGCCCTGGAGAACATGCAGGCGGTCGTCGAGCGTCTGGAGCGCATCCAGCACACCCTGCCGATCTCCCTGGACCGGTTTCTCGAGCTCAACGACAAGATCGTCGCTCTCGAGGAGACCATCCTGGGCGACAAACTCAAGCTCATCAAGGCGAACCTGCGCCTGGTCGTCTCCATCGCCAAGAAGCACGTCAACTCGAATCTGGAACTTTCCGACCTCATCCAGGAGGGAGGCCTGGGGCTCATGAAGGCGGTCGAGAAGTTCGAGTACAAGAGGGGCTTCAAGTTCTCGACCTACGCCACCTGGTGGATTCGCCAGTCGATCAACCGCGCGATCGCCGACCAGGCGCGCACGATCCGCATTCCGGTCCACATGAAGGAGCTGATCTCGAAGCTGACCAAGGTGACGCGCCGCTACCGCCAGGAGTTCGGCCGCGATCCGTCCCTGGAGGAGTACACGCGCTCCCTCCACATCTCGATGGACAAGGTCAAGAACGTGCTCAAGATCATGCAGGAGCCGGTGTCCTTGGCGACGCCGATCGGTGAGGACGACGACTCCTACCTCGAGGACTTCATCGAGGACAAGGCCACCGCGCAGGTGCCGCAGAACTCGGCGGTGACCTTTCTGCGCCGCGGCGAGGTGGAGAAGGTCCTCTCGACCTTGTCCGAGCGGGAGGCCAAGATCATCAAGCTCCGCTTCGGCATCGACTCCGGCTATCCGCGCACCCTGGAGGAGGTCGGGCGCCTCTTCCGGGTCACCCGGGAGCGCGTGCGCCAGATCGAGGCCAAGGCCATCCGCAAGCTCAGGCATCCCTCGCGCAGCAAGTCCCTGCGCGACTATCTCGACTGATGGCCAAAGAGAGGCCGCCCGCCCTCGATTACCTCGTCTTCGGCCTGGCGCTGCTGTTGGCCATCATCCTCGCCTACTACGGATTCCAGAGCTGGTGGACGGGGGCGACCCCGACTCCCGCCGGATGGAACGCCTCCGAACAAGCCCCGGCGAAGACCCCGGCGCGGGCTCCAGACCAGCTGCGCCATTCCGGCACCGTCGAAGGCGTATCACACTTGCCGGACTTGGGCGGCTCCCAGACCCGTTAGGACCTGGGCCGTCCGAAGACGTCCCGGATGAACTCCGCGGCCGCCTCGCGGCCTCCCAGCCCGAAGGCGATGGCCGCGGCCAGGCCCGCGGAGCCCAGCAGGATCTGGAGGGCGGAGGTGATCAGCGCCAGCTTGAGGCCCAGCTGTTCGAGGGCAGTGGCGCAGGCCAGAAGCACGGTGATGAGGTAGGCCGCCCGGGAGAGCAGGCCTCCGCCCTTGACGTTGTTGGCGGCCGCCGCGTTGGATACGATCTCGGAGAGGAAGCGCCCGAAGAGCAGGCCGCCGAAGACGATCAGGAGCGCCGCCACGAGCTGGGGCAAGAAGAGGGCGAAGCGTTCCAGGAGGGCGGAGACGATCGTCATGTCGACGAGGTTGGCCGCGGCGACGATGAAGAGCACCAGGAAGAACCAGTAGATCAAAAAGGACAGGACGTAGGTCGGGGACTTGCCCATGCCCAGGCGGGCCAGCACCTCGTTGATTCCGACGCGGGCGGTGTGGTCGTCGAGCCGCGCGCTCGAGAGCATCCGTTCAATGACGGTGCGCAGCGCCCGAGAGGTGAACAGGCCCAGGATCAGGATCAGGAGGGCCGCCGTCAAGGCGGGCAGCTTCGCGCCGAAGCGGTCGGCGGCGTTGACGAAGGGGTCGGCTAAACGCAGCAGGAAGTGGTTGAACATGAGGGGATTCTACATCATTGGCATTCACGGGCCGGTGGCCGAAGTCATGTTGACACCCCCTAGCCACACTGTTAAACTCGAACGGCTCATGATGAGCCATCGCCGAGCGGCTGCCGGTTTTCTCGCCGTCGTCTTATGCGCTCTGCCGGCCGCGGCTTGGGCCGGAGCTTCGCTGACCAAGATCAGCGGCTTGGTGGAGCTTAAGCGCGCCTCAAGCGATCGCTGGGATCCAATTACGAGCTTGCCCCAGAGCCTTTCCGCCGGGGATTCCGTGCGCACGGGAGCGCGCGCCACGGCCACCTTGACGTTCGACGACGGCTCCAAGGTCGAGCTGGGCTCCAGCGCCTCCTTCACCCTCGAGGAGGCCAGCGCCGCGCGCTCCGCCCTGAAGCTCGGTTTCGGGGCCTTGAAGGCTTTCGTCCATAAGCTCGCCAGCCGCCAGTTCCAGGTCCGCACGCCGACGGCGGTCTGCAGCGTGCGCGGCACGGAGTTCCGCGTCGAGGTTTTGCGCGACGGGCGGACGATCGTCGACCTTTACAAGGGCTTGCTCGGCGTGGAGGACCATAAGGGCCAGCAGGTCCTGCTCCATCCCGACGAGCGCGTGCAGATCGGGCTCGGGGGCTTGGGCGAGCCCGGCCGCTTGCCCAGCCAGGCCAGCGAGGATCGCAGACGCTTCCACGCCTTGATGCAAAGGGAGATGGCGTTGGACCTTTCCAAGGAGCAGGTCCTGACCGCGGCGATCGAGGAGGTCAAGACCGCCGATTTCGAGCAGGGCAAGTCGCTCATCGACGCCTTCGGCCATCGCGTCCGCGTCGAGGAGTACATCGTCCGCCCGCAGGCGGACCAGTTCAAGCTGGTCGTCCTCGACCAGCGCCAGAGCCGCTTCGACTATTTTTATTACCTGGGCCAGTTCAACCAAGCCCTCCCGACCGATCTGACGATCGCCTTGAGGCAGCTTGGCGGAAGCGTCGATTCCGCCCCCGACTATTGGCTGACGAGCTACCAGACCGGGAGATCCAACACGGTCGATTCGGTGGTGGAGCTGGCCCAAGGCGGGCATCCGGTGGACGTCAGTCACAACGGGGTGGCGCAGGACGCCGTCGGCAGCTTTTTCGATCCCACGCTCGACAAGTACGTGGACGTCAGCGGCCGGAAGGTCTATCAGACGCTCTTCGACGACTATGGCTTCTACGTCGAGGGCAAGCTCAAGTACGGCTGGACCGGGAATAATCTGCAGTCTTACACCAAGATCACGGCGGCGACGACCAACGACCCGATCACCGGGGCTCTCTTGCCCCAAGCGCTGCCGGCGCGCTCGGTCAGCACGACCTTCCCCGACGCCGGCTTCATCCATCAGGTGGTCTATGAGTCCTATAGCGACGGGACCTTCACCCGCTGGGACAATTTTTTGATCGACGACCAAGGCCGGGTCGCGACGGCCGCCGACTTCAGCGGCGCCACCGCGGGCCCCTCCTACGAGCAAAATCTGCTGCGGTTCAATTACGAGCAGGTCGTCACGGCCAGCGAGTTCCAAGGGCGCAAGATCGATCTGGTCGTGGCCCCGAAAATCCTCGTCCAAGCGGGGCTGATCCAATGAGGCGGCTTTTGGCGGCCGTTCTTCTAGGCTTGGGTCTCGGCGTCTTGCGGACTGCGGCGGCGGTGGAGGTCAGCCCGATCTACGAGGCGCGGCTGCTGGGCGGAGAGACTTTCTACTCCGGCCAGCGGCGCAGCCTGGCCGCGGACGCCAGCGCCCTGGCGGCGCCGGCGATGAAGCTTGACGAGCGCTGGTCCCTGCTGCCCTCGCTGAGCTCCTCCTATCAGGGGACCGAGCAGGTGCTCGACATCGTCGGCGCCGGCACGCTCTTCGAGCATCAGTGGGACAACCGGGCGGCGGTCAGGGCCATCTATGCTCCCCCGGACAGCCGCTGGCGCATCAAGCCCGGCGCCAGCTTCAAATACGAGATGCTGCAGCAGACCGCCGACGAGGCGCTGGGCAACGGCCTCTACGATTACATGATGTACAGCGCCGGCGTCGACTTCGAGTACGTCGTCCAAGAGCCCTTCGGCCTGCGTTTCGGGCTGGATTATTCCGGCGTCCACTTCCCCAATTACACCAGCCTCGAGTCGCAGGCCGCCACGCAGTTCCAAGGCCAGAGCCTGGCGCGGGAATTGGTCGGCGACCACGTTCTCGACACGCAGAACGTGCTGTTGACCGTCTCCGCCGATGGTCCGCTGCCGGACCGCTTGATCCTCGAGGGCACCGGCTCCTTTCTCTACCAGCGCTATCCCAATCAGCACGTCGTCGCGCCTTCCGGGGACCTGAGCCAGCCGCTGCGCGAGGACTTGATCACGTCGCTGGCGGGCTCCTTGAAAGCGCCACGCCGGCTTGACGACGGCCTAAGGCTATTGGGCGCGCTCGACGCGGCCGTCAGCTACGATTCCTCCAACCAAAACAGCTTCGACGCCACCCAGATTCACTATCTTCCTTACTACTACAACTTCGGGGAGCTGCGCGTCGGACCCAGCGTCAAGATCATGGCGGGCCCGGAGGATAAGGCCGTGGTGTTGAGCATGGGGTTTACGTATTGGTATCGGCGCTATCCTTATCGGCCCACCCAGGACCCCTCCTCCGGCGTCTACAACCCCGGCTCGCCGACCCATACGCATGACTGGATGTTCAGTTCGAGCCTGAGCTACCCGATGGCGCCCCATTTCGGCATGCTGTTGGCCTTCCAGTTCGGCCGCGCCGAGTCGAACCAGACCTTCCAGCAGTTCTATCGCTACGATTACGACACGGCCAACTATTTGATCGGCTTCAGCTATGATCTGTGAGGGCGGAGGAGAAGACATGAGACTTGGACTCGAAGGCGCAGTGATGATGATCGCCCTGGCGCTCGGGGCGGCGGCTCCGGCGCGGGCGGCCGCTCCGGACCTGCTCTCGTATCAGGGCCGGCTATTGGAGTCCGGCATCCCGGCCAGCGGGACGCGCTTCGTGGATTTGCAGTTGTGCCCCGGCCCGACCGGCGGCGTCTGCACGGATTTGGGCACCACTCAAGTGACGGCGACCAGCGGGCTGTTCAAGCTGAACTTCTCCGTGCCCTCCGCGATCGATTTGTCGGCCGGTCCATGGTATTTGCAGGTGTCCGCCGGGTCCTCCGGCACCAACCTCCAGGCGCTGACGCCCCGCGAGGAGCTGACCAGCGCGCCTTACGCCTTGTATGCCTCCTCGGCGGCGGCGCTGTCGAACGGAGCCGTGATCCTGCGCTCGACCTCGACCAGCGTCGGCTACGCCGTGCTCGACGTCCTGGACACCTCCGGAAACGAGTTGATGCGCGTCCAGCAGGACGGCAGCGTCGGCATCGGCGCTCTTTTCCCGAGCGACGCCCTGGAGATCGAAAGCCAAAGCAAGCCCGCCGTGTCGATCTCCGCTTTCGGAGGCAGCGTATGGTCTCAGGTCAAGCTGAAATCCTTTCCCTCGGCCCAGGGGCAGCCTTTCACGGCTTCTCCGGCCAATGCCAAGCTGGGAGAGGTCGGATTTTACGGCAGCGACGGAACGAACGTCGCGGTGGGTGTCCAGATCATCAGTTCCGTCTCGGCCCAAGGTCCATGGTCGACGACCAATCATGGCGCGGAGCTCAGCATCCTGGCGACGCCGGGCAACTCGACGACCCCTGGCGAGGTCGTGCACGTGGCCTCGGATGGAGTTCTGGTCCACGGCCACGTCGGCGCGGTCGGGGGGACGCCGACCTTGGGAGCCGACTGCGGCACGGGCTCGGCGATCGTGGGCAACGACCAGGGCGGGGTGCTGACGTTGAGCGCGTCGCCCGGCACGACCTGCACGGTGATGTTTGCTAAGAGCTATCAGAGCGTGCCGGTCTGCGTGCTCAACAACACCAGTTCAGACGCGAATGCCGTCGTCGCCGTCGCCGCCGCCGCCAACACGAATGTGTCCAGTTTCAAGGTCACCGCGGTCGGCAACGCGTTTGCCGGGGGCGAGCAGATCAATTATATCTGCGCCGGATATTAGATGGTAGGGACAGGATGAGATGAGATCGCGTCGCGCCGCGGCGGTTCTGGCTTGGGCAAGCCTCCTTGCCCCGGCCGTCTGCCGGGCGCAAGCGGTGAGCGAGCCGTCCGGCGGCGTCTACCAGATCGTCGCGGACTCCCTGGACGGCTCCGCCGGCGGCTGCGAGCTGGCTCCCGCCGGCTCGGGCTGCGCCGACGGCCCCTGCCTGGCCGGAGCGATCGGCCAAGTGGCCACCAGCAGCTCGGCGGCCGGCTCCGTGTCGGTCGGTTCCGGCTACTTCGATTTTCAATACAACTACGAGCGCCTGCTGCTTCTGCTGCCGGGCGAGTCGCTTGTTCCCGGTTCGCCCACCGCCAAGCGGGGCACGCCTTCCTCCCTGCTCGTGGGCTCTCCATTCAACGTCACGGCCCTGGGAACCGATCTGGCCGGAGACGTCGCCTCGACCGCCTCCGTCAGCGTGCGTCTGTCGACCTCCGATTTCGCGCCGATGACCCAGACGCTGGTGGCGGGGGCGACCACGTTCAACAGCGCCGTTTTCTCGGCCGGCGGGCTGGCGCGCGAGATCCTGGTCCAGGACCAGTCCGGAGGCCTGACGGCGTTCAGCTCGGCCGTCGACGTGTTCGCGCCGACCGCGTCGTCTCCGACGGTGACGCTCGATATCGCCAACGCCAGCGTCCAGACGACGTTGAGCGGCGCGATCACGGGGGGCGCCTCGGACGCTTCCGGCGTCACGCAGGTTCGCGTGGCCGTCCAACGCAAGGGAGTGGCTCCCGCGCCGGACGTCTACTTCGATTGGACGGCCAACGGCTTCAGCGCCGCGATGCCGACGTTCGCCACCGCCACTCTCGCCAATCCCGGGGCGACCCGGACTTCCTGGAGCCTGTCCTTTCCGGACGCGAATTTGACGTCCGGAGCGAGCTACTACCTCGTCGCCCAGTCCAGCGACGCCAGCAATAATTTCGGCGTGGTCGAGTCGACCTTCTTCTTTAATTCGACCGCCCTCTCGGCAGGCTCCTCCGGCGACGGGGAGGGCTCGGCGACGGTCGACTTCAATCATGGAGGGGTCGGCTGCCAGGTGATGATCGCCAGCGTGGCCTTCACGGCCGGCGCCGACGGGATACAGAAGGGGGGCATGATCCTTCTCCACATCCCGGACAACTGGCAGGCGCCGACGAAAGAGGACACCGTCAACAATCCCTCGCCGACGCCGGGCGAGATGGCCGTCACGTCCACGACGACCTACAGCCTGACCTTCAATCCCAAGATCAACTCGGTTTCCTTGGGCGCCAATTGGCTCGAGTACGCCGTCACCGATTCCCGCGGCGTGACGCCGGGGCAGACGATCGACTTTATCTACACCGGCTTTTCCGGCACCGGCGCCGCCGCCGTCGGCCCGCAGACCTTCACGATCAAGACCGCCGCGTCTTCCTCCGGGCTTGCCAAGTCGATTTCCGTGCAGCCGGCGGCCGATCTCGTCGCGGGCCCGCCAAGCGCCATCGCCTTCGAGCCGGCGCAGCCCATGGCGCTTGGGCCCCTGCAGACCGCCCCGACCATGCAAGTCCTGGTCTATGATCAGTGCGGCAACTCCACCAACACCGCCACCGCCGTCGATGTCGACTTGCGCGCGGGCCAGGAGAGCGCGCCGGACCCGGGAGCGGCCTTCTATCAGGAGGGGGGAGCGTCGCTGCCATCCAACAGGCTGGTGGTCCCGGCCGGGGCGGGAGCCTCTCCCCGCTTCTATTACGCCACCAGCGGCGGCGGTTTGTCCTTCGAGAATCTCATCGCCACGGCGGCTTTCTCCGGGGAGACGACGGGGGCCCTGCGCTTCGTGACCCTTCTGTCCAATGCGCTGAGCCTTTCCGGGGTTTCCATCGATACCGGCACGCGGGAGGCGGGCGTCCTCACCGCCACGGTCACGGCGGGCTCCTTCTCGGGGGCCTTCATCAATTTCACCCTCGCCGACCCCAACGCCTCTTGGGACGTCATCATCTCCACCAGCAACGAGACCTTCACTCCGGAGCTGGTCCACCGCCGCGGCAGCGGGCAGCCGGGGCGCACCCTGGTCTGGTACGGCTTGCGGGAGACCAGTTCTCCCCAGACGCTGGTGCCTCCCGGCGGGCCCTATTACGTGAAGATCGTCGCGGGGAACGTGGTGGAGGACGCCAGCTTGCGCGTGTACATGTCATCCTCCGCCTTCGTCTACGGCACCGTGAAGTCCACCGGGGCCTTCGCCCTCGTGCAGGCGGTGGGTTCCGGGAGCAGCTACCTTAACCAGGCCCAGGCCGACGACACGGGGCACTTCACGATCTACGGCCTGAAAGACGGGACGCGATACAACATCATCGCGACCACCGGGGCCGTGATCGGCGGCCAGGCGGTGCAGATACAGAGCAGCTCCTTCAACGTCGTCGCCACCGCCGCCGGCACCAACGTGGGAGAGATGCCGTTCCCGGGATTGGCGCAGCTGCGCGTCAGCGTGCGCATCCCGGCTGCGGCGCCCTACGAGTTCTGGGGAGGCGTCAGCGTGCAGTCCAGCGGCGGCCAGCAGTTTTACGGGACGCTCCATTACCCCCAGAGCGCCGACAAATCCGACAACGGACAGACAAGTTTCGGATCGAACGCCAGCACCTGGACCGTTTTCGGCTTGAGCCCCGGCCTCTATACGGTCCAGGTCAGCCTGCCCCAGGTCGGGATCAGCTCCTCGCTGCCCAACATACCGGTATCGGCCGCGAGCGTGACCGACTTGGCGATCGCCCCTTCTCGCAAGGCCAACGTCTACGGCTACGCGATCGTTCCCTCGACGACCCAGTACGGCACCTGGGTCTCCGTTCAAGCCATGAAGTCCGGCCAACTCCAACCCTCGATCTTCGGCGGGATTTCCCTGTCCGGCTCCCAGTTCGGCGTCATGCAGACCAGCGGAGTCTATTCCCTTTACGGCCTCGATCCGGGAAGCTGGACGATCACCGCGCGCGCCTCTGGTTTCGTCAGCGTTTCGAGTCCCGTCTACATCTCCAGCTCCGCGGACGTCGGCAATCCCGCCGCCGGCGGCTTCGATCTCACCCTGAGCTCCGGCGGCGCTTTGAGCGGGGTGCTGCGGATCACCGGCGACAGCAGCGGTCTGCCGAAGCAAAACAGCTCCTCCAGCGGCCTGACGGCGTACGTCAACGCCGTCAACACCCAGACCGGCTCCTCCGGCTTCGCCCAGGTCGTCGTTTCCACCGATTCCGCGCTGGCCTCGAGCACGTTCACGATCACCGGGCTGGAGGACGGATCCTACTACCTCAGCACCTTCATCAGCGGAACGCAGCCCGTGCAGTTGACGACGACGGTCGCGCGCGGGAGGGGCTTTACGACGCTGACGACTCCGGTCGACAACGCGCGGGCGGCCCTGACGTTCCAGTTGCAGGGCCCGACCGCGCCGGCAGGATATCATGACGTCTCCCTGTTCTACGCGGGTTCCAGCGTCGACGGAGGGGCGGTTCAGTCGCAGGACGTCGTGCCCGGCAGCACGATCGCCTACTTCGCCTCGAGCGCCACCTGGCTGTCGCCGCCCTTGTCCGGCGGCGACCTGGCCGTGGCGGCCTACGATCGCCATACCGGGGCCTTCCAAACCGCCTCTCTGTCCTTGAGCAACGGGACGACATCCTACGCCACGCTGGATCTAAGCGCTTTGAGCAATACGGTTTCCGGCTCCGTCGTCCTGACGTCGAACGTCAATTTCCCGGCGACGTCGACCGGAGGGACCGCCGTCAGCGTCAGCTCAGCCGCCGGGGTCTTGTCGAACTCGAGCCAAGTCCAATACTGCCTGGCCGGCGATCCCGCCCCGGTCGCCTTGAGCGCCTTCCATCTCGAGCTGGTGCCGGTGCCCGCGGACAACGGTCCGCTGGCGGTTCTCAACGCGTCTCTGCTTGCCTCCAGCAAGTTCAGCGGAAGCTGCGCGGGCGATCTGACCAATTTCTCAAGCGGCAACGGCAAGCCCGCCGACCCATTCCTGGCCTACATCGGGCGGATCAATACCGACGGCAGCTTCACCTTCTCGAACGTCCCCGCGGGGACCTACGTGCTGCGCGTGCCCACCGACCTGGACGGCAATCCCGCCACCGACGAGATCCCGCCGGTGCGCCAGGCCGTGACCGTGACCACTTATTCCATCTCAGGATTGAACTTTTCGATCGGCCAGGGCGTCTCTCTGTCCGGCCGGGTGCTGATGCCTTCCGGCTTGACGGGAAGCCGGATAATCCTCTTGATCCTCAACGACGCCTCGGGCAATCCGGTCAAGACGACCTTCGCGAATTTTTCCGGGGCGGCCTCCGCGGCCTATCGCTTCGACGGCATCCCGAACGGCACCTACGCCCTGGTGACCCAGGATTTCAGCCTGCCGCAGAGCTTTGGCGCCAAGCCGATCATCGTCAATGTCGCCGGCGCGGCCGTGACCCAGGATATACAGCTGGTCCAGACCGGAATCATCAAGGGCAAGATGGCGGTCCAGCAGACCCTGGCGGGCTCGACGACGGCCCAAGTCACTCTCGTCACGGACGCCAACGAGACCCAATTGCCGCAGGAGCTGCAGGTCTATGCCCAGGCCAACCCCTTCTTCCTCGGCGGCCAGGTCAACGCGCTCACGGGGGGCGGCGCCAGCAGCACGGGGACCGGCGGGACGAGCGGTTCCAGCAGCCGCCCGAAGCTCGACTCGACGGGCCGCTTCGAGATCGACGGCTTGCTGCCCGGAGTCTACGACGTGCATTTTCAGGCCCCCAACGATTCCAGCGACAACAGCAGCCTGCGCCTGGTCAGCTCGATGGTGCCTGCCGTGACCGTGACCGGGGGCCAGACCACCGACATCGGGACCTTCAACTTGACGGCGGCCGACCAGATTCAAGGAGCCGTCGCCGACGCGGCGACGAAGGCCCCCCTGGCGAACATTCCCATGCTCGCGCGTCCCGCCGCCACCCAGAGCCAAGATTACGACACCATCGCAGCGGTGACCGACGTCAACGGAAAATACACCCTGGTGGGCCTCGATCCCGCGGTGAAACTCTACGATATCATCGCCAACATGGCGCAGCAGGGCGGCAGCCAGATTACTCCTCCCTACGAGTCCCAGACCGCCCTGGCCGTGGACGTCACCTCCACGGCCGTGGTCGACTTCGCGCTCAAGCCCGCGCGGCTGTCGATCTCGGGCCGGATCGTGGGCGCCCCGGGCGGCCCGCCGCTTCGGCAGCCCTTCTCCTCGAGCGTGGAGGCGCCGCCGTTGGGCGCGATCGTTTTCGTCCAGAAGTCCGGGGTCCCGCCGCGGGACAACCCCTTGGGCGACACCCAGATCGCCACCGATGTCCAAGGCCGCTTCACGATTCCGTCGTTGACGACGGGCACCTACAATTTGACGATGGTCGCCTTGGGCCATGCCTCCGTCGCTCAGTCGATCTCCGTGTCCACCGGACCTATCGACATCGGCACCATACAATTGAAGCTCGGCGGGACCTTGTCCGGGGCCTTGAGCAAGCCGGACGGCTCCAATCCAGGAGCAAGCGAGCTCAGCGATGTGCTGGCGGTCACCAACGATTTCAGCCAGGTCCTCGCCGCCACGCTGACCTACGATCCCAACACGAGGACCTACACCAACTACTCCATCTCCGGCTTCCTGCCCGGCTCCGTCTACCGCGTTCTCTTGTTGGGCGGCACCTCCAGCGTGCCGGTCTCCCCGCCGGAGGTCCAGCATATCGTGTTCTCTTCGGCCGAACAGAGCATGACCCAGGACATCGTGATGCGGCCCGCGCCTCCCTTCGTCCTGGCCCGCGCCCGCCGCGCCGCCAACGGCCAGTTCGCGGTGACGTTCGATTTAAGCCAGCCCCTGCGCCAGAAGACCGCCGCCGACGACGATCTGGCCGCGGTCCTATCGACGTATTCCGCCGCCGGCGCGCTCAGCCGGATTCAGCTCAACGCGGCGCGTTTCGAGCTGTCGGCGGTCTACACCCCCGCCGTCGGCGAGTCCAGCTTCACGCTGCTCTTGTCCGGCCACAGCAATCAGACCGATCCCGACTCCATCGACCCCGTCAATCCGGAGTTCGTCTACCATTCCACTTTCGGCTTCTACACGGGACTGGACGGCTATTACTCGAACACGATCTCCAACACCAATGGGGGCACGCTGCTCATCGACGGGGACGCCGGCCGGGTGACGATCCCCGGGGGCGCCTTCCAGATAGAGACGTCTTCCTCGATCCCGGTGTCGCTGGCCGTTTCCAGGGAGGCGCTCTCGCAGGCGGCGACCTCCGGTTTGCGCGGCGCCGCGGCCAATCTCTCGGCGCTGCGCTTCCATGGCGGCGCCTACCCGCCGGGGCTGCTGGCGGCCGTGGCGGCCACGCCGCCGCAGGTCAATCCGCTTTCCGGCTTCTACAACATCCTGCTGCCGTTGGGGGTGCGCACCGCCCTGAGCAAGCCGGTCCAGATGACGGTCGCTTATTCCACCGGGACGGATCCGACGAAGCTGAACCTATATTGGTATAACGCCGCGGCCAACGCCTACGTGCTCCAGCAGGACGTCACGGGGGCCGCCCCGGTCATCGACTACGCCAATCATACGATCTCTGTGAACGTCAACCATTTCTCGACGTTCGTGCTCTTCAACGCCGACGTTTCCGTCATCACCGGCAACGCCTTCTCCGGAGAGTTCGCGGCTTACAACTTTCCGAACCCCTTCGACCTCAGCGTCAAGACGGTCTCGACCATTCATGGGGCCGGCAAGCAGACCGTTCGGGGCACGATGATCAGCGTCGCGCTGCCGTCGGACGTCTCCGGAGACGGCTCCGTTCGGATCTACAACGTGGCCGGCGAGCGGGTGCGGACCTTGGATCTCGGCACGCTGCGGGCAGGCCAATACGTTTACCAGGCTTGGGACGGCCGCAACGATTCGGGGCGGGACGTGGCCAGCGGCGTCTACATCGCCCAGGTCCGCGTCGGCAACCAATCCAGATTCTTCAAGATGGCGCTGATCAAATGAGGGCGGCGGGGGCTTGCGTCGGCTTGCTCGTCTGCCTGCTGGGCGCGCTGCCCCGGCCGGCCGCCGGCTTCGGTTCGGGAGACATTGGCACCAGCGGCGCACAGTTCCTGAAGCTCGCTCCCTCCGCCCGCCCCGCGGGCATGGCAGAGGCGTTCGCGGCGGTGGCCGACGACGTCGACGCCGTCTATTACAATCCGGCCGGGCTGGGGACCTTGACCACGGCGGAGATGGCCGGCAGCCATACGGCCTTGTTCCAGGACATGAGCCTCGAGTACGCCGCCGTGGCCGCGCCGCTGCTGTCCTGGAGCGGCTCTCAACAGCCGAAGAACGCCTACGGCACGCTCGGCTTTGCGATCTACAATCTCTCCGTCAACAACATCGAGCGCCGCGGCACGACGGAGACGGACTCGCCCATCGGCACGTTCGGCTCGAGCGATTTCGCCTATGCCTTGTCCTACGGCCTTCAGGTGCCCGGCACGACGCTCTGCCTTGGCGCCACCGCCAAGGCCATCGACCAGCAGCTCGACAGCGCCCACTCCTCCTCATTCGCCGCGGACTTGGGCTCCCTCTATCATTACCGGCGCGCCAGCCTCGCTGTCGGCCTTCGCAACCTCGGCACGCGCCAGCAATACGCCAGCGCCGGCGATCCCTTGCCGCTGTTGATTTACGGCGGAGGGGCCTTCCGGTTCACCAAGGACTGGCTGGGCTCTCTGGAGCTCGATTTGCCGCGGGACAACAACCTCCAGTTCGCCGTCGGCACCGAATACGACAAGGACTTCGGCAAGCTCCTGGCGGGCAGCGTGCGTTTCGGCTACAACAGCAAGAACACCGGCCCGGCCGGCTTGGACGGCGTGGCGTTCGGTTTGGGCGTGCGCTACGCCAATTTCGAATTCGACTTCGCCCTGGTGCCCTTCGGCGAGCTGGGCAACGCCTACAAGTATTCCCTGCTGGTCAGGTTCTAGGCCGGCTGACGCCGTGCCGTCACAGCCTGACGCACTTTCCTATATCCGGCTGGACGCAGGCCGGCTGACGCCGGCCTAGAAGCTTGCGGCCTGGCGGTGGATCAGTTCGGCCTGCTGGTGCGGGCTCTTGACGCGGCCCCGTTTCGCGGGCGCGGCATTGACGAGCGGCCGCAGGCCCGCCTCGGGCGTTAAGGGCGCCAAGGCAGTCTGACCGGGTTCGGAGGGAAGCGTGATGGCGACGGGGTTGCCTTTCTCGTCGTGCACGAGGATCACCGTCGTCGGACCTTGGCCGCGCATCTCCTGCAAGGCGATCTGTCCGCGCACCGGATCGCTGGGCAAGGCGAGATCGCGAGAGGATAGTTGCGCCGCGGCGGGCGCCGCAGCGGCCAATAAGGCGGCCAAGAGCCAAAACCTCATGCTCCCAGGATAGCGTTTCGGCTTCCGTCGCGACAGGGTCTCTCGGCCTGGCCGGCGCTAGGACCAAGGGCCCATTATGACGCAGGTCCTTAGTCGCCTTGCGCGCACGGGCTGGCCGGGGTGCAGGCGGGGACCGGCGCGGCGCGCGCGGGATCGATCGCCGCGGCGTTGCCGGCGTTGTCGAACATCGAGGGGGGCTTGGCGACGGATCGGACGGCGGCGGGCGCGGCGGGCGCTGGGGCCGGCGGCCTGGCAGGGAACTGGGCCCGTGCCGCCGGCGCGGCGGGCTGCTCCTGTAGTGAGTCCAAGGTCGTGCCCAGGGCCGCCACGACGGCTTTGGCGGTCCGGTCCGGGCGAGGGTCGGCCGGCGTAGAGGCCGGAGCGGGCTTGACGCGGGCCGCCTGCAGGGCTTGCTCCGGAGTAACGCCCAGATTGGCCTGGGAGACCAGGAAATTGAGCGCCGCGGCGTCGCCTTCATACAGAATATCCTTGTCTACGGCCGTGGGGGCCAGGGCGGCCAGGGGGGCGGCCCAGGCCAGGGCCAGCGTCAGGAGAGCGGAGGCGCGCGGCGTGGTCTTCACGGAGGTAGTATGGGGCGCGGACGCGGCGGGCGCCATAGGTCGAAGGGCCCAGGCGATCCGATTGCGCGATTTTGGCCATTTGTAGTAGGATGCGGGCCATGATCAAGCGGGTAAGTCGGTGATCCGATTCGGGACGGCCGGCTGGCGGGCCACCATCGCGGACGAGTTCACGTTCCAAAACGTGCGCAAGGTCGCCCATGCGATCGGCGCCTATGTCAAGGAAAACGCCGAATACGGCGTCGCCAGCGAGGAGTATCGACACTGCCTGGAAGGCAAACAGCCTCCGCCGGTCCCCACGGTCGTGGTGGGCTATGATACCCGCTTCTTGTCAGACGAGTTCGCCCACGAGATCGCCCAAGTCTTCGCCTCCGACGGGATCAAGACCCTGATCTCGGAGGCGGACCTGCCCACGCCGGTGGTCGCCTGGGCCATCCGCGCCCGCGGCGCGATCGGCGGAGTCATGCTGACGGCCTCCCACAATCCCGGGCAGTACAACGGCTTCAAATGGATGCCCTGCTGGGGGGGCGCGGCCGTTCCCGCGATCACCGACGATCTTGAGCGCCGCATCGAGCTGCTGGGCCAGCACTCGGTCAAGATCATGCCCCTGGACCGCTCGCTGCGGGAGTCCTGGATTTCAGAGGTGGACTTCAAGCCGGGCTATTTCAAGCACCTCTGCTCGCTGCTGGACGTCAAGGCGATTCGCAAGGCCAAGCTTCGCGTCGGCGTCGACGCCATGCACGGCTCGGCCCGGCGCTATCTGCGCCCCCTGCTCGAAAGCCTCGGCGTCGAGGTCGTCGCCCTGCACGAGGATCGCGACGTGCTCTTCGGCGGCGTGCAGCCGGAGCCCTCCGAGGAGCGCCTCAAGGAGCTGGCCGCCCTCATGGTCAAGCGCAAGCTGGACCTCGGGCTGGCCTGCGACGGCGACGCCGACCGCTTCGGGGTGCTGGACGCCGGGGCCAATTGGATCGCCTGCAACGAGGTGCTGGCCTTGGCGGTCGAGCATCTGGTCGTTCACCGCGGCTTGCGCGGCAAGATCGCGCGCTCGGTGATGACCTCGCATTTCGTGGACGCGGTGGCCAAGTCGCACGGCCTCGACACCCGGGAGACCCCGGTCGGCTTCAAGTACATCGGCGAGCTGCTGCGCACCGGCCAGTACCTGCTGGGGGGCGAGGAATCCGGCGGCTTGTCGATCATGGGGCATGTCCCGGACAAGGACGGCCTGCTGGCTTGCCTGCTGATGGTCGAGTTGGCCGCCGTCGAGGGCAAGCCGCTGGCCTCGGTGCGGGACCGATTGTTCAAGAAGGTCGGCGCATTCCATAACGTCAGGCTCAACTACCATTTGGACCGCATGCGGGATTTGGTGGCGCTGCAGGAGCGCCTGCGCGTCAAGCCGCCCCTCGACCTGGCCGGGGGGTCGGTCTGGCGCATCGACGAGTCGGACGGCTTCAAGTTCATCCTGCGCGACGGCTCCTGGCTGGGCCTGCGCCCCTCCGGCACGGAGCCGGCCTTCCGGGTCTACGCCGAGGCCCACACCGACAAGCACCTGGACGCTCTCGTCGTCGCCGGCAAGAAGCTGCTGCAGGGCAAACTCTGATGAAGATCGCGGGGCTGTCCGCCTCGGAGATCCTCGACTCGCGCGGCGTGCCCACCCTCGAGGCGACCGTAGTTCTCGACGACGGGACCCGGGGCCGCGCGGCGGTCCCCAGCGGCGCTTCCACCGGCGAGCACGAGGCCGTCGAGCTGCGCGACGGCGACAAGCGCCGCTTTTTCGGGAAGGGCTGCTTGAAGGCCCGCTCCCACGTGGACAACGAGCTGGCCCGGGCGCTGAAGGGTTGCGACGCCTCCGAGCAGGGCAAGATCGACGAGCGCATGATCGCCTTGGACGGGACGGAGAACAAGGGCCGCTTGGGCGCCAACGCCATCCTGGCCGTTTCCCTGGCGGTGGCGCGCTCGGCGGCCGCGGCGAGCAAGCAGCCCCTCTATCGCTGGCTGCGCCGGGCCTTCGGCTTGCCGGAGAAGGACTGGCTGCTGCCCACGCCCATGTTCAACGTCGTCAACGGCGGCAAGCACGCCGACAGCGGGCTGGACGTTCAAGAGTTCATGATCGTGCCGACCGGGGCGGAAAGCTTTTCCGAGGCCCTGCGCGCGGGCTGCGAGACCTACCATCTCTTGAAAAAGGAGCTTTCCGCCGGCCGGCTGTCCACGGCGGTCGGCGACGAGGGGGGCTTCGCGCCGCATCTTGGAAGCCACGAGGAGGCCCTGCGGCTGCTGCGAAAGGCCGTGGCGGCGGCGGGCTACTCCCAAAGCGTCCGCCTGGCTCTGGACGCGGCCTCCAGCGAGTTCTTCCACGACGGCGCCTACCGATTCGAGGGCAAGCCCCTTTCCGCGGATCAGTTGGGGGAGGTTTACGCCTCCTGGGTGAAGAGCTACGGGCTGGTCTCCCTGGAAGATCCGCTGGCCGAGGACGATTGGGCGGGCTGGAAGCGCCTGAGCTCGGCTCTGGGCTCCAGCGTGCGCTTGATCGGCGACGATCTTTTCGTGACCAACCGCAAGCGGCTCGAGCGCGGCATCAGGGAAGGGATCGCCAACTCGATCCTGATCAAGCTCAACCAGATCGGGACGCTGACCGAGACGGTGGACACGGTCGGCTTGGCGCGCCGATCGGGCTACGCCTGCGTGATCTCCCATCGCTCCGGAGAGACGGAGGATTCCTTCATCGCCGATCTTTCGGTGGCGCTCGACGCGGGAGCGATCAAAACCGGCGCTCCCTGCCGCTCCGAGCGCTTGGCCAAGTACAACCGGCTCCTTCGCATCGAGGCTGAGTTGGGCGGCCAGGCGCGTTACGCCGGCGCGGCCTGCTTCACGCTGCCCCAGACCGCTCGGCGATGAGCCAGGCGGAGCGCGCGCGGCGCGCGTGGGCTTTCCTGCGGACGCACGGCCTCGGCTTCGCCGTCGCGTTGATCCTGCTGGCGGTTTTCTTCGGCAACCAGGGTTTCCGCAGCCTGGTGCGCAACTACTTCGAGCTGCGGGGGTTGGACCGGCGCATCGCCCTGCTGCAAGCCGAGGAGAAGAACAGCGCCGAGAGCCTGCGCTCCTTGAGATCCAGCGATTCCTCCATCGAGCGCCTGGCGCGGCGAGAATTGGGCTACGTGCGCCAAGGAGAGATCGAGTACCGCTTCCCGCCGCCCGGGGCCAAGAAGCCCGAGAAGTAGGTATACTAGCCCAGATGCACCCCATCCTGCTGCGGATCGGCTCCGTGCGGATCTACTCCTACGGCGTCCTGATCGCCTTGGGGGGCCTTGTCAGCGGCCGCTTCTGGTACGTCCGGCGCCAGCGCATGGGCATCGCCGCGGAGGAGGACTTCTGGCTGCTGCTCAACGTCATCCTCCTCGGCGGCTTCGTCGGCGGCCGGGCGCTTTATCTGATCGAATACACGCGCCTCTTCTCGGCCGACTTCTGGAAGACCTTCTTTTCCCTGTCGAGAGGCTACTCGGTGCTGGGAGCCTTCGCCGGGGTGCTGGGCGGCTTATGGTGGTTCTCGCGTCGCGTCGGAGCGCCCCTCTCCCGCGTTTTGGATTACGTCTGCCAGGCCGCCCCCGTTTGGCATGCCTTCGGCCGCCTGGGCTGCTTTGCGGCCGGCTGCTGCTACGGCCTGCCGACCTCGATGCCCTGGGGCGTGACCTTCACCGATCCCAGGGCGATGATCGATCCCCGCCTGCTGGGCCGGCCGGTCCATCCCACGCAGCTCTACGAGGCTCTGGGCGAGCTGGTCATCGCGGCCCTGCTCTACCGTTTCGTCCTGCGCGCGGTCGAAGAGGGGCGGCAGCCCGCCGGCAGCGTGGCGGCGGCCTACTTCGTCGGCTACGCCTGCCTCCGCTTCGTGGTGGAATTCTTCCGCGGCGACACCGTCGCCCTGGCTTGGCTGGGCCTGACCGCGGCGCAGGGCCTCTGCCTTCTCTTGGCCGCCTCGGCCCTGGCCTTCCATGTCCATAACCGCAGGAATTTTAAATCCCCATGCACCCGATCCTGATCCGTTTGGGCCCGCTGACCGTCCCGACCTACGGGGTCCTGGTCGCCGCCGCCTACCTGGTCGGCATCTCGTGGTTGAAGTCGCAGGCGGCGCGCATGCCCGGCATGGACGAGAACAAGTTCTGGACGCTCATCTACGGGATTTTTTTCGGAGCCATCCTGGGCGGCAAGCTGCTGTTCATGGCCCTGGAGTGGCGCTTGTACTGGGACGGGGAGCTGGGGATTTTCCGGGATTTCCGCTACGGCTTCGTCTTCTTCGGAGGGCTGCTGGGCGCCTTGGCCGCCGGACTCATCCTGACGCGCCGCCTCAAGCTTCCCTTCTTGGCCACCGCCGATTATTTCGGAGTGGCCTTGCCGATGGGGCATTGGATCGGCCGCCTCGGCTGCTTGGCCGCCGGCTGCTGCTACGGCCGGCCGACCTCGATGCCTTGGGGCGTGCGGCTGGGAGGAGACCCCGCCAGCTCGACGCCCGTGCCGCTTTGGGGCGTGCCGCTGCACCCCACCCAACTCTACGAGGCGGCCACCGACATCATGATCTGCCTGTTCCTTCTGCGTCGGGTGCTGCCGCGCGCGCGCAAGGGCGAGGTGCCTGCGGGCACGGTCTTCATGCTTTACGTTTTGCTCTATTCGATCGCCCGCTTCATCAACGAGTTCTACCGGGGCGACGACCGCGGCGGATTCTGGCTGGGCCTGTCGATCTCTCAATGGCTGGCGCTGGCCGGGATCGCCATGGCCGGAGCTTGGCTGGCCCGGCGCGGGCCGCGCCTGTTTGCGACGGCCGGGCGATGAGAGCGGAGCGGCTGACGGTCGACGCTCCCGGTCTGAGGCTGGACCGTTTCTTAGCCTTGCGCCGGCCGGCCTACAGCCGCTCGCACTGGCGCTTTCTCATCGAGGCGGGGGCCGTCACCGTCGATGACCGCGCGCGGGCCGCCGATTTCCGGCTCAAGGGCGGCGAGACCTTGCGCGTCGCCGCCCTCCAGAGGGATTGGGCCGAGGAGCCGGACTTCGAGCGCTGGGTCCTGCACGAGGATCGGCAATTGCTCGTGCTCGACAAGCCAGCCGGCTTGCTGATGCATCCCTTGGGAACCAGCTGGCTTAACAGCCCGGCGGCGGCCTTGTCGGAGAGGCAGCCCAACCTGGCGGGCATCCTGCAGCGCGCGCGCCCGGCCCTGGCGGGGCTTTCGCGCTGCGGCATCGTCCATCGCCTGGATCGCCAGACCAGCGGGGCGCTGCTGGTGGCCAAGACCGCGGCCGCGCAGGCTGCGCTGCTGGAGGACTTCAAGCGCCGGCGGGTGTCCAAGATCTACCGAGCCATCGTGCGGGGCGCTCCCGGCCGCGGCGGGCGCGTCGAGGCCCCGATCGGGCGCAAGCCGGGCCACCGCAAGGTGCTCGTCACTCCCTTCGGCAAGTCCGCCGAGACCGCCTTCTCGGTGCTGGAGGCTTGCCCGCGGGCGGCCCTCGTCGAGGCGCGCCCCCTGACCGGACGCACGCACCAAATCCGCGCGCATCTGGCTTTCGTCGGCCATCCGGTGGCGGGGGACGTCGAGTTCGACGCCGGAGGCTCTCCGCGGCCGCCGCGCCTGATGCTGCACGCCTACCAAATCGCGCTGCGCCATCCCGGCTCCGGCCGCTCCGTCCGTTTTCGGGCTCCGCTGCCCGACGATTTCAAGTCCTTTTGGTCGGCCTGCCGGAGCGCCGGATGACGAGCCCCTCCTTTTGGCTGCGCGCGGGCTCTCTCGCGATGCTCGCCTCCGTCGCCGCCGGGGCCTTCGGCGCCCACGCCCTGCGCGGGCGCTTGCCGCCGGAGCTGCTGGAGGTCTGGGAGACGGCCGCGCGCTATATGGCCTACCACGGCTTGGCCCTGCTCGCCGTCGCCTGGCTGGCCGACCGGGGCGTGGCGGGGGCGCCTGCGGCGGGCTGCTGCTTTCTGGCCGGGATCGTCCTGTTTTGCGGCTCCTTGATGGCCCTGGCGCTGACGGGCCGCCGCTGGCTGGGCGCCGTCACGCCGTTGGGCGGGCTGGCGTTTTTGGCCGGCTGGGCGCGCCTGCTCTTCGCGGCCTGGCGCTAGGCTAGGGGCTAACCGGGCGGCCTAAAAATGATAGGCTGGGCGCGTGAGTTTGCTCGGTTTTCTCGCGCGGCGCTTCGTGGCGGGAGAGACGGCCGACGCGGCGATCGCCGCCGCTCTTAGGCTCAACGCCGAGGGCATCAAGGTCACCCTGGACAACCTGGGGGAGGACTGCGCCAGCGCCGAGCAGGCCGCCGCGGCCGTGGCGGAGTACCGGCTGCTGCTGCGCCGCATCGCCGAGGCGGGCGTCGACGGCAACGTCTCGCTCAAGCTGACCCAGCTCGGCCTCAACATCGATCCCGCGCTGGCCAGGGACAACCTCGAGCGCGTGGCCTCGGAGGCCGCCGCCCAGGGCGGCAATTTCGTGCGCATCGACATGGAGGGCTCCGCCTACACGCAGCGCACCCTCGATCTGTTCTACGAGCTCTTGCCCCGCCATCCCAATCTCGGGGTCGTCATCCAGGCCTGCCTGCGCCGCAGCGAGGCGGACGTCCGGGAATTGGCGCGCCGCGGCGCGCGGGTGCGCTTGTGCAAGGGGGCCTACAAGGAGCCCGCCGAGTTGGCCTTCCAGAAGAAATCGGAGGTCGACCAGAGCTACGATCGCCTGGCCGGCCTGCTCGTGGCCGCGCCGCTGCCGGCCTTCGCCACGCACGACGACGCGCGCATCGCCGCCGCCGTCCTGGCCGCGGAGCGCGCCGGCCTGCCCAAGGGAAAATACGAGATACAGATGCTCTACGGCCTGCGCCGCGCCCGCTGGCGGGAGTTGGCCGCCCAGGGCCATGCGGTCCGCGTCTACATGCCCTACGGGACTCATTGGCTTCCCTATTTCTCGCGGCGCCTGCGCGAGCGCAAGGAGAACCTGATCTTCGTGCTGCGCAACCTGGGACGATGAAGGCCCTCGTTAAGAGGCGGCCGGCGCCGGGCGCCGAGTTCGGGCCCGTCGACGATCCCGCCGTCAAGCCGAACGAGTTGTTGATCAAGATCCATCGCGCCTCGATCTGCGGCTCGGACCTGCCGATCTACGGCTGGTCCTCCTGGGCGCCCGGGCGCTTCAAGCTTCCCTCGACCTTCGGCCACGAGTTCTGCGGCGAGGTCGTCGAGGTGGGCCGCGACGCGCACGATTTCGCCAAGGGAGACTTCGTGTCGGCCGAGTCGCACGTCTTCTGCGGCCTCTGCTATCAGTGCCGCAACGGCCAGCGCAACGTCTGCCGCGAGATGAGGATCATCGGCGTGGACGGCCCCGGGGGCTTCGGCGAGTACGCCGCCCTGCCCGCGCGCTGCGCCTGGAAGCACAAGGACGGCGCGCTTAAGGACGTCGGCTCCCTCATGGAGCCCCTGGGCAACGCCGTCTATTCGGTTCTGGTCGAGGAGGTGGCCTGCAAGTCCGTGCTCGTTTTGGGCTGCGGCCCGCAGGGGCTCTTCTCCATCGCGGTGGCCAAGGCCAGCGGGGCAGATCCCATCGTCGCGGTGGAGGGCTCCGCCTTCCGCGCCGAGCTGGCGCGCCGGATGGGCGCCAGCGCCGTGGTCGACCCCGGACGCCACGAGCTCTTGGGCGAGGTGCTTCGGGCGGGGGCCGCGCCCGACGGCTACGACGTCGTCCTGGAGATGTCCGGCGCTCCCTCCGCCATCGAGCTGGGCTTGAAGGCCGCGCGCTCCGGGGGGCGCCTGACGGCCTTCGGCATACCGTCGCGCCGCGTCGAGCTGGACTGGGCCAACGACTTGATCTTCAAGGGAGTGCGCGTCCACGGCATCGTCGGCCGCCAGATTTTCGAGACCTGGTATAAGACCGACCATCTGCTGCGCTCGGGGGCGGTCGACGTGAGGCCGCTCATCACCCACACCTTCGCCTTGAAGGACTTCGAGAAGGGATTCTCCGTGATGAGCTCGCCGGAGAAGCGCTGCGGCAAGGTCGTCTTCATCCCATGAGAGCGGGACGGATCGGCGGGCTTCTCGCCGCGGGCCTGGCCGGCGCCCTGGCCGGCGTCCCGCTTTCGGCCGAGATCGGCGATCTAGGCGCGGCCAAGCCGCCGGTGGAGATGCTGCGGCTCTTCGACAAGCTCG
Source organism: Elusimicrobiota bacterium (assembly GCA_028868375.1). Classification (GTDB taxonomy): domain Bacteria; phylum Elusimicrobiota; class Elusimicrobia; order UBA1565; family UBA9628; genus JAGWUP01. The sequence continues at coordinate 165,168 of JAGWUP010000002.1, forward strand.
AGCGTTGGTTGGAGGCGAAGAACGCCCCGGCCGAGGAGCCCGGGGCTTGCTCCACGGTGGACGCGACGCCGCGGGGGCCTCAGGATTTCGTCTTCATCTACGTCCCCGACCGGGAGCTCGTCGAGGGAGTCGATTGGGGCAAAATCCTCCGGCAACTGCGCCGCGCCGACGGCTTGGACCTTAACGACGAGCGAGGCAGGCCCCAGGTTTGCTTCGAATACGGCTTAAAGCCCGCCGTGATGGGCCATGTCAACGGCGATTACCGCTGGAACGTGCTGGTCGCCTTGACTCACGGGAATCTCAGCAAGCAGGGCGTGACGCTGGCCGGCGGCTCGCAGAAGGGGCGGGCCGTGCTTTCCTGGGCCGCCATCCGGCGCCAGACGGTGCGCGTCGCCGCGGCCGAATCGGTCGGGCGCGGGCGCTCCTGGAAGCAGGCGCTGCTGGTCTTCGTCAAGAAACGGATCATGACCAACTTCGCGCTGCATGAGTTGGTCCACGCCCTGGGAGGCACGCACGGCCACGGCGATGATCGCGGCCTGATGTCCCGGGTGGTCACCACCGAGATGGGGCGGCGCTACCTGCCCCTGGACAAGGCGGAGCAGCCCGTCTTCATCTGCTCGGTGCGAAAGACGCTGCGCTACCCGCGGCCTTGCCGTTGACGCTTCACGGCGCGCGCCGCGCGCGCTCCGCCAGCAACAGCGCCACTTGCCCGGCCCACGGGGTCTTGGGGTAGAGGCGCAGCACCTTGCGGTAGGCCGCCAGGGCCTCGGCGGGACGATTCTCGGAGTCCAGGCATTGGCCGATGCGGCCTTGGGCCTGGGCCTTGATCCAGTCCCGGTCGGCCGTTCGGATGGCCTTTTGGTAGAGCGAGATGGCCTTGGGATAGTCCGGCTTGACCGAGACGCCGACATGCCCGGACTGGATTTGCCCCAGATACAGGTAGGCGTCTCCCACCCGAGAGCTGCCCGGATACTTTTGGATGAGCTCGCGCAGGCTAGCCGTCTCTTTTTCCAGAAAGGAGGCGTCCCGCTTCTGGGTGGCCAGCCAATCATACTGCACGCCCGCCATCAGCAGGGCGTTGGCCCGCTCGTCGTCGTTGGCGCCGGGCATCTTATGGGCGATCTTTAAGAACAGCGCCAGGGCTTGCTCGTACTGTTTGGCGTTGAACAGGGCTTCCCCGCGGCGGAAGGCGCGGCCCACGGCGTCGTTGCGGGCCAGCTCCTTGGTGAAGGCAGCGTTCGGATAGTCCTTGAGGACTTTCTTAAAAACCCGCTGCGCCTCGGCCGAACGGCCCAGATAGTCCAGGCATTGGCCGATCCGGCCCTTGGCCTGGGCCTTGATCCAGTCTTGGTCGGCGGTCTTGAAGGCCTGATCGAACAGCCGGATGGCGAGCTCGCAAGCCTTTTGGCCGCGCCACATGTAGTCTTGGCCCAGGTAGAGATAAGCGTCGGCGGCGCTTGGCCCCTCCGGGTCCTTCTCGATCTGCCGCCGCCAGCGGGCCTTGTCGGCCGCGTCCTTGGAGGGCCCGAGCTTTTGATCCAGGCTTTGGGCTTCCTTCAGAAGCGGGACTGGCTCGGCGCCGCGCGCCGGCGGGACGGCTAGGGCGAGGAAAGCGAGCAGGGCGGCGAACGCGGTGGTCTTTTGCATGATCTCTCCTTGGGGGGAATCCCCCGCTTCTTGAGTTGCCGAACGGCCCAAAAAGGTTCACGGCCCGCAGCGCGCGGCAAGGCAATGGTCCGGCAGTATGTCCGGCTCCAGGCCGTGGCGGGAGCGCCGAACGCTCAGCAGCGCCCCGGCCGCCACGATCGCCACGACGCAAGCGAAGGCCGCCAAGCGCGGTGCCAAGCGCGGGGCCAAGCGCGGCGGAGCCGGCCTGGCCGCAAGCCGCTTCATGACCGATTGGCCGAAGCCGGGCGAGACGGGCGGCGGCGCCGGCAGGCAGGCCTTGAGGGCCGCAAGCAGGTCCCTGCGTGCGCGGCAGCGCGCGCATTGCGCCAAGTGGAGGCGGAGCTCCTCTTGACGCTGCTCTGAGAGCTCTCCGTCGACAAGGGCCTGCAGGTCGTCTCGATAGGGACGGCAGTTCATCGCTTCTCCTCCCGAAGCTCCAAGCGCCGCGCCAGGTTCCGGGCCAGCGCGGCCATCGCGTTATGGACGCGCGACTTCACCGTCCCGACGGGGATGTCCAGGACGCGGGAGATCTCCTCGTAGCGCAGCCCCTCCCAATGGGAGAGAACGAGCACGGCGCGGTGCTCGCCGGAGAGCTCCTCCAGGGCCTGGCGCACCAGGCCGCGCGTCTCCTCGGCCTCCAGCCCCGCCAGCAGGTCCGGCTCTCCGTCCGGCAGCGCCAGCGCCTCCTCGTCGCCCACCGTCTTGCCGGCGCGCCGCGCCGCCGCGCGCCAGCGCAGGCGGTGCCGGCAGACGTTGCGGGCCACCGCGTAGAGCCAGGTGCCGAAGGAGCAGTCTCCCCGGAAGGACGAGAGCGAGCGGTAGGCCTGCAGGAAAACCTCCTGGGCCACGTCCTCCGCCTCCGGCAGTCCCAAGAGGGAGCGCACGAATTGGTGGACGTTGGCCTGATGGGCCGCCATGAGGCGGGCGAAAGCGGCCTGGTCGCCACGCCGCGCCCGCTCCGCCTCCAGCCGCTCTTCCGGGGCTTCCATGCCTTCCGCATTCTATGAAATCGCCTTTCCCGCCGCGCTCGCTTTGGGCTTTCCCAGGCGCTATAATGGCCGCATGGTCAAGCAAAACCTGCTGTCGTTTTTGGACGAGGAGATCGCCGCGCTCAAGCGGGAGGGGCGCTTCGCCACCCCGCGCGTGCTGCAGGGCCCGCAGCGCCCGGTCAGCGTCATCGACGGCAAGCGCGTCGTCAATCTGACCTCGAACAACTACCTCGATCTGGCCGACGACCCTAGGCTTAAGGCGGCGGCGAAGGCCGCCGTCGACAGCCATGGCGTGGGCACGGCCGCGGTCAGGCCCATCATCGGGACGATGGACCTGCACGTCGAGCTGGAGCGGCGGCTGGCGCTTTTTAAGGGGACCGAGTCCGCCCTCTCCTTTCAGTCTGGCTTCACCGTCAACGTGGCCTGCTGCCAGAGCCTGATGAGCGACGAGAAGGACCTCCTCGTCTCAGACGAGCTCAACCATGCTTCGATCATCGACGGGGCGCGCTTGTCCAAGGCCGCGCGGCGGGTCTACCGCCACCGGGACATGGGCCATCTGCAGGAGATCCTCGAGTCGCCGCAGTCTCGCGCGGCGCGGCGGCGCATGATCGTGACCGACGGCGTCTTCTCGATGGACGGCGACGTCGCTGCCCTGCCGGAGCTCATGGACCTGGCCGACCGCTACGAGGCCTTCGTGATGGTCGACGACGCCCATGCCTCCGGCGTCATGGGCCCGGGCGGCCGCGGCACCCCGGCCCATTTCGGCCTGTCGGACCGCGTCCAGCTGCAGATCGGCACGCTGTCGAAGGCCGTCGCCGCGGTCGGCGGCTACGTGGCAGGCTCCAAGGCGCTGACCGATTACCTGAGCTCCGTGGCGCGCCCCTTCACCTTCTCCAGCTCGCATCCGCCGTCGGTGGCCGCCACCTGCCTGGCGGCCCTGGACGTCATCGCCCAGGAGCCTAAGCGCCTTGAGCGCCTCTGGGAGAACGCCCGATATTTTAAGGAAGGGCTCAAGAAGGACGGCTTCGACACGGGCGCCAGCCAGACCCCGATCACGCCGGTGATGGTCGGCGACACGGCCAAGGCCAGGGCCTTCTCGGCGCGGCTCTTCGAGGAAGGGGTCTTCGCCCTCTCCATCGTCTATCCGATCGTCGCGCGCGGGCGCGAGCGCCTGAGGACGATCGTGACCTCCGGGCATACGACGGCCGACCTCGATCTGGCCTTGTCGAAATTCCGGAAGGTCGGCCGCGAGCTGGGCTTGATCCGCTGAGCGGGCGGGCCGCGCCTCGCGCGCTCAGCGGTCGTTGAGCAGGTAGCGTTCCAGCACCTGCCCCGTTTCCAGCGATCGCCCGCTGGAATCGCGCTCGTACTTGGTCCATTCGACGAGGCATTCCAGCTGCCGCCGGTCCTGGCCCGGGCGATGAGGCGGTTTGCAGAAGTAGCGCGCCTTGTAGGAGACGTCTGGCGCGGGGTTGAAATCGAGCGCGAACTCGAGATCGCCGTCGTCGTTTTCCCAGGGCTGGACCCTGCGCATTCCATGAAAGCCGAGCTTGCAGACCAGCGCCCGGGTGCCGGCGGTAGGCAGCACCAGCAGCCGGCGCTTAAGCGGTTCGGTGCCGTTGGGCCGGAAGCCTTTCGGGAAAAAATCAGGCGGCCGGTTGATCGTCATGAAGGCCGGGGGGCCGCCGTCGCGCCAATCTCCGGCGAAAACCGCGCGCCAGGAAGAATCCTGCGCTCTGGTGGCCAGCGCCAGCAGCAGCGAGGCGGCAAACAGGGCCTTTGTCACGGTGTTAAGATAGCGGCCGGTTCATTCGCTGTCAAGGGCCGGACCAAGGGCCCTGCCGCCTCTGGGTCTTTGGTCCCTCGCCGCTTGGGCGCGAACGCGCTACAGTGGGGGCATGAAGAAATCCCTGGCTTGGGCGATAAGCCTTGCGGCTGGCCTCTCCTGCGCCGCCTCGGCGCGGCAATTCCATTATACGGGGGTGGCCGGCCTGCCGCGAGGGCGCGCGGCCGCCGTTCCGGGCAGGGCGGCCGGAGGAGCTGCTGTCGCTTGGCGCCGGCCTGGTCGCGCCGATCCCGTCTTCGACAACCTCCTTGCCCGCACGGAGTTTTTAAAACGCCTGTTGACGGCGTATATCGTCAAGGACGAGGCGGGCGGCGACAGCAACGTCCTCGATTACTACCGGTTGAAGGAGGCCAGGGACGGAGACGTCGCTCTATTTATCGGCGAAGCCGATCGAGGGCTCTATCGATGGTCCAGCAGGCGGTTTCCGTTCCTGCCCAAGGCGTCCCATCCCGGCCTGATCACCATAAAACCCGGCGCCCAATCGCGGCTCCAATTCGACGCGCTCAAGGAGGCGTTCGGCTGGGAGTTGAAAAAGGCCCAGGACCGCATCGGCTACCTTCGCTATTACGCTTACCCTTGCTGGTGTTACTACTATTACTACGCCGCCGGTGGGCTGGAGCGGCTTGATTCCCTGGCTTCTTGGGGCGATAAGACCAGGGTTAGGGACCAAGAAGGCTCCCATCTGCCCATCGTCCCCGAGGTTCCGCTCTAGGCTCTAGAACGGCCGCGACCGCAAGGCCGCGGCGAGCCGGCGCGCGGCCGGGCCGCCGACGACTCCGGTTGCCGGAGTCGGCTGGGGGGAGACCAGCCAGCGGCGGTAGAGCAGGGGAACGATCAGGTCTCCCGAGAACAAGCGGTAGTCGCCGCTGGAGCTTTCGCGCACCGCCCCCCGCTCGCCCCAGGTGTCGGCCTCGCCGCGCAGGCTGACGACCACCGGCGGGCCCCGCCGGGAGTCGAGGACGGTCCCGTCGGCGTCGAGCGCCTCGTCGAGCTCCTGCAGGCTCATCAGCCAGAGGTCGGTGGAGATCAGGCGCGGATACTCCGGCGGGCGCAGGGCGGCTTGGTCCTGGACGACCTGCCTGAGCTCGCGGCGGCGCGGCAGCCCGTAGGAGTCGACGTAGTCCTGGCGGCCGCTTAGGACGATCGAATGGGAGAGCACCTCCAGGGTCGTCGAGCTCAGCGTCAGCGAGGCCCCCGAGGGAAAGCGCACGCGCACCTGGGCGCGGGAGGGGTCGCTTGACAGCCGCAGGCCGTTGGCGCAGTCGACCTCGAAGGCTTGGCCGGCGCTGGGATGCGAGCCGGGCAGGGAGGGGCCCAGCGGCTTGACGGCCGCGATGATGGTCTGGAAGGGTTGCCGCGCGGCCGCCGGATAGGCCGGCGCCGCCAAGAGGACGGCCAAGCTGAATGGGGCTAAGCGGGACATGCCGCCATTCTACAGAATTTACCGGGATTCGGCGCGCCGGCCGCGCGCCGTCAATGCCGGAAATGCCGCACGCCCGTAAAGACCATCGCCAGGCCCTTCTCGTCGGCGGCGGCGACGGAGTCCTTGTCCTCGGAGCTGCCGCCGGGCTGGATGACGGCGGTGATGTTGGCCGAGGCCGCCTCCAGGACGTGCTCGGCCGAGAGCGCGCCGTCGCTGGCCAGCACCAGGGGCAGGCCGGCCGGCAGGATGGGGTGGCGCTCCTGGCTCTTGACCTGGGCCAGGCGCACCGCGTCGAGCCGGCAGGTTTGGCCGCTGCCGATGCCGATGGCGTAGGAGCCGCGCACGACCACGGCGGCGTGACTTCTGGCGTGCTTGGCCACGTGCCAGGCCAGGCGCAGGGACTTCATCTCCAGCTCGCTGGGGGCTCGCTTGGTGACGGGCCTGGGATTGCCGAAGATCTGGTTGTCCTTGTCCTGGACCAGAACCCCGCCCGCCACGGAGCGCAAGTCCAGCTCGTGGGCCGAGATCAAAGTCGAGGGCAGTGTGACCAGGCGTATCTCCTTTTTGGCGCGCAGGGCCATCAGCGCTCCCTGGGAGAACTGCGGGGCCGCGATGCAGCTGACGTATTCCTCGGCGAAGAAGGCCGCCGCCTCGGCGTCCAATTCGCGGTTGACCGCGGCGGTGCCGCGAAAGCAGCCCCGCGGATCGCCCCGGTAGGCCAGCCGCGCGGCCTCGGCCAGGCGCTCGGCGCTGGCCACCCCGGCCGGCACGGCGTGCTTGACGATGGCGCAGGCCGGCTCGCCGATCTCGGTGACCAGCTCCCAGGCCACCTCGAGATCGAGGAAGTGGTTGTAGGACAGGGGCTTTCCGTAGAGCAGTTGGGCCGCGTTGATGCCCCAGGCCCGCGCGCCCGAGAGGGTGTAGAGGGCGCCCTGCTGCTGCGGGTTTTCCCCGTAGTGCATCTCGGCGGTTTTTTTAAGCCCTATGACCAGCTCGTCGGGAAGCCTCTCCCACTTGGCGCCCAGAAACTGCGCCACCGTGGTGTCGTAGTAGGCGCAGTAGTGCAGGGCCTTGGCCGCCAGGGTCTGTCGGCGCTCCGGGTGCAGCCGCCCGTACTGCCGCAGCGACTCCACCGCCGCCTGGTAGTCCTCCGGGTCGCAGAGGCAGGCGACGTGCCGGAAATTCAGGGCGGCGCAGCGCAGCAGCGCCGAGCCGGCGAGATCGACGTAGCCCAGCACCTCGGCCTGGGAGAGCTTGGCGTCGTCGGTCAATTGCGCCAGGGGATAGAGGTTGGCGACGACCAGCTCGAAGGGCGCGCCGCCGGCCCGCTCCAGCTCCCCAAGCTGGCGCGCGTCGCCGCGATCGCAGCAGATGCCGGCCAGGATATTGGGGTGCAGCAGCCCCAGCGTCCCGGCGGCGCCCGGCGCCAGCTCGGCGGCGTCGAGGACTTCCAGCTCCGCCTGGCGCAGGGCGTTGGCGGTGCCGCCGCTGGCGACCAGGGTGAAGCCCAGGCCGTGCAGGGCGTAGGCCAATTCCGTGACGCCGGTGCGGTCGGCCACGTGCAGCAGGGCGTAGCGGGGAGTTTTTTGCGTCACGGCTCAAGCCCCTTCGGCAGCAGGGCGAGGAAGGCGGCCTCATCGAGCACGGCAACGCCCAACTCGCGCGCCTTCTTTAGCTTCGAGCCCGGCGAGTCTCCCGCCACGACGAAGGAGGTCTTGGAGGACACGGAGCCGGAGGTCTTGCCGCCCAGGGCCTTGACCCGCTCCGAGGCCTCCTCGCGGCTTAAGCGGGCGAGCTCTCCGGTGAAGACGAAGACCTTGCCGGCCAAGGGGCTGTCCGCGTTTTGGGGACGCTCGATCTTTCGCAGGCTCAAGCCCGCTTTCCGCAGTTGCTCGACCAAATCCCGGACCTCGCCGGAGCGGAAGAACTCGCGAATCGAGCGGGCCGCCACCGGGCCGATGTCGGCGACCTTTTGCAGGTCCTCCTCCCCGGCCGCCGCCAGCTCCTCCAGCGAGAAGCGCTGGGCCAGCAGCTCCGCCGCCCGCTCGCCCACGTGCCGTATGCCCAAGCCGTAGAGGAGCTTGTCCAAGGGGCGCTTGCGGCTGGCCGCGATCTGCCCCAGCAGGTTGCCGGCCCTCTTCTCGGCGAAGAGCGGCAGCGCGCGCAAGTCCTCCAGCCGCAAGGCGTAGACGTCGGAGAGGACCCGCACCCGCCCCGAGTCGACCAGGGCCTCGACGACCTGCTCGCCCAGCCCCTGCATGTCCATCGCCGCCCGGCTTGCGAAATGCAGCAGGGAGCGCTTGATCTGGGCCGGGCAGGAGGGATTCTGGCAGTAATAGGCGACGGAGTCCGCCTCCCTGGCCACCCGCCCCGAGCAGACCGGGCAGTCGGCGGGGGGGCGGATGGCGCGGGAGGCCGCGGCGCGGCGGGAGACCTTGACCACCTTCGGGATCACCTCGCCGGCGCGCTCGATGAGCACGGTGTCGCCCACGCGCACTCCCAGCCGCTCGATCTCGTCGAAGTTGTGCAGCGTCACCGAGCTGATCGTCACCCCGGCGCAGAAGACCGGCTTGACCTTGGCCACCGGGGTGATCGCCCCGGTGCGGCCCACCGAGAAGACGACGTCCTCGACGACGGTGCTGGCCTGCTGGGCGGGATACTTGAAGGCGATCGCCCAGCGCGGGCTCTTCGCCGTCGCTCCCAGCCGCCGCTGCTGGGCGAAGGAGTCGACCTTGACGACCAGGCCGTCGACGGCGTAGGGCAGCCGCTCCAGCTCCGCCTCCTTGAAGCGCCGGTACTCGGCCGCGACCTCGGCGATCGAGTCGAAGACTCGGTGCGGCTCGACCCGCAAGCCCATCGCCTTGGCCGCGGCCAGGAACTCGCAGTGGCCGTTCACCGGGCAGTCGGGCCTCCAGGCCCCGAAGGAGTGGACGATGAAGCGCAGGCGGCGGGAGGCCGTCACGCGGGGGTCTTTCTGGCGCAGCGAGCCGGCGGCGCAGTTGCGGGGATTGACGAAGGGCTCGCGGCCCTCGGCCAGGAGGGCGGCGTTGATCGCCTTGAAATCTTCCTTATATAGCACGATCTCGCCGCGTATCTCCAAGAATTCCGGGACGGCTTGGCCGAAGGCGCCCAGCTCCAAGGGGATGGAGCGGATCGTGCGGACGTTGGCCGTCACGTCCTCGCCGGTCTCTCCGTCGCCGCGGGTCGCCCCCCGCGTCAGGATTCCCCTCTCGTAGGCGAGGGAGCAGGACAGGCCGTCGATCTTCGCCTCGACGACGAAGCGCGGGCGCTCCCCGGAGGCCAGCAGGCGCTCCAGGCGCTCGTGCCAGGCGAGCAGCTCCTCCTCGGCGTAGGCGTTGTCCAGCGAGAGCATCGGCGCGGCGTGCTTGACCGGCTTGAAGTCCGCGCCGGCCTCTCCGGAAACCCGCTGGGTGGGCGAGTCGGCCCTGAGCAGCTCGGGGTGTTCGCTCTCCAGTTGCCGCAGCCGGCGCAGCAGCAGGTCGTACTCCGTGTCCGAGACGACCGGGTTGTCCTCGACGTAATAGCGCCGGTCGTGCTCGCGGATCTCGCGGCGGAGGCGCTCGATCTCCCGCTGGGCGTCCGTGGGCGGCGTCGTTATTTGCGATGCTCCTTGAGGGTGTCCAGGATGCCGTTGATGAAGCGGGTCGAGTCCTCGGTGGAGTACTTGCGGACGATCTCGATGGCCTCGTCGATGACGACGTTGACCGGGGTCTCCAGGCGGTGGAGCAGCTCGAAGGCGGAGAGGCGCAGCACGTTGCGGTCGACGGCGGCCATGCGTCCGAGCGCCCAATTCTGGGCCGCGCCCTCGATCAAGCGGTCGAGCTCCGGCCGGTGGAGGGTGGCGCCCCGGAGCAGCTCGCGCGCGAACCCCAGCGTCGCCTCGTCTCCCGGCTCCTCGCGGCGGTTGACGATGGCGAAGGCCTCCTCCTCCGCCGTGCCGGAGGTGTCGATGATGTAGAGCGCCTGCAGCGCGATCTCCCGCGCCTGCCGCCTACGCCCCATGGGCCAGCTCCCGGCGCAGGGCGAGCATTTCGAGGGCGGCCAGCGCCGCCTCCCGTCCGCGGTCGAGCTTGCCGCGCGTGCGCAAGAGGGCTTGCGCGCGCGTGTCCGGCGTGATGACTCCCAGGATGACGGGCACGCGGGTTAAGAGGGCCACATGCTGCAGGGCTTGGATGACGGAGCGAGAGATGTGACGGTTCTGCTCCGTGTCGCCCTTGATGACGCAGCCCAGGGCGATCACGACGGCGTAGCGCTTGGAGAGCGCCAGCTCCTGGGCGGCCCAGGGCAGCTCGTAGGCGCCCGGGACGCGGATGACGCGCGCGCGCTGGACGCCGTTGGCCTTCAACGTCGCCAGGCAGCGCTCGCTCAGTCGGGAGGTGACCTCCTCGTTGAAGCGGGAGACGACGACGGCGACGCTCGCTTTCATCTCATCTCCTCGCTGATCCAGTGGCCCAGCTTGGCCTTCTTGGTGCGGATATAGTGGACGTTGTGCTTGTTGGCGGGCACCTGCAGCGGGACGCGCTCGACCAAGCGCAGGCCGTAGCCCTCGATGCCGACGATCTTGCGCGGGTTGTTGGTCAGGATGCGCAGGGTGGAGAGCCCGAGGTCGACCAAGATCTGCGCGCCGATCCCGTACTCGCGCAGGTCCGCCTTGAAGCCCAGGGCGAGGTTGGCCTCGACCGTGTCGAGGCCGCGGTCCTGCAGGGCGTAGGCGCGTATCTTGTTGAGCAACCCGATGCCGCGGCCCTCCTGGGCCAGGTAGACCAGCACCCCGCGCCCCTCCTGCTCGATGCGCTTGAGGGCGGCCTCCAATTGCTGGCCGCAGTCGCAGCGGCGCGAGAAGAGGCAATCCCCGGTGATGCAGGAGCTGTGCACGCGCACCAGCACCGAGCGCTGGCCCTCGACCAGGCCCTTGACGAGCGCCAAGTGCTGCTTGCCGGTCAGGGTCTCCTCGTAGACGTGCAGCGCGAACTCGCCGAACTGGGTCGGCAGGCGGGCGCTGCCCATGCGGCGCACCAGCCGCTCGTGCTGGCGGCGGTACTCGATCAAGTCCTTGATGGTGACGATCTTCAAGCGGTGCCGCTTGGCGAAGGGCCGCAGTTGCCGGGCGCGCGCCATCGTGCCGTCCGGATTGAGGATCTCGCAGATGACCCCGGCCGGAATCAGCCCGGCCAGGCGGGCTAGATCGACCGCGGCCTCGGTGTGGCCGGCGCGCACCAGCACCCCGCCGTCCTTGGAGCGCAGGGGAAAGATATGGCCGGGGCGGATCAAGTCCCGCGGCTTGGTCCGCCCATCGAGCAGGGCCCGGACCGTGGTCGCGCGGTCGCGCGCCGAGATGCCGGTGGTCGTGCCGCGCCGGGCGTCTACGGAGACGGAGAAGGCGGTGTCCCGCCCCGGGCCGGGCCCGGCCGAGCGGGTGGCCTCGACCATCGGGGAGAGCTGCAGTTGGTCGAGCCGGGAGCCCTCCATGGGCACGCAGACCAAGCCGCGGGCGTGCTGGGCCATGAAGTTGATCGCCGTCTCCGAGCATTTCTCGGCGGCGATGACGAGGTCGCCCTCGTTCTCCCGGTCCGGATCGTCGATGACGACGACCATCCGCCCCTGCCGGATGTCGGCGATGGCGTCCTCAATCGAGTCGAAGCGGGGCGCCATTAGCGGCCCAGCGCCGCGGCGACGTAGCGCGCGACGAGGTCTGCCTCCAGGTTCACGCTCTCGCCGGCCCGCCGCCGCGCGAGATTTGTCCGAGAAAGGGTGTGCGGGACCAGGGCCGCCTCGAAGCAGGCCCCGCGGACGGCGGCGACGGTCAGGCTCACGCCGTCGAGCGCCACCGAGCCCTTCGGCGCGACCAATCTCTTAAGCGAGCGCGGCAGCTCCGCTTTCAGGAGCGCGAAGCCTCCCGGCAGGCGCTTGAGTTGCAGGATGCGCGCGCGCGCGTCGACGTGGCCGCTGACCAAGTGTCCGCCCAGGGCGTCGCCCGCGCGCAGGGCCGGCTCCAGATTGACCGGCTGGCCGGCCCGCAGCGAGCGCAGGTTGGTGGCGCGCCAGGTCTCCTCGCTGACGTCGAAGGCCAGGAGCCCGCGGCGGGAGGCCTTGGCGACGGTCAGGCAGGCGCCGTTGACGGCCACGCTGTCTCCCGGCCGGGCGCGCAAGAAGCAGCGCACCGTGAGCGAATTCGCCCCGCGCCGCGCCACCGTCCCGACTTCCTGGATGATGCCTGTGAACATCTCAAAACCGAAGCTTGCCACAGAATAGAAAATCCGGGCCCAGCCGAGAAAGCCGGGGGCGAGACAGCCTGGGCGCGGCGTTGGGGTCGCGGGCCGCGGCCAGCAGCTTGGGAGAGAGGAAGGCGTAGAGCTCGTCGGCCAGGCCCGCCGACAAGAAGGAGGCGTGGACCGTCGGTCCTCCCTCGACCAGCAACGTGCCGACCCCGCGCCGCGACAGCTCGCAGAGCACCGCGCGCAGGTTGAGCAGGCCGCCGCGCGCGGGAGCGCGCGCGACCTCGGCGCCGGCAAGCCTGCCGGCCTTGGCCGAGAAGATCAGGGGCTTGCGCGGCCCGCGCAGTAGGCGCGCGCCGCGGGGCAGGCGCAGCCGCGCGTCCAGGACGACCGGCAGCGGGTTTGGGCCGGCGCCGTGGGCCGTCAAGGACGGATCGTCGGCCAGGACGGTGCCGATGCCGACCAGCACCGCGTCGCAGCCGGCGCGCAAGCGGTGGGCCAGGCGCCGCGCCCGCGGGCCGGTGATCCAGCGCGAGGCTCCGCCGTTAGCGAAGGCGCGGCCGTCCAGGGAAAGCGCCGATTTGAGGATGATCCAGGGACGTTTCTCGCGCATGCGCAAGAGGAAGGGGCCGTTGAGGGCTTGGGCTTGCCGCCGCAGCAGGCCGGTCTCCGTCCGGACGCCCGCGCGGCGCAGCAGGCCGAGGCCGCGGCCCGCCACCTTGGGGTTGGGATCCCGCATCGCGGCCACGACGCGCGCCACCCCGGCGGCCGCCAGGGTGTCGGCGCAGGGGGGAGTCCTCTTGCCCGGATGGGCGCGGCAGGGCTCCAGCGACACGTAGGCGGTGGCCCCGCGCGCGCCTGCGCCCGCCATCCGGAGGGCCAGCGCCTCGGCATGCGGTCCCCCGGCCCTGCGATGCCAGCCCTCGCCGACGATGCGCCCGTTTTTGACCAGCACGCAGCCGACCTTCGGGTTGGGCCAGGCCCGCCGCCCCGCGCGCGCGGCCAAAGCGAGAGCGCGGCGCATCCAGCGCTCATCGTCGAGGTCGCGGCGTTTCCGGGCGTTCAAGGGACCGCCCGTATCTTACTATTTCCGGCGCAGGGAGGCGAGGACGGCCTCGTCTTGCGCCAGCCGCGCATGGGCCCCGAGCTCGAAGGGATTGCCGAGGAGCGCGCCGAAGCTACTGCCGATCAGCAGCACGAAGCCCCGGTCGCTGCGCTGCCCAGGGCCGCTGACGACGAGGTCTTCGAAATGAATCCGTTCGCCGGATGCCGCGGCCAGCGGGTCGAGCCGTATCGTAATTGTTCCCGGCAGGCCCGCGTAAGCGGGCTTGCGGACCGCGACGACGGAGCCCGCCACCTCCGTTCCGGCGGGGATGGCCGCTTCTGGCAGCGCCAGCGCCTGGGTCGTCGCAAAGCGGCAGCGCGTATTCGGCGCTGGCGGGTATTCGGTCGAGAGGCTGGTTCGGCTGACCAGCGGCAGCGTCGCGGGCAGGGCCAGCGGCTTGCCGGCGGCGGCCTGGGCGGCGCGAGAGCGGCCCGCCGGCCAAGCGGCCAGCACGGCGGCTAGAGGCAAGGCGAACTTGAAGCGCCGATGTCGCACGCTTTAGAGTAGCCGGCGGCGCCGGGTTCGGCAGGTGTCCTTGGCCCTAGCCGGCGAAGGAACGAAGGGCCTAGGGCCGGGAGGCCTCAATTCGCCTGGGATTAAGGAAGGACGGCGGCCTTCGGCGCGGAGCCGGCCTGGAAGCGCTCGAAGAAGGCCGGAACGTCCTCCAGGCGGATGCTTCGGCCGACCAAGAGGCTGGTCGGCACGCGCCCGGCGCAGAGCAGGTCGAGGGCTTGCTTGAAATAGAGGGGGGCGTGGTGGAAGACCCCGCGCAATTCGAGCTGCTCGTAGTGGAGGCGATGGGCGTCGATCGGGACGGTCGTGCCGGGGGCGCAGCCGCCGAAGAGGCAGACGCGGCCGCCGCGCCGCGCCATCTCGACGCTTTGGCGCCAGGTCGCCTCGGTTCCCACCGCCTCGAAGACGCAGTCCGCGCCGCGGCCGCCGCAGGCCGCTCGAACGGCGGCGGCAAGCTCCCCGTCGAGGGCGGAGAAGGCCTCGCCGGCTCCGGCCTTCAGGGCCGCGGCCAGCTTGTCGCGGCCGCGGCCGGCCACGAGGACGCGGGCGCCGCGCGCGCGCAGGGCCTGGACCAAAAGCAGGGCCATCGCGCCGGCGCCGAGGACCGCCGCGGTCTCCCCCGCTTCAATCCGCATGGCGTCGACCGCATGGAGGGCGCAGGCCAAGGGCTCCGAGAGCGCCGCGTCGGCGAAGGCCAGGCCGTCCGGCAGCTTCCAGAGGTTGCGCCGCACGATGCGCTCGGGGATGAGATCGTACTCGGCGTAGGCGCCGTTGTGCAGCAGCAAGCGCTCGCACAGCCGCTCCTCGCCGCGCGCGCAAAAGTGGCAGTCGCCGCAGGGAGCGGAGTTGGCCGCCGCCACCCTGTCGCCGATCCGAAAGCCCTCGACGCCGCGGCCGACGGCGGCGACGGTGCCGGCCAGCTCGTGGCCGAAGGGAGCGGGAAGCTTGCCCAAGAGCAGCTTGTGCCCCTGGCGGTAGGCCTTAAGATCGGTGCCGCAGGTCAGCGCCGCTCCGACCTTGAGCAGGACCTCGCCCGTCCCCGGCTCCGGGACGGCGACGCTCTCAAGGCGGATGTCCCGTGGCGCGTAAAAGCGCACCGCCCGCATCTGTTTCATCTTGATGCCGGCTCCCGCGGCAGGAGGATGGCCTTGGTGGCGCGGCGCGCGCGCACGTCGGCCACCGCCTCCTCGAAGCGCGCCAGCTCGTAGCGGCGCTGGTCGGCGAAGAGGGGATCGACGCGGCCGGAGGCGATCAGCTCCAAGGCCTCGCGCAGGTCCTCAAGGGCCGGCGAGTAGCTGCTGATGAGCGAGAGCTCCCGGTGGTAGACCTGGTTGAGGTCCAGAGAGAGCCGCGGGTCCGGGTGGAAGCTGGCGAAGACGTTCAAGCTCCCGCCGTCGCGCAGCCAGCCGACGGCGCGGCCGGCCAGCGCCGGGGTCCCGGCGGAGAGAATGACCGCGTCGAGGCCGCGCCCCTGGCCCGCGGCGCGCGCCGCCTCCTCGAAGGCGTCGGCCTCGAGATAGCCGCGGCCGTAGCGCGCCAGGGACTTGACGCGCCCGGCGTCGAGATCGAGCCCCAGCACCCGGACTCCGAGGTGGGAGAGGAGCCTGGCGGTGAGCTGGCCGATCGCCCCCAGGCCGACGACGCCGACGGCGTCGCCGGCGCGCGCGCCCAGGCGCTTGACGTTGCGCAGGCAGCAGGCCAAGGGCTCCGTCTGGCTGGCCGCCTCCGTCCCCAGGCCGTCCGGCACGCGCAAGGTCGAGTGGCGGGCGTGCAGCGCGGAGAGCTTGACGTACTCGCAAAAGCCCCCGGGCTCGACGTTGGTGGCCTTGAACTGCCGGCACATCGACACGTTGCCCCGCCGGCAATAGTGGCAGTCGCCGCAGGGCACGTGGTGGGCCGCCACGACCCGCTCGCCTTCCCGCCAACCCCGGACGTCGCGCCCCACTTTCGCCAGGCGGCCGCAGAGCTCGTGGCCCAGCACCGCGCGCTCCGGCTTGGCGCCGAGCTTCATCAAGTCCGTGCCGCACAGCCCGCAGGCCTCCATCGCCAGCAGCAACTCGTCGGGGCCGATCTCGGGAACGGGAATGTCGGCCAGCTCGGCTCGGCCGCCACGATAAAGGATCGCCTTCACGCGTTCGTCCATTATAGCTTTTGTCGGCGGCGTGATATAATAACGCCTTGATGACCAAGCCGTGGACGGTCGAGGACAGCGCCAATCTCTACAACCTGAAGGGTTGGGGCCTGAAGTACTTTGGGATCAACGCCGCGGGCAACCTCACGGTGCAGCCGACCACGGCCGGCGAGCCCGCCATCGACGTGCGGCGGCTCATCGACGACGTGCGCGCGCGCGGCATCAAGCTGCCGGTGCTGCTGCGCTTCCAGGACATCCTGCGCCACCGCGTCGAGAGCCTCAACGAGCGCTTCGCCAAGAGCATCGCCGAGCACAAGTACGGCGGCCGCTATCTGGGCGTCTATCCGATCAAGGTCAACCAATTGCGCGAGGTCGTCGAGGAGATCCTCGACGCGGGAGAGCGCTACCAATTCGGGCTGGAGGCCGGCAGCAAGGGCGAGCTGATGGCCGTGCTGGCGATGAACGGGGCCTCGGCGCTGACCATCGTCAACGGCTACAAGGACGATTCGATCATCCGGCTGGCGCTGCTGGGCGTCCAGCTCGGCAAGAAGGTCGTCGTCGTCATCGAGAAGCCCAGCGAGCTGGGGACGCTCTTGCGGATGGCGCGCCAGATGCAGGTCAAGCCCCTGATCGGCCTGCGCTGCAAGCTGCAGACCCAGGGCAGCGGCAAGTGGAAATACTCCACCGGGCAGTCGGCCAAGTTCGGCTTGACGACTCCGGAGATCCTCGCGGCCGCCCGCGAGCTCTCCGAGGCCGGTATGCTCGACTGCGCCAAGCTCCTGCATTTCCATATCGGCTCCCAGGTCACGGAGATCCAGACGATCAAGGACGCCGTCAAGGAGGCCGCGCGCGTCTACGCGAAGCTCGTGCAGTACGGCCTGGGGCTGGAATACCTCGACTGCGGCGGGGGCTTGGGCGTCGACTACGACGGCACGCACACGGTCGTCGACAGCTCCATGAACTACAACCTGCGCGAGTACTGCAATGCTCTCGTCTGGACCATCGCGGAGGTCTGCCGGCAGGAGAAGGTCCGAGAGCCCCACATCGTCACCGAATCCGGCCGCGCCCTGGTGGCGCACCACTCGATGCTGGTGATGGACGTCTTCGGGCGCATAGAGGCCGCGGCCGCGCCGGCGCAGCCTGACCGGGGCGCGGGCGAGCATGCCGTGGTCGTCCAGATGCGCGAGCTGCTGGCGGCCCTTTCCCCCAGGAACCTGGTCGAGAGCTACCATGACGCCGGCGAGATCCGCGAGGAGGCCTTCACCCTGTTCAAGTTCGGCTATCTGGGCCTGGAGGACAAGGCCAAGATCGAGTGCCTCTTTTCCGCGCTCTGCGCCGAGATCGCTCGGCAGCTGCCCAAGGCCAAGTTCGTGCCGGAGGAATTGGCCGAGATGTCCAAGGGCCTGCGCGACCAGTACCTCTGCAATTTCTCGCTCTTCCAGTCCCTGCCGGATTCCTGGGCCATCGGGCAGCTTTTCCCGATCATGCCGCTGCACCGCCTGGCGGAGGAGCCCTCGCGCCGCGCGGCCCTGGTGGACATCACCTGCGATTCCGACGGCAAGATCTCCCAGTTCGCCTGCCACCGCAAGGCCGGCGGCACGCTGCCCCTGCACGACCTGCGCCCGGGAGAGCCTTACTATCTCGGCGTCTTTCTCATGGGCGCCTACCAGGCCACGATGGGGGACATCCACAACCTCTTCGGACGCGTCAACGAGGTGCACGTCTTCGCCGACAAGGAGGAGCCGGGCGGCTATTACCTGGAGGAGATCATTCCGGGACAGCGCGTCAAGGACGTGCTGACCGGCATCCAGTACAACGACACCGACCTGGTCCGCCGCTTGAGGGACGCCGTCGACCTGCAGGTCAAGGCCGGGGCCTTGAAGCCGCGCGAGGGCGTGGAGCTTTTGGACACCTACGAGGCGGTCATGCGCGAGTATACCTACATCGACCATGCCTCCGGCCTCGACGGCGACGGCCGCAAGCCGGACCCGGAATCCCTAAACCTCGGACACCTCGTTAGGCCTTAAGGACTTCTTCCCGCTGGGCCCAATGCCGGTGCCGGCGCGCCGGATTTCCCGCTGCCCGCCGGGCCCGCGCATTTGTTAAGGTGCGCTCATGAAGACAGCGATCGCGGCGTTTTCAACGGCGATTCTCCTGTGGGCGGCCGCTCCGGCCCGGGCGCAGGTCCCTCCCGCGCGCGGCAAGCCGGAGCTGGAATTCCCGCCGCCCAAGCCCGAGATACACCTGCGCTCGGAGTGGCTGTCGGCGCGCTGGGGCTGCGAGCACTTAAGCCCCGACGAATTGGACGACTCGGACGTGGACGACGACAACCAGCACGTGCGCGTCGTCGTGCACCACACCGACATCGCGGTCTCCACCACGGAGCTGGCGATGGACGGCGGCCAGGCCCTCGACGCGGCCAAGCGCGACCTCTGCAGCATGCGCAATCTCCACATGTCCTCCGGCAACAGCGACGGCTATCCCTGGTCGGACATCGGCTATCATTACCTGATCGACTGGCGGGGAGAAATCTGGCAGGGGCGTCCCGTCGACAAGGAGGGCGCCAACGTGGCCGGCTGGAATCCGGGCAGCATCGGCGTTGCGTTGTTCGGCGATTTCATGTGGCAGAAGCCCACCCCGGCGCAATTGCTGGCCTTGAGGCGCTGGCTGGCCTACCTGGTCTATGCTTATAAGATTTCGCCGACGATGATACTCGGCCATCAGGAGTTCGACCACACGGACTGCCCGGGGATCTACCTCGAGCGCTACCACGAGGATCTTGAGCCCTACGTCGCGGCCAAGGCCTCCCCCTTGCGCCGCATCCGGATGTCCTTGCTGCCGTTGTGGTGGAGGATAGAGGCCCAGCACGGCGGGGTCGCCTCCTCCGGTCGGGAGAAGCGATGAACGCCCTGCTCCTGGCGCTGGCTCTGGCTTCCGGCGCCGGGGCGTCCGCCGGAGCGCCCAAGGCCGTCCGGGACGCCGTCCTCCAGCGACAGATCGAGCAGGCGATCGCAGGCTTTCATGGCCGCGTCGGAGTCTACGTCCGGCAGCTCGCCACCGGGCGCGAGGCCGCGGTCAACGCAGATGAGCTGTTTCCCACGGCCAGCATGATCAAGGTCCCGATCCTGCTCACGCTCTACGACGATGTCGCCGCGGGCCGCCTGGACTACGACGCGGAGCTGGTCTACTCCAGCAGCCGCGCCTATAACGACGGCAGCCTCATCAGCTCTTTTCGAGACGGCCAGAAGATCGCCCTGCCGACCTTGACCTGGCTGACGGCCGCCTACAGCGACAACGCCGCGGCCTTGTGGTGCCAGGAGCTGGCCGGCGGCGGGCTCTCCGTCAACCGCTGGCTGGCCGCGCACGGCTTCTCGCGCACGCGGGTCGATTCCCGCACGCCCGGCCGAGAGCGGGAGCACAAGCTCTACGGCTGGGGCCAGACGACCCCGCGAGAGATGGCCGAGCTCTTCGTCGGCTTGCGCCGGCGCCGGCTGTTGCCGCCCGCGGCCTCCGACGAGCTCTACCGGGTGCTGTCGGGAGCCTACTGGAACAGCGAGGCCCTCTCGCAGATCCCGCCCTGGGTGCAGGCCGCCTCCAAGCAGGGCGCCATCGAGCATTCCCGCTCCGAGGCCCTGCTGGTCTCGGCTCCCGCCGGCGATTACGTGCTCTCGATCTTCACCAAGGACCAGCCGGACTCCGAGACCGACTACAAGTTCGGCAACGAGGGCTTCCAAATCCTGCGCGCCGTCTCCGGCCTGGTCTGGCGCCATTTCGAGCCGCGCTCCAAATGGGCGCCCGCCAAGGGCTGGCAGGGCTTCTTTAAGGAATAAGCCGTTCTTTTCGCGGGGCTGCCAGCAGGCCGAACACGTCCTTCCAGGTCGTTCCGGCATAGGCGCTGTCCGGGGTTCCCACGAAAACCAGCTTGATCGACTTCGGCGAGACGCCGGCGACGAGCGACACCGCCACGAACTGAGCCCCCCGGCCCAGCGTGTAGGGAACTTGAGCCTCGTTGCGCCAGCTGATGGGATTTGAGGCGTCATCTTGATAGCGGGAGTCGCCCTGCGCCGGATGAGACAGGCGCCAAGCCACGATTCGCCCGACGCAATTCTCGGGCCGGGCTCGGCAGCCCCGATAATCGATGGGTGCTGCGCGGCGCATCCAGACCCGCATGACTTGCCGCTCCGCTTGCCTGGCGTAGAAATGATCGACGAGCGGGGAGGGGTCCGCTTTCAGCAGCAGGGCGACGGCCAGCCCGGCCGCGAAACCGAGGAGGCCGGCGCGCAGGATTTTCGGCTCGTAATACGAGCGAAGCCTCGGCAGCCTGACCGTCAGGGTAAACTTGCGGCCGTCCACCCCGCTACTCGATCGAGGCCTTCAGCGTATAGTCGAGCTGGGCGAAATCCTTCTTGAGGTAGGCGTTGCCGTCGGTCTGCAGGCGGTTTTGGTCCGGCCCGCGGCCGAAGGGGGCGCCGTCGCCGTAGCCGCCGTAGAGCTTCTGGACGATGTCGAAGCCCGTGACGACCTTTCCGAACGGGGCGAAGCCCTGCTGATCGAGGGAGGCGTTGTCGCCATAGTTGACGAAGACCTGGGTCGTGCGCGTATTGGGCCCCGCGGTGGCGAAGGTGACCATCCCCGCCGTGTTGGACTGCGTCACCGCATCGTCCGGGATCGAGGCCTGCCGCCAGGCCGCGTTGACCTGGGGATCGCCGGTGACGCCGAACTGCACCATGAAGCCGGGCACGACGCGGAAGAAGGCGGTGTCGTCGTAGAAGCCGTTCTTGACCAGGTTGTAGAAGCGGTCGGCGCCGTTGGGCGCCCAGGAGCGGTGCACCTCGACGACGAAATCGCCCTTCGTCGTATGGAAGAGGGCCTTGTAGAGCTCCGGCGCCTTTTCGTTGAGCTTCTCCGGAGAGAGCAGGGCGGGGTTGGCCGCTGTCGGCGCGGAGGGCTTGGCCGCCGGCGGCATCGGCATGGCGGGGGCGGCGTTTTCTTGCTGCGAGGTATAGGGAGTCGCGTTGTTGCAGGCGGCCACGGCAAGGGCGGCGAGCGCGGCGAGCAGGGCTCTCTTGGTCATGGCGCTACTCTGCCATTTTCCCGCGGGGCCGCGCAATCTCCGCGCGGCGGCGGGCCGCGGGTCCTAGGCCGGTCGGCCCGGCGGCTTGGGCCCTTCGGCCCAGGCGCGGTTTCCGGCCGGTTGCTAAAATAAGAAGATGATCATCGAGACGCTGCTGGCGGCATTCGCCTGCGCCGCTCCCGCCGCTTCCGTTCAGGAACTTCCGCCTCCCATCTTGGAGCCCAGCGCGCTGGCCCAACCGTCGCAGGCGGCGGCGATTCCCGCGCTCTCGGCGGCGTTGATTCGGCAGAAACCTGATTTGTTTGGGCAGGCCGATCCGGAGGCGCTGCAACGAGCGGTGGCCGGCTTGGCGCCGGTGTAAAAAGAGACGCTTCAAATGCGGTTTGTCGAGAGCTTGAACCAAACCGCGATCGCTCGACGGCGGGACGTCAGCCGAGCGGCAGTTTCCGCCACGATCAAGCATGCTTTCGCCGCGCTCCAAAAGGCATTCCGGACCGGCGTCACAGAAAGCGTTCCAGTCCGGGCGCGGCCTGCCGCCGCCGCGGTTCGCCCGCGCAGCGCGCCGCCCGTAGCCGTCGCAGTTAGCCTGCGCAGCGCGCCGCCCGAAGCCGCCGCGGCGCCGCGCAGCGATCCGGCTTCTCTAGAGAAGCTGGAGGAAGCCGATTTATGGAAGCGCTATCTCGATTCAGGCCGCCGGGACCCGGCCGTGCGCGCCGAATTGTCGCGGCGCTACGATAATTTGGTCAGGTCTATCGTGCACAAAGGGTTCTTGACTCGCGGCGAGCCCTTGGAGGATCTGTTTCAAGTAGGCCGCCTCGGCTTGCTCAAGGCTATAGAGAAGTTCGACCCGCATCAGGGTCCGAAGTTCTCCACCTACGCCGTGCCGACGATCAGCGGCGAGATCAAGCGCTATTTCCGGGATAAAGGGAGCGTCGTCAAGACGCCTCGTCGCTTGCAGGAGCTTTCGTCGGTCGTTTCGCGCGCGGCGGAAACGCTCGGAGCGAATTTAGGCCGCGAGCCGACTGACGATGAGCTCGCCGAGCGCCTCGGCGTTCCCGTCGAGGAGGTGCGCAAGGCCCTTGAGCTGCGGTACAGGATGGCGTACAGTCCCGTTTCGTTGGACGGCGTCCTTGAGTCTCCAGAGAGTGACAAGTCGAGCAGCCTCATGGATTTCCTCGCTGACGAGGAGGGCGGCTTCGCCGGGGTCGAGGACATGGACGTACTGCGCCGCGCCTTCGCCGCGCTGCCGGAGCGTCAGCGAACGGTCCTCTACCTGCGCTTTTACGACGATCTCAAGCAGACGGATATCGCGAGAAAACTGGGCATATCCCAGATGCATGTCTCACGGCTGCAAAGCAAGGCGCTGGAGACGTTAAAGGCCGTCATGGGAAAGCCTTCCAATCGGGCAGTTCCCGGCGGTCGGTCCGCCCACTGACAAGCCCGCTACGCGGGCTTAGAATTTCGCGAAGCCGGGCACGCGCGGGCAGAGGCAGACGTCGCGGATGTTCTCCATCCCGGTCACGTACATGAGCAGGCGCTCGAAGCCCAGGCCAAAGCCGGCGTGCGGGGCGCCGCCGAAGCGGCGCAGGTCGGCGTACCAGCGGTAGGACTCCTCGCTTAAGCCGCAGTCCTTAAGCCGCCGCGTCAACTGCTCCAGGCGGTGCTCGCGCTGGGAGCCGCCGATGAGCTCGCCCACGCGCGGAACCAGCAGGTCCATGCAGGCCACCGTCTTTCCATCGTCGTTGCAGTACATGTAGAAGGGCTTGATCGAGAGGGGGTAGTCGATCACGAAGAGGGGGCGCTTGACGTGCTCCTCGGCCAGCCAGCGCTCGTGCTCGGTCTGCAGATCGCGGCCCCACTCGACCGGATACTGGAACGGCTTTCCGCAGGCCTTCAGGGCCGCGACCGCCTCGGAGTAGCTCAGGACCGCGAAGTCGGCCTTGGCGACGGCCTCGAGCTTCGCGCGCAGGCCCTTCTCGACGCGCTCCTCGAAGAAGGCCAGGTCGCGCGCGCAGCGCTTAAAGGCGCGCTCGAGCAGATGCTTGACGAAGGCCTCGGCCAGCTCCCTGTCGTCCTTAAGATCGGCGAAGGCCATCTCCGGCTCGATCATCCAGAACTCGGAGGCGTGGCGCGGGGTCGTGGAGAGCTCGGCGCGGAAGGTGGGGCCGAAGGTGTAGACCTTGCCCAGGGAGAGGGCGAGGATCTCGGCCTCGAGCTGGCCGGAGACGGTCAGGCCGGTCTTCTCGCCGAAGAAGTCCCGGGAGAAGTCGATTAAGCCGTCCGGGCGGCGCGGGGGCTTGGAAAGGTCGAGGGTGGAGACCTGGAACATCGCCCCCGCCCCCTCGCAGTCGGAGGTGGTCAGGATGGGGGAATGGCACAGGAAGAAGCCGCGCTCGCGGAAGAACTCGTGCACGGCGAAGGCCAGTTCCGAGCGGACTCGGAAGACCGCTCCGAAGGTGTTGGTCCTCGGCCGCATGTGCGCGACGCCGCGCAAAAACTCGAAGGAGGTCCCTGATTTCTGCACCGGCGAGGAGGGGTCGCACTCGCCGACGATCTCTATGGAGTCCGGGCGCAATTCCAGCGCCTGGCCCTTGCCGCTGGAGGCGACCAATGTCCCGCTGGCCCTGAGGCTGGCGCCGGTGATCTGCTTGAGCGCCGCCTCGCGGTCGGGGAGCTTCTCGTCGATGACCAATTGCAGGGAGTCGAAGCAGGAGCCGTCGTTGAGGTGGATGAAGCCCACCGTCTTGGACTGGCGCACCGACTTGATCCAGCCCGCCACCGTCACGGCTTGGCCGGGCTTTCCCTCCTCCAGGACCCGCTTGATCTCCAGCCGCCGCATCAGCGTCCCGTCAGCTCCCTGGCCAGGGCGTCGCAGTGATAGATCCGACGCAGGGCCGCCAGGATGGCGCTGGAGTGGACGGCGACGGCCCGGTTCTGGGCGTCGTCGTAGATGTAGCGCCCGACCAGGCTCTGGATGTCGCCGTCGAAGATGAGGCCGACGTATTCCAGGTGGCGGTTGAAGACCGGGCTGCCGGAGTTGCCGCCGATGATGTCGTTGGTCGTCACGAAGTTCAAGGGCGTCGCCAATAGCGCGCGGTCGCCGCGCTCGCGCGCCACGCGCGCGGGCAGGTCGAAGGGAGGGCGATCGTCGAAGGAGGCGGCGCGGTCGTAGAGGCCGTAGAAGGTCGTCTTGTAGGGGATCCTGGTCGTGCCCTGTTCGTAGCCGGCCACGCGCCCGAAGCTCAGGCGCGGGGTGAAGGTGGCGTCGGGATAGAGCGACTTGCCGTAGAGGGCGAAGCGGGCCTTGGCCAGGCGCCGGCCCTCGGCGGTCTCGACGCTCTCGATCTCGTCCTCGGACCACTTGCGCAGCTTTCGGTAGGCCGGATCGATGGCGCGGGCCCAGACGATCAGGGGATCCTTGGAGGCCTCCACGGCCTTGATCCCGCCCGTAATCAGCGCCTTGCGCGCCGCGGGTTGGTCGAGCCTCGTGCCGGAAACCAGCTCATGGGCCTTCTCTTGCGGCGTCTCGCCGCCCAGGGCCGCCCGGACGTGGGCGTCGTCGGGCCCCAGCTCCTCCAAGGATTGTCGCAGGCAGTCGGCCAGCGCCGCCTCCTCGAGGTCCTTGTAGACCGGCGCCGGCGAGAAGAGGCGGAAGTTGAGCGAATCGAGAGCCGAGTCGCGAAACTCCTTGTAGCGCTTGTCGTTGGGCTTCTTGACCTCGACGACGTAGCGGACGATGGTCGTGGCCAAGCCCGCCAGCCTCGAGCCGAAGAGGTTGCGGAACATCAATTGCTTGTGGCGCGCGGCCAGCTTGTCCTGGACCGCCGCGATCTTGTCCCAGGCGTCGCCGTAGCGCCGCAGATCCGCCCTGGCCGCCGCTTGGGCGCGGAAGGCCTTCTCCTGCTTAAGCTTGCGCGCCATCAGCGTTCCGTCGCGCAGCCCCGCCAGCTCGCCGCTGATCGCCTTGATGGCGTTGTCGATGCCGAAGAGCAGGTTCTTGGCGCGGCGCGCCTCTTCCGTCCCCTTGGCCGAGTAGGCCAGCAGGGCCAGGCGGCGATGGCGCAGGATCGCCAGGTCGTCGGGCAGGTGATAGTTTCTCTCGTACTCGAGCTGACTGACGGTCTTCAAGCGGTCGGTGGAGCCGGGATTGCCGGAGACGAAGACCAGCTCGCCTTCCTTGGCGCCGGCCCGGCTCCAGCGGAAATACGACTTGGGATGGACCGGCTTGCCGTTCTCATAGACGCGGAAGAAGGCGAAGTCGAGGTCGAAGCGAGGGAAGGTGAAGTTGTCCGGGTCGCCGCCGTAGAAGGCGGCCTGGGCCTCCGGCGCCATGACCAGGCGCAGGTCGGTGTATTTCTTGTAGCGGTAGAGCCAGTATTCCCCGCCTTGATAGAGCTCGACGACGTCGCAGCGCAGCCCCGTCTTGTCGCTCGATTCCTTCTCGATGCGGGCGATCTCCGCCTTGCGCTGCTCGTTCTGCTTCTGGTCGGAGGCCTTGGGATCGACCGCGCCCAGCACGCGCGCGGTGACGTTCTCGTAGGAGACGAGCTGGTTGAGCTCGAGATCCGGGCACTTCACCTCCTGGCTTCTCGTGCGCGCGAAAAATCCGTTCTTGACGTAGTCGCGCTTGGCGCTGGAGATTTTTTGGAGCTGTCCCAGAGCCACGTGATGGTTGGTCAGCACCAGGCCGTCGGCCGAGACGAAGGCTCCGGAGCCGCCGTCGTTGAAGCGCACCGAGGCCAGGCGCGCGCGCTCCAGCCACCGGGGAGTCGCGGTGAAGTCGTAGCGCTGCTTGAGCTGGGCGGCGGGGAGATTGTCGAAGGTCCACATGCCTTCGTCGGCGCCGGCCAGGGAATGCAGGCCCAGGGATGCGGCGAGCAGCGCCGTGGCGGTTCGCGCGCGCTTGCGGTTGGTCGGCGTCATCGGAGTCCTCCGGAGCGGGCTGGTCTTCATGGCCGTCCATTATAACTGAAATAGTTGAAATTTAGGGTCAGGCCTCGGATTTCAGTCTGGCTCAGGCGTCGCCGCAGGCTAGGCGTAGCCGAATTCCCGCAGCGAGCGGGGGTCCCTGCGCCAGTTCTTGCGCACCTTGACCCAGAGATCGAGCTCCGTCGGCCGCCCGGTGAAGTCAGAAATCGCCGCGCGGGAGCGCTCGGAGAGCTTGCGCAGGGCGGCGCCGCCCTTGCCGAGGATGATGCCCTTCTGGCCGTCTCGCTCGACGTACAGGATGGCGCGCACGACGTCGGCGGGGCCGCCCTCGATGAACTGCTCGACGGCGACGGCCGTCGCATGCGGAATCTCGTCGGAATAAAGCGAGAACAGCTGCTCGCGGATCAGCTCGCCAGCGAAGAAGCGCTCCCAGCGGTCGGAGAGCCGCCCCTGCTCGTAGAACGGCGGCGACTGCGGCAGCCTGGCCTCGATGTCGGCCAACAGCGCCTCCAGGCCCAGTTTCTTTAAGGCCGAGACCCGGGCGACGGCGGCCGGCTTGACCGCTTCTGCGTAGGCTTTCTCGACGGCGTCCGCCGCAGCGGCGGCGCCGGGCAGGTCCATCTTGTTGACGGCCAGTATGACCGCGTGCTGCCCCTTGGCCAAGGCGGCGAGCTCCTCCATCGCGCCGGCGTCCGGGGCCTTCGGCTCGACCAGCAGCAGGAGGATGTCGGGGTCCTCCCTGGCGCTGGCGGCCGCCGCGCGCCGCAGGGCGCTTTGCAAGGGATCGCCGGGCTGAGCCAGCAGGCCCGGCGTGTCTAGAAAGCAAATCTGAGCGCCGGGGCGCTCGAGGATGCCGAGGATCTTATGGCGCGTGGTCTGCGGGTGGGGGGAGACGATCGAGAGCTTGGTCCCCAGCAAGGCGTTCATGAGGGTCGACTTGCCGGCGTTGGGCCGGCCCAGCAGCACGACGAAGCCGGCCTTAAACGGCGCTCCCTCGCTCACGCGGCGATTTTAACATTTGCGCGGCCGGGGCAATTATGGCAGAATTGGCCATGCCCCTTATTCCCCTTCTTTTCGTCGTCATCGCCGCCTTCCTGTCCATCCGCATCGTCGCCGAGTACGACCGATTGGTCGTGTTCGTGCTGGGCCGCCTCTGGAAGGTCAGCGGCCCCGGCCCCGTGATCGTCGTTCCCGGAATCATGTCGGCGCAGCGCGTCAGCCTGCGCACGGTCGTTCTCGACGTGCCGCCGCAGGACATCATCACCAAGGACAACATCTCGATCAAGGTCAACGCGGTCGTCTACTTCCGGGTGGTCGACGCGGAGAAAGCCGTGCTGCAGGTCGAGAACTACATCTACGCCACCAGCCAGCTCGCCCAGACCACGCTGCGCAGCGTGCTGGGCAAGATGGAGATGGACGATCTGCTGGCCAACCGCGAGAAGATCAACGCGGAGTTGGCGACGATTCTCGACGCCCACACCGAGCCGTGGGGGGTCAAGGTCAGCAACGTCGAGGTCAAGAACGTCGACCTGCCGCAGGACATGGTGCGCGCCATCGCCATGCAGGCCGAGGCCGAGCGCGAGCGCCGCGCCAAGATCATCCACGCCGAGGGCGAGCTGCAGGCCTCCGAGAAGCTCGGGCAGGCGGCGGCCATCCTGGCGGCCAACCCGGTCTCGGTCCAGCTGCGCTACCTGCAGACCCTCTCCGAGATCGCCACCGAGAAGAATTCCACGACGATCTTCCCGGTGCCGATCGACTTCATCTCGATGCTCCTGGACAAGAGGAAGAGCTCGAACTGAGCGTGGCGCGCCTGGCCGGACTCTACGTCCATATTCCGTTCTGCTCGGTGAAGTGCTTCTACTGCGACTTCGCCGCGGTCGCCCACCACGGCCATCTGGCCTGGCGCTACCTCGACGCGCTGGAGAGGGAGGCCGCCCTCAAGCCCGCGCTCAAGCCGGCTACCCTCTACGTCGGCGGGGGCACGCCCTCCGAGCTCTCCGCCGAGCAGATCGAAAGCCTCTATGAGCGTCTGGCGCGCGTGGCCGCGGCGCGCGATTTAATCGAGAGCACCTTCGAGGCCAGCCCGGAATCCCTCACGCGCGAGAAGCTTGAGGCGCTGCGCCGCCGCGGGGCGACGCGCCTAAGCCTCGGCCTGCAGACCGCCGACGAAGGATTGCTGCGCGCCGTCGGCCGCCGGCACGGCCTGCGCCGCTTCGTGGAGGCCTACCGCGCCGCCCGGGCGCTGGGCGGCTTGGCGATCTCCGTGGACCTGATGTACAACCTGCCCGGCCAGTCCGTGCGCTCCTGCCTGGACAGCCTCGACTTCGTTCTGGCCCTGGAGCCGGACCATCTGTCCCTCTACGGCCTGCAGGTCGAGGACCGGACCCTGTTCGGCAGGCGCGCCGTCGTCGCCGACGAGGACGCCGGCCGCGAGATGTTCGAGCGCAGCCTCGAGCGCCTGGCGGCCGCCGGCTTCGAGCATTACGAGATCTCGAATTTCGCCCGGCCGGGCCGCCAATCGCTGCACAACCGCATCTACTGGGAGGGCGGAGACTACCTGGGCCTGGGCTGCGGCGCCGCGAGCTTCTTGGGCGGCTGGCGCGGCGCCAACCGCGACCGCCTGATGGACTACCTAAAGGAGGTCGAGGCCGGCCGCGACCCGGTCGCCGAAAGGGAGCGCTTGGCCGGCAAGGAGAAGCTCGGCGAGGCCTTCTTGCTCGGCTTGAGGCTCGTCGGCGGCTTTAGGCCGACCGGCGAGATGAGGGCGGCCTTCGCCCCCGAGCTGGACAGCCTGCGGCGGCAGGGCTTGATCGCCGACGCCGAGGACGCCGTCGCGCTGACGCGAGAGGGGGTCTTTTTAGGCAACAGGGTTTTTCGCGAGTTCGTGCCGCCGTTCGCCTCAGCGGGAGCGCCATAATGAAAACCTTCGTCCTCGACACCAACGTCCTTCTCCACGATCCTTTGGCGCCCTTCTCCTTCCACGGCTCGCAGGTCGTGCTGCCCCTGACCGTCATCGAGGAGCTGGACACCTTCAAGCGCAACAACGACGAGCGCGGCCGCTCGGCCCGCCTGGTGGCGCGCAGGTTGGACGAGCTGCGCAAGAACAAGGGCAAGCTGTCGAACTGGGTGGAGCTAGAGCACGGCGGCAAGCTCAAGGTGGAGATCATGGTCTCCGACGGCCTGCCCAAGGCCTTCTCGGCACAGAGCAAGGACAACGAGATCTTAAGCTGCGCCCGCTACCTCAAGAGCCACGAGGAGCACGTCGTCTTCATCTCCAAGGACATCAACCTGCGCATCAAGGCCGAGGCGCTGGGCTTGGAGACGCAGGACTACGAGAAGGCGAAGGTCGACGTCGAGGAGCTCTACCGCGGCTGGCGCGAGCTGCCGGCGGCCTCCGGCGAGATCGACCGCTTCTTCAAGGAGAAGCGCCTGGCCGTTCCCGCCCAGGAGCGGCCTCTCATCCCCAACGAGTTCGTCGTGCTCAAGAGCCCGAACGGCTCGCAGAGCGCCTTGACCCGCTTCGACGCGAAGGCCGGGGCCCTCTTGCCCCTGTCGAAATCCGACTCCGCTCCGTGGGGGATCAAGCCCTTGAACGTCGAGCAGAAGCTGGCGCTGGAGCTTCTTCTTAACAAGGACATCCAGCTGGTCACCATGGTCGGCGTGGCCGGCTCCGGCAAGACGCTGATGGCGCTGGCCACGGCGCTGCACCAGACGCTGGAGGAGAAGCACTACCGGCGCATCCTGGTCGGCCGCCCGGTCGTCGCCGTCGGCCACGATCTGGGATTTCTGCCCGGCACGAAGGAGGAGAAGCTGACCAACTGGATGGGGGCGATCTACGACAACCTCTCCTACCTGCTGGAGCGCCCGAAGGGCTCTCTTGAGACCAGCGACATGGACATCCAGATGCTCATCGAGGAGGGCACGATCGAGATCGAGGCGGTGACCTACCTGCGCGGCCGCAGCCTGCCCAACCTGCTGATCATCATCGACGACGCGCAGAACCTGACGCCGCACGAGATCAAGACGATCATCTCCAGAGCCGGCATGGGGGCCAAGATCGTTTTGACCGGCGACCCCTACCAGATCGACAACTACTATCTCGACGCCTCCTCCAACGGCCTGACCTACCTGGTCGAGCGCTTCAAGGGCCAGGCCCTGTTCGGCCACCTGACCTTCACCAAGAGCGAGCGCAGCCCCCTGGCGGCGCTGGCCTCCGACCTCTTGTAGCGATGGAGGCCAAGCTGGCGCTGGAGAAGGCCTACGACCCCAAGCCGGTCGAGGCCAAGTGGCTTGAGCGCTGGGGGAAGGCCGCGGCCGGCGCCTCGCGGCCCGTCGGGGAGCGCTCCAAGCGCTTCGCGCTGGTGCTGCCGCCGCCCAACGTCACCGGGGCGCTTCATCTGGGCCACGCCCTCAAC
This sequence comes from Elusimicrobiota bacterium, assembly GCA_028868375.1. Taxonomy (GTDB): domain Bacteria; phylum Elusimicrobiota; class Elusimicrobia; order UBA1565; family UBA9628; genus JAGWUP01. The sequence continues at coordinate 195,497 of JAGWUP010000002.1, forward strand.
GACACCCTGCAGGACGTGCTGGTCCGCTGGCGTCGGATGCGGGGGGAGGAGGCCTGCTGGGTGCCCGGCACGGACCACGGCGGCATCGCCACCCAGAACGTGATGGAGAAGCAGTTGAAGGCCGAGGGCATGACCCGCCGCCAGATGGGACGCGAGGCCTTCCTGGAGCGGACGCGGGGCTGGGCCGGAGACTGCAAGGCGACCATCCTCGGGCAGCTGCGCCGGCTGGGCTGCGCCCTCGACTGGGAGCGCGAGGCCTTCACGATGGACGAGCCGCGGGCACGGGCGGTTTTTGCGGCGTTCAAGGCGCTTTGGGAGGACGGCTTGATCTACCGCGGCGAGCGGATGGTCAACTGGTGCGTGCGCTGCGGCACGGCCCTCTCCGACATAGAGGTCGAGCACGAGCCGCGGCGCGGCTGCCTTTGGCATATCCGCTACGGCACCCTGGTCGTGGCGACGACCCGCCCGGAGACCCTGCTCGGCGACACGGCGGTGGCGGTCTCCCCCGAGGATTCCCGCTACGCGGCGCTGGTCGGCCGCCGGGTGCCGCTGCCGCTGACGGGGCGCGAGATCCCCGTGATCGCCGATGCGCACGTCGACGCCTCCTTCGGCAGCGGCGCGGTGAAGGTCACGCCGGCCCACGATCCCAACGACTTCGAGATCTGGCGGCGCCATCCCGAGATCGGCGCGCCCCTCCAGGTGATCGGCCCCGACGGCCGGATCGCCGCGGCCGGCGGCGCCTACGCCGGCTTGTCGCGCGAGAAGGCCCGCGAGAAGATCGTCGCGGACCTTGAGGCCCAGGGCCTGCTGGTCAAGACGGAGGACTACCAGAACGCGGTCGGCGTCTGCTACCGCTGCGCCCAGGTCATCGAGCCGCTGCTCTCCTGGCAGTGGTTCGTGCGCATGGGAGAGTTGGCCGCCCCGGCCCTTGAGGCCGTCGAGAGCGGGCGCTTCGCGCTCCATCCCTCCTCCTGGGCCAAGCCGTACGCCGAGTGGCTCCGGAACATCCGCGACTGGTGCGTCTCGCGCCAGATCTGGTGGGGCCACCGCATTCCCGTCTGGTACTGCGCGGCCTGCAACAAGATCACTCCGCAGACGGACTTCGGCCAACTGGCCGACGCCAAGGTCGTCGTCGCTCAGTCGCGGCCGGCCTCCTGCCAAAGCTGCGGCGGGGCCGACTTCGTCCAGGACCCCGACGTGCTCGACACCTGGTTTTCCTCCGCCCTCTGGCCGATGTCGGTGTTCGGCTGGCCGCAGAAGACCGCCGAGCTGGCCTTCTACTACCCGACCCAGGTCCTGGTCACCGGCTACGAGATCCTCTATCTGTGGGTGGCGCGCATGCAGATGATGGGGCTGCGCTTCATGGGCGAGGCGCCCTTCAAGGACGCGGTGATCCACGGCATCGTTCGCGACAAAAGCGGCAAGAAGATGTCCAAGTCGCTGGGCAACGTCGTCGATCCCCTGGCGATGATGGACAAGTACGGCACCGACGCCCTGCGCTTCTCGCTGATGGCCCAGGCGCACCCCGGCCGCGACATCCCATTTTCCGAGGACTCGATCACCGGCTCGCGCAATTTCGTCAACAAGCTGTGGAACTCGACCCGCTTCGTGCTGATGAACCTGCCGGAGTCGGTCGAGCGGCCCTACGTCCTGGAAGACCTCGACGCCTCCCGCCTGGAGCTGGCCGACCGCTGGATCCTGTCCGAGCAGCAACGCGCCAGCCAAGCCGCCGGCGAGGCCCTCGAGCGCTACGACGTCGCCGCCGCGGCCGACGCCCTCTACGGCTTTCTCTGGGACGAATTCTGCGACTGGTACGTGGAGCTGGCCAAGATCCGCCTGCAGGGCGCCGACGGCCCCGACAAGGAGGCCGCGCGGACGATCCTCGTGAGCGTGCTCTCCCGGACCTTGAAGCTCCTGCATCCCTTCATGCCCTACGTCACCGAGGAGCTCTTCGCGGCGCTCAAGCCCTACTCCGGGGAAAGCGCCGAACTGCTCCTGCGCTCGCTCGCCCCGCGGCCGGATACCGCGCGCCGCGATCCCGAGGCCCGCGCGGCGATGGGGCGCTTGATGGAGGCGGTGACGGCGCTCCGCTCCCTGCGCGCCCAGCTCAACGTCCCGCCGGGGCTGCGCCTGCGCGTCGTCGCCTCCTCCCTGGAGGGCTTGCCCCAGCCGCAGCGAGAGTATCTGCGCGCGCTGGCCCGCGTCGACAGCCTGGAGGAGGGGCCGCGGCCCGACAAGAGCGCCACCGCGGTCGCCGCCGCCGCCAGCTTCTTCGTGCCGCTGGAGGGCGTCATCGACTTCGCCCAAGAGGCCGCGCGATTGCGCCGGGAGCTGGAGAAGGCGCGCCTGGAGCTGGCGAAGATCGCCCAGAAAGTCGACAACCCCGGCTTTCGCGCGCGCGCTCCGCGCTCCGAGGTGGAGCTGGCCCTCTCCCAGCGCTCCGCCGCCGACGAGCGCGTCGAGCGCCTCAGCCGGACCCTGGCGCTGTTGAGCTGACCCCCGAGCCCAGGCGACCCATGGAATCGTAGGCCTTTTAGGCCATGCGCCTCTAGGTCCAATCCCCCTGGAGCCCGCCATCGGCGCCAACTACCCTTGAGGGATGAAGGTTTCCCCGCGCAGGGGGCTGTGCGAAAGGGCATTGGCGTTGTTTCTCTGCCTGGCGCTGGCCTATGGCAGCTGGCCTTCCGGGGCCATCGCCGCGGTGGCTTTGCGGCAAGCGCCGCCAGTGGCGGGGCCCGAGCTCCCCTTCCTTGAGTTGTCCAGCCAGTTGGCGCGCATCGACGTCATCGCCGCGCAGCCGGCGCCGGGGACGCTGATCTCCTATCTGACCGACGCGATGCAAGCCTCCAGTCCCGCGCAGGCCGCCACGGCGCGCTTGATTTTCCAGGCCCTGAAACGGCCGGACCGAGTCCTGCCGCGCTTGCGCCGATCGGCGCTGTCCTCCGTCCAACCCCGGCAGGCCATTGCCGAGGTCGAGCGCCTCCAGGAGCTCGTGGAGTCCTATTACGGGAATAAGCGCGACAAGAGGGCGCTCGCGCAAGCGCTCTTTGCGGCGTCGCGCAAGCTGCGCGAGGCCGGCTTCGTGTTCGACAACCAGGCGCGCGCCGAGGCCGACAGCCCGGTCGCCGCTGTCGGTGGAGAGACCGCAGAACCCGGAGCGGCGCTCGAGCATCTTCAGCGCTACTATGCCGAGGCGCAGCGCGAGGAGACTCGTGCGCGGGCCGATCCGCCGTCTCGCACCCCTGTCGATGTCAGGATCGGAGGATTCGAGCCGAAAAATTTCACGAACAATAAAATCCCCATACTCCTAAAAGCGATCGCGCAGGTGTATTTCGATATCCGGCACCTTTTTACCCTGGTCCTCGCCCTAGGCCACTACCGCGCGTTTTCGGGCATGACACAAGGCGTGATGACGCGCCTTTTCATCGACGGCGACAACTCGAAATACGTGCTTGGCTTTGAGCCCAGCCCGACGCCGAACGCCTGGGTCATTCCAGATCAGACCGTCGAAAGGACTCCCATCGGGGTCCACCTGGGCTTGCTGCCTTTCCTAGGCAACGAGGATGAGTATGCCGGCGTGCTGGCCCACGAGCTTACGCACCGCAACAAGCAACAAGGCAAGGCGCTCGCGGATGACCCCCGGATCGCGCGCGTTCTGGAATCCGTGGAGGGTTACGGCGATTTGGCCCCGAAGCAGCGCGAGGAGCTTCGCGCCGACCTCGGCGGCGTCGACCGGCTGATCCGCGCGGGCTATAACCCCTGGGCGATGTACGACCGGGAGAAGCGCGTGGGCCGCTTCTTCTCGAAGTCGATGGATCTTTGGTTGACGCGCCAGATATTCAAGATATTCCATGGGCGGACCTTCGACTATATCGAGGCCCACCCGGCCAGCGAGATCCGCATGGCCGCGATCAAGGCGTATATCTTGGACCGGGGATTCCGCGAGGATCTCTCCGACGCCACCAAGCGCTACCAGCCGCTCTCTCCCGGTATTGTCTTGCTGCGCGAACGCATCCGCCTCCTCGCCTTTCCCTTCGTCTCGCCCTGGGTTTCCTACGGCATCATCGCCTATTGCGGGCTCATCGGCGCCCAGGGCATCCTGGGCTTGTTTCATCTTGCGGCGGCGAGCGCCATGGTTTCAAGGGCGCTCGGCGAGCTGGCCGGAGCTGTCCATGCGCTCTCGGGATCGGCACACCACTTTTTAGCGCCGGTTTCGGCTCTCATCAAAGCCGTGCTCTTTAAGACGCAGACGGTTATACGGGGGTTTACTTCTCATGTAATTTATCACGTGAGTCGTCAGGCGGGTCACTTTATAAGCCACGTCGTGTCGGATGTAATCGTATCGATGATGGGGATTGTCGTCGTTGCAGGTATCCCCTGCCTGCTCATTACCGTAAACTACCAAGAAGCCAAGGAACACGGCCTTTTGTACTTGCGATTCATGACCAGGCGGCTGACGAAGAGGGTCGAGCGTGGGGAAAAACGGGGGACGATCGAGCCGGAGAAGATTGCCCGCCTGCTCGCGATCAACACCACCCTTCTAAAGAAGATACCGGAGGCTTACAGACGGAGCGATTGGATGGTACGCCTTATAGGCGGCTTGAATGCCACGCGCCGTCGCGCCCTGCGCGCGCAGCAGGCCCTTCTCGAGCTTGCCGCGGCAAGGGTGTCGGAGCTGCCGGAGGATCAGCGGCCAAAGGCCCTGGCCAAATTCGAGGCGATCCTGGAGCGCATGCCCGCCTATGCGTACGCCGCAGGGGGAATCGCCTCCGCGACGGAGGGATTGCTCTCGGCCGGCGGGGAAGCTCGGGTTGACGAGGAAGCCACGGGCAGCGCGCAGCGCAGGCTGCGGCTGCTGCGACGCGTCCGCTCCTACGGCAGAGACGCCGATGCGGGCGCTGTCTTTAAGAGCGCCCAGGACCTGGCCCAAGAAGGCCTCTACGACCTGGCCAGGCGCCTGCTCAACGCCCACCGGACGCGCCTGCTGGCGCATATCTTCTCTCCCGCCGGCGATGACCCGGAGGGAGGCAGAGCCTTCGCGAAGCTGCACGAGGATGTCGCGTCGAGGACGGACTCGCACTTCGTTCATAAACGGCCGTTTTGGCCGAGGCTGTGGCGCAATTTCCCGTATTTGCGGGCGCGGATCAATCTCGCGGCGACCCCGATCGGCGGACGATTGTGGCTGGCCTCGCTTTCTCCCGAGGTCGCGCGCGCGGCGCCCGCGGCGTTTTCCGTCCTGTCTCCGGGAGCATGGCTGCAGCGTTTCGATCGTTGGGCGCTGCGGCGCTATCTCTCAAAACGGATCTCGTCGATCCGGCAGCTTTCCGAGTTCGTCGACGGCCTTAAGCGCGACAACATCCTGGTGGACAATCTCTCCACGGAGATCCAGGCTGTCATCGTGCGGCATCCGGAGTGGATCGAGTCCGACGCTGACTTGAGCTATCTTATCGCCGACGAGGCGTTCTGGCCCAAATTCGGCGCCACGACGCCCGGGCCCCTCGAGGCGATGCTCGTCGCCTCCGTGAAGTCCTACGCCCAGCGCTTCCCGGACATCTGGAAATTCGATCCGGGTTCCTCAGAGAAGCTGCAGTCCTATTATCTCGCCGGGCTAAGGAAGCTGGGAGAATACCCCGGAACATGGGAGGGCCGCCGCCGGCTCTGGCGCCTGCTGGTCACGCGCGGCGTCACGAGCGCGACGGACGCCCTTTTTAGCGAGCTCTACCGGGAGGCTCCCGCGGGAAAGATTGGCGAGCTGGAGGAAGAAGCGCTGGGCGGGAGAATCTGGGAGCAGGGGCTTAAGGCCGGCATCGTCGAAAACAGGATCAAGGCGACGCGGGACTACCGGCGGCTTCTGCTCTCTCGCTCTCCGACGGAGCGCGAGGCCTTGCTGCGCAAGCTCCTGGCCGCCGTGCAGGCGGAGTTTCCCGAACGCAGCGTCCAATACGTCGAGCTCTTGGAGCGGATGTCCCGAGAGATCGATTCCAGCCAGCAGGAGAGCCGCCTGATTCACGAGGCCAAGACGATCCGCAGCGGCGAGCGCTCCGAGGACTTCGGCCTGCGCGTCTTTTCCGAGCTCATCACGGAGGCCGTCGGTTGGAAGCGGCGCGAGCAGTGGGACCTCGTGCTCTTCCTGCGCGGCGACATCCCGGCCACGCGCAAGATCCAGCGGGCCTTCCGCTCGATCGGTCCCGAGCGCGTGCGGCGCCTCTACGAGGTGACGCCCGTGCTGGCGCGCGCCGGCATTCTGGATTCCTTCCTCGATTCTCCCAAGGGATTGTTGGCTAGCCTCGACATCGATCGCGGCTACGCCAAGGTGATCATCGACCACGTCCTTCCCGGCGGCGATCCGGCCGCTCGCGAGGTGGCGCACCAGATTCTAGAGGGATTCCTCTACTCGCTTAAAAAAACCGGCAACGGCGCCCTCCAAAGCTACGTCCTGTCGTATCTCTTGGCCCTGCCGCCGGAAGGCTCCGCCTCGGTGGGCAAGGTCCTCAAAGGCGTGCTGGAGATCTTCGGGACCACGGGCGTCAAGATCGGCCAGTTCCTGGCGGCATCGCAGCTTCTGCCGGAATCGGAGACCGCGGAGCTGCGCCAGCTGCAGGAGCACGCCAACGAGCCCGAGCGAGAGGAGGTGTACTCCGATTTGCGCGCGATCACGGGCAGGCCGCTTCCCTTCGCCCTCAAGGAGATCCTCGGCGCGGCATCGATCAAGTATGCCGTGCGCGGAGTCGAGACCGGCACGCAGCAGGAGTTGGCGCTCAAGGTCTTCCGATTGGAGGCCGTGGCGCATACCAGAGCGGAGTTCGAGCAGCTCGACGCGATGGCGCGCTACCTGCGTCGCCGCTTCGGCGCCCGTTACGGCGTGTTCATGGCCATCGTCAAGGCCGCGCGCAAAGCGGTGGAGAGGGAGCTCTCCGCCGAAGGCGAGATCGCCAACGGACGCCAGGCCGCGGAGACGGTTTACAGCGGCGCTTCGGACAAGGCGGTGGACGTCGCGGTTCCGCGAGAAGCGCTGCTTCATTCGCGCCTCATCGCCAGCGAATTCGCCCAGGGAACGTCCTTCTTCGACCTTGATCCCGCCTTGAGGCCGCTGGCCGCGGCGAAGATACTGTCCATGGAAGGAAACAATTTGTTCGGGGATGCTCCAGAGATCCACCTCGATCCGGACCGGCACGCCGGCAACTACCGCATCCAGGTCGTCGAGGAGCCGGCCGGGCCGAGGCTGCGGATTCGGCCCATCGACCACGGCCAGGGCCTCGCGCTGACGCGCGCCCGGCGCGAGCAGATATTCGAGCTCTTCGCCCTGGCGCAGATTCTCGCCCGCACCGGCTCGACGCGCTGGGGCGTGGACCGAATCTCTTCCGTCCTGGGGCTTGGGGAGGCGGCCAAGCGGCGGCTTGGCGGAAGCCTCGACGATTTTTTCACGGGAGAGGAACTGCGCCCGGTGGCGGCTTACTATTCGCTTCTCGCGGTTCTTGAGGAGTCCGGGCACGAGATGGACATCGTCTATTTCGATTTCGTGCGCGGCATCATCCAGCTCGGCCAATACGAACCCTTTGCCCCGCCTGGAACGCCGCTTCCCAGCGCGCGCCTCGAGGCGGAGACCCTCCGCCGCACCAAGAGGCTGGAGGCGTCCCTGCGGCTCTCGTGGCCGGAGAAAGCCCGTATTCTCGCCCGGCGGATTAGCGCCAGAAGCAACTGGTAGCGACGAGCGCGTCGAGCGCCTCAGCCGGACCCTGGCGCTCTTGAGCTGACCCCCGAGCCCAGGCGATCCGTAAATCCAGCGACGCCCGCCGCTGAAAGATTAAAAGCATTGCGCGCCGACGGGACTGCGGTTATCCTTCCGGCGTGAGCAGGCGCCTTTGGACGAGCCTCCTTGCATTCCTGTTCCTGGCTTTTCCCGGCCGGGGATCCCTCTTGGCGGCCAAAGAGCTCACCATGGCGCAGCTCACCGTCTTAGCGCAGCTCGCCGGCGATGTCGAGCAAGTCAACCGCTCTTTCTGCGTCTCCTTCCGCGCCGGCAATTGGAGCGACGCCGACAAGCGCTATGCCTACCTCTTAAAGCTGCAAAGCGAATTCCACGGCCACCGCACGCAGATCGCGCGGGAGGTCCAAGGGACTTTCGATCACCTCAAGCTTGACGCCAAGCTGGAGGCTTACCACGATATCGTCTCGGCGATCACCCTGGACCGGAAGACAAGACGGAATGTCCCGGACGCTGATACGCTGCGGCGTCTCAACATGGCGAGGCTGTCCTATCTGGACAAGACGACTCGGTTCCTGGACGAATTGTTCTCAACGGACTGCCCTTCAAGCCGAAACCTTTCGGCGGTGGTCGAAACCCTTCAAAGCTACTATAACGCGCAAGTGGCGCGGCCGCTGGCGCGGAACCTGCAGGCCCATCGAGAAACCGCGGTCGCGGGCAATGGCCGCAGAGGCGTTCGGTTCGCCACGCAAGTGGCAAGGAATTTCACGGCTCGCCGCCCGGAAAACTTGTCCAGCGCCGTGTCGAGCGGGCAGCTTCGCATGCTGGACGTGCAGATCAGGAGCAAGCTCAAGGAGGAAGGGCCCTACTTTTTCATGTGGAGAGGCGACGGGGCTTACTGCAGCGAGCCTCCTTCGATGACTGCGCTTGACGCCTTCCTCGCCGGATACGATCCTGCCCGCGATCGGGGAGATCCCCTCGATCCGAACGGCGGGGAGTTTCCCGCCGCCATGGTGTCGCGCCTGAGAATCTACAGCGAGTTCTGCAGGAGGTCCGAGCGGCTCATTCGCGTGCGGGCCTGGCTGCTGAGATCGCCGCCGGACGATCCGAGGAGAGGGAGCCTCGATGCGGAGGCGCAGGCCCAGGCGGAGAGGATCGCCTCGCTTTTAGGGGAACTCCACGATCTCTACGAGAGTATGCCCTACAAGTACGACGACAACGCCGTGGGCGGGCCGCTCGGGCCGAAAAGGGCCTTCGTGGCCTCCCGCTTCGCAAGTATCGCCGCGGCGGTCAATTTCACCTCGACGCACGGGACCATCTCGTTCGGGCGCAGCGGGCAGGTCTTGACGAGCATGGACGCGGGCAGCTCCTACGAATTTCGCGAGTTGAAGGGCCATCCCCGCAACGACCTGGTCCGGGCTCGCATCGCCGCGAGGCTGGCCGACCGCATCGCCGCCGCGGGCGGCATGCCGGAGATGGCTCTGGCGATCCGGCAGATCGTGCTCGATGACCGCGATCGGGGCGCCGTTTCGTTTAGCTGGACCAGGGTGGCCGGCCTTAAAGCGCTCAAGCTTCAGTTTGAGGGAGGTCGATCGCTCCTAGCCTTCCGCACCCAGGCCACCGTCAAGGAAAGCGGTCCGGACTCCGCGCCCCAGCCGGCGATGCGAATCATGTATTTCGGGCCGTACTCCGACGCCGACCGCGATCCCGCGCGCAGGGTCGTTCTGGCGATGGCGAGAGGTCGTGAAGGAGTCTCGTCCTGGGACGAGTATTGGAGGGACGGCCGGCGCCTTCGCTTTCGGCGCAGCGCGCGCATCACCCAGTTGGGGAGCCTGTACGATCATCGGGTCGCCGCCACCTATACGATGGAGCTGGAATTTAGAAACGACTCGAACGGTCAATGGAGCGGATATACCTATTGGGAATCCACCCAGGACGAGAGCGATCCCAGGGCATCGGTAGCCAACCAGTGGCAGGCCAACCCTGGCATCGTGCTCAGGATCGCCGGAGGCGTCGTGCATGGCTTTTTCAAGGTTATGCACTCGGCCGGCTACGGAATAACGCAGAAATGGGCCGCCCTGGGAAGTCCCGCCCAGATCGACGCCGCGCTCAACGCCTTGGCCAATCGCGTCTCGTATTCGTGGTGGAAGCGGGGTGCGGCGATCAGCGAGATGAACAGCGTCTTTTCGCAGAACCCGGGGACCAGGGCGAGGCTGGACTCCTTGGCGCTTTCCGGCGGACGCTGCGATCCGAACGGGCCTCTTCTGAAATTCCTGAATCAGGCGGGAGTGATCGGCCGCGGCCGGGGCGGCCTCTACGACAGGCTTTGCGGGGCCAATCACGTTCCGTTGACGGACGAGGAGCGCATCGAATATCTCCTGAGCGGCAAGTACTTCGGCACGGCTGGCATGCAAAGGCAGGTGGTCACCATCCTCGCCAACGAAGGCCTCAGCGTCGGCGGCGCCGGAGCCGCCCTGCTGACCTTCGGCCCCGAGGTCGCCGCAAACATCATGCTCGGCGTGCAGGCGGTCCGCGTCCTGCAGCTCCTGGGGACCATCCAGGCCGTCAACGCAGTCGCGGGAGGCAGCGCCTTGACGTGGCGGCTGACGACGGCGGGGCAGACGCTGCTGACCGGCGTTCTCACCGAGGTTTCCGTGGAGACCGCCGAACCGATGCTGCGCGACATCGGCAAGGTCGTCTCGCTGGGCTACAACTCCGTCACGGGCCGGGGCCGCTACACCTCCAAGCAGCGCCAGCAAAACGTCGTGGCGGTCATTGACGTCCTCTCTCTGGTCGCGGGGATCGCGGCCCTGCCGCGGGCGAGCATACCGCCCAAGCAGCTGCAGGCGATCTGGCTGGCGCGGCAAATGTATCCGCAGGCCGATTGGGGCGCTCTGCTCCAAGCCTACCTGATGAAGGCCCCCGAGACCAACTACGCGATGAGGAGCAACATCTGGAGGTGCTTCCGATCCGCGCTCAAGAGGCAGGGCATCGACATCGGCGCCTACCCCGAGTACGCGGAAAACGTCTGGGGCGCCAGGCCCAAGGCGCCCGCCGGTCCCTCTCCCTCCCGTACGGTCTTGGCGCTGCCGGAGCCCGCGGCCTCCGGGCCTGGAACCGGCCTCGAGCCCGCGCCGGCCGCTCCGAGAAGCGTCGCGCTGGCCCATCGGCCGTCGGTTTCGGCGGCGCCGGCGCCGCTGTCCCGCGTTCCGGTCCTTCCGGCAGGCGCGCTGTCCGCTTCGCGGCCCCCGCCGACGGCCCTGGTGATGAACGCTGCAGTCGAAATGGTCGCCCGCAACCCGGAGTCTCCCGCCAATACCGGCCGGCCGGACGGCTATAGTGGATATCCCACGGGGGAGAAGATCAATTGGCTGCGGACCCACGATGCGAGCTTCCGGGAAGCGTTTCCAGAGCAGCCGTCGGCGGACCTGGTCGCCGGGATCGATCGGGTTCACCGCGCCGACAACGACTTTGATCCTAGCACCGGCCGGCTGACGCGCCGGGCATTGAGGAAGAAAGCGGCTGGCCTGCGGCGGCTGGGCTTGAATCCCACGCAGGTCCGCCTGCTGGTCGAGAACTGGGTCGTCGGCGAGCGGCCTACGCTGGCGGCCTTTAAGCCTCTGTATTCCTCGAAAAGAGAGGCATGGCCGGGGCTTCCGGAGGTGCGTCCTCACGTGGAGGAGCCGTCCGCCCGCCATGCGAGTCAAGATCCACAGGTCCAGGCCTATTGGGAGCGGGACAGCCGCTCGCCGCTTGGCCGGCCCGATAACCACGGCCTAGACCTGATCCTGCCGGAGACGGTCGTTTTCCATGGCTCAGGCACTCCAGGCATCAAGGTCGCCGATTTGGAGGCGGCGGATGCCGAGAGCGAACGCTCCGGCGCCGCCAGTTGGACTTTGGGGCGCGGCATGTATTTCACGCCGGATGAGGCGGCGGCCGAGCAGTACGCGAAATATTCCGGCAAGCGGGGCGGAACGCCCACCGTCTATGAAGCGACGATCAGCGGGAAATTCCTCGATCTGCGCCGCAACGCGAACGTTTGGACGATACTGAGCGAGTTCGCCAAGGAGAAGCTGGTTCCCTGGGCGCGGACGCTGCAAAAGGAGGACACGTTTCTGTCGCGGGCATTGTACGAGCAGGTAATCGCCGCGATCAACACGATCAACGATCCGGCCCATGCGGGCTACAATAACGGCTGGAGAGGAATCATCAACAACCGAGCCGATCTTTTCGCGGACTTTCTCAAGGAGAAGGGCTATGTCGGAGCCATCGGCCTGACGACGGGCGAGCGGGGCTTTGCGCCGGGGGTGATGGCGGATATCGTGGTGGTCGAGCCGGAGAAGCTGAAACTGCGGATCGCCGGTGAGGAGCCCGGCGCAGAAAAGCCGGAAGAGCCGCCCAGGTCGACGGAGCCTCAGCGCTTTTCGCGCGCAAGCCCTGAACAGCTAGCGCGCTCGCTTCATGAAGCGTCAAGGAGCAATCAAGTCGAGCGCTCGGCGCGACCGAAAGATCAAGCCGCGGTCCAAGCGGACTTCGAGCGATACGCGGGCGCGGCGGCTCCCGATCTCGCGCTGCCGAAGCTGAACGAGCAGGGTCATCCTGAATGGGTGGAGCCCGAGCCAAGGGCGCGGCTTGAAGGCTTGCTGCTGCGTTATATCAAGGACAAAAAGCTTGCTCCCGAATCCGCCGCGAAATTAGGGGAACGGTATGTAGGCTACCTTTATACCTCCGGCTTCCTCGATTATGTCTTGGACTGGCGAACCGGGCACGAGAAATACAGCAGGCTGCCGGCGGACCGAACAACGGAGATCGACAATGAGGGCATATTGCTTCGCCTCGATGGCACGGAAACCTTGTATCTTGCGCCCCCGTCCCAGAAATCTGGGTCCACGAACAGCTTCGTCCAGATCGTTCGACGGCCGGATGGTCGAGTCGAGATTCGAAGGCATCAGCCCGGCCCGCGCGGGGGCGTCGCTGTCTCCGTTCTCTCCGACGGCGAAACCGTCGATCTCTGGATGGACCCAGAAGCCGGTTTCCGTTTGGCGAGAGCTGGACCTTCGGGCCATCCCGGCTTAGACTACGTGAGGCTGCGGGTCTCCTCCCGCGGCATCGCCATCGCCTCGACGTCCAGCGCCGGTGCGCGCACATCCCGAGGGCCCGTCCCCATGGAATGGGCGCAGCCGGGCGAGGACTGGGTTTATCACGGCGGGTCTTTTGACGAGGACATCGTCGTGCGCACAGACGACCCCTGGCTGCGAAAGCTGGCCGGGGCCTTCAAGGCGACGGATGAATTCAAGAAACACCATGACGATCCCAAAATCCTGTCGACCATGGTGAGTTGGATACGCAGTCGAATCCAGGGAGGCCCCGCCGGATACGCCTTTTCAAATAAGGCCAGGCAGATTGAAACCGACGTCCCCGCCGGGCTCATCGCGTGCATGCGTTCCGGCGTTTGTCGACACAAATCCCTCCTGACGAAGGTCCTGCTCGACGCCTTAAGGCTTCCGGAGGTCCGCGATGTCAGGTTGGTGTCTGGGCCCAGCCATCTCTTCCTGGTCGTTGATTGGGATGGGGCCTTGTACGTTCTCGATTCGGCGCAACGCGACGAGGCCATCCCGCTGCTGGCTCCGAACGCGAAATATTACGCTGGGACCGACTCCAAGGGCGGGAAGATCTATTACCGTTATAGAGACGCGTGGGAGCGGCAAGGCCACGATAGAATTATCGCTCCCTATGCGGCTGCGAGCGAGCCGCCGCCGCAGATTCCGAGCGAACTGCATGGCGCTTGGAACTGGGTCGTCAATGAAGTCTTCGTGGGGCTCTCCAATGAAAAGCAGGAGCAGTTCTTGCATTTTTTTCATGATAGCACTATCAACGAATTGCGTCCGGATATCCTGCGTGAAATCAACGGGGCGCACCATATGTTCGACGGGCAGCCGGGCCGAGACGGGAAACCCGCGGGCCGCGGCAATCTCACGAGACGCCAAATCCTTGTACTGGGCAGGCGCCTCAACCGCTTCTTCCAAAAAAATGGCCGCACCGTTAAGGACGCCCGAGAAATCACGCGCTTCTTGATGGATGAAGGCTTTTGCGGCGCCGAACCCGAGCCGCAGGAGGGCGGCCGCCCGTCGGGCACGCAGGCGGAGCTAAACCGCCTACTGGAGCCTTTGGTGCGCAAGCTGGAAGGGCGGCAGCGTGCCATTAAAGAAGAGGAGGGCTCGATCGAGCGCGAGCGAACGGTGCTGGAGGATTCCCATGCCGGCGAGGCCGAGCGCCGGAAGGCAGAGCAGGCCTGGTCCGAGCATAGCTTGAAGCGTTTGCTGGCGATTTCGGAGGAGGCGCCGTGGGCCCGCGGAGAGGCCGCGCGCAAGCTGGGGACTCTGCTGCGCATCTTGTCCGCTACGCCGGACCCGGCGGATTACACGTTGCCGCGCGGCCTCAACTGGCTGCAGCGGCGCTCCTACGCGCTGGGCGCCGAGATCGAGGCCACCGGCACGGTGAAGCGGGGAGAGTTCGTCCGCGGCACCAGCGTCTCCGGCGTGTTGAGGATCTTGATGGAGGGCGGCCTGGGGCCGTCCTCCGATCCGGCCTACAACGTGCACGGCACCGGCGTCTACGCTTTGGTCTACGACGGCAAGATGCCCTCCAATCATGCCGGCAAGAGCGGGAGCTCGCCGCCTGCCTTCCTCCGTTTCGTGGACGCCACAGCCAGGGACTCCAACGGCGGCCTGCCTATGTTGCCGGGCACCGCTGCTCCGGGAACGACGGTGTTGATCGATTATCCGAAGGGCCGCAGCGAGGTTCCGCTAGACGAGATCGAGGTTTTTATTCCAGGACAGAAACGCTGGGTGCGCTTGAGCGAGCTTAGGCGGCTGCTGTTGCAGAAGCAGCCGGCGCCGAGCCCTTCCGGTCCGAGCGATGACGCCTCACCTCGCCGTTCTGCCGCGCCGAATCGCGGCAGGCCGTTCACTTCTCCCGACGTTGAATCAGCGAATGCTGACAATCAGCGGGGCTCGCCGCAGTCGCGCGCGCCGCCTGTCCTGACCCAGACTGGCGACACTCCGGCGACGTCGGGCCTCTTGCCGCCGGATATAGCGCGCCCCGTCATCATCGAGGAGCACGGCTCCTATTGGCGGCTTTATAGTGTAAACCCAAGAAGCGGCGCCCGCGTATCGCTCGGTTCCGCCCACGTCGAGGGCGGGGCGTTCACCTTGGGAATCTCCGCTCCCGACTCGCAGCATGGATTGCCCGAAAAAGGCTGGACGAAGGCGATTCTGAGCGCCTGCCTCGAGAAGTGGCGCGAGCTGCACGGCGGCTGGCCCGATGATCTGCCCGGGTCGCTGACCCTGTCGAACCTGGAAGCCTTCCGGGCCTCCTATCGAAGGATACGCGCCAGCGAGCCGGATTTGTCCCTGCGGCAAGCGGCGGTCGAGGCCGCGCGTCAGACGCCCTTCGGCGCCGCCCGCAGCGCGTTGGGCTGGACGCAGATCAGCGTGACGTTCGTCTGGAAACTAAGACCTCGCGGCGTCGAGAAGCTCGATTACATTCCCGAGGGCAAGCGAATGCCGGATGAGATCGAGGTGCACGCCCGCCGGCCCGGGGGGATGAAGCCGGCTGCCGGCTAGCCCGCGATCCGCGGCCGGGCGTAGTCGAGCATCAGCGATTCCACGCGCGAGAGGTCCCTCTCATCGAGCCGCCAGACCGGCTTGTCGCCCAGCGCGGACTCGATCTTGAGGAACAGGGCGTCGTCGATGAAGGGCTGGACTCGCCCGCCGCGGTACTCGTCCTCCTTCTGCTGGTAGAGGCCGAGGAAGGTCTTGTCGCGAAAGAAGGCCTGGCGGGCCTCGAGACGCTTGATGGTCTCCGGGTCGGGATCGCGCTGGACGAACTCGAAGAAGATCCCGGTCGGCCGCCGTCCCGGCAATGTCCACTCGCCCGAGAAGACTTGGATTAAGTCCTCCTCCTCGTCCTTGAGGATCGGCGTGATGAAATTGACGCCGAGCTTGAGGCAGTGCTCGTGGAAAGCGACGAGGTCGGGCGTGCGCAGGGCGATGTGCTGCCAGTGCGCGGAGCCGCCGCGGTTTTTCAGGATGTCGCGCACATGCGAGGATTGCCCCGCGGGCTCGCTGGGCTCGACGACGGCGACGATGGCGCTGTCGAGGCCCGGCCGGCCCTCGTAGCGGCCCAGGCGCGCCGCGAAGGTCATCGACTTCTCCTCCTTCTCGCCCGGCCAGGTCCGCCGCTTGTTGTAGATGACGTCCTCCGGCTCGACTCCGAAGACGAGCCGGAACAAGGCGTAGGTCACCTTGTAGAAGCGCGGCTCCACGAGAAAAGTCATGTGGTCGACGACGAGATTCTGGAAGGGCTGCCTCATGCGGGCAGTATAGGTTATTGCGCGCGGCCGCTCAACGCGCGCGAGCGCCGGCTACTCGGGCTGTAACGGGGTTGGCAGTCCCAGCTCTTGGCGAACGATGTCCTCGATGGCGGAACGCAGCTCGGGATTTTCCGCGGGCAGCAGGCGCTCCACGACCAGGGGATAGATCGCCTCGAGAAGCTCGCGGGAGGGATTGGCGATGAAATCCAGAGTCTGCTTGCGGCGCTCCTCCATCGGCAGCGGGGAGTCTGGTTTAAAGAAAGCTCCGAAGTCGCCGGCCGAGCGGCCGCGGCCGTCGGCGGTGACGAAGGCGTTCTCGCTATGGGCGTCTGTCATGTTGTCCCGGCTGCCGCTCCAGCCCGTCATGTGGGCCAGCATCATCGCCGCGGCGTTGCCGGCCAGGACGGTCGGCGCGGCCAGGTCCAGCGGCAAGGGCAGCCAGTCAACAAGTTTGCCGGTGTTTCTCAAGCGCTTGCCGTCCTCGTAGCGAAAGATCATCAGGCCCAGGGGATTGGATCTCGTAAAACGACGGAGGCGTCCGTAGAGGCGCAGAGTGCCCGTCCATTGCCCGAAAAAGAGGGGCTCGGGAGCCAGGCCGGGGCCCTCGCCCTGCGGGGCGTTTAGGAGCTCTTGGGCGACTTCGAAGTGGGCCGGACTGATCCAGTCGCGGCCTTTCTCCTGGCCCGGCATCTTCAGCTCGACGGCGTAGCCGCCGGCGCCGGCCAATTGCATCCTGCGGAAGCTTTCGCTGACGGGATTGACCAGCAGCTTGCCGAGGGCGTATTGAAAGCCCTTGCGCTCGGACCAAGCCATCGTCGGCAGCGCGGAGGCGTTGGCGAGATTGTAGGGAACGGCCATGCGCAGGAAGCTCAGGGCGGTCAGGAAGACGGAGAGCCTGGCGCCGTGGCCCAAGATCAATGAGAGCTGGGGCAGTTGCCGCCACATTTGATCCTTCGCCCCGTGGCCCCAACGCTTCCGGCCCAGGGGTTTGAGCCCGCCGGAGCCGTTGGCCGAGGAGAGCAGGCGAGCAAGCCGTCCCCAGAGGGCGACCAGCGCCGAATTGACCCCCGCCCAATCCACTCCGAGGCTGACGGCCAGGCGCTTCAGCTCCTGCTCCGAGCCTTCCAGCACGATTCGCGCCAACCCGTCTAGGGCTTCGGAGCGCGCCTGCTCATCGACTTGCGGGACCATGGCCTGTAGCCGCAGCGACGGCAGCCAGATCTTGTGGATTTCCCCGGATTGGCCAGGGACGGAATGGGCCAGATGGAGCCGGCCGGCCGGCTCCATGCCTAGGGCCACGGCCGGCTTGTCGCTGGCGAAGACCAGGCTCTTCTCCTCGCCGTCGCGGGGATCGACGAGCAACAATTTGTTGCCGGAAACGGCGATCAGCCTGCCGTCCGGGGAGAAGCCCAGCGGCCCGTAGCCGGACAGCGGCGCGGCCCTTTGGTAAATCCTCCGGCCGCTCTGTACGTCCCACAGGGAGAGAAGGCTCTTGCCGTTGTCATCGCTGGACAGCACCGCCAGGCGCCTGCCGTCGGCGGAGAAGACGGCATGGGTGGGCGACCACCAGTCGGAGCCATTTCTGTCAAACCCGGTTCTGAAAATCTGCCGGCCGTCCGCGTCATGGACGGCCAGGGTCTTCGAGTTCCAGTGGCTGGTGACGAGCGCGCGGCCGTCCGGGGAGATGGCCAGCGGGAAGCCGGGCAGGCTGCTTTGGCCCAGCAGTCTGCCGCCGGCGAGCTCCCAGGAGGCCAGGACGCTGTTGTCGTCGCTGTCGTAGGCGGCCAGCAGGCGGCCGTCGCCAGAAAAGCGCATGGCCATGGCGTCTTGAAAGCCCATCACGCCCAACGTAGGCTCGGCAAGCCAGCGGATGGGGCCGCCGGGATTGTCGAGGTCGAGCAGCCCGACCTGGGAGGCCTCGTTGGACAGGGCCATCAGGACGCCGTCCTCGCTGAACGCTCCGTTGCCGATCGCTGCCTCCTCGCCCGTCAGGTCGCGGAGAATCTTGTTCGACCTCGTGTCCCAGAGGGCGGTCCGTTCCTTGGACATCTCCAGCAGCAGCGAGCCGTCGGGCGAGAGGATGGTGCGCCCGCCGCCGCCGGACTTCGCGTCGATGAACGAGTCACTAGCTTCCCAGTGATCCGCCAGCAGGGCGTCGAGCAGCGCGCCCTCGTGGGCCCGGCGCAGGTGGGCGAGGAAGGAGCGGATCAGGCGGGGCGCCTTGAGCGCCGATTGAGGGGCAAAGCCCAGGGCCCGCGCCTGCCCCCTGGTCAGCCGCGAGGCGGCGGCTCCGGACGTCAGCTCCCGGTGCAGAAGAAACTGGACCAGCTTGTCCTCGACCCCGCGCCGCTGCAGGCGGGCGAATTTCTCCAGCTTCGCGTAGTCGCCGGGCTCGAGAGACGGGGCCCGGCTCAGAGTGATCCCCTGCTCCGCGATGGCGCCGGCGGCGGCGTCGAGATGGTAGCTCTGGACCTCGCTTAGGGCCGGCGGCAGGCTGGGGGCGACGGCCTCGGGCTGGGCCATCGCCTCCGGTTGGGCCAGCGCCGAGGACGGCGCCAGGCTTGCCAGAGCCAGGAAGCAGCAGAGAAGCAAGCGCGTCAGCACTGGAATATGATAGCGGCCGCTCAACGCGCGCGAGCGCCGGCTACTCATGGGCCCTTGGTTTTGCGGCGGCTGAGCTTGCGTCTTTGTAGCCGTCGAAATGCAGGCGCTTCAGGATGTCCACAGCCGACTCTTTTAGCCTTCCCGTTTTGTGGGTGGCTATTCCCGTCAGCGTTTCAGGGCCGCCCGCTTCGGTGAAGAGCCGTTTTAATTCGCTCTCCGCCTGCTGCGGGCCGGCGCCGCCGCCGGCGATTTCCCGATGGATATCCCGCAGTATTCCGTCGAGAGCCTCCAACGCTTTCTCCCGGGTTCCGTTGTTCAGCTCGTCGTCCTGGGCGCGCTGGATTTGATGGGCCAGGCCCAGCAGCCATATGTGCCGCCGCGGGAGATCCTCCTTCGCCATGAGATACTTCAGCCAGCGAAAGAACGTCTCGTAGTCGTCGCCGTGGCCGCGCCAGGCCTGCAGGCCGGCCTCGAGGATCAGCGGCGAAAGCGGCGTTGCTCCCGGCTCCAAGCCTTCTTTGAGCTGCTCCGAGCGTCGCACCATCATCAGGACAAGCGTTTGGTAGACCGCTTTCGCGGCTTCCGGGTGCCAGGTCGTGAACTCGGCCAGCAGCAGCAGGTCGTCGAGGGTTTGCGGCGTGATCTCGCGGTGCCGGTAGAGGGAAATATAGTTGGCGAGCGCCGGGATGGGCGTGGTTCCATAGTCGGAGAGGAGCTTGTTGACGATGAAGCATAAGAGTTCGCGCAGCGAGGAGGCTTGCTGATCGTCGATCGTATGGCCGTGGCCCCAGAATGCGATCGCGGCCAGACTTTCTCTGTATACGGCGTCCAAGCCGTCAACGCGTTCCGGCTGTTTTGGAAGGCCCAGGTAGAAGTCCGCCATCTCGGCGCTAGTGCCGGGGTCCATCAGAGACTCAAGCCCTGATTTTCCGCGTCGCCGCATCCCCCAACGCCGCAGGGGCGCCAAATAGTTGGGCGCGGCCAGACCGGCCGACGTAGTTGTCAGGGCAAGACCATCGAAGAGAAATTTTAGAAGAGATGTAGATGATGGATCAACGTAACCCGAGAATAAGCAGCCCATCCAGACAACCACCCCGACAGCAGCACCGAGTCCAGCTTTACCACCTGATGTCCAATGCATTTCGGAGGCCTTCTCCCGAAGTAGCGGCTTTCGTCGCGTGGCCGCTGGATTCTTTATGAACCCAAGCTGAATTGGACTCCCTAGAGCTGCCTGCGGCAAAATCGCAGTCCGCTCCAACGCTCGCTTGAACTCGCCGGCCGATTGAAAGCGCAGCTCGGGGCCAAGCCGCGTCGCTTTTTCGATGGCGGCTTGAACCGCCGGGGAGACGCCGCGCATCGCCTTGGCGTCCGGCCTGCCAAACTGCGGCGGCGGCTCCAGTCCGGTCACCATCGTATACAGCAGCCAGCCCGCGCTATAGACGTCGCTTCTTGCGTCGGTCTGGCTCTTGCCCCATTGCTCCGGCGCCGCGAAGCCCGGGGTGCCCAGCGCCACCGTGTCTGACTTCTGCCCGGGCTTTAATTTCCTGCCGGCCCCGAAATCGATCAGCTTAGCTCCGGACTCGCTTAAGATCACGTTGCCGGGCTTGAGGTCGCGATAGATCACGCCCACGCCTTTCCGGTGCATCGCTTCCAGGGTATCGAGCAGCGCGCTGATCACGCCGACGGCCTCGCCCTCGCCCATCCTGCCCCGATTAAGCCGCTGCTCCAGCGTCTGGCCGGGGAAATACTCTTCGACCAAGTACGGCGGCTCGTGCGATTGCTCGTATGCCCTGGGTTCCGGGATGTTGGGAACACCGGCTCGATTTAACTTTTGCAGCAACAGAAATTCGCCGCGAAGGGCGGCGCCGGCGTCTTCGGGGCTTATGCCGTTGCCAGTGTTGCCGAGGGCGAGCTTCAATGCATGGCTGCCGCCATCGGGACCGTGGACCTTTAAGACGGTGGACATTCCGCCCGCGCCCAACAACTCGTCAACGACGAATTCTCCTATGCTATCGCCAGGCCGCGGGACCGCGCCATGCCAATGAGAGACCTCCCCATCGACCAACCGCCGGACTTCCCTTGCGGGAGCGTCGGGGGATGGCCTCGCTGCTTGGAGGCGCGCCGAGCCTACGGCCGCGGGGAGAGCGGCCGGCGCCGGCGCCGGCAGCCCGGCTGCCGGCGTATAAGATAACGGCGCGGGCGGGAAAGGGACGCCGGGGCGATCGACGGCGCTGTCTTGCAAGCCCGGCATCCGTCCCGGCACGGAGACGATCGGCGCGTAGAGCGCGGCCGGGATCACGGGGCCTTCTTCCTCGATCGCGGCCAGCGCGGCCTGCGGCCAGATCAAGGCTAGGCAGAGGGCGGCGGCCAGCAGGCGGCGCAAGGAGGCCAGCATTTATTTAGTGTAGGCGAAGCCCGCCGCGATGTCATGGGCCGCAGGGCCCAGCGGCCTTAGGCCTTGGTCCTAGGACTTCGGGGGCTTGGCGACGGAGCTCGGGCGGGGCAATTCGAAGGCGTCGCCGGTGCGCGCGTACCAGGAGCCCTCCATGCGGCCGATGGCCTTGAGGTCCTGGTGGCGCGGCTGGCCGCCGTTCCAGAGGGCGTCGGCGATCGACAGATGGACGACCTTGCCGATCACCAGATTCCCGGCCAGGGGGCCTTCGCCGATGGTGACGACCCGCAGCAGTTGGCACTCCATCTGCGCCGGCGATTCCTTGACGCGGGGGGGCCTGACCTTGACGCTGGGCAGCGGGGTCAGCCCGACCTTCTCGAACTCGCTGACCCCGTAGGGGTAGTCGGCGGAGCTTTGGTTGATCGCCGCGGCGTTGGCCTCGGTGGCGAGGTTGACGACGAATTGCCCGGTGGCGCGCGCGTTGACCAGGCTGTCCTTCTCCCTGCCGTCCCTGTTGTTGACCGGCGCGAAGCAAACGCTCATCGGCTTGGCGGTGATCCCGGTAAAAAAGGAGAAGGGGGCGAGATTAGGAACGCCGTCGGGCGAGATGGTCGACACCCAGGCGATCGGGCGCGGCACGATCAGCGAGATCATCACCGCGTAGCGCTCGCGCAGCTCCAGCGCCTCGGGGTCAAGCTCCATGGCGCCTCTTGGACCAGGAGAGCGGATAGCCGCCGTCGGCGATCTTGAGGCCCTGGCCGGTGATTTGCAGGCTCTCGAAGAAGGTGTCGAGCATCACCGCCAGCTCCCGGGACATCTTGCCGCGCGCCTTAAGCGAGCGCTTGGCGGCCTCGCCCTGCGGGCTGTGCGGCAGGCCGGAGGGATGGAAGGTGATCGAGCCCGGCTCGATGACGCCTCTGCGCGCGCCGTAGTTCGCGTTGGAGAAGAACATCACCTCGTCGCAGTCGACGTTCTGGTGGGCGTAGGGGGCCGGCACGTTCGCGGGATGCCAGCCCTCGATCTGCGGGCGGAAGGTGCAGACGGCGAAGCCGTTGCGCGGGGCCTCGCCCGACTGGAAGGTCTGGCGCGTCGGCGGGGCGGTGTGGATCTCGCGCGAGATCGAGTGCTGGTCGGCGCTGTCGAAGGAGAAGGGATAAAGCGCCCCCTGCCAGCCGGCCAGGTCGAAGGGGTGGTGGCCCAGGGTCAGCCGGGTGACCCTGCCGCCGCCGTGCTTGACGAGCACGGTGAAGCGCCCGGCCTCATCGCGCGCCGGGGGCAGCTGCGGCAGACCGATCTCGGTCTCCACGACCGGCGCCATCAGCGTCGCCTGCCCCTGGGCGTTGAGGTAATGGGGGGCGAAATGGATCGGCTGCAGCGACTCCACGATCAGGAAGAAGGCCGGCCCCTTGGCAAGCCGCCAGCGCGTCGTCGTGCCCTTGGGCACGAGCAGGTAGAGGCCGGGGCGGAAGGGCAGGACGCCGTACTCCGTCTCCAGGCTGCCCCGGCCCTGCTGGACGAACAAGAGCTCGTGGGCCTCGCCGTTGCGGAAGAACTCGCCGGCGGGCGTGGAGCGGTCGGGGCGAGAGACGGAAATCGTCGTCGCGGGGCCGGCCAGCAGCGGGCGGCGCGCGCGCCAGAAATCGCCGCCGGCGGCCAGCCTGGCCGTCCTCAGATGGAAGGGCTGCAGCGGCAACTCCTGGGTCGGCTCCGCTCGCAGGTCGAAATCGGCCAGCCGCGGCGGCGCCACCTGCTCGGTGGGATAGCGCCGCAGGTGCATCTTGCGCGAATAGGCCCCGGAGAAGCCGTAGACGCCGTGGATCTCCTCCAGCGCCAGCAGTCCCGGCTTGGCGTGGAACTCGGTGTGGGGGACCTTCGGCACCTTGCCGCGCGTCGCGATCACCGCCATCGCGGCAGTATAGCTATTTTGCCGGTACCTCAAGCTGCCTCCGGTCTGCCCCGGCTGTGCTGCCATGATTTCGCCGGTGAAAAGCCGACACGGTCGGGGCTTCAGCTAAGAAGCGCTGAGGTGGGTGACGGCGAGGAATGCGGCGAGCGAGCACTGAGGACCTGCGTCACGATAATATGGTTATTTTGGACGGACGATTTTGGAGCGAGCCGAGGAGTGAGGAGCGAGCATAGCGATCGCTATGTGAGCGACGAACGACGAAGGCGCAGCCCAAAATCGTCCGTCCCCTTCAGGGCGACCCGATTCCGGTCGATTTCATCGTTGCTCCTCGGTCACATGGCCTGCGGCCATGCTCCCTCCTCGCGTCTTGAAATCGCCACGGACTCGGGTCGCCAAAATGACCATATTATCGTGACGCAGGTCCTTTGGGGCGCAGCGAAGCCGCGTCTGGAGCCGTCAGGACCCGCCGCAGCGCTTCTTAGCTGAGGATCAGTGGGGCCCGGAGTAGAGCAGCCGCCGCTGGGCTTTCGGCGCGCCGACGACCTGGCGCAGGGTGCCCAGTCGCTCGACCGTCAGCTCCAGGACGTCGCCGGGCTTGACCCAGCGCTCGAGATCGAGGCCGCAGCCCTTGTAGTAGGTGCCGCTGCCCAAGAGGTCGCCGGGATAGACCGTCTCCTCCTGCGAGACGTGCGAGAGCATCAAGGGAAAGCTCCAGCGGCGGCCCGTGGAGCTGGACTCGCTCCAGGGCTCCCCGTTGACCTTCAGGGTCATCTTAAGCCCCTCCGGCTCGGGCAATTCGTCGGCGGTCAGAAGGTAAGGGCCAAGCCCCGTGGCGAAGTCCTTGCCCTTGGCCGGGCCCATCCGGCAGACCATCTCGCTCTTCTGGATGTCGCGCGCCGAAAAATCGTTCAAGATCGTGTAGCCGGCGATGTGGCGCGCCGCCTGCTCGACGGAGAGGTCCCTGCCCTTCTTGCCGACGACGCAGCCGATCTCGAACTCGAAGTCGAAGCGGCGCGTGTAGCTGGGCCAGGGGACGGTGTCGCCGGGGCCGTAGATCTCGCGGTGGTTTCCTTTATAATAGACCGGCTGGTCGTACCACTGCGGCGCCAGCGGCTCGCCCCGGCGCTTGGCGCCCTGCAGGGCGTGCTCCTCGAAGGCGAAGAAATCGCGCAACGCCCTCGGGCGCGGCAAGGGGGCCAAGAGGCGCGCCTCGTCTTCCTTGTAAACCAGCCGCTCCCCGCGACTTCCCGCTTCAAGCCTTCCCCGGCGGACGTCCTCCAGCGCCTCGCGCGCCGCCTCGAGGGCCTCGCTTCCACCGTCCAGGAAGGCCAGCATCTCCGCCGGAAGCAGGGCGTCGGCCAGGCGCCGGGGCGCGGCCTTGCCCTGGGCGGCCAGGCGGGCGGCGCAGGCGAAGTTGAGGTCGACCATCCCGCCTTCAAGAAGGGCGCCCAGGCGCTCGAAGGGTCCCAAGGGCGTGCTGACCTCGAAGGTGACCAGCTTCATGCCCCGCGATTATAGAATTACTTGCGGGCCGCGGCCAGGCCGCTCTGTTGCAAAGGGAGGCGGTCATGGATTACGAGCGCCGGCGCTCGAGCAGCCTGGACAAGGCGCTGGCCTCCTTTCCGTTCTCGAGGCTGCCGGAGGGGGAGATCCGACGGCTTCGCTCGGCCTTGCGCCCGGAGCGCTTTGGCGCCGGCGAGACGATCTTTCGCGAGGGAGAGCCGGCGGGCGGCTTTTGGGCTGTGCTGGAGGGGACGGTCCGCATCGTCGGCTTGTGCGGCGGCATGCGCCCCGTCGCTCTCGAGCGCCTGGGGCCGGGGCAGCTCTTCGGCCTTTATTGCCGCGCCGGCGGCGGCGGCGAGTATCCTTGCACGGCCCTGGCCGAGCGGGAGGTCCTGGCGGCCCGAGTGCCGGATTCCGCCTACCAGCGCTGGCTCGGCGCCTATCCGGAGTTCGCGCGCGGCATCGTCGCGGCCTGCGCCGGACGGCTGGCGCGCATGAGGCGAGCCGCCGTCTCCGGGCGGGAGGGGGTCGAGCCGCGGCTGGCGCGCGCCCTGCTCTTGCGCTCGCGCGCGGACGGAGCGGTGGTGCGCATGACCAGGCGGGAGCTGGCCGGCGAGGTGGGCAGCGCCGTCGAGACGGTTTTCCGGGTGCTGGCGCGCTGGCGCCGGCGGGGGTGGCTTGCGACCGGACGCGGCCAAGTGCTGATCAAGAAGCCGGAGAAGCTGGCCCACGCGGCATGCCGCTATGATCGAGGTCATGGCGGCTCTTCGGGGACTTGCCTATAGTGAAAAGATGGCGGAAGATGCGGCGGCGCCATGCCGGCAGCGCGGCCTCGACGTCCTCTTCGGCAGGGCCTTGGCCCAGGCCCCCGACGGTTTTTGCGTCTCGCGCTCCGGGGTCTTGATCTACGCCAATCGGGCGGCCCAGAGGCTGCTCGGCTCTCCCGCCGAGCGGCTTTACGGCGGGCGGCTTCGCGAGGCGTTGTGCGCGCGGCTGGACTCCTTGGAATGCGCCGGCGAATGCCCGCTGCAGGCAGGCGACGGCGAGCGTCACGCGACGGCGTCGCGCGGGAAAGCCCCTGGCGGCGCGCTTGGCCGCGCAGGCCGGCGGGCGCTCAAGGTGCGCTGCCTAAGCCTCGAGGCCGAGGGGGACGGGCCCGGCCAGAAGCCCTGGACCCTGACCCTCATCGAGGAGACGAGCAAGGATGCCGAGAGGGAGCGGCGCAAGCGGTTGTGGCGCGGCGCGATCGCCGTGGATCTGCGCTCTCCCCTGAGCGCCGTCGCCTCGGCCCTGCGCCTGGCCGGCTCGCGGGAAAGCGAGGCCGCTTGCCGGCGCCTCCTGGCCGCGCTGAGCTTTTATCTGGACATCGGCGCCCTGCGGGCCGGAGCGCTGCCCCTGCGCCCGGAGGCGGTCGATCTACTCTTGGCCGCGCGCCGCTGCGTCTTGGCTTGCTCCGCCTGCGCCGCGCAGAAGGGCGTCGAGATCGGGCTGTCGGGAGAAGCGGGGCTGTCGGCCAGGGCCGATTCCGGGCTGCTTGCGCGCGTGATCGGCGGCTTGCTCGACAACGCCATTCGCTTTGCGCCCGCGGCGGGGACGGTCCGCCTCTCGGCGGGCCCCGCGCCCGGCTCGCGCGTGGCCTTGCGGGTGATCAACGAGGGGCGCGGCATGCCCTCCGGGGAGCTGGCCCGCATCTTCGAGCCCTGCGAGCGGGTGCCGCCGGCCCGCGTCGAGCGCTGGCGCAGCACCGGCCTGGCGTTGACGTTCTGCCGCGAGGCGGTCGGCCGGATGGGCGGCGAGGTGCTCGTCGAGTCCACGCCCGGCAGCCGGACGGCGTTCACGGTGCTGCTGCCGGCGGCCTGAGCCGGCCGCTTCGTTGCAACAGATTCAAGAGCCATGAACCTGTGCGTGGAGTGCCGCTGGTGCGAGTTGAGCGAGGATAAGCGCGGGCGTCTGCGCTACGTCTGCCGGCGCGAGGATGGGCGGGCGTTGGGCTGGGACGTCATACGCAAGAAGGCTTGTCCGAGCTTCTCGCATCAGCTTCCCTCGGCGGTCTGGGGAGCCTAGCGGCTCCTAGTGTAGTGAATCATAAATCCCTTTGCATTTGGAGGCCCAATCCCGAGACGATTTCCAGGAGCGACGACCGAGAATAGCCGCAGCTATTTGAGGGAGAAGCGACGCAGAAATGGGCCGGGATTGGGCCTCCCCTGACTCTGAAGTCTTGATTGGGGAGGGGCAGCGCCATTTCGCCCGCCTGGCTTCGTTGCTCGTCGCTTGCATAGCTTAGGCTATGCGCGCTCCTCGCGCCTCGCCAGGCGCCAAACTGGCGCTGCCAAATGCAAAGGGATTTATGATTCACTACACTAGAGCGAGCGCGACAGGAGGATCAGGGCCGCGCCGGCGAGAAGGACCAGCCACCACCAGGAAGGCCGCGGCTTGGCGGCCAAACCGCGCAGCCACAGCCACCAGGCTTGCCAGCGCGGCTGGTCGCGGTTGAACCGCCCCGGCGGGGGAGGCGTGCCGTGCTCGACGGCGGCGGGCAGGGCCCGAACCTGCTTGGGCGACAGGCCCATCTGGGAAGCCAGCGCCATGACCTGCTGGCGCTCCGCCATCGTCAGCTCGCGCCCGCTCATGCCGAGCATCCGCGCCACTTTTTCCTCGACGGCGGACATCGCGGGCGAGGCGTTCTGCGGCAGTTGATCCAGGGCGTCGGCGATCTGGGGGCCATCCGTGGAGCCGTCGTTGGAGGCGTCCTTGAGCATCTTCTGGATGTCGGCCAGCTCCTTTTTTTCCTCGTCGGTCAGCTCGTCGGAGCCGTTGTCCTGCTCGCCGCCCTGTGAGGCCTGTCCCGACTGCGCCGAGCCCTGAGCGCCGTGCAATCCCCCCGGCGCCAGATCCGTTCCCCCGGAGTCCTCGCCGGGCTGCGGCGCCATGCCGGAGGCGGTTCCGGCCGCGCCCGAGACCGCCGCCCCCGAGTAGGCGCCTCCTGCTGCGGCCCGGCCGGCGGGGGTCGCTGCGCCGGAAGCGTAGCCGCCTCGGCCTGCGGCATAGCGCTTGGCGCCGCGGCCGGCCGGAGAATAGCCCGTTGCCGAGGATGTTCTTGCTCCTCCGGGCATGGAGCCGTGGCCGCCGGCGCGGCGGCTGCCGCCGTTAAGCGCCCGGAAGGCCGCCGCTCCCGCGTTGGGGCCGGCCAGATTGTCCTGCTTCAAGCCGAAGCCGCGCTTGGCCTGATCGGCCGCCTCTCCGCCGAGAGCGGCTCCCTCGCCTCCGCCGGCCGGATGGCCGCTGACGCTGTCTCCGCCGCCGCCGGAATCGGTGGAGCCGCCCCCGTCGCTCGAGCCTCCCTCGTCCGCCGAGCCGCCCGCATCGGAGGGGGCGCCGGAGCCTCCCGTCCTCCCTGCGGCCGGAGTTCCGCCGGGCGAGACGGTCCGGTTGGCGGCCGGGGCCTTGTCCTTGGCGGCCGGAGGGGGAGCGGTTTCCGGCGGCCCGTTTTGTTGGCGGTCTAGGTAGGCCCTGGCGGCGCGGAGATTCCCCAGGTTTCTGTTGGCGATGTCATTCAGGTCGCCTGCATTAAAATTTTTGGCGCCGACCAGGGCATCCACGATGTTTTTCCTCTCTAAGCTGTCGGGCGGCAACGGCTTGGGCAGGGCCTGGGCCAGGTTAGGATATTGCGTGGCCAAGAGTTGGTATGTCTTGTTGTCTTGCGCGATCTGCTTCGGGGTGAGCGGCTGGTCGAATGCTGCCGGTGGCGCGGGCTCGCCCGCTAGCTCATGCAGGAGCAGGTTGGTGACGGCCAGGCGGCGGTAGGTCAGCTCGTCGCCTGTAAGTAGAACCTGGTTTCCATCGGCATCGGTCCGGCTCTCGTAGAGGCCGCTGTCGTACTGGGGCAGGAATTGCTTGATTTCCGCCAGGAGCTTCTGTTGGGTGTCCGTCTCCGCCGCATGGGCCGAGGCGCCCAGCAAGGCGACCAAAAGCAGCGCCGCGCGCATGAGGATCCGCGTCACAAGTTGAGTGTAGCGGCCTGGCGGGGAAATTCAAGCCCCGTCCATCTTCCCGATCCTCGGCTAAGAAGCGCAGGCGGCGGGTCCTGATGGCTGCGGACGCGGCTTCGCTGCGCCCCCGTAGGACCTGTGACACGATTATATAGACGATTTGGAGGCATGAGCTTGAGGCGATTTCGAGGCGCGAGGAGGGAGCATGGCGATCGCCATGTGACCGACGAGCAACGAAGAAATCGACCAAGATCATGCCTCTGCCCTACGCCCGGGCGATTTTGGGCTGCGCCTGCGTCGTTCGTCGCTCGCATACCGCTGCGGGTATGCTCGCTCCTCGCTCCTTGGCTCGCTCCAAAATCGCCTCGGCCAAATCGTCTATATAATCGCGTCACAGGTCCTCAGTGCTCGCTCGCCGCGTTCCTCGCCATCACCCACCGCAGCGCTTCTTCGCTGAAGCTCTGGCCGCGTCGACTTTTCACCGGTGAGGCGAGATCATGGCAGCGCAATCGGGGCAGATCGACGGCATTTAGGGCGTCTTAATCAATAAGTGACACACTTCGCTGGGACGATTTTGGAGCGAGCCAAGGTGCGGCGAGCGACGCAGGTCCTTAGAGGCAGGAGCGCGCGGCCAGATGCGTCGGGTTGAGGTTCTCGGAGGCGTTGATCGGAGACCAGTAGATGCTCCCGCCGCCGCCGTCGCCGGCCGAAAACCCCGCGGCGCCGCCTCCGTCGAAGAGCACCGCGTCGGTGGCGCCGAGCCGGCGCATGAGCGCCGCCATCCCGGCCAGGGTGGCCCCGCGCGGCCTGAGGATGTCCCCGCTCAGGATCGACTGGGCCGACTGCGGCGCGCTGACGATCAGCAATTGCTGGCGGCCGTCGACCGTCCGCAGTCCCACGGCGGTGCGCGCGGCGGGGCGCGAAAGCATGTCCGGAGAAAAGCTTTCTCCGGGAGTCGAGCCCCGCGGCAGGTTGTCGGCGCTAAGGTCCTTGCCGTCGAGCAGAAGAATCGCTCCGCCGCCCAGATAAAGATCCATCGTCTCGATCGCCTCGTCGTCGCGCGCGATCGCCAGAGTGCCTTTGCCGCGCAGCCGTCCCAGCGCCCAACGCCGGCCCAGGTCGACGACCCGGCCGTCGCCGGGGCGGAGGACTCGGTAGCGGGGATGGTACTCTCTTCCGTCGGAGGCCAGCACGTCGCCCATGGGCTGTCCTTGCCCGAAATAGGTGCCGTTGACGACGACTGTTCCCAGGCCGCGCGCTCGCCAGAAGCGCATCGGCTCATAGGAGACGATCAAATTGTCGGAGGGACGCTCGATGACGGCGAGAGCGTAATCCACGCCCCTGTCGTAGGCCTTTTCCCAGCACCGTTGGGGGCCTATGTCCGCGCGCGCCGCCAGCGCCCACGCCGCCGCCGCCATCCACTCGATCATGCCCGCAGTTTACGGGTGCTCGGCGAGCGCGCCAATGCCCGAAGGACCTATTTAGTTGGCAGTCTTTAGACCCATGCTCTTCGATGTGGCCTTGCGCGATCCGAGTCGGGCAGCTATGCTTGTCTCGTGAGCGCGAGATATCTCCTGGCTGCCTGTTTCCTGTTCTTGCGGGCTTCGGCCTTCGCCGCGCCGGGATGCCTTTTTCGCTTCAAGGGAAGTTACAGGGATTCCGGAACGCAGTTTGTCCCTGTTGTCATCGCCTTCCCGGGTTTTATTTGGATTGGGGGAATGACAGGTTCTCTTGATGCCGCGGACCAGATTAAAGTTTCGCTCGATGTATTGCAAAAAGGTCGGGCCTGGAGGTGGAGCTACGCCGGGGATTTCAAGCCCTCCGTTTGGCCGCAGGCCGATTTGAGATGGAGAAGCAACAAAGACGACCCGAAATGCCAGGTGTCTGTCTGGCTTCTGAATCATTACGATCAGTATGGGTCGGTCGCCGCCGGGATTGGACAAATCGTGAGCCATTGCAGCGAGCCTGGAAGCCGTTGCCGGGACAGTGTTCCTGAAGGAGTAAAACGCCACTTCCCCAACAAATTCCCGTGGGAGAAGTTCAGTCTTCCCTGAAATCCGTTCCCTTTCCGCGTGAGGGCGCAGGGCTGGGCCTCGAGGTCAGTACGAGGCCAAGGCGCCGGGGCGGGCGTAGCCGGCGACCCCGAAGCGCGTGCCCTTGGGGCGCAACAGGACCAAGTGCAGAGTGACGCCGGAGCGGCGGCCCGCCGCGCCGAGCAGCACGGCGCGCTGGCCGGGCCTGGTGCCGCCTCCGACGTAGAACTCGACGTGGGTGACGCCGTCGTTGGGAGGGCGCTCGCCGGGCCGCAGGATGTAGGAGTAGGTATTCTGAAAAAAGATCAGGTCCCCGGGGCGCGGATCGCGGGAGAAGGAGAGGCCGGCGGCGTCGGCGCGGGCCTGGTCGTATTGGCCGTCGGCGGTGTTCAGCCAGGTGGGGGCCTCGGACATCGTCTTGGTGAAGGTTCCGCAATTGAAGGTGTCGATGTTGTTGGGGTGGTAGAGATTGTAGCGGTCGCCGATGTGCTGGGCGGCGTTGTAGAGGGCGAGTAGGTACGGGTGAGCCAGGCGGGCGAAGAGGCCTTGGTAGCGGACCATGTCCTGGCGGCGCGCGTCGAGCAGCTTGGCGGTGTCGGGATCGACGGCGCGGATGTCGCCGGGCAGGGCGTAGATGGCCTTGAACAGGGCCAAGGCGGCGTAGATCTGCGGCAGGCTTTTCAGCTGCAGGCGGTGGTTCCAATCGGCCAGGACCGCTTTCAACTCGGCCAGCCGCGGGTCCTTCATGGTCGCCGGGCTGAGATAGAAGCCGGCCAGGGACGCGGGCTCGCCGTGGACCGCCGGCGCGGGCAGGTCCGAGGTTTCTTCTTTAAGGACAGGATGGACGACGGGGAACTTGGGCGCCATCGCGCTGACGAGAGCGTCGACTCTTTCGGCCCGCGCCTTCACCGTGGCGGTGGAGACATCGCCCGCCTGCGCCAAGCGCGAAATCTCGGCCTGATAGGGGTGGGGCTGGGCGCAGACCCTTCCCGCCAACCCGACGGCCATCGCGACGGCGAGGTTGAAGCTCTTCATGCCTTCAGGGTAGCGGAGGCGGGCCGCTCTCGGATGGGCCAAAGGTCCTATTTGCCGAATTTTCATCGTCCTGCTAATTCTGCTACAG
The DNA here is from genome assembly GCA_028868375.1 of Elusimicrobiota bacterium. GTDB lineage: Bacteria > Elusimicrobiota > Elusimicrobia > UBA1565 > UBA9628 > JAGWUP01. The sequence continues at coordinate 227,126 of JAGWUP010000002.1, forward strand.
TGTGGCCGTGGACGAGGCGTATTTTCCCTTGCGGGATTGGCGCTTGTTCCGACTGGCCGGAGCGGACCGCAAGGACTTCCTGCACGGCCTGGTCACCAACGACGTCAAGGCCCTGGCGCCGGGCCGGGAGCTGCCCTGCTGCCTGCTCACGCCCAAGGGCCTGCTACAGGCCCATTTCTGGGTCTATGAATGGAAGGAGGCGCTGCTCTTGGCCTGCCCTCCCGAGACCGCGGAGAGCTTGGCGGCCGTAATCCGCAAGCTCGAGGCGCTCAGCGACAGCCGCCTGTCGGAGGAGTCCGCTCGTTGGCTGGCCTACTGGCGCAGCCGGCCTTGGAAGGAAGGCAGCCTGCCGTTTTCGCCCCTGGGGCCCGGCGGCGCCCTGGTTTTGCTTGAGCCCGCTCTGCGCGCCGATTTCGAGGCCTGCGGCCGGCGGCTGCCGGACGCGGAATTCGAGCGGCTGCGCGTCGAGGCGGGCTGGCCGCGCTTCGGCGTCGACATGGACGGCGGGACCATCCCCCTGGAGGCCAGGCTGGAATCGGCGATCAGTTACACCAAGGGCTGCTACATGGGCCAGGAGACGATCTCCCGCATCCGTCATCTAGGCCATGTCAACCGCCGGCTCTTCCGCCTGCGCTTCAAGGGCCCGGCGCCCAGGGCCGGCGCGCCGGTCAGCGCCGCGGGCCGCGAGGCGGGGCGCTTGACCAGCGCGGCCGGGCAGGCCGGCCTGGCGCTCCTGCGCTGCGACGCCGTCGCGCCCGGCTCCCGGGTCCTCTGCGACGGGCAGCCCGCCGTCGTGCTGGACTAAGCCCGCGTAGCGGGCTTGCGTCTGGCCGGATAGGGAAAGTGTGTCAGGCCATGACGGCCCGCGTAGCCGGCTTGAATCTCAAGGCAGGCACTTAAGCCACAGCGAGGAGACCAGCCGCCGGCGCAGGCTGGAGCGCTTGGTCCAGCGCGCGCCGGGCGGCAGGGCTGGCGGCGCCTCGGCGCGGCAGACCCGCGCCAGGATGCGGTGGCGCGTGATCACGTGGCGGGCGCTCTTAAGCGGGCCGCCCGCGGCCAAGCCCAGGTGCCGGGGCTCCGGCAGCCCCCAGTGGCCGGGCAGGAAGCGTTCCGTGGGGGAGCGCCGCCACAGCAGGACCTCGTCGCCGCGCGTAATCCACAGGAAAGTCCAGCGCAGCTCGAGCGGCGCGCGGCGCGGGCGCACGACGGGCAGGGCGTTTTGCAGGCCCCGGATTTTCGCGGCGCAGAGCGCTTGAAGCGGACAGGCGGGGCAGCGCGGGGCCTGCGGCAGGCAGACGGTGGCGCCCAGCTCCATCAAGGCCTGGTTCCAGTCGCCCGGGCGCCGGCGCTCGAGCAGAGCCTCGGCGCGCGCCCAAAGCTCGCGGACCAGCGCCGGGCTTTTGACGTCGCCGTTTAGGGCGAAGAAGCGGGCCAGGACTCGCGCCACGTTGCCGTCCAGCACCGGCAGCGGCCGCCCGTAGGCGATGGAGAGGACGGCCCCGGCGGTGTAGCGCCCGACGCCGGCAAGGCGCAGGGCCGCCTTCGCATCGTCCGGAAAGCGGCCGCCGTGCTCGGAGACGATCTGGCGCGCGGCGCGATGGAGGTTCTTGGCGCGCGAATAGTAGCCCAGCCCGGCCCAGGCCGAGAGCACCTCCGGCTCTCTGGCGGCGGCCAGGCTGTCGACGTCGGGGAAGCGCTTAAGAAAGCTCGAGAAGCGCGGCGCGGCGGCGGCCACGGTCGTCTGCTGCAGCATGACCTCGGAGATCCAGGTCCTGTAGGGCGTGACGTTGTAACGCCAGGGCAGCGGGCGCCGGCTGCGCTCGTACCAGGCCAGCAGCTTTCGCTGAAATGTCCGGACGTTCACTGGGACACGACCAGGTCGCAGCGCACCTCGCGCACGCCGCCCAAGCTCCGCGTCGTTCGCTCGATGGCGCGGCGCTGTTTCCAGGAGGGCACGATTCCCGAGAGCGTCACGACGCCGTCCTGCACGTCGATGGAGACGGTGCGAAGGTCCAGGCCGGGGTCGGCGGTCAGGCGCTGCTCCAAGCGGGTCCGGATGCCCGGATCGGAGCGGTCGGCTTCATCGATCGGGCGCGGAAAACAGGCTGCGGCGCCTGCGCCCAGCGCCAGCAGGAAGGCCAGCGCCTTGCGCCTGAGACTCACCGCGAAATGATACACTTTTGCCCGCCCACCGCCAATGAACAGACTTCTCTTGGCCACGCGCAATCCCCACAAGGTCCGCGAAATCTCCCAGCTTTTGGCGTCGGCGCCCATCCTCGTCCTGCCCAAGCCGGACTCCCTGCCGGACACCGTCGAGGACGAGCCGACTCTGGAGGGCAACGCCGCCAAGAAGGCCCGCGAATGCGCCCGCGCCTGCGGGCTGTGGTCCTTGGCCGACGACACCGGGCTGGAGGTGGCGGCCCTGGGCGGCGCTCCGGGCGTGCGCTCGGCGCGCTACGCCGGGGAGGATTGCGATTTTTCCGCCAATAACGCCAAGCTCCTGGAGGCCCTGCGCTCCAAACCCAGCCGCGCGGCGCGCTTCAGGACCGTGATGGCGCTCTGCGGCCCTTCGGGAGAGCCGGCGCTGGAAGAGGGCGTGCTGGAGGGCGAGATCGCGGAGGCTTGCCGCGGCGCCAACGGCTTCGGCTACGATCCGCTCTTCCTGATCCCGGAGCTGGGCCTGACCCTGGCCCAATTGGAGCCGGAGCGCAAGAACGCCCTAAGCCACCGCGGCAAGGCCCTGCGCGCCATCGTCCCCCGCATCCTGCGCGCCTTCGCCCTCTGCGCCTTGCTGCTGCTGGCCGTCCGTCCGGCCGGAGCCACGCGCACCGAGCCCGGGGAGCGGACGATCTGGGATGAGATCATGGCCTCCCAGGCGCAGCGGGAGCTGAGGCTGGGGGCCCAGTATCTCGACGAGAAGCAGTACGAGGCGGCCCTCGACGAGTTGCGGCGGGCCGTGGCGGCCAATCCGCAGGACCCGCAGGCCCAGATGATGCTCGGCGTGGCTTATTACTGGACCGGCGACGTCGACCGCTCCATCGAGAGCTACCGCAAGAGCGTGGAGCTGGCGCCGCAGGACGCCCAGCCCTACATGCTGCTCGGCATCTCCCTGGCCTACAAGGAGCGGATTGCGCAGGCTTACGCCGCCTTCAAGAAGGCGGCCGAGCTGGACTCCTCCCGCGCCGACATCCAGATGAACCTGGGCTCCATCGAGGAGAGCATGAACCGCGCCCTCGACGCCCTCGAGCATTTCCGGCGCGCCGTGGAGCTCGCGCCCCACGAGGCCCTGTATCACTACCAGCTTGGGATGCTCTACCGCAGGCTGGGCCGCGACGCCGACGCCGCCGACTCGCTGCGCCGGGCCATCAAGGATTTCCCGGAGTTCGAGGACGCCCTGCTGGCCTTGGGCTCCGTGGAGGAGCGCTCCGGCGAGCGCGCGGCCGCCATCCGGGATTTCGGCAAGGCCGTGGCGCTCAAGTCCAGGGATTCGGTGGCGCGCTTTAGGCTGGCGCGCCTGCTTCTGGAGGATGGGCGCTTGCGGCAGGCCCGCGCGGTGCTGGCCGACGCCTTCCACCTGACTCCTGAGGAGGGGGGAGCCGGGCTGCAGTTGTCGATCTCCTACGCCGGCGGCAGGAGCGCGGCCAAGGCGCCGGCCAAGAGCGCTCCGCCGCAGGAGGAGCGGGAGGCTCCCGCCGACGGGCCCTTGTCGGTGTTCCGGCGCAATCTCGAGCGCGTCCCGCTCGACCAGGGCGCGCTGATGCAAGTCGACGTCCTCTTCGTTCCCAAGGCGGAGCTGGTCCGCGGCGGCCCCGGCGAGTCGTCCTTAAGCCGCGCTCTCAAGCGCCAGTTGGGCCAGGATCTGCAGGTCCGGGCCGTGCGCCGCCAGTTCCATATCAATCCCGGCTCCTCGCTCGAGCGCCAGCGCCAGATCGACCGGGTGCTCAAGGAGCTGAAGGCCGTGATGGCGCAGGCCCCGGCGGGGGCCGACGTGCGGCTCGGCCTCAACCTCACGTTGACCCGCTCGGCGCAGACGGCGGCGGAAAGCGGCGGCGGGCCCGGCGGCCGGCCGCGCACGCCCCCCAAGGTCAGCTTCCAGCCGCGGCAGGTCGGCAACGATCTGGGCTTGTGGATCATCGGGACGGGCTGGATGCCCCTGGTCTCCGAGGTCCTGCCCGATATCGACGAGGAGTCCAGCCCGTCCGGCGGCAGCGACTGGTGGGTCGACACCGGCTTGGGCTACGCCGCCTTGGGAGACGGCCAGCGCGCCCTCGTCTCCTTCGAGCGGGCCAGCAAGCTGGATGAGCGCAACGAGGCGGCGTGGCTGGGGCTGGGAGTGGCCCACGTGATGCTGGGAGACGAGGCCTCCGCCGAGGCCGCCCTGGAGCGGGCGCTGCGCATCGATCCCAAGGCGCGAGCGGCTCGCGACGGCTTGAAGTGGCTGCGCCGGCCCTCGACCCGGCCCGCGGGAGCGGGGCGATGAGCGATTCGGGACACATGGGCCAGTTCGTCCGGCGCGTCCATTTCGTCGGCATCGGCGGCGTCGGGATGAGCGGGATCGCAGAGGTGCTGCGCAACCTCGGCTACGAGGTGTCCGGCTCCGATCTTAAGGCCAGCGAGATCACCCGGCGCCTGGAGCGCTCCGGGGTGCGCGTGCATGTCGGCCACGCGGCCTCCCATGCCCGCTCGGCCCAGGTCCTCGTCGTCAGCTCGGCGGTCGCAGCCGGAAACCCGGAGGTCCTGTGGGCGCGCCGGCGCAACATCCCGGTGATCCTGCGCGCGCAGATGCTGGCGGAGCTGGGGCGCATGAAGAAGACGGTGACGGTGGCCGGCAGCCACGGCAAGACGACGACGACGGCCATGGCCGCCCTGGCCTTCCAGGCGGCGGGGGCGCGCCCGACCATGATCGTCGGCGGCAGGCTCAAGGACAGCGGCTCCGGAGCCCGCCTGGGTCTGGGCGATTTCCTCGTCGCCGAGGCGGACGAGTCGGACGGCTCGTTTTTGTATTTGTCGCCGTTGGCGGCCGTCGTCACCAACGTCGACGACGACCATCTGGACTACCACGGCTCGCTGGCCAACCTCAAGCGCGCTTTCCTCCAGCACTTGGAGCGATTGCCGTTCTACGGCGCGGCGATCCTCTGCGCGGAGGATCCGGTCCTGGCCGCCTTGGCCGGCCGGGTCGGGCGGCCGGTCCTGACCTACGGCTTCGGCCCCCGCGCGGATTGGCGCGCCGCCGAGCTCGAGCTGTCCCGGGAGGGCTCGCGCTTTCTCGTCTTGCGGCAGGGCCGGCGCGACGCGCGCCTGCGCCTGCGGGTGCCGGGGCGCCACAACGTGCTCAACGCCCTGGGGGCCTTCGCGGCGGGGCGCTTCCTCGGCCTGGACGCGGCGGGCTTGGCCCGCGGCTTGTCGGAGTTTCGCGGCGTGGGGCGGCGGCTAGACCGCCTGGGCGTCGCCGGCGGAGTCGAGTTCATCGACGATTACGGCCATCATCCCACCGAGATCGCGGCGACCCTGGAGGCGATCTCTCGCCTCTGGAAGCCCCGGCGGCTGGTGGCCTTCTTCCAGCCGCACCGCTACACGCGCACCCGGCTTCTGGCCCGCAAGTTCGGGCCGGCCTTCCGCGCGGCGGACCTGGTGCTGGTGACCGATATCTATCCGGCCGGGGAGCGGCCGATCCCCGGGGTTTCCTCTCGGCTGATCCTGGACTCCTTGCGCCGCGCCGGCGTGCCCTGCGCTTCTCTGTCCGGGGCCGGGCAGGCGGAGGGTCTGCTGCGAGAAGGCGACGTGGCGCTCACCCTGGGGGCGGGAGATATCCGCGCCCTGGGCGAGGAATTGCTGCGCCGCCGCCGCTGATGGGCAACTCTGCCAGGCTCTCCCAGCATTTCCTGGAGGACGAGGCCGCGCGGCAGGCCATCGTCGCCGCCGTCCGCCCGGCGGGGCGGCGGGTGCTCGAGATCGGCCCCGGCCGCGGAGCCTTGAGCGAGCCGCTGTTGGAGGGCGGCGCCGCGCTGACCGCCGTGGAGCTGGACGACAGGCTCTGCGAGGGATTGCGCCCGCTGCTGGGCCGGGGGCTGCGGCTGATCCACGCCGATTTTTTGACGCTCGATTTGGGCCGCCTGGGCCAGGGCCCCTACGCCGTCGTCTCCAACCTGCCTTACGCGGTCGCCAGCCCCATCCTGCGCCGGCTCTTGGATTGGAGCGGCTGGAGCGAGGCGGTGCTGATGTTCCAGAAGGAAGTGGCGCTTCGGGTGTGCGCCGCGCCCGGCGGGGCGGACTACGGCCTGCTGAGCCTGGCCGCGCAGATCAAGGCCGAGCCGGAATGGCTCTTCGAGCTGCCGCCCTCGGCGTTTCGCCCGCCGCCGCGCGTGACCTCCGGCGTGATCCGGCTGCGCCGCCGCGCCGAGCCGCTGGTTTCTTCCGAGGAAGAGCCGGGCTTCTTCCGGCTCGCCAGGGAGGCCTTCGCCCAGCGCCGCAAGATGGCGGCCTCCTCCTTGTCGCGGGCCTTGTCGCGGCCGCGCTCAGAGGTGGAACGCTTGCTGGAGGGCCGCGGCGTTTCCGCCCGCGCCAGGCCGCAGGACATCCCGCTGGCGGTTTGGATCGCGCTCTCGCGGGAGCGGCGGTGAGGCGGCGGTGAGCGCGCGCCGCCGCCTGGCATTGCTCTGCGGCGCGGCCTTCCTCTATCTGCTTTGCCGGCACGCCTACTACGTCGGCTTCTTCAACGACGACGCCTTCTACATCATCGGGGCTCGCTCCCTGTTGAGCGGCCGCTACGCCGAGCTCAACGCCCCGCTGGCGCCTCCGCTGGTCAACTACCTGCCCGGCTTCTCGTTGCTGCTCTCTCCCGTGGCGGCCCTGGCCGGACGCGCCTTGTGGCCCTATCAAGCGGCGAGCGCGGCGCTGCTCTTGGCGGGGCTATGGTGGTTTTCCTCGCTCGCCTCGGCGCTCTGCCCCGAGGACGCTTGGGCCGCCCTGGCGCTGGCCGCCTTCACCCCGCTGGCCGTCAGCATGTCCTGGACCGTCCTGTCGGACGTGCCGATGCTGGCGGCGGCGATGGCCGCCTTGGCCTGGGCGCGGCGCCTCTGGCCGGAGGAGCGTCCCTCGCGCTGGCTGGGCTTGGCGGCCTTGGTCGGCTTTGCGGCGCTGCTGCGTCCCACCGGGGCGGCGCTGGCCCTTGCCTTCGCCCTGGCGCTGGCTTGCGAGCGGCGCTGGGCCTTGTCCGCCTTGAGCGCCTCCTGCGCCGCGGCTTGGCTGCTGCCGTTTCTAGCGCGCAACTACGCGCTGACCGGACATGCCCTGCTGTACGTCTCGGAGCTGGCCGCGCCGTACGCGGGCCATGGGCGCTGGAGCATTCTCGCGGGGACCGTCTTATTGAACCTCGCCTATTATCTCAGGCTGGTCTTCGAGACGATGCTCTTTCGCTGGCCCGTCGCCGCGGCCGCGGGCTCCCCGTTGACGGCGGCCACGGTCGGGCTGGGCTCGGTCGCCGCCGCGACGGGCCTGAGCGCCGCGGGCTGGAAGGGGTGGGCCAAACTGCCGGCCCTGTTCTTGGTCCTGTTTTTGGCCGCCCATCTGGCCTGGAGCAAGCAGGCCGCGCGCTACCTGCTGCCGGTCCTGCCGCTGGCCTTCGCGTATTTTTTGCGCGGCGTCCGGGTTCTCGGCGCGCGCGCGGGCGCTTCCCGCGCGGCCGCGCCGGCCGCCGCCATCCTCGCCCTGCTCCTGATGCTGCCCACGGACCTGCGCGTGGCCGAGGCCTCCTGGAGGCGCGATTCTTCGGTGACGCGGCCGCCCGAGAGGACCATGGCCTGGGTCCGCGGCCATACCGCGCCCTCCGACGTCTTCGCCGTCGAGCTGGACGGGCGCTTCTATCTGCTGACGGGGCGGCGCGCGCTGCATCTGCGCCGTCTCTCCGGTCCGCGGGCCTTCGCGCGCTGGCTGGCGTCTTCCGGCGCGCGCTACGTGGCGGTCTTTCCCGACGACTACGCCCTGGCCACCAAACGCGGCGACGCTTTCGACGATCCGCTGCCGGCCGCCGTGCTGCTGTCCTGGCTTTCCGATCCCGCGCGCTATCGGCTGGACTTCTCCGATCCGGCTGAGCGCTCGGCGATCTACGAGCGCCTCGGACGCTAGCTGACGGCGCCTAACATCCGTCCGGGACGGCTCGTCGTTTATCGTCCGCCGGGCCCTCAGACGCCCCGTCAGACGATAAACGACGCGCCGGTCTGTCCCGGTTCTGCTGTCACGGGTTCACCCGCCAGCGAAAAGTCGACGCCTTCCATGCGGCCGAGGATCGGGGCAGGCTAGATTGCTTGCGCGGTGCTCAGCGGCAGCGTGAAGTGGAAGCGCGAGCCCAGGCCTTGCTGGCTTTCGGCCCAGATGCGGCCGCCGTGCAGCTCGATCAAGCCCCGGCAGATCTCCAGGCCCAGGCCCAGGCCCTGATGGTCCTTGCGCGTCTCCGAGACCTGGTAGAAGCGCTCGAAGAGGTGCGGAAGGTCCTTGGCCGGTATGCCGCAGCCGGTGTCGGAGACGGTGAAGCAGACCGAGCCGTCCTGCTCCAGATCGCGCGCGGACAGCGTTATCCGCCCGCCGGCCGGCGTGAACTTCAGCGCGTTGCTGAAAAGGTTGGAGAGGACCTGCTGCACGCGCTGGGAATCGGCCAGGACGAGGGCGTCGGTGTCGCAGTCGAGACCCAGCTCGATCTTGCGGCGTCCGATCTCCAGGCGCGCGTTCTCTACGGCGGCATGGCAGAGCTTGGCCGCCGCCACCGGCTCCAGGCTCAGCTCGATCTTGTGGCCTTGCAGGCGGGCGGACTCGGAGAGCTCGTCGAGCAGGGAGTCGAGGCGCTCGGCGTTGCTGTGGATCGACTGGACGCTGCGGCGCACGTCCTCCGGCTTGCAGCGGTGGCCCTGATCGAGCAGAAAGGCGGAGTAGCCGTAGACCACGGCCAATGGGTTCTTGAGCTCGTGGGAAACGTTTTGAAGCATGCGGGAGCGGTGATGCAGCTGGTCTTGAAGCCGCTCCAGCTGGGAGGTCTTCTCGGCCAGCATCCGCGAGAGGCGGTAATGCTCCAGCGCGCGACGCGCCGCCGCCACCAGGGCCAGGCCCCGGCAGGGCTTGATCAAGTAGTCGTAGGCCCCGCCCTCGCGCACCGCCGCCAGCGCCGCCGCCTCGCAGCTCTGCCCGGCCAGCAGGATGCCGAGCGACCAGCGATCGAGGGAGCGCGCTTTTTCTAGGACGTCCAGCCCGGAGGCGGCCGGCAGGCGCAGGTCCGCCAGAACCACGGGAAAGCGCCCGGTGACCAGCTCGCGCGCCGCTTGCTCGGCGCTGCCGGCCGCGGAAGCCTCCAAGCCCGCTCCGCGCAGCGCGGCCGCGGCGGTCTTAAGGAACCGCTCGTCGTCGTCCACGATCAGGATCGTTCCGGCTTCCATGTTCCTAGTATGACTGAGATGGCAGAAATTATACAGAAACTTAGGACCTAGTGATACCCAGGACTTAAGACCCAGCGTTGCGATCTTTTGGGAAAGCCAGGACGGCGCTAATGCCCCGCTCCGCTTGCTCGACGCCGATGGAGCGGCAGGAGTTCCATTCCGACGAGACGATCCCTCCGCAGCAGGGCTCGCCCTTGAGCCGCCAGACGGCGTCGGTGTAGCGCGAGTAGAGGCCGAAGGTTCGCGCGCCGACGGCGTGGGCCAGGTGGGTCGTGCCCGTGATGTTGCAGATAAAGAGCCGCGCGCGGCGCAGCAGCGCGCCGGTCTGCTGGAGGGTGGCCGCCGGCAACAGCGGCGCCGGCGTCCGGCAGGCGCGCGCGATGGCCTCGACCTTGCCGCGCTCTCCGGGGCCGGCCAGCCAGCAGAGCCGCAGGTCCGCTCGCGCCGAAAGGCGATCGGCCAGGGCGACGAATTTCTCCTCGGGCCAGCGGTTGTCGAACTTCTTGAAATTGCCGGGATGGATGATGATGAAAGCCCGGCCGGGCGGGGCTCCCAGCTCGCCCAGGGCCCGGTCGGCCCAGGCGGCGGCGGCGGCGCCGATTAAGACCCGCGGGCCGCGCACGCCGGCGGGGGAAGCGCCGAGAAACGCCGCCAGGCGCCGGTAGCGCTCGAGCATCGGCTCGTCCTCGCGCGGCGGGGCGATGGTCCTGGTGTAGGCTTGGCCCAACAGCCCGCCCTTGCGAAAGCCGACCTTGGCGTCGGCGCGCGAGAGGGCCATGAGGGCGGCCGCCGATTTGGAGGGGGCGGGGTTTAAGTCGACGACGGCCTGGGAGCGCCGGCGCAGAGCCAGCAGGGCTTGGAGGTTTCCGCGGGGATGGTGCCAGCGCTTAAGGTGGCGCGATGCGCCGGGTGTTACCATCCCCTGGAGCATCTCGTCGTCCAAGCCGGCGCAGGCCGCGCTGGCCACCAGCCTGAAGCGGGCGAGCGGATAGCGCCGGGCCAGGGCGTCCATCAGGGCGGTCGCCATGAGGGCGTCGCCGATTCGCCCAAGCAGCAGGTAGGTCACCCAGGGGCTGCCCGGCCCCTGCTCGATCTCCATCGGCAAATGGTATAACATTGGCCAAGCAACCCCGGCTGGAGGAGCGACATGATCAGCACATCCGAATTCCACAACGGCCTCGTTTTCGAGGACGAGGGCCAGTTCTGGGAGATCCTGCAGTATCAGCATCACCGCAAGTCCCAGTCCGCCGCGGTCTACCGCACGACGTTGCGCTCCCTGCAGACCGGCAACGTCGTCGAGAGGTCCTACGCCTCCGGCACGAAGTTCCGCGAGGTGCCGGTGACCAAGCGCGAGAAGATCTACAGCTATGACGAGGGCGCCAACGCAGTCTTCATGGACCAGGAGACCTACGATCAGGTCTCCTATCCCAAGGAAAAGCTGGGGGGGCAGGCGAAGTTCCTGCAGGAGAACATGGAGGTGCTGGGCGTCTACGTCGACGGCAAGCTGACCTCCATCGAGCTGCCGGCCAACGTCGTGCTCGAGGTGTCCTCGACGGTGCCCGGGGTCAAGGGCGACTCCGTTTCCAACATGACCAAGCCGGCGACGCTCTCGACCGGCCTGGAGATAGCGGTGCCTCTTTTCGTCAAGGAGGGCGACAAGATCCGGGTCGACACGCGCACCAGCCAGTACGTCGAGCGCGTCAAGGCCTGACCCGCTGAAAAGTAGGGTCAGGCCTCGGATTTCAGCGGGAGCATGATCAAGGCCGTCATCTTCGACATCGACAACACCCTGACCGACTTCATGAAGATGAAGCGGGCGGCGGTGGATTCGGCGGTGGAGGGGATGATCGACGCCGGGCTCAAGGTCGAGAAGACCGCGATGGTCGAGAAGATCTTCGACCTATACTGGAAAGAAGGCGTCGAGGACCAGAAGATATTCGACAAGGTCCTGGCCAAGGAGTTCGGCGGCATCGACTACAAGGTGCTGGCGGCCGCCATCATCGGCTACCGGCGCGCCAAGGCCGGGACGATGGCCCTCTATCCCCACGTCGGCTTGACCCTGGCCGAGCTGATGAAGATGGGCATCCGCATCGTGGTCGTCAGCGACGCGCCGCGCCTGGAGGTCTGGCTGCGCATCGTCAGCCTCGGCTTGCAGCACTCCTTCGACCGCGTGATCACCTCCGAGGACACCGGCTTTAAGAAGCCCAACCCCGCCCCGTTTCGCAAGGCCCTGGAGGCGCTGGGCACCAAGCCGCGGGAGACGCTGATGGTGGGCGACTGGGCGGAGCGGGACATGGCGGGGGCGAGGGCCTTGGGCATTCGCACCGCCTGGGCCAAGTACGGCGACACCTTCGACACCAAGGAGGCCGGCGCCGAGTTCGAGTTGGACGACATCTCACAACTGGTCGGGATCATCCGCTCCGAGAACGCCGGCAAGCCGCGGCGGGCCAAGGCGGCCGCGTCCCGGTGAGAAAGCTGCTGGCCGTCCTGGCCGCCGCGAGCCTCGCGGCCCAGCCCGCCCTCGCCTTCAAGATCGAGCGCCTGTCTCGTCCGTCCGTCGCCGGAGCCGCCGGGGCCGCCCCGATCGAGGTCGTGGCCGAGCAGATCCTGGTGAAGTTCGATCCCGCCGCGACCGGCTCTGAGCGTTCGGCCGCCCTGGCCGCCGTCCGCGGCAAGGTGTTGGGCCAGATTCTGGGCTGGACCATCGTCGAGCTTCCGTCCGGCGCCAGCGTCGTTGCCGCCCTGGCCGTCGCTCGGGGCATGCCGGGCGTGTCGGCGGCTTCCCCCAACCATGTCTTTCGGCCCCTGGCCGTGCCGAACGATCCCGCGGTGCCGTCGCAGTACTCCTTGCAGCAGGTCAACGCCTTCGCCGGCTGGGAGTACGAGCGCGGCTATTCCAACAAGGTCACCGTCGTCATCATCGACTCCGGCATCGACGCGACTCATCCGGACTTAAGCGGCAAGCTGGGCTGGACGGCGGCGAGCGCGGTCAAGCACCAGTCCGTCGACAACAACACCGGGGCGCTGACCGCCGAGGCTTCCCCGACCGCCAGCTGCCTGCACGGCACGCAGGTGGCCAGCGTCGCCGCGGCCTCCACCGACAACTCACAGGGCATCGCCGGCATGTCCTGGGGGGCGCAGCTTTTGTCGCTGAAGGTGTTCAACACGGCCGGCTGCAACGGGCCGACGCAGGAATGCGGTTGCGCCACCACCGACACCGCGATCGCCTCGGCGCTCGACTACGTCGCCAACACCGTGGCCGCCCCGGCCAACGCCGCCGCCGTGGGCAGGATCGTCGTCAACATGAGCCTGGGCGGCCCGGGGGCTTGCGGCGTCAACCCCCTGACCGAGACCGCGCTCAAGAACCTGCAGGCCAAGGGCGTGCCGGTGGCCATCGCCTCCGGCAACGCGCCCTTCTGCTCGGATCCGAATGCCGACGGCACCGGGGTCGACTCGCCGGCCAACTGCGCCGGCGTGGCGGCGCCGGACGGCATCATCCCGGTGGGGGCCACGGACGCCGCCGACGACGTCACCTCATACTCCTGCACCGGCCCGGAGCTGGCAAAGCACGGCCTGGTGGCTCCGGGGGACAGGGTGGCGGTGGACACGCCGGGCGGCGGAACGACCACCGATTCCGGGACCTCCTTCGCCGCGCCGCACGTGGCCGGCCTGGCGGCGCTGATGCTCTCGGCCAAGCCGGGGCTGACCACGGGCGACGTGGAGACCTCCCTGCGCGGGGGCGCCGACTCGATCGGCGGCGCCGCGGTGGCGGCGCTGGGCGCTCGGCCCTCCGGCAACGTCACCGGCGCGGGCCGCATGGACGCCTTCCGCTCCCTGCGCTTGGCCATCAAGGGCACCCTGGCGGACTATCAGGGCGACCAGAAGGCCATCGCTTTCCCCAATCCTTTCCGGTTGTCGCAGACCGGCAGCGTCGCCTTCTCGGTGCCGCTGTCCCTGCAGGCGCCCGGCGCCACGATCAAGATCTACACGATGGACGGCGTGCTGGTGCGCACCTTGTCGGGCCTGACCTGGGACGCCAAGAACGACTCCGGCAGCCTTGTGGCCTCCGGCGTCTACATTTTCCTGCTGACCACCGACGCCGGCTCCACGCGGGGACGCCTCGCCGTGATCCGTTGAGGCGGGCGGGAGATTCGGCGGGAGGCGCTGGCGGTTGTGGCTTCGCTGCCCACTTATTACAATTGGTGACCGTGAAGGCACGCTTTACTTACACGATGAGGGCGGATGAGGGGCGCTCGCGCGCGCGCGGGCTTTTGGGGCGCTCAGGCCTGGGCAGCGGGGAGGGCTTGCTCATCACCTTGGGCTTCGCCTCGCGCCTGGTGCCCTGCCCGACGATCCACACCCTGTTCATGAAATTTCCGATAGACGCCCTGTTCTTGGACGGGCAGTGGCGCGCGGTGCACGTCGTCGAGAACATGCCGCCGTGGCGCTTCTCGGCCTGGGTGCCGAGCGCGCGCAGCGTCCTGGAGCTGCCGGCCGGAACCCTGCGCGGGACGGTCAGGGCGGGAGACCAAGTGGAGGTCCGCGCGGCGTGAGCGGCGAGGAAGAGCGGTTTAAGACCAGCAGCGGCATCGAGGTCGGGCGCTATTACGGACCCGACACCGTCCCGGCCGCCGATCCGGGAGAGCCCGGGAGCTTTCCCTTCACGCGCGGGGTCCAGAAGACGATGTACCGCGGCCGGTTGTGGACGATGCGCCAGTACGCCGGCTTCGGCACGGCGGAGGAGACCAACCGGCGCTTCCGCTGGCTGTTGGAGCAGGGGCAGACAGGCTTGTCGACGGCCTTCGACCTGCCCACCCAGATGGGCTTGGACGCGGACGATCCGCGCGCCGCCGGGGAGGTCGGGCGGGTCGGCGTGCACGTCGGCACGCTGGCGGACATGGAGACCCTGTTCGATTCGATTCCCCTGGAGCAGGTTTCCACCTCTCTTACGATCAACGCGACGGCCATGGTGCTGCTGGCGCTCTACGTCGCCGTGGCCAAGCGGCGCGGCGTCGCCTTGGAGCAGCTTCGCGGCACGCTGCAGAACGACATCCTCAAGGAGTTCATGGCGCGCGGCACCTATATCTTTCCGGTCAAGCCCAGCCTGCGCCTGGCCGCCGACACGATGGAATGGTCCCTGGGCCACCTGCCGCGCTTCAACCCGATCTCGATCTCCGGCTATCACATTCGCGAGGCCGGCAGCGACGCCGTCCAGGAGCTGGCCTTCACATTCGGCGACGCCGAGGCCTATTTGAAGGAGCTGCTTAGCCGCGGGCTGGCCATCGACGAGATCGGCCCCCGCCTGGCCTTCTTCTTCGGCTGCCACAACCATTTCCTGGAGGAGATCGCGAAGTTCCGGGCCGCCCGGCGCGTCTGGGCCCGCATCATGCGGGACGGTTTCGGCGCCCGGCAGCCGCGCTCGCAGACCCTGCGCTTCCACGTGCAGACCTGCGGCTCGACCTTGACCAGCCAGCAGCCCCGCAACAACGTCATCCGCGTGGCGCTGCAGGCGATGGCGGCGGTGCTGGGAGGCGCGCAGTCGCTGCACACCAACGCCTTCGACGAGGCCCTGGCCCTGCCCAGCGAGGAATCGGCGCGGCTGGCGCTGCGCACCCAGCAGATACTCGCCTGCGAGACGGGCGTGGCCGACACCGTCGATCCGGTCGGCGGCGCCTACGCGATCGAGAGCCTGACCGACGAGCTGGAGCGCCGCGTGGAGGAGAAGCTCTCCCGCATCCGCGCCGAGGGCGGCATGGTCGGCTTGATCGAGCGCGGCTTGCCGCAGGCCGAGATCCAGGAGAAGGCCTACGAGCATGCCCGCGGCGTGGAGTCCGGCCGGCGCGTCGTGGTGGGCGTCAACGCCTTCGCGCTCGAGGACGGCGCCGGCGGGGCGGCCGCTTCCTTGCGGGTCTCCCCGGAGCTGGAGGCGCGTCAGCTCGAGCGCTTGAAGGACTTCAAGGCGTCCAGGGACGGCCGCGCGGCCCGCTCGGCGCTCGACGCCTTGGCGGAGGCCGCCGGCTCCAAGGAGAATTTGTTTCCCTTGGTCTTGCGCTGCGTGGAAAAGGCCGCTACCCTGGGGGAGATTTGCGCGGTCTTGCGGAAGCGCTTCGGAGGTTATGGCGGTTAAAGGCTTGCGGCGGCACAAGACGGTGGCGGAGATACTATCCGGCAGAGGGCTCCTGAGCGAGGACCAGCTCAAGGAGGCGGACGCCAACGCCCGCAAGAACGGCAAGCCGCTGCAGCAGGCCGTCCTCGACGCCAATTTCGTCGGCAAGAGCGTATTGCTCAAGGCCCTCTCGGAGGAATGGCAGGTCAAGGCCGTCGACTTAGACCAGATGGAGATCGACGCCGAGATCGTCAAGATCATTCCGGAGGCGGTGGCGCGGCGCCATCGCGCCGTGCCCTTCGCCAAGGAGGAGAGCACCCTCTTCGTCGCGATGGCGGACCCCCGCGACTTCTTCGTGTCCGAGGACCTCCAACTGCGCACCGGCCTCTCCATCCAGCCCTACCTGGCGATCCCGCAGGACGTGCGCTCGGCCATAGACGGGGCCTATGGAAACATGGCCGGGGAGGTGGTCCACAAGCTGATCCAGGACGTCGTCGACAAGCAGGCGGGGCCGGAGCTTGTCGTGGATTCCGGCGTCGAGCTGCGCCAGGAGCAGGAGAAGAAGGCGGAGATCACGGAGGTCGACGCCTCCGCGCCGGAGGTCGAGAAGATCGTCAACGCCGTCATCCTGGGCGCCCTCTCGATGAAGGCCTCCGACATCCACATCGAGCCCTTCGAGGATCCGGCGGGCAAGCTCTCGAAGATACTCCTGCGCTACCGCGTCGACGGCCAATTGGTTCCCGGGCCCTTCACCGTGCCGTGGTCCTACCGGCACGCGGTCTCGGCCAAGATCAAGATCATGACCAACTCGATGAACATCACCGAGCGCAGGGTTCCGCAGTCGGGCCGCATCCAGCTGCTGGCGCAGGGCGATCCGATCGAGTTTCGCGTCGAGATGGTGCCGACCGTCTACGGCGAGTCCTGCGTGATGCGCATCCTCGACCGCAAGAGCGTCCAGGTCGACATCATGAAGATGGGATTCTTGAAGGACACCCTCGACAAATTCCTGAGCCTGCTCAAGGGAATCGGCGGCAAGAAGAACTTCGGCTTGATCCTGGTCTGCGGTCCCACCGGCTCGGGCAAGTCCACGACCCTCTACGCGGCCCTCAACCACGTCAATCGGCCGGACATCAA
This sequence comes from Elusimicrobiota bacterium, assembly GCA_028868375.1. GTDB lineage: Bacteria > Elusimicrobiota > Elusimicrobia > UBA1565 > UBA9628 > JAGWUP01. Next base: position 243,788 of record JAGWUP010000002.1, read on the forward strand.
GATCCTGACCGCGGAGAACCCGGTCGAGTACAATCTCGACGGCATCGTGCAGGTTCCGGTCAACCCGGACCTGAAGCTGGGGGAGGGCAAGAAGTTCGATTTCGCCACCGCCCTGCGCTCCTTTTTGCGGCTGGACCCGGACGTCATCATGGTCGGCGAGATCCGCGACGAGGAGACGGCCCATATCGCGATGGAGGCGGCGATGACGGGGCATTTGGTCTTCTCGACCCTGCACACCAACGACTCCAGCTCCGCGATCTCGCGCCTGGCGGACATGGGGCTGCCGGCCTTCATGGTGGCCACCACGGTCAAGGCGGTCCTGGCCCAGCGCCTCTCGCGCCGCCTCTGCGCCGACTGCAAGATCGCGCACGACCCGACGCCGGAGGAGGTGCAGATCTTCAAGCTCAACGGCGTCTCCCTGCCCTCCGCCCAGAAGATCTACGGCCCTCCGCCAGACGGCGGCTCCTGCGCGGGCTGCAAGGGCTTGGGCTTCCGCGGGAGGGTGGGCCTGCACGAGCTGCTGGTGATGAGCGATGCGCTGCGCGGCCTCTGCCTTAAGGACGTCGCGGCAGACCCGCTGCGCGAGCAGGCGCGCAAGGAAGGGCTGCGCTTGATCGTCCAGGACGGGCTTGAGAAGGTCAAGCTCGGATTGACGACCGTGCGCGAGGTCCTGGGGGGAACGGAATGAGCGCCGGAACGCTGGACGCGGCGATGGCCTTGGAGCTGTTCTCCATCGCCAACTCGCTTAACTCGACGCGCGATCTCGACTATCTGCTGCAGAAAATCGGAGCGGCGGCGGAAAGGCTGCTGGACTCCGAGGCCAGCGCGATCATGCTGGTCACCGACGACAAGAAGAATTTGTTCTTCCGGGCCGCTTCCGGCGACAAGGCCGGGGCCTTGAAGACCATGACCTTGCCGATCGGCCAGGGCATCGCCGGCTGGGTGGCCGAACGCCGACAGCCGGAGCTCGTCAACGACGCCAAGAACGATCCCCGTTTCACGGGGAAGTTCGATCGGGCCTCCGGCTTCGTCACGCGCTCCTTGTTGTGCGTGCCGATGATCTTCCGAGACGAGCTGGTGGGAGTCGTCGAGGTGCTCAACCGGCGCGGCGGTCCCTACGGCCCGGAGCACGTCCAGCTGTTGACGACCCTGGCCGGCCTGGCGTCGGTGGCCGTCACCAACACCAAGATCATCCAGGAGCAGAAGAACTTCTTTTCCCACGTGATGGAGCTCTTGACCAGCGTGATCGAAACGTCCCGGCCGCATATGGAGGAGCACCCCACGCGCTCGGCCAAGCTCGCCTGCGCCGTCGGCCGCCTGCTGGAGGTCGACGAGTACGAGTACCGGATGCTCTATTACGCCGGCATTCTGCACGACATCGGCTACACCGCCTTCAAGAACCTGAGGGTGTTGGCCGAGCTCGGCGTGGGCAGCCCGACGGACGAGATGCATCCAGTCATCTCGGCCAAGCTGCTGGAAGGCATCAAGATGCTCGAGGGGGCCATCCCCATCATCCGGCATCACCACGAGCGCTTCGACGGCGGGGGCTATCCGTCCAAGCTGAAGGGCGATGCGATTCCGCTGGGAGCGCGCATCCTGGCCGGGGTCGAGGCGGTCGAGGAGCTGCGGATGGCGGGCCTCAAGGACGAGGAGCTTTGGCGGCGAGCCCTCGCTGAGCTGCGCGCCGGCTCCGGCTCCCGCTTCGACCCGAATGTCGTCGAGGCCCTCGCCGCGATCGCCGAGCATCCGGAGGGAACATGGTAGGCAATCCGCGAAGGCCGCTGCGCGTGCTCATCGCCAAGCCGGGGCTGGACGGGCACGATCGAGGGGCGAAGGTCATCGTCCGCGCGCTGCGCGACGCCGGCTTCGAGGTCATCTACACCGGCATCCGCCAGACGCCGGACATGATCGCGGCCACGGCCTTGCAGGAGGACGTCGACGCCGTCGGCTTGTCGCTGTTGTCCGGCGCGCACATGACGCTGTTTCCGCAGATCGTGGAGGGGTTGCGCCGGAGGGGCCTGGGCTCGGTCCTGGTGTTCGGCGGAGGAATCATCCCGGACGAGGACGTGCCGCGCCTGCAAGCCGCGGGAGTGGACCGAGTCTTCGGGCCGGGCACGCCCCTGCGCTCCATCGCCGAGTATCTCAAGGAGAAGCTTGCCTCCAAGACAGTCGCCCGATAGCTCCCCCGCAGAGGACTTGGCCCGGCTGGTCTTGTCCGGCGATACCGGGGCGCTGGCCCGCTCCCTGTCCCTGATCATCGACGAGTCCGGCGAGGCGGACGTCCTTATCCGCAGCTTCTTTCCTAAATCCGGGAGCGCCCAAAAGATCGGCATTTGCGGCCCGCCCGGAGCCGGCAAGTCCACCCTGACCGGCCGCCTGGTCGCCTTATATAGGAAGGCGGGCTTGAAGGTCGGAGTCCTGGCCGTCGATCCCTCCTCGCCGATCTCCGGCGGGGCGTTTTTAGGGGATCGCCTGCGCATCCAGGACCATGCCACGGATTCGGGCGTCTTCATCCGCTCCCTGGCCACGCGCGGCATGGTCGGCGGCGTCTCGCACACGATCTTCGGCGCGATCCACGCCCTGGAGGCCTGGGGCTGCGACCGCATCGTCGTGGAGACGGTGGGCACCGGCCAGGACGAGGTGGTCATCGCCCGCGTCGCCGACACGGTCGTCTACGTGACCACCCCGACGATGGGCGACGAAATACAAGCGATGAAGGCCGGGGTCATGGAGGTCGCCGATCTCTTCGTCGTCAACAAGGCGGACTTGTCCGGAGCGCACAAGGCCATTTCCGATCTTAAGACCGCCCTGGGCCTGGGCCGCGAGGCAGGCTGCGGCGGCTGGCAGACGCCGGTGCTGGGGATTTCCGCGTTGAGCGGCCAGGGCCTGCCGGAATTGCTCGCCGGCCTTGACGAGCACGCGCGCCACCTGCGGGACAGCGGCGAGGGCCGGGAGAGGCTGAAGCGGCAGTACCGAGAGGAGGTGTCGCTGTATGTCTCCCGGCGCGTCTATCAAGACGCCTTAAGCCAGATGGATTCCCACTTAGACGAGCTGGTCGACCACAAATCGGATCCTCCCAGCGTCGCCGCCCGGATGCTTCGGGGTGGCGCAAACTGAAAAAACATGCCTGACCCCAAATTTCAGTTTCAAGTGGACCACGTCGGGGTGGCGGTGAGGAGCATCGAGGAGGCGCTTCCTTTTTATAGGAAGGCGCTGGGGCTGGAGGCGGGACACCGCGAGGAGGTGGCCTCCCAGGGGGTGCGCGTGGCCTTTCTCCAGGCCGGCCAGGCCTCCATCGAGCTGCTGGAGCCGATCGGAGAGGAGGGGCCGGTGGCCAAGTTCCTGAGGCTGCGCGGCCCGGGCCTCCACCATGTCGCCTTCCGCGCCGGCGAGCTCGCCGCCCAGATGGAGCGGCTGCGCCGCGCCGGCCTGCCGCCCATCGAGTCCGCGCCGCGGCCCGGGGCGCGGGGACACCAGGTCTGCTTCCTGCCGCCCAGGCAGGCGGCGGGGGTCTTGGTCGAGCTGGTCTCTGGCGGCCCGGGCTCCTTGCCGTCGTCCCGATAGGCTTTTAGCTGTTTTTGCCGCCTTCTTCTATTCTAAAATCCGGGCAAGATGGCAGAGCCAGCGCGTCCCCATAAGCCCCGCCTTTCCTCGAAGGCCGAGGCCTTGCGCCGGCGCCGGGAGCGCGCGATGGCCGGCGGCGGAGCCGAGAAGGAGAAGGCCCAGCGCGCGGCCGGCAAGCTGACGGCGCGCGAGCGCCTGGATTTGCTGCTGGACGAGGGCACCTTCGAGGAGCTCGACCTGCTGGTCGAGAAGCGCTGCCGCGACTTCGGCCTGGACCAGAAATACCTCGCCGCCGACGGGGTGGTGGCGGGCTTCGGCCGCGTCAACGGCCGCGACGTCTGCGTCTACTCCCAGGACTTCACGGTGATGGGAGGCTCCCTGGGCCTGGCCCATGCCCACAAGATCTGCAAGGCGATGGACTTAGCGCTGGAGGCCGGCGTGCCGGTGATCGGCCTGTGCGACTCCGGCGGGGCGCGCATCCAGGAAGGAGTGGAGTCCCTGGGCGGCTACGCCGAGATCTTCTATCGGAACGTCCAGGCCTCCGGGGCCATCCCCCAGATCTCGGCCATCCTGGGGCCGTGCGCCGGCGGCGCGGTCTATTCGCCGGCGCTGACCGATTTCGTCTACATGATCGAGGGCAGCAGCCACATGTTCATCACCGGGCCCGATGTCGTGCGCAACGCCACCGGGGAGACCTGCGACTTCGAGTCCCTGGGCGGGGCCGCGACGCACAGCGTGCGCTCCGGGGTCTGCCATTTCGTCGCCGGCAGCGAGCACGACTGCTTCCGCCAGATCCGAGAGCTGCTCGAGTACCTGCCGCAGAACTGCCGCGAGAAGCCGGCCGCCGTGATGGCCTCGGACGATCCCGGGCGCAAGAGCGAGCTGTTGGGGCGCGTGGCCGAGATGGACGCGCGCAAGTCCTACAAGATCCACGAGGTCATCTGGGAATTGGCCGACGGGCATCAGTTCCTGGAGGTGCACAAGCGCTTCGCCCGCAACCTCGTCGTCGGCTTCATCCGCCTGGGCGGAGAGTCCGTGGGCGTGGTCGCCAACAACCCCTCCGTGCTCTCCGGCGCGCTCGACATCTCGGCCAGCGAGAAGGGGGCGCGCTTCGTGCGCTTCTGCGACGCCTTCAATATCCCGCTTTTGACCTTGGTCGACGTCCCGGGCTATTGGCCGGGGATGGAGCAGGAGTACAACGGCATCATCCGCAAGGGCGCCAAGCTCCTCTACGCCTACTGCCAGGCCACGGTGCCCAAGGTGACGGTCGTGCTGCGCAAGGCCTACGGCGGCGCCTACGACGTGATGAGCTCCAAGCACATCCGCGGCGACCTCAACTACGCCTGGCCCTGCGCGGAGATCGCGGTGATGGGGCCGCAGGGAGCCGTCGACATCCTCTTTCGCCGGGAGCTCAAGGCCGCCGGCAATCAGCAGCGCCGGCGCCAGGAGCTCGTCGATTCCTACGCCAAGCAATTCGCCTCGCCCTACCAGGCGGCGCAGCGCGGCTACGTCGACGAGGTCATACCGGCGGAGGAGACGCGGCCGAAGGTCGTCAAGGCCTTCCGTTTCCTCAAGAACAAGAAGGTCGTCGGCGTCGCCAAGAAGCATGGGAACATACCGCTTTAGCATGGGGGGACTGTGAGAAAAAAAGTAACCGTCGTGGGGGCCGGCAACGTGGGGGCCACGCTGGCGCAGCGCTTGGCCGAGATGGAGATGTGCGACGTCGTCGTCGTCGACATCCCGCAGGTGGAGGGGATGCCGGCCGGCAAGGCCCTGGACCTCATGGAGTCCGGCCCGATTCTTGGGTATGATTCGCGCGTGAGCGGAACGACGTCCTACGAGGCGACGGCCGGCTCCGACGTGGTCGTGATCACGGCCGGCATCCCGCGCAAGCCGGGCATGAGCCGGGACGATCTTTTAAAGACCAACGCGGGCATCGTCAAGTCCGTCACCGAGAACGTCGTCCGCTTCTCGCCCGACAGCGTCCTGATCATCGTCAGCAATCCGCTCGACGCGATGTGCCTGGTGGCGCTCAAGACCTCCAAGTTTCCGAAGCACCGGGTGCTGGGCATGGCCGGGATACTCGACAGCTCGCGGATGCGTTCCTTCATCTGCGAGGCGCTGGAGGTCTCGGTGGAGAACGTGCACGCCATGGTCTTGGGCGGCCACGGCGACACCATGGTGCCGCTGCCGCGCTTCTCCACGGTCAACGGCATCCCGATCACGGAGCTCCTGCCCCAGGACAAGATCGCGGCGATCAACCAGCGCACGCGCGACGGGGGTGCTGAGATCGTCAAGCTGCTTAAGACCGGCTCCGCCTTCTACGCCCCTTCCGCCTCGGCGGCCGAGATGGTCGAGGCCGTCCTGAAGGACAAGAAGAAGATACTGCCCTGCGCGGCGTATCTGGAGGGCGAGTACGGCGTCGACGGCGTCTTCGTCGGCGTGCCCTGCAAGCTGGGCGCGCGAGGCTTGGAGCAGATCGTCCAGCTCAACCTCTCCGCCGAGGAGCGCGCCCAACTGCTCAAGTCCGCGACGGCGGTCAAGCAGTTGGCGGCGGCGTTGAAGTAGGTCTAGGACCTAACGAGCGTGCTGCTGGCCGTCGACGTCGGCAACACCAACGTCACCGTCGGCGCCTTCGCGGGCCAAAGCCTGCGGGCGCGCTGGCGGATGCGGACCGACCCGCAGGCCGATGCCGGGGCGCTCGGCCGCGCGCTGGCCCGCGCGGCGCGCCGGCGCGGCGCGCGCGTGGAGGCCTGCGTCTACGGCAGCGTCGTTCCCTCCCTCGATAAAGCCCTGGAGCGGGCGGTCCGCACGAGTTTCGGGGTGGCCGCCGTCGCGGTCACCCCGCGCTCGCCCCTGGGCATCCGCCTGCGCGTGCGAGAGCCCCTGCGAGTGGGAGCGGACCGCCTCCTCAACGCCCTGGCGGCCCATCGGCGCGCGCGGGGCGCTGCGGCCGTCGTCGTGGATTTCGGGACGGCGACGACCTTCGACTGCGTCGCCGCCGGAGGCGATTATTTGGGCGGGGCGATCCTGCCGGGCCCTCGGCTGGCGGCGGAGGCCTTGCATGAGCGCACCGCCAAGCTTCCGCTGGTGGCGATGGCCAGGCCGCGCCGCGTCGTCGGCAAGGACACGGTGGAGTGCATCCGGGCGGGGCTCTACTGGGGCTACTTGGGCGCCATCGAGAAGGTGCTGGCGCTGACGCTGCGCGAGCTTGGGGGCAGGCCCAGGCTTTTCGCCACGGGGGGACTGGCTTCCTTATTTCGAAGGGATTTGCCAGAATCAATGCTGCCGGCGCCGGACCTGACTTTGGAGGGGCTGCGGATCGCGCATGAGCGTCTGCGCTAGGACATGAAAAAATTCTTTGCCGTTTCGATTCTGGCGCTGGGGCTTGCGGCGGGGGCGCCTTTCGTAGCGCCGGCCCTTGCGGACCAGTACGGAGGCTTCCAGCAGTTCGCCGACGCGGGCTCGATCAAGCCGTTCGCGCGCGATCTGGGAGGCATCCTGGGCTCGGCCACCTTCCACTCCGGGCGCAGCCTGGGATTCTCCGGCTTCGACGCCGGCATCCGGGGAGGGATGCAGTTCCGGCCGGACGCCAACGACCGCATCCTGCGCAACAACGCCGTCCACGTCTTCGGCCTGCCGTGGGTGCAGGCGGAGGTCGGCATGCCCTTCAAGATCGACGGCTTCATCCGCGGGATCAGCTACCAAGGCCTGACGATCGCGGGGGGAGGCCTGCGCTACGGGCTGCTCAAGACCAGCGACAAGCCGTGGGCGCCGCAAGTGTTGATCTCCGGGGTCGGGCACTCCGTCGTCCACCAATTCTTCTCGGCCAGCCATTTCGGCGCCAGCTTGGTCGCCTCCATGGGCGTGCCGTCCTTCACGCCCTACATCGGGGCCGGCTTCGACCGCACCCGCGTGGTCGTGCGCTCCTCCACCGTCGATCCGTCGCTCGACGGCACGACGGTCCAGACGCTGGAGAGCCGCTTCACGGCCGGGATGTCTCTGCGCCCCTGGCCCTTCTTTTACGTGAATCTGGCCGCCATCCTCGTCCACGGCTTGCCGGGGGCGGAGGGCGGCCTGGGCCTGCACTTTTGAGCGCTCCCCGCGACGCCGGCCTCGACCTCGTCTTGGACGAGCTCTTCGATTTGACCTTGTACCAGGAGCTGGCCAAGACCTCCAGCGGTCCCCTGCGCGAAGTGCTCTCCGATTTGATTCCGGTGGAGACCCGGCATCTCTCCTTCTGGAAGTCGTTCTTCAAGATCGAGCGCTCCGAGCTGGACTGGCCGCGGCGCCTGAAGCTGCGGGCGTTGCTGCTCACGGCGCGCCTGCTGGGGCCGGTCGGCACGCATCTGACCCTGGAAGCCATCGAGATCTACGGCATCCGGAAATATCTGGCCCTCTGGCAGCGCTACCGAGACACCGAGCTCGGCGAAGCGGTCCGGGGCGTCCTGTCCGACGAGTTCGGGCATGAGGACGAGATCGTCTCGCGCGCGGGCGCGCGCCGCGTCGATCCAGAGCGCGTGCGCAGCGTCTTTCTAGGCTTCAACGACGGCTTAGTCGAGATCCTGGGCGCCGTCTCCGGGTTCTTCGCGGCGCTGGGCAACGCCCGCCTCGTGCTGCTGGCCGGCGTCAGCGTCGCCGCCGCCGGCGCCTTTTCCATGGGCAGCGGCGCCTACGCCGCCGCCAGCTCCGAGGACGAGGTCGAGCGTCTGGAGCGGGGCCGCCGCGAGTTTTTGGGCAAAGAGCCCGGCTCCGCCGGCGGGGCCTCTCCCGCCGCCATCGGCTGGCTGGTCGCAGCCTTCTACTTGCTGGGCGCCCTGGTGCCGCTCTTGCCGGTGGCCTTCGGCGCCAGCACCCTGCTGGCCCCTGTCCTGGCCGGCGCGGTCTTCAGCGTGCTCGTCTCCCTGGTGCTGTCCTTTCTCTCCGGCATGAACGCGCGCCGCCGCATCCTCCTCAACCTCGCCATGGTCGCTTGCGCCGTCGCCTGCTCCTTCGCGGTGGGCTGCGCGGCGCGCCGGCTTTTCGGCCTGGCCTTCTAGGCCGGCGTCAGCCGGGGTGCTTCTAGCTTCTGTAGGAGCCCTTGAAGCTTTTCTCGGCCTCGCGGGCGGTGGCGCGCTTCTTGAGGTCCTCGCGGCGGTCCGGTCCCTTCTTGCCGCGCGCCAAGCCCAGCAGCACCTTGGCCCAGCCGCGACGAAAGTAGACCTCCAGGGGGACCAAGGTCAGGCCCTTGCCCTGCAGGCGGCCGGACAGGCGATCTAACTCGCGGCGGTGCATCAGCAGCCGGCGCGAGCGCCGCGGATCCGGGGGGGAGACGGTGGCGAATTGGTAGGGGGGGATGTAGAAGTTGAACAGGGAGAGCTGCCCTCCATCCAGGCGCCCGAAGCAGCCGTCCAGGGAGGCGCGGCCGCCGCGCAGGGACTTGACCTCGCTGCCCAAAAGGCTCAAGCCCGCCTCGTAGGTCTCCAGTATCTCGTAGATGGCGCGGGCCTTCCGGTGGGTGGCGACGACGCGCTTGTCGTCGGACTTCGTTTTCATGTAGAATGCCCATTATAGCACTGCCGCGTTCCGATCGGTGGGCAGGTGGCGGAATTGGCAGACGCGCACGGCTCAGGACCGTGTGGCCGCAAGGCCTTGGGGGTTCAAGTCCCCCCTTGCCCACCAATCGGAACGCGCGCTCCCGGGGCGCCCATAAAGACCTTGACAGCCCCGACCCAACGGTCTATACTTGCGGCGATGGGTGTTCTCTCGCGCCATGCCATGGTGGCCGCATACTGCTTATTTACCCTTCATCATTCATAGCGTGCCGAAAGGGGGTATAGCATGAGAGGACTCACCAGCAGGAAGCGCACTTCGGGCTTCACGCTCATCGAGTTGATGATCGTGGTTGCCATCATAGGTATCTTGGCGGCTATCGCCATACCGAAGTTCGCCAGCCTCATCCGCAAATCGAACGAGGGAGCGTCGAAGGGCAACCTCGGGTCCATCCGTGGAGCGTTGAGCATCTACTACGGAGACCTCGAGGGACAGTATCCCAGCGACATGACTTCCTTGACGATCAACGGCAAGTACCTGACCGCGATACCGAACGCGAAGGCTCCGAACTACCATCCGGACTCTTCCGCGGTCACGAACCAGACGACATCGGACGACGGCGGCGGCTGGTCCTACAACAACACGACCGGCGACTCCAACATGGGGACGGTGTGGGTCAACTGCACGCACACCGACACCAAGGGGAGCGTCTGGACGACGTACTAAGCTAATCGGGTCCTATCGGGCCCGGACGACCGGGGCCCCCTGGCGACAGGGGGCCCCTTTTTGGGCAGCGATGGAAAGCCACGCCGAGGGGTTTACGCTGGTCGAACTGATGATCGTCGTCGTGATCATCACGCTGCTGGCCACCATCGCCATCCCGAAGTTCGCCACCCTGGTGCGCAAGGCCAACGAGGGCGCCTCCAAGGGCAGCTTGGGGAGCATTCGCGGAGCGCTGTCCATCTACTACAGCGACATGGAGGGCGTCTATCCCAGCGACCTGACCTCCTTGACGATTGAGGCGAAATACATGCAGGCGATCCCCCTGAGCAAGACTCCCTCCTATCATTGGGACAGCTCCAGCGTCGTCAACGGCGCCGTTTCCACGGACGCCGGAGGCTGGCTTTACGACAACATCCAGGCAGACGCCGCCGACGGCAGCGTCTGGGTCAACTGCACCCATACCGACACCAAGGGCAGCGTTTGGACGAGCTATTGATGCCGTCCTGGATCGCGTCGGCGCTGGCGGCTTGGCTGGGCGCGGTCTTGGGCAGCTTCGCCAACGTCCTCATCCATCGCCTTCCGGAGGATGAGTCGATCCTCTGGCCGCCCTCGCGCTGTCCCCGCTGCCGCGCCTCGATTTCTTGGCGCGACAATATTCCGCTCTTAAGCTGGCTGTTGCTGCGCGGCCGCTGCCGCCGCTGCCGCGGCGCCATCTCGCCGCTCTATCCGGCCGTGGAGCTGGTCGTAGCGCTGCTGGGCTGGGGTCTGTGGCGGCGCTGGCAAGCCCATCCCTACTGGGCCGGCGCAAGCCTATTGGCCGCCTGCGACCTGGTCGCCGTCGCCGCCATCGACTGGAAGCATTTCATCATCCCGGACGAGCTTTCCCTGGGATTGCTGGTGCTGGGCCTCTGCGTCGCGCCCCTCAACCCGATCTTCGCGCAGCCGTCGTGGTGGAAGCCCTTCCTGTTCTCCGTCCGTGGAGCCGCGATCGGCTTTGCCCTGTGCTATGGGGCGGCGGCCGTCGGCTCCGCCCTCTTCGGCAAGGAGGCGATGGGCGGCGGCGACGTCAAGCTCCTGGCCGCCATCGGAGCCTGGTCGGGGGGGCTAGGAGCTTTCGACTGCCTGCTGGTGGGCTCGCTTCTGGGCTCCATCTACGGCTTGAGCCTGCTGGCCGCGGGCCGCTTGCGGCGCTCCGATCCCATTCCCTTCGGCCCTTTTTTGGTCGCCGCGGCCCTGCTCAACCTCTTCCTCATCCTGCCGCTGGGCTTCCCGCTGGTGCCGATCGCCTCGTAGAGAAGGCTGCCGTCGAAACGCCCGCGCTCCACGAGGCCGTAGGACGCCAAGCGCCGGCGCCAAGCCTCGTCCAAGACGCGCGCCGGAACGAATATCCGCTGACCGGAGGCCCTAAGCTCGTCCAACTCGGCGGGAAGGGCTTGCGGGCGCGGTTCCCAATAGAAGAGGTTCAGCGGCTTGCGGTGGGCGAAGTAAGGGACGTAGACCTGGTCGTTGCCGGTGACGACGACCCAAGCGTCGGGCGGGACCTGTCCCTTGAGCCAAAGGGCTTCCCGGTACTCGGGATTGGAGGACGGCTTGGTCTTCGGCAGAATTCCGGAGATGCCGTTGACCAGGCCCAGAGCCGCGGCCAGCGCCGCCCCCGCCCAGGGCGCGGACTCGAAGGCGACGGCGGCCAGAAACCAAAGCGGGAGCAGGTCGCTGAGGCGATAGACCATGGTGAACGGCTCCCAGGAAAGATAGAGGGCGGCGTAGCCGGCCAGCCAGAGCAGGCAGAGGCGCGTTTGTACGGCGCGAGCGCCGCGGCGAGCGCGCCAGGCGCCGAGCGCGGCGGCGCCCAGCAGGCCCAGGCCCAGGGCCAGAGCGGCCCAGCCTTGCGGCCCGGCCAGCGGGGAGAAGTCGGAGACGATGCGGGCGCTCATCGCGGCCCATTGGCGCAGGCCGGCCCAGCTGTAATAGCGGCCGTGCCAGGCGAAGGCGCGCCGATGGTTGAGAGCGGCGCTGCCCAATAGCCACAGCTTAAGCTGTCTCCAGGAGTCCGGCTTGACGCAGAAGGCCGCGGCCAGGGCGTAGGCGCAGCCCAGGGTGGCCGCGGCGCAGGCGGCCCAGCGCCGCAGGGCCCGGGCGCGCTCCCGGCCCGCGGCGCGCCAGAGGGCGTAGGCCGCCGCCGGGGCCGCCATCAGATGGCCCGCATGGCCCAGCATCGCCAAGCCCTGCAGCATTCCCAGCCGCCCGGGGCGGGGACGGTCGCAGAGCAATTCGCCCAGAAACCAGGCCATCGCCAAGAGGCCCAACAGATAGACCTGGGCCTCCAGGCTCCACAGCCAAAAGCCGTATGAGAAAGACAGGCCGGCCGCGGCCGCCAGGGCCGCCGGCCTGCGAACCTCGGCGCGGCGCAAGGCCAGAAAGAAGGAGCCGGCGGTCGCCGCCCCCAGCAGAGAGTCCAAGACCTGGAGGCTCAACAGCGCCGGGCCGCGGTAGCCCAAGAGCGTCCACAGCTTGAAGAAGCCCCAGCCCAGCACGCCGTAGGCCAGGTGGTTGCCGTGGACCAAGTGCCTTAAGTCGCCCAGCTCGACCGCGATCGCGCAGGCCACGCCGTCGAAGTTGTAGAAGTAGGAGTGAAAGCACAGATAGAACAGCGCGGCGGCCGCGGCCAAGAGCGCGGCCAGGCGGCGGTCGCTCATCGCAGCCTCTCCAGCAGGGCCGCCACGCGGGGGGCGTCGGGATCGTCGGGGGCCAGCTCAAGGAAGCGCCGCAGATGGGGCTTGGCCTGCCGCGGCCGGCCCTCCAAGAGCAGCGTGCGGCCGAGATCGAATTGGGCCGCGGCGTTCCACGGCTCAATGGCCAGCGCGCGCTCGAGCGAGCCCTCCGCCTGCCGCGGCTTGCCGCGGGCGCGCTCGATAAGCGAGAGCAGCACCCAGCCGTCGCTTAAGCCCGCATCCAATGCCAGCGCGCGCCGCGCCAGAGGCTCGGCCGCCGCCGGATCGCCCCCGCTGAAGGCCAGCAGAGCGAGGTTGTAGGGGGGCTGCGGCAGGCTCGGATCGAGCCGCTGCGCTTGCAGCAATAAATCCCGGCCGCGTTCCGTTTGGCCGGCCTCGATCGCGGCGACGCCCAGCCCTGAGCGGGCGCGGGCCGAGCCGGGATTGCAGCCGCAGGCCGCCGTATAGTAGGCCCTCTCGCTCGACCAAACGGCGTTGCGGCCGACGAGGCTGAAGCCGTACCAGGCCGCCAGCGCCGCCAGGCCGGCCCAAGCGGCGGCCGGCCTAAGCCGCCTGGCGCGGTGGAAGGCCAGGCCCAGGGCGACGGCCAGGGAGACCGTCGGTATATAAAGGAAGCGCTCGGCGCCCAGGGTGTCCAAGGGGACCAGCAGCGGGCAGGTGGGCAGCAGGAACAACGACGGCGCGGCCGCCCAAAACGCCCAAGGGCGCCGGCGCGCCAGCCCCAGCGCGCAGGCGGCGGCGGCGGCCAGCAGGGCGGCCAGGGCCAGCAGCCCGGCCGCGGTTACGGGAACGCGCAGATGCGAGCCGGGCCGCGAGAAATCGGCGCAGAGCCCAAGCCCCGACAAGGAGGGCCAGAGATAGTGCCTCAGCGCGAAGACGGGCCAGAGGAGCGCGGCGTCCAGGCGGCCGGCGAAGAACGGCACCCCGGCGCTGGCTTGCGGCAGCACCGCCGCGCGCGCCGCCAGATAAGCCGCGGCGACCAGCCCCAAGCCGGCGTAGACCGCAAGGCGGCGGCGCGACCAGGGAAGCAGGCCCTCGAAGACCCAGTCCGAGAGGGCCAGGAACGCCGGGATCATCGCGGCGCTCTCCTTGGACAACAGGCCGGCGGCGAAGCAGGACAGTCCCGCGGCCAGGCGCGGCTTCTCGCGGCGGGCGCCCAGAAATTCCCAGCAGCCCAGCCAGGCCAAGGCGGCCAGAAGCTCGGAGCGGCTGGTGATGTAGGAGACGGCCTCGGCGTGGATGGGCAGCAACGCGAAGAGCAGGGCCGCCGATCCCGCGGCCTCCAGCGGCAGCCGCAGACGCAGGGCGTTAAAGAGCAGCAGGCAGACGGCGGCGTGCAGCAGCAGGTTGACCGCGTGGAAGGGGGCCGGCCTGCGGCCTGTCGTCGCCAGTTGCGCCAAGAAGGAGAGGCTTAGCAGCGGGCGGTACTCCTCGATCGGCGCGGCAGTACCGCGGGCGGCCTCCACGTAGCCGGTGCGCAACACAGCCTCCGCGGCCGGCCAGCCGCCTTGCAGCAGGGCGTTGTCGGCGATCAGCCAGCGGTCGTCGCGCACCCAGCCGCGGGCGCCCAGCGTGCCGAGATAGGCCAGGCAGGCGGCCGCGGCGATGGCGGCGCGCCAGCTATTTAGAGCCCGTGACATGATTATCTCGCGGATCTTTCAGGCGATAGACGGCCGAGCCTTCCGCGGCGTCGTCATAGACCTTGTCGAAGTAGCGCCCGTCTTGCAGTTGGCGTCCCGCGCGCTCCAAGCGCGCCTCAAGCGCGGAAGAATCCGGGTCGGCGACGCCGATGTCGAGCCGGCGCTGCCACAGGGCGTAGCCGATGCGCCGCGCGCGCAATTGCGCGGCCGCCCGCGCGGCGCTGGGGGCGTCCGGCAGCGGCGCGCAGGGGCGGCCCGCGTAGAAGCCGTCGCGGATGTAGGCGGCGCTGGCGAAGGCCTGCCCGCGGGAAAGATGCGAGGAGAGCCAGGCGTAGCTGCGCGGCAATTCCACGCGCCGCCAACGGGTGCCGCCCAGCCACGGCCGTACCCCGAAGGCCAGCTCGAGGAGCAGCAGGGCCGCCAAGAGCGGCTTGGCGGCCCGGCCCCAGGCCCGGGCGCAGGCCCACCAGAATAGCGGCAGCAGCGTCAGCCAGTAGCGCTCGTAGTTCCAGGCCCAGACCGCGTACATGGCCGCGGAGCCGGCCAAGGCCAGGGCGGTCGGCTCGTCCCAGCGCCGCCGCAGCGCTCGCGCGCAGCCCCAGGCCGCCGACAGCATCAGCGCCGCTCCCAGCGCCACGGCCGCCGCGGCCCAGCGCGCGGGCAAAAATCCCCCGCCCAAGGAGGACGCGTAGAAGCGGATCTTTCCAAGGCCGCCTAAGGCCAGCGGAAAGGCCCAGGAGCGTCCCGCGTAGGCCAGGGTTCCCGGCGCCCGCATGCCGCGGCGCGCCAAAAGCCAGCAGCCCGCGCACCAAGCGCCGCCGGCCGCCGCCGGAATCGCCGCGGCCAGGGCCAGCTTTCGCCAGCGCTTGCGCCGCCACGAGGGGGCCAGGGCCGCCGGCAGCAGCGCCGCTCCGGCCGGGCGCAATTGCAGCGCCGCCGCCAGCCAGCCGCCGGCCGCGGCGCCGCCCTCATCGGCGCGGGCCAACAGCGCCAGGCTGGCCAACAGGAAGGCCGTCTCGCTCATCACCGCCCCGGCTTGCGAGAGCAGGAGGGGGCTGGCCGCGCACAGCAGCGCCAAGAGCAGCGCCGTTTCGTCCTCCAGGGTTCGCCTGGCCCAGGCGAAGGCCGCCCAAGGCACCAGCATCTGCAGGGCCGTCGCCAGGGCCTCGTAGGCGCCCAGCCGCCCGGGGCAGAGAAGGCTCACCGGCAAGAGCAGCGCCGGCCAGCCCGGAGTGATCATCAGCAGCAGCGGCCGGCCGACGGCGGTGAACAGGCGGTAGGAGCCATGGGCCAGCGATTGCGAGGCGATGATGTAGAGCAGGTCGTCCTGCTGGCGGCCCAGGTACTGGGCGGGGGCGGCCAACAGCACCAGGACGCTGCCGGCGGCCAACGCCGCCGCCGTCGCGAGTCGGGAGAAGCGTCGCCTCAAAACTGGCGGAAAGGGCGGGATTCGAACCCGCGAGGGCTGTTAGACCCTACACGATTTCCAGTCGTGCGCCTTCGACCGCTCGGCCACCTTTCCAATGGCAGGATTATAACGTATTTGAAACGGTGTTTTTGGATTGATGGCTGCGGTTCGACCTCCGCGCGCTAGCCGCAATCCGAGCCCGTGCTCACGCACAGGACGGGATGCAGTTCGCCGCCGTTGTTGGCGTCGCCGTCCTGGCCGTGGGGCGGATCGAAGAAGCGCACGCCCGTCAAGGTGACGGGAAGGCTGACCTGGTTGAGCTGGCCGGGCTGCGGGCTTTGGCCTTGGAACAGCATCGACGCCATCTGCCGGCGCACGTTGGCGAAGACCCGGGCCTGGGCCGAGGAGTCCGCTCCCGGGCAGGCCGGATCGACGCTCTCGGCGATGAGGGTCTCTCCCGTCCGGGGATCGCGAAGCACCATGTGGATGTCCCGATCGCTTTCGAGCTTGTAGGCGGTGAGCGTGGCGTGGACGCGATAGACCTGCGTCTCGGCGTAGGGGCCGCTCATGATGCGCCGGTCGGCAGGCGAGCCGGCGTCCGCGTTCCACGGCGTGCTCGCGGGGTTGTTCGAGAGGTAGGAGACCGTCGCGTCGACGGGCGCCAGGTTGACGGCGCCGGCATCGGCGTCCGAGAGGGTCTTGACCGACCAGCGCGCGACGCCGCAGCGTCCGCGGCGCTGGACATCGACGGGCGGCGTTGTTTTCGCCGGGGCCGCCGCGGGCGTCAAGCGGAGGGCCGGCAGCGCGAAGCCGCCGCCCAGGCTGCCGTCGAAAGACGCATTCGCGGCCGCGCGCGCGCCGGGGGGCGCGCAAAGCGCCATGACGAGCGTCAAGGACAAGCCTTTCCAGGACATGATCCACCTCCGTTGCCTCTCCTTCCGCCTGGTGACTTCGGGTTGCGGCCCGGAGGTGGATGCTTCCCGACCGATCTCGGGAATTACAGGCTGCCTGACCGGGGATTATCCCTTTCGCAAAAGGGCCAAAAGTGAGCTATTCTAATGTTCCGCTCTGCGGACCTTTATGTTACAGGCAATCCCTGTTGGATGGCACATCTTCCTTGATGAATGGGGGAAGAGATATTTGGCTGCGGCCATGGCATTGCCAATGATTTCTGCTTTGAATGCGTGGAGAAAGGGAGAAATAAAGGATCGAAGATCATTTCTTTCATCCGTTTGGAATGGCATTAAGGGTGATCTGGCATTAGCCGTATTGGGTCTTTTGATTTGTATTGGCCAATCTGAGATCTGGCCACAAAAAAACACAGCGACCATATCGAAACCATTATCGATGGCACTCCACCCAACAGTTAATTATAGAAGAACTTTTTCCTATAAATTTTTTCAAGAGAATAGCGGGTACAAAGGTCCGAAAGGAGAACCAATTTACCTGCCAACAATATCGAGAAACAGGTTGCAGTCTGCATATATGGCCAGATTCCTGCCGGTGCGAGAAATCGTTTTTGATCTATATCGGACTCGCCGGGATGTTACAACGGACCCAGATCAAATTGCCCTTGATTGCATTGAATACTCCATTTTAGGGGAACTGGAACTGAGATTCGAGAACGACTGGGATATTAATATTGCGGAATTTTCCGGTCCAGACGCGCGAATTGAACTTCCCAGTGCCACTGCAAAGACGAGGGATAGAGTTTATGAAAAGCAAATCCGCGAGTTATTCCACTCCAATCCAATAATCTACAGTGCAAGAAATGCTCATTCTTGGATCAGCCTACCGCCACAGTTTGCGCTAAAGCAGATGAGTGACCAATTCTCTAGAACGATTTCCATTTCCGGTCCAGAAACTTCTGTTGTGATTGTAATCGGCAAGGGGATGCAAAGCGGAAGTGTAGATGAGCCAATGTGGGGAATTATAGATCAGCAAGGAACACCGGGCTGGGAATCTAATATCCCGATAACTATAAACGTAAAAATCGGAGCCAGCCCCAATCAAGAGCGGTTGTCTGCTTGGGCTAATAATATTGTTTCTGCTCTAAATTACCTTAGCTGGGCTGCTATTAAGTCAGAGTTGGATAGCCAAGCCACTCGTTTTGCTGCTGGTCAAGTCGAGCATGCTGAACTTCATAATGCGCCGAGGCATATTGATGATCAGCGTGCTAGGGCGCTGGTTGGGTTAATCGATCACTCATTGCCGTTAAAGCCGGGTGTCGTTGAAATTTCCTATGTCGCGGAAGGAGATCATGAATCAATTAGATTCATGAATGAGGTTGATGCATACATCAAATCAAAAGGGCGAGCGACGGAATTAAGCAGGGCGATTGGAATATCACCTGGCTTCGCTGCGGATAATGTTGTCGTGTCCACAACCATGCCCGAGTTAAATATCTTTGTGTTGCCGCAAAGATAGGGCATTGACATTACTGTAACTTTATGTTACACTATGTCCATGAACAAGAAGATGCCCGGAATACCAGAAGTTGCGCAGAGCGAAGAGAAGGCGAGAGCCTATCTTGAAGCCACGCTTTGGCCCAATGGTCCGATTTGTCCGCATTGCAAAGCGACGGACGTTTATCGCATGACGCCTAAGGCTACGTCAAAGAAGCCGGGGCGCTCGGGGCTTCTCCGGTGCCGCCCCTGCAAGAAGCAGTTTACCGTGACCGTCGGGACGATTTTCGAGGGTTCGCACATCCCGCTTCACAAGTGGCTCATGGCGGTTCATTTCCTGACGGCCAGCAAGAAGGGAATGAGCGCCCATCAACTCCACCGGATGCTTGGCGTGACTTATAAGGCCGCGTGGTTCATGGCGCATCGGCTCCGCTATGCTGTGACTCAGGAGCCCGTTAAGAGCAAATTGCGCGGGACTGTCGAGGTTGACGAAACCTACATCGGCGGCAAGCAAGCGAATAAGCCACTGGACGTTCGTCGCCGGGGCATCACGACGCGCAAGATTCCCGTTGTGGCCCTTGTCTCTCGCTCTGGCAAGGCGGTTTCCTTCCCCGTCAAGAGGACCGGAAAGGAGCAGTTGCATGGCGCGATCAACGAGAACGTAACCAAGGACTCCAAGATCATCACGGACTCTTGGTGGGCTTACTATGGCGTCGGCAAGAACTTCTCCAAGGGTCATCACACGGTTAACCACAAGCTTTTCCAGTACGTCCGGCCCGGTAATATCCATACCAACAGCGTTGAGTCTTATTTCTCGCTTATGAAGCGTGGCATCATGGGGACGTTCCATCACATCGGCGGGCAGCACTTGGCGCAATACTGCGGTGAGTTCGCTTTCCGCTGGAACACCCGGAAGATCAGTGACACGGCCCGCGCCAATGCGGCCCTGCTGATGACTCCCGGCAAGAGATTGGTTTACAGCACTTTACAGATTCAGGGGGCTTGTTGACTAAAAAGCGAAGGAAGAAGGTACGCTCCGAAAAGGTCAGCTTGGCGGGCTTGGGCTTTCAAGAAGCGGTTGAATCCCTACTCAAAGTACCGCCGCCCCCGAAGAAAAAGAAAGGGAGGCGGTCATGAAACGGAGGTCATCGAAACGGAAAAGCAAAGCGCCGCCCCAGATCACTCTGGGCGGGGATGTTGGTCGCATGGTCTGGAAGCGGTACATCATTCCGCTTCTCAAAAAGGACATGTCCACGCGAGAGATAGCCGAAATGCTTGGCGTGTCCCACATGACCGTCGCTAGGTGGCGGGCTCTAACCGCCTAGCGCGGTTTTAGTTCGGTTTTGCGAAAGGGATAATCCCCGCCTGACCTTAGGACCAAAGTCCCGATTCAAATAGGGTCTTAAGACCTATAAACAAATAGGACTAAGGACCTATACGCGAGGAGAGGGCGCTCATGATTGCCGTCCAGCAGGGTGTCCAAAAGTCATCTTTGGACTCCACAAGAGCAAACGCTACGGAGTCGAGTTTGCGGTGGAGATTGCGACCGCAGCGCCGGGGCTTACCGCCGCCGGACGGCCTTGCGAGGATGGTAGGACAGCACCCCCATCTCGATGGAGGCGAATTTCTCCAAGCCCAAGTCGCTATGAGGGGGGAGGAGTACCCGCAAATCAGGCCCGTTGGGTCCGTGAGCTGCTACGTATATGTCCCCTTCGCCGTCCCTGAAATAACTCAACGGCTTGACAAAAGACGGGGACATTCTTTCCAGGCGCACCCTCACGGAGCGCTCGGGAACGACGCCGTACTCGCGTCGAATCTGTTCGTAATAGCCTTCGACCTTGGATTTAAATTGCCGCAGCCCGGCGTCCCGATCGTCGACGACGAGCTCCAGGCGTGGGATGGCGTTGTCCAATGTCCGCTTCCCGTTCTTCGCGGCGTCTTCCAGCGTGCGCGCGTAAAACGCGCCCAAGTCCTCCCTGCCGTTGCGTTGGGGCGCGTCCTCGAAGCTGCCGCGATAGCCGATCCAAAACGTGAAGCCGAAGGACTTGAACGTCTTGGCGGCGGGGTTCCAGTTCGTGGACAGGATCTTTTTCGCCGTGGGATCGGCCAAAATCCAGCGCCCGGAGGAGCCGAGACGGACGGCGACCACGGCGTGCCCGGCGCTGTGGTCGATCAGGCTGAAGGCGGCCAGCATGGCGGAGTCGACGAACATGATGTTTTCTTTGCGCACATGGGCGCTTAAACGGCGCGCGAAGACGCCGGCCCAGTCCCCGCAGCCGGAGCTCAAGCCGCTGCACTCGATCTCGAAAACCGAGCGCCTGGCGACGAAGTCGTCTTTCGTCCCCACCACGGTCTTGAAATTCGGGCCTCTCTGCGAGGCGTAGTAGCCTTGCGGCAGGCCCTTGGCGCTTTTGGCGGGGTTCATCCACTTCAATTCTTTGTGGACCTGCCGGAAGTCCTGCTGGATCAAGGCGAGAAGGTCGGCCTGGGTAGTTTCATGGGCCGCCGCCAGGGGCGGCAGGCTCAACAGCAGCGCGGCCAGGCCATAGAAGGTCCGCCTCGTCGATTTCTTCATGGGCGAAGTATAGACGTGGAGTCGCCCACGCGCAAGGGGAGGTCTTCGCCGTTACGGCTTGGCGGGACAGTCTTGCTCGCCGCAGCGCGCGCCTAGAATTTCGTTGAAGGCCCAGAGATAGGTTCCCGCGCTCCAGAGAAAATCCGGCTCGGAGCGGTAAAAAAACGAGCGCACGGGCCTGGGCGCGCCCCGTGGACTGTAGACCTCGTAGAAGGTTCCGTCTGCGACCGCCTGCGCCGCGACGCGCCGCAAGAGCCTGCGCGCCAAGCCCGGCCGCCCGGAGCGTTCGGCCGCGACGGCGGCCAGGTTCGCCTGCCAAGGCCAGATGAAGGTGTCGTGATAATGCTCCACTCCAACGCGCTTGGCCAGCCAGGGCACGCTTTGCGGTGGGTACTTGCCGCCGACCAGGGCCGGATAAGGGAGCCTCCCTTGCTCGAAAGCCTTTTGCAGGGCCGTCATGATCCTGTCGGAGCGGCCGGCGTCGGCCAGGCCCCAGAGAACCGCCAGGATGTTCCCGTCGGGCGAGAAGGCGGTGATGCCGTCGCTGTCCTTGTAGTAGCCGCGCCGCTCGTCCCAGAGATCGCCGTTGATCGAGGCCTTGATCGCCTCGGCGAGGTCGTGATAGCGCTCGGAGGCTGCTCCGTCGCCGAGCGCGCGGCTGATGCCGGCCAACGAGTCGAAGGCCTTGAAGACGACGACGTTGGTGTAGGCGACCTTGCCGGAACGCTTGACGCCGTCCTTCCAGTCGGCGCCGCCGGGCTGGTCGATGAGCTTGTCCGGGGAGGAGCCAGCGGCCGCCTCCAGCCAGGCCGCGCTTCTCGACATGGCGGCGTAGTTTTGCCGGGCGAATTCCAGATCGCCGCTGGCCCGCAGATATTTTTCCGCGAGGATGAGCGCAAGCGCCGCCGCGTCGTATTGGGGGGCGCGCAGGCCGTCGGCGTATTCGAAGCGGGAGAGCGCGCGCGGCGACGGAAGGCCTGCGCCGAAGAGCGAGAGAAACCAGGACCATACGACGTTGTGGGGATGATCGCCCTGGCGGCGGGGGAGCTGTCCTCGCGCGTCGACGCGGTCGAAAAGGCTTTGCAGCACGCCCCGCGCGGCGCTCGCTCGTTTGGGATCGTCCAGCAGCCCCATCAAGGCAAAGCAGGCGTCCCTGGTCCAAAGGTCGTTGAAATGCTGGGAGCCGGCCGTGACGATGGTCCGATCCAGGCTTGTCCCGGGCAGCCGGACCTCGTAGGTGTTCTTGTCGAGGACGGTCAGCGCAAGCTCCCGCCCCGCGCGGACCTGAGCCATCGCGGCGCCGTCGAAGACGTCGTCGAGCGCCCGCGACTCCCGGCCGACGCCTCCGGATTCCGCGGCCTTGGCGACGCTCTCTTGCCCGGCCTTAAGCGCTTCAAGGGGCGCCGCTTTCGGTGTCGGGGCTGGCGCCGGCGTCTCGCCCGCTGCCGCAAGCGCGTCTTCGCCCGGCATCGGCGGCGCCAGGGCAGCCGCCGGCTCGAGGGGCGGCGCGATCGGGACAATGGGCTCGACGAGAGGGGGCTCGCCTTCCGGAAACTCTACCGCCTCGCTTGAGCGGGAGGCGGAGGGAAGGGCCAGGGCGCAGGCCAGCAACAGCGCCAGGCGCGCCCCAATCCCCAGCGAAGAAGCGCAGGCGGCGGGTCCTGACGGCTCCGGACGCGGCTTCGCTGCGCCCCGGAAGTGCTCGCTCGCCGCGTTCCTCGCCGTCACCCGCCGCAGCGCTTCTTCGCTGAAGCCCCGGCCGTGCCGGCTTTTCACCGACGAGGTGAAATCATGGCAGCACAGAGCCGGGGCAAACCGGAGGCAGCGCGAATAATGTCCGGACGGGCGTCTCGCAGGCCGACTAAGCCGGCGTAGCCGGCTTGTGTCTGGCCGGATATGGGAAGATGCGTTAGGCCATGACGGCCTATTTGGAGGCCGGGAGCCGAGCGGCGCCTTCTGGGCGACCGCGTCCCGGACGGACGTTATTCGCGATGCCGCCGGCCCCCACAGCTTGACTACGGATTTGGGCTGCGCGGTCCCCTCGACCGTTTCCATGAGGCGATGCTACTACTCCAGCCCGTAGCGCGAGAGCAGGGCATGCAGCGCCGCGGCCGCTTGGGACAGCTGTTGCTTTTGGGAAAGAGCGGCGCCGAACCAGAAGCTCGGAGGATAGGAAATATCCATGCCCTGTGTGTCAGGCAGAGGCGTTCGCAATGCCGCGGCCCAAGCGGACAGAGAAGCGGCGATTGCCGGGTCGGTCAAGCGCGGCAGCAGCGCCTCGGTGGAGGCGGCCAGCGCCTCGGCGATGCTGTAGTACAAGCGGGCATGAAGCGTCCAGAACTCTAGGTCGGTAAAGCCGCCGTTCCCGGTACTGTTATTACTGTTAGTGAAGGCCTCCAGGGCCGGCGCCACGGCCGCCAGGCCGCGGAGCAGCCCTCGGTCGAAGTCGCGGCCTTTGGCCTCTCCCGCGCAGCGGCGAAGGCGGCGCAGGCCGGAGGCCGCCTCTTCCAACAGGGAGTCCTGTCGCGCGACCAAAGACGGAGGGTTTTCCAGGGGCTCGATCCAAGGCGCGGCGAATGCGGCCTCAACGGCCTGCTTGGGCGTGACGGAAGCCGTTCGCAGCGTCCGGGCGA
Source organism: Elusimicrobiota bacterium (assembly GCA_028868375.1). Lineage (GTDB taxonomy): Bacteria > Elusimicrobiota > Elusimicrobia > UBA1565 > UBA9628 > JAGWUP01. The sequence continues at coordinate 267,000 of JAGWUP010000002.1, forward strand.
CGCTCAGGAGATTTTCGCGCGCGGCGGGGTGCTCGACGCGCGAGGCCAATGGCTCAAGCGAGCCGGCGAGGCCGGCCGCCACGTGGCCGCGAACCAGCAGGTGATGCTCCCAGTATAGACGCGTCGCCTGTTCCGGGGCGTTGGACTTCAGCGCCGCCGCCGCCGGTTCCAGGCCGGCCAGAACGCCGGAGACATGATCGGAGAACACGGTCTGGGGTTGTATTCCAACGAGCAGCGCGCCTATGGCGGGGGAGACGGTGTCGGTGTCGAGGATCTTGAAGAGTTTACCCGCCGTCTCCTTGTCGAGATAGACCTTGCTTTCCGCAATCAGGGCCCGGGCCCGCTCTTTGAGTTCGAGCGTGGCGCCTTGCCGGTCGAAGAGTTCCAGGATTTCCGCGGCTTGCTCGGCGCGCTGCCGGCGCTGCCGGCGCAGTTCCTCAAGCAGCTTGATCCCATCTCTTGCGTCGGCCTGCGAGAGCGGGTCGAGCAATTCCAGCGTCCGTTCGATGCGCTCGAAATTCTGGAGCCTTTCCAGTTCCCCCGCCGCTAGGTGATGGCTATTCGTCCAGATTTGTAATTGCTGGGGCGTCGCTTCGGCGAGTTGATGCCGATGCTCCTGCAAACCCTTCTCCTTAAAATCAGAATCCAAGGCGCCGCGCAGCTCCTGGAGATCGTCGATGCCCTTCTCACCAAGATTGCAGTAGGCCGTTTCGTTCCACAGCGCGGCCCGGGAGGAAAGCGCCGCCACGGCTTGGGACAGGTCCTCCGGCAGCGAGGCCGCCGGCAGCGCCGAGAAGGTCCGCAGCATGGCGTGGCCGTCCTGCAGTTTCAGCGCGCCGTAGGCAGCATGGGGGATCAAGAGCAAGGCCAGCAGGGGAGCGATTCTCACGTCCCGATCCTACCATGGCGGCCGGCGCGCCGCCTTCCCCCATGGACCCAGAGAGTCGGCAGGCAAAGGGCCTGTAGGCCGGGGCCTATTCGTCCATCCCGAGCTCGAGGCGAATCTCGCGCTGGAGCTGTTGGCGCTGCGCGGCGCCGCGGCCGCGGCCGAGGATGTCGAGGACCTGGGCGGCGATGACCTCCAGTCGCCATTCGTCGGGCCAGCCGATCAAGTTCAGCGTTTCCTTGCTTCGCTGCCGCATCGTCAAGCCGGAGTTCTTCCACCAGGCGCCGAAATCGCCGGACAGCATCCCACGGAGCTCGGCGCCGTCGACGAACACCGAGGCGTTCTCCGTGTGCATGTCGGCTCCCGCCTCGCCGTTGCCCTGCCAGCCTAGGCGGTGCGCGACAATCGAGCCAGCGGCGGCATCGGCCATCGCCTTGAGCAGCAGCTCCATGCGGCGAGAGGGATCGATGGCGTCGGCCAACCAAGCGGCGTATTTCAACCGCTGGCCGTCCTTGTAGTCGAAGATCATCACGCCGAGGGGATTGTTCTCGTCGAAGCGCAGATCCTTGCCGTACAACCTGGCCCGGCCGGTCCACTGGCCTAAGTGGATCGGCTCCGGCGCCAGCTCCAGATCGGGATAGGCGGCCATCAGTTCCGCGGCGGCCTCGAAATGCGCGGGGCTGATCCAGTCCCTGTTCTTGTCCTCGCCGGGAATCTTCAATTGCAACTGCCGCGGCGAGCGTTCGCTGGCGAGGAGGTGTCGACGGAAGCTTCCGCTGACCGGCCTGAACAACAGCTCGTTGAGGGGAAACTCCACCCGGTGCTCCCGCCCCCAGACGCCCATGGGCAGGCCCGTTACATGGCAGTATTTGTAGCTCGCGTGAACCAGCCGCAGGAAACCCAGAGCGGCCAGCAGGCGCTCGGTCTTTAGGGGGTCGGCCAAGATGCGGCGCAAGGTCGGGAATTCCCTGCGCAGCATCCGCCGCGCCTGCTTGCCCCAGCGCGCGCCATCCGCCGGCTTGAGGCGGGGAGCGCCGTAGCCGGACAGGATCGCCCGCGCCAGATGCTTCCAGATCGCATGGACCAGCAACTGCTTGTCCTGGCGAAAGTCGATCATCCCCGCCAAAGCGTGGAGCTGTCGGTTGTCCGCCTTGAAGATCCAAGCGGCGGCCGCCTCCGCTGCGGCATCGAGGCTTTCCACGCTCCGCTGGAACTTCGATGCATCGTCGAAATCGGGAATTCTCAGGCGCGCATAATGCCTGTCGCGCTTGACGTCGACGACAAGCTCGCCGTCTCCGTTAAGCCGCTGAGCCAGTTCTTTGTCATGGTCGCCGAATTTCAAGCGGAGGACGGAGCGGCTTGGCCAATCGAGCAGGGCGAGGTCTCCCGAGCGAGAGGAGGCCGCCAGGCGCCGGCCGTCGCTGGAGAAGGTCAAGCGGGCGACGGCCGCGGGCAGGGACATCCGAGCCGCCGGTCGCCGACGGCCTTCGGCGAGGTTCCAAACCGTCACCTCGCCCCGTTCGTTTCCGACCGCCAGTATCGCTTTGTCCAAGGAAAACGCCGAGGTCGCGTCCGCGCCCTCCGCCGCGCCGTCCGGCGAGGGGCTCTCCGGGTTGTCCCAGTCGATTCGGTCGGGTCCGAAGAGGGAATGGAGGTTCTCCTCGATCTTCGACAGCCAGAGGGATCGGAACGCGCGCGCGGCGGCCGCTGCGCTCAGTCGCCTGCCGTCCGAAAAACCATGGCGTTCGGCCTCCTCGGCAGATAGACGCAGGGGCTCGGCCAAGCCGCCACGCAATTGCGCGCCCAGCAAGCGTTGGACGAGCTTGTCTTCCAGGCCGAGCCGCTGCTCCCTGGCCAGGCGCGCGAGCTCGGCTTGCTCGTCGGCGCCGGGCAAGGAGACGCGCAGCGTGATGCCTTGAGCGCCGATGAAGTCGAGAGCTAAGCGGAGCGCGGGGCCGGGGGCCTCGGCGCCGACTTGGGCCGACGTCCGCGGCGCCGGCGTCGGGAGCTGCGCGGCATGGCCGCGCCAGCAGCAGGCGGCGAGCAACGGCCAGAGGAGGACGGCGCGGCGGGGACTCGTCATGCGGTCTACGGTTATTCTAGCGCCGAGTGGCGCGCGGCGCTTTCCCCGAAGGGCCTAGATCGCGCGTGGAAAAAGCCCCAGGTGTTTGCGGCGCCGCGGCCTCGGCCGAGGCCGCGGGCGGGTTTCCACGCCCTTGCGGCAAGCGCGCGCGCCTGTTATCCTGGCGACATGCTTCGACGCCGGCCGCGTTTTCTGTTGTCGGCGGGCTTGGCCGTGGCGCTGCTGCAACCCGCCGCCTTCGCCGGAAAGCCGGAGGCGAGAGCCGATCCGCAGGAGGCCTGGGCGCTCGGCGTTTTGGCCAGCGCCGGCATCCATCCCGGCCCCCGGGAGCTGGCGCGGCTGCGGCGGCCGTTCAATTTCAAGGAGACGCCGCTCTCGATGAAACTGCGCTCGGGCTATGCCACCCAGGGCTTCCGTTTCGACGAGCGGACCGGGCTGGTCCTCGACGCGCGCTCGCACCGGCCGCTCTCGCGTCTGAAGATGGATGCGATGGAGCAGGAGGCGGTGTGGATGGAGCACTACTATGCGATCGAGCATATCGAGGTCCTGCTCGCTCATCGAGACCCCGGCCGAGCATTGCCGCGGGCCGTGCGTTTGCGCATCGCCGCCATCGCGCGGTCGACGCCCTTCGAGCCCGCCTTGCAGGCCAAGCTTCTGGCCAGCCCCTTGATCCCGAGCCGCTTTAGCGGGGCGCTCAAGAGCCACGCGCTGGCCATCCGCGGTTTCTTCGACCGCCAGAAAGGCCTGCTCGGCAAGGCCGAGGCGGCCCTGCCTGGGAATTCCCTGGCCGCCTCGCTCGTCCTCAACGCCCCGCTGGTGGCGCTGGAGGGGCCCTTCGCCGCTCCCTCGGTGGTCGCCTCACTGCCGGCGGCGCATGCCATGGTGGCGAGTCGGGATGGGGCCCCGTTCTTCAACGCGGCTGAAAGGAAATTGTCCGGGGAGGTCGCTCGACTGATCATCGCCCGCTTGAGCCAAAATCCCATAGGCCGCGAGACCCTGGAGGGCTTCAAGGACCCATTGGGCCGCATCGTCCTGCCTAGGATTTTCTTTCTTAAGATAGACCCTTGGGACGGGGCCGTTTACGTTCCGGATAATCGCTCCATCGTCTTCAACAGCGATGTCGCCGTGGGTTTGCTGCGGCCTCTGCGGCCCGGCCCGGAGGGCCTGGCCGCCTTCCTGCTGGCCCATCCCAAGGCGCTGTCCGCCTTCATCGCGAAGATCGACGTGCTCCTCGTCCATGAGCTGACTCATGCCCTGCAGGACAAAAGGGACCCGTTTATGAGCGAGGAATTGCGCGGCAACGCTCCAGGCCAGGATTTCCTTTCCGATGAAATCGAGGCGTTCGTCCAGGAGAACCGCTACTTCCATTACAAGTTCCTGGCCAATCCCGAAGTGGTCTGGCGCTCGCCATGGTATTCCTTCTATATAGACTTTCTCTGCCATACGCGCAAGTTCGCCAGTCATATCGTCAGCATCTATAGCAAAGCGATGCCGAGCGGGACTGCTAGCTATCGGACGTTGCTGGACATGGACAGCGCCGAGCAGTCCCTGGCCGCGTCCCGCCTCCCTCTCGGATCACAACAGGCCTTGGAGGAAGGCTTGCGGCTGATCGGCTTGAATCAGGGCCGGTCCGCGATCGAGCAGAGCGTCGCGAACATCAACGCGCGGATTAGAGGGGAGTGGAAGGATCATGTGCTGATGCGGCGGCAAGCCTATCCGGTGATCGCCAGGCTTTACATGGAGAAGGGGCTGGCCAGCCGGGGCCGAGCGCGCGCCGACTGGTTGAAGGCCGCCTACCTCTTCTCGAAAGCCGCTCATGACGGAACGATGATGCGGAAGCTCTCCGGCCTGCAAGGCAGGTAGGCCGGGCCGCGGCCGAAAGTCCTAGGCGGGCCCGGGAGCGCTCGTCCGCCGGCATGGGGCTTAAGTCTCCCTCGCCATGGGCCAGATGCCCCATGTCCTCGCGGCGCCGCCTTGATATCATGCGGTTCTGGTGCGCATGGGGATCATGAGACAGGCGGCGAGGCGGGCCGGGTGGACGGCGCTGTTGGGCTTGGCCCTGGCGGCCGCGGCCAACGCCCAGCAGCGCTCGGTGGCCGTCGTGGCGGTGGGCTTGGTGCCCGTAATGCCGAACGCCGCGCAGCTCTCTCTTCAGGTCATGAACGCCGCCGACGGCGTGCGCAGCGTCGCCGAGTTGACGCGAGAGCATCAGGGGCGCGTCGACGCCTTGAGGGAGCATTTGGGTAAAGTCCTCGCGCCGCAGGATCAGTTCGGCGTCCCCTTGCTGAGCACCTACGGCGAGACCGAACCGATGCCGGAGACGGATTTTAGATCGGAGAGTTCTCCGGCTGAACTCCTCGTGCGCGCGGCCGTGGGCATCGTCAGGCCGGAGGAAGCCGGGGAACTTCAAACGCATTTTAACAGGCTTCAGGCAGGGGGCTATCTGGTCACGACCCTGCAGGGTTTTATGCGGGACGGCGATCTCGGGGCGCGTCTGAACATGATCCTTGCCGAGCAGGACAATGTATTGTTCGACGGCTACCAGTTACAGGGGGGGATGATCGGCGAGCCCTTGTCTGTCGCCCGGCGGCAGGCGATCCAGGCTGCCCGGGAGTTGGCTCGTAAACGCGTCGCGTCGGAGCTGCTGGAGCCGGGGGAGACGATCCTCTCCGAGGACCACTTGACGGTCCTGCATCCGAGCGATTCCGTCGATGAGTTTACTCCCATCGGCAGCGGCCCGGAGCAGGCGATCCAAGCCCTCGTCCAAGTCCATTTCACGGTCGGCCCGGCGGAGGGGACGTCCGGGCGGCAGTCCTTGGGGGAACTGGCGCTGCTGGCCAAGCGGGTCGTGTTGAAATACGTGCTCGATCCGCCGCCCTATTTCTGGGAGGGCAAGGCCGGCCTGGCCCGCCGGGTCGAGGCCCGTCTGCTGAAGGCCGCTTACGAGAAGGATTTGCCGCGCAAGCTGGTCGAGCCCGCGCTCGTGGCGGTCCGCCACCTGGCCGCTGTCAGCCCCAACAAGAGGATTTTGCGCCTCGAGCTGGGCGCCTTGTCGAGGCTGATGCGAACCGCCGAGCTCCAGGATGTCGCGACCGGTTTCAACGACCTCTTAAGCAAGATTCTGAGCGTCCGCTACGTCCGCGCGGGACCCTTCGGCCTAGGCGTTGCGCGCACGCCGCCGCTATAGCGCCGTTTCCGGAGCGGACGTTATCGGCGAGGCCGCCCTCAGTTGTATAATGTGCCGGTGAAACGGCAGGCCGCGCACCGCCTCGTCGAGGGGCGCAAGCGCCATCGGCGCCTCGTCCTCGTGCTGGGCGTCTTGGTCTCCCTGGCCCTGCTGTGCTTGCTGGCGCGGGGGCATCTGGCGGAGGTCCAGCGGGTCGGCGAGGACGTGCGCTGGAGCTGGGTCTGGCTGGCCATCGCCTGCTCGGTGGGCAGCTACGTCATGGTCGGCCTGGCGCTGGGGGAACTGCTGACCTTGCTCGGCTACGCCCTGGGTTGGGCGGAGCTGCTCGGCATCGCCCTGGTCTCCACGACCGCCAATTATTTCGTCTCCTCCGCCGGCATCAGCGGCTTCGCGCTCAAGGCCCATTTGCTGCGCAAGCGCAAGGTTCCCTACGGCGTCACGGTGACGGTCTCCGTTCTCAGCTCCGCCATCCTTTATATGGTCCTGGCGGCGGTGATCGGGCAGGGCTTCATCTACCTCCTGCTGCACCTGCAGGGGACCAAGATCGCCGTCATGGAGAGCGCGATGGGCCTGCTGGTGCTGCTGGCGGTGGCCGTGCCGCTGATGGTGGCCTTCTTCGACGCCCGCTGGCGCGGCCGCCTCACGCGCGCGGCCTTTCATTGGGCCAATCGGGTGACCTTCCTGTTCTCGAAGTCCGAGATCCCGCACGAGGAGTTCAAGGCCTTCGAGGAGCAGCTGGAGCAGGGCCTGGAGCGGGTGCGCAAGGACAAGGCGCGGCTGACGATGACGGTGATCTACACCTGCGTGGACTGGTGCCTCTGCCTGACCGCCCTCTTCTGCTCCTTCATGGCGGTCGGGGTGCGCCTGCCGGTCGGCCACCTGGCGGCGGGCTTCACGGCCGGCCAGGCGGCGACGTTGATCCCCTTCTTGCCGGGCGGGCTGGGCGTGGTCGAGGGCTCGATGGCCGCGGTCTTCCAGAGCCTGGGCATCGCCTGGGGCAAGGCCCTCGTGGCGGTGCTGCTCTACCGCCTGGCCTACTACCTGGTGCCCGGCTTCGTCAGCGTCCTGGTGCTCTGGGGCTTGAAGGTCAGCGAGCCGGACTTGGCCGAGGACACCGTCCTGTCAGCGCTCTCCAAAGAGGGCAAACTGAAATCCAAGGACTGACCCCCTCTTTCAGTCCATGCGGTTAATTTTTTAAAATAGACCGCGATGGGATTTTGGGCCTTGTGCGCGGCGTCGGGGGCGGCGGTGGTCTTCGCCGGCCTGATGCTCCTGCAGCGCTCCCTCTACGCCGCGGCGCTCTGCCTGCTGGTCGTGCTGCTTCAGGTTTCCGCGATCTTCTTTCTGGCCGGAGCCCCCCTGCTGGCCTTCTTGCAGATCATGATCTACGCCGGCGCCGTCATGGTGCTGGTCGTCGTCACCATCATGGCCGCTCCCGCCGCCGCGCGGCGGCGCTTCGCCGCCCTAGAGGCGCCGTGGCCGCTGGCGGCCGTCGGGCTGCTGCTGCCGGCCGCGGAGCTGGCGGTTTTTTTCAAGCGCCAGGGCCTGCCCGCCGGAAGCCTGGGCGCGGGCGCCGGCCTGCAGTCCTCCATCGGGCCGATCCTGTTCGGCCCCTACGCCGCGGCCACCGAGGCCGTGACGCTGCTGCTGCTCTTGTCCTGCCTGGCCCTGATCGGGCGCGTGCGGGAGCGGCGCAAGGACGAACGGTGACCGCGCTCATCTACTCGACCACGATCCTGCTCTTCTTCCTGGGCCTGGCCGCCGTCGTCCTGCGCCGCCAGCTTCTGGCGATGCTGCTGGGCCTGGAGCTGATGGTCTCCGCCGTCAACGTCAGCCTGGTCTATCTGGCCGGCCTCTTCTCCGACGCCCAGGCGCTGGCCGCCGTGCTGATCATCATCGCCGTCGCGGCGGCCGAGGCGGTCGTCGGCTTGACCTTGATCATCGACCTGCGCGAGCAGGGCCGGGAAGCGGACTGCTCGGCGCTGCGGGAGTTGAAGGGCTAAGGACCTGCGTCATAATGGCGATTCCCGGAGGAGTGCCGCTGCTGCTGCTGCCGGCCCTGGCCGTGCTGCTGGCCCCGGTTTTGGCGCTGCTCTTCGGCTTCTTTATCCTGCGCCCCGCCGCCCCGCGCCGCACCCATCTGCCCATCCTATTGTCCTGCGCGGTCGTGGCCGCCTGCGCGGTCCTCATCGTCAGCCGGGTCTACCTTTTCGGGGAGGGCTTCGACATCCCGGTGGCGCATTGGATGGTGGCGGGCGCCTGGAGCGTCTCCTTCGGGCTGCGCGTCGACGGCCTCTCCTCGGTGATGCTGGCGATGGTGGCCGTCGTCGGCGGCCTGATCCATCTGTGGGCCTGCGAGTACATGGCCCACGACGAGGGCTTCTCGCGCTTCTTCCTGGCCTTCCACCTCTTCTTTCTCTCGATGATCGGGCTGGTGCTGTCGAACAGCTACGTCGAGCTCTACCTCTTCTGGGAGCTGACCGGGCTGTCCTCCTACCTGCTCATCGGGCACTGGTACCACAAGGCCTCGGCGCGCCGGGCGGCCTTCCAGGCCTTCATGACCAACCGCATCGGCGACCTCGGCTTCTTTTTGGCCCTGCTGATCCTGCTGCGGGTCTTCGGGGACACCCGCTTTCTGACCTTGTTCCGTTCCTTGAAGGCGGGAGCGGTCGGCGATCCGGAGGCCGTGACCCTGGCGGGCTGGCTGCTGTTCTGGGCCGCCTGCGGCAAGAGCGCCCAGTTCCCGCTCTATTTCTGGCTGCCGGACGCCATGGAGGGCCCGACCCCGGTCTCGGCGCTGATGCACGCGGCGACGATGGTGACGGCCGGCATCTTCCTTCTGGTGCGCTCCTGGCCGCTGATCGGCGGCATCCCAGGCCTGCCCGCCGCCATCGCCGCGGTCGGCGCCTTCACCGCCCTCTTCGCCGGGGTCTTGGCCGGAACGCGGCGGGATCTCAAGCGCATCCTCGCCTACTCCACCGTCAGCCATCTCGGCATCATGGCCTTCGCCATCGGCTTAAGCCAGCCCGCCTGCGCCATCTTCCATCTCGTCACGCACGGCTTCTTCAAGGCGGCGCTGTTTTTATGCGCGGGCAACATCGCCCACGCCTTGGGACAGCCCAGCGCCGACTTGGACCAGGTCGGCGGGCTGCGCAAGACGATGCCGCTGACCTTCTTGTGCTTCGCGCTGGCCGCCTTCTCCCTGGCCGGGATCTGGCCCTTCGCCGGCTTCTACAGCAAGGACGCCATCCTCGACGCGGCCCTGGCGGCCGGCGGCTGGCGCGCTCTCTGCGGGCTGCTGATCGGCGCGGTCTCCGCCTTCTACATCTTCCGGATGCTGTTCTTGACCTTCTTCGGCCCCAGCCCGCGCCAGAAGGGGCCGGCGCATTTCCACGAGCCGGGGGCGCTGGGCACCGTCCCGGTCTTGTTCCTGTCGCTGGGCGCCTTGTCCGTGGGCTGGCTCCATAATGGCTTCTCGACGATGCTCTCGCGCTCCGGCGTTCCGGCCCTGCCCGAGCTTTCCTCCCGAGTCACCCTGCTGGGCAGCGCCGCGGCCCTGGCCGGGGTCCTGCTTGCCTACGTCCTGGCCTTGGGGCTTCCCAAGTGGGATTGGGAGTGGCGAGAGCGGCGGCCGCGCTTGGAGCGCTGGCTGGCGCAGGACCTGGGCGTCAAGCCCGCGGTGGCGGCCTGCGCGGCCTTCGTGCGGCGCCTCGCCGGAATCCTGGGCCAGGGTTGGGACAAGAATATTTGGGATCGCTGGTTCATCGAGGGCTGGCCGCCCGCGGCGCTGGGCTTGGGCGAGCTGGGCCAGGAGCTTGCCGGCGGAGGGCTCAACGATTACCTCTGGTGGATGGCGGTGGCGGTGGCGGCCCTCCTTTATGGAGCCTTGCGCCTATGAGCTTAAGCGCCCTTTGGCTGCTGCCCGCCGCGGCCGCCCTCTTGGCCGCCTGCTGCGGCCGGCAGGCCCGAGCCGTGGCCTTGGGCGCGGCCGCCGCCACTCTGGGCATGAGCCTCATGCCGGCCTGGGCGGGCCTGGACTCTCTCTCTCGCCTTTCCTACGCCGGTCCGGCCTGGTTCTACGGCATCCGCTACTCGGTGGCGGTCGACGGCCTGTCCTTGCCGCTCTTGTGGCTGACGGCCTTTCTCACGCTGATCGTGATCCTGTTTTCCTGGCGCGGGCGCTTCTCCAGCGGCTACTGGGCGGCCTTCCTCGCCCTGGAGGCCGCGCTCATGGGCGTCTTCCTGATGCGCGACCTCTTTTTCTTCTATCTGTTCTGGGAGGCCGCGCTGATCCCGATGTTCTTCATCATCGGGCTCTGGGGCTCGGCCAATCGCCGCCACGCCGCCGTGAAATTCTTCCTGTTCACCTTCGCCGGCAGCGTGCTGATGCTCCTGGGCTTTTTGGTCATCGTCACCCAGCACCACCTTGCCACCGGCGTCTGGACCTGGGACATGGAGCTGCTCAAGTCCCCGCGGCCCGGCGGGGCCCTGGGCCTGGCCAGCTTCCTGGCTTTGGTCGTGGGCTTCGGGGTCAAGGTGCCCCTGGTGCCGCTGCACACCTGGCTGCCGGACGCCCACACGGAGGCGCCGGTGGGCGGCTCGGTGATGCTGGCGGGGGTGATGCTGAAGATGGGGGTCTACGGCTTTCTGCGCGTGGCCATCCCCTTCTTTCCCGAGCTATGCTGGCGCCTGCTGCCCTGGCTGGGGGGCGTGGCGGCGGTCGGCGTGATCTACGGGGCGCTCTGCGCCATGGCCCAGCAGGACTTAAAGAGGCTGGTGGCCTATTCCTCGGTGGCGCATCTGGGCTTCTGCCTGCTGGGGATTTTCTCGCGCACGCAGGAAGGCCTGGCCGGGGGCTCCCTGCAATTGCTCAACCACGGCCTGACGACCGGCGCTCTCTTCCTATTAGTTGGAGCCCTCTACGAGCGCGGGCATAAGCGGGGCTTAAGCGACTTCGGCGGTCTGGCCGGCCGCGCCCCCTGGCTGACCTTTTTCTTCGGCGTCTCCATCTTCGCCTCCATCGGCCTGCCCGGGCTCAACGGCTTCGTCGGCGAGTTCATGTCGCTGGCCGGCATGATGGTCCGGCTGCCCGTCCTGGCCCTGGCGGGAGTGATCGGCGTCACCCTGGCCGCGGCCTACGCCCTGCCCGCCTTCTCCGCCGTCTTTCTGGCCGAGCCGGGGGAGGGCTCCGTCAGCGCCATGATCTCGGACTTAAGCGCCTTGGAGGCGCTGACCCTGGCGGCGCTGGTCCTGCCGATGTTGGCGATCGGGCTGCACCCCGGGCCGCTTTTGGCGCTCTTGCGCTCCGGGGTGGGAGGCCTGGCGCTGTGAGCTCCTTTTTGCCGATAGAGGCCCTGGCGCCGCAGTTGGCCTTGGCCGCCGGCGTGGTGGCGGCCCTGCTGGCCGGGATGCTCAAGGAGCGGCCGCGGGGCTTGCTGCGCGCCGTCGCCGTCTCGGCCCTGTTGGCGGCCGCCTTGTTGGCGGGGGCCAGCCTTCCCTCGGCCCACCCCCCGCTCTTGCGGCTGGACCGCATCGGCCTGTGCTGGCAGGAGTTGTTCTGCCTGGGAGCGCTGCCGCTGGCCGTGCTCATGGAGGAGGACGAGATCCCGGTGGCCCTGCTTTTCGGCAGCGTCTTGGGGATGGGGCTGTTGGCCGCCGCGGGCAGCTTCTTGACCTTGTTCTTGGGCCTGGAGCTGATGTCCCTGCCGGCCTACCTGCTGGTCTCTCGCGGCCGCCGCGAAGAAGAGGCCCGCGAGGCCGGGCTCAAGTATTTTTTCGCCGGCAGCACCGCGGGAGCCTTGTTCCTGCTGGGCATGACGCTCTACTACGCCGCCTCCCGGTCCCTGGCGCTGGCCCCGGCCTCCGGCCCGCTGGCGCAGGCGGGCCTGGCGCTGATGGGAGCGGCCGCCTTGTTCAAGATCGGGGCGGTGCCGCTGCACTTCTGGCTGCCGGACGCCTACGAGGCCGCGGACCCGGAGGTGGCGGGCTTTCTGTCGACCTCGATGAAGGCGGCGGGAGTGCTGCTGCTCATGCGCTTGGCCGAGCTTGCGCCCTCCTCGGCCTTGGCGCGCGTGCTGCCGGCCTTCGGCGTGATGACGATGCTGGCCGGAGCCTTCCTGGCCCTGCGCCAGCAGCGATTGCAGCGGCTCTTGGCCTATTCCTCGATCTCGCACGCCGGCTTCATGATCCTGGGAGTCGGGGCCTGGGCCGCGCAGGGCGCCACCGGCGCGGGGGCGGCGGCCGTCTACTATTATCTGATCGCCTATCTGTTCATGAGCAACGGCGCCTTCGCCTTCCTCAAGACCTCCGGCCTGTCGACTCGCGCGCAGTTGCGCGGCTACGCCCAGCGGGAGCCGCGCCTGGCGGCGCTCTTGGCGGCGCTGCTCTTGTCCTTGGGCGGGGTGCCGCCGACGGCCGGCTTCTTGGCCAAGCTGCTGATCCTCTGGGAGACGGTGCGCTGCGGCCTCTACGGCGCGGCGCTTGCCGGCGCCCTGGCCGCGCTGGTCTCCCTGGGTTATTACCTGGCGCTGATTCGCGACGCCTACTTCGAGCCGGCCGCGGGCCAGCCGCCGCCGGCCGCCTTGCGCCGCCATAGCTCCGGCGAGCGCCTGGTGCTCTTGGCCTGCGCGATCCCGTCGGCGCTGCTGGGCTTCTTTCCTTGGCTGGCGGGAGGCTTGGCGGGGGTGCTCTCCGGCCTATGACAGCCTTGGCGATGGCCTTGGACGCGGCGTTCACCCTGGCCCTGCTTTTGGTCTTTTCCAACGTCAACCGTTGGCTGGGGCCGGCGCCGCGCCATGAGGGCGACGGCCAGCTTCCCTACGAGACGGGCATGCCGCCGATCGAGCGCGCCGAGGGCAGCATGGCCGTGGCGTACTACCGCTTCGCCGTGCTGTTCGTCGTCTTCGACGTGGACTTGGCCTTCCTGCTGCCCTGGGCCTTGAGCCGTCCCGTCTTCGGCGCGGCGGCCGCGACGGCGATGAGCGTCTTCGTCGGCCTGCTGCTGCTGCTCTTGGCCTATCTTTGGAGGAAGGGCGTTTTGGAGTGCAAGCGATGAGCGAGGAAGCCCCGTCGGGAACGTTGACGACCAAGCTGGAGGCGGCCCTGGGCTGGGCGCGGAAATATTCCCTGTTTCCGTATCCCTTCGTGACCGCCTGCTGCGGCATGGAGTTCATGTCCACGGCGGCCTCCCACTACGACCTGGATCGCTTCGGCGCCGCCTTCCCGCGCTTCTCGCCGCGGCAGGCCGACGTCCTGATGGTCGTCGGCACCGTCAGCCACAAGATCGCCCCGGTGCTGCGCCGCATCTACGACCAGATGGCCGCGCCGAAATGGGTCGTGGCCTTCGGGGTCTGCACCTGCACCGGCGGCTTCTACAACGACTATTCGACGGTCCAGGGCATCGACACGATCATCCCGGTGGACCTCTACATCCCCGGCTGCCCGCCGCGCCCGGAGATGGTGCTGCAGGGGCTGATGCTGCTGCAGGAGAAAATCCAGAAGACCGGGGGAAGGCTGCGATGAGCATGGAATGGACGGCGCGGCAGGTCGAGCCCGGAGAGGCCTGCTTCTCGGCCTTAAAGGAGCTCAAGGAGCAGGGCTACAACGTCTTGGTGGACATGACCGCCATAGACTGGTCGGCCTTGGGCCGGGGCCCCAAGGCGGACGCCTCCGATCCCATGAAGCGCGCGGCCCCCGCGGAGCGCGCCACGCTGGTCCATCCGATCGCCTCGGCCCAGGGGGAAGAGTACGGAGCCCCCAAGATGCCGCCGGAATCGTCTCCGCGGCGCGAGGCGTTTTTTGCGCCGCGCCCGGCGCGCTTCGAGCTCGTCTACCGCCTGGCGCGCATCGACCCGGCTTGCGGCGACGACAAGGGCCGCGCGGAGGTCAGGACCTTCGTGTCCGGCGCGCAGCCTGAATTGCGCTCCGCCGCCGGGCTTTGGCCGGTCGCGGACTGGCTGGAGCGGGAGGTCTACGACATGTTCGGGCTGCGCTTCGTCGACCGCCCGGACATCAAGAGGCTGCTTCTCTACGAGGAGTTCGTCGGCCACCCCTTGCGCAAGGACTATCCCATCACCGGCCGCCAGCCCCTCATCGGCCCCGCCGACGGCCAGCGCCCGGAGAGCCCGACCTTCAACGTCATCCGGCCGACGATCAAATACGACTGATGCCCATCGAGAAAAAGACGTACATGCTGAACATGGGGCCGCAGCACCCGGCCATGCACGGCGTCATCCGGCTGGTCCTGGAGCTGGAGGGCGAGCGGGTCGTCTCCACGGACGTGGAGATCGGCTACCTGCACCGCGCCTTCGAGAAGCACGCCGAGACGGAGACCTGGAACAACGTCGTGCCGTGGACGGACCGCTTGAACTACGTCTCGCCCCTCATCAACAACTCCGGCTACTGCCTGGCCGTCGAGAAGCTGGCGGGGCTGGTCATCCCGGAGCGCGGGCAGTACCTGCGCGTGATCAGCTCGGAATTGTCGCGCGTCACCGACCATCTGACCTGCGTCGGCGCCTCCGCCATGGAATTGGGGGCCTTCACGGTCTTTTTGTACCTCATCAAGGCCCGCGAGTACCTCTACCAGCTGATCGACGAGCTGACGGGAGCGCGCGTGACGACCAGCTATACGCGGGTGGGGGGCGTCAAGGCGGACATGCCGGCGGATTTCCCGCAGAAGGTCCTGGCCGCCTTCGCCCTGGTGCGAGAGGCCATCCGCGACAGCGACAAGCTGTTGACCAAGAACCGCATCTTCACGGACCGCGTCGAGGGCACCGGGGTCATCTCGCGCGAGGACGCGCTGGCCTACGGCATCACCGGTCCGTTCTTGCGCTCCACCGGAGTCCCCTACGACGTGCGCCGCGCCCATCCCTACCTGGTCTACGACCGCCTCGATTTCGAGGTGCCGGTGGGCTCCAAGGGAGACAACTTCGACCGCTACCTCGTGCGGATGGCCGAGATGGAGCAGAGCATGCGCCTGGTGGAGCAGTGCTTCCGGCAGATTCCCGGGGGCAAGCACAGCCTGGAGGTCTCCGAGATGAAGGACGCCTTCCTTTATCAGGACATGGGCAAGTCCGGCGACACGGCGCTGCTCAAGCTCTACCGGGCCAAGGTCGACCAGACCCTGCGCGGCGGCCAGCGCGGCGAGCGCGGCGCGATCTTGAGCGCCGAGCCGGCCTCGACGCTGCCGGCCAAGGAGGACGTCTACGGCTCCATCGAGGGCTTGATGAACCATTTCGAGCTCATCATGTGGTCCTGGGGCATCAAGGTCCCGCCGGGCGAGGCCTACGTCGCGGTGGAGGGCGGCAACGGGGAGCTGGGCTTCCACGTCGTCAGCTCCGGAGACGACCGGCCCTACCGCGTGCGCTGCCGCCCGCCCTGCCTATTCCCGATGGCGGCCCTGCCGAAGCTGCTCAACGGCGGCTGGATCGCCGACATCATCCCGACCTTCGGCTCCGTCAACATGATCGCCGGGGAGCTGGACCGATGAGCCATTCCCTGAGCGCCGAGCAGAAAGCCGAGCTGGAGGCCTGGCGGACCTATTATCCCTATCCCATCATGGGCTTGCTGGAGGCCCTGCGCTGCGTCCAGGGCTGGTTTCGCTGCGTCCCGCCGGAGGTCGAGCCGCATCTGGCCGAATTGTTCTCGACCAGCGTCGCGCACGTCCATGAGGTGGCGACCTTCTTTCCGTTCTTGACCCGGAAGCCGGCCGGACGCCACCGCGTCGGCATCTGCCGCGGCCTCTCCTGCGCCATGGCCGGCTCCAAGGACATCTCCCGCTGCCTGGAGAAGAGCCTCGGCGCGCGAGAGGGTGAGACGAGCCCCGATGGACGCTTCAGCTGGGAGGAGATGGAGTGCCTGGGCGCCTGCGACCATGCCCCGGCCCTGCTGGTCGACGAACGCCTGAAGGGGAAGGCCACCGAAGAGGCGGTGGCGAAGCTGGCGGAGAATCTCAAGTGAAGATACTGACGCGGCATTTCGACAACCCCAAGCTTCACGAGCTGGAGACCTACCGAGCCCTCGGCGGCTACCAGGGCCTGGCCAAGGCGCGCGGCATGGCGCCGCAGGCCGTGCAGGAGGAGGTCAAGAAGAGCAACCTGCGCGGCCTGGGCGGGGCTGGATTTCCGGTGGGCATGAAGTGGAGCACCGTGCCGCCGCCGGAGAAGGCGCCGGAGCGCTTCGTGGTGGCCAATTTCGACGAGTCGGAGCCGGGCTGCTTCAAGGACCGCGTGCTGGGCACGCGCGCGCCGCACCAGATCCTCGAGGGCCTGCTCATCGCCTGCCATGCGGTCTCGGCGCGCTGGGGCTTCGTCTTCATCCGCGGCGAGTACGCGGACCAGTACGACATCCTCAAGAAGGCCGTCGCCGAGGCGGAGGCCGCCGGGCTTTGCGGGGACGTGAAGGTGCGGCTGATGCGCGGGGCCGGGGCCTACATCTGCGGCCTGGACACGGCCCTGCTGGAGACCATGGAGGGTAAGAAGGCCTGGCCGCGCCAGCCCCCTCCGTTTCCGACGGTCGTCGGGCTCATGGGCAAGCCCACGGTCGTCAACAACGTCGAGACCCTCTCGATGCTCCCGCATATCCTCGTCAACGGCGGCCAGTGGTTCGCCGACATCGGCGCCAAGGGCGATCCGGCCCGCCGCATCCATCCCAGCGGCGGCACCGCGGTCTACTCGGTCAGCGGCGACGTCGAGCGGCCCGGCATCTACGAGTTTGCGATGGGCACGCCCCTGCGCCAAATCATCGAGGCGGCCGGCGGGGTGCGCGGGGGGCGAGCGCTCAAGGCCGTCATCCCCGGGGGAACCTCGACGCCGCCGCTGGCGGCCTCCGAGATCGACGTGCCGATGGACTTCGACAGCCTGCGCGGGGTGGGCTCCTTTCTCGGGGCCGGCGGCATCGTCGTGCTCGACGAGACGCGCGACATGGTGGAGGTCAGCCACAACATCGAGCGCTTCCTGGCCCACGAGTCCTGCGGCCAGTGCACCCCCTGCCGCGAGGGCAGCGAGTGGACGACGCGCATCCTCGAGCGCGTGCTGGAGGGGGGAGGCGTGGAGCCGGATTTGGCCAACCTGAGGCGGGTCGGCGAGAACATCGCGGGCAAGGTCATCTGCGCCTTGGGCGACACGGTGGGCATGGTCGTGCGCGGCTACATGAAGAAGTTCCCCGAGGATTTCGCAAAGCGCCTGCCGGCCAAGCCGGCGGAGGCGGCGCGATGACGGCCAAGCGAGTGACCTTCAAGCTCAACGGCGTGACGCTCGAGGCGCCGGAGGGACAGCTCGTCATCGAGGCGGCCAAGGCGGCCGGGGTGGAGATCCCGCATTACTGCTACCACCCGGCCTTGGGCAACCCCGGCAATTGCCGGCTCTGCGTCGTCGAGGTGGCGGGCGCCCCCAAGCCGATGGTTTCCTGCCGCACCCAGGTGCGGGAAGGCTTGGAGGTCTACACCGACAGCGAGCCGGCCCGGCGCGCCCAAGCCTCCTCCCTGGAGCTGCACTTAGTCAACCATCCCCTCGATTGCCCGGTCTGCGACCAATCCGGGGAGTGCGGCCTGCAGGACTACTACATGAAGTTCGGCCGCTACGACAGCCAGGTGCGCGAGGCCAAGGAGCACAAGCGCAAGCGGCTCGAGATCGGGCCCCACGTGATGCTGGACCAGGAGCGCTGCGTGCTCTGCACCCGCTGCACGCGCTTCACCGAGAAGATCACCAAGACCAGCGAGCTCGGCATCTTCGGGCGCGGCCACAAGGAATTCGTCGATCTGGCCCCGGGCCAGCGCCTGGACAACGCCTATTCCGGCAACACCGTCGATCTCTGCCCCGTCGGGGCCCTGACGGACAAGGATTTCCGCTTCAAGGTGCGGGTCTGGTATCTCGACCAGACCCCCTCGATCTGCGCGGACTGCTCGCGCGGCTGCAACGTCAGCCTCCACACCAACACCAAGCGCCCCTGGCACGACGAGGGCCGGCGCCTGGCGCGGGTCAAGCCCCGCCATAACCCCGAAGTCAACCAGTGGTGGCTGTGCGACGAGGGGCGCTACGGCTTCAAGAAATTCGACGAGGACCGCTTGGGTCGGGTGATGCGGCTTATCCCCTATCGGCGCGAGCTGGCCTGGGAGACCGCCTTGGACGAGCTGGCCAGCGAGCTGCGCCGGGAATTGGAGGCGCTGGGCCCGGAGGGCCTGGCCGTCGTCGCCTCGGGAGCGCTTTCGAACGAGGATTGGGCCGCCTTCAAGGCGTTCTTCGTGGACGCCCTGGGCTGCAAGCGCTTCTTGTTTGCCCCGCAGCCGGATCAGCTGGGCATCGAGGACGACTTGCTGCGCCGCAAGGAGAAGGTTCCCAACTTGGAGGGGGGCAAGGCCTTGGGCTTCGGCTCCGCCGTCGCCTCGCTGAGCTGGGAGCGGCTGGAAGCCGACTTGGAGGCGGGCAAGATCTGGGGGCTTTATCTCATCGAGCGCGACGCCGCCAGGTTCTGGGGCGCCAAGGCCTCGGCGCTGCTCTCCAAGCCGCGCCTGGTCGTCTGGCAGGGCCCCTGGAAGGGGCGGACCGGCGAGCTGGCGCATTTCCGGCTGCCCGCCACCGCCCATATAGAGGAAGACGGGCATTTCACCAACTTCGAGGGGCGGATCCAGGCCTACCAGAAGGCGCTGGAGCCTCTGGGCCAAGCGCGGCCGGACTGGAGCATCTTCGAGGGCCTGCGCCAGCGCTTGGGCGCGGCGCAGAAGGCGGCGCGATGATCGGCCAGACGGTCTGGACCGCCGTCAAGGTCGCCTTGGCCCTGGGCTTCGGGATGAACATGGCCGGGCTCTTGGCCTGGCTGGAGCGCAAGCAGAGCGCGATTTCCCAGGATCGCATCGGCGCCAACCGGGCCGCCATCCTGGGCGTGAGCGCCTGGGGGCTGTTCAACCAGATCGCAGACGCGCTCAAGGGGCTGACCAAGGAGAACTGGGTGCCCCCGCAGGGGCGGCCGCGGCTGCACGCCCTGGCCCCGGCGATTTCCCTGGGATTTTCCCTCTTCTGCCTGTCCGCCCTGCCTTTCGGCGGCGTCGTGCACGTCGCGGGCCGGCTGTGGAGCCTGCAGCCCCTTGAGTCCAGCTTCGGCTTGCCGCTGGTGCTCTGCTTCTTGTCCCTGGGAGTGCACGGGGTCGTCATGGCCGGCTACGCCTCCGGCTCGAACTACGGCCTCTTGGGCGGGCTGAGGGCGGCCGCGCAGATGATCTCCTACGAGGTCTGCCTGGCCGTCAGCCTGGCCGGCTGCGCCTTCATCTACGGCACCCTCGATTTGCAGCAGGCGGTGCTCTGGCAGGGGCGGCTTCTGGGCGGCTGGCTTCCGGCCTGGGGGATCGTCGTGCAGCCCGCGGCCTTCCTCCTGTTTCTCGCGGCCGGAGCGGCGGTCACCAAGCGCGCTCCCTTCGACGTCCCCGAGGGAGAAAGCGAGATCGTCGGCTACTTCGTCGAGTACTCCGGCATGAAGTTCCTCATGTTCCTCATCACCGATTTCATCGAGTCGATCGTCATCGCCGGCCTCATCGTCACTCTGTTTCTGGGCGGCTGGCAGATTCCCTGGGTGACGCTGACGGGGGCGCTGGGCGGCGTGCTGATGCTGGCGGCCTTCAGCGCGAAGCTGCTGCTGGTCCTGCTGCTCTTGATGCAGATCCGCTGGACCCTGCCGCGCTTCCGCTTCGATCAGGTTTTGGATTTGGGCTGGAAGAATATCCTGCCTTTGGCGATGCTCAACTTCATCGTCACGGTCTGGGGGGTGCTCTTGTGGCGGCTACGGTAGCGACGGTCCGCCGTCCCGAGCGGACCTTGGCCACTCGCATCTATTTGATCGAGGTCTTCCGGGGCTTGGTCGTCACGACCCGCCACCTGCTCGTCAACCTCTACCGCCATGCCCGGCGCGCCCTGGGCCTGGGCGGGCCCGCCGGGGCCGTGACCATCCAATATCCGGAAGACCCGGCGCGCCTGGGAGCGCGCGCGCGCACGCGCCACCGCCTGCTCAAGCGGGACGACGGCAGCCCGCGCTGCACCGCCTGCCTGCTCTGCGAGACGATCTGCCCCGCCCGCTGCATCCGGATCACGGCCGAGGACAGCCCGGTCGAGGTCGTCGAGAAGCGCGCCAAGACCTTCCAGATCGACCTCGGGCTCTGCGTTTTCTGCGGCTACTGCGCCGAGGCCTGCCCCGTCGACGCCATCCACATGGACGCCAACAAGGTGGAGCTCTCCACCTACACGCGCGCCGATTTGATCTGGGACATGGCGGAGCTGATGGACGACAAGCCGAAGCGCCCCAGCCTGCCCAGCCTGCATCCTTAGCCAAGAAGCGCTGCGGCGGGTCCTGACGGCTGCGGACGCGGCTTCGCTGCGCCCCCGTAGGACCTGTGACGCGATTATATAGGCGATTTGGAGGCTGATCTTGGCCGATTTCTTCGTTGCTCGCGTGGCTCGTCGGTCACAAGGCTATCGCCATGCTCCTCGCGCCTCGAAATCGCCTCGGACTAGATTTATTTTCAGATATGTGTTATTATATATTCGAGTATGATCGAATATAAATCAGATCATAGCCAACATGCTGTCGCCCGTGAATTGAGAAAGCGACTGTTGGAACCTCCTTCGGGACGCGTTCAGGTGCTCTTGGGGCCCAGGCAGGTCGGAAAGACGACCTTGCTCCTTGGATTGATGGATAAGGTTCCAAACGCGATTTATCGGGCCGTGGACTCTCCAGAAGCAGCGATGGGCGGCTGGTGGGAGGCGACTTGGCGCAACGTGCTCGAGCGGGCGCAGCGCGAGACCGCCGTCATTATCCTGGATGAGATCCAATATCTCGACGGCTGGGAACGGCTGGTCAAAGCGAAAGCGGACGAGCTTCGCCGCAGTCGGGCTCGGGTCCATCTCGTCGTGAGCGGTTCGTCGTCGCTCCTTGTGGGCCGGGGTCTCAAGGAGACCATGGCGGGCCGGTTCGAAAAGCTTCAGCTCAACCATTGGAGCGCCGCAGATCTTGTCGAAGCGTTTCATCTTGAGCCGGAAAAGGCGGTGGAACACTTGGTGCGCCACGGCAGCTACCCGGGCGCCTTCCCGCTTGTCGATGACTTGTTCCGCTGGCGCTCCTACATGCGCGACAGCATCGTCGAGCCCGCTATCGGGCGCGATATCCTCATGTTGGAGCCCGTGCGCCGACCGGCGTTGCTGCGCCAACTCTTCTTCCTCTGTTTGGAATATCCGGCGCGAATCATGGCCCTACACAAGCTGGCGGGACAAATCCAGGATAAGGGCGCCCTGGAAACCCTGGCGCATTATCTGCAAGTGCTCGAACAGGCGTTCTTGGTGGCGGGCCTGCCCAAGTTCTCCGCGCGCCCGATCCGGCAGCGTTCTTCCCCGCCGAAGCTCGTCGTCTTGAACAATGGGCTCTTGGCCGCGGTCCGTTCCGTCGAGCCGGCCGCTCAAGACTGGGGCAACCGAGTTGAGAACGCCTGCCTGGCGCATGCGATCAACGGCGGACAAGAAGTCTGTTACTGGCGCGAGGAACCCCATGAAGTCGACGGCATCTTTTCCGGAAGTTGGGGGAAATGGGCGGTCGAGATCAAGACTGGGAATTTCGTCATGCGGGACTTGGCCGGATTGCTGGAGTTCTGCCGAAGATATCCTGAGTTCAAGCCGTTGGTGCTTTGCTCACGCAAAAGAGCGGCCGAGAAACTCGACGGCATCACGACCTTGTACTGGGGGGACTTCCTGCTGGGCAAGGGCGCGTCCTCCGTGCAGCGATAGCGACTCGACGGCGTTGCATGCGAGTAAGCGCGCGCCGGCACTTGCGCGCGCGGCGGCCACAAGGCATACTAGGGGACCAACGTGACTCCACTCAAATCCCTGGCCCTGCCAGACGTCCTCGACATCGCCTTCGTCGCGGTGCTGGTCTACGCCCTGCTGATCTGGTTTAAGAAGACCAAGACGGCCTTCGTGGCGATGGGCTTGCTGATGCTGGCGCTGGTCTACACGATCGCGCGCATCATGGGCATGTTCATGACGGTCTGGATCTTCCAGGGCTTCTTCGCCGTGCTGATCATCGCCATCATCGTGATCTTCCAGGAGGAGCTGCGCCACGTCTTCGAGAGGATCGCGGTCTGGAGCCTGCACGGCCGGGGCTACGAGCAGCCGGCCCCGCGGCTGGTGGAGGTCCTGATGACCTCCCTGGCGGAGTTCGCCCAGGAGAAGATCGGGGCCCTGATCGTCTTGCACGGCAGAGACCCCCTGGACCGCCACTTGGACGGCGGCTGGGACCTCAACGGGGAGCTCTCCGAGGCGCTGCTGGAAAGCATCCTCGACTCGCACAGCCTCGGCCACGACGGGGCGGTGGTCATCGAGAACGGCCGGGTGACGAAGTTCGGGGTCCATCTGCCGCTGTCCAAGGAGTTCAGCAAGATCAACAACTTGGGCACCCGCCACACCGCGGCGCTGGGCATGAGCGAGCGCTCCGACGCCCTCTGCCTGGTCGTCAGCGAGGAGCGGGGGACGATCTCGGTGGCGCGCGACGGACGGCTGGCGCAGATGCCGGACCTGCGCTCCTTGCAGGCCGAGATCGAGCGCTTTCTGGCGGAGAAGGCCCCGCGCCCCGCCAAGGGCGGCTTCCTCTTGGATTTCTTCAAGCACAACCTGCGCGAGAAGGGCATCGCCCTGACCGTCTCGATCCTCTTGTGGCTCTTCTTCATCGGGATCGGTCCGCGATGACGATCTCCCCGGAGGCGTTGAAGGCCGGCTGGCACGCCCGCAGGCTGGTCGAATTGCTCTCGGGGCGGGCACGGCTCTCGCCCCTGACGATCCTGACCCATGATCATCCGGACCCGGACTCGCTGGCCAGCGCCTGGGCGCTGGCGCTCCTGGCCCAGGGGCTGGGCAAGATCCGCGCCCGCATCGTCTTCGGGGGGGTCATCGGGCGCGCCGAGAACCGATTGATGGCCGAGCGACTGGCGATCCCGGCCTACCCCCTGCGCCGCGGGGAGCTGGCGGCCGCGGCGCACGTGGCCTTGGTCGACACGCAGCCGCCCTTCCGCAACAACCGCTTCCCCGCCTTGCGCCGCGCCGACCTCGTCATCGACCATCATCCCCGCCACTCCGGCACGCAGGCGGAGACCGCCTTGATCGACGAGAGCGTGGGGGCGACGACGACGATGCTGGCGGAGGCGCTCTCGCTCTCCGGCTTGAAGGTGCCGCGCCGCCTGGCCACCGCCATCGTCTACGGGATCGGCTCGGAGACGCAGAACCTCGGGCGAGAAGCGACGGAGCGCGATCTGGAGGCCTACAAGGCCTTCTGGCCGCGCGCCAGCATGCGGACCTTGTGGAGGATCTCCTATCCCAAGCGCTCGCAGGATTTCTTCGTGGACCTGGCGCGCGGCATCCGCAACGCCTTCATCGTCGGCCCCGTCATCGGCGTGCACATGGGCGCCTTGCAGACCCCCGACCGCGTGGCGCAGATGGCCGATTTCCTGCTGACGCACGAGGACGCCCGCTGGTCGATCGTCACCGGGCGCTTTCACGGCAGGCTGCACGTCTCCCTGCGCGCCGCCCGCCCCGGCGCCAGGGCGGGCCGGCTGCTCAAGCGCCTGCTGGGCGGGGGAAACCGCGGCGGCGGGCACACGATGATCGCCGGCGGCTCTCTTGAAGTCGGCGAGGAGGCCTCCGAATTGCAGTGGCATCATGCCGAGGAAGGCGTGGTGTCGGCCTTCCTGCAGAGCCAGGGGGCCAAGGACCCGAGCTTGAGGCTGTATCCCTTCCGAGGCGGCACCGCCTGATGATGGAGCCCCCGTATTATCGGCAGATGCAGTATGCCTTCGGCGCGGCGGCGCTCCTGGCCGTCCTCTCCGCCGCCAGGGCTTGGTGGGTCCGCAGCCGCCGCTACGCCGCCGCGGCCAGGGCAGCGCGCCTGTGCTCCGGCATCATTCTGGAGCATCCCTGGAGCGCCGGGCTGTTGCTCGTCTGCGGCGGCGCCTTGATCGTTCCGATCGCCTTGACGGCCTGGGCGGCGTCGGCGCTGGCGCCCTATATCGGCGGCTGGCTGCCCTTCGCGGCGACGGCGCTCTGCTCCGCGGCCGCCTCAGCGGCGATCGCCCTGGCCTTCGCCGCCTCCGCCGCTTATTTCGCCCTGCGCCGCTTCCGCCTCCAGCCGGCGGGATTGGCCGCCCTGCTGTCGGCCCTCGCGCGCCAGCTTGCCTTCGCCGGGGCCTGGGCGCTGGCGCTGGCCCGCGGCCAAGCGGGCAATCCCTTTCTCCTGCCGGCGGCCCTGGACGACGGCAGCGGCCCGGAGGTCGCCGGGCGCCGCGCGGCCGTCTTCGCAGAGCAGGCCCCGCTGGCGCTGGCGGCGGTCCTGCCCTCGCGGGAGCGCGCCAAGGCCGCCTCCGCCGCTTGGCTGGCCTTTGCGCTGCCGCTGGCCTTGGGCCTGCTCTGCCTTCCGGCCCTGGCCTATCTCGGCTTCCCGCTGCCGCCGCAGGGCCCCTACCGCCTGGCCGTCGCCGCCGCCTGCCTGGCCTGGTGGCTGGGCGCGCTGCTGGCCGCGTTTCGCTGGGCCTGCGCGCTGGTCCACGCCGGCGCGGTCTACGCCTACGGGACCGGCTCTCCCGCCGCGCGCGAGCGCGTGCTCTCGAAGCTTCCCGCGGAGCTGGTCTGGCCCGCGCCCGGACGCCCCGGCGCCTAGGCCGCTGCGCCGCGGCGCTTCTTGAGCTCGGCGATCAGGGGCGGAAGGATCTTCGCGTAGTCCTCGGCGACGGCCAGGCTGGCCAGCTCCATCATCGGGCAGGAGGAATCGGTGTTGATCGCCACGATCGTGCCCGAGGCGGACATTCCGGCCAAGTGCTGGATCTGCCCCGAGATGCCGACGGCGACGTAGAGCTTCGGGCGGATGGAGCGGCCGGTCAAGCCGACCTGGTGGCGGTAGGGAATCCAGCCGGAATCGACGACGGCGCGGCTGGCCCCCACGGCGGCGCCGAGCTCCCGGGCCAGCTCGTAGACCAGCTTGAAGCCGTCGGCGGAGCCCAGGCCCCGCCCGCCGGAGACGACCCGCTCGGCCGCGCCCAGGTCGATCTCGTCGCCGGCCTCCGGCGTGAAGGAGACCTGCTCCACTCGGGAGGGGCCGGCCTCGAAGGGAGCCTTGACGAGCTCGCCCGATCTGCCAGCTTGGCGGTCCGCGCGCGCATAGGCCATGGCCTGCAGGGTCAGGACCTGGACCGGGCTCTTGAACTCGACCTCGGCCAGGATGTTTCCGGAAAACTGCGGCCGGCGCGCCTTGAGCTTCGAGCCGTCCAAGCGCAGCTCGCTGGCGTCGCAGGCCAGGCCGGCCTTGAGGCGGACGGCCAGGCGCGCGGCCAGGGAGCGGCCCGCCACCGAGGAGGGCAAGAGGACGCGCGCGAAGCGCTCCTTTTGGGCCAAGTCGCCCACCGCCTTGGCGTGCAGCTCGTCATTGAAGGAATCGAGGGCAGGGCTGTCGACGGTAAAGACCTTGTCGGCTCCGCGCTCGATGAGCTCCTGGGAAAATCCGCAGGCCTTGGCCCCGACGGCCACGGCGCAGACCGGCTCCTTGGCGGCGTCGGCCAGCGCCCGAGCGGCCGTCAGAAGCTCGAAGACGGCGGGCGGCAGCTGCCCGCGTTGCGTCAGCGCGACGACCAGGGTCGCCTTGTTGTCCATTAGAGCAGCTTCCTCTCGACCAAGGCGTCGACCAGCTTCTTGGCCTTCTCCTCGGGCGTGGCGCCCTCGATCTTGAGCCCGCCCGGGCGCGGCGGCGGGTGAGAGAAGCTCGTCGTAACGACGGGCGAGAGGTCTCCGGCCTCCTCGGCCTTGAAGCCCAGCTCGGCGGCCTTCCATTGCGGGATCGCCGCCTTCTTGGAGGCCATCTTGCCCTTCAAGGAGGGCAGGCGCGGCTCGTTGATCTCCTTGACCGTCGAAAGGCAGGCAGGCAGCGCCACCTTCAACACGTCGACGCCGTCCTCCATCATCCGCCAGACCACGGCGGACTTCTCGTCGATCGAGTCGATCTTCTTGATCGACAAGAGCCCCGGCCAGCCCAGCCAGGCGGCCGTCTCGCCGCCGACCACTCCCCGGCCGCCGTCGTTGGTGTTCTTGCCGAACAAGACGACGTGGACCGGCTTTGCGGCGTGCAGCTTCTTGAGCGCCAGCGACAAGGCGTAGGAGGCGGCGAAGCCGCCCCCAGACTCGAATTCGGGGCCGGTGACCAGCACTCCCCCGTCGCAACCGCGGGCGATCGCGTCGCGCAGCGCGCCCTCGCTGGCGGCGGGGCCGACCGACAGGGCCGTCACCGTCGAGCCGGGGTTTTTCTCCTTGAGCCGCACGCCCTCCTCGATGGCGAACTCGTCGTAGGGGTTGAGCGCCTGCTGGATGCCGGCCAGCTTGAGCTTGCCGCCGGCGTCGAGGCCGACGTTGACGGTGTTCGGGGTGCTTTTCACGCAGACGACGATGTTTAGTGGCATGTTTCTTCAATCCGGTGGTTGGGGCAGGATTCGAACCTGCGTAGGGCATGGCCCGACGGTTTTACAGACCGTTGCTTTTGACCGCTCAGCCACCCAACCGAAATCAATTGCTCAGCTAATTCTAGTACTTTTTCATTTTGCTTCAAAATGTTGTTTTTCGAGCGTAGGGATAACGCGCAGGCTGCGCGACAGACAGATGCCGACACCAGCTCCCGCAGCTTCTCGTCCGTTGTCACCGCAGGTCTCCAGTCGAGGACTTTAGGGCTTGTTAATCAATAAGTGACATACTTCGGAGGTCCGCCGTTGAGACGATTTCAAGGCGCGACGAGCGAGCATGCCCGTAGGCATGTAAGCGAGGAGCAACGAAGAAATCGGCCAGCGGCGGACCTCCCCGAAGGGC
>JAGWUP010000038.1 GCA_028868375.1 Elusimicrobiota bacterium
AAACAAAAGCCCCGCCGGGGGTTTCCCCCGGCGGGGCTTGCTTGCCGTCGTGCTAGAACGTCACCCCCAGCGACACGCTGGTGATGCTGTCGGTGTAGTTGAACTGCTCGGAGGCGTCCTTGGAGAAGCGCGTCCGATAGGCGTAGCTCAAGCCGGCCTTCAGCCACTCCTGGATGTTGTAGTCGAGGCTGGCGCCGATCTGGTCGATGTCGTCGCGGCGCTGAACGGAGGCGCCGTTGATGACGGCGGATTGGGCGTACTTGTCGCTTTCAAGGCCCAAGTTGACGCCGGCGGTCAGCTTGTAGGGAAGCTGATGCTTGACGTCCAGCATCGCCGAGGTGGCGATGTAGAACTGGCTGTTGCCGAACGTCGAGTCCACCAGCGCGCGCGACAGGTTCAGGTCGATCATCGTGCGCTCGATCGGCTTGTAGGTGAGCTTGGTCGCGATCATCCAGTTGCGGGTCGTCTTGCTGGCGCCCGCGAAGGCGGCCTCGTCGTACTGCCGATACTGCAGACCGGTCTGGATCTGGCCGGTCAGCTTGGGGGCGATGCGCCCCTCGACGCCGAAGTCGACCAAGTGCGCCTTGTTGTCCTTGGAGGTCGCTCCGGGATGGGCCGTGAAGTGCGTCAACTGGCGATGGTAGGCCACATAGGCGCGCGTCTTGGGCATCACCTGGTAGCCGACCTTGAAGCCGAAGAGCTGGGCGTAGCGGTTTAACTGCGCGCCCAGCACGGGGTCGGAGACGTACTTGTCGGTGGTCTGGCCGGCGTCGACCCCGAAGGACAGCATCCCGCCCTCCGGAGCGTACTGGCCGTCGACGCCCAGCATGTTCTCCCAGCGCGGGGTCCTCTTGACCTGCTCGCTGGTGGCCGGGTCGACCGTGTTCATGTAGCTGTCCCTGGCATGCCCGCTCATCCCCATGGGGCCGGTGTAGGTGTAGAGCACGCCGGCGTCCTGGTTGACGGTGTTGTTGTTCGACGGGTCCTTGGTGTACGCCTTATAGGCCAGGTCGTAGGCCAGGTCCAGCTTGTGCATCTCGGCCAGCGCGACGGAGCTGGTGAAGCCCAAGCCCAGCGTGTTGATCCAAGAGCCCAGCACCGGGCCGGCCGTGTTGTTGTTGGCGTTCTGGCCGGCGACGTGCGAGTCGGGCTGCAGGAAGATGTTCGAGTCGTAGGTTTCCGTGTAGCGCAGATACGGATGCACATCCACCGGACCATAGTGCATGTTCGGCTTCTGGAAGCTATCGAGCGCGTCGAGCATCCCGGCGTTCGCCGGCGCCATGGAGGCGACCAGCGCGACGCAGAGAGAGGCGATGAACAGAGCGGAACGGGACATTGTTAGGGATCTCCTTTTTATCATTGCGTTAAACCGTTAGGGCGCCGAGGGCGAGACGACGCTGACATCCTGCGCCGGGTTCGCTGGCGGCGCGACCACTACGCCGGCGCCAATCGAAGGAGCCACCAACATGCTTACCGGTATGGTCGGCGGCGTCGGCAGCGCCGGCTCCGGCGGCGGCAAGAACACCACGCCTGACCCGTATGGTCCCGCAGTAGCCGTCATCGGCCCCATCCCCGGAGGGGTCACCGTGACGCTGCCCTGCGTGCAGCTTACAAGCCCAATGGCGTAGCGGAACTCGCCGCCCTGGCTGCTGAGGACAGTATCCCCGATCTTCATCGTCACCTCTCCGCCGGTGACGCTGATGTTATCGGTATTCGTTATGGGAGTCCCCGGGACGTACTCCTTGCCGTTGACCAGCACATGGCCCGAGCCGGAGACGACCGTGAGCGTATTCTGGGCCGGCGCGGCCATCGCGGCGGTTCCGAGGCCCAACAACAGCGCTGCAGCCAGCAGTGATTTCTTGCTCATACCCCTCCTACAGATTATAAGTGCGACCGATTGTATTCGTGTGGCGTCCACTTGTCAAGCCCTGCGATGAAGCGCAAACAAAAAGCCCCGCCGGGGGTTTCCCCCGGCGGGGCTTGCTTGCCGTCGTGCTAGAACGTCACCCCCAGCGACACGCTGGTGATGCTGTCGGTGTAGTTGAACTGCTCGGAGGCGTCCTTGGAGAAGCGCGTCCGATAGGCGTA
>JAGWUP010000003.1 GCA_028868375.1 Elusimicrobiota bacterium
AATAACATGGACACTCTGGAGGCCCGAGCTTGAGACGATTTCAAGGCGCGAAGAGCGAGCATGCCGCTAGGCATGTAAGCGATGAGCAACGCGGAAATCGGCCAAGCTCGGGCCTCCCCGTAGGGCCGGGGCGCTTTTGGGCTACTGGCTTTCGCCCTTCTGCTCTCCGCCCTCCGCCGCCTTCTTCTTGACCTTGGGGGCGAGGACGATG
The DNA here is from genome assembly GCA_028868375.1 of Elusimicrobiota bacterium. Taxonomy (GTDB): domain Bacteria; phylum Elusimicrobiota; class Elusimicrobia; order UBA1565; family UBA9628; genus JAGWUP01. Next base: position 212 of record JAGWUP010000003.1, read on the forward strand.
CGGCCGTCATACCAGCCGCAGTGGGGGCAGACGGTATGCGGCGGCCGCAGCCTCTTGCATTCCGGGTTCGGGCAGGAGCTGCTCGAGAGGGCGTCGAGCTTCCAGTTCTGGGAGCGCCGGCTGTCGCGGCGCGAGCGGGTGTGCTTGCGTTTCGGGTTAGGCATGTCCTCTCCTTGTCAGCGTCGGCGGCCGCTTCGGCGGCGCCGGGCAACGGCAGTCGGTCTCGTTGCGATTGGCCCCGCAGCTTGGGCAGAGCCCCTTGCAATCGGCCCGGCAGTACGAACGAGTCGGCACGGCCAAGAGCAGCGCCTGGCGCGTCTCCTCCAGAGCGTCGATCTCGGCTCCGGGGTCTTCGACCTCGGCCTCGATCGGCACGCCGTAGGAAGAGCGCTGCCGCGCCAGGCAGCGGCAGCACTCCATCTCCCAACGACCGCTGGCTCGCCCGGAGATCCAGGCGCGGTCCTGCGACCAGCGCGCCCGCAGCGCCACCGAAACCGGACCGACCAGGCGCGCCTGCTCGACGAACGGATTCAGGCGCTCCGGCTCGATCGTCGCCTCCAGGACGAGCTCTCCCTTCTCCTTGAGGAGGCCCAGAGGAACGCGCAGCGGATTTTCCATTCTAGCTTTTGCCGCCCGGCCGGTCAATCGAAGCCGACCGATTCGGCGACGAAGTAGGGCGGCTTGTCCTTGATGTCGAAGTAGACCCGTATCAGGATTTCGGCCAGCAAGCCCAGCAGGATGAGCTGGAAGCCGACGAGGGCGAAAAAGATGGATATCTGGAAGAGGGGCTGGTCCTTGACGAAGACGCGGTCGTGGAACTTGCGATAGAGGGTGAAGCCCGCCGCCGCGCAGCCCAGGGCCATCATGGCGCAGCCGCCGCCGCCGAAGAGATAGATCGGCTTGCCCATGTACTCGTCCATGAACTTCACCGTCAGCAGGTCGAGCAGGACCTTGAAGGTGCGCATGATGCCGTACTTGGAGGCGCCCTTCGTGCGGGGGCGGTGGTTGACCGCAAGCTCGGCGATGCGCGCCCCCAAGAAGCCCGCGAAGGCCGGCACGAAGCGGTGCATCTCCCCGTAGAGGCGCAGGGGCTTAAGGTACTTGGCGCGGTAGAGCTTGAGGGTGCAGCCGTAGTCGTGCAGGCGCACGCCGGTGATGCGCGAGATGAGGGCGTTGGCCAGCATGGAGGGCAGGCGGCGGTTGAGGAAGGAGTCCTTGCGGTCCTTGCGCCAGCCGCTGACGACGTCGTAGCCCTCCCGGAGTTTCGCGATGAGCCGCGGCAGGTCCCGGGCGTCGTTCTGCATGTCGGCGTCCAGGCAGGCGATGAGCTCGCCCCGCGCGCGCTCGATTCCGGCGGAAAGGGCGGCGGTTTGGCCGACGTTGCGCCCCAGGCGCACGCCCTTAAAGCCCGGATGCTCGCGGCAGAGCGCCGCGATGGCGGCGTAGGAGCCGTCCGTGGAGCCGTCGTCGACCAGGACGACCTCGCTGGGCAGCTCGAGCTTCGCCAGGACGGCGCTTAATTCGGCGCCCAATTCCGGGAGGTTTTCCACCTCGTTGTAGACCGGAATCAAGATCGAGAGGACTGGGTCTTTCACTGAGAAGCTATTGTATCAGTTCGCCGCCCCATTCGTCATTGGGCGGGGCCTGGAGCCACCGTTGAGGCTTCCCGCGACTGCGCCTGGCCAATCAGGCGTTGGCTTCTTCCTGATGAGGCTCCAGATCCACGAGGAACTCGTGCGGCTCGCAACTGACGACTTCCCCCTCGCGCGTCCTGACCCGCGCGATGACCTCGTGTTCGCCGCAATCCCAGCAGGTCCAGTCGTACCACCAATGCCCCGCCGCCTGGCGGCAATGCCGCCAAGGCCCCTGGTCTATGGAGACGTCGACGCTTCTAGCCGCCTCCGGGGCGCTGATCCGCAGCGTGTAGTGCGCGCAGAAGATGCGCTCTCCTTGGCCGGGATAGTCGATCGACAACCTGGTCGGCGCCTTGCGAGCGAAGCGAGCGGGGCGAGCCCTCATGCCTTAATTCTCCCGCAATGGAACGGCCTAGGCCCCTTCGTTGCGGCCTCCATGGCTGGAGGTCGCAAATCATGAACGTTTTTCCGCCGAAGATCATCGTCGTGGCTTTCGACTTCTCCAACCGTTCGATGCAGGCCTGGCGCTACGCCGGCGGCCTGGCCAGGCGTCTGAGGGCTTCCTTGCGCGTGATCTATGTCGCTCCCCTGACCTTCCTGCCCGAGGGGCCGCCCATCTTGCCGCTCAACCGCGCCGAGCGCCTGGCCTTGGCCGAGCGGCTGAGGCGCCGCTTGGGCGGGAAGGCAGAAGGGAGGGTCACCGAGGGAGACATCGTCGGCGGAATCCTCACGGAGGCCAGGGAGGCCGGCGCCGATCTGATCGTGATGGCCACCTCAGGGCGCACCGGCTTGAGTCGCGCCGTCGTCGGCTCGATCACAGAGGCGGTCGCGCGTCTTTCTCCGATCCCGGTCTTGTCGCTGCGCCGCGCAGCCGCCTTGCCGCGCCGGGTTCTGGCCCCCGTCAACCTCAAGTCCTACTCGATGGCCGGCTATCACATGGCCGAGGCGGCGTCCAAGGCGCTTGGCGCGCGCTTGACCCTGTTGTACGTCAGGGAAGGGCGCGATGACAAGGCCGCATCGGTCCGCCTGAGCCTGGCGGCGGAGGCTTCCCGCAGCCTGCTTCATCTGCCGGTCAAGACCAAGTTGGTCGAGGGCCGTCCCGTGCCGGCGATCCTCAAGGAGGCCGCAGACCATGATCTGCTCGTCCTCGTGGCGCATCGCCGCGGAATCCTGCGCGACGGCCTGCTGGGCACGACCGCCGAGCAGGTGCTGCGCCGCTGCCCGGTCCCGGTGCTCTGCGTGCCGGCCCCCCAGCCCGCCCCACGCCGCTCGGCGGTCCGGCGGCACGGCGGCATGCCGCGTCAGCGCGCCGCCGCCTCGATCTGGCGCGAGCGCCCGCTCGTCCGCGTCAATATGTAAGCCGGCGCAGCCGGCTTGCGTCTAAGCGGATAGGCTACGCCGCGACGGGGCTTTTGGCGTCCATCTGGGCGACGATGGCGGCGCCGAACTCGGAGGTCTTGAGCTTCTTGGCGCCCTGCATCTGCCGCTCGAGATCGTAAGTGACGGTCTTGGCTTGGATGGCGCCCTTAAGGCCCTTGACGACCAGGTCGGCCGCCTCCTGCCAGCCCAGATGCTCGAGCAGCATCGCGCCGGAGAGGATGAGGGAGCCCGGGTTGACCATGTCCTTGTTGGCGTACTTGGGCGCGGTGCCGTGGGTGGCCTCGAAGATGGCCACGCCGTCGCCGATGTTGGCGCCGGGGGCGATGCCCAAGCCCCCCACCTGGGCGGCCGCCGCGTCGGAGAGATAGTCGCCGTTCAAGTTCGGGGTGGCCAGCACGCTGTACTCGTCCGGGCGCAGCAGCAGTTGCTGGAAGGTCTGGTCGGCGATGCGGTCCTTAAGAAGGAGCTTGCCGGCCGGCAGCTTGCCGCCGTGCCGTTCCCAGAGCTCCCGCTCGGTGACGACGCGGTCGCGAAACTCCTCCTCGGCCAGCTCGTAGCCCCAGTCGCGGAAGGCCCCCTCCGTGAACTTCTGGATGTTGCCCTTGTGCACGATGGTGACGGAGGGTTTCTTGTGATCCAGGGCGTATTGGATGGCCATGCGCACCAGCCGCCTGGTGCCGGTGCGGGAGATCGGCTTGATGCCGATGCCGCTGTCGGGAAAGGGGATGTGCTTGCCCATCGTCTTGGTCAGGAACTCGTAGACCTTTCGGCATTCCGGGGTTCCCTGCTCGAACTCGACGCCGGCGTAGATGTCCTCGGTGTTCTCGCGAAAGATGACGATGTTGAACTTCTCCGGCGCCTTGACCGGGCAGGGCACGCCGTCAAACCAGCGCACCGGCCGCACGCAGGCGTAGAGGTCCAGCTTCTGGCGCAGGGCGACGTTGACCGAGCGGAAGCGCGGGGTGATCCACTCGCTCGAGCACTTCGGGCAGCGCTCGGGCCGCTCCGGAAGCTCCGCGGCGCACTCAAGGCAGACGAACTTGAACTGGCCGACGGGCGTCGTCAAGGGGCCCTTGATGCCGACGCGAAACTCCCGAAAGGCGTCCAGGGTCTCCTGCGGCAGCACCGTGTCCTTGTCGTAATGCTTGAGCGCGGTCAGCCCGGCGAAGACCTCCATCCAGACCAGGCGGCGGCCGCGATAGGCCTTGGCGACGGCGGCGTCCAGGACCAGCTTGCTGGCGCGCCAGAGATCGGGCCCGGTGCCGTCGCCGGGGAAAAAGGGAATGATGGGATTGTCGGGAACGACCAGCTTGCCCGCGCGCCAATCGATTTTCTTGCCGTCCGCCGGCGCCGCGATCTTTCCGTGCTGAGCCATGAGGCCTCCTTAATCTTCTTCCTTCTAATATATAAAAACTGGGCGCTTCCTCAAGGAGACCCGCCGAAGCGCTTCCTCGTTGAGGATTAAGGGGCGCCGGCTTCCAGGAAGGCGCGCGCGTCGGCCTCGCCCAGTTGCGCCGCCTGCCGCGCCAATTCGGAGGAGAAGTCGAGCATGCGCCAGGACAGCGGGCGGGAGGGGCGCAGGCGCAGCAGGCGGGTTTGGGGGTCGCGGCGTCTTAATTCCGCCGCGCCCTCCTCGATCAAGCGCCAGCAGAGGAAGCGCCCGCGACGATCCAGCGCAGACCAGGGAGTCCAGGTGCGGCGCTCCAGCTCCCGCGGCAGGACCATCTCGATGACCAGAACGTCCGCGCAATGCCCCAAGGACGCCAGGGAGAAGGGCTCCCTGGAATTCACCCCGGCGTCCACGCAGAGCTCCTCGCGGCCGCGCAGCTTGAGGCGGACCGGCGGAAAAATCAGAGGGATGGCGCAGCTGGCCAGCACCTGCCGGACCAGGGGGCCGTCCCAGATTCCCCGCTTGGCGTCGAACTCGGCGTAGAGGCGGCGGTCTTGACCGCGGCTGGCGCTGGCCACGACCAGGCGGCAGCGCGAGCGCTGTCGGGCGCGCTCCTCGTCCTGGAGAAAATCGAACTTCTCGCAGAGCGGCCGCGCGCTAAAGAGAGAGGGCGGCCACAGGCGCGGGCTCGGGCGCAGCAGGCGATCGCAGTCAAGCCAGCGCCGGCGGGCCAGCGCCATCTCTCCCAGGGCGTAGGCCGAGCCGTTGATCGCTCCGGCCGAGAAGCCCAGGACCGCGTCGAAGGAAAGCCCCGCCTCCTCCAGGGCCAGCAGCGCCCCCGCTTGCCAGGCCCCCAGGCTGCCGCCTCCGGCCAGGACCAGGCCCGCGGGGCGGCGCAGGTTAAGGACCTGTGACATAATTATATAGACGATTTGGCCGAGGCGATTTTGGAGCGAGCCAAGGAGTGAGGAGCGAGCATACCCGCAGCGGTATGCGAGCGACGAACGACGCAGGCGCAGCCCAAAATCGCCCGGTGATCGGGCAGAGGCACGATCTTCGCCGATTTCTTCGTTGCTCGTCGGTCACATAGCGATCGCTATGCTCCCTCCTCGCGCCTCGAAATCGTCTCAAGCTCATGCCTCCAAATTGTCTATATAATTATGTCACAGGTCCTAAGCATCTGTTTTCGGTCTCGCGGCCGTCAATTCCTCGTAGAGCCGCTCTTGCGCCTTGACCATTTCCCCGATGTCGAACTCCGGGCCGATCGAGGCCGCCGCCGCCTCGCCCAGCCGGCGGCGCAGGGCCTCATTGCCCAACAGCCGCAGCACCCCTTCGGAGAGTTTCGCCGCGTCGCGCGGCGGCGCGAGCAGTCCGTTGACGCCGTCTTGCACGACGTCGCGCACGCCGTCGACGGCGTAGCAGACGGGGGGCAGGCCGCTTTTCATCGCCTCGACCAAGGCTCGCGGCAGGCCTTCCCAGAGTGAGGTCAGCACGAAGACGTCGCAGAGCGTCAGCAGTTCGGCCACGTCGCGGCGCCAGCCGGCCAGGACGACTCGCCCGGACAGGCCCTTGGCCAGCAGGCGGGCTTCCAGCCGCGCGCGCAGGGGGCCGTCGCCGACAAAGAGGAACTCCGCCTCCGGGCAGGCCTCGGCGACTCGCTCGGCCATGGACAGGAAATCCTCGGGGTTTTTCTGCGGCTTGAGGTTGCCGACGCTGGCGACCACGAGTTTGTGCCGTCCCAAGCCCAGCTCCATCTTGCGCCGCGAGCGCGCCTCGAGCTTTGCGGGAAGCCCCGAGAGCTCGACGCCGGAGCGGATGAGGCGGTAGCGGCGCGGATCGCCCAGGCCCAGCTCCTTCGCCGTCTCCTGGTTGGCGCGGCTGACGAAGATCAGGGCGTCCGAGAGGCCGCCGCAGAAGCGCTCCAGGGAGACGGCCGCCGATTTCAGCGGCGCCCTTTGGCCCTCGTGGAAGCCGAAGCCGTGGCAGGTGTGGACGAGCACAGGCACCCCCGCCAAGCGCGCGGCCAGGCGCCCCAGGACTCCCGCCTTCGAGCTGTGGGTGTGGACGACGTCGGGGCGCTCGGCCAAGAACAGGTTCCAGAGGCCGAGCAGGGCCAAGAGGTCGCGGGCCGGGGAGACCTCGCGGACCAGGGCGGGCAGCCAGAGCAGGCGCGGCCCGCCGGAAACCGCGGCCGCGGCGCAGGCTTCCTCGTCGAGCAATCCCCCCCGCCCGCAGATCAGCAGGGCCTGGAAGCGGCGGGGGTCAAGGTGCGTCCAGGTATAGAGGGTGTTGCGCTGGGCCCCGCCCAGGTCCAGCCGCGTGATGACGTGGGCGACCTTCAGCCTTCGCACGTCCCCATCTTATCTTTTCGCGTCCCGGCTAGCGATCCGAATCGAAGTTCGAAGCCTCGTCTAGCAGGCGGGTGTAGCGCGCCACCGTCTTGTCGCCGCCGGTGGGAGTGTCGTCGAACAGTCGCGCCAGCTCCGAGGCGGGCAGGTGGTCGTGAAAGGTGAGCCGGCGCACCAGGGCCTTGCCTTCCGGGGTAAACAGGTAGGCCACCGGCCGGCCGTCGCGCCCGCCGGAGATCTCGTGGTAGACCGCGGGGACGCCCTGCAGGGCCTGGTAGAGTCGCAGGGCGGCCTCTGTGTCCTGGGTGTAGGTCGGCGTCAGCTTGCCCCAGTCGACGAAGACGATGCCGTATTTCTTGGTGCGCAATGCCGCCACCGCATGGCTGCCGGAACGCCCCGCCGCGGTATTCGGAGTGTTCACCGTGATCGCGGTGGCTTGCAAGTTTTCACCGATCCGCGCGGAGAGGTCCTCGGCCAGGGCCGCGGCGAACTGGGAGGAGCCGCTGCAGACGACGATAGGGTCCTGGGTATTGTTGAGGATGGCTGCCCGCACGCGCGCGTAGATTTGGCTTAAGTCCTCAAGGTCGGGCCGCCGATTGGTCGGGGCGTTGTACTGGGAGTTGTAGGAATGCTCGCTGAAGGCCTTGGTGAAGGCCGAGACGGTCGCCAGCACGTCGTCGATGCCGTGGAGCGGGAGCTTGGCGACGAAATCCTTCAAGGTCGGCGAGGCGTACAGGGTAGGGAGGAAGGAGGGATCCAGATAGCTGAAGGCGGGCAGGCGGGCGTTGAGAGCCGCGGAGTCCGCGGGCCCTCCCTTGGCGCGCGGCAGGGAGCGCGACACCAGCACCGGCCGGCCGCTCACCGTTGGAATATGGGAGCCGCCGGGGCCGAAGGCGATGTTGGCGCTGATCATCACCTCGGAGAAGGGCTGCGCCGGCGCGCCGGGATAGGAGCGGCGGCCGGTGAGGCCTTGAAAAGCCAGGCGGATGTTGGGAGACAGCCGCGTCTCGATCCTGGCGGCCACGGCGCGCTGGCTGGGCACGAAGGGGCTGTGGCTGCGTCTTTGCTCGTAGCCCAGGCAGACGGAGAGGCCGCGGTTGGAGTAGAGCAGATGCGGGCGCAGGGTCGTGTCCGCGGGCCGCGCGATGAGCTGGACGCCCGTTGACAGTTTGGCGGAGCCGGAGCGCTGGCCGTACTCGAGATTGGCGGAGAGGCGCGGCAGGGGCGTCTGCTGGGGATTGCTGAACATGTTGTCGGAAGCGCTTTGGTACTGGTAATCGGCGCTGGCCAGCACGTGGCGGCCGCCCCCCATATCCACTCTCAATGCGCCGCCGCCGTTGGCCTCTTGTATGTAGACCTGATTGTCATCTCTGCTGGAACCGGAATAGAACTGGTAGGAATCGACGGCGGCGAAGACGGCGGCCTTGACGCTGCGGCCCAGGGGGAATACCTTGCCCACGTCCAGATAACGGCTGAAGCTTTTCCAGTTTTGCGAGATGGTCTGCTTCGTCGGGGCATAGTTGGCGGGCGAGGCGGCGAGGCCGCCGGGATCCTCGACGCCCTTGCCGGAGTTGAGCTGGATCCTGGAGGCGTCCAGGATTCCCAGGAACTCGAATGGAGCCGTATGCCGCAGGGCGCTGCCCTCCAACTCCAGGGTCGCCCCGAAATAGGGCGAGCGCCGCAGGGTGGACATCGGCGCCGGAAAGCGTCCCGTCGGCGCCAACTCCCCCGCCCGCAGGGATGGGGTCAGTCGCAGCGAGCCCAAGCGGAAGGTCTTGGAGGCCTTGACCTGGACGGCCTCGTTGCCCAGCTTGACGGAGAAGGCGACGGGAGAGGTGGTGCTGGGTCGCGCGGAGTAGGGGGCCTCCGCCGCGACGGTCGCCATGGACGAGAGCAGCAGGGACGCCAGCAAACCTTCGATTCGTGCCATCATGCCCAAAGAATAGCCGGCGGCGCCCACGCCGGCTGGGCCGAAGGTCCCAGTTACCGGGATTTTACCGGAAGCTTCTCGATGGAGGCGTCGGGAAAATAGACGGACAGGATTTGCCGGAAGTCCCGTCCGAGAGCCGCCTGCCCGATCGCTCCAGCGCGGCAGAAGCCCTGTCCCTGCCCGCTGCCCGCGCCGAAGAGCAGCCAGCGCACGGGCCCGGCGGGCTTGCGCAGGGAGACGATGCTGAACAGGGAGGAGCGCAGGGAGCCGGGGGAGAGCACCTCTTGGATTTCCTGGAAGCCCTCCAAAGCGAGGGTGCCGCGGCGGCCGACGACGTCGAGAGCCTCGACGCGTCCCAAGGGCGAGCGCCGCGCGACCTGGAGGCGCAGGATCTTGCCGATGCGCTTGAGCTGGTTGGCGCGGCGGCGCAGGGGTTTTTCGCAGAGCAGGCGGATCCAGCGCGCGTCGGCGGCCGGCAGCAGGGATTGGGCCATGTCGTAGCGGCCGGCGGCGGGGGCCGCGTGGAGGAAGCGCTCCAGCTCCAGCGGCGTCGTGGGGGCGGCGGGGCCGGGGCCGTCCGGACCGGTCTCGGTCAAGCCCCCGCAGTCTTCCTGCTGCAGGGCCTTCAGCGGCTGGCCGGCGCGAGTCAGGACCAGGCCCTCCGTGCTCGAGACGGCGTCGCTGGCATGGCGCATCTCGGCGTTGACTCCGGCGTAGAGCTGGCAGGCCGGAGAATCGCAGAGCTGCGCGATCGCCATAGTGGAGGAATGCTGCCGGTACCAGAGGGCCAGGGTCCTGGCCGCCACCGCCTGGGCTTTCAAGGCCTCCGGCGGGCTTCCCTGGGGCAGGGCCGCTCCGACGACGCTGTAGAGATAATCCTCCAGCGGGACCTCGTTGACGGCGAGGAACCCGTCGCCGGTCGGATGCGCCTCGAAGCTCCCGCGCAGCTCGCGGTCGCCGGGATCGAAGCCGGAGCCGGGCGCGAAAACGGCGTTCTTGACCAGCACCGAGCCTTGGCGGACCAGCGGAATGATCCGCACCGTCTGCTGGGTCGTCAGGCGCAGGTTGCCCGCTCCGTCGCGCACCTCGAGCACGCCGCGCTCTGGGCGGAAGACCAGGCGCCAGGGATCGCCGGGAGTCGTTTCCTTGTTGATCGTCTGCGCTCCCGCCTCCAGCCTGAAGGGCGCGTTGGTCAAGAATGAAATCTGGGTCAGGGTGGCCGGAGCGCCATGGCCGTCGCTAAAAAGCGCTACGCGCAGGCGCGGCTCTTCCGGGCCAAGCGGCGGCTTGGCCGGGGCCGAGGCGTCGAGCAGGGGCAGCGACAAGCGCCGCGGCGCCAGGCCTTGGGAGGGATCGCCGGGAATCGAGCGGGCCAGGGCCTTGAGTCGGTCTACGGATCGCGAATCGCCCGGGTCCAACTGCGCCAGCCGCGCGTAGGCGGCCCAAGCCTCGTCCTTGCGCTTGAGCGTGTCGGCGAGGCGGGCCAGGGCGCGCAGGGATTCCAAATGCAGGGGATCGAGGGAGAGGGCCTGGCGCAGGAAGGCCAGGGCCTTGAGGTTGTCGCCCTGCTTGAGCGCCAAGAGCGCCGTCTCGTAGGAGGCCGCCGGGATCACGAAGGGGGTTTGGAGCAGGGCCTTGCCCAGGGCCGCCAAGCCAGGTTCCGGCTTGCGCAAGGCCAGCGCCGCCAGGCCCAAGCCCAGGTTGGCCTCGGCCTGCGTCGAGGTGGCCGTGGCGCGATCGATGCCCATCAGGAAATCCTGGCGCGCCGCCTCGGCATCGCCGTCTCCCAAGTCCGACCAGCCCCGCAGATCCCAGATGAAGCCGTCCGGGTTCTGCTCGGTGGCCTTGCGCCAGAGCAGGGCCGCCTCCTTTCGGCGCCCCTGCTGCTGGGCGGCCAGGGCCTGCTGGGCGTCCTCGACGAAGCCGGCCCGCGCGCTGGCGCCGGGGAGCGCCAAGGCCAGGGCCAAGGCCGTCAGGGCGGGCCGCATGCCGGCGGGTTTTTTCATCACGCTAGCGAGGCGCGTTCTTGCGCGGCGGAGCGGCGGGAATGGCCATCTCGACTTGATTGAGCAGGCGGATCGCCTGCCGGCGGTAGGCCTTGACGTTGAGGGTCATCGCCGCTTGGGCCTTCAAGCGCAGGCCGCTGGTGTCGCGTCCTTGCGCTTGCGCCTGGTCGAGGGCCTCGAGCAGGCGGTGGTAGCGCTCCAGCACGAGGTCCGACTCGCGGCGCTCGTTGTCTTGGAGGATTTGGGCGTCCGGCGCCTCCGCCGCCACCGGGTGGTAGCGCCAGTTCCGATACCAGCGCTCGGGATATCGATGAAACTCGAAGGCGAGCTCCAGCAGCGCCAAGGCGGCCAACAGCAGCGCCAAGCGGCGCGCCGAGAGCAGCCGCAGGATATCCATGAATCACTTCAAGAGATCGTCCAGGGATTGCGAGTCGTCGCCGGACTTCTGTCCGCTCTTGGAGGGAGCCTGCGGCTGGGCCGCGGGCTCGGCCGGGACGGCCGCCGGGCTGGCCGGGGCCGCAGCCAGCGGCTTGTGCTCGCGCGCCTTGCGGGAGCGCTTGCGGCGCAGCTTGCCGCTCTTGCTCCTGCGGCGGCGCGCCGGCCGGCGCTTCTTGGCGACGGCCCTGCGCGGCGTCTTCGGAGGCTCGACCAAGGGCTTGCCGGTCAGCAGATGCAGGGCCGGGGCGTTTTGGGCGGTGACGTTGGCGGCCGAGAGGATGGCCTCGAAGCGATAGGGTTGGCTCGCCTTCTGTCCGGGCGCCTGGGCGGGAGAGAAGCTGACCTGGAAGTCGTCGTCGCTGATGGGCGCGACCTCCCAGCTTCCCGCCGCGATCGGGCCGCCGTCCGCGGCGCCCTCAAGGCTTGAGGAGACGCTGCCTCCGCCGGGAAGCGGCCAATTCTTGACCAGCTCCAGGGCCTGCTGCTTTTTCTGCTCCAGCGCCTGCTCGGCGGAGAGCGCGCTTGGAGCCGCCGGCGTCGCGGCCGCTTGCGGCGCCGGCGGCTGGGCGGCCGGCTGCGGCGCTGCCGGCTCGGCGGGCGCCGCGGGAGGCTCCTGCTTGCCGGAGCCGCCTCCAAGAAACAGCAGCGCCAGGGCCAGGGTCAGCAGGACCGCGGCGAGCGCGATGAGCAGGGGCATGCGGCTTTTCTTTTTTTGCGTCGGGGCAAGCGAGGCCTGGGGATCGGAGAGCACCGACGGCGGCTCCAGCGCGGGCGCGGCCTCGGCCCGCGGGATCGGCGAGGGCGGCTCGATCTCGAGAGTGGCCGGCGGTTGCGGCGCCGGCTGGAACGGAGGCTGCGCCGCGAACTCTTGCGGGGGTTGAGCCGGAAGCTCTTGCAGCGGCTGCGCCGCGGGCTCTTGCGGCGCCGGCGTCAAGAGGATGGGCTGGGTCAGCGGCGAAGGAACGAACGCCTCCGGCCGCGGCGCGGCGGGGCCCGCCTCCGTCTGGATTGCCGCGGACGCTTCTGGCTGGGGCGGGGGCTGCTGCGGCATCGTTGCCGGCGGCGCCTCCGGTGGAGCCGCTGGCGGAGCCTCGCGCTCCTGCTGCCGCTCCTGAAGCTCCCGCTGGCGCTCTTCAAGCTCCCCCAGCCGCCGCTCCAACTCCTCCAGACGAGCCGATTGCGCCTGGGAGGGGCCGCTCTGCGCTTCGGCTGCGGCCAGTTTTTGCTCCAAGCCGTCCAGACGGGAGGAGAATCCAGAGCCGATGTCCTTGTCCCGCAGCTCCTGGAGGCTTTGATTGAGCTTAAGCCACTCCCCCTCCTTAAGCCCGATTTGCTCGCGCAATTCGGCCACGGCCTTCTCCAGCGCCGCCGATTTTTCCAGCAGCGCTCCCAGATCGGCCATGTCCTTGGGGGCGGGGCGGCCCAGGGAATGGGACAATTCCGCCACCGCGCCCGCGCGCCGCCAGTCGCCGGCGTTGGTGCCGCGCCGGCCCTCGGGGCAGACCATGGTCTCGCTGCCGTAGCCGGGGACCTGGCTTAACTCCTCCGGATCGAAGGGGCCGCTGACCTGATTATCCTGAAAAACCCAGTATCTCATGGTTGGGAGTATAGCACTCGTCCACGGGGCCGCAATAACCGAAATGTTACGACCCCCGCGCTCGCGGCTTATGCTATAATTTTTTTCGCGGGCTATTAGCTCAATGGTAGAGCAGATCCCTCTTAAGGATAAGGTTGTAGGTTCGAGTCCTACATAGCCCATCAGATTCGCTCGCAAATCAGAGCGCCGCGAGGCGCTCTTCCTTTATAAGGCGGGACGGGCGGGTGGCGGAACCGGCAGACGCGCATGGCTTAGGACCATGTGCCGAAAGGCATGGGGGTTCGAGTCCCCCCCCGCCCAAGATCGCAGGAGGCCTATGGGATTGTTCGCGCAGGAGCCGGACAAGGCGAAGTTCAAGAAGCTGAAGGAGGAGGGCTGCGTGGTGTCGTTGTCGGTGGAGGTGCCGCGGCCCTTGGTCGAGCGCCAGACCCAGGACATGCTGGTGCGCATCCAGCAGCGGGCCAAGATCCCCGGCTTTCGCCCCGGCAAGGCCCCTCTGGAATTGGTCAAGAAGAATTTCTCGGGCCACGCCCAGGAAGAGACCCTGGACGCCTTGATCCGCCGCTACACTCCCGAGGCCTTGAAGGAGCTCAACGTCAAGCCGGTGGCCGTCCCTTCGGTCGACAAGGTCAGCTTCGAGCCCGGAAAGCCGGTGCGCTTCCGCGTGCGCGTCGAGGTCTCCCCGCTGGTCTCGCCCAAGGATTACGCCAAGCTGGCGGTCCAGAGCACCACCTATCCCGCCGATGACAAGGCCGTCGCGGCGCGCCTGGAGGAGCTGCGCGAGGCCCACGCGCGCCTGGAGAAGGCGGCGGAGGAAGCCGTCGGTCCCTCCCATTACGTCGTCATCGACTATCAAGCCAGCCGGGAGGGCAAGCCCTTGGCCGGCGCCCAGGCGGAGAACGAGTTGGTCGACATGAGCAGCGATCAGACCATCGCCGGGCTCATCGAGGGCCTGAGCGGCATGCGGCGCGGACAGGCCAAGGAGCTTGCGATCACGCTGGAGGGCAAGCCCACCAGCCTGCGCGTGCAGGTTAAAGAGATCAAGACCAAGATCCTGCCGGCCTTGGACGAGGAGTTCGCCAAGGACATGGACTGCGAGAGCCTGGAGGCGCTCAAGGCCAAGCTCCGCCAAGTCATCGAGGAGGAAGGCAAGACGCGCAGCGAGCGCGAGCTGGCGCGCTCCATCGAGGAGGCGCTGCTCAAGTCCAACCGTTTCCCGGTGCCGCCGGCCCTGGCGCAGGAGCAGTTGGAGCGCATACTCGATCGCCTGCGCCGCCAGACTGGCGGAGAGCCCAGCGCCGGCCAGCTTGAGGAGCTAAAGAAAAAGCTCCTGCCCCGCGCCGAGGACGAGGTGCGCCTGGGCTACCTGCTGCCCGCCATCGCGGACAAGGAGAAGCTCTCGGTGGGCGAGGAGGAGCTCAAGGCCGAGTTGGAGCGAAATCTCGCGGCGGCCGAGCCGGGCAAGAAGGAGGAGCTGCGCTCGTTCTTCGATGAGCGAAAGGACTCCATCGCCGCCATGCTGCGCGACCGCAAGGCCCTGCAGTTCGTCCGAGACCATGCCGCGATCACCGAGGTCGCGGCGCGCGCCTAGCGGCCGAAAGTCCTAGGCGCAACTGGACCGCCCGGCCCATGACCGCGCCGCTTCGGCCGCGTACAATGTCTCCATGCGAAAATTAACGACCCTGCTTTTAGCCTGCGCCCTGCTGGCCCCGGCCGTGCATGCCGACGCGCTAAGCCTGCCCCATGCCTCCGTCTTGTTCCGCCGCCTGGGCCTGAATGTCCCACCTTCCGCAGATGAGGCAAGCGTGCCGCAGGCCGTTGGCGGCCCCGTGGCCTTCATCGACCAGCTTCTTCCAGGCATTTGGGCGCGCCTGCCGAAAGCGACGGTCTCTCAGATCGGTCAGTTCTACGGAAGAACCGATGAATTCTGGGGCCACCCCGACTGGCTGTCGGACGGGACCGTCCATGTGCTGACCTATGGCGCGGCGAAGACGATACTCAATTACGCCGTCAGCAACGGCTTGACGGAGCTGGATTTGTTCACGGACTCCGTTTTCCGGAATCCCAAGCAGGTCTTCTTCATTCCGGGCCCACTGGCGGTGAGATTATTCCGGGAATATTCCTTGCCCGGCCCGGTGCTGGCCGAGGGCTACGATCAGAATACCGGCAGCAACTTCCAGGTCCTGGGCATCATACTGGGAGCCGGCCACATCGCCGCGGTCTATCCGAGGTCGTTGAAATACACGACGCCCCCCTCCATGCAGGGCGCTCAGACGACCTATCGCTGCGACAGCGTCCTCGAGCAGACTATAGTGGGGCCCGGAGACGTGATGGTCAATGGGCTGACCGCATACGCCTACGGATTTTGGGCGAGGCTTTCGGAAATACAGAAGATCGATTCAAGACATGCTCGGATCGTGACGAACCTAAGCACCGTCACCAGGCCGATCTACCCCATCGTGCGCCGCGGCAGCGCCTTCGCGCCCAAAAGCGAGCTGGCTTTCTTGCCCTGAGCGCCGAAAAATCCGCAGTCAAGCTCTGAATGCCTCCGGTCTGCCCCGGCTCTGCTGCCTGCTTTCACCTCGCCGCTGAAAAGCCGATAGGGCCTGGGCTTATGCTAAGAAGCGCCCCGGCTTGCCGGGCCCTCGCGCGAAACCGTATAATGGCTCATGATCGTTCCCACAGTCCTGGAGCGCTGGAGCCAGGGCTCCGCCGTCGGCTACGACATCTTCTCGCGCCTGCTCAAGGAGAGGATCGTCTTCGTCGGCGGCCAGGAGGGAGTGGTCACGACGGATTCCGCCAACCTGGTGATCAGCCAGCTCCTCTATCTGGACGCCGAGGACTCCGAGAAGGACATCCATCTCTACATCAACTCGCCGGGAGGGATGGTGACGGCGGGCCTGGCCGTCTATGACACGATGCAGTTCGTCAAGGCGCCGATCTCGACCTTGTGCATGGGAATGGCGATGAGCTTCGGCGCGGTGCTGCTGGCGGCAGGCAGCAAGGGCAAGCGCTTCGCCCTGCCCCACGCGCGCATCATGATCCACCAGCCGCTGATTCGCGGCGGGCTGTCCGGGCAGGCCAGCGACATCGTCATCGAGGCCGAGGAGATGGGCAAGACCAAGGAGCGGCTGACCGACATCCTGGCCCTCCACTCCGGACAAGAGCGCGAGCGCCTGTTCAAGGACATGGAGCGCAACCATTACATGTCGGCCGCCGAGGCCAAGGCCTACGGCCTCATCGACGAGGTCCTGCCCTTCCTGAAGGCGGCCCCGGCGCCATGAGCGCGCGCAAGCCCTGGCGTCCGGCGCGCCTGCCGCTCTTGGCGGTGCGGGACGTGGTGGTGTTTCCCCACATGGTGCTGCCGCTCTCGGTGGGCCGGCCCAAGTCGATCAACGCGATCGAGGCGGCGATGCGCGAGCACGACAAGCTGCTCTGCGTCGTGGCCCAGCGCGACATGCAATTGGAGGATCCACGGGTCTCCGATCTCTACGGCGTCGGCGTCTTGGTCGAGGTCGTCCAGTACCTCAAGATGCCGGACGGCACGCTGAAGGTGTTCCTGCAGGGCCATAGCCGGGCATTGGTTCGGCGGCCGGAGCTGTCGGCGGACGGCTCGCGCTGGGAGGTCTGCCCGGAGTATCCGGAGTCCCCCGCCAAGCCCACGCCGGAGCTTAAGGCCCTGATGCGGCATGCCGTCGAGACCGTCGAGGAGCACGGCAAGCTGTCCCATCGCGCCTCCTCGGAGGCCCTCTCGGCCTTGTCCCAGATCGAGGATCCCTCGCAACTGGCCGACACGGTGGCCGCCAACTGCCTGGTCAAGACCTCCGAGCGCCAGGGGGTGCTGGAGACCATCGAGGCGGCGCCGCGCTTGGAGAAGATCATCGAGCTCTTGAAGGCCGACATAGAGATCATGGCCCTCGAGCGAAAGATACATACCAGGGTCAAGACGCAGATCGAGCGGACGCAGAAGGAGTACTACCTGCAGGAGCAGATGAAGGCGATCCAGAAGGAGCTGCGGCAGAAGGACGACTTCGCCTCCGAGATCGAGGAATTGCGCAAGGCCATCAAGGACGCCGGCATGCCCAAGCCGGCGGAGGAGGCGGCCGCCAAGGAGCTCTCCCGCCTGGAGAAGATGATGCCGTACTCTCCGGAGGGCACGGTCAGCCGCGGCTACCTGGACTGGATGATCCATCTGCCCTGGAGCAAGCGCAGCAAGGACAACATCGACCTCAAGCGCGCCCAGGAGATACTGGAGGCGGACCATTACGATTTAAAGAAGGTCAAGGAGCGCGTCCTGGAGTACCTGGCGGTGACCAAGCTCACCAAGGGCTTGCGCGGGCCCATCCTCTGCTTCGTGGGCCCGCCGGGAGTGGGCAAGACCTCCCTGGGCAAGTCGATCGCGCGCGCGATGGGTCGGAAATTCTCCCGGATCTCGCTGGGCGGCGTGCGCGACGAGGCGGAGATCCGCGGCCACCGCCGCACCTACATCGGCAGCCTGCCCGGCCGCATCATCCAGAGCCTGCGCAAGGCCGGCAGCCGCAACTGCGTGCTGCTGCTCGACGAGATCGACAAGATGGGGATGGACTGGCGCGGCGATCCCTCCTCCGCCCTGCTCGAGGTCCTCGATCCCGAGCAAAACTCCGCCTTCAACGACCACTACCTCGAGGTCGACTTCGACCTCTCCCAGGTCATGTTCATCTGCACGGCCAACACCCTCGAGGGCATCCCGCGCACGCTCCTGGACCGCCTGGAGGTGCTCCAGTTCTCCGGCTACACGCACACCGAGAAGGCCAGGATCGCGCGGGATTTCCTGCTGCCAAAGCAGCTTTCCGAGCACGGCCTCAAGGCCGATCAGGTGGAGGTTTCTACGGCCGCCGTCGAGCGGGTGATCGACGAGTACACCCGGGAGGCCGGCGTGCGCCAGCTCAACCGCGAGCTGGCCAGCCTCATGCGCAAGGCCGCGCGGCGGATCGTCTCCGGGGAAAACTCCCTCCTTAAGATCGACGCTCCGCAGGTCGACGAGCTGCTGGGAATCCCCAAGTTCCAGCGGGAGAAAGACAGCGCCAACGGCCTCGGGGTCTGCACGGGACTGGCCTGGACGGAGGTCGGCGGCGTGACGATGCCCATAGAGGTCGTCTCCTCCGCCGGCAAGGGAGAGCTCAAGCTGACCGGAAAGCTCGGCAGCGTGATGCAGGAGTCGGCGCAAGCCGCGCTGTCGTATCTTAAGTCGATCTCGCGGGAGCTGGGCTTGGCGCCGGACGCCTTCAAGGACGTCGACTACCACGTCCACGTGCCGGAGGGCGCCATCCCCAAGGACGGGCCCTCGGCCGGGCTGGCCATCGCCACGGCCCTGGCCAGCCTGATGACGGGCCGCCCCGTCCTCGCCGAGATCGCGATGACGGGCGAGATCACCCTGCGCGGCCGCGCCCTGCCGATCGGCGGCCTCAAGGAGAAGACCTTGGCCGCCCACCGCGAGGGGATTCGCACGGTCCTCTATCCCGAGGGCAACCGCAAGGACTTGGAGGACATCCCGGAGGAAGTCCGCTCCGAGCTGAAGATGATCGCGGTCAAGAATTTCCGCGAGGTCCTGGAGCTGGCCTTGGCGCCGGCCGCGGCCTCGCCCCAAAAGCGCGCGCCCGCGCCGCAGCCGTATTACGGCGAGCGCCCGACCCTTCCTTCCGGAGGCTTGTCTTGATGAAGCGCTACATTCTGCTGACACCCGGCCCCACGCCGCTGCCCCCCTCCGTCTCCCAGGCGATGGCGCAGCCGATCCTCCATCACCGCACCAAGGAGTTCGGCGCGCTCTTCGAGTACACCCTCGAGCAGATGAAGTACGTCTTCCGCACCCAGGCCTCGACGGTCCTGATGTGCACGACCTCGGGAACGGGCATGATGGAGTCGGCCGTGGCCAACCTCCTCTCGCCCGGAGACAAGGCCCTGGTCCATGCGACCGGGGCCTTCGGGGACCGCTTCGTCAAGATCCTGCGCTCCTACGGCCTCTCACCGGTCGTCGTCTCCGAGACCTGGGGCCACGCCGCCGATCCGGAGAAGCTGCGCCGCGCGCTCAAGGACAACCCGGGCTTGAAGGCGGTCTTTTTCCAGCACACCGACACCTCGACCGGGGTGCTCAACGCCCTGGAGCCGCTGGCGCGCGCCGTGCGCGAGCTGCAGCCGGAGGCCCTGGTCGTCGTCGACGCCGTCTCCGGCTTGGCGGCCGAGCGGCTGGAGACGGACGCCTGGGGCTTGGACGTCGTGCTGACCGGCTCCCAGAAGGGCTTGATGGGCGCTCCGGGGCTGGGCTTCGCCGCCGTCGGCCAGCGCGCCTGGGCCCGGGTCGAGGAAGCGAAATTGCCGCGCTTTTACTTTGACTGGCGCTCCATGCGCAAGTCGCTGGACAAGAAGGAGACGCCCTACACCCCGGCCGTCACCCTGGTGGCCGGCCAGGCGGAGGCCCTCAAGCTGATCCGCGCGGAGGGCATCGAGAACGTCTGGGCGCGCACCTCCCGGCTGGCCGGCTACACGCGCGCTTGGGCCGCCAAGGTCGGCCTGCAGCTTTTCGCCCGCGATCCCGCGGCCATTCTCACCGCCCTCAAGCTCCCGGAGGGCGTCGACGGCGACGCTCTGATCAAGGACATCCTGCGCGAGGAGGGAATCTCCATCGCCGGAGGACAGCTCCAGCTCAAGGGCAAGATCATCCGCATCGCCCACATGGGCTTCATCAGCCAGGCGGACCTGGACGCGGGCTTCGCCGCGCTGGAGAAGCGCCTGGCGCCCTCCGGCGCCGTTCGATCGGCGTAATCTAGATGGACAAGCTGAAGGTCCTCGTCACCGACCCGATCGACCGCGATGGACTTAAGACCCTCTCGGACCATCCCGGCGTGGAGCTGCGCTACGAGCTTAAGCCCAGCCCGGACCTCCTTGCGCGCGCGCTGGAGGGCGTCGGAGCCTGGCTGGTGCGCTCCGAGACGAAGGTCACCGCCGACTGGATCGAGAAGGCCCGAGCCCTGCGCCTGATCGGACGCGCCGGGGTGGGCGTCGACAACATCGATCTCAAGGCGGCGACAAGGCGCGGCATCGCCGTCGTCAACGCCCCCTCCGCCAACACGATCGCGGCCTGCGAGCACGCCATGGGCCTGCTCCTGGCCGTCTCGCGCAACATCCCTCAGGCGGACGCCGACGTCAAGGCCGGGCGCTGGCAGCGCTCCAAATGGATGGGCCTGGAGCTGCAGGGAAAAACCCTGGGCATCGTCGGCCTGGGCCGCATCGGCCGCGAGATGGCGCGGCGCGCGGCGGCTTTCGGGATGCGGGTCGTAGCGCTAGACCCCTTCGTCGCGGCCGAGCAGGCGGCCACACTTGGCGTGACCCTGGCCGCCGATCTCAAGGCCCTGCTGTCCCAGTCGGATTTCGTCACCCTGCACGCTCCCTCCTCCGATAAGACCCGCAAGCTGCTCAACGCCGAGACCCTGGCCTACTTTAAGCCGGGCGCGCGGCTGGTCAATTGCGCCCGGGGCGATCTCATCGACGAGGCGGCGCTGGCGCGGGCCCTGGCCTCGGGGCAGCTGGCGGCGGCGGCGCTGGACGTTTTCTCAAAGGAGCCCCTGCCGGCGGACAGCCCCCTGCGCGGGCTGGCGAATCTCATCCTCACCCCCCATCTCGGCGCCTCGACTCAGGAGGCCCAGGAGAAGGTGGCCGAGGAGCTGGCGCGCAGCGTGCTGGCTTTCCATAAGAGCGGATTGGCGCCCAACGCCCTCAACCTGCCGGGCTTCGACGCCGAGACCTTGAAGTCCTTGGGCGAATACCTAGGCTTGGCGGAGGCCTTGGGCCGCTTCGCCGGCCAGGCCATCGACTCCGGAGTGCGCGAGCTGGAGTGCCGCTTCCACGGGGACTTCTCGGCTGCGCAGCGCCGCCCCCTGGCGGTGGCGGCCTTGAAGGGCCTGCTCTCGAGCATGCTGGCCCAGGAAGCCAGCTATATCTCGGCGCCGGCGCTGGCGGCCGAGCGCGGGCTGCGCACCTCCGACGCCTGGGATCCCCTCTCGCGCGAGGGCTTCCAGCGCCTGCTCACGGTCACGGCCGTCACCGACGCCGGCCGCGTCTCCGTGGGCGGCACCTTGTTGGCCCCGGGCCAGCCGCGCCTGGTGCGCTTCAACGATCTCGCCATCGAGGTCCTGCCTCAGGGCAAGCTCCTCGTCTTGACCAACAAGGACACCCCCGGGGTCATCGGGCGCATCGGAACCCTTTTAGGGGAGGCCGGCGTCAACATCGCCGACATGCGCGTCGGCCGCCTGGCCCCGCACGGCGAAGCCGTCATGGTCCTCACCGTCGACGAGGACGTCTCCAAGGAAGTTCAGAAAAGGCTTGGGGATTTGGCCGGAATCACCAGCGTGCGCTGGGTCAAGCTCTAAGCCGGCGTAGCCGGCTAAGAGCCCAGCAGGGCGGCCAGCTCGGCGGGCGCCTGCCCGGCGGCCTGAGCGACCGGGGCGCAGGTGACTCGTCCCTGGTAGACGTTGACGCCCTTCTGCAGCGCCTCGTCTTGTCGCGCCGCCTCCTCCAGGCCTAGGCGGGCGATGGCCCGGGCGTACTTGAGGGTGACGTTGGTCAAGGCGTAGGTGGAGGTGTTGGAGACGGCGCCGGGGATGTTGGGGACGGCATAGTGGAGCACGCCGTGCTTGACCAAGACCGGCCGGTCGTGGCTGGTGACCTCGGCGGTCTGCACGCAGCCGCCCTGGTCGACGGCCACGTCGACGATCACCGAGCCCGCGCGCATCGTCTTGACCATCTCCTCGGTGACGAGGCTGGGCGCCTTGGCTCCGGGAATGAGGACGGCGCCGATGACGAGGTCGGCCTGCCGGACCGCCTTTAAGATGTTCTCCTCGTGGCTCATCAGGGTCGTCGCCGCGTTGCCGAAGACGTCGTCCAAATAGGACAAGCGCGCGGCGGAGACGTCGAGGATGTTCACGCGCGCGCCCATGCCCACGGCGACCTTGGCGGCGTTGATTCCGACCACCCCTCCGCCGATGATCGTGACGACGCCGCGCTGCACCCCGGGCACGCCGCCCAAGAGGATGCCGCGCCCGCCGTAGTGCTTCTCCAAGAACTGCGCTCCGATCTGCACGCTCATCTTGCCCGCGACCTCGCTCATCGGTGTCAAGAGCGGCAGGGAGCCGTCCTTAAGCTGTATCGTCTCGTAGGCGACGGCGCGTATTTTCCTTTTCTGGAGAAAGCCCACGAGCTGGGGTGCCGCGGCCAAGTGCAGGTAGGTGTAGAGGATCTGCTGCTCGTGGAAGAATTCGTACTCCTGCGCCAAGGGTTCCTTGACCTTGACGATCAGGTCGCTCTCGTCGAAAAGCCGGCGCTTGTCGGCGACGAGCTCGGCCCCGGCTTCCTCGTAGTCGGCGTCGGCGATGCCGGAGCCGAGGCCGGCACCCTTCTCGACCAGGACGCGGTGTCCGTCGGCCGCCAGGGCGCGCGCCCCTCCGGGCACCAGGCCCACTCGGTGCTCGCGGTTCTTGATCTCCTTCGGGATGCCGATCTTCATTAAGCGACTATATCACTTTCGCGGCAGCCGAGAAACGCCGCCTATTCGGCGCTGGCCTCGGTGCCCATATTATAGGAGAAGACCAGCTCTCCGCCGTGAAAAGCGGTGGAGAGAAGGACGGCGGAGGCGCAGAGCCAGGCGAGCAAAAAGAGCCTGGGCCGGCGCTCGCGCCAGAAAATCCGCCATAAGGACAGGGCGGTAAATAGGGCGACCGTCCAAAAGGCGAGATGTCGGTGCTCGGCCAGTGTCCGCCAGGCCGGCGGCACGTGCGGCGCTGTTTTCGCCGCCAAGAGCCCCAGGCCCGCAGCCGCCCAGGCCGATGCCGTTCCCAGCCACAAGAGCCAGGAGGCGGCATCGGCCAGGCAGGACTTGCCCTTTCCCCTTGAAGACGCCAGCGCGGCGGCCAGGCCGGCCAGCAGCAGGGCGATCGGAAAATGCACGGCCGCCGGGTGCCAGAGGTAGGGCTTGGGCACTAGTCTTTAGACACCCGATCGACGGCGATGGCGCGCAAGCCACCGTGCTGGTAGAACTCGCCGCTCGCCGTGACGGTGGCGGCCACCAGCTCCTTGGCTTGGGAGTAAGCCTTGCGGCCCTTCATCGAGTCATGGTCTTCCAGCAACAGATAGACCATGCCCTTGGAAGTGAGAATGCCCATCGGCATTCCCAGGGCCACGCACATCTTGCCGCATTCGGCGTGCTTGGCGCCGCGTTCCAGATGCGACATGTAGCAGGCCAGGTCGACGACCTCGCCCTTGACGGTGATCGTCTTGCCGGCATGATGCGACATCCCCGTATGGTGCGCCATGGCGCCCTGATGCGACCAGGCAATCCCCGTGGCGACGGCCAGCGACAGTACGGCGACGCAGACGGACTTGATCATCGATTCCCCCATGAGCGGGATTTAAACGAGCTCTACGCCGATTATACCAGATCGCCTGGAAGCGACGTTGCGGCAAGATCTCTCGTCCGGCGGAAAGGCCGCGGGGACAAGGAGAACGCAATGCCCGTCATATTAAGGAGGAAGCACCAAGGCAAAAAAAGGGAGAGCGCCAGGCTGTCAGTCGATTTTCCCCGCCAGGGCGAGATCATCAGCTTTCCCACCTATACCCTGCGCTTGAGCGCGCCGCAGGATCTCAAGAACGTGGAGGTGAGCATCGACGGCGGAGCGTGGCGCGCCTGCCGGCAGGCGGAGGGCTTCTGGTGGTACGATTGGTCCGACTACGACGACGGAGAGCACTCCATCGTCACGCGAGTCGAGCTGCGGGAGGGGCGAATGCTCGCCTCGGAGCCGCATCAATGCTTCGTCGATCTGCAACCAAAGAGGGTTCCATGACCAGGAGGAGGCACATGTTGGGCAAAAAAGAGCTGGTACGGCGGGAGGAGGGCGGGCTGCTCTCGCCCTGGAGGCCGTTTCGGGAGCTGCAGCAGGACCTGCGCGAATTGATGTCGACGACCCTGGAGGATTTCTTTGGCGACGGCCGCCAGTGGCAGGTTGACGCCTTCGGCGGCAGGGGCTGGGGACCGGCCGTCGACGTCGAGGAAAGCGAGAAGGAGTACGTCTTCGAGGCGGAGCTTCCCGGCCTGGAGAAGAACGACTTCAAGGTCGAGATGCAGAATGGAACGCTGATCATCAGCGGCGAGCGAAAGGAGAACGTGGAGCAGAAGACGAAGAGCTACCTGCGCCATGAGCAGTATTACGGCCAGTTCAGGCGCTCCTTCACGATGCCGGTTGACGCCAATCCGGAAGGGATCAAGGCGGAATATAAGAAAGGCATCCTGACGATCACGGTCCAGCGCCTGGAGAAGGCCAAGCCTAAAGCCATACCCGTCGCCGTCGAATAGCCGTTTTGGACTCGAGAAGCGGCCCTCGATTGAGGCGCCCGCTCCTCGAGTCCTCATGAAAAGGCAAGGGGGCCTCGCCATGCAAGTCAAGGAGATCATGCATAAGGGGATCGATTCGATCGCGCCGGACTGCAGCGTTTCTCGGGCGGCCAGGCTGATGAAGCGTCGCAACATCGGCATGCTGCCGATCTGTGAGAAGGGAGTGCTGCTGGGCGTGCTCACCGACCGGGACATCGTCACCCGCATCGTGGCGACGGGCGCCGATGCGAACAGGCGGACGGTCGCCTCCGCGATGACGGGTAAGCCGGTCTGCGCCTATCAGGAGGCGGAATTAGGCGCGGCGACGCGGCGCATGGAGGAAAAGAGGATACGCCGCATTCCCGTCGTCGACCGCCACGAGCGGCTGGTCGGCATGCTCTCCATAGATGATCTCACCCGCCGCGGCGCGGGGCGCGATCTGGTGGCTGAGGTCCTGGAGTCAGCGGCGGCGCGCCACGCCTGATGCTCTATTCGCTTTCCACAGCCGGAAGCCCCCGAGAAAGGCGTTGCTGTTGTCGCCGCGCAGCAGGCCGGGGGGCAGAGCGGAGAGCTTCTTGACGTTTCCGCCGCCCAAGACCACGTAGTCGGCCTCGACCGCCGCCTTCAGTCGCGCGCAGACGTCCAGGACGTGCCGGCGCCACTTTTTCTTGCCCAGCCGCTCCAAGCCGCGCTTTCCCAGGTAGTCCTCGTAGGTCTTGCCGTGGCGGTAGGGAAGATGCGCCAGCTCCATGGGCTCGAGCACTCCGTCGACGATCATCGCCGAGCCCAAGCCTGTGCCTAGGCCCAAGAAGAGCATCCGCCCGCCGCGGTAGCTGCCCAGGGCCTGCATCGCGGCGTCGTTGACCAGCTTGACCGGCCGGCCGAAGGCGGCGCGAAAATCGAAGCCGACCCAGCCCGGGCCGAGGTTGGCCGGCTCGTGGAGCGCCCGGCCCGCGATCACCGGGCCCGGATAGCCGATGGAGACGCGGTCGTAGCGCCAGTTCCTGGTGGCGGCCACGATGGCGGCGACCATGGCGGCCGGCCTCAGGGTCGGCCCGGACGGAAGCTTCACGGCGGTCCTGCGCCCGGAAGCGAGCAGCTTGACGTGGGTGCCGCCGACGTCGACGACGAGGATGGAGGCGGGCGAGCGCTTGCTCATCGCGGTCCCCCCAGGCGCCGCAGGAAGGCGCGCGCGGGGGCCCCGTCGCCGCCTAAAATCTTTAGCGGCAGGCAGGCCAGCAGGCAGCGCCCGGAGCGGGCCAGCGAGAGGTCCAAGCCCTCGATGATCCAGATGCCGGCCTTAAGCAGGACCCGGTGGATTTCGGCGCCGTTGCGATGATAGCCGCCGACGGAGAGGTAGTCGACGCCGAGCGTCCGCAGGCCGCGCCGGGCCAACAGGCTTGCGGCCTCGGTGGAGAGGTAGCGGAAATCCCGCAGGAAGCGCCTCGTCTTCCAAGCGCGGGCGGAATTGGAGGTCTTCAACAGCAATCGCTCGCCGCGCCTGGGCTTATGCCGCTCCAGCTCCGAGGCGGAGATCGCCCCGCGGCCGGGAAGCTCCAGGACCCGCGCCGGGCCGTTGCCGGCTTCGTAGGGGATCGACTCCGCGCCGCGCCCGCCGCGCAGAAAGTGGATCGGGGCGTCCATGTGCGTGCCGGTGTGCGCACCCATCGACAGCATCGAGAGGTTGCAATGATCCCCCCGCCGCATGTCGAGGACATGGTGGATCTTGACCGGCGGGTTGTCCGGCCAGTGGACCATGCCGTCTTGCAGGGCGACCGAGACGTCCAGCCAGCGCGTTTTCGCGGCGCGCCTCATAGCGGCGCCTGCTTGGCCGCGGCAGGGGCGACGACGGGATTAAACCAGCCGCCCTCGTCGGCGACCAGGGCGTCGGCCTGCGCCGGCCCCCAGCTTCCGGGAGCGTAGGGCTGGGCCGGAGCATGGTCTCTTAAAACGGGCTCGACGACCGCCCAGGCCGCCTCGACGGCGTCCTCGCGCGTGAACAAGGCCCCGTTTCCGGCCAGGGCGTCTGCCAGCAGGCGATCGTACGGAGCCTCCTCGTCCGGCCGGGCGTCCAATAGATAGAGTTCCTTCTGGTCGCCCACGAACTCCTCGCCGCTGCGCTTGACGCGCGCGGCCAGGGCGATGGCGGGAGAGGGAGCGAGGCGGAAGCGCAGGTAATTGGCCCTTTGCGAGGCAGAGGGGCAGTCCGCGAACAGTCTCTGCGGCGGCTGCTTGAGCTGGACCAAGATCTCCGCGGCGTCCACCGGCAGGCTCTTGCCGGAGCGCAGATACCAAGGCACCCCCGCCCAGCGCCAGGAGTCGATGAACAGGCGCAGGGCGCAGTAGGTCTCGGTGTCGGAATCCGCGGCCACGCCCGGTTCCTTGCGGTAGCCGATGAATTGTCCGCGGACCAGGTCCTTGGCGCGCAGCGGCCGCATCGCCGAGAAGACCTTCGCCTTCTCGTTGCGCTGGGCCTCGACGCCGCGGCCGGCCGGCGGCTCCATGGCCAGCAGCGCGGCGATCTGGAAGAGATGATTCTGGATGACGTCTCGCAGGCAGCCGACGCTCTCGTAGAACTTGCCCCGCCCCTGCACGCCGAAATTCTCCGCCAGCGTGATCTGGACGCTGGAGACGTGGTCACGGTTCCAGATCGGCTCCAAGAATGAATTGGCGAAGCGGAAGTAGAGGATGTTCTCGATGGCCTCCTTGCCCAGGAAATGATCGATGCGGAAGATCGAGGATTCCGGAAAGACGGAGTGGGCCGCGACGTTGAGCTGCCGGGCCGAGGCGAGGTCGCGCCCGAAGGGCTTTTCGACGACGACCCGAGCGCCGCGGGCCAGGCCGGAGGAGCCCAGGGCTTCGATGACGAGGCCGAAGAAGGACGGCGGAATGGCCAAATAGAAGGTCGGCCGGCGCGATCCGCCCAGGGCTTTGCGGATCGCCTGGAAGGTCTCCGGCTTGCGGTAGTCGCCGTCGACGTAGCGCAACAGGCCCAGCAGGCTGGCCAGGACCCCGGCGTCCGGCTTCGCAACGCAAGCCGAGATGGACTCCGTCATGCGGCGGCGCAGCTCCTCCAGGGTCCAGCCCGAGAAGCCGACGCCGACGACGGGAACCTCCAGAGCGCCTCTCTTCGCCATGGCGTAGAGGGCGGGATAGATCTTCTTGTGGGCCAGGTCTCCGCTGGCGCCGAAGAACACCAGCGCGTCGGAGATTTCGCTCTTCTCTGGATTCTCGCTCACGCCCCGCCTCCTTTTTTCTCGTCGTGGCCGCCGAACTGCTTGCGCATGGCCGACAAGAGGCGGTCGGCGTAATCGGCCTCTCCCTGGGACTCGAAGCGCCCGAACAGTGCGGCGCTGATGACCGGGGCCGGCACGCCCTCGTCGACGGCGGCCAGGGTCGTCCAGCGCCCCTCGCCGGAGTCCGACACCCGCCCGGTAAACTGCGCCAGCTCCTGGTTGCCGAGCAGGGCCGCCGCCGTGAGGTCCAAGAGCCAGGAGGAGATCACGCTGCCCCGGCGCCAGACCTCCGCCACAGCGGCGATGTCCAAGCGGTATTGATAGGCCTTGGGATCGCGCAGCGGCGAGGTCTCGGCGTCGGCCGCGCGCGCGCGCAGGCCGACGTCCGCGTTCTTGAGGATGTTGAGGCCCTCGGCGTAGGCCGCCATCAGGCCGTACTCGATGCCGTTGTGGACCATCTTCACGAAATGCCCGGCGCCGTTGGGGCCGCAGTGCAGATAGCCCTGCTCCTCCGGCCGCGGCGCTCCCTCGCGCCCGGCGGTGCGCGCCGCCCCGGAGACTCCCGGAGCGATGCTTTTAAAGATCGGCTCCAGGCGCCGCACGACCTCCTCCTCGCCGCCGATCATCAGGCAGTAGCCGCGCTCAAGGCCGAAGACGCCGCCGCTGGTCCCGCAGTCGACGTAGTGCAGGCCGCGCGCGGCCAGGGCTTTCGCCCGCTCCTGGTCGTCGCGGTAGTAGCTGTTGCCCCCGTCGATGACGGCGTCGTCGGCGCAAAGCAGCGGCGCCAACTCCGTGACGATCTTGCCGGTGATGCCGGCGGGAACCATCAGCCAAACGGCGCGCGGGCGCTTGAGCTTGGCGACGAGCTCCGAGAGGGAAGCCGCCGCCGCCGCATGTGGCCCAGCCAGGGCTTTCGCGGCCGCGGGGTCGACGTCGTAGACGACGCAGTCGTGGCCGTCCCGCGCCAGCCGCCGGACCAGGTTGGCCCCCATGCGTCCTAAACCGATCATGCCGAGCTGCATCGCGCCTCCTTTGAATTGATCTGGAAGTCGACTTGAAAATTTTCCCCGTCCCAGCGCCGCTCTTGGACCCTGTAGAAAGCGAAGCGCAGCCGCCCCGCCCGAGCCGGCACGGCGAGATCGACGAAATGGACGCCGGCCAGAGCGGAACTCGAATCCGTGTCGCGGACGGTGTCCCACTCGTCCAGGGACCAGTGCAGGCGGAAGGGCGCGGCGTCCTGGACGCGCAGGGTCGTCGGGGCGGCCAGGCGGCGCGGCCGCCGTCCCGCCTTCCAGACCTCCAGGTCCTTGCGGCCCTTGCCGGCCAGGTAGCGCTCGGCCACGACGTCCAAGCGGTCGAAGACCGCGCCGTCCTCCACGGAGCGCAGCAGCTTGACGTACTCGGCGTGCGCCCACATCAGCGGCATCGCCGAGCCGGTCGGCCCTCCCCGGCGCAATTCGAGTTGGGGCAGGTCCTCCCCGTCCCAAATCTGCTCCGGCAGCATCCCCCCCGAGGAGGCGAAGCCCTCCAGCGCCCTGAGGCAGGCGCCGGGGTCGCGTCCGGCGGCCAGCTCATAGTGGCCGCGCTCTCCCGCCAAGAGCGGCCAGGGCCGCCCCAATCCCCAGCCGGTGAAGGGCCCGCCGTCCGGCTTCTGGCCGTAGCCGTCGTGAGTGTAGCGGCGCCAGCAGGGGCCGACGGGAGTCTGGACCTTCAGCGCGGAATCGACGACGCGCAGGGAATCCTCCAGCAGGGCGCTTCCGGCCCGGCGCAGGCCGTAGCGGACCAGCTCGAGAAAGCCCGCGTCCACGATTTCCCGCGCCGGGAAGCGGGAGGGCTGGCCCGGGGGCACGTTCTTAAGGGCCAAGATCGCGGTGTCCGGATCCTCCGAGGCGTCTCCGGAAGGGTCGGCGGGCAGGATGCGGATGTAATGCCGCGCAATTCCCGGCGCCAGCGTGCCGCGGCTGGTCACCGTCCAGGCCTCGATGTGGGACTCCAAGAAATCGGCGTGATCCTCCATGACGCGCGCCGCCGCCTCCTCGCCGCGCCGCCTGGCGAACTGCGCCGCGCAGACGAGGGCGCAGACGCAGGCGGCCAGGGTCGAGGGAGAATAGCCGCCGTTTTCCTCCCAGCGCTCCTGCTGCGTCACCGGGCCTTGGGCGATGAGAAAGGCGGCGGCCTTGCGGACCATCGGATAGGGGTCGAAGTCCTCCAGGGCCCGCAGGCGCGACAGCCGCCAGGCCAGCAGGACGGGAAACGCGGCCTCGTCCAATTGCACGCCGCGCCAGAAGGGCCTGCCGTCGATCCAGAAGTTCTGGTGGAAGCCTCCCTCCGCGCGCTGGCTGGCGGCGAGATAAATCAGGGCCCGCAGCGGCGTGCGGAAATTGCCGCAGGCCAGAAGCGCCCCGGCGCTGTTGCACAAATCCCTCGTCCAGACCAGATGATAGCCGCCCAGGCCGTCCTCGTCGCCCCTGGCCTCGCCCCAGGGGATGCTCATCGAGGCCACCATCGCTCCGGGATAGGTCTTGTCCTCGTGGGCCAGCAGAAGGCTGTGGCTGGTGCGGTAGAGCTTGCCCCCGTCCCCGGACTTTTCGCCCAGCGGCGGCACCCCGGAGCAGGCGCGCTCCCATTGCTCCAGGAAGCGTTCCTTCTGCCGCTCGAAGGGAACGGCCAGCGACTGCAAGAGGACGGAGGCGGCCCCGTGCGGAGCGGAGCCGAAGGCCAGGGCCAGGGTGAACTCGCGGCAGGAGGAAAGGTCGAGCTGCGCTACGGCCGCCACGTTGCCGTCCAGGGCCGAATCGAAGCTCCAATCCAGCCGGAAATTCTGGTGCAGATCGGTCCAGCCGTCGCTCGCGCCGACGAAGCCGCAGGAAGCGCGCGCCAGCGGCACCGAGGCCCCCAGCGCCAGTTGGGTCTGGTCTCTGTAGGCCAGCAGGATATCCCGTCCCGCCGCATTGGCCTTGACGGCGTTGTTGCCCCAGCCGCGGCCTGAAAGCCGGGGCGCCAAGAGCGCGTAGAGGCGCAGCTTCTTGAGGAAGGCCTCGTCCCCCTCCAGGCGGGTGCGCATGAGCAGGCAGGGCAGATGGGGATCGACGATGATCTCCTTGACGAGGCGGTAGCGTCCGCGCGGATCGGAGTTGATCAGGCGATAGCCCAGGGCATGGGTGTTCAAGGGCTCCAGCTCCCGCTTGAGGTCGCGCTTCTCCTCGTGGAAGAAGGTCTCGCCGTCCGTGACGAGGTATTGGAGGTCGCGGATCTGCGGGGAATCGACGGTCGGGTAATAGACCTCGTTGACGATGCCGTGGGACAGGGTGAACCAGAGCTTGCTGGCGGCGCTGTAGGCCGTGCCCAGGCCCTCCTTGCGGCTGCGCGTCCAACGCGGCGGCAAGCCGGGGCGTCCGAATGCCTGCGAAAGACCAGGCTCGGCGCTCTCCGCATCCATGCGCGCCTATTTTATATTTTTAGTGTTGAAAAACCGCGACCGAGCAGCTACTATATCTGCCGATGATTCGCCAGCGCGAGCCCAAGTCCCGCCGCTGGCTTTCTTTGTTTCTGAGCGCCGCCGTGCTGGCCCCGGCCCCGGCCTTGGCCGCGGCGCGCCGCTACGACGTCACCTATCTCTGGCACGCCAGCCTCAAGCAAGCCTTCAAGCGACGCCGCACCGTCGCCAACCTCCTCGGGCCGCGGGTGGCCGAGGAGTTGCGCGTCATCGCGGCCGACGGAGGCTACGGCGTCATCTACTTGCGCCAAGGCGATCGGCGGGGCGCTTTTGCGACGGCCGCCGCCCATTCGCGCGTGCTGCGCCGCCAGCGCCTGGGCAAGGCCTGGATCGTCGCCTCGCGCCAGTGGATCGAGGTCTCCGCGGACGGGCGCAACAGTCCGCAGGCCCCGGCGGAGTCCAGGGCGGCGGCGGCCGGACATAGCGCCGAGATCCGGCAGCTGGAGGGCCTGGTCGAGGCGCACGTCGAGAAGCTGCGCCGGGAGGGCAAGCTCGCTCCCGATGAGCGCACGGCCTGGTCGGTCTACGATTTCACCACCGGCGAGACCTTGGTCGAGATCAACACCAACCTTGAATTGCAGTCGGCCAGCCTCATCAAGCCTTTCCTGGCCCTGGCCTTCATGAGCCAGGTGGAGCAGGGCAAGCTCCGCTACGGCCGCCTCGGCCGCCGGGAAATGCGGCGCATGATACAGCTTTCCGACAACGCGGCGGCCGATTGGGTGCTGCGCCGCCTGGGAGGCCCGGCGGCCGTGCAGCGTCTGCTCAGCCGGCGCTTCGCAGGCCTACTGCCCGGCGTCGAGATCAAGGAATACATTCCCCGCAGCGGTCGGACCTACCGAAACAAGGCCACGGCCGGCGATTACAGCCGCTTCCTGCTCGCCCTCTGGCGCGACGAGCTGCCCGGCTCCCCGGAGATCAAGCGCCTGATGGCCCTGCCCAAGCGCGACCGACTGCACACCGGGGTGCCACTGCCCAAGGACGTGCGCGTCTACAGCAAGACCGGCAGCACCAGCCGCTTGTGCGGCGACATCGGGGTGCTGATGGCCAAGGGCCCGGACGGCCGGCGCTACGCCTACACCCTGATCGGCATCATCGAGAAGGAGCATCGCGCGCGCCACTACCTGCGCTGGCTGCGCGCGCGCGGCAACGTCATCCGCGGCGTCTCCTATCTGATGTACCGCAGCGTCGGCGCCCTGCACGGCTTCGCAGCGGCCCGTTAGGCGCGCGCCCATGCGGGCGGAACGCGAGCTCATCGAAAAAAGCCGCGCCGGGGACGCGGAGGCCTTCGGGCTGCTGATGCGGCGCTACGAGGACCGCGTCTACCGGCTGGCCAAGAGCGTCTGCGCCGCCCTCCCGGCCGAGAGCGACGACGTCTACCAGGAGACGTTCCTGACGGCTTTCAAGAAGCTGGGCGGCTTTCGCTCGCAGTCCGGCCTCGGCACCTGGCTGTATCGCATCGCCTCCAACCTCTGCCTGATGCGCCACCGCAAAAAGAGGCGCGAGCCCTTGGTGTCCCTGCCCGAGCGCTCTTCGGCCGGGGAGGACTCCGAAGCGCTGCAATTTTCGGACCGGGAGCTCACGCCGGAGGAGCTGGCCGGCAAGCGGGAGCTGCTCGAGCGCGTCGGCGCGGCCTTGGCCGAGCTGTCCGTAGAGCAGCGCATGGTCGTGGTCTTGCGCGACATAGAGGGGCTTTCCAACGAGCGGACGGCCAGGGTCCTCAAGCTCGGCCTTGCCGCGGTCAAATCACGCCTCCATCGCGCGCGCGGCCTGCTCAAGGAGAAGCTCGAGCGCTCCCTGGAGCCGTCTTCCCCGGCCACTCCTCGTATGCTAGCCTCTAGACGGGGCCGCCCTCGTGGCGGCCCAAGGAGGAAGACATGAAGCTCTCTTGCAAGGCCTTGGCGCTCTCTTCGGCTCTGCTGTGGGCGGGCGCGATCCTGTTCTGCGGGATCGCCCACCTGATCTGGCCCTCGTACGGCGGGGCTCTCTTGGAGTTCGCGGCCTCGATCTATCCCGGCTATAATCCCAGCGGCGGGGCCTCCAGCGTTTTGGTGGGAACGCTCTACGCCCTGCTGGACGCAGGAATCGGGGGCGCCATCTTCGCCTGCCTCTACAACTACTTCGCGGCCTAGGGCTCCTCCCTAGATGGAGGAAACGCACAAGGATCCAGTTTGCGGCATGGAGGTCGACGCCGAAACGACGCCGCATCGCTGGCGGCTGGACGGGGTCGAATATCTTTTCTGCGGCAAGCGCTGCCTGGAGCGCTTCCGGGCCGAGCCCGCTTCCTTCCTGTCGGACGCGCGGCCTCCCGCTTCCGGCGCCGGGGAATACACCTGCCCGATGCATCCGGAGGTGCGCCAGTCCGGGCCCGGCCCCTGCCCCTTCTGCGGCATGGCCTTGGAGCCAGTCGAGCCCGGCGCCGAGGAGGAAGAAAATCCGGAGCTCTCCGACATGCGCCGGCGCTTTTTTGTCAGCGCAGTCCTGACGCTGCCGCTGGCCGCTTGGTCCATGGCCGGACTCTTTATGCGACGCCCAGGGCGGGCCACCGCGGGCGATCTCCTCGAGTTGGCATTGGCCTCCCCGGTCGTGCTCTGGGGCGGCCGGCCGTTTTTTCAGCGCGGCTGGTCTTCTCTTGTCGCCCGGCGCCTCAACATGTTCACGCTCATCTTCATGGGCGCCGCCGCCGCCTACCTCTTTAGCCTGGCGGCCCTCTTCGCGCCGGGCGCGTTTCCCCCCTCCTTCCGCGCTGCGGACGGCTCGGTGCCGGTCTACTTCGAGGCCGCCGCCGTCATCATCACCTTGGTCCTGCTGGGGCAGGTCCTGGAGATCAAGGCGCGCAGCCGCACGACGAGCGCGATCCGCTCGCTGCTCAAGCTGGCCCCCAAGACCGCCAGGCTTTCCGAGGGCGGAGTCGAGCGGGACGTTCCCCTGGAGGAGGTCGCGCGCGGCCAGATCCTGCGCGTGCGACCGGGAGAGAGCGTTCCGGTCGACGGAACGATCCTGGAGGGCGGCGGCGAGATCGAGGAGTCGATGCTGACCGGCGAGCCGATCCCCGTGGAGCGCGGGCCGGGAGAGGCGGTCAAGGCCGGCACCCTCAACGGGACGGGGAGCTTTCTCATGCGCGCCGAGCAGGTCGGAAGCGAGACCCTGCTTGCCCGAATCGTGCGCATGGTGGGCGAGGCCCAGCGCACCCGCGCGCCCATCCAGCGCCTGGCCGACACGGCCGCCTCCTACTTCGTGCCGGGGGTCGTGGCCTGCGCCTTGGGAGCCTTCCTGGGTTGGACCTTCTTCGGCCCGGCGCCTGCGGCCCTCCACGGCCTGGTCTGCGCCCTCTCCGTGCTCTTGATCGCCTGTCCCTGCGCCCTGGGTTTGGCCACCCCGATGTCCATCATGGTCGCGACGGGCCTGGGGGCAAGCCGCGGCATCCTGGTCAAGGACGCGGCGGCCCTGGAGACCTTGGCCCGCGTCGACACCATCCTCCTCGACAAGACGGGAACCCTGACCGAGGGCAAGCCTCGCCTGACCGCGGTCCTGGCCCTTGCCCCCTTCGGCGAGGAGGAAGTCCTGCGCGCCGCGGCCGCCCTCGAGCGCGCCAGCGAGCATCCCCTGGCCAAGGCGGTCGCGCTGGGAGCCGAGGAGCGGGGGCTGAAGGCGGATGCCGCGACCAACTTCCAATATCGGGCGGGGCTGGGAGTCTGCGGACTGCTCGCGGGCAGGCCGGCCGCCGTGGGCAACGCCTCGCTCATGCGCGAGCTGGGGATAGACGCCGCAAGGCTCGAGGAGGCCGCCTCCGGCCTGCGGGAGCAGGGGCGAACGGCCATCCTCGTCGCGCTCGATGGCCGGCCCGCCGCGGCTCTGGGCGTCTCTGACTCCGTCAGGCCGACCAGCGCGGAGGCGATCGCGGCGCTGCACCGCGAGGGCGTTCGCATCCTCATGGTCACGGGAGACCACGAGGCCAGCGCGCGCGCGGTCGCCTTGGAGCTGGGCATAGACGAGGTCCGCGCCGGGGTGCTGCCCCAGGACAAGAGGCTGGTGGTCGAAGAGCTGCAGCGCCGCGGGCGAAAGGTGGCCATGGCCGGAGACGGCGTCAACGACGCGCCGGCCCTGGCGCAGGCCGACGTGGGAGTGGCGCTGGGCACGGGCGCCGACGTCGCCATCGAGAGCGCCGGCATCACGCTCGTCAAGGCCGATCTGCGCGGCCTTGCGCGCGCCCGCGCCCTAAGCCGGGCCACCCTCTCCAACATCAGGCAAAACCTGCTTCTCGCCTTCCTTTATAATGCCCTGGGCATCCCGATCGCCGCCGGGGCCTTGTACCCCCTCTTCGGCCTGCTGTTGAGCCCCATGATCGCGGCGGCGGCGATGACCTTGAGCTCCCTCTCCGTGGTGGGCAACGCGCTGCGCCTGCGGCGCGCGCCGCTCTAGATGCCGAAGAACGCCGACGCTACGCCGGCCGCGCGAGCTCCGATCAACAAATGGCTCATCGCCCTGGCCGTCATTC
Organism: Elusimicrobiota bacterium; assembly: GCA_028868375.1. Classification (GTDB taxonomy): domain Bacteria; phylum Elusimicrobiota; class Elusimicrobia; order UBA1565; family UBA9628; genus JAGWUP01. Next base: position 35,557 of record JAGWUP010000003.1, read on the forward strand.
CCGACGTTTTCCTGGCCGTCATGGACATCACGGTCGTCAACACGGCCATGCCCCACATGATGGGCAGCCTGGGCCAGACCCTGTCCGACATCGCCTGGGTGGGGACGGCGTACTCCATCGCCGAGATCATCATGCTCAGCATGGCGGGCTGGTGGAGCGCCTTGCTGGGGCGGCGCACGCTGCTCTTGATCTCCACGGTCGTCTTCGCCGTCAGCTCCATTCTCTGCGGGCAGGCGCACGGCTTCGGCGAGCTGCTCTTCTTCCGCGTCCTGCAGGGCTTGGGCGGGGGAAGCCTCATTCCCATCGCCCAGGCCACCCTGCGCGAGAATTTTCCCCCCGAGGAGCAGGGCCTGGCCATGGGGCTTTTCGGCATGGGAGTGGTCGTCGCTCCGGCCATAGGCCCGGTCCTGGGCGGCTGGCTGACCGACAACTACGGCTGGCGCTGGGTCTTCTACATCAATCCCCCCATCGCCGTCGTCGGCTTCCTCATGACGATTTTCTTCATCTGGGATCCCCCCTATCTCAAGCGCGGGCTCAAGCGGGTCGATTGGACCGGGATCGCTCTTTTGGCGACCAGCCTGACGACCCTGCAGATCGTGCTGGAGCGGGGCCAGGAGAAGGACTGGTTCGCCTCCACGCAAATCTGCCTGGGCTTCGCCCTGGCCGTCGTCTCCCTGATCGCGCTCGTCTTCTGGGAACTGCGCAGCGACGAGCCGATCGTGGACTTGAGGCTCTTGCGCGACGTCCCGCTGTCGGCCGGCTCGACCATCGCCTTCATCACGACCATGGCCCTCTACGGCACCACCTTCCTGATGCCGCAGCTCTTGCAGACGATCATGGGCTACACCGCCTACTTATCCGGCCTGGCCCTGCTGCCCCGCGCCCTGGTCCTCTTCTCCATGATGCCCCTGGCGGGCTGGCTCTACAACCGCGTCTCCCCCCGCGCGCTGATCGCCGGCGGCTGCCTCATCATGGCCGTCTCCTACCACCAACTGGCCTATCTCTCCACGGCGTTGTCCTTCTGGACCCTGGTCCCCATCATGATCGTCATGGGCTTGGGACAGCCCTTCACCTTCGTCACCCTCTCCACCGTCGCCTTGAGCGGCGTCGAGAAGAAGGATCTCACCACGGCGGCCAGCCTCTTCACCCTCTCGCGCCGCGTCGGCGGAAACGTCGCCTACGCCCTGATGGCGACCATCGTCGATCGCAGGACGCAGTTCCACAGGGCCCGCTTGGCCGAGAGCGTGAGCGCCTTCAATCCCTCCTTCCTCGCCGCTCGCTCGCATTTGGCCGCGTCCTTGATCCAGCGGGGCGTGCCGGCCGCCCTGGCGCCCAGCCAGGCGCTGGGGCTCATCGACGCCGCCATCAACCGGCAGGCCACCTTCATGTCCTACAACGACAGCGCCTGGATCATGGAGCTCTTCCTACTAGCGACGCTGCCTGTCATCCTGCTGCTGCCCAAGCGGCGCGCCGAGGCGGCCGCCGCCGCGGCCGCCGAGGAGGAGGCGCATTAGGCAGCCAAGGGCTATCCCGCGCGGCGGCATGCTCTCCAAGCTCATCGGCGTCTTCGACGACAGCCCGGCCGACGTCAGGGGAGCCATCCTTGGGCTCTACGCCCTGCTGGCCGCCGGCAATCTGCTTGTTTGGGCGCTGGCCCTGCGCGCCTTCCACGGCTTTCCGGCATTGATGGGAACGGCGGTCTTAGCCTACTGCCTGGGCCTGCGCCACGCCGTCGACGCCGACCACATCGCGGCCATCGACAACGTCACGCGCAAGCTGATGCAGGCCGGCAAGCGCCCCGTCTCGACGGGCTTCTATTTTTCGCTGGGGCATTCCACCGTCGTCTTCCTGGCCTCACTGGCCATCGCCGCCGGCGCGGCCGGCCTGGAAAGCCGCTTTCCGCGCCTCCAGGCCGTCGGGGGAGTCGTCGGAACCTGCGTTTCCGCGGGCTTCATGCTGCTCATCGCTTTCCTTAATATCGCCATCTTGCGCGACCTTCACCGCGCCTTTAAAAACGTCCGGGAGGGCGGCGCCGAGGAATCGGGGGCGCTCGAGGAACTGCTTAAGCGGCGCGGGCTCTTGGGGCGCTTCTTTCGGGGCGCCTACGGCCTGATCGGCCGCGCTTGGCACATGTATCCCCTGGGCTTTCTCTTCGGCCTGGGCTTCGACACAGCCACCGAGATCGGCCTGCTCGGCATCACGGCGCTGGAGGCCGCCAAGGGGCTGCCTGCCTGGTCGATCCTTCTGTTCCCCGCCTTGTTTGCCGCCGGCATGTGCCTGGTCGACGCCAGCGACGGAGTGCTGGCCCTGGCCGCCTACGGCTGGGCCTTCGTCAAGCCCGCCCGCAAGCTCTACTACAACCTTACGGTCACCTTCGTCTCGGCGCTCTCCGCCCTCTTGGTCGGCGGGCTGGAGATCCTGGGATTGCTGACCGGCCGCCTCAACGGCGATCTGGGCGCCATGGGTTGGCTCATCATCGCTGTACTCGCCTTGAGCTGGCTGGCCTCGACCGCCATCTACAAGCTCGAGGGGCATGACGAGCTGGACGCGGAAAAAAGCTAGCGCCGGGCCTTGCCCCAGGTCCGCTTGAAGAACTCCTCGCGCCCGGAGTGATCGTGGTAGAAGTCGTAGCTTGCCCGGTGCTTCAAGTAGTACTTCTGATGGTACTTCTCCGCCGGATAGAACCTGGAGGCCGGCGCGATTTGCGTGACGATGGGGCGGCCGAAGAGCTTCTCGCGCTCCAGGCGCGCCTTGGAGGCCAGGGCCTCGCTCTTTTGGGCCGCGTCGTGGTAGAAGATGACGGTCCGATACTGCGAGCCTTCGTCGACGAACTGCCCGTTCGTCTGGGTCGGGTCCACGCTCGTCCAAAAGACGTCCAGGAGCTTGGAGTAGCTGACGACGGCGGGATTAAAGACGACTTCGATCGACTCGGCGTGCCCCGTTTTCCCAGTCGAGACCTGCTCGTAGGTCGGGTTCTTGGTGCGGCCGCCGGTGTAGCCGACGGTCGTGCGGAGGACCCCCTGGACATGGTCGAAGGCGGGCTGGATGCACCAGAAGCAGCCGCCGGCGAAGGTGGCGACCTCCGTCTTTGCCGCCAGGGCCGGCGACGAGAGCGGCAATAAGGCCAAGAGGGCGGCGGGCAGCAGCTTGCGTTTCATGGTCGGCAGCCTCCAAGGAGTCACAGAGTTTCAGCGTCGATTAAAAGCGCGTGGTGATGTCCTGAAGCCAAGCGGGCATGGCGGACGTCAGCCCGGCCTCCAGGCGCTTATCCGCGCTGGTCAGGATGAGGAGGCCGACCAAGACCAGCAGCCCCCCCAAAATAGGTTTGGCCCGAGCGGCCAGGCCGGCCACCGCCTCGCGGTTTCGCAGCAGAAGCCGGCGCGCGCCGTAGGCGACGGCGACCAGCGGGGCCGCCGTTCCCAGCCCGAAGAGGAGCATGAGGGCCGCGGCCTGCGGGGCGCTGCCGCGCTGGGCGGCCAGCCCCAGCGCCAGACCCAGGGTCGGGCCGCCGCAGGGGCTCCAGATCGCTCCCAAGAGAGCCCCCAGGACGAACTGCCCCTTGAGCCCCTGGGCCGAGAATCTCCGAGCGGCCCGGTCGGCCCAGCCGGCCACCGGGGTGCCGGCCGCGGCGAAGAGCGCCGCCAACTGCGGAACGCAGAGGGCCGAGCCGAAGACCAAGAGGGCGATCGCTCCGCCCGTATGGAGCATGCCCGAGGTCAACCCCAGGGAGCTTCCGGCCAGGCCCAGGAGAAGGCCCAGGGCAGTGAAGGAGACGACCATGCCCGAGGCCAAGACCAGGGGGCCGCGCCGGTCCTCGGCGGCGGAGCCGCCCACCACCAGCGGCAGCACCGGCAGCACGCAGGGAGACAGCGTCGTCAAGGCTCCGGCGAGGGCGCTGGCCGCGTAGGGCCAGAGGGTCATAGGCCCTTGGCGATCAGGGCCGCGATCACGCGCTCGTCCGTGATCCCGCCCGCGCGCGCCTTCTCCTGCGAGCCCTTGAACACGATCAGGGTCGATTGGGAGTAGACCTTCAGCCGCCTCTGCAGGGCCTCGGAATGATCGTAGTCGACCTTGTAGCCGACGACGTTCTTGAGATCGGGTTGGCGCAGGGCCGCATCCAGGGCGGGCTTCTGCCTTTGGCAGACTGGGCACCAGGAGGCGCTGAAATCCAGGACGACGGTCCTGCCGGCGGCCTGCTCCCGGCGGAACTGCGCCTCGTCATAGGGCCTCCAGCCACCCGCCTCGGCCTTATGGACGCTGGCCTTGCGGGCGGCGGCCTTCCTGAAGAGGACCAGATAGCGGCCGTAGCCCTCGGCCTTCAGGCGAGCGACCGGGATGAAGCGCAGGGAGGCCGAGTTGATGCAGAAGCGCAGGTGGGTCGGCGCCGGCCCGTCGTTGAAGAGATGGCCCAGGTGGGAGTCGCCGTGCTTGGAGCGGACCTCCACGCGCGTCATCCCATGGCTATGGTCCGTCTTCTCGACGACGTCGCCCGGCGCCAGCGGCTTCGTGAAGCTGGGCCAGCCGGAGCCGGAGTTGAACTTGTCCAGCGAGGAGAACAGCGGCTCGCCGCTGACGACGTCGACGTAGATGCCGGCGTCGTGGTTGTTCCAATAGGCGTTGTGGAAGGCCGGCTCGGTGGCGTTCTCGCAGGTCACCGCGTACTGCTCGCTGGTCAGGCGCTTGCGCAGCTGGGCGTCGGAAGGCCTTTTATAGCCGCGCGCGAAGGCGGCTTGGCAGAGGCAGGTCAACAACAGGGTCGTCAGCGTCGTCGGTTTCATGGCAGCTCCTTTATAATAGATTTTATCTCCTGCTTCTAGCGTCTGGTTAAATCGCTGATCGTGCGCCAACCGTGTGCCAGGGCGTCGGCCTCGCGCACGCCGAGGGCATAGGTGTTGTTGAAGCCGAAGGGCTTGAGCCAGCGGCAGTTAAAGCGCAGCGGGTACTCCCGCGAGACGATCTCGTAGGCGGCCGCGGCGTCGACGCCTCCCTGAAGCCCGAGGATGGCCGTCAGGGCCGTTCCCGTGTACTCGGCGTAGACGTCGATATCCCCGTCCTTGAGCGCGTTGTGGACGATCATGGTCCCGCCGAGATTGAATCTGCGCTGGACGCGCACGCCGAGGCGGGTCTCGACCAACTGCGCCATCAGCTCCCCCAGGATCACGCTTTCGGTGAAGGCCTTGCTTGCGATGACCACCGCGGGCCCCGAGCGCGGCAAACGCGAGCCCAGAAGCCCCTGCCGCAGGAGAAACTGCCGCGCCACCTGCCGCGGCGCGCGCTTGTCCTCGTCCACCTCGTAGTTGAGGCGGCGCATCGTCTTCTCGTCGATGCGGCCGGCCAGAAGCTCCAGGGCGGAGGCCAGGCCGGGGACTCGCTTGAGGACGGCCGTCCTTACGACGGGCGCGGCCTCGTAGGGCGGAAAGAAATGCCGGTCGTCTTCCAGCAGCCTCACGTGATAGGCGCGCAGGCGGCCGTCCGTGCTGTAGGCGCTGATGACGTCGACGGCGCCGCGCTCCAGGGCCCCGTACATCAGCGGCTCCGCCATGTCGCGGACCTCGGAGAAGCGAAGCCCGTAGGCGCGCTCAAGGCCCGGCAAGCCGTCCGGGCGCTCGATGAACTCGCCGGTGAAGGCGGCGCGCTCATGGACGCTGGTCAAGGCCGCGCGCGCGCCGGCTGCCGGCAAGAGCGCCAGGGCCGCGGCGGCCGCCAAGGCGGGCGCCGAGACCAGGGCGAAGCCTCGGCGCGCGGATTTTCCGGCCTCCCGCGCCATGGGCCCTCGCTCCAGGGCGGCCTGCGCCCAGCGCAGGGCTTGATCGAAGACCAGCGCCAGCCAGGCCGCGGGGATGGCGCCCAGCAGGATCAGGCGCTCCTGGCTGAGATAGAGCCCGCGGTTGATGAACTCGCCAAGCCCCCCCGCCCCGATGAAGGCGGCCAGGGTCGTGACGCCGACGCCGATGACCGTGGCGGTGCGGATGCCGGCCAGTATCACGGGCAGGGCCATGGGCAGCTCGACTAAGCGCAGGCGCTGCCGCTGGGTCATGCCCAGGCCGTCCGCCGCCTCCAGCGCCGCCTGCGGGACGCCGCCCAGGCCCGCGACCGTGTTGCGGATGATCGGCAGCAGGGCGTAAAGGGTCAGGGCGACCAAGGCCGGCGGAGCGCCGATCGAGCGCACGCGCCCGAAATACGGCAGGGCCGGCAGCGCCGCGATGAGCACCATCAAGAGCGCTAGCATGGCCAGGCTGGGCACGGTCTGCAGTATCCCAGCCGCTCCGAGCACCAGCCCCTCCAGCTTGGGCTTGCGCTTGGCCAAAATCCCCAGCGGGACCCCGGCCGCGACGCCCACCGCCACGCTGCCGGCGGTCAGCCACACGTGCTCGAGCAAGCGCAGCCACAATTCGGCGCGGTGGGCCAGCAAAAACTCCATCAGGCCCCGAGCAGCTCCGCCGGCTTTCTAAAGAGCCTCTCTACGAACGGCGTGGCCGGCCTCTTGAGCAGCGCCTCGCCGCTGCCCAACTGCTCGATTCTGCCCTCGTGCATGACCGCGATGCGGTCGCCCAGGTTGAGCGCCTCGAAGATGTCGTGGGTGACGAAGACGATCGTTTTCTTAAGGCGGCGGCGCAAGCCCTTGAGGGCCGAGCGCAAGCTCTCTCGCGTGACCTCGTCGAGCGCCCCGAAGGGCTCGTCCATCAAGAGGTACTTCGGCTCCGTGGCCAGGGCCCGCGCCACGCCGACGCGCTGGGCCTGCCCTCCGGAAAGCTCGCTGGGATAGCGGCGGGCGTAGGCCGGCGCGGGCAATTCCACCAGCTCGAGCAGCTCGCGGGCGCGAAGGCGGCGCTCCTCTTCGCTTACGCCCAACAGGCGCAGGCCGATGGTTACGTTCTCCTCCACCGTCATGTGCGCGAAAAGCCCCACGCGCTGAAAGACGTAGCCGATGGAGCGGCGCAGGGCCACCACGTCCTGCTGGAGCACGTCCCTGCCGTCCACCTGGATCGTGCCGGAGCTGCGCTCGACCAAGCGGTTGATCATCTTAAGGAGCGTCGTCTTGCCGCTGCCGGAGGAGCCAAGCAGAACCAGGGTCTCGCCTTCCGCCACCTCCAGCGAGACCTCGCGCACGGCGAAGCTGCGTCCGCCGTCGTAGGACTTCGACAGCTCGCGCAGGACGATCATGCGAGCATTCGGTCGGCCGGTATTTTCGTTGCGATAACGCGCCTCTCACCCGCAGCGGCCTTGTAACATACATAAAATTATCATGATTTCCGAGGAGAATATTCCCCGCCACGACGCCTTGCGCGCCGGCCCGCAGCGAGGTAAACTTCATTGCCTCACGGCGATCATGCGTTGCGTCTTATAGCGACCGGAGGGCGAATGCCGAAGAAAATACTCGTCTGCGACGACGATCCGCAGTTGAGGGAGACCCTACGGCTGCTGTTGAGCCCTTCCTACGACGTTCTAGAGGCGCGCGACGGCGCCGAGGCTCTGCGCTTGATCGAGGATGAGCGTCCCGATTTGCTTCTCCTCGACGTCTCGATGCCGGTCATGAGCGGTTTGGAGACGCTCAAGGCCTGTCAGGATTGGCATCCGGCCCTGGCGACCATCATGCTCTCGGCCCGGCGCCAGATCGGCGTCGCGCGCCGCGCGCTGGCGCTGGGCGCGCGCGCATATGTGACCAAGCCCTTCGACCCGGAGTCGGTCCGAGCCGAGATTGACAGGGTGCTGGTGCCCTTTCGCGCAAAGCCCCCAGGAGACCAGCCGCCATGGCGGCTGGTCAAATGAAGCCGGACGGGACGCTCGCGTTGCGTCGAGCGGCGAAGCTGGCGGGGCTTTTCGCGATCGCCGTTGGGATTGCGGCTCTGCTAGGCTGGTGGTTGCGCCTTTGGACCGCCGTCACGATCGTGCCGGGCTGGCCCCCGATGGTCGCCAACGCGGCGCTCATGTCGATTCTAAGCGGCGCGGCTCTGGCCCTCCTCGCCGATCCCGCCTTAAGACCGGGCTCCAAGCGCGCGGCCTGCGCCTTTTCTTCCGCTTGCGCGCTGGCGGCAGCGCTTACCTTGGTGGAGTATGCGCTCGGCATCGATCTGCGCATCGACCAACTGCTCGCGCGCGCCGTCGCCACCGCGGCGATGCGCATACCCGGACGCCCCATGCCGCACACCGCGCTGGCTTTTCTGCTGCTGGGGTTGGCGCTCTGCCTGCTGGACGCGGGGGAAAGGTGACGGCGCTCCGCTTCGATGCTGGCGCTAGGCAGCGGCCTCATCGGCTTCGCCTCAGTTCTCGGGCATCTCTTCGCAAACCAGGCGCGCTACGGCGCGCCCTCGCTTTTTCCGCACAGCGAGATTGCGCCTGCGACCTCCGTGGCGTTGGTGATCCTGAGCGCCGGGACGCTGGTCGCCCGCCCGGAGCGCGGGATGATCTCGGCGCTGACCGGCGACAGGCCGGGCGCGATCGCGGCCAAGACCATATTGGCGGGCTTGACCGCCCTAGCGCCGGTCATCGTGCTTCTCGCTCTCGGAGCGCGACTTGGCTGGTATCCCTCCTCGACTGCCGCCGCCCTCATCGTCTTTATCGGCGCCGCCCAAGCCGTCTCCGTGGTCTTCGCCTTGGCCAAGCGCCTCAACGAGATAGAAGAAGCCCGCCGGCGGGCCCAACGCCTGCGCGAGGAAGTCATCGGCATGACGAGCCACGAGCTCCAGAATCCGCTGACGACGGTCCTGCTCACGGTGCGCGGGCTGCTCGGCGGCGCGGCGGGAGATCTCAACGAGAGGGCCACGACCATGCTGCGCCTCTCCGAGAGGGCGGTCGAGCGGATGGTCCGCCTCATCGAGGATTTCCTCAACCTGGAGAAGCTTGAGTCCGGCCAGGCGCAGTTGCGCATCGAGGCGATCGAGCTTGAGCCCTTGCTCGCCGATCTCGTGGCCGGCATGTCCCTGGGCGATTCGGCCGGCCGGATCGTCTTGCGCGCGGCGCGGGGAATTCATGTCGAAGCCGACCGGGAGCGCCTTGCCTGCGTGGTCGCCAATTTCATTTCCAACGCCCTCAAGTACTCTCCGCCGGATCGGCCGGTCGAACTCGTGCTCTCGCAGGCGGAACGGACGGTCCGGGTTTGCGTCAGAGATCACGGCCCCGGCATTCCGGCGGAATTCCAGCCGCACGTTTTTCAGCGCTTCGCGCGCGCGGCGGACGCCGGTACCCGCGGCACGGGACTGGGACTAAGCATCTGCAAGGCCATCGTCGACCAGATGGGCGGACGGATCGGGTTTGAGAGCACAGCCGGCGAGGGGACGGTCTTCTTCTTCGAGTTGGCGGCTTGCGAGCCGCAGTCCTGACCGCGTCGTTTTTTTGGACGTCCGCTAGGCCTGCTTGAGGGCGGCCGTGATCGCGGTGAGGACCTTCTTCGCGTCGCCGAAGACCATCATGGTCTGCGGCAGATAGAAGAGCTCGTTGTCGACGCCAGCGAAGCCGGGGTTCATCGAGCGCTTGATGAAGACCGCCGAGCGCGCCTTGTCGACGTCGAGGATCGGCATCCCGTAGAGCGGGGAGTCGGCCTTGGTGCGCGCGGCGGGATTGACGACGTCGTTGGCGCCCACGACGATGGCCATGTCGGCCTCGGGAAAGATGGGATTGGCCTCGTTCATCTCCAGCAGGCGATCGTAGGGAACCTGGGCCTCGGCCAAGAGCACGTTCATGTGCCCCGGCATGCGTCCGGCGACGGGATGGATGGCGTAGACGACCTTGCGGTCCTCGCCCCGCGCGCGGATGGCGTCCGCCAGCTCCTTGACGGCGTGCTGGGCCTGGGCGACGGCCATGCCGTAGCCGGGGACGATGACGACGGTGCGCGCCTCCTCCAGGATGGCGGCCGCGTCCTCGGGCAGATAGGCCTTGACCGAGCGCGTCTGCTTGGGCTGGCCGTTGCTTGCGGCGGCCGGGGCGGCGCCCACGCCGCCGAAGAGGACGTTGAGAAAGGAGCGGTTCATGGCCTTGGACATGACCAGGGCCAGGATGAGGCCGGAGGAGCCGTCGAGGGTGCCGGCGACGACGAGAATCTTGCTGTTGAGCACGAAGCCCAGCCCCGCGGCGGAAAGGCCGGCGTAGGAGTTGAGGATGGCGATGACGGTGGGCATGTCGGCGCCGCCGATGGCCATGACCAGCAGGAAGCCGAAGAGCAGCGCGCAGGCCGCCATCGCCGGCACCAGGAGCTCCCGGCCGGGGTGCAGGACCAGCGCCACCGCCAGGGCGGCGGCCGCGGCCAGCGTGGCGAGATTAACCACGTTGCGGCCCTTGTAGACGAAGGGCCGCCCGGGGATGAGCTCCTGCAGCTTGGCGAAGGCCACGCAGGAGCCGGTGAACGTCAAGAATCCCAGGATCATCTCCGAGGCCAGGATGGACATCGTGAAGGCATCGATGTTCGGGGCGCGCTGATGATACTCCGCCACCCCGATCAAGGCGACCGCCAGCGAGCCGAAAGCGTGCGACATGGCCGTTCGTTGCGGCACGGCCGTCATGGGCAGCTTCATGGCGATCGGAATGCCGATGACGGCGCCCACGACGGCGGCCGCGGCCAGCAGGCCGATGTGGAGGACGTGGTAGGCCATGAAGGTCGCCGCGACGGCGATCATCATGCCGGCGATGGCGGCCCAATTGCCGCGGCGGGAGGTCTTGACCTCGCTCATCCATTTCAAGGACAGGATGAAGAGGGTGGCGGAGAGGGCGTAAAGATATTGCGCCGCGAGGTTCATGCTAGCGCCCCCCTCGCTTGAACATCCGCAGGATGCGGTCGGTGATCATGAAGCCGCTGACGATGTTGGTGAAGGCCAGGGCGACGGCGACGATAGCCAGGGCGACGTCCAGGCGCCCCTGCCGCGGCTCGGCGACGACGATCAAGGCGGCGACGATGGCCACCGAGGAGATGGCGTTGGTCAAGGCCATCAGGGGCGTGTGCAGGAGGCGCGAGACGTGGCGGATCAACTCCACGCCCAGGAAGGTGGCGAGGATGAAGATCAGGAGATTGACGGCGATGTCGCCCGAGGTGTATCCGATCACTTGTTGGCTCCTTGCGCCGCGGCCGGCTCCGCGGCCAGCCCGCCGCGCAGGACCAGGGTCCCGCGCACCAGCTCGTCTTTTTCGTCGAGCTCGAGCTTGCCGTCCTTGATGAGGATGTCCAGAAACGACGCGATGTTGCGCGCGTAAAGGTGGCTGGCCTGAGCCGGCAGGGCGGAAGCGGGGTTGAGCGGGCCGTGGATGGCCACGCCGTGCTTGACGACGGTCTTGCCGGGCTCGGTGAGCGCGCAGTTGCCCCCCTGCTCGGCGGCCAGATCGACGACGACTGAGCCGGCGCGCAGGCCGCGCACGGCCTCCTCGGTGACGAGCTTGGGCGCCGGCTTGCCCGGCACCAGGGCCGTGGTGATGACGACGTCTGAGCCCTGCATGGCCTTGGCCAAGAGCTCGCGCTGGCGGCGGTAGAAGTCCTCCGACTGCGCCTTGGCGTAGCCTCCGGCGGTTTGCGAGTCGGCGGCGTCCAGCGGCAGCACGACGAACTTGCCGCCGAGGCTTTCGATCTGCTCCTTGACGGCCGGGCGCAGGTCGTAGGCCTCGACGATCGCGCCCATGCGGTGGGCCACGGCGATCGCCTGGAGGCCGGCGACGCCGGCGCCGACGACGAAGACCTTGGCCGGCGAGACCGTGCCCGCGGCCGTGATCATCATGGGAAAGAACTTGGGCAGTGACTCGGCGGCGATCATGACGGAGCGGTAGCCCGCCACCGTGGCCTGGGAGGACAAGGCGTCCATGAACTGGGCGCGGCTGATGCGCGGCATCAAGGTCATCGAGAGAACGGAGGCCTGCCTCTGCGCCAAGGCCTTGAGGGAATCCTCGCAGGCCGAGGGGACCAGGAAGCTCAGGCTGGCGGCGCCCTTCTTGAGCAAGGCGGCTTCCGCCGGCGTCGGCGGCTGGACCTTGACGACGAGGTCGGCCTGGCCGTAAAGGGCGGCGGCGTCCCGCGCCAGCGTCGCTCCCTTGGCCTCGTATTCGGAGTCGGAGATGCCGGCGGCCTCCCCCGCGCCCATCTGGACGGCGACCTGGACGCCCTTGAGCTTGGAGACGAACTCTGGCACCATGGCCACGCGTTTTTCTTCGGGCGCGATCTCTTTTGGAACACCGACGATCATGGAAAAACTCCTCTGTTTGCAGGGACCTTTTGCGAGGCCGCCCGGCACCAATGCTACGAACCTGCCGAAGAATCTATTTTAACAAATCTTATCGGCCTGTCTTCGAAAGTCCATGGAGCGCCGCGAGACTCCTATTTCCGGTAGTGGGCGAGGAAGGCCCCGTCCGGAGTCCAGGGCGGCGTGCGCTCGCGCCAAAGCAGGAAGGCGCGCGAGCCGCGCGGGATGATCGGCCAGCCGCGCTCGTCCAAGGCGATGCGCACGCCAGGGTAGTAGCGCTCGATGGCGAAGTCGTCCTGCCTGGCCGCGGCCAGCGTTTTCACCGAGGCCATCGCCAGGCCGAGCGCTGCCCCCTGCGATCCCGACTCCTTATCGGCGCTGAGCTTGAGCTCGCTCTCCCAAAGGCCCAGTGGTTGCCTCTTAATAGGCGCAAATTTATCGGTAAAGGATTGGGTGAGCTGTAAAGTCACGTTCGTTTTCGAGCTAGCGCCGTGCATTTGCCGAATCAGCTCGATGAGCAAACGCTCCTGTCGCGGTGCCCACTGACTTCTGGGGTTGTAGGTCCCGAAGTTGTCGAAGAAAATTCTCTTCAAGCGGCCTGATCTCGAATAGACCGCCTCCATGAAGCCGCTGGAACGCACGCGGCTGTGGGGAAGCTTCCTCATTACGATGCGCGCTGCCGAGTCGTGAAGGTATCTCTCGAACAAAACAATGGCGTTATCGTCGCCGCGCTGTAGAAGCAAAAATTTCGCCCGCCACTTGTCGTCACCCGGATCAACATCGTCCCCATGTATGCGGAAGCCTTTCATCCGCAAAGATCTCGGGAACCACGCTGTTGAGAGAGATGAGTTCGGATCGGGCTTGATCTGAATGCTGTCAGACTCAACCAAGGCTTGCTCCGTCTGCAGGGACAGCGCACTAGCGACGATCCCACGATCGCTGTAATGAGCGCTGAAGCGGCCGTCCGGAATGCCGAGAGGCGTCCGTTCGCGCCAGAGAACGAAGGCCTTGGAGCCGGATGGATACGTCAGGCGCCCCTCATCGTCGGTGGTCACGCGGACGGCGCGGTAGAGCCGCTGCACCGGGAAGGAGCGCGCCTCATCGAACAGCCTGGACAGAGAATCCGCCCAGCGCTCATTGCCCGAGGCGTCGGTCAAGTCCGTTTCGCGGCGCAGGCGCCGGAGCAAGAGCTGGGTGCGCGGCGACCACCAGCGGGAGCGAAGCGCGCCAGCGGCCGCCCCGACTTTTCGCGCGCCTTCATCGCCCAGCAGGGAGCGCAGGGCCGGCCCCTCATGGCCGATAAAGCGCCCCGGCGCGGCGATGAGAGCCGCAAGGATGCGCGAGGCTTGGGCGTTCGCAAGCTCGGAGTCCAGGGCTTGCGAGGCGTCGATATGGGATTCGGAATCGAGGGCGGCCAGGGACAAGCGGTCGATCTTCGCAGGCTGCGGCAGCGACGAGAGGGCGCGTTGAAGGCCGGACTGCAGCAACGGCTCGCGCCCGACCGCGGAGACCAGCGGCGCTAGCGGCGAGGCTTGCGAACGCGGCGCGGCCATCGCGCAGGGCACAAGAGCCAGGAAGAGTCCCAGGGCCGACATCGCCATAGTTTACTCGCTCCCAGGCTGGATTGGTTGGGTCCAATGGGAAGCCTTCTCTAGGACCATTAGGCGAAGGCTCGGAACCGACTTGAAACGCGCTGAGATTATGGCCGTTGCCTTTGAGGCGATGCGTCCTCTTGGGTCCTGGACCTAGCAGGGTTTCCCAATCGACCCAGGAAAACATCGGGCGCATCTTGTTACACTGATTCATGCTCCGAAAAGCGAAGCGACATGCCTGGGCGCTCGCCGCTGTTCTATGCGGCGGGTTCCAAACGCGGGCCTTGGGAGCCGGCCGATGCGGCCCCGCGATGTCGCTGCGCGATAGAATCGCTGGACCCCTGCTGGCCGTTCCCGCCGCGATGCGCCTGCCTTTGGCGAAATTTCTGGCCGCCCCAGCAGACTACGGCGGGCAATTCCACGAGATGTTCCTCGCGGTGGACGCTTCGTACGAGGCGGCGAAACGGAACAAGAATGCGCCCGCCAGCATGGACCGCGAGGATTACGAACTGCGAGTCGACGGATTGATCGCCAATTTGCTCCGTGCCGATGACCGCGCCGCGATTGAGAGCGCGGTGATGAAAATTTCCTATCTCGGGGGGCATGTCCCAGGGCTGTGCGACACGATCGGCGACCTGCGTCGACTGGAGCCCCTGAGCTCGGAGCGGCGAGCGATCGCCCTGCTTGAGTCGGGCATGAAAGCCCTGGCAAGCGGCGCTGACGAGGAGCCGATCGCGACCCGGCCCAGCGTTGACGCGCGTGAAATGGCACAAAGACGAAGAAGCTATCGAGAGCTCGCGCAACATGCCCTCGATCGGCGCCGGCTTGAAGCGACCTCCCCATCCTGCAGAAGGAATGCGGAAACGATCTCGTTCGCGCTCGAACGCCCGGGGCTGTCGCTCCATGTGGAGCATGGCCCCTATAATGGCTTGAGCGCGGCTGGCCCCGACTTCAAGAATTTTTGGCTGTCATACGATCCCAAACGCTTTCCCCGCTGGAGCGTCGTCCGGCGCGCATTGGGAGATCAGCCCCAGTTGCTGGATGCAAACGACCTGCGCCGATTTGGCGAGTCGTATCTGGCGGAAGACGGGCCGCAACTGGAGCTTCACCTAAAGGACAGACGCTTTCCTCCCGGCAGCGAGGAGCGAGAAAAAAACGGCCCGCTCCTGCTCATCTCGCGCAACACGGGCCAGGTCAGATTTTTTCCGCGGGGCTACGCCGCCGACGACAGGTCGTCCCTGCCGCTGATCGCGAAAATGATCTTGACCGATTTGCAGAACATGGGCCGACAGCTCATGCGCGGGATCTGGACCGCCGAGTAGCCCGCGATCTCAAACAACGCCTGCGTACAAAGCCCTCGACTGGATCGGCGAAATCAGGGCGTCGCTCAGTCGACGAGCTTCTTGAGGAGATAGACCGTCTCCAGAGACTTGAAGAGGGCGCGCTCCTTGAGGTCCGCGTTCTCGCTGTGGCCGCCCTCCGTGTCCTCGTAGAGGTAGACCTTGTGGCCGAGGGCCTCCATCTTTGCGGCCATCTTGCGCGCGTGGGCCGGGCCGACGCGGTCGTCGGCGGTCGAGGTCTCGAAGAAGGCCTGCGGATAGGCGCGCGCGGAGGCGGGCAGCACGTTTTGGTAGGGCGACCACTTCAGGATCGCGGCGCGCATCTTAGGCTTCGCTGGGTCGCCGTACTCGGCCTCCCAGCTCGCGCCGGCGGCGATCTTGGGATAGCGGATCATGTCCAGGAGGGGCACCTGGCAGACGACGGCGTGGAAGAGCTCCGGTCGGCGGATCATCGTCGCGCCGACCAGCAGCCCGCCGTTGGAGCCGCCCATGATGCCCAGCCGCCGCGGCGACGTGAACTTCGAGGAGATCAGCGCCTCGGCCACCGCCGCGAAGTCGTCGAAGGCGACCGGGCGATTCGCCTTCAGCGCCGCCTCGTGCCAGCGCGGCCCGTACTCGCCCCCGCCGCGGATGTTGGCCAGCGCGTAGGAGCCGCCGCGTTCCAGCCACAGCGGCCCCAGCAGCCCCAGGTAGCTCGGGCGCATCGAAACCTCGAAGCCGCCGTAGCCGTAGAGCAGGGTCGGGTTGGCGGCGTCGGCGGCCGTGCCGGTCGCGTGGACGAGGAAAAACGGGATCGCCGTCCCGTCCGGCGCCTTGGCGAAGCGCTGCTCGAGCTCGAAGCGCGAGGCGTTGAAGCGCGGAGGCAGTCTCTTCAGGAGCTCCGGCGCCGCTCCGGGCGCCAGGCGGTAGAGGCTGGGCGGGGTCAGGAAGTTTTCGTAGCCGTAGAAAAAGTCGTCGTCGAAGTCGTCGGCGTCGTCGACGAAGGCCGTCCCCTCCATCGGCGCGGGCAGGGCCTTCAGCCTCCAGCGCCCCGATGAGTCCGGGGCCGCCGACCACAGGCCGGTGCGCACGTCGCGCATCACCTCCAGCAGGACCGCGTCTTTCGTCGTCGACACCCCCTCAAGCGAGGAGCGCCGATCCGGAGTCCAAACCGCGACGACGCGCGGGGGCCGTCCCGCCCGCACTCCGGCCAGCTCCAGCGCGACCAGCGAGCCCGCCGGAAAAACCTCCTTGCCCCGCCTCCAGTCCGAGCGCAGGCGCGCGAGCAGCTGCTCGCGAAAGACGGCCTGCGGGGAGGCGTCCTGCGGCAGCGGGACTCGTTTGCGCCTCGTTCCATCGAGCAGCCAGAGCCGGCTCTTAAAGAAGCTCGGGCTGCGCAAGACGAAGGCGGTCGTTCCTTCCGGGCGGGAGAAAACCATCTCGTCGGCGCTGACGTCGCTCTTCGGAGCCTCCAGCAGCAGCCGCGCGGCCGCCAGCGGCTCGCCGCGGCGCCAAAGCTTGATCTCGCGCGGGTAGCCGGAAGACGTCAGGCTGCCCGGGCCGAAGTCGGTGCCGACCAGGAGGTCGTTTTTGTCGATCCAGGAGACGTCGCTCTTGGCGTCCTTAAGAAAGAAGCCCTTCGCGACGAAGGCCTTCTCGTCCGTGTCGAACTCGCGGTACTGCGTCGCGTCCCGCCCGCCGCGCGAGAGCCCGACCATGCACAGCCGCCCCTCCGGCGGCAGGCAGGATGCGCCCTCGAAGACCCAGTCGATCTTCGAGGACTCGTCCAGCGCGTCCACGTCGAGCACCGTCTCCCAGGCCGGCTCGGCCTTCCGGTACTCCGCCAGCGTCGCGCGCCGCCACAGCCCGCGCGGATGCTCCTTGTCGCGCCAAAAATTGTAAAGCCATTTCCCCCGCCGCGCGACGTACGGGATCTTGTCCTTGGCCTCTAGCAGGCGCAGGGCCTGCGCGTGGACCTGCGCGTAGCGCGGGTCGGAGGTCAGCGCGGACAGCGTCGCCGAGTCCTGCGCATGGACCCACTCCAGCGCCCGCGGCTCGCGCGGCGCCTCTAGCCAGAGGAAGCGGTCCTTACTTGTGGCACCTGCGGCGGCCGGCAGGGCAAGGACGAGAAGGAGGAGAGCTCGGATCATGACGCCATCCTACCAAAGTCCCTCGTCCTGGCTGCGTCGCTTGTCGCTCACAGACCGCTGCGGGTATGCTCGCTCCGCGCTCCTTGGCTCGCTCCAAAATCGTCCCAGCGAAGTGTATCACTTATTGATTAACAAGCCCTTAGGCCGCACATCGGTCAAGGGACGACCTCGACGCCCCGCCAGAATGCCACGCGCCCGCGAATCTGCTTGGCCGCCTCCTTGGGTTCGGCGTAGCACCAGGCCGCCTCGCGGTTGATCTCCCCGCCCACGACGACATCGTAGTAGCTGGCCGTGCCCTTCCACGGGCAGACGGTCGTATGCGTCGACGGCTTTAAATACTCCCGCCGGACATCATCGGCCGGGAAATAGTGGTTGCCCTCGATGACGACGGTTCTAGCGCTCTCGGCGATCACGGCGCCCTTCCAGATCGCTTTCATGTTTCCCTCCGCTCCAATGGTTGGTAGCATACATAAGATGCCGCTCCTGGCTGCGGAACTTCAGGGTCCGAAAGGGGTTTGAGCAGGCGGAGCTTGCGAAGTTCCAAGGATCTCTCGTCATGATCCCATGACCTCTTCCGCGGGCTGCAAGCGCCGGAAGTTGCGATAGAGCAGCACGTCGTAGGCGATCTTCACTCCGCCCGCGAAGAAGAAGGGGGCGCTGAGCAGCGCCGGCGCCGCCAGGAGCATGCCGGCCAGCGAAGGCGAGATCGCGGCTCCGGCCGTGCGCGCCACGCCCGTGATCCCCGCGGCCGCGGAGCGCTCATCCGGCTCGACCACCGCCATCGTATAGGACTGTCGGGTGGGAACGTCCATCTGGGAGATGCTGAAACGCAGCAGCAGCACCGCGATCGCCAAGCCCAGGCTCGGCATCAGGGGCACCAGGATCAGCAGGACGTTGGAGGGGATGTGGGTGAAGACCATGGTCCGGATCAGGCCGATCCGTCGAGCCAGCGCCGCCGCCGCCAGCGCGGAAACTCCCGCCAGGACGTTGGCCCCGAAGAAGATGGCTCCCAAGGTCGCGGGCGAGGCGCCGAAGCGCGCGTGAAACCAGTAGGCCGCGATGCTCTGCACGACGAAGCCGCCCCCGAAGGCGTCCAGGGCGAACAGCGAGGAGAGCTTGAACACGACCGTTCTGGACTTGTGCAAACCCAATAACACCGGTCCGGCCGCGCCTCGTTCCCCGGGAGGCGGCTCCACCTTGCCCGTGAGGCAGAGGAAAACCAGCGCCAAGACCAAGCCCAGCGCCGCATAGCCGTAGATGACGGCTCGAAAGCTCTCCACGGCCGGCCAGCCCAGACGCTCCAGCAGGCTGACCGCTCCGCCGCCCGCCAGAGCCCCCGTCGCCGTGGCGATGGACCCGACGAGGTTGTACCAAGCGAACACCGCCGTGCGGTCTCGGCCCGGCGCGAGCTGCGCCAGGATCGCCTGCTCGACGGACACGAACGGACCGACTTCATTGCCGCTGGGACTGATCACGCCCGCCGTCGCCGCGGCCAGCAGCAGCCAGTAGTTCCTCGTCAGGCCGAAGACGAGCCCGGCCATGGCCAGGAGCAGCGCGCCGAGGATCAGCATCCTGCGGCGGCCCAAGCGGTCTGCGGAGGTCGTGATCCACAGCGACACGGCGGTATCGCCGACCAGCGTCAAGGTCAAGAGCAGCCCGATCCTCGAAGTCGGCAGGCCGAGCTGGACTAGATACAGCACCAGGATGACCGAGATCAGGCCGTAACCGAAGAGGCGGAGGCAGCGCGTGAGAAACAAGAGGCGGCCGTCGCGGTCGAGCCCGCTCATTCTAATTGCCGGGCGCCGTAAATCGCATGACGCGCAGCCGCGGGCGGCCGCCCGCGTCGGCCAGAGGAAAGTAGGCAAGTCCGGTCGCGGGGTCCACCGCGACGCTGTGCGCGTCGGGGCCGACCCAGCCGCGCCATAGCCGCTTCGGCCGCCCGTCGCGCACGGAAAACACCGTCGCCACGCCGCTCTCGGCGGCGACGTAGAGAAGCCGGCGCGCGGAATCCAGCGCCAGGACGTCGGGGTCGCCCCCGGTCTCGTCGACTTGGACGACGCGCAGGTCCGGCAGCGACAGCGTCAGCAGGCGGGCGTTGCCGTCGCAGGCGACGAAGGCCGCGTGGTCGGCCTCGTCGACCAGCAGGCCGTGGTTGTGGTCGCAGCTCTCCGGAAGAGCGACCCGGCGGACGATCGTCAACGCCCGGGGATCGATCAGCGCCAGCTCGCGGCGCGTCTGCACGTTGACCAGCACGCGCCGGCCGTCCGGGTCGTAGGCGCTGTTGCCGGCCTCTCCGCCCAGCGGCAGCGTCTTGAGCACGCGCGGGGGCAAGCCGCCGATCACGGTTTCGCGTCCGCCCCGTTCGTTGGACACGAACAGGCGGCGCAAGGGCGCCACCCAGGCGCTGCCGTCGGGAAATCCCCCCGCGGGCAGAACGGCGATCGTCGAGAGATCCGAGAGCCGCAGCGCCCGCACGCTGCCGCGGCCAAGAGCCCGTCCGTAGAGGCTCCCGGCCGCGCTCACGAAGGCAAGGCCGCTCTCCGGCGCCAGGGTGATGCCGGTAGCTCCGGGAAAGCCGGGCAAATCCGCGACCACGCGCCGCCGCCTCGCGTCGTAGACCAAAACCCGGCCGGCGCCCATCTGGTTGATGTAGAGGCGCCCGGTGGAGGCATCGAACGCCTCGTAGTCGAACCGCCCCGCGGGTCCGGGCAGCGGCAGATCGGCCACCTTAACCAAGCCGGCGGCGCTGCGGCCGGGCGCGGGAGCCCGGGCCGGACTTGCGTGCGATAGCGCCAGCGTCAGGGCGAGGAGCGCGCGATGAGTCACTAGGGCGAGGTGATTCCCGGTGAAGGCATCGGATATTTTATAAAACGATAACGCATCGCGATCGCTGCAAGCAGCGGTCAAAACTTCGAGAGCGGCACGATGGACGCCGGAGCTTACGTGGGCCTAGAGACCCCGCTCTTGAAGGACGAGGAGGAGTCGATCCGGCTGCGCGCCAGCCTGGACTCCGACCGCCTGGCGCTGGGCGCGCTGCTCGGCCTGCCCTTCGGCGCCGCGCGATAATGCGCCGGCAAGCGCGGAGGCCGGAGCCCTTGACAACTGGGCTCCGGCCTCTTGACACGTCGACTGCTAAATTTCTCCCCCGGACGGACCTGTCGGGTAACGAATTCAATCTCGAACGGCAAATAAAACCGACTTATTTGCTGCTGCCCGACCTTCAGACCGCTCCGATTGGGGTCCGGTTGCGCTTTCTAAGGAAGCGGCGTGGCCTGACGATCCGGGATTTGGAGAAGGCGACCGGAGTCAGCCACAACGCCATCTCACATATCGAAAGCTCCGCGACTCGGTTCAACGTTGCCGCCGTCGGTCGCCTGCTAGGATTCCTTGGCGATGCGGCTCGAGATGTTTTCCCAGGGGACGATGATGCTTATGACCAGATCATTGGCACAAGGGATTTCGGAGCATGGCTCATGAATTCGCGCTTACGTCGAGGCCTACGGCAGGTCGACCTGGCGCGGCTGGTGGGAATATCGCCGGTCTCGCTTTGTCGCTACGAAAGGAGGGCTATTGAGCCTGGCCCAAGAGTTCTCGAGCGGATCTTGAAAGCACTTGGAGTCGGCTCTTCCGATTACCTTGCATGCGCCAGGCGCTGGAAGACCCCTGGCTCGAGCGCGGCTACCTCCAGAAGTCGGCACGCGGCACCGGAAGGGGTCTTCTGACCCTGCTCCCATGCCCGGATCGTCGAAACCTTGACGCTCAGGATTGACGCGAATTGCGGCTGACTGGCGTGGAATTTCCGCTTCCGCAATTCTGCGATTTGACCTCTCTTCCATTTTCGGGCAGGTCTCGGAATTTCTACAAGGGTCTCCCGAAAACGCTTCTCCCCCCGCGCGTGGGCGATCGCGGCAGTCATGCCCTCAATGAGTTCCTGCCCCACCTTGGTCTTTCTCATATTAGACCTCCTGCTTGAGCTGCGCGGCCAGAGCTCTCAAAATCCGCTTCTCATCGGCCGAAATATCGATCTTCTCATTCTTATCGTAAAGTGCGACAAGATAAGTCCGTCCCGCATGCGGCAAATCCAGATAGATCACTCGGAATCCACCGCGCTTGCCTTTCCCCCGACCAGGGTCGGCCACACGCAGTTTTCGCAGACCCCCGGTTCCTTCGATCACATCACCGGCCTCGAGCCTCTCGAGCAGTTCATTTTGAATGCTCGCGAGCGTCTCAGGGCGGGCCCTGTTGATCCTCCTCTCGAAGGGTGGCATCTCCACGAAAAGGCGCCGCATACTACCCAGTAGTATATGCTACTTGGTATTATCTGTCAAGGGGCAGGGCGCGGTCTGTGGGATTTAGACTTACCGTGATGAGACTGGAAGCGTTTGAGATTTTTCGTCCTCAGCCCGGTCTGCCGCAGATGCATCCACCTTAATATGTCGGAGTCCGATGCAAGAATAGAAGACTCTGCACAAAATATATAAAGACTCTTGACAGCAATATTAAGACTCTGATAATATTGTCGCCTGAGCTCGCCAAGGGGGAGCGCGGATTCCGCGCCGAACCGATAGAGCTCCCTAGGAGATTAACCATGAAAGTGACGTTTCCGGCGATGAAGGGAAAGATGGGCGGCAAGGATTATTATTCTTGCCAGATGCGGCTCGGGACGATTCCCAAGATGTTTACGTTCCGAGACTGGGCCGAGTTCACGGCCGAACAGCGCGAGCAGCGAATCCTCAACATGAAGCGGATTCCTGAGATCGCGCGATATATTCTGGAAAACGAGGACAACTACCTCTTCTCCAGCATCACGGCGTCCTATAAGTGCCGCGCGTCGTTCGTGCCCTGCAAGGACGGCAGCGCGCTCGGCGAACTCGAAATGGATTTCGAGGAAGCAAACTTCGTGATCAATGACGGGCAGCATCGATGCGCGGCCATAGCTGCGGCACTCAAGGAAAATCCTGCCCTGGCAGAGGAGTCGATTTCGGTCCTGCTCTTCCCGTATGAAAGTCTGGACCGGGTCCAACAGATGTTCTCGGACCTCAATCGCTTCGTCGCCAAGACCTCGAAGTCTCTGGACATCCTCTACGACAAACGCGATCCCATCTCGAAGGTGACCCTTAACATCGTCGAGAATGTCCCGGCCTTCAAGGGCTTTGTCGACAAGGACGTTATGTCGCTTCCCGCCCGATCACCGAAGCTTTTCACTCTTTCGGCGATCTATGATGCCAACGTCGAACTTCTAGGCCGCGTTAACGATGAGGAGGTCAACGAAGCGACCGCATTGACGCTTGAGTTTTGGAACTCGGTGTCGAAGGTCATCCCCGCATGGATGAAGGTCAAGAACGGCGAACTCAAGGCCGTCGAACTTCGCCAAGAGTTCATCTGCGCGCACTCCGTTATCCTTCGAGCGCTCGGCGCCCTGGGTCAAGAACTCATCAAAAAGTTCCCGAAAAACTGGAAGGAGCGCCTCATGGATATCACTCTGATCGACTGGCGCAAGGTCAATCCGGAGTGGGAGAACGTCTGCATCATCGCTAACTCGGTGGTTTCGAACCGCCAGGCACGATTGGCGACCAAGGCGTATCTCAAGAGGAAGATGGCGCTTGAGCTGTCCGAGCCGGAGCAGCGCGCGATTTCGCACCTACTCGCGACCGCAGCACAATAGTCCCCGTCAAAATCGCGGGGCCGGCAAACGCCGGCCCCGCGAGATGGGCGCCTCGCACGATACGCCGTAATAATTTTGGAGACTAATATGAACGAAACCAACGGGACAAAACAAGAGAAAGTGAAATTGGCGGAGAAGCAAGAGATGATTCCCAAGTCCAAGATCAAGAAGAGCTCGGTCGGCGCCGCGTGGACCTTCCCCAAGAATCCACTGGAGGATGCCATCAACATCGCGAAAGCGATCGAGGAACAAAATGCTGGAAATCCGATGAAGGCCGACCAGCTCGTGAAGGCCGTCGGCTACAATAAGTCCAACGATTGGCGATTCCTTGATCTCCTCCGATCCGCAAACCAATACGGACTCGTGTTGGGGTCCGGCGCGGCAGCGACGGTCTCCATTGAGTCCATCGGCCAGGACATCATTGCGCCAGGCTCGCCGAAGGACCGGCAAGAGGCCCTCGGCAAGGCGTTTCGCAACGTCGAGGAGTTCAAAAAAGTGGAGGAGTTCTATAAAGGGAAGAAATTGCCCGAGGACGAGTTCTTCGAGAACACCCTCGTCCGAGAGTTCTCCATCCCCAGGGACCGCGTTAAAATCTTCAAGGCCGTCTTCACGAAGAACCTCGAGTATCTTCGAGAATTTCGGGGAGAGCATGCCCAGCCGGACGAGAAGCGCCAGATGGAGCCCGCCTCATCGGGGGTCATCGGAACTAAGCCCGCGGGAGAGGGCCGGCAATTCCTGGACTCTTGCTTCGTCATGATGCCGTATGGCCAGTGGTTCGATGCCTACTACAAGGAGATTTTTATCCCGGCGATCAAGGATGCGGGGATGGAGCCAGTTCGGGCGGACGAACTCTTTTCCACCGGTACGGTGATCGAGCAGATCTGGGAGCAGATCAAGAAAGCGAAGATTCTTTTGGCCGACTTATCGGGGAAAAATGCGAACGTGTTCTACGAGATGGGTCTCGCCCACGCGCAAGGCAAGGCCGTCGTGTTCACCGCCGCCAGCCTCGATGACGTGCCGTTTGACCTTCGTCACCTCCGGGTGGTGATTTACGACATCAAGGACCCATCCTGGGGGGCAAAACTCCAGGCGAATCTCAGCTCCTATCTTAAGGCCGCGAAGGAGGAGCCCGCCAAGTCAGTGCCACAGCCTTTTCGTTTCGACAGCTCGGCTGCCAAGGCGGCCGCGGGTGGATAAGAAGCAAGCACCACAGCCAATGCGATTAGAGGTCTCTTACGAACTCGCGGACGAGGAGAAGCGTCGCGAGACGATCGCGTTCTTCGCTGATTTGTGTCGGGGCACTGAGAACGCCACATGCCCAGCCCAGCCTAAGTCGAATTCGTTACCCGTTAGGTACAAGCAGGGGGTCTATGCAGGACTCGAACCGGAAATGCAAATTACGCAGTTAATTGAGGCCCGTCGTGTTAACCACAAGGTTGCGCCTAAAAATCAAAAAGGCATTTCTCTTGGGAAAGAAATGCCTTTTCAACTTGAACGTTCAAACTGGCTCCCCCGAACGGACGTGTCGGGTAACGAATTCGATCTTGAAAGGCCAATAAAACCGGTCTATTTGGCACTTCCCGACATCAACACCGCTCCGATCGGGGCTCGTATCCGCTTCCTAAGGAAGCGACGCGGCCTGACGGTCTTCGGGCTAGCGGATGCCACCGGAGTCAGCCATAACGCGATCTCCAACCTCGAACGTGGCGCCGTCCCGCCGAAGCCGTGGACCTTGGGACCGATTCTATCATTCTTCGGCGCCGAGGCTGTAGGAATCTTCCCGGGCGCCGCCGACGCCTTCGATGCGGTCGTGCCTCCGACCGATTTCGGCGCTTGGCTGAACAACTTCCGCCTTCGCAACGGGCTACAGCTTAAGGACGTGGCGGAAAAGATCGGGGTCTCTGCGGTGTCGATCCACTATTACGAGCAGGGCCGGAGGACGCCCGGGCCAGAGGTCATCAAGCGCCTGCGCCGTGCGTTCAAGCTGAATGGGGAGCTCGACAGGTTCAAGAGAGGCCGCGAATGAACGGGATCAGCGACGGCGACGCGGCTTTTGGCTTGGTTTGGACCGAGCGTGATTGGTGGCCCCTGAGCCGCTTATTGGCGGTCTGCTTGGCCTTCGGCCTGTTCGCCCACTTTAGGCTCGGCTGGAATCCCCACCCCCGCGAGCTCTGGACTATTACCGGAGGCATCGCGGTGATCCTGTCGTTCATCGTGATGCTTTCCTCGGGGCTAGCCCACGTCTGCCTTATCGTGCTCATGATCCCACTTTGCGGGATTATTCTGTGCAACGACTGGTTCTACGATGCGAGTTACTGGCTGGCCCAACTGGCCTTGCGGTTGCGGTCGAGGCCCCTGTTCGCGGCTCTTGGGCTATGCGGAGAGATCCTTCTCTTTGCAGGTCTGGCCGTGCTGCTGCGCCGGCTTCTCGTTTGACGCCGCATTTTCACGCGCTTCAGCCTCGGGACGCGCAACGCTTTCCCTTCGTTTTCCGCAGGCGCGCAAGCAACACCACGGCGTCGTTGTGCTGCTGGTCTTTGGAGCCGTAGACCAGCGTCACAACCTTGTATTTCTGCTCAAGGTCCTTGATCTGGCTGACGAGCTCCTGTTTCCTGTCGAGCTCGCGCTCGTACTTCGCCTCGAACTCCTCCCATTTCGCCGGGTCATGACCGAAGGACTTGCGCAATTCCATGCTGGGCGCAATTTCTTTAAGCCAGAGGGCGACCTTGGCATTGTCCTTCGAGAGTCCCCGAGGCCAGAGCCTGTCGATCAGCACGCGAAAGCCATCGCTCGGACCAGGATCGTCGTAGACGCGCTTTATCTTCAGCATGTTCCACCTCTTAAAAGTAGTATACGTCTGAGGCAAGCAGGCAAAAAAGGTTCCGAAGCCGCGCCCCTTCCCCAATGGTGGCGCCGCGCGGCCCTGGTGTTGATGGTGTTTGGCTTTTCAGTCCTCCTTGCGGTCGCGGCGCTGACCTATACCAACGCTCCACCCGTCCCGGACCAGGTGACCAACGAGTCGGGCGCGACGGTTTTCCCGGCGACGGACATCTTTCACGGCCAAGAGGTCTTCTTCAAATACGCCCTCATGGAGCACGGCACGCTTCGGCGCTACGGCCGATGCGGTCTTCCGACCACTCGAAGTCTGGCCGAACTCTCGTTAGATTCGCAGAGCTTCCCGACCCTCGGACGTGATCATGTGCGGGCTCCAGGGCGGGTCCCACACGAGGGCGAGCGTCACCGCGCGGCCTCCGGCGATCCCATCGAGCGACTCGCGAGCCATCGAGCCGATGGTCTCTCCCAGCGGGCAGCCGCGGCTCGTCAAGGTGAGCGCGACGCGGATCCCGGCCTCGTTGATCGCGATGTCGTAGACCAAGCCCATCGTCACGATGTCGAGCCCGACCTCTGGATCGACGACGTTCTTAAGGGCCATGAGCACCGCGCGCTTGAGGTTTTCCATCAAGACTCCTTCATCACCATGTGACGCACCGTGATTCCCAGGTTTGCCAGGTAGAGGACGGCGGCGCCTAGGATCAGCGCCGCGCTGGCCTCCAGCAGTGGGTTCGACTCCGTCAAGAAGCCTCCGATGCCGCAGTAGACGCCCGGCGCGAAGGCGGTCAGCTCGGCCCATATCAGCGGTCGAAAGGTCAACTCCTCCATCTTCGGCAGCCGCGCCGGCGGTTTCCAGCCCTTGCTGTAAACGTGCAGCCAGACCAGGAATGGGACGATCTTGTGAATCTGGCCGAGAATGAAGGGCGTGATCCAGCCGACCAGGATGCAGAAGACGTAGGCGGCGCGCACGTCGGACTCGTTCGGCAGCCAGCCGAAGGCGAGCGATAAACCCAGCGCGGCCCAAACGGCGCCGCCGATCATGGCGAGGATCGTGTAGGCGAGCGCCGGGTCGATCTTGCGATTGCGCGCGGAGAATATCCGCCGGACCTGATAAGCGTAGGCTGCGTAGCCGCAGGCCAGGATCACGGCCCACAACGGCATCCATCGCCGCCCGAAGGCGAGGCAATCGACTGTAAGGCCGATCAGGCCGATGTTGACCAAGGCGAGGGCCAGGCGCCCCGGCGTCTTGGACTCCAGATGCGACAGCGTGAACATCGCGACGAGGCGGTAGGACACTCCCATGATGGCCAGGGAAACCCACCCGATGAGCGCCAGATGGACGTGGGCGACGAGCATGGTTTCCGGGTCATCGAGCAAACGTCCCTGCGGACCATCGTAGGCGAGGATCAGGCCGAGCGTCGCTAGAACGACGAGATAGCCGACTGAGAGCGCGAGGTGCTTTCCCGTCCAGTCGATCTGACGCGCCGAAGCCATCGTGCGCAGGAAGCTGTAGAGGTAAAGCACGAAGGCCGAGGCCACCGGGACGGCCGGCCAGAAATACTCGCCGCCGGTCCACAGGCGCCCAACGAAGCCAATGATGCCGATCATGAACAGCCACCAAGCCGCCTTGACCGCTTTCTCGGCGACGAGCGAGGTCTCCCAGAGCACAGGCGCGAGCTGGGTCATCGCGCCGAAGAGCGTCATCGTGATCCAGCCTAGCGTCAGCGTGTGCACTAAGCCGAGCGCGAAGCGGTCCTGGAACTGCGCCCCAGCGAGGCGATGCCCGAACGCGCCCCAGGCGAAGGCCGCGGCAAAGGTCGCAAAGGCGACCGCAGCGGCCGCGAAGTGCCGCATGGGAATCGACAGCGGCGGCGCCTTGGCGAGGAACGGCGCTGTCGTGCCGTAGGCGCCGGTTGGGCGGTCGGCTGTCTGGGGCTCAGGCATCGCGCCTCCTCCAGACGCGCAGACGAAACTTGTTCTCGCCGAGCTTCTCGATGGAATGATCGAAGCCCGACTCTTCCAGCTGCGGATAGAGCGGCAACGGCTCGCGGTGATGGCTGACCTCGAGGACGTCCTTGGGGCCGAGCTCCTGGATCTTCTGGAGGATCTCGATCATCGGCTGGGGCGGCTCCATTTGGCTGACGTCGAGCGTCAGCAGCCGGCCGGGTTGCTTGGCCTCGGTGTGCCCGTGACCGCCGCAGCCGCAGCCTTCGTGCTTCGGCTTTCTAAGGAAGTATACCATCCAGTCCTCTTCGGCGAGCTTCTCGCTCCAGGCCTGGAAGCCCTTTGTCCCCAGGACCGCAAACAGAGGCCGGGGCTCGAAAGTCGCCCTCACCACCAGGACTTCTCCTGGTTCGACCGATGAGGCCGCAGCCACGATCTTTTCGAGCGGTTCTCGGCCGGCTCGCAGGTCTTCGCGGACATCGACCAGCTTGCCGCCGTCGCGGGCCCAATTCGGCCGCTCTGCGGCGCCCTCGGGCGCCTTCTTCGGCGCGGACGCGACGCGCTTGATCAGGACGACCCAGCGCTCCGGCCCCTTCTCCACGGGATTCCAATCGAACTCCCCCGTGCGCTCCGCGCGGAACTCATAGAAGAGGGGCTTCGGGTCATGATCGTTGACGAGCTTGATCGTCCCCCCGACCGGCAGCCCCTCCCAGGTGTTGAAAATCTTCGGATGCCTCTCGCGCGGGATCATGTCGCGCACGTCAAGCAGCACTTCTTGGCTCATATTCGTCGCTCTCCTTGCGGCCTTGCCGCTAACAACAGGATAGCAGCGGCCCGGGAGGACGAATATGCGCTACGGCAGAATTTTAGGAAGTTCTAGGAGGCGCTCTCCGAGAGCGCCTTGAGCCGGTCAGGCCGAAGGACGGTGATGCGCTTCCAGCGCGAGCTGATGAGCTTCTTGCGGCGCAGCTCGATCATGCAGCGGATGGCCGTTTCCTGGCTCGTGCCCGACATCTCGGCGACATCCTCGCGCAGGATCGGGAGTTCCTTGCCCATGAGGCTCGAGAGCATCGAGAGGATGTACATGATGCGCTTCTCGGCGGGCTCCTTAATGAGAGAACGCAAGTGCTGGCCATGCCGCAGGTGCTGGCCGATCTCCTTGTAGACGCCTTGGGCGAACTCGGGGTGGCGCTTCATCAGGTCGTCGAAATCGGCGACGCCGATGCGGTAGGCTTCGCTGTCCTGAATGCAGACGGCGGTCACGGGATAGGGCTTGCGCTCGAGCACGGCGATCATGCCGAAGAGCCCCCCAGGGACGATGAGCTCCATGATCACCGGGTCCTCGCGCGGCGAGTACTTGACGGCTTTGACGAGGCCGGATTTAAGCAG
The DNA here is from genome assembly GCA_028868375.1 of Elusimicrobiota bacterium. Taxonomy (GTDB): domain Bacteria; phylum Elusimicrobiota; class Elusimicrobia; order UBA1565; family UBA9628; genus JAGWUP01. The sequence continues at coordinate 64,603 of JAGWUP010000003.1, forward strand.
GTAGACCGACTCGGGGGCGTCTTTGTCCGTAAAGACGGCGTCCCCCTTGCGGTAACTCCTCAAATGCAGCGCCTGCGACAATCGCTCGAGCGAGCCTTCCGGCAGCCGCTTGAAAACCGGAAGGCCCGCCAAGAAGTAGTCCACGACCACCATTCTACATTAATGCCCGTGGGGGCCTGCGAGCGTCAGAAGAAACGCCGCGTCTTCCAAGGCTTTGACTCCGTGAATCGCGCCGGCGTGCAGGGTGAGAAGCTCCCCATTATTGAGCTGCTTGGAGCCCTTCTCGGTATTGAACCGGATCGAGCCCTCGATGACCTGAACCGTGATCGGCACTTCGGCCTTGTGCGGACGGATCTCGTTGCCCGCGCGCATGGCGACCAGAACGACCTTGAGGAACTCCTCCTTGTGAAAGATGATGGAGTTGCGCCCTTCGCGTTCCAAAGCCGCTTCCGCTTTGAGGTCTTTCAACGCGGCTAGGATGTCGACGGTCGCCACCGTCTCGTCGAGCGGCCGGCCGATCGTGCGATGAAGCGTTTGCTGTTTCATATATCTCCTCCGTGTATACCGACAGTATAGCTCGCCATTGATCCGCCAAATCTGACGCAGCGCATTTTTTTGAAAACCTGCCATAGCGCAGTTTTGCGCAGGCGGGCCGGAGCTATCTTATTTGTAAAGGAGGCTCAATATGAAAACCGAAACCGTTCTGGACGTCCGAACCCTGCCGCCGCCTAAGCGCCACCCGAAGATCTTCGCGGCTTGGGAAGGCTTGGCCGTCGGCGGAAAGCTAAAGCTGGTCAACGACCACGACCCCAAGCCGCTCTTCTACGTTTTCCAGGCGGAGCGGGCCGGCGAGTTCGAATGGACTCCCCTCCAGGAAGGCCCGGAGATCTGGACGGTGGCGATCACGCGCGTCGCCTCACGCAAGCCCGCGTCCTTGATCACTCTAAATCTGACGGTCAACGAGGTGGCCACGCGCTATCCGCGAACCCAGGAGGTTCTGGTGCGCCACGGCCTCGACATGTGCTGCGGCGGCATACACCCTCTCGAGCTGGCGGCCAAGGCGCACGGCATCGACGCTGCGGCGCTCCTGCGGGAGCTCAACGCCGTGGCCGCTGCCGGCCAGGAGCCCGAGCGGCCGTCCTGGGCGCGCGAGCCCGCCGACCGTGAGATCGACGTGCGCGAGGAATTGCGCGACGGCGGCGAGCCGTTCAACCGCATCATGGCGGCGGCCGCGCCGCTCAAGCGGGGCGAGACCCTGCTGGTTCGGTCGATCTTCGCGGCCGCTCCGCTGGCCAAGACGCTCGAAGGCAAGGGATTCGAGCATTGGGCCCATCGCGTTGACGCCTCGGATTGGAAGCTGTTCTTCCGAAAGCAGGGCCGGCGATGACCGAAACAACCAACGACGAGATCACGGCATTCTTCAAGCGGGATCACCGCCGCATCGACTTGGAGCTGGGCCGGTTCCATCATGAGGTGCAGTCCGAACGCGCGCTGCCGTCCCTCGATGCCTTCGAGGGGATGCTGCTGCGCCATATCGACTGGGAGGAGCGCGTCCTGTTTCCCGCTTTCGAGGAGAAGCTGGGGAAGGAAGCGGTCGCCTCCGTCGTCTCAATGCGTATCCAGCATGGCGAGTTGAAGCAGCGGATCGCCGAGCTGCGGCAGTCGCTCAAGCATGGCGGGATGGAGCGGCGCAACATCGAAGAGGTGCTCACCGAGGCCTTGTCGGACCACAACCACGCCGAGGAAGGCTTTATCTACCCGTGGATGGACGGTGCGTTCACGCGGGAGGAGCGGCGGGCGCTGCTCCGGGGATTGGAAAAAATAAGATAGGAGGCTGAATGTCAGACATAATCTCGCAATTCTTCGAGAAGGACCACAGAGAGATCGACGCCCTGCTCGAGGCCGTCGACTACCGGAGACCGCAGGAGTCCTACGAGACGTTCCACGAGTTCCACATGCGCCTAGAGCGCCACATCCATTGGGAGGAGGGCGTCCTGTTTCCCGCCGTCGCGCAAAGAGCTCCGCACCTGGAGATGGGCCCGATCCGCGTGATGCTAAGCGAGCACGAGCAGATTCGGCTTCATAAGTCGGCGGCTCTGCGTGCGCTCAAGCTGGGCGAAGGCGCAGGAGCCCAATACGCCGCTCGGACCATGCTGTCTGTTTTGGCGGACCACAACGCCAAGGAGGAGCGGATTCTTTATCCCGCCTGCGACTCCTGCTTCTCCGACGCAGAAGCGGAGGCCCTGCTGACGAAAGTGCGCGCGATGGGGCCGCGCAAGGCTAAGGAACGCCAGCCCGGCTGAACCGTCTCTCTCTACAGCCTCGGTCGCGACTCAGCCTCGCGCCGCGCGACGGCCAGGACGCCGCTCGGATAGACGTCGCCGAAATCCGAGATGAACACGAAGCCCTCGCCCTGGATGGCGCTCAGGCTACTTCATCGCCTCGTAGATTCCGGGAGCGGGTTTGCCGTCGACGTGCAGGATTCCCACGGCGCCCTTAGACAGCCGGAAGATCGAATGATCGACCAGGCTGTAGTCGCCGGGGACTTGAACCTTCAGCTCCACGACGGCCGCGCCGCCCGCCGGAACGAGGACCGTCTGAATATGTCGTAGCGGCGGATTCTCACCGAGGCCTCCATTGAGAAAGACCTTGTCGAAGATGGTCCCGATGGTATGAAAGGAGGACACCTTGTTGGGGCCGATGTTGGCGAAGAAGATGCGCACCGAATCGCCGGTCTTGGCCTTGAGCGCGTTGCCCTCGGTCAGCGAACCCACGCGGCCGTTGAAGACGATGTAGGTCGGCGTCTCGGCGGCGGCTTTGTCGGCATCGTAGGTGGTCATCCCTTCGTACCCATACTCTTGTTTCGTGTAGAACTCGCTTTGCATCACGTAGAATTCCCGGTCCACCTTGGGCAGCCCCTTTTCCGGCTCGACGAGGATGACGCCGTACATCCCGTTGGCGATGTGGTCGGTCACCGGCGGCGCGGCGCAGTGGTAGACGAAGAATCCCGGCTGCAGCATCTTGAAGCGCGCCACCTTCGTCTCGCCGGGCTGAGCCAAAGTGATGGCGGCCCCTCCGCCGGGGCCGGTCACGGCGTGGAGGTCGATGTTGTGGGCCATGGAGTTCACAGCTGGATTGGTCAGATGTAGCTCAAGCGTGTCTCCGACGCGAACCCGGATGAACGGGCCTGGAACGTGGCCGTTGAAGGTCCAGAAGTGATATTGCGTCGGCGCTTCCAGCCCCTCCATCAACGTCCCGTCGACCTCCTTAGTCTCGAGGTCGACCCGGACCACCGCCGGCGAGGTGCGGGCTATGGGCGCGGGAACCTCGGGAGCGTACGTCAATTGCGCCTTCACTACGGTCTCGGCAGCGCCGTACGAGGCTGCGAGCAGCGCCGCCGCGATGATGAGCATCCTTCTCATTTTGCTGTCTCCTTTGCGATCATTTCCTTTTCCCGAAACCGATCAAGCAAGTCCTTGCGCAGGGCCACCCAATGAGCGGCTTGGCGGCCGGTCTTGCGCTGAATCGAGTCGTAAACAAAAAATCTCCACAGCGCGCGCGCTTTCGCGCGAGTCAGCACGGGGCAAGCCCCGCAGCAGGCGGGGGTCGCGTAGAGCTTCTCGACGAATTGTTTCCAACCGTCCCGCGAGACCACGGCCGCTCCGGCTTCTTGGAACAGCTGCGGGTGGTCTCGCCGCTCCTGTTCCTCCAGATGCATGTCGAGCTCGATGATCGGCGAATTGACTGCCCTGGCCGCGCCCCCGCGTATTTTGAAAAAGGGGATGAAGACATCCTGATATGTCTTCTGATATTCCTCCGGATAAGAGGAAACGTCGATGGTTGATGGGCCCAAATCCTCGGCCGTCGCGGCCGTCGCGCCGCGAGCTCCTGCCAGCGCGGGAACCGAGAAATAGAGCAAGAATGAAGACAAGAAGGCGATCCTCTTCATAGATTTGCCGCCTCTTTGGAGAATCTCCGCGCGTCGGCAGCCTCCGCCAGAGTCGTGTCCTCCAGCCGCTTCCTGATGAGCTCCTCCCAGGCCACGACCGATTCATGAAGGACGCAAGGCTTCGCATCGCTGCAGGCACCCGGAGCCAGCACGCATTGACTTTGTTCGGGAAAGGGATCTTGAATGGACCGAATGATTTCCATCAGTCTGATCTTATCCGCCGAGCGGGCCAATGCGTAGCCTCCCCCTCTGCCGCGGCGCGATTCGAGCAGGCCCGCCTGCGCCAAGTCTTGGAATATCTTCGAAAGGAAATTCTTCGGCAGTTTTCCGGATTTAGCGACATCCTCAAGCAGACAGTAGGATTCGTCACGCCGAAGGGCGAGGTGTACCATGCCCTGAATGGCGTAGCGCGCCGCCATCGGGAGTCTAAATAAACGGATATTCGGCTGCATTTATCCTCTTTGATATCAAAAAAATAGCTCCGGCACACAAAGCATATGCAACAAGACAGCCACAGCTGGCGGCGCACTTTGTCCGCGGAAACGAAGGTGATCGCTCCCTTCGCGCCTCCGGATTATTCGAAGAAGCGGCGGTAGATCCCGAGGACGTCGCTCTGCGTCACGATGCCGGCGATCTTCGCGGGCGCGGCCGGGTCTATGACGAGTACATGATCGGTGCCGAACTCGTGCATCCTGCGGATCGCATGCTCGATCGGTTCGTCCGGACTGATCGTTGGAAACCGGGGCCGCATGATATCGCGCGCAGTCAACTCGCGCAGAGGGGCGGACTGATCGCCGAAGGCGTCCTGCATTTCAATCGGAGTGAGCAGGCCCACCGGCCGGCCCTCGGGATCCACGACGGGATAGCCCGTATGCGGGCCGGCGACGATGAAGTTCGCGAGCTGGCGCAGCGAGTAATCCTGAGGGACGGCCCTTACGCTGCGGCTCATGATGTCCCGGACATGATACTTCTCGAGAACGCGCAGCTCCGGGTGCTCGTTGAGGCGAACGCCCTTCTTGAGCAGCTTGTGGCCCTCGAAGCTTAGCGGATCGATTGCGCGCGCCACCATAACCGTGATCCCGGCGGTGAACATCAGCGGCAGAACGATGCTGTAGTCCCGCGTCAGCTCGAAAAGAAGGATGATCGCGGTAAAGGGCGCGAAAGTGACCCCGGCGAAGACCGCCCCCATGCCGACCAGCATGTAAGCCCCTGACGGCGCCGCCCAAGGGACGAGCGCGCTGACGCCGCGGCCGACCAGGCCACCGAGCGCCGCGCCCATCAACAGATACGGGATGAAGATTCCGCCCGAGCCGCCCGAACCCACGGTGAGCGGACAGGCGACCATCTTCCCGAAGAGTAGCGCGATCAGCAGCGCCCATGCCCAGGGCGACGAAGACTCCGCACGGATCAGGTCGGGAATCACCACACGGCCGTTGCCCAGCGCCTGCGGAAGCCAGAGCGCGAGCGCGCCAAGAATCAGGCCGCCCAGAGCGGCTCTGGCCATCGGCGAGGCTACTCCCTTCTCGAAGCGCTTCTCAACGGCAAGGCTCGTCGCAACGAAGAGCTTGGCGAAGAGGGCGGCGAGCACGGCCAACGCGAAATAAAAGCCAAGCTCACGTATATTATGGAAAGCGTAGGTGCTCGGCACTTCCACGAAGACGCGCTCGCCCAGGATCAAATGCGTGGTGACCGAGGCCGAAACCGTCGCGAGCATCACGATCGCGAAGGCGCCGGAGGTAAATTCCTTTAGAAGGACCTCGATGGCGAAGAGCACGCCTGCGATCGGCGCGTTGAAGACGGCCGCGAAGCCCGCAGCCGCGCCCGCGGCGACCAGGGTATGAAGGTCCACGGCGGAAATTCCCAGCTTGCGGCCGGCCCAAGAGCCGAGGCCAGCGCCAAAGGTGACCATCGGCGCTTCAGGGCCGGCCGCGCCTCCCGAACAGACGGTAAAAACGCTCGCGAGAGTCTTCAGCGCGGTATAGCGCCCGCCGATCAGGCCGCCTTTTCGGCGGATGGCGTGCAGGATCTCGGGCGTCCCGGTGCCCTTCACCGTCGAATCCCCGAATTGCAGAACGGCGCCGCATAGCAGGCCGCCGATCGCGGGAAGCACGAGCAGCAGGGGCCAGTTTAGGGTTAGTGAGAACAGCCTCCCGCGGCCGCCGACGGCGGGCCAAAATTGTACGATCTCGACCAGCCGCAGAAACAGCCCGGTTGCCACGCCGGTGCCGACGCCGACAGCCGCCGCCAGCGTCAGCTGGCGCTTCGTTTCGGACGGCGAGAACAGCCGACGAAGCGCGGCGGGCAGATTTTTCATCACGCGAACCCCGCGATTATATCAAAAGACCGGAGGTCGCCCTCGCGGGCCGGCCCGCGGTTATTTCTTAAGCGCTCCCTCTCCCGGCTCGATCAATCCAATATGGATGATCGCCTCATTGCCAACCTACCGGATTCCCTTTGCGGGATACTGCCGCGCCTATGGACGCGCTTTTTCGATATTCCCCGAGATCGCTAGTGCGAGCCGCATCCGCCGGTCCTCGATAATCGCCGGAACCGTTGCCGCAACATTGGTCGATGGTGCAGCCGAAAATGCCGAGGCCGGACCCCTTGACAACTTGAGGTCCGGCCCCTTGACAAGTCAACGACTAAAGTTCTCCGGCGGTAGGACTCGAACCTACAACCTTGCCCTTAACAGGGGCCCGCTCCACCATTGAGCTACGCCGGAATGACGGCGAAATTTTAGCACATTCCCCGAGGCCGCGGACCGGCGGCGGCGCGGACGGCGCTCGCGGCTGGCGGCAAGGCGCGCTGCGCGGCGGACGAGGCGATATAGTAGAATCGCCGCGTGACACCATCGCTCTGGCGGCGCTTCAAGCGCACGATGCTCGCTGGCCTGTTCATCCTGGCGCCGGTCAGCCTAAGCCTCCTGTTCTTGGCTTGGCTGGTGTCCTTGGTCGACGGCCTGCTCGCCCCCCTCATCGGCCTGCTCGGCCATCCCGTGCCGGGGCTGGGCGTGGTCGTGGCCCTGGCCCTGGTGCTCGCGGCCGGCATCCTGGGCTCCAATTTCATCGGCCGCCATCTGCTCGAGGCCGTCGAGGACGTGCTGCTCAAGATCCCGGTCTTTAACTGGGTCTATCGGACCGTCAAGCAGCTCTCGACCGTCTTCTCGCCGGCCGGCCGGGCGCGCTTTAAAAGCGTCGTCCTCATCGAGTATCCGCGCCCCGGGGTCTATTCCCTGGGCTTTGTAACCAACAAGTTGAGCGCGCGCCGAGACGGCAAGGAACTGGAGCTGGTCAGCGTCTACGTGCCGACCAACCACATGTACATCGGGGACGTCGTGCTGGTGCCGCCGCAGGCGCTCATCGAGACCGCCCTAAGCCAGCAGGACGGCGTCCAGGCCATCATCTCCGCCGGCGCGGCGCTGCCGCCCTCCCTCAGCCGCTAGTCTCGCGGCCGCCTAGTCCGTGTTTGCGCCCGCGTGATGCTTGGTGTCGTTGTAGGCCTGCTTGGCGGCCTTCGCGGCGGCGACGAACTGCTCCTTTTTTTCCGGCACCGATTCCTTGATCCGCTGCAGCAGCTCCCCGCCGCGCTCCCGGCGCGAGGCCAGCCAATCGCCCAGTTGCTCGCGGGTCTCCTTTCCCGAGCGCGGAGCCAGCAGCAATGCCGCGCCCGCCCCGATCGCTCCGCCCAGCAAAAACCAAACCAAGCCGACGCCGTCTTCCCTAGCCATGTTGCCTCCTTGTTCGACCCTTTCCGACTCCTCCTATATACAGCCACTCGCGCGTCCTGTCAAGTCGCTTGACCTCGGAAGAAATCGCCGCCTTGACAGCGGGGGAAGTCCACTGTACAATGGGGCGCCATGAAACCCGAGACCGCGAGCGCCAAGTTCGACGAGCAGAAGGCCGCCGAGGGGCTGTGGAAGGTCAAGCTCGCGCAGGGCAAGGGCTTCTTTAAGATCGGCGTCGAGAAGAAGCACGGCGAGGCCAACTCGATCTTCCTCGAGATCAACGGCTCGCGCAAGTTCGAGATCGGCAACGACTGCGACACGTGCCACTTTTGGTTTAAGTGCCTGCACGAGCCGCGGCTCTCCACCCAGAAAAAGATCGTCAACCTTCCAAAGACGATCCATCTGCCGCGCCCGGTCGACGAGGCGATGATCTCCGAGATTTCCCCCTTGCTGGATCTCTTGGAGAAGGGCGAGTACGCGGTCTTCGAGACCACGATCAACCTGGCCGGCCCCTACGACAGCGAGGACGAGGGCTCCTACTTCTTCAACTCCGAGTTCATGGAGATCTGGGACATCAACGATCCCAAGGAGGAGGGCCTGCTCTCCGGCTGGGAGCATTACGAGTGCCAGCGCCCCAAGCTCTTCAGGCATTCCGAAAGCGGCGTGCTGGAGAAGCAGTTCGACTTCGTCATCCCCCTGGTGCCGCGCGCCTCCCTCAAGGAGGAGAACGTCCGGCTCTACCAGCAGATGATCCAGAACGGCGACCGCCCGCGCATCCTGATGCTGGCGCTCTATCAGCGCGCCATCCCGGAGTCCGTCAAGCGCGGCCACACCAAAAACCTGCACAGCTTCCTGGCCGGCTTCGTGCTGGACGGCCACCATAAGCTGGCGGCCTACCGCCGCGCGGGCGTGCCGGCGAAGTTTTTGACCATCCTCTCCCAGAAGGCCAGCAAGTACTTCCTATTAAAGGAAGAGGGCGCCTCCCCGCGCGCCAAGCTCGACGAGCGCCTGGCCGCCCTGGTCCGATAGGCCGCAGTTAAGCCGGTTTAGCCGCGCCGGCAGGCCGCCTCGACGTCGGCGATTTCCTTGGGGACGTCGGTCAGGTCCAGGGGCGGGCCGTGGGGCCGCACGAGGATGTCGTCCTCGATGCGCACGCCGCCGAAATCGAGGAAGGTCTCCGCCTTGGCGAAGTTCACCGAGCCCCTGTGCTTGCGGCGCAGCTTGGGGTCCTTGAGCAGGGCCGCGATGAAGTAGATGCCGGGCTCCATGGTGATGACGAAGCCGGGCTCGAGCTTCGCCACGAAGCGCAGGGCGATCTTGAACGGGTTGGGGATGACGCGCTTCTTGCCGCCGGCGACGTCGTGGACGTCCAAGCCCAGCATATGCGTCAAGCCGTGGGGATAGAAGAGGCGCACGGCGCCGTTTTCCACCAGCCCCTCGGTCTCGCCCTGCAACAGGCCCAGGGATTTCAAGCCCTCGGCGATGATCGTCATGGAGAGGATGTGCAGGTCCACGGAGCTGACCCCCGCGCGCGCGGCGTCGATGCAGCGCTTCTGCGTCTCCAGGACGATGGAATAGACGTCGCGCTGGCGCCGGGAGAAGCGGCCGTTGACGGGGAAGGTCCGCGTGATGTCGGCGGCGTAGCCCTTGTCCTCGGCTCCGGCGTCGACCAAAAGCAGCTCGCCGTCCTTTAACTCGGCGTTGTTGGCCTGGTAGTGGAGGACGGCGGCGTTGGCCCCGGCGGCGACGATGGAGGGATAGGCCAGGTGCTTGAGGCCGGCGTCCAGGCAGTGCGCCTCGAAGATGGCCTGTATCTGGTATTCGCGAAGGCCCGCTCGCGCCGCGGCCATCAGGCGGCGATGCGCCTGGCCGCTGACGAGGCTGGCGCGCTGGATGCGCTCGACTTCCGCCGGGGTCTTGCAGGCGCGCAACTCGTCCAGGGCGTCGCGCAGCGCGGCCGGGCGGTTGGGCAGGCGCAGGGCCGCTCCGGCCGCCTTATAGGCCGCCTCGTCGGCGTAGGCCTTGCGGTAGCCTCCCCGAGCCTGGCGCAGGGCCTGCGGCAATTGATCCGTGTACATCACCCGCGAGAAGCCGTAGAGGCCGCGCGCCTCGCGCGCGTCGGGGACATGCCCCAGCCAGACGCGGTGATGGTTGTCGATGCGGGGCAAGAAAAGGGTCTGGCGGCGGCGCACGGGATCGAGCAGCAGCAGGCAGTCCGGCTCCTCCACTCCGGTCAGGTAGAGGAAATCCGATTTCTGCCGGAAGACGTAGTCGACGTCGTGGTTGCGCGGCACGTAGCGGCCGCCGGAGAGCAGGGTCAGGCCGTCCGGCAGGCGGCGCGCCAGGCCCTCGCGCAAGGCTTGGTAGGAGTTCATTGAACGATGATACAAAGCCGGACGCGGCCGCCGCCATGATTTTGTTCCGTGCGACTTTTAGAGCGAGCGTAGGACCCAGTCCGGTGATGGGTCCTATGTCTGGCGTCAAGTGGCCCGGATGGTCCGCGTGCCGCAGCCGCCATCTCACTATAATCAAGCATGCGCGCCGCGCTTTATTGCTGCTTGGCGTTGGCTCTGTCGGCCGCCTCTTCGGCCGCCGCCGGCGATTTCGCCGCCGGCGAACGCCCCCCCGTGATGTATCTCGGCGGAGCCTCGCCGCAACCCCCCGGCGGTCCCGCGGACGGCGCCCTCTCCCCGCTAGGCGCCTTGCCGCGGCCTCCGGAATCTCCGGAGGCCGCGCAGCCGGAGCTGGCTCCGGTGCTGGGCTTGGAGGACGTTCTATTTCCGCGCGGCTATAAAGGCCCGTTCACGGCTTGCGAGAAAAAGCATGTGGAGACGCTGGGCGAGGCGCTGGGACGCGGGGGTTATTTCGTGGCCGTGAATTCTGTTCGGGACGGCGACGACGGGGGCCGTCATCCGTTGGGCACTCTCGTGCGCGTCTGGCAGCCCGCCTTCGACGGCGAGAAGATGTCGGTGCAAATGGATGCGCTGCGCGTGGTCCGGCTGGCGGGCTACGAAGAGACCCCGACCGGCGTCGAGCTGGCCCGCCTCGAGTATCCGCGAATCGCCTCCGGCGATCCCAAGCGCCTGGCGGATCTGGGCGCGGCGGCCAAGACCCTGGTGGCCGAGTTCGCCCACCTGGACCCGGAGATACCGCCCTACGTCAAGACCGTCGCCGCCGCGCAAAGCGATCCGGAGAGGCTGGCGGGCTTCTTGGCCTATCGCTTTCCGCTGCCTCGGGCCGCCAAGCTGAGGTTGCTGGAGTCCGCCTCCACCTCCAGCGAGGAGCTGCTCAAGGGCCTCCTCGCCGGGATGATGGAGCGTTTCAGCGAAAAGGCTCCGCCGCCGCCGGGAGCGCTGAAGGCCGACATCTTCGAGCTGGACGGCTTGAAGCAGAGGATGAAGGCTCTCGGAATGCCGGAGGAGGCGCGGCGCGCGACGCTGGAGGTTTTCGAGCAGATCGAGCCGGACTCCAGAAGCGAGGAGACCAGGAAGCTCAGGGATTATCTGCGCTGGCTGACGGCCCTGCCTTGGGGGCTGCGGACCAGGGACCGCCCCATCGCCGACGCCAGGAGCATCCTCGACCGGGACCATTACGGCATGGAGCGCGTCAAGAAGCTCGTGCTCGAGGAGATGGCCGTGCGCGCAGCCGCCGCGGCCAAGGAAGGCAAGGTGCTGGCCCTCGTCGGGCCTCCGGGCGTCGGCAAGACCTCGATCGCCAAGTCGATCGCGCGCGCCTTGGGCCGCCGCGTCGTCCAATTGTCGATGGGCGCCGTCCGCGACGAGCCGACCCTGAGAGGTCACAACCGCACCTACGTCGGCTCGCTGCCCGGCCAAATCCTGCGCGGCATCCGGCGCGCGGGGGCCAAAAACCCGGTCTTCATCCTGGACGAGGTCGACAAGATCCCGCAGGCTGGCAACGGCGGGGACATCACGGCGCTGCTGCTCGAGCTGCTGGACCGGGAGCAGAACAATCAGTTCCGCGACACCTATCTGGAAGTGCCGTTCGACCTCTCCGAGGTGGCCTGGGTCGTGACCGCCAACGTGCTGGGCAACATTCCGGAGGCCCTGCGCGACCGCCTGGAGGTCGTCGAGCTGGATCCCTATACGCCGACGGAGAAGCTGCAGATCGCGCTCGGGCACTTGATTCCGAAGGCCCTGGCGGCGGCGGGCTTCGCGGCGAGACAAATCGAGTTCGCCCCCGCCGCCTTGGGGGAGCTCATCGCGCATTATACGCGGGAGGCCGGCGTGCGCGAGCTGGAACGAAGGATTCGCGCCGCGTTGCGCCGCATCCGCTATGGGGTCGCCGTCGAGAAAAAGGAGCCTCCCAAGAGGATAGAGATTTCCGATCTGGAGGCGCTGCTGGACGAGCCCCCCTATCGCGAGAGCGAGAGCGCCGAGAACGGGGTCGGCGTGGCCACCGGCCTGTCGGTGTCCGGCTACGGCGGCTCGGCCCTCGGCATCGAGGTGGAGACCGTGCCTGGCACGGGCAAGCTCGTCGTGCTCAACCAGATGGGCAAGATGATGGAGGACTCCTACCAGAACGCCTACGCGTTCGTTCAGGCCAACGCGGAAAGGCTGGGCATCCACGGGGTTGATTTCTCGGCCATCGACCTGCACCTGTCTTTTCCGGGAGCCGACTCCGGGGTCGACGGGCCTTCCGCCGGCGCCGCGATCGTGACGGCGATGGTCAGTTATTTCACGCACAGGCCCGTGTTGCCGGACATCGCGATGACGGGCACGATCTCGTTGAAGGGAGCGATCGGGGCGGTCGGCGGCATCGTGCCCAAGGCATTCGGCGCTCAGAGGCGAGGGATCGCCCTGCTGCTCTATCCCGCCGCCAACGACGCCGAGGCCAAGAGGATTCCCGAGGAGCTGCGCCGAGACATGGAGCTGCGCCCCGTCTCCGACTACATGCGGGACGTCTTCCCGCATGTCCTCGGCCCTCCCGTCGCCGACAAGGGCGCGCCCCTGTCCGCGCCGATTTGGGCCACGGCCGGGCCGATCGACGTCACGCTTTCTCCCTCGCCGGACGCCGGCGACCCCGAGGTCGTCCTGCAACTTCACGGAGGAGAGATCCTCGACAGGTTCCCATTGAGCGAGGCCGCCGAGATCTTGCGGGTGGCCGAGAAAGGCTTTCGCCAGGGTGCGCCCGCGCGCGAGCGAGAGGGCCTTGAAGACGACGTCCGCGCCTACGCCGGGCTGCGGGCCGATCGTCTCAGGGCTCGTTAATCAAGCCCCTTCGGTAGCGCCGCAGGACGTCCGCGAAGACCCGAGCGACGCGGGCTTCCTCAGCCTGCCGTATGGGGATGCGCGAGTTGCCGGGGCCGACCAGCCGCCAATAGCCGCAGGCCTCGAGAATCCTTCGTTTTGTCTCGATGTGCTTGAGCGGATGTTCCGCCAAGACCGGATTTTTCCGGAGCAATTCCCCGAACAGCTTGAAGTCGAAGATGGAGCGGCGCCGCGGCTTTGGCGGCTTCGACGGTTTCGGCGGGGGAGACGGTTTGCGGCCGGCGACGACCAGCGGCGGTCGCGGAAGCGAGCGATCGAAGACGTGCTCTAGGGTCCGCTCAAGGGCGAGCCGATCGGCTTCATGAAGGCTTTCGCCGAGCTGATAGAGATCATGCGGCGGGCCGGAGGTCTCGGACGGCAGCCAGTCGGCGCGCCGGGCCGCCCGGAAGACCCCTCTTGGATCGCCGTCGGCCACAGCCCGAGCGACCGCGGGCGGCATCTCCAGAACGGAGGCGGGCAAGCCCGCCGTCTCCGCGGTTAATAAGGAAGGCGCGGCTTCGGCGACTTTAGCGGCATCGGGATGCAGCCGCAGCTCCAGCTCCAGTTGCCCCGGTATCGGCGCGATCCGGGCGGGTCGGCGCAGGGCCGCCCGCGCAGGAGCGGCGAGCAGGCAGGAAAGAAGCAGCGCAAGTAAAGCGCGCATGCAGCAAGCGTAGCCAAACGCGCGCGGTCCAGCCAGGGCCCTATGGCCTTGAGCGCGGGCCAAACGGCCCAACCCAAGGAGTCGGCGCGAAAATAGTAGGATCGCCGCATGACGCTTTGCGGACGTAAAAAATCCAGCCGCATGCTCTTTACGGCGCTTGCCTTTGCTTGCGCGCCGGCCTCGGCGCGGGCAGGCGGATCCCAGACATGCCCCGCCGTCGGCGATCCGGCCGTGACCGCGCGGCTGGCGCCGATCCGCGGGGAATTCGACGTGCCGGCCATCGCCGCAGCCATCGCGACCGGCGGCGGCGTCGAGCGCATCGGGGCGGTCGGCGTGCGCAAGCGCGGAACGGACGTTCCCGTTGCGCTGGGCGACCTTTGGCATTTGGGCTCCGACACCAAGGCCATGACCAGCGCGCTGATCGCGCGCCTTGTCGAGCGCAAGCGGCTGCGCTGGACGACGACTCTTGCCGAAGCCTTCCCTGGCTTCGCCGCCGCGATGAACCCGGGGTTTCGAGACGCCTCCCTGCTCGATTTGCTTTCCCACCGCGCGGGCTTGCCGCATGACGTCGATTACAGCCGCTATGCCGGCTCCGATCTGAAGGCCGAGCGCCTGCGATTGGCCGGCGACGTTCTCTCCGGCGCGCCCTTAAGCCCTCCGGGCTCGCGGTTCCAATACTCGAACGTCGGCTACATCATCGCCGCGGCCGCCGCCGAGGCCGCGACCGGGCGGTCCTGGGAGACGGAAATCAAAAGGGAGGTCTTCGCGCCGCTGGGCATGGACTCCTGCGGATTCGGCGGCGTCGGAACCCCGGGCGAGATCGACGAGCCTTGGCCGCACGAGGCGGACGGCCGGCCGGCCCCGCGCAACGGTCCGGACGAGGACAATCCGCCGGTGCTGGACCCGGCGGGGCGCGTCCACTGTTCGCTGGGCGACTGGGCCAAATTCGTCATCGATCAATTGCGCGGCGCGCAAGGCATGTCGGGACTCTTGTCCGCGCAGTCCTACCGAGTCCTGCAAACTCCAGCCGAGGGCGGCGGCTACGCCCTGGGCTGGATCGTCGCGCGGCGAGACTGGGGCGGCGGCACGGTGCTCACGCACATTGGCTCGAACACCCTCAACGTCGCCGACGTTTGGATCGCCCCGAATCGGGACTTCGCGCTATTGGTTTGCATCAACGAGGGCGGAGACCGCGCCGCCCAGGCCGCGGACCGGGCGATCGCCGCTCTGTTGGAACTGGCGAACGGCCGCTCGTCGCGCTGACTTCGCCTCAGCAAGACTTCGGAGTATCGTGTAAAATGATAATGTAAAAAAATGAACACGATTACCTGGGCCGCGGTCTGGACGTTCTTGGCTTGTTCCCAGTGCTTGGCGCATGCCGAAAGTGCGAAGGGCGGGAAGGTCGTGCGGGCGGAGAGGTTCGAGCTCACGGATTCCCAAGGCAAGACCAGGGCGATCTTGGGCATGAAACGAGGCGAGCCGGAGATCGTCTTTCTCGACCGCAAGGGCAACACACGGTTCCACGTCAGCCTCGCCAAGGATGGCAGCCCCTATCTGTCTCTGCGCGGCGACCGGGCCGGGCTCGAGATCTCGAGCGAAAAGGGCGGAAAGTTTTTCGACGTGGTGATCTCCTCCTCCAAGGCTAAGGGAAGCCCCGTGATGTTTATGGGCGACGATGCGGCTGGGGCGCAAGTGGTCCTTGGCCTTGCGAGCGGCCAGGTGCCGGTTCTCTATCTTGTCAACGAGGGCCAGAGGCACGCGGGGCCGAGCCAAACGGAGGTGGCCTTAGGCGCGTCGGGGCCAGCGCATGGCGGCGGCCACATTTACGTGGGCGCGCCCAAGTCGCAGGCAGTCAAAGACAAGACGGGGCAGTCGGCGATTACGGTTTTCGACACGAACGGCAAACTGCTCTGGCAATCGCCGCGCTAAGAGCCTGCCCGATCGCCTCGACGGCCGGATTGGCTGGAGTGCTACGCCAAAATTGGCGATTGCCTGCCTAGCCGGCATTTGCTAGAATCGCTCACGAAAGCCACCACCCCTCATCCTGTGGGACATCTCGAGGTGGCTTTCACTTATTTATGAGGAAAGCGCTCAGCCTGGCTTTGTCGCTGGCATTGCTGCCCTGGCCCTCGTCGGCCATGGCGGGATTGTGGCGGGAGGCAGGCCCCGTCGTCTCGGTCAAGCCGGAGGGCCTGGAGCTTCCGCCTCCCGGCGCTGGCCTGCCGCAGGCAAGCGAGCCTCTTCTCGACGCGGCGTCGATTCCGAGCGCGGCGTCGCCGGAAGGGCTGGCCGCGCCGGGCTTGGCTCTGCCGCTGGGGCCGGCGCAGCCGCAAGCCTCCGCGCGGGCCGCGGAGGCTTCGCTTTCTCCGTTGGGGCGAGCCGGCCTTGGAGCGGCCCTGGCCCGAGAGCCCGCGGCTCCTGCCCCGCGAGAGTTCTCCCGCTGGAGCGATTTCTGGTCGGGGAAGGCCTCCAGGGCGCGAACGGCCGCGGCGGAGGAGAAGCCGGCCGCAAGCCCTACTGCCCCTGCGACCGCGCAGCCCGCGCTCGGGGCTTTCGCAGGCGGCCGCCCCCCGCGCCACAAGCGGGCAGGCCTGCCGCGCGCGGCCGCTCTCCTGGGCGCGGCCGTGCCTGCCGTGAACGTGGCGGCGGCGCCCTCCTCCCACTGGGCGCTTTTGCCGCTGCTCAAGGCCTCGCCGTTGCTTTTCGGAACGGCCGTTCTGGCCGCCACCTACGCCGCCTCCAAGCTGGTCGCCTGGGCCATCAACCGCGCCGCGCGCCGCAATCACTGGAACGACGACGACGCCGACACGGCGCGCTTCCTGGGGACTCTGGCGACCTGGTCGGCCGGAGCGGCCGGGGCGTTGTACTTGACCCAACCGCACTGGATCAGCGAGGTTTTTCTATTAGCCGCCTCCCTAGCGGCCAGGAAGATCGTCACCAACCTCCTCTACGGGATCGTCTTCCGCGTCGTCCAGCCGTTTTCGACCGGGGACGTCGTGCGCATCAACGGCAATCTTCTCAAGGTGGAGGGCTTCCTGCCCCAACGCATGAAGTTCAGCGTGCTGGGCGCTCTGGCGGCCGCCGCGCCGGATTCGCCGCCGGCAGGCGTGACGGCGATCCCCCTGGCCCGGCTCGATCCGCTGGGCCGCGAGCAGGACGACCAGGGCAACCGTTTCGTTTTGGCCTCCAGCCTTCCGCCTGTCTCCTCTCCCAGCCCGGCGCAGCCGGTCTGGTGGCCCCAATACTCCCAGCTGGTCGGCACTCCCTTCACGTTGTACAAGGATTTCGACACGCTGCGCAGCCGGCAGGCCCCACCCTTGGAGCTCATGGCCTCCTTGGGGCGGGGACTGGAGCAGGCATCGGCTTCCTCGGCAAAAAGCGCCGTCCCGCTGCGGCGCTCGCTACGGCGGCTGGCCTACGCCGCGGCCGGCCTCGTGGCGGTGAAGGTCGCCATGCTCGCCTGGCCCGCGGCGGCTCTCTTGGCCTGGCCCCAGGCCGCCCTGATCGGCTACGTCTTCTGGCTGGCCTCCAATCTGCTTGACGGCGGCCTCTCGGCCTTGTCCAAGCGAAATGGCTGGAACGCCCGCAAGACCTTCTGGCTCAAACTGCTCTCCCGCGTCGCCGTACTGAGCTTGGGCGCCGGCACGACGCTGAGAAGCCTGGGCTACAACTGGCGCGGGGTCCTGACGCGCCTGTCGGTCAGCCTGGGCCTGACGACGGTCATGGTTTCCTTCCTTTCCAGCGATCTCTTGGGCAACCTGACGCAAGCCGTCATGACGCGCTTCAGCCGGCCTTTCCGGATCGACGATCCTCTCACGGTGGGCGCGCAAGCGGGACGGGTCGCCGAGATGAACCTCTTCTATCTGGTCCTGCGCCTGGCCGGCGGCGGCTACACACTGCTGCCCTATTCCGCCCTGGAGTCCTCCGGGCCGCAGACCTGGGAGCGGCCGGAGGGCGAGGCGCGATGAGCGAGGAGGCTGGCCGCCGGGAGGACGTGCGCAACATCGCCATCATCGCCCACGTCGACCACGGCAAGACGACCCTGGTCGACGCCATGCTCAAGCTGACCGGGAAGTTCGACGTCAAGGCGGACCAGGCCCAGGAGCAGGTGCTGGACGTCAATCCCCTGGAGCGCGAGCGCGGCATCACGATCCTGGCCAAGAACACCTCCGTGCCCTACCGGGGCGTGACGATCAACATCGTCGACACCCCCGGCCACGCGGATTTCGGCAGCGAGGTGGAGCGCATCTTGAAGATGGTCGACGGCTGCCTGCTGGTCGTCGACGCCGTCGAGGGGCCGATGCCGCAGACGCGCTTCGTCACCCGCAAGGCGCTCTCGCTGGGCCTGCATCCCATCGTCGTCATCAACAAGATGGACCGCCCCAACATCCGCCCGGTGGAGGCCCTCAACAAGGTCTTCGACCTTTTCGTCGATCTGGGGGCCAGCGAGCCGCAGCTCGATTTTCCCGTCGTCTACGCGGCCGGAAAGCTGGGCTGGGCAAGCCTGGAGGCCGGCGTCCCCGGCAAGGACCTGACGCCGCTGCTAGACACCGTGCTGGCCAGCGTGCCTGGCCCCTCGGTCGATTCCGCAAAGCCCCTGCAGATGCTGGTCACCATGCTCGACTACTCCAGCTATCTGGGCAAGATCGGCATCGGCCGCATCCAGAACGGCGGCATGGCCAGGGGCGAGGTGGCGGGCTTGATCAAGCCGGACGGGGCGCTTTCCAAGGGCAAGATCACGCTGCTGCAGCAGTACTTCGGCCTTCAGCGCCAGGACGTGGCCTCGGCGCGGGCCGGCGACATCGTCGCCCTGGCGGGGCTTGAGGGCATCAACGTGGGCGACACGGTCTGCTCGGCCGACGATCCCCGGCCGCTGCCGCCCTTGGAGATCGACGAGCCCACCCTCTCGATGGAGTTCATGGTCAACAACTCCCCCTTCGCCGGGCGGGAGGGCAAGTTCGTCACCTCGCGCCATATCAAGGAGCGCCTTCTGCGCGAGCAGCAGACCAACGTGGGCCTCAAGATCGAGGCGCTGGAGGGCGAGGGGCACTTCAAGGTCTCCGGCCGCGGGGAGCTGCATCTCTCCGTGCTCATCGAGACCATGCGCCGCGAGGGCTTCGAGCTGGCGGTCTCGCGCCCCGAGGTGATCTTCAGGCGGGAGGGCGGACGCCTCCTGGAGCCGATGGAGCATCTCGTCATCGACGTCCCCGCGGACTTTCAGGGCGCCGTCATCGAGGCCCTGGGCCGGCGCAACGCGGCGATGACCAACATGACCCCGGAGGGCAGCTCGCGGCTGCGCCTTGAGTACGCCATCTCCTCGCGCAACCTGATGGGATTTAAGTCTGAGCTGATGACCATGTCGAAGGGCCTGGGCATGATGCACCACAGCTTTCACGGCTACGGCCCCGCGCAGGCGGACCCTCCCCGCCGCGGCAACGGGGTGCTCATCTGCAAGGAGCCCGGCACCACCACCGGCTACGCCCTCAACAACCTGCAGGAGCGCAGCGCCTTCTTCGTCGCCCCCGGCCTCGAGGTCTACGAGGGCATGATCGTCGGCTCCAACTCCCGCCAGAACGACATGGTCGTCAATCCCTGCAAGGCCAAGGCGATGACGAACATGCGCTCCAAGGCTTCCGACGAGGCCATTCAGCTCGAGCCGCCGCGCCTATTCACACTCGAGCAGGCCCTGGAGTTCATCGACGACTCCGAGCTCTTGGAGGTCACGCCCAAGTCGATCCGCCTGCGCAAGAAGATACTCAACGCCTCCCTGCGCAAGCGCTCCGAGAAAGACGGCGCCGAGTCGGGCGGCTGATCAGCCGGGCAGGGCGCCCGAGAGGCCCGGCCTCACAAAAACAGGCCGGCGGCGGCGCCCGCGGCGGCTCCCAGCAGGCCCACTCCGATGACCAGCGGCAGATCGAAGCCCAGCACCGCCATCAGCATCCCGGCCGCCACCCAGCCGACGCCAGCCAGCGCGATCGCCTTGGCATAGTCGTGATGGGAGGCGGGCTTCTTGGAGGCAGGCTTCTTTTCTGGCTTGGCCTGGGGCTTGGCCGTCACCGGCGGGACCTTGCCGTTTTGAACCGTCTGCGGGCCCGGCTTCTCCGTCTTGACCGCCGTCTCCTGCTTGGTTTTGCCGGAGCCGGGGACGACCGCGGGGGATCCCTGCGTTTTTGCGGAGCCATCAAATGTATTGTCCGGCGCTGTCGTGGCAGTGGTCGCCGCCTTCATTGCGGGCGTCGTGGCGGCGGCCGGCAGGGCGGCCGCGAGCAGGGTCAGGCAGAAAAGGAGGTTGGTGGGCTTTTTCATGCCCCCAGTATGCGGCGCGCAGGCGCCTACGGCAAGGCCCTATTGGTCCCGATTTTCTAGGTCCTACGGCCCATGCAGGAACTTTTCGCGGCCTGGCGCGTATTAAATAGGACGCATGGGGCGCAGGCCCTGGGAGGGAGGATGAGCATGAAACTTAAGACGACGACGCTGGTTTTGCTGGCGGCCCTGGCGGCTCCGGCGGCCATGGGACAGGAACAGGGGCAGGGGCAGCCTGCCGCCGCCGCTCAAAGCGCGCAGCCGGCCAAGAGCCAGGCGGAGCTGCGCGCCGAGTTCAAGGCCAAGCGCCAGGAGCTGGCGCAAGCGCGCGCCGATGCCAAATCAGAGCGGCAGGCTCTGCGCGCCAAGGAAAAGGCGGAAGTCGAGGCGATCCGCAAGGACGCGACCCTGAGCGCCCGAGAGAAGAAGGGCCGCGTCAAGGAAGTGCACCAGCGCTATCGCGCGCAGTTCAAGGCCTTGCGCCAGAAGGCCCGCTCCCGCGAGGTGGCGATTCGATCCGACCTTAAGAGGGACCGGGAACAGCTGCGCCGAGAGCGCGGCATGCGCCGCGGCAGACCCACTAAGGCGTCTAAGGGTTAATCGGAGGCTACGCCGGCTTAGTAGATCCAGCCGGGGACGGAGCGGCTCTCGGGCGCCGGTCGCGGCCTAGCCGGCTCGGCCTGCGGGACCTTGTCCTCCAGGCTTTGGACGGGAACGTGCTCGGGGACGCGCTCGATGACCGGGGCGCGCTCCCGGGCGCGCTCGGCCGGCGCCACCGCCCCGAAGAGGAAGGTCAGCGTGACGCGGTGCTGGTCGGCCAGGCCGCTGCTCATCGCCCAGGCGTAGTCGAGCTGGATGCGGTCTCGCCAGCGCAAGCCGAAGCCGGCCGTGACGCCCAGGGTGTCCTGCAGGAACTGGTAGCCCAGGCGCGCCGCGAAGGTGCGCATCCAGAGGTATTCCAGGCCGGTGTTGACGTGGACGATCTTCTCGTGGACGAGATAATCGCTGTCCAGCGCCAAGGTCAGGCGCTGGCCGGAGAGGTCGGTCTGGTAGGCCAAGCCGCCGCGCAGGGTCGTCGGCAGGGGATCGGAGTAATCGCGGTATTTGAGGCTTCCGCCGACATTGAGCGCCGACAGCCCAAGGCTGAGCCCGGTGTCGGGCGAGCTCAGCAGATAACCGAGATCGCCGGTGAAGCTTGAGGCGTGGGCGTCGATCAGGGTCGAGTGGATGTACTTGCCGCTGACGCCCAGGAAGTGCTCTAGGCTGTATTGGCGGTCGCCGCTCAAGGGCAGCACGCTCGTTCCGACTCGCTCGGCGTAGCCCAGCTGGGCGACGAAGTCCCCGCCCGCGCTGCGGTTGCTAGAACTTTTAAAGGAACCGTCCGAGTTTGTCTGGTTGACCTCTATGGTTCCGTTCTGGGAAAAGAGGAGGCTGCCGGCGAGGGTGGAGTAGCCGCTTCCGGAAAACCCGGTCCACGGCAGCGGGGCGCCGTAGGCCGCCTGCTGCATGTTGTTGTCGGTCAGCCCGGTCATGAAGGTCAGCGCCAGCTGCTGGGCGTCCAGGCGGCTTAAGCCCGCCGGGTTGTAATAGAGGGCGGAGAGGTCTGAGGCCACGGGCGTGAAGGCTCCCCCCATGCCCAAGGCGCGGCTTCCCAAGGGAACCTGGAGCACCTGGCCTGCGGTCGTGCCCGCGTTGTCCGCGCGGGCGGAGGGCGAGAGCAGCAGGGCCAGAAGCAGCAGCCTCATTTGATCACGGCGATCTTGAGAGTCTTCGAGAGGCCGGGGCCGTCGACGCGCAGCAGGTAGATGCCGCTGGCCACGAAGTTGCCGGCCAGGTTCTGACCCGTCCAGTCCACCGAGCCCTTGCCGGGAGAGACATCCGCGTCGAAGAGGGTGACGATATGGGTGCCGGTCAGGGTGTAGAGGCGCATCGTCAGGCGCCCGGAGCCGGAGACGTCGTAGCGGATGGTCGTCTTCTCCCCGCGCTCGGGATCGAAGACGTTGTTCCAGGCCTTGACCTCGCTGGCGTTGGTGCTGAGGTTCATGGGCTCGGACACGCCCAGGGAAACCGTGCTGCCGGCGACGTTATAGCCGAAGACCTCCAACGATACGGTCCCGACGGCCGGAAAGCGCGCGTTGAAGCCGGGGGCTAGCGCCACCGTGCCGCTGACCTTTCCCAAGGCGTTCTCGGAGCTGATGAAAGTCAGGAACTGAGTGCCGCCGCCTTGGGGCGGCGCCGTCGTGTTGGGCAGCATCTCAAGGGCTTGGTCGCGCAGCTGCGCGTAGGCGAAGCGGTAGTCCTGGTTCCGGGTCCAGGTCGTCACGTCCACCGAGAAGTGGATGAGGTCGTTGTCCACCTTGGCGCTGACGATGCCGGCGTCTATGGCGCCGGAGCGCGGATAGGAGACCCGCAGCGTGTATGGCGTGGAATTATGGACGCGGCTGTTGGAACCGCCGGCATCGGTGGGGCCGCCGCTGATCTCGATGAAGATCTGGCCGGCGGAGGGGTTGTCGAAGGAGAAGCTGACCTTGCTGTCGGTGGTGGTGCAATCCGACTGCGTGCAGAAGCCGGCGTCGGTGTTGAAGCCGTCGAAGGGCGGCGCGGCGGTGCCGATCAGGGAATGATTGCGATCGTAGACGCTCATCTGATAACCGCTGTAGTAGGCTCCCTCCCGCGGCAAGTCCAGCTCCAGCTCGACTTGTCCCTGCCCGGCGGGCAATGTGAAAAAGTCGATGTCGCTGGCGGGGTCGATCGTCGCCGAGACGGAGGATAATCCGGCGATGTCGGCGGCCGTCTCGAAGCCGTCGTTGTGAGAAGTGGAGGTGTCGTAGGGATCGGAGCCGCCGGCCCCCAGGGGCAGGCCGTGGGCCGCGAACTTGCCGGCGATCTCGGCCGCTCCGATGGGGCCGCCGCAGGCCGGGGCCGCGCCGGTCTTGTCCACGGTCTCCATCGCGTTGATCAGCTCCGAGAAGCTCTCCGGGAAGAACAGCAGCGACTGAAAGACCAGGTTGTCCACGCAGGAGCTGCCGGCGTTCTGTCCCTGGGCGGCGATGCGGTCGCGCCGCAGGTCCCAGAGGGCTTGGCTGACGTAGAGGCTGTCTAAGTGGATCTCCCCCTGCCAGGCTGTCGTGCCGTTGGTGCCGTCGCCCAGCACCATGCAGGAAGGATGGGCCTGGCAGTCCAGTTCGCGCAGGGGCCCGGAGCCGCCCAAGGCTTGGACTGCGCCCTGGCCGATGTCGGGGTCGTTGAGGGAACTGGCCGAGAAATAATCGGCGATGGCCTCCGAGATCGCCCCCGCCTCGCCGAAATTCTGGATGTTCCAGATCTTCTGGACCATGTAGTGGGTGTATTCGTGATGGATCACCGTCGCGTCGTCCGTGAAGGCCTCGCTGGGGGAGTCGTTGGAGACGTCCCCGAAAGCCAGGTCGTCGTAGTCGGGATCGTAGAAGGCGTTGACGAGGCTGGGGCCGACCAGCGCCATCGCGGTGACCGGTGTCAGGGCCGCGTTGCCCGCCCGGTCGACGTCGTTTGAGAAATAATCGTGCATGAGGTTGAGCTGGTAGAACAAGGCGCCCTCGGCGCGCAGGCCGGTGGCGGTGTAGGAGCCGGGCAGCCAATCGAAGCTCCCGTTGAGGCCGTCCTCGGACTCAGGAGGGGCGGAGCCGTTGACTCCCGGGTTGCTCAGGACCAGGTAGCTGGAGACGGCGACCTCATAGCCGTTCTCCTGGCCGGAGGCGTTGGAGCGCAAGCGGATGGAGTAGCTGGGGCCCGGCACCGCCGCCGCGTTGAAGGCGCCGCGGTTTCCCACGTAGGCGGCCACCGAGACCCCGGAGGAATCCAGGATGGAGACCTGGTCGTCGTCGGTGATGTCGGCTCCCTCGCCCTCGACCCCGTCGCTGGCGATGGCCCCGACGTTGAAGCTCTTGAAAATCGGCAGGACCTCGGCCGCGTTAAGTCCCGCCGGCAGGGTGACGGTCTCGACGAGATCGGCGTTGTTGGGGTAGGGATGCGGAGAGCTGATCGGGGTGTTGGTCAGCGACCAGAGGCCGGAGCCGTTGTCGTAATGGGCGCTGGCCCCCCGGAAGTTGGCGACGCGCACGAAGGGACCCTGGAGCTGTGTAAAGACCTTGCCGGGCTTGCCGTCGAAGCAATAGAAGCCGTTGCTGTCGGTGTCGGTCCAGGTGTTGCCGCTGTCCAGGTAGACCCGCTCATGGGCCGCCGAGAGCAGGGAGGGCACCCCCCCGCTGCCGTGGCCGCTGTCGATGGGGAAAGCCGGGATGCGGATATGCCCCTCGGCGCTGCCCCCCGCGCAGGCGTAGCGCAGGGCGTCGTAGCGCAGCAGCATCTTGCCGGTGTCGGCGTCGACGTAGGCGCGCCAGCGCCCACCGGCAGTCACCGTGAACTTCCAGGCCAGGCGCGCCTGGCCGCTCTTGGGCACGAGGAGGACGACCAGTTGCCCTGCGCTGCGCGGCTCCTGGCCGACGTCCGCGCGCACCGCCTCCGCGGCCATGGCGGCGGAGACCCGCGGCTGGACGTCCAGGTTCAGGTCCGGACGGTAGTTGGAGTCAAGGTCCAGGACCCGGCCGGAGGCGTCCAGGTGGACCTTGATGCGCGAGAACTCCACCGGCAAGCCCTTGTAGACCTGCCGGTAGAGCACGTGGCGCAGGCCGCCGAGGCCGGAGCTCTGCGTGACCAGCTCCAACTGCTTGGGATCGATGCCCAACTGCGGCAGGGAATCCGCCAGGAAGGCCGCCGCGGCCCTGGGAGCGCTGGCCGTCGTTGCGGAAGGCCCCAGCGCGGCGGGCCCCAGACCCCCGAGTCTGTGGCCGTTATAGGCGGCGAGGACGGACTGCTTCAAGGGGCCGGGCAGCGTCGAGCCCAATTCCCCGGGAGCGTTCAAGCCGAAACGGCGCGCCTGCTCCAGATCGGCCTTGGACGGGAAAATCGCCCCTGCTGGCGCCGCCAGCAGGGCGACCGCTGCGATGATGATCAGGCGCATGCCCACGAACTTTAGCCGACGAGGATTACGGAACTGTTTCGACTTTATTTCGACTATATTAGGATAGGGCGTGGGCCCGCCAGGAATCGAACCCGGATCCCGTGGTTCGAAGCCACGTGCTCTATCCATTGAGCTACGGGCCCGCGCGGCGGGATTGTATCAGTTTTTGGTAGGATGGAATCGGCGGCAAGAGGAGAGGCTATGGGTGGACATTCGCACTGGGCCGGAATCAAGCACAAGAAGGCGCTGGTGGACGCCAAGCGCGGCAAGATCTGGACTCGCATCGTGCGCGAGATCACGATCGCGGCCAAGCTGGGCGGCGGCGACGCCAACGGCAATCCGCGCCTGCGCCGGGCAGTCGACGACGCCAAGGCGGCGAACATGCCGGCGGAGAACGTCAAGCGCGCCATCCAAAAGGGCACCGGAGAGCTGCCCGGGGCGGTCTACGAGGAGCTGACCTACGAGGGCTACGCCCCCGGGGGCGTGGCGGTCTTAGTCGAGGTCACCACCGACAACCGCAACCGCACCGCCGACGACGTCTCCCTGATCTTCACCAAGAACGGCGGCAACCGGGGGACGGCCGGCTGCGTCTCCTGGATGTTCAAGCCGAAATCCCTGATCCTGGTCAAGAAGGACGGCGTCGCGGAGGACGCCTTGATCGGCGACGCCCTGGACGCCGGCGCCGAGGACGTCTCCACCGACGTGGCCAGCGTCTACGAGGTCTACGGCGCCGCCGCCGATCTGGAGAAGATCCGGCAGGCCCTGGCGGACAAGAAGTACCCCATAGAGTCCGCCGAGAACGTCATGAAGCCGGACACCCTGGTCGCCCTCGATGAGCTCGGCGCCGCCAAGCTGCTCAAGTTGGTGGAGATGCTCGAGGAGCACGACGACGTCAAGAGCGTCCACACCAACGCGGACATCCCGGAAGACGTTCTGGCCAAGCTCGCCTGATGCCGGAAACGGTGCTCGGCGTAGACCCCGGAGTCTCGGAGACGGGCTGGGCCGTGCTCCAAGGCGAGGAGGGCCGCTCGCCGCGCCTGGCGGATTGCGGCCTGATCAAGACTCGCCCCGGTCCGCCCTTAGGCGAGCGCTTGAGCGCCATCCACGAGCAGCTCTCGCGCGTCCTGGGAAAGCACGCCCCCGACTCCGTCGCGGTCGAGGAGATGTTCTTCGCCAAGGCCGCGCACACGATCCGGAACACCCTGCAGGCGCGCGGGATCGTCCTGCTGGCCGCGGCCCAAGCGCGCCGCCCGCTTTCCGAATACAACCCCCGCACGGTCAAGCTGACCCTGACCGGCAGCGGCGGCGCGGGCAAGGCGCAGATGCAGGCCGTGCTCCAGAAGGCCCTGGGGCTGCCCCAACGCCTCTCGCCCGACGACGTCGCCGACGCGGCGGCGATCGCCCTCTGCCATCTGCGCTCCCGGCGCTACCGGCGCCTGGTCGTGCTCGATCGCCTGGGAGGCCGCCGGGCGTGATCGCCAGCCTGCGCGGATCGCTGCTGGAAAAACGCGGGGACCGGGTCGTGCTGGACTGCGGCGGCGTGGGCTACGAGGTCCTCGTCACGCCGGCCACCGCGCAGCGCCTGCCGCCGCCGGGAGGCGAGGCCCTGCTGCACGTCGCCGAGTCCTTCGGGCTCTACGGCGGGGGCGCCACGTTCTACGGCTTCTCCACTCCGGCCGAGAAAGCGCTCTTCGAGACCTTCAAGGAGCGCGTCCCGGGCACGGGAGCCAAGAAGGCCCTGGAGTACCTGGAGCGGGCCGGCAAGTCCCTGCCGGACTTTCGCCGCGCCGTCGTCGAGAAGGACGCGGAGCTTCTCCGCGGGGCCTTCGGCTTCACGCGCAAGACGGCCGGCAAGCTCATCGAGAGCCTCAAGGACGCGCTAGGGGACCTTCCCGTCTCCGGCCCAGAGAAGCTTTCGCGGCGAGCCGCGGGAGAGCCCGGCACCGCGGCGCAGGCGCAGGCCTTGTCGGCCTTGGGAGCGCTGGGCTACAAGCCGGCGGAAGCCAGAGCGGCCCTGCAGGCGGCCAGCGAGGAAGGCGGCGCCGAGGCCGCGGCCGAGCGCCTGGTGCGCCTGGCCCTTAAGAAACTATGAGCGAGCCCGAGGCCATCCTTCAGGCGGCCGCACAGCCGGGAGAGGAGCCGGTCGATCGCGCCCTGCGACCGAAAACCCTGGACGAGTTCGTGGGGCAGGAGCAGCTCAAGAAAAACCTCAAGGTCTTTCTCGAGGCCGCCCGCCGCAGGAGCGAGCCGCTGGACCACTGCCTGTTCTATTCCCCTCCGGGCCTGGGCAAGACGACCTTGGCCAACATCCTCGCCCGCGAGCTCGGAGTCAACCTGCGCACCAGCAGCGGGCCGATCATGGAGCGGGTCGGGGACCTGGCGGCGATGCTGACCGATCTTTCCGAGGGAGACGTCTTCTTCATCGACGAGATACACCGGCTCAACGCGCTGGTGGAGGAAGCCCTCTACCCGGTGATGGAGGACTACACCTTCTTCATCTCCACCGGCAAGGGCCCCGCCGCCTCCACGCTCAAGCTGGCGGTTCCGCGCTTCACCCTGGTGGGCGCGACCACCCGCGCGGGCCTCTTGACCGGGCCGCTGCGCGACCGCTTCGGCATCGTCGGCAACCTGGGCTTCTACGAGCCGCGGGAGCTCGAGGCCATCGTGCGGCGCTCGGCCAACATCCTCGCCATTCCCATCGACGAGGAGGGCTCGCGCGAGATCGCCCGCCGCTGCCGCGGCACCCCACGCATCGCCAACCGCCTGCTGCGCCGCGTGCGCGATTTCGCGCAGGTCGAGGGCGGCGGCAAGGTCAACGGGGAGCTGGCGCGCTACGCCCTCGAGCGCCTGGAGATCGACCCCGCCGGCCTCGACGCCGCCGACCGCCGGCTCTTGCGGGTCATCATCGAGAAATTCGACGGCGGGCCGGTCGGCCTGGAGACCTTGGCGATCGCGGTCTGCGAGGAGTTGGACACCCTGACCGACGTCGTCGAGCCCTTCCTGATCCAGGCGGGCTTCATCCTGCGCACTCCCCGCGGCAGGCTCGCCGCGCCGACGGCCTACGCCCATCTGGGCTTGCCGCAGCCGCGCCGCGCTCCGGAGCTCTTGTAGGTGTCTCGTTACCGGATTTCCCTCCTCTGTCTTGCGGCCTGCCTGCCGGCGCTCTGCGCGCAGCCCGGAGGCGGCGCATCGGCCGCCGGGGAGCGCCGCATCCTCATCGGCCTGGTGCCCCGCGCCGACTCGGTCGTCTTGATCGCCCGCGGGCGCTTCTCGACCTCGGACGACTCCGGCCGCAAAATCGAGCTGCCGCAGGGCCGCCGCCTCCTGTTGGAGCCGGCCGACGACAATAAGCGCCTGGTGCTGGGCCGCGCCGTCCTTCCCCCCCTGGCCAAGCTGGTTCCGGAGGAGCTGGGCGCCACCATCGAGATTGCGGGCAAGCGCTACGACGGCAGCTTCCTTCTGCGCTTAAACACCGGCGGCCGCAGCGTCACCGTCATCGACCGCCTCCGCATGGAGGACTATCTATTGGGGGTGCTGCCCTACGAGATGGACCCCGCTTGGCCGATGGAGGCCCTGAAGGCCCAGGCGGTTGTGGCGCGCACCTTCGCCTACACGCAGTTGGGCAAGTACCGCTTGCAGGGCTTCGACCTGACCGCGGACACCCGCTCCCAGGTCTTCGGCGGCGTCGAGCTGGAAAACTGGAAAGTCCGCAAGGCCGTGGAGTCCACGCGCGGCGAGGTCCTGGGCTACAAGGGAAAGATCCTCGACGTCTACTACCATGCCTGTTGCGGCGGCCACACCGAGAACGCCGCGCGCGTCTGGGGCGGCACGGCGCCGCCGCCGCTCTGGGGCGTGCGCGATCCCTATTGCCGCCGCTCCCCGCTCTACCGCTGGACCGCCTTCTTCAGCACCGCGAAGCTCATCAGCGCCCTGCTCGAAAACCGCCTGACCGGCGGACGCTTGAAGCGCTTCGAGATCGGCCAGGAGGACAGGGCCGGCTACGCGATCACCTTTCTGGCGCGCGTGGGCATGGAGCGGATACGGATGAACGCCTCCAGGCTGCGCAGGGCGTTGGGCGGCATACGACTGCCCAGCCTCAACATCCAGAGGCTGCGCAAGGTCCGCGGAGGGGTCGAATTCATCGGCAGGGGCGCAGGCCACGGCGTGGGCTTATGCCAGTGGGGCGCCCGCGTGCAGGCCGAGAAGGGCCGCTCCTACGAGCGCATCCTTTCCTTTTATTTCCCCGGCTCCGTCCTCTCGATCGTCGACGACGGGGCTTGAGGTGGACAAGCTGCCGCTGTCCGACTACGATTTCTTCTACCCGGAAGAGCTGGTGGCCTGCGAGGCGGCCGAGCCCAGGGACAGCGCGCGCCTGCTCTTGGCCGACCGCGCCTCCGGATCGATCGAGCATCGCATCTTCCGCGACTTGCCGGAACTGCTCGATCCCGGGGACTGCGTGGTGCTCAACGTCACACGCGTGCTGGCCTGCCGGCTGCTCGGAAAGAAATCGACCGGGGGCAAGGCCGACCTGCTGCTGGTTCGACAGCTTTCGCCCGGGCTCTGGTCCGCCCTGGCCAGCGGCCTGAAGATCGGCGCGGCGCTGGAATTTCCAGGCGGCCTCACGGCGCGCGTGGAGGGATTGGACGAGGAGGGAGAGTACCAGTTGCGTTTTTCCAGCGACGACATCCCCGCCTATCTGGAAGAACGCGGTCTGGCGCCGTTGCCCCCCTACATCGCCAAGCGACGTCCGCCGAGGCCTTTCGACCGCCGGCGCTACCAAACCGTCTACGCCGCGCGGGACGGCTCGATCGCCGCGCCCACCGCCGGGCTGCATTTCACGGACGATCTCCTG
Organism: Elusimicrobiota bacterium; assembly: GCA_028868375.1. Classification (GTDB taxonomy): domain Bacteria; phylum Elusimicrobiota; class Elusimicrobia; order UBA1565; family UBA9628; genus JAGWUP01. The sequence continues at coordinate 94,361 of JAGWUP010000003.1, forward strand.
GCCGCGCTGTCGCGCCGCGGCGTGCGCCTGGCCAGCCTGACGCTGCACGTCGGCCGCGGCACCTTCCGGCCGATCCTGGCGCAGGACGCGGCCCAGCACCGGATGCTGCCGGAATTCTACGAGCTTAAAAGCGCCGAAGCCGCGAAAATCGAGGCCGCGCGCTCGGAGGGCCGGCGCGTCGTCGCCGTGGGCACGACCAGCACGCGCGCGCTGGAAACCCTGGGCGGACGCCCCGAGGGCTTCGGCCCCGGCTCCGGCTGGACCTCCCTCTACATCGCGCCGGGCCACCGCTTCCGCATCGTCTCCTCCCTGGTGACGAATTTCCACCTGCCCCGCTCGACTCCCCTGCTGCTGGCCTCCGCCTTCCTGGGCCGCGAGCGCCTGCTGGCGGCCTACCGTGAGGCCGTCCGCCTGCGCTACCGCCTCTACTCCTTCGGCGACGCCATGCTGATTCGCTAGGCTGCCCGTGAGCTTCGAGATACTGGCCGCCGACGGCGCGGCCCGCCTGGGAAGGCTCTCGACGGGGCACGGCCGCATCGAGACCCCCGTCTTCATGCCGGTGGCGACGCAAGCCTCGGTCAAGGCGCTCTGCCAGGATGACTTGGCGGCGCTGGGGGCGCGGGCGATCTTGGCCAACAGCTACCATCTCTACCTGCGCCCCGGAACCGAGCTCATCAAGGCGGCGGGCGGGCTGCACCGCTTCATGAACTACGACGGGATGATCCTCACCGACTCCGGCGGCTTCCAGGTGATGAGCCTGGCCGACCTGCGCGCGATCGACGACGACGGCGTCCTCTTTAAGTCGCACATCGACGGCAGCTCCCATCGCCTGACCCCGGAGAAGGTCATCGACATCCAAAGCGCCTTGGGCAGCGACTGCTGGACGGCCCTGGATGAATGCCCGCCCTTCCCCGCCTCCGAGGCCCAGGCGGAGGCGGCCTTGACGCGCACGACGCGCTGGCTGGAGCAAACCGCGGCGGCCCTCGAGCGCCGGCGGCAGGAGGGCGCGCGGGCCCTCTTTTTCCCGATCCTGCAGGGCGGCTTCTTTCCGGCGCTGCGCCGCCGCGCGGCAGAGCACGTGGCCGGCGTGCCGGCCGACGGGATCGCTTTAGGAGGCTTCTCCGTGGGAGAGCCCAAGGCGCTGACCTGGGAGACCTTGGAGCGGACGACCGAGCTGCTGGCCAAGGACAAGCCGCGCTACCTCATGGGGGTGGGCACGCCGGGGGATCTCTGGGAGGCGGTGTCGCGTGGAGTCGACATGCTCGACTGCGTATTTCCCACCCGCGTGGCGCGCAACGGCCAGCTCATGACGCGCCGCGGCAAGTTCAACATCACCCAGAGCCGCTGCCGGCAGGACCACGGTCCCATCGATCCCGATTGCTCCTGCTTCGTCTGCCGCCGCTACAGCCGCGCCTACCTGGCGCATCTCTTCCGCGCCAAGGAGCTGACGGCTTTGCGGCTGCTCTCCTTCCACAACCTGCGCTGCATGGCCGACCTCTGCGCCGAGATGCGCGGCGCCATCGCGGAAGGGCGCTTCAAGGCCGCCTGGCGGGCCTTCCGCGAGTCGCAAGAAAACACTGGCGCTTGACCGCAAAATCGGCTACACTCCGCCATATATAAGGAGGAGCAATGATTAAAACCGTCCGCCGCCTCGCTCGCGGCCGTCAGGGTTTCACGCTGATCGAACTGCTCGTCGTCATCCTGATCATCGGCATCCTCGTCTCGATCGCCCTGCCCCAATATTTCAAGGTCGTCGAAAAAGGAAAGGCCTCGGAGGCCTTCGCCTATCTGGACGCGGTCAAGGGCGCTCAAGAGCGCCTCCTTTTGAAAACCGGCTCCTATTACAGCGGCGCCCTCGATCCCTCTCCCACCGCCTTCGACACCACCTTGCCCACCTTGAAGTATTTCACGGCGGGCAGCTGCACGACGGCCAGCGTCGGCACCACCCCGACCTACGCCTGCACCGTGACCAGAGGAACGGGCAGCAGCCCGGCGCCATCCTCCTATGGTTCCTACGTGCTGACCTACGACAGCGGGGCCAATCCCGCGCTGACCTGCACCGGCGGAAGCGACGCCGCCGCCTGCACGACCGACCTTCTGCCGTAGCCGGCCGCGCCTCAAGCAAGGGCCTCCTTCCTCGTTGGAAGGAGGCCCTTTTGTTTTAACGACAGCTTTGACAGGCTTGCGAAAAAATGCCTTAATAGCGCCCTCCTTATTAAAAGAAGATGATACTCCCTGACATTTCCTGGAGGCGGCGATGGACCTTTCCCTCTCGATGAAACCGGCCTTGGCGCTGGTGTTCGGCATCTCTCTCTTGTCCTTGGGCGTGGCCTTCTGGCTGATCCAGTGGGTGATGGCGCGCGACACCGGAACGCCGGAGATGCGAAAGATCTCCGACGCCATCAAGAGCGGGGCGGAGGCCTTCCTGCGCCGGCAAAACCGCACCATCGCCATGCTGGCCTGCCTGCTGGCGGCGGTCATCTTCGTGCTCTACGGCTTCGTGCGCTCACACCAACAGTACGACGCGGCCTCCCCCATGACCCTGGCCCTGGTGACGACCCTCTCCTTCTTGATCGGCGCGGCCTGCTCCATGGTCGCGGGCTACATCGGCATGTGGGTGTCCATCCGCTCCAACATCCGCACGGCCTCCTCCGCGCGCACGTCCCTTAACGACGCCCTGCGCATCGCCCTGCGCGGGGGCGCCGTCTCCGGCATCTTCGTCGTCTCGATGTCCCTCTTGGGCGTGGGCGGAATTTTCGCGACGCTCAAGCTGATGGGCTACGCCTACCAAAAAATCCCCTATCTGATCGTCGGCTACGGCTTCGGGGCCTCCTTCGTCGCCCTCTTCGCGCAACTCGGCGGCGGCATCTACACCAAGGCCGCCGACGTCGGGGCGGACCTAGTCGGCAAGGTCGAGGCCGGCATCCCGGAGGACGACCCGCGCAACCCGGCCGTCATCGCGGACTTAGTCGGCGACAACGTCGGCGACTGCGCCGGCCGCGGAGCGGACCTCTTCGAGTCCACCGCCGCGGAGAACATCGGGGCGATGATCCTGGGGGTCGCCTTGGCCCCCTATTTCGGCTGGCGGGGCGTGCTCTTTCCGCTGGTGGCGCGCGCCCTGGGCATCGTCGCCTCGATCGTGGGCGTGCTCGTCGTGCGCACCAAGGAGGACGCGGACCCCATGCAGGCCCTCAACCGCGGCTACTACGTGACCTCCCTGCTCGCCGCGATCGGCTTCGCCGGGGCGGCCTACTGGCTGCTTTCCTCCGACCTCGCCCCGAACGCCTGGAAGTACTACACCCTCTGCGGCATCATCGGCATCGCCACCTCCCAGGCCTTCGTCTACATCACCCAGTACTACACGGAGTACAAGTACCGCCCGGTCCAGGAGATCGCCAAGGCCTCGGAGACCGGCCCGGCCACCAACATCATCTCCGGCGTGGCGGTGGGCTTCGAGTCCACGGCGGTGCCCGTGCTCGTGATCTCGGCGGCCATCCTCGCCTCCTACAAGCTGGGAATTTTGGCCATCGGCTCCGAGGGCGGCCTCTTCGGCACCGCGGTGGCGACGATGGGCATGCTCAGCACCGCGGCCTACATCCTGGCCATGGACACCTTCGGCCCCATCACCGACAACGCCGGCGGCATCGTCGAGATGAGCCGCCAGCCCGAGGAAATCCGCAAGAAGACCGACCGTCTGGACGCCGTCGGCAACACGACCAAGGCCCTGACCAAGGGCTACGCCATCGGCTCCGCGGCCCTGGCCGCCTTCCTGCTCTTCTCGGCCTACTTGGACGAGGTCTACAATTACGCCGGGCGGCATATCGGCGTCGACCTGGCCAAGCCGGAGGTCTTCATCGGCGCGATGCTGGGCGCGATGCTGGTCTTCCTCTTCTCCTCCTTGGCCATCCGCGCGGTCGGCAAGGCCGCCTACGCCGTCATCAACGAGGTCCGCCGCCAGTTCCGCGAAAAGCCGGGGATCATGGACGGCAGCGAGCAGCCCGACTACGGCCAATGCGTCGACATCGTGACCCTGGGCGCGCTCAAGGCGATGGTCGCCCCCGGGCTTCTGGCCGTGGCCGGCCCGATCATGGTCGGCCTGGCCTTCCGGGTCTTCATCACTCCGGCCAATCCGACGATCGCGGCCGAGTCGGTGGCGGGCCTGCTCATGATCGGCACCGTCGCCGGCATACTGATGGCGCTTTTCCTCAATAACTCCGGCGGAGCCTGGGACAACGCCAAGAAGTTCATCGAGACCGGCGCCCACGGCGGCAAGCGCTCCGACCCCCACAAGGCGGCCGTCGTCGGCGACACCGTCGGCGACCCCTTCAAGGACACCGCCGGCCCCTCCCTGCACGTGTTGATCAAGCTCCTGGCGACGATCACGCTGGTGCTGGCCCCGCTGTTCCTGTAGGCCCGGCATCCGCCGTGCCCGCGCGGCCGCGGGCATTCATCCGGAGATTGTGGAGGCCGCGGCAAATTAGTAAAATTCCCCGTCATTTTATTCTCTGTTTGGAGATTCCATGCAACCGCAACCGAATCCGATCATCAGCCTGATCCCGATCGCGGCGATCTTCGTCATCTTCTACGTGCTGCTGATCCGCCCGCAGCGCAAGCAGCAGCGCGAGCACGAGCAGATGCTGGCCGATTTGAAGAAGGGCGACCGGGTCCTGACGACCGGCGGACTCTACGGGACGATCGTCGGGATCAAGGGCAACGACCTTGAGGTCAGCTTCTCCCAAAGCGTCAAGCTGACCGTGGCGCGCTCGGCGGTCTCCCAAAGGCTGGCCGCGGCGGCCGCCGTTGGAGGCGCGCAATGAGCAAGTTCCAGATGAAATGGGCGGGAGTCGTCGCGTTGCTGGCCCTGGCCGTGGCCCTTCTCTATCCGACGGTCAACTGGTACATGCTGGCCCCCTCGGAGCGCGCCCAGTTGGAGGCACAGCGCAGCCGGCCCAAGTGGCTGCTCAACCTGGGCCTGGACCTGCGCGGCGGCACCTACCTGCTCATGGAGCTGGACGTCAGCAAGCTCGATGCCAAGGCGGACATCAACGACGCCATCCAGCGCGCCATCGAGATCATCCGCAACCGCGTCGACCAGTTCGGCGTGGCCGAGCCCCTGATCGCCAAGCAGGGAGACCGCTGGATCGTCGTGCAGCTCCCCGGCATCACGAACTCCGCGCAGGCCAAGGAGCTGATCGGCAAGACCGCCTTGCTGCAGTTTCGGATGGTCGACTCCAGCGACGCCGCCCAGAAGGCCCTGGCCAAGATCTCGGAGCTGCCCGATCCCTTCGTCGGCAACCGCGCCTCGGCGGCGGCGGCCAAGCTGGTGCCGAAGGGCCTCGAGTTGTTCAAGGGCAAGGACGGCTCCTTCTATCTCTTGAGCGCGGACGTCCCCCTGACGGGGGCGCAGCTTGAGACCGCCCGGGTCGACACCGGCGGCAACTACGGCATGCCGGAGGTCGCCTTCAAGTTCAAGCCGGAGGCGGCGACCAAGTTCAGCAACCTGACGGCCGCCAACATCGGCAAGGACATGGCGATCGTCCTCGACGACGTCGTCTACTCGGCGCCCGTCATCAAGGGGCGCATCTCCGGCGGCTCCGGGGTCATCGAGGGCCAGTTCTCCATCGACGATGCCAAGGACCTCGCCATCGTGCTGCGCGCCGGCGCCTTGCCGGCCCCGGTCCGGGTCATCGAGGAGCGCACGATCGGGCCGACCGTCGGCGAGGACTCGATCAAGGCCGGCGTGCGCGCCACCCTCATCGCCGGCGCCTTCATCTTCATCTTCATGGCCTTCTACTACCATCTGGCGGGAGTGGTGGCGGACATCGCCCTGGCCTTGAACCTTATCTTCCTCTTGGCCTGCATGTCCTACTTCGGCTCCACCCTGACCCTGCCCGGCATCGCGGGCATCGTCCTGACCATCGCCATGGCGGTCGACTACAACGTGCTGGTCTTCGAGCGCATCCGCGAGGAGCTGGCCCTGGGCAAGCCGGTGCGCATCGCTCTCGACCACGGCTTCGACAGGGCCTTCACGGCGATCTTCGACTCCAACATCACGACCTTGATCTCATCCGTCTTCCTCTTCCAGTTCGGCAGCGGCCCGATCAAGGGCTTCGCGGTCACCCTGGTGCTGGGCTTGGCCATCGCCATGTTCACGGCGGTTTGGCTGACGCGCCTGATCTTCCAGAGCTACCTGCAGAACCGCGACATCACGACCATCAGCATCGGCTAGCGAGGATTCCATGTATCTATTTCCCAAGACCAACTTCGATTTCCTAAGGCTGCGCTGGGCCTTCTTCCTCATCTCCGGCACCCTGCTCGGAGCCAGCGTCCTCTCCCTGGCCACCCGCGGAGTGCATTACGGCATCGACTTCACCGGGGGAACCGTCGTGGAGCTCAAGTTCGACAAGAACGTCGAGCTCAAGGACCTGCGGCAGGCGTTTAAAAAGGCCGGCGTGGCCGACGCCGCCATGCAGCGCTATACCGGCACCAACATCTTCTCCATCCGCATCCAGGCCAACGCCCAGCGCTCCTCCGAGCGCATCGACCAGGAGCTGGCCTCGGTGCAGGCGGATTTTCCCGGCAACGCCATGACGCTCGACAGCAAGTCCTACGTCGGCCCCGCCGTGGGGCGCCATCTCTTCCAGCAGGCGGTCTGGGCCATCGTGCTCTCCTTGGCCGGCATCATCATTTATCTGGGCTTCCGCTTCTCCAATCCGATCTGGGGCGTGGCCGGCATCATCGCCCTCTTCCACGACGTCCTGGCCACCTACGGGCTTTTCTCGATCATGGGCATGGAGGTCGACCTCTTGATCGTCTCGGCCATGCTGACCATCGGCGGCTACTCGATTCACGACACCATCGTCATCTTCGACCGCATGCGCGAGAAGCTCAAGCACATGCGCAAGGAGCCCTTGGACCAGGTCATGAACGAGAGCATGAACGAGACCCTCTCGCGCACCCTGATCACCTCCTCTACCGTCCTGATCGTCGTGACGATCCTCTATTTCTTCGGCGGGCCGGTGATCCACCACTTCGCCCTGGCGATGGTCTTCGGCACCCTGGTCGGAACCTACTCCTCGATCGCGGTCGCCACCCCCCTGGTCTACGAGTGGACCCAGCGCGGCGCGCGCCGCCAGCGGCAGGCCCAGTCGGCCGCTCCAGCGCGCCCGACGAGCAAGCCCAAGCCCCTGAAGAAATAGTGCGCAAGATCATCGGCTTCAAGCTTCCCCACAAGGTCAAGGAAATCCAGCGCCGCGCCAAGCGCGCCGGCCTGGACTTGGAGGCCCTGGGCCTAAGCGAGCCGGAGCTCTGCCTGCTGCTGGAAGGCGCCGCGCGCGCCTTGAAGCCCGCGGTGCTCTTCGACACGTTCTCCCAGCCGGACGCCGACGCCCCGGCGCTGGCCCCGGTGCAGGGGCTGGCCTACAGCCTGGTTTTGGCGACCCTGGGCCCGGGATTCTCCGCCGAGCGCGAGAAGGCGCGCCGGGAATCCCCGGAGCGCCTGCCCCTCTGGGAGCTCGCCCAACAGGTCGCCCTGGAGGAGGCGGTTCGCTTCGCCACCGCGATCCTGGAGGACGAGGCCGCCAAGGAGTCCTGCGAACTCTCCCCCCTATCGCCGATCAGCGAGGCCTCGGCGCTGGGGGCGCTGGTGCGCAAGCTCGACGGCTCCAAGATCGGCGTCGAGGCCTCCGGCGGCGCCCTCACCCCCGAGGCCACGACCGCCTGCGGCGTGAGCTGGCTGTCGAAGACGAAGGCTCGGGGCAGGAAATAGTTGCGCAGGCTGCTGCCGTACCTCGCCTTCTCCTACGTGAGCCTGGTCGGAGCGACGACCCGCCTTATGGTCGTAGGCGAGGAGCGGCGGCGGCGGCTGCGCGCCGGCGCTCAGCGCTTCCTCTACGCCTTCTGGCATCAGCGCCAGGTCTTCTTCACCTACTCCCATCGCGGCGAGCGCGCCGCGGTCCTGGTCTCTCGCAGCCGCGACGGAGAGCTCATCGCCGAGACCATGCGCCTCTCCCGCATCGCGTCCTGCCGCGGCTCCTCCTCGCGCGGGGGCGCCGCCGCCGCGCGCTCGATGATCGAGAGCGTCCGCCAGGGCTACGACCTGGCCATCACGCCCGACGGCCCGAAGGGCCCGGCGCGCGAGGTCAAGCCGGGCGCCTTGTTTTTGGCAAGAGAGCTGGGCATACCGATTCTTCCCCTGACCAACGCCCTGTCCTTGCGCCTGGAGTTTTCCCGCTCCTGGGACCATTTCCAGCTGCCGCTGCCCTTCGGCCGCGCCGCCATCGTCTACGGCGAGCCGATCTGGGTGGGCCCGGACGATCAGCTGGAGGAGAAGGCCGCCGAGCTTAAGGCCTCGCTCGACTTAATCACCGCCGAAGCGGAGCGCCTGGTGGGCCGCTGATGGCGCTTCTGCTGCTGTTAGAGGACCTCTTGGCCCCCTTCGCCGCCGCGGCCGTCGCCCTGCGCTTTCTCCTGTCTTCGCGGCGCTCGGCGCTCAAGGGCCTGCGCGCGGAACTGCCCGAGCGTCTCGGCCGGCCGGCCCTGCCGCCGGGGCTGGGCAACGAGCGCGTCTGGCTGCACTGCGCCTCGGCCGGCGAGGTCAACGCGGCGGCGGCGCTCGTCCGGGAACTCTCGCGGCGCGGCAAGGCCGTGCTCCTCACCGCGACCACCGCCGCCGGAAGGGAGCGCGCCCGCGCGCTGGAAGGCGTGGCCGCGGCATTCCTGGCCCCGCTGGACTGCGGACCGGCCGTCTCCTCCTTTTTGTCGCGCGCCAAGCCCGGCCTGCTGCTGGTCGTCGAGACGGAATTGTGGCCGCGCATGCTGGAAGCCTCGCTGCGGCGGGGCCTGCCCTGCGCCGTCGTCAACGCGCGCATGAGCCCCCGCTCCTTTAAGGGCTACCGATTGCTCTCCCCCTTGCTGCGGCCACTGCTGGGCAGGCTCTCCCTGGTGGCGGCCCAGAGCGAGGAGGACGCCCGGCGCTTCCGCGCCCTGGGGGCCGCTCGCGTCGAGGTGATCGGCAACATGAAATACGACGCGCCGCTTCCGGCGGCCTCGCTCGAGGCTCAGGCGCGCTTTAGCCTCCTGCGCTGGGAGGGCCGCGCGGTTTTCTGCGCCGGAAGCACCCATGCCGGCGAGGAGGAGGCCCTGCTCGACGCCTTCGCCGCGCTCGAGGGCGAGCTTAAGCCTTCGCCGCGATTGATCCTGGCCCCCCGGCATCTGGAGCGCGCGCAGGAGTTGGCGCGGCTCTTGGAGCGCCGGGGCCTCGCCTTCTGCCGCTGGAGCGCCCCCGATCCCGCGGCGCGCATCCTGCTCTTGGACGAGCTGGGGGCCTTGGCCGCCCTCTACGCCCTTTCCGACATAGCCTTCGTCGGCGGAACCCTGGTCCCCGTCGGAGGCCACAACCTCTTGGAGCCCGCGTTGGCCGGCCTGCCCGTGCTCTTCGGGCCTCATACCGAGCATCAGGCCGAAACCGCGCGGCGCCTGGAGCGCGGCGGCGGCCTGCGCGTCGAAAGCCCCGAGCGGCTGGCGCCGTTGCTCTTGGAGCTCTTGGAGCGGCCCGAGCGCAGGCGCAAGCTCGGAGCCGCGGCGCGGCGCACGGCCGAGGACATGCGCGGCGCGACCAGCCGCGCCCTGGCGCTTCTTGGGCCCATTCTCTCGCCTCAAGTTCTGGGCCCTTAGGACCTGTGACACGATTATATAGACGATTTGGAGGCATGAGCTTGAGGCGATTTCAAGGCGCGAGGAGGGAGCATGGCGATAGCCATGTGACCGACGAGCAACGAAGAAATCGGCCAAGATCATGCCTCTGCCCTACGCCCGGGCGATTTTGGGCTGCGCCTGCGTCGCTCCAAAATCGCCTCGGCCAAATTGTCTATATAATCGTGTCACAGGTCCTTAGGCCTAAATAGACCTAGGCTCACTGGCGCATGAGAGGAAGGCCCTGCGGCCCTATTTCTTCCCCCGCGGCCTTTCTAGAATCGGATATGGTCAAAATCCTCCTTCCCCTATTCCTGCTCCTGGCCTTCCCGTTTGCGCGCCCCGCGCGGGCCGTTTCCGACGAGCAGCAGCGCCTGAATCGCTTCTTCGACCATAATCTCAGGGGCGCCGGAGAGACCCCTGCCGTCGTGGCCATGCTGCCGCAGGCCAAGCCGCGCACGAGCCGGGAAATGCGGCAGGCGATGCTGAGCAACCTGGAGTTCATCCGCAGCTGCTTTTCCGCCCAGTACGGCCCCGGACAGTGGAAGGAGGCGCATGAGAGCTGGGACCTGGACCGGGAGATCGACAAGGCCGAGCAAGCCGTGCGCTCCCATCCCGGCATGACCCTCTCTCAATATCATGAGATCCTGCGGGACTTCTTTAACTCGATGAAGGACTATCACGTCGAAGTGTTCTTTAATTCCACCGAGGCCTCCTCCCTTCCCTTCACCGTCGTCGGCGCCGGCGGCCGCTACTTCATCGGCTGGATCGACCGCGACAAGCTGCCGGAGTCCTCCTTCCCCTTCCATGTCGGCGACGAGCTGACCGGCTTCGGCGGGCTGAGCGCGGCCCAAGCCGTCAAGGGGCTTCAGGCGCGGCTGGGCGGCAACACCGCCCAGACGGACCGCGCCCTGGCCTCACTCTACCTGACCCATCGCAATGCCGCGGGCTTCGGCGACGTCGACCGAGGGCCGATCACGCTGACCTTCATGCCCAAGGGCTCGAAAAAGTCCGTCTCGCGCCAATTGATCTGGGATTACACCCCCGAAGCCGTCGTCCAGCCGAAAACGGAAGCCGGACTCATGCTGGGGGAATTGGCCGACGCGGGCGATCCGACCGGCCTGGGCCTGGCTCTGGCAGCGGCGCCCAAGGCCCAGCATCGGGCCTTGCCCAGCCCTTGGCTGGACAACATGCTGTCCCCGATCAAAGAAGCCATGGGTCAGGCCAATGCGGGCAATCCCTACGGCCTGGGAGCCAAGGAAAGCCCCCTGCCCGGCCTGGGCGTCAAGATTTGGGAATCCGGCGGCGACAGCCTCTTTAACGCCTACATCTACCGCTCCCCCGCCGGGCGCCTGATCGGCTGCGTGCGCATCCCGGACTACGAGCCGGATGACGTCGACGCTTCCGCCGCCGCTTTCGCCGCCCTGATGACCTCCTTCCAAAAGAAGACGGACGCCCTCGTCATCGACCAGCTCAACAACCCCGGCGGCTCGGTCTTCTACCTCTATGCCCTGGCCTCCATGCTCAGCGACCAGCCGCTGGCGGCCCCGCGACATCGCATCGCGCTGACCCCGAGCGACGTGCAAGAGGCGGCCAAGTTCCTGAAAAAGGAGCCGCTGGTCCACAACGACGCCGACGCGATCAAGCAGCTCGGCATGTCATACGACGGCTATCCCGTCAGCTACGAGCTTTTCCAGCACATCGTCGAGTATTCCCGCTTCATACTGGCCCAGTGGAAGGCCGGCCATACCCTCACCGATCCGATCTTCCTCTACGGCGTCGACCAGATCAACCCCTCCACCGTCGCGCGCTACGACAAGCCTATCCTGCTGCTCGTCAACCAGCTCGATTTCTCCGGCGCCGATTTCTTCCCGGCCATCATGCAGGACAACAGGCGCGCCACCATCTTCGGAACGCGCACCTCGGGCGCCGGCGGCTTCGTGCGCGAGATCGACTACCCGAACAGCGTCGGCGTCGCCAACTTCCATATGACCGGCTCGATCGCGCTGCGCGCCTCCAAGAAGCCGATCGAGAACCTGGGCGTCACCCCAGACGTTCCCTACGCCGTCACGCCCGCCGACCTGCAGAACGGCTATAAGGACTACATCAAGGCCGTCAACGCGCAGATCGAGAAGATGCTGCGCGGGCAATCGCTGGTCCGCTGACCCCCAAGCCCGCCCCGCGTGATATAATTTGACGTCCTGAATGGACGCCAACATTCTCGTCGTGCGCCTATCCTCCTTGGGGGACGTCGTGCTGACAGCGCCCGTCTATCGGCATCTTAAGGCCTCCTGGCCCGGCTGTCGGATCACGGTCCTGGTCAAGCCGGCCTATGCCCCGGTCCTGCGGGGCAACCCGAACATAGACGCCGTCGAAACCTTCTCCTGCCTGCCCAAGGCCGTGGCCCTGGCCCGCTCCGGCGGCTTCACCCATCTGCTCGACCTGCACGGCACCCTGCGCTCCCTGCTCATCCGCCGCCTCTCCGGCGTCAAGAATATCTCGACCTACCGCAAGGACGCCCTGGCCCGCCGCTTCTTCGTGGCCTTCGGCCTGCGCAGCCCGGCCCTGGAGCGCCACACCGTGCAGCGCTACTTGGACGCCCTTATCCCCTGGGGCCTGCGCCCGGAAGGCGGCGAGCTTGCCTTGGGCGAGCTGGGCGCCCATCCCGCGGCGGGGATCGCGGCGCGCAACGTCCTCTTGATCCAGACGGCCTTCCTGGGCGACACCGCCCTGACCCTGCCGCTCTCGCGAGAGCTTAAATCCGCCCTGCCGGGGAGCCGCCTGACGGTGCTGACCCTGCCGCAGCTAGCCCCGCTGTTCTCCGGCTCCTCCTGGATCGACGCGGTGCTCGTCGACGACAAGCGCGGCATCCACGGCCGCCTCCTGGGCTTCTGGGAGCTGGCCCAGCGCCTTGCGCGCGAGCGCTTCGACCTGGCCGTCATACCCCACCGCTCCCTGCGCAGCGCCCTGCTGGCCTATCTGGCGGGCATCCCGCGACGCGTCGGCTTCTCCTCCAGCGCGGGCCGCTGGCTATTGACCGACCGGGTGCCCTTCACCTGGCTGATGCATGATCTGGAGCGCAACCTGTCTCTGCTCAAGCCCCTGGCGCCGCGCTGGCGCCCGCGCCCGGACGAATCCCGCTACCTCGTCGCCTCGACGGCCCAGCGCGCGGCCGTCGAGCGCCGCCTGGAGGCCGCCGGAATCAAGGCCGGCGCCAGGCTGGTCGGCGTCCACCCCGGCGCGGCCTGGGGCACGAAGCGCTGGCTTCCGGAGCGCTTTTGCGAGCTCTGCCGCAGGCTGCGGGCGGCGCAAGCCCAGGTCCTGCTCATCGGCGGAGCGGACGACCGCGCGCTCTGCGCCCGCATCGCCAAGGACAGCGGCGCCCTGGATTGGTCCGGGCGCACCACCATCGAGGACCTCAAGGCCTTGATGCCGCGCCTCCGCCTGTTTATCACCAACGACTCCGGCCCCATGCATCTGGCCGCGGGCTCCGGGACGCCGACCCTGGCTCTCTTCGGCCCGACGACGCGGGAGCTGGGATTTTTCCCCTACGGCCCCGGCCACCGCGTGCTGGAGGCGGATCTCTCCTGCCGCCCCTGCGGCCTGCACGGCTCAAACCGCTGCCCGCACGGGCATTTCCTCTGCATGCGCCTGCTCTCCACCGAGCTCGTCTGGCAGGCCGCGCGCGAGATGCTGGAGAAGAAAACGGCCGCGGCATGAACATACTGCAGATCCACGACGAGCCCTGGGATTCCGGCTTGGCCCATTACGCCCTGACCCTCTCCGCGGAGCTCAAGCGCCGCGGGCACGACGTGCGCTTCTGGGCGGCCGCCGGCTCCTGGGCGGCGCGTCAAGCGCGCGGGCTGGGGCTTGCGACGGCCGAGCTGCGCCGGCCCTGGCTTAAACTGCCGCGGCTGCGCGAGGAAATTTCCCGGGCGGGTGTGGAGCTCATCGACGCCCACACCGGCTCCTCCCATGCCCTGGCGGCGGGCTTGGCGGCGGGCTCGTCCGCGCGCTTGGTGCGCACCAGGGCCGACGCGCGGCCGGCGCGCGGCGGCGTTCTTTCCCGGGCCCTGGCGCGCCGCACCGCTCTCTTCATCGCGGCCAACCAAACGATCGCGGCGGAGCTGCGCTCGGCTTTCCCCTCCTCTCGAGTCGAGACGGCGTTCCAAGGCCTGGCCGTCCCCGCCCCGCGTCCGCTGCCGGAAGAGCCCGTCGTCGGCATCCTCGCCCGCATGGACCTGGTCAAGGGCCACGACGATCTCTTCCGCGCCGCGCGCGGCCTCATGGCGGAAGATGCCCGGACCGTCTTCCTGGCCGCCGGCGACGGCATCCTGCGCGGCGCCATCGAGGAGGCCGCCGCCGCCCTGCGCGGACGCTTCCGGGTGTTGGGCCGCGTGCCGGACGCCCTGGACTTCATCGCCTCCTGCCGCATCGGCGTCGTCGCCTCCCGCGGCTCGGAGGCGGTCTCGCGCGCGGCGCTGGAATGGATGTCCTTGGGACGCCCCTTGCTCGCCACTCGGGTCGGCTGCCTGCCCGAGTTGGTCGAGGACGGCGTCACCGGCATTCTCGTGCCGCCGCGCGATCCGCCGGCCCTGGCCCAGGCCCTCAAACGCCTCTTGGAAGATCCCCGTCGGGCGCAAGCCATGGGGGAGGCCGCGCGCCGGCGCTTTCTCGAGCGCTTCACGCTGGAGGCCTTCGCCGCGCGCACCGAGGCCCTGTACTGGGAGGTCCTCAAGGCGTGAGCCGACCCTGGACGGTCTTCCACTTGGACGGCGAACGAGGCCTGCGCGGCGGCCAGCGCCAATTGCTCTACTTGGCCGGCGCCCTGCGCGCTCGCGGGCACGCCAACGTGATCGCCTGCCGCCGCGGCGAGGCGCTGTCTAAAGAGGCCAAGCGGCAGGGTTTTCAAATCCTGGAACTGCCCTTCGCGGGCGAGCTGGACGTGAGGACGGCCTGGGCTCTGGCCAGGGCGACGGCGCAGGACGAGCGCGCCGTGCTGCACGCCCACTCCGCCCACGCCGCCGCCTCGGCCGTGCTGGCGCGCGCCCTGGGCGGCTCTGCGCGCGTCGTCCTCCACCGCCGCGTCGACTTTCCCCTGGGCGGCGGCTTAAGCCTGCGCCTAAAATATCGCCGCGCCTCGCGCGTCGTCGCCGTCTCGAACGCGATCGCGGAGATTCTTAAGCGAAGCGGCCTGGACGCCGGGCGGATCAGCGTCGTGCGCGACGGCCTGCCGGTCGACGGGCGGGAAGCCGCCTGGGCGGGCGTTTCTCCCGCGCGCTTTGCCCCTCCCTCCGCCCCCGAGCGCCTTGAGGCCCGGCAAGCGATCGCGCGAGAGCTCAACTTGCCGCTGTCTTCCCCCTGGGTGGCCAACGCCGCGGCCCTGGTCCCGCACAAGGACCAGCAGACCCTGATCGCCGCCGCCGTCATCGTCCTGCTGCGCCGGCCGGACGCCCTCTTTCTCATCGCCGGCCGCGGGCCGGAGGAGGAGGCCCTGCTTTCCTCGATCTCCCGCATGGGCCTGCTGGGCAAGGTCGTGCTGCTGGGCCAGTTGGAGGACACGACGCTCCTGCTCAAGGCCGCCGACGTCTTCGCCCTCTCCTCCTGGGGCGAGGGCCTGGGCAGCGTGCTGCTGGAGGCGGCCTCCTGCGAGCTGCCGGTCGCGGCCACGACGGCCGGGGGCATTCCCGAGCTCGTCCGCGACGGGCGCAGCGGCCTGCTCTGCGCGCCGAGAAGCCCCGAGGCCCTGGCCGGAAACATCCTGGCCCTGTTGGAGGATCGCGCCCGCGCCCGCTGCCTGGCGCGCCGCGCCAGGGAAGATCTCCCCCGCTTCGGCCTGGAGCGCATGGCGCTCGAGATGGAGAAAGTCTATGAGCAAGCCTAAACACGCGGATCGCCCCGTCCTCCTGTCCGCCCTCATCATCGCCCGGGACGAGGAGCAGGACCTGCCGCTCTGCCTGTTGAGCCTGCGCGAGGCCGGCATCTTCGATGAAATCGTGGTGCTGGTCGACGAGGCCACCGCCGACCGCACCGAGAGCCTGGCGCGGGAGGCCGGCTGCCTGACCGCGCGCCGCAAGTTCGACGACTACGCCCGGCAGCGGCAGGCGGCGCTGGAACTGTGCTCCGGGGACTGGGTGCTCTGGATCGACGCCGACGAGACGCTGTCGCCGCGCCTGGCCCGCGCCATCAAGGAGGCCGTGGACAAGCCCCGCGCCGAGGCCTACGCCGTGCGCTTCTCCGTGCGCTTCATGGGCCGCCTCCTGCGCTTCGGCGGCCTGGGCTCAGAGGCCCATGTCCGCCTCTTTCGACGGGCGGCGGCGCGCTTCACCGGCGGCCTGCTGCACGAGGGCCTCTTGATCTCCGGGCGCGTCGCCGGGCCCCTGCCCGGGCGCATCGAGCATCTGCCCTACCGCGATCTGTCCGAATACCTGCGCAAGCTGGACCGCTACACGACCCTGTCGGCGCGCATGAAGCGCCGGGCCGGCGGACGCTTCCATTGGTGGCATCACTTCATCCTTCCCTGCGACCTGCTGCGCCGCGTCGTCTTCCGCCTGGGCTTTCTCGACGGATTCCCTGGCTTGGCCTGGGCCAGCCTCTCCGCGTTCCATCATTGGCTCAAATATGCGAAACTCAAGGAAATGGAGGAGTCGAGATGATCGGCGCCCTCGGCGCGGCGGCGGCGGCCGTCGCCGCGAGCTGCCGCTGGAACTGGTGGCGCCCCCGGGCCAAGGGCTTGCCCGTCCTCTGCTACCACAAGGTCGGGCGCTATCCCAAGGGCTCGCGCCTCAAGCCCCTGTGGGTGACGCCGGCGCAATTCCGCTCCCAGATGGAGCGCCTGAAAGCCTCGGGCTATACCAGCCTGACTTTTTCCGAGCTGCGCGACATCGACGAGGGCAAGGCCCCCCGGCCGCCCAAGCCCATCCTCGTCACCTTCGACGACGGCTACGCCAACAACTACGAGGAAGCCTTCCCCATCCTGCGCGAGCTGGGGCTGAAGGCCAACATCTTCCTGGTCTATGAGACCCTGGAGGGCCACAACGCATGGCACAATCCGGCCAGCGAGCCTTGGATCGCCATGCTGAGCTGGGCGCAGGTCCGCGAGATGCAGGACTCGGGCCTGGTGGAGATGGGCTCCCACACCATGACGCACAGAAATCTCGCGCGGCTGCCCCCTGAGGACGCGCGCTGGGAGTTGGTCGAGAGCAAGAAGCGGCTGGAGGAGAAATTGGGCCGCGAGATGGTGGGCTTCGCCTATCCCTACGGCGCCGGGGCCTACGTCCCCCAGGTGAGGCGCGCCGCGCGAGAGGCCGGCTACCGCTACGACTTCGCCTTCAAGCAGGGCATCACCCCTTGGCCCTGGGACGCGGAGGCCGGGCCGATCAAGCGGCTCTACATCCGCGGCGACGACACGGCCCTGGACTTTCATCTCAACCTCACTCGGGGCCGAGCACGCTTCTAGGGCCCGGCATGCAGCCGCCACGCCGCATCCTGGCCATCCAATTGCGCCGCATCGGCGACGTCATCCTCTGCGGCCCCGCCCTGGCCGCCCTCAAGCGCCGCTTCCCCGACTCCGAGCTCGATTTCTTGGTCGAGCCCCCCGCCGCCGACGCCGTCCTGGGGCTGCCCTGCCTCCATGAGGTCATCCTCTATCGCGCGCGCCGGGCGCCGGGCGCCCTGCTCGAGGCCCTGGCGCTTCGACGCCGGAAATACGACCTGGTCGTCGATTTCATGGGCAATCCGCGCACGGCCCTGCTCGCGGCCCTAAGCGGCGCGCCCCGGCGCGCGGGTCCCGCCCATGTCTTTCACCGCTGGGCCTACAATATCCCGCTGCCGCAGTCTCCGGAGACGGTTTACGCCGCGCGCGAGAAAATCCGCATGCTGGCCCCCCTGGGCGTGCCGGAGGAGGAAGCCCCCCTGCCAAGCTGGCCCCGGGCCCCGGCCCTGGCGCCGGAAAACGTCGTCGCCCTGGCTCCCGCCTCGCGCCGCCCGACACGCCGCTGGCCGGCGCGGCATTACGCGGAGCTGGGGCGGCTTCTGCGAAAGCGCTACGGCTGCGAATTGCTGATCTTGTGGGGGCCGGGAGAGCGGGAGCTGGCGGAGCGCGTGGCCGCCGACATCGGCCCGGGAGCGCGGGTCTGCCCGCAGACGCCCCGACTGCGAGACGTCGCCCGACGCTTGGCCGCCTGCAGGCTATTGGTGACCAACTGCGGAGGACTCAAGCACGTGGCCGTGGCGCTGGGCCTTCCCACCGTGACCGTCCACGGCAGCTCCGATCCGGCCGCCTGGAATCCGCCCGGCGACAAGCATCTGGTCGTGCGCCGGGAAAGCCTGCCCTGCATCGGCTGCCGCGGCAACACCTGCCCGACCGAACTGGAATGCCTCGAGGGCCTGCCGGCCTCCGAGGTCCTGGCGGCCTGCGCCAAGCTTCTGGATGGAGGCTCGGCATGACCGACTGGGAGCGCCGCCGCCAGGCCTGGCGCGCCAAGCGCTTGGGGCGCGCGGCCTTGGCCGCGGCCTCGCTCGCCTGGGGGCTGGCGATGTTCCTGCGCCGCTGGCTCTACGAGCGCGGGCTGCTGCGCTCCAAAACCCTGCCGGCGCGGGTGCTCTGCATCGGCAACCTGACCACCGGCGGCACCGGCAAGACCCCGGCGGTGCTGCTGGCGGCCCAAACCCTGCGCCGGCGCGGCGTGCCGGTGGCGATCCTAAGCCGCGGCTACGGCCGAACGGGCCAGGCCAAGCGGGTGACGGCGCTGGTGGACGGCAAGCCCGCGGCCTGGAGCGAGTGCGGCGACGAGCCCTGGCTTTTGCAGCGCTGCCTGGCGGGGCAGGGAGTGCCGATCCTGGTCTCCTCCGACCGCTTCCGCGCTGGGGAGCGCGCCGTCCGGGCGCATGGAGCGCGAGTGCTGATCCTCGACGACGGCTTCCAGCACCTGCGCCTGCGCCGCGACCTCGACGTCGTCCTGCTCAACGCCCTGGATCCCTTCGGCGGCGGCGCCGTCCTGCCCCTGGGGAGGCTGCGCGAGCCGCCCTCGGCCCTGCGCCGCGCCGGGCTCATCGTGCTGACCCACGCAGACGCCGTTACGCCCGACAAACTGCGAAAGCTGGAGGAGCGGGTGCGCAGGCGCAACCCGACGGCGCCGATCTTGCGGGCCGTCCACAGGCCGGACGCCCTCCTGACGGCGCGCGGCGGCGAGCTGCGGCCGCCCTCGAGCTTGAAGGGTCAGCGCCTGGCCAGCCTCTGCGGCCTGGCCGAGCCGGCCGCCTTCGAGACTCTGCTCGAGCGCCTGGGCGCCGTTATCGAGCAGCGCTGGAGATTTCCCGACCACCACCCCTATACCGACAAGGACCTGCGCTCCGTAGCGCGGCTGGGAGACGGCTTGCCGGTGGTGACCACCGCCAAGGACCTGGCGCGCCTGCCCTCCGGCTGGGAGTCTTCGCTGCCCTGCGAGCTGCTGGTCCTGACGATACGGCTGGAATTCATCGAGGGCGGCGAGGCCTGGGAGCGGGCCCTCCTGCGCCTGGCAGAAGCGCCGTGATCCGCTTGGCGGCTGCCCTGGCCCTTTTGGCGGTCCCTCCGACGGCTTCTCTTTCGGCCGCCGAGGTCCGCATCTCCAAGTCCAGCGCCGGGCCTCAAGAACTTATGGGCCCGCTCTTGCCGGACTCCACCGCCTATCAGCGCCTCACCGCCTTCCCCGAGAAGCTGTCCTACGACGTCGCCTGGGGGCCCATCGGCGTGGGGCACGCCACACTGGAGGTCTCCCAAATCGTCGAGTTCAACGGCAGGCCCGCCTACCACATCGTCTCGCGGGCGCGCTCCAACCGCTTCTGCGACGCCTTCTACAAGGTGCGAGACCTCAATCAATCCTGGATGGACGCGCGGACCTTGAGCTCCCTGGGCTACTCCAAGCAATTGCGCGAGGGGCATTTCTTCCGCGACGAATGGGTCCTCAACCAGGACGGACGCTGGGTGGGCAAGTGGGCCGGACGAGATCTCAATTACAACGTCGCGGTGGGCACCGCTCCCATCGGCGTGCAGGACGTCCTCTCGGCGATGTATTTCCTGCGCCGCAAAACCTTGTCGGCCGGCAGCTCCATCGTGCTCGACGTCAACACCAGGCAGAATTGGCCGCTGATCGTGCGGGTCCTGCGCAAGGAGCGCGTGCGCACCCCGGCGGGGCGCTTCGACGCCTGGCTGGTCGAGCCGGCGCTGCGCAAGGAGGGCCTGTTCATCCAGAAGGGCAACCGCCTGCGCGTGTGGCTGAGCGACGATCCCCGGCATACGCCGGTGATGATGAAGGTGGACGTTTTCTTCGGCTCGATCACGGCGCGGCTGGCCAAAATGGTACACTAACCCGCGGCATGGGTGTGACCAGCTCCAGAACGACCGCGGCCGAGAATTCCCGCCTGCGCCGCTTGGTCGAGCGCTTTCCGGCAAAGAGCGTGCTGGTCGTAGGCGACTTGATGCTGGACCGCTACATCCGCGGCCACGCCGACCGCATCTCCCCGGAAGCCCCCGTCCCCGTCGTCCGCGTCTCAGAAGAGAGCTGCATTCCCGGCGGCGCCGGCAACGTCGCCGTCAACATCGCCGCCCTGGGAGGCTCCGTCTCCGTGCTGGGAGTCATCGGCCCCGATGAGGCCGGCGCGCAGCTGCGGGCCCTGCTCTCCAGCCGCGGCGTGGCCGTCTCCGGGCTCATCCAGGACGCAAAGCGCCTGACCTCCCAAAAATGCCGGGTGATCGCGGAGCGCCAGCAGGTCGTGCGCTACGACAGCGAGACGCGGGAGCCGCTCTCGCCCCAGACCGAGGCCGCCCTGCTGAACTTGCTGCCGCGCGCCGTGGAGACCTGCTCGGCGGTCGTGCTCTCCGACTACGGCAAGGGGGTGCTGCGGCCCCGCCTGCTAGGCGCCGCCGTCCGCTGGGCCAGGCGCCTGTCGCGCCCGGTGGCGGTCGATCCCAAGCCGGAGCATTTCCGGCTTTATCGGGGCGTGACCTGCGTGACCCCCAACCTGCGCGAGGCCTTCGCGGGCATGCGGCGCGAGGAAAACGCTTCGCTTGAAGCCGTCGTGGCCTTGGGAAGCGACATCGTGCGCCTGCTGGGCTGCCGCTCGGCCCTGATCACGCGCGGGCCCGACGGAATGTCGCTCTTCGGCAGAAACGGCAAGCCACGCCACATCCCGACCCGCGCCAGGGAGGTCTTCGACGTCAGCGGCGCCGGCGACACCGTCATCGCCGCGCTGGCGCTGGCCTTGGCCGCCGGAGCCAGGATCGAGGACGCCGCCGCCCTGGCCAACCACGCGGCCGGCATCGTCGTGGGAAAGCTCGGGACGGCCACCTGCTCGCCCGCGGAGCTGCTGCGGGAGCTGCGATGAAGGCCCTCCTGGTCGTTCCGGCGCGCCTGGGCTCGACGCGCTTTCCGCGCAAGGTGCTGGCGCCTCTGGGAGGCAAGCCCCTGGTCCAATGGTGCTGGCAGGCCGCCCGCGCGGCCGGGATGGGAGAGGTCCTGGTGGCCACGGAATCCCAGGAGGTCGCGCAAGCCGTCCGCTCCTTCGGAGGAGAGGCCGTCCTGACTTCCCCCTCCTGCCGCTCCGGCAGCGATCGGGTCCATGAGGCGGCGAAGGGCCGGCGGGAGGAGTTGATCGTCAACGTCCAGGGCGACCAGCCCTTCCTGGACCCCGAGGCCATCCGCTCGACCTTGCTGCTCTTGGAGCGCGAGCCCTCCCTCGACATCGCCACCGCCGTCTCGCCCTTGACGGAGCGAAGCAAGCTCGAGGACGCCAACGTCGTCAAGGTCGCCATGACCGAGGCCGGCCGCTGCCTCTATTTCTCGCGCGCCCCGATCCCCTTTGAAAGAAGTCCCGGCGCGCTGCGCTGGGAGCATGTCGGCCTCTACGCCTTCCGCCGGGCCGCGCTGGGGCGCTTCGTCGCCCTGCCGCCCTCGCCCCTGGAGCTGGCCGAGAGCCTGGAGCAACTGCGGGCGCTGGAGGCGGGCATGACGATTTCGGCGGCGGTCGTCTCGCGCTCGCCGCTGGCCGTCGACGTCCCGCGGGACCTGGAGCGCGCGCAATCCATGCTGGCAGGGAGAGAGCGATGACGAAGTTCATTTTCGTGACCGGAGGGGTGGTCAGCTCGCTGGGCAAGGGGATCAGCGCCTCCTCCATCGGCAAGCTGATGCAGGCCCGGGGCCTGTCGGTGGCGATGCTCAAGTGCGACCCCTACATCAACGTCGATCCCGGGACGATGAATCCCTTCCAGCACGGCGAGGTCTTCGTCACCGAGGACGGCGCGGAGACGGACCTGGACCTGGGCCATTACGAGCGCTTCTTAAACCAGGAGATGCACCACATCAACAATTTCACGGCCGGCAAGGTCTACGAGACCGTGATCGCGCGCGAGCGCCGCGGCGATTTTTTGGGCAGCACGGTCCAGGTCATCCCGCACATCACCGACGAGATCAAGAGCCGATTCCGCGCCATCGCCAAGGGCGTCGACGTGGCCATCATAGAGATCGGCGGCACGGTCGGCGACATCGAGAGCCTTCCCTTCCTGGAGGCGGCGCGCCAGATGGGGCTTGAGCATGGGCGCGACAACGTCCTCTTTTTGCACGTGACCCTGGTCCCCTACATCCGGGCCTCGGAGGAGCTTAAGACCAAGCCGACCCAGCATTCCGTGGGCAAGCTGCGCGAGATCGGCATCAGCCCGGACATACTGATCTGCCGCACCGAGAAGGCGATCTCTCCGGAATTGAAGGCCAAGATCGCCCTGTTCTGCAGCGTGCAGAAGGAATCGGTCATAGAGGCACCGGACGTAGAGAGCATCTACGAGGTGCCGCTGGTCTTTCACAAGCAGGGCTTGGACGAGCAGATCGTGATGCTGCTGCGGCTGCGCACCAAGTCCAGGGACCTGGAGAACTGGACGGAGCTGGTGCGGCGGCTCAAATCCCCCCGCCACCGCGTCAAGATCGCCATGGCCGGAAAATACACCGACTACAAGGACGCCTACAAGTCGGTCAACGAGGCCCTGCTGCACGGAGGCGTCGCCAACGACGCCCATGTCGACATCCGCTTTTTAGACACCAGCGATCCGGACATCCACAGAAAGATCTCCGACGTGCACGGCATCCTGGTGCCCGGCGGCTTCGGCGACCGCGGCATCGACGGCAAGATCCGCGTCGCCCAGCTGGCCCGCGAGGGCAACATCCCCTATTTCGGGCTCTGCCTGGGGCTGCAGATCGCCGTCATCGAATTCGCGCGCAACGTCCTCAAGCTCGCCGGGGCGCATTCCACGGAGTTCGACCCGAGGACGAAATACCCCGTCATCGACCTGCTGCCGGAGCAAAAATCGGTCAAGGAAATGGGAGCCAGCATGCGCCTTGGAACCTACGAGTGCGCCCTGCGCAAGGGCTCGCTGGCCTGGAAGGCCTACGGGCGCGCCAGCGTCAGCGAGCGCCACCGGCACCGCTACGAGGTCAACAACAAGTTCCGCAAGCTCCTGGAGGAGGCGGGCCTCAAGGCCAGCGGCATCCACGCCTCCAAGGATCTGGTGGAGATCGTCGAGCTGCGGGAGCATCCCTGGTTTCTGGCCGTGCAGTTCCACCCGGAGTTCAAGAGCCGCATCGAAAAGCCGCACCCCCTGTTTGCCAGCTTCATCGCCGCGGCCGTGGAGCGCGCGCGCATCCTGGAGCCCTCTCCCAGCGAGTCCTCGCATGCCTCATAAGCCGACGAAAGCCGTCTGCGTGCGGGTGGGCGAGGTCGCCTTCTCCAACGCGGGGCCGCTGTCCTTCATCGCCGGCCCCTGCGCCTTGGAATCCGAGGCGCTGCTGCTGCGCGTGGGCTTGGAGCTCAAGCGCCGGTTCGCCAAGCTCGGCCTTCCCTTCGTGTTGAAATGCTCGGCGGACAAGGCCAACAGGACCTCGAGCCGCTCCTTCCGCGGGCCGGGCTTTACGCGCGGCCTGGAGATCCTGGCGCGCGTGCGCGCCAAGCTTGGAGTGCCGGTGCTCACCGACATCCACGAGCCGGCCCAGGCGGCCCAGGCGGCGGGGGTGGTCGACGCCCTGCAAATCCCCGCCTTCCTCAGCCGCCAGACCGACCTGCTCCTGGCCGCCGGGGCCACCGGCAAGCCGGTCAACATCAAGAAGGCGCAGTTCATGGCGCCCTGGGACATCGTCAACGCGGTGCGCAAGATCGAGTCCACCGGCAACAGGAACATCCTCCTGTGCGAGCGCGGAAGCTGCTTCGGCTACAACAACCTGGTCGTCGACATGCGCTCCCTGCAAATCATGGCGGAGCTGGGCTATCCCGTGGTCTACGACGCCACCCACTCGGTGCAGCTTCCCGGCGGCAAGGGCGACTCCACAGACGGCCAGCGCCATTTCGCGGGGCCCCTGACGCGCGCCGCCGCGGCCGTCGGCGTGGCCGGGGTCTTTTTAGAGACCCACCCCCGACCGGAGCGCGCCCTCTCCGACGGCCCCAACTCCATCCGCCTCTCCGAGGTCCCGCGCCTGCTCGCCCAAGTCCGCGCCATCGACGCCATCGTCAAGAAGGGAGGCACCGAGCGATGAAGTGCATGAACTGCGGCCAGCAAAACAAGGAAACCGTCAAGGCCTGCCGCAAATGCGGCCGTGACCTGGCCGTGCCGCCGGCCTGGTTTCCAGACGCCGCCTGGCATTTAAAAACCCTGGGCATCATCTACGCGGCCCTGATCGTCTTCTACCTGGGTGTCAGCGCGGCGCTCAAGCAGCTTCCCAAGCCCTACAACATCCGCAAGATCCCCGTCGAGCTGACCCCCTGGCTGAGGCACGGCCGAACGTATCTGCCGGAGGACGAGCTCAAGCCTCCGGCGCATGCGGCGGAGCCGGCTCATTGAGGATATTCTGCGCGCTCATGGCCGCCCTCTGCCTGGCCTCCTGCCGCTCCAAGAACTCGGCTTCGACAGAGCCGGCGCAGAGGATGGAGGGCGTGCGCCTCTCCGAGCAGACCCTGGGCCGTCCCGCCTGGCGTCTTAAAGCCAGGCAAGCGAGCCTGGAGCGCGGCGACTCCATGGCCCTGCTCTCCCAACCCAAGATCCAGTTCTTCGAGAACGGGCGGGAGGTCTCCGAGGCTTGCGCGGACTCGGCCCGGATCGACACCGCCAACGACGACGTGACCCTCTCCTCCGGGGTCGTGGTGCGCTCGCTTAAGGACAGCACGACCCTGCGCACCGAAAGCCTGCATTACTCCTCGGCGCGCAAGCGCTTCTTTAGCGACCAAGACGTGCTGGTGCGCCGCCCCGGCGGCATCATGCGCGGCCGCGGGCTGGAGGCCTCCGCCGACCTCTCCGACATCCGCGTCTTCCGGCAAAGAACGCGACTGAAAAGGGCCCCGCGATGACGGCCTTCCTCCTGGCGCCTCTCTTGTCGCTGGCCTGCGCGGCGCGCTCCGAGCCCCCGGAGCTGGCCGGCGGCGTCGTCCAAAGCCAGGAATGGCATGTCGCGCGCTCCACGGCCGGGGTCGAGCGCGAGGAATTCATCGGGGAGGTGCGCTACCAAGCGGGGCAGACCGCGGCGCGCTGCGACCATGCCCTCTACCGGCATGCCGAGCGGACCTGGAGCCTGGACGGCCACGTGCGGCTAGACAAGCGCCTGCCTTCCGGCGATCGCCTGCAAGCCCAGGGCGATTCCGCCTTCCTTAATATGGGGCGGCGCTCAGGCTGGCTGGAAGGCAAGCCCGTCCTCCTCTCTCGCCAACCGGAGCAGGGCGGGCCCAGCGATTACGCCTGCGCCGAGCGCCTCGAGTGGCGGGAAGGCCGCGAGGTCTCTCTTACGGGCGAAGTCCACTCCTGGGGGCCGCGGCTTGCGAGTTGGTCGGACCGCGCCGACTACGACGAGGCCGGCGGTCTCATGGTTCTTTCCGGCGGCCGCCCCGTGCTGCTCAAGCAGCCCGGCTGGAGCGGCGACGATGCCTGGTCTGCCGCCTTGAAGGCGGACACGGTGCGCGCCTGGAAAAGCCCGCGGCGCCTTACGGCCGACGGCTCCGTCGTCGGCTGGCTGCGTTTTGCCCGCGCGCCGGGAGGCTCCTCGTGAAGCTGTCCGCCCGCGGCATTCGCAAGCGCTACGGCGAGAGGGAGGTCGTGCGCGGCATCACCCTGGACGTCACCTCCGGCGAGATCGTCGGCCTGCTCGGGCCCAACGGAGCCGGCAAGACGACCACCTTCTACAGCCTCGCCGGCTTCATCCGCCCGGAGCACGGCGCCGTCCTCATCGACGGAGAGGACGTCACCGAGCAGCCGATGTTCGCGCGCGCGCGCAAGGGGCTGGGCTACCTGGCCCAGGAGCCGACCGTCTTTCGCGGCCTGAGCGTGGAGGAAAACCTGCGCGCCGTCCTGGAGCGCACGCTCTCCAGCCGCTTCGAGCAGATGCGCCGGGTCAAGGCGCTCTTGGAGGAGTTCGGGCTCTGGGAGCTGCGCCGACAGAAGGCCTGGACCCTGTCCGGCGGAGAAAAAAGGCGGCTCGAGGTGGCGCGGGCGATGATCCACGAGCCCAAGCTGATTCTCCTCGACGAGCCCTTCGTCGGCATCGACCCCATCACCGTCGGCGAGCTCAAGGCCATGATCACCAAGCTCAAGAGCCAGGGCATCGGCATCCTGATCACCGACCACAACGTCCGCGAGACCCTGCCCATCATCGAGCGCGCCTACCTGATCTACGAGGGCCAGATCCTGGTCGAGGGCAGCTCCCAGGCCCTCCTGGATGATCCCAGGGCCAGGGAGCTCTACCTGGGCGAGGACTTCACGATTTAACGCCGGGCCCTTGACAGATCCGCGCCCGGAGTCTATGCTCTAGCCGCCACATGACCTGCGTCATATATGGTTCATGCCGTCCAAGACACGGAGGAATGAGATGAGACACGCTCGACTCGGTTTTTCACTTCTGGCCTGCGGCTTGATTATGGCGGCGACAGTGGCGCCGAGCCTGGCCGACGAGGCTCCCATGAGCAACGTCGTCATGCCTCCCGGCAAGAAATACAAATTCTATTTCAAGGCCCCGACCATCACTCTTGATCGCTGCATGCAAAGGGAGGGCGGCGTCGCGGGGCTTCGGGATATGCGCCCCAGGGTCAGCCGCCGCTTCGACGTTCCCGCCAGCCAGGAGCTGGCCCTGGCCGTGCACGCGGTCGGAGTCCAGATCTACAAGTGCGTCGAACATAAATGGAAATTCTACGGGCCGGCCGCCAACCTCTACTGCGGCAAGGACGAGAGCAGCCCAGTTGTCGGCAAGCACCTGGCCTTGGAAAACGACGACCTGCTGCATCTTACGGGCACCGCGCCCATCTGGCATCTCTATTCCGACGCCAATCCACAGCACAGCCTCTACTTCATCAAGAACAATCCCGTCGTGAAGCTGCGCGCGCCGAAAGCCTTGGGGCCGGTGCAGAACGTGGCCTGGCTCAGGGTTCCCGCCATCCTCCGAAAGAACTTCCACCGCGACGAGCTGCTCTCCCCCTTCAGCTACGTGCAGCGGGTCTTCACCTCCGGCGGCGGCGACTGGGCCTCCAAGAGCCTGCCCGACTGCGTCGACGGCGCCACCCAGGCCTCCCGCTACGAGGCGACCTACTTGTTCTACGAGCCGAAGCCGAAGGAAGAGTAGCAGGCGGCGAGTTAAGGCGCTCGGGCGCAGACCCGGCAGGCCTTAAGCCTCTCCACGCCATTGCCCGTCGCCGCCTCGGCGCAAGCGTAGACCAGGTCGTCCTCCCGCGACGCGTGGGGGTCGTTGTGGACCATCGCCGGCTTGTTGTCCGCTCCCGCGACGTGGAGCAATTCGTGCACGATCACCTGATAGTCGCCGGAATGGCCGCCGGCCTCCCGATACATGTCCCGCAACTCCGGGATTTTCATGGAAGAAGCCTTGCGAAGGCTCATCTCATGGTCGACATACACTGTGAATATTACAGAGGCGATCTTGACTGGCGCGCCCAGGAACAAAGCCCGGGGGTTCGTGGTGGTCTCGCCGTAGGCTCCGTTCAGGTCTCGGCGGCAGACGAAATGCTGGCGGCGCGCGGCCAAGCGGCGCAGCAGATGGGAGGTGAAGCCCGGATTGACGCGGTAGAGCTCTGAAAAGCCGGCGCTGAAGGCATCGACGACGTCCTGGCGCAGGAAACCTGGGCGGGCTCGCCGCCGGGCTTAAACCAAGGCTGATCGAATCCCTGGGCGCCGAGCGGAGGCAGGACAGAAATGGCCGCGAGGACGAGGGAAAGCATCTTCATGTATCCTCCAAAATATCTCCGACCTCTACCTCGCCAACTCCAGGAAAATCCAAGGCAGGACGACCACTCCGTCGACGAAGAGAAGGTAGTACCAGATCGGGACGCGAGCTCGGCCGTAGAACCTCAGGATGGCCGCCCCCAGGGCCAGGAGGGCTAGCGCCAAGGCGCGCTCCGGGGCGGCCCGCAGGCTCCAGAACCAGGCGCCCAGGAGCAGGCTGAGCGCCTGGCAAGCCGCGGCGACGCGGGCGGGAGAAAAACGGTTGGCGAGGGTGACGATGCCGGCCCGGCGATCGTTCTCCCTGTCCTTGAAATCGAAGAGCACGGTGTTCAGGGCGACGAGCGTCCAGACGCCGCCCGCCAGGCGCCACTGCCCCGCTCCCCGCGGCAGCACGCCCAATAAGAGAAGGCTGGTGCCGACCACGACGGAGGGCACGTAGAAGCTCTTGAGATACGGAATGGATTTCATGCGCCGCCCCAATAGGGGCAGGTCCAGGACGTAAGCCGCGGTGAGCGCGCCCCCGAAGAAGAACCCCGCCGCCAGGCTGGGCCAGTTCCAGAGCAATGCCGCCGTCGCCAGGAAGGCGGCGGCGAACATGCCGGCGAAGAGGCGGCGGTGCCTGGAGGCGTAGCGCAGCAGGCGCAGATCGGCTCCGGCCGCGGCCTGGTCCTCGGGATGGATGACCCAGCGATCGAAGGCGTAGGCCGCCCAGCCAGCCAGCAGCAGGGCCAGCAGGGCGGGGCCATCCACGCGGTTCGTCAGGGCCTGCCCTAAATATCCCCCCAGAAAGACGATCTCAGCAGCGACCAAGAACTGAAGCTGGATGGACAGGGTGAGGCCGGCCACAAGGGCGGAGCGCAGCGCGCCGAGGCCGCGGTTTAGCGCCATCAGGTGTAGCTCTCAAGATGCGCATGCAGCCCCGCGCGGCGGGACCGGCGCAGCCCGGAGTCGAACAGCCGCTCCGCCTGCGCGCCGCGACCCTGGGCATGCCGGGCGCCGGCCAGCGCCAGCCTGGAGAGGGCGGCGCCGCGATTCTCGCTTGCGGCTTCAAAAGCCTTCAAGGCCAAGGACAGGCGGCTGACGGCCTCGGGCAGGCGCCCGCGTTGCAGGGCGATCTTGCCCAGCCCCCAGTCGACATAAGCCAGGTCCACGGCATCGCCCAACTTGGAGTAGAGGACGTGGGCGCGCAAGTAGAGGCGCTGGGCCTCGCTAAGTCGTCCCTGCTGGCGCAGGGCGTTGGCCAGCCCGCAATGTGCGTAGGCCCGGCCGAAGAGATCGTCCGCGCCCGCCAGGGCGCGGCCGGCCCGCGCGTAGAAACGCTCGGAGTCGCGCAGCCGGCCCTGGATGCGCGAGACCCCGCCCAAGCCGAAGAGGGCGTAAGCGCTAGCCGAGGCGTCGCCGGCGCGCCCGGCCATCGTGAGGGAGCGCTTAAAATCCCCCTCGGCGCCGGCCAGATCTCCCGAGAAGCGCCGGGCTCCACCCCTGGCCCACAGAAGAAAGGCGGCGGCTTGCCAATCGCCAGCGCCGCAAGCCCGCCGCAACAAGCGCGTCAGCTTTAAGAGGCAGCCCGCCCAGCGCCCGGCCGCGCGCTCGATCATGGCCTCCTCCAGCTCGAAGCGCCAGGCCGGCTCGCCGCGGCGCTTGGCGGCAGCCCAGGCCCGCCGCAAGCGCGCGCGCGCCGCGGCCACCTCTCCCAGGCTGCGGTGCACGCTGGCCAAGCCCAGGCCCGCCTCTATCGCCAAGGCCGGATCGGCTTGCCCGCCGGCCAAAAGCGCCTGGTAAAGCTGAGCCGCGCGCCGAAAATAACCCTGGCCGCGCAGGGCCTCGGCCCGCAGGAAGGCGGCCTCCGTCGACAATGCCCCTGGCCAGCGCCCCGCCAAAAGCCGCAGCGCCGCCGCCGGGCGGCCTTCTTCCATGAGGCGCTGGGCTTGCTCCAGCCGGCGGGCGAAATCCATGAGCCGCTATTATACCGCTTTGCCGGCCATCTTTCTTATTGAAATTTTATCTCAATAAGGGTATACTGGGCCCATGACGTTGGCCGAGCTGCCCCTTCAGTCGCGCTCGCGCATCATCGGGCTGGGCGGGTTGCCGCAGCGGGAGCGCCATCGCTTGGGGGCGCTGGGCCTGCGCGAGGGAGCCTCGATCGTCAAGCTGCTGCATACGCCCCTGCGCGACCCGGTGGAATGCCTGGTCGGCCCCCAATTGCTGGCCCTCGAAGCGTGGCTGTTGGAACGCATCGAGGTCGAGGCGGCGTGAGCCCGGCCGTCCTGCTGGCGGGACGGCCGAACACCGGAAAGACCACCCTCTTCAACGCCCTGACCGGCCTGCGCCAGCGCGTCGCCAACTTCGCCGGCTGCACGGTGGAGCGCGCCGAGGGCCTGGTGCGCGTGGCCGGCGGCGAGTTCGAGGTCGTCGACCTGCCCGGCACCTTCTCGATCTCCTCCGGCTCCCAGGATGAGTCCATCGCCTTCTCCTTCTTGGCCCAAGCGGCGGCCAGCCGGGCCCTGCTGGTCTTATGCGTCGCCGAGGCCAGCAATCTCGCCAACGACGCGGCGCTGGCCTGCGCCCTCAAGGCCGCCGGCTACCCCGTCCTCCTGGTCGTCAACATGATCGACGAGGCGCGGCTCAACGGCATCGAGATCGACGCCGCCGCCTTAAGCCGCGAGCTGGGCATGCCGGTGCACCTGATCTCGGCGCGCAAGCGCCAGGGCCTGGGAGAGTTGCGGGCGGCGTTCAAGCAGGTCTCGGACTGCCCGCGGGCACTCGACCTGGAGGGCGCCCCGCGCGAGCGCCTGGAGGAGCTCCACATCTGCGCCACGCGCAGGGCGGAGGCCGCCTGCCTAAAAGCGGTCCGCGTTCCCGGGCGGCCCATCCTCAAGACGATCTCCCGCTCCATCCGCGTCGACCGCTGGCTCTTCCATCCCCTCCTGGGCCCGCTGGCGCTGGCGCTGACCTTGTTTCTCGTCTTTCAGTCCCTCTTCGCCCTGGGCGAGCCGGCGAAGGACTGGCTGGCCGCCCTGATGGACTCCGCCTCACTGTGGCTGCGCCCGCATCTGCCGGGAAGCCTGCTTCCCGGCCTCGTCTGCGACGGCTTCATCGCCGGCTTCTCCGCGGTGGCCACCTTCGTGCCCCAGATCGCCATCCTCTTCCTGCTGATCGGAGCCCTCGAGCAGAGCGGCTACCTGCCGCGGGCGGGGGCGATGGTCGACCGGGCCCTGCGCCCCTTCGGCCTGGACGGCAAGGTCTTCATCCCCTTTCTCTCCTCCTTCGCCTGCGCCATCCCCGGCGTCATGGCCGCGCGCACCATCCCCAACGAGAAGCGCCGCCTGACCGCCGTCCTGCTCTGCCCGCTGATGACCTGCTCGGCCCGACTGCCCGTCTACGCCTTGATCATCGCCGCCTTCGTTTCCCCCGCCTTCCGGCCGCTGGGCTTGGACGGCCGCGCCGTCGTCATGGGCGGGCTCTACGTCTTCGGGGTGCTGACGGCCCTGCTCATCGCGCTGGCATTGCGCTGGACCAGCCTCTACGAGGCCCAGCCGATGCCGGTCACCGTCTTGCCGCCCTACCGCCTGCCCAAGCCCTCGGAGCTGGCGCGCTACGTCTGGACGCGCTGCTGGCACTTCATCTCTCGGGCCGGCCGCGTCATCTTCATGCTGAGCCTGCTCTTGTGGGCGCTGGGCTCCTTTCCGCGCGCTCCGAAAGGCTCGGCCCCCTCGGTCCAGATCGAGCAGAGCCTGCTCGGCCGCGCGGGGCGCCTGGTCGAGCCGGTCTTTCGCCCCATCGGCTACGACTGGAAGATCAGCGTGGGGGTGCTCTCGTCGCTGGCCGCCCGGGAGGTCTTCGTCGGCACGATGGGCTCGCTGACCGCCATGAGCGGGCGGGCGGCGACCACCGAGGAGCTGGCGCGCACCCTGCAGCGCGACTACGGCCTGCCCACGGCCGTCAGCCTCTTGCTTTTCTTCGCCGTCGCCCTGCAATGCGTCTCCACCATCGCCATCGTCCGCCGCGAGACCGGCGGCTGGAAATGGCCGCTCATCCAATTCGCCTGCCTCTTCGTTCTCGCCTACGCCCTGTCCTTCGCCGGCTACCACCTGACCAAGTTCCTCGTCTAGGCGGACGATCAGCGCGCGCAGCAGGGCTGCCGGCAAGGCAAGCGGCGCCATGCCGGCAGCCTGTTAAAAGCGGGCAGGCCGCGCAAGCCGGCCGAACGCGGCAGTGCCGCTTGGCCAGCTCGACGACGAGGGCGTGAAATTCTCCGTAAAGCTCCGGACGGCGCGCCAGCGCGCGCGTGAAAAAATCCTGGGCCTCGGCGTAGCCCGAGCGCGGGGCGAACCAGCCCAGCCTGCGGCCCAGGCGCAGGGTGTAGGCGTCGACGACGAAGGCGGGGCGGCCCCCGGCGTAGAGGAGGATGGAGTCGGCCGTCTCCGGCCCCACGCCCCAGAGCCCCAGCAATTCCTCGCGCAGCTCGGGCAGGGGGCGAGACAGCCAGCGCGACAGCCTCCCCCGCTCTCGCGCGCGCTCGGCGAAGATCCGCAGCTTGCGCGCCTTCTGGCGAAAGTAGCCCGAGGGACGGATCAGGGTTTCTAGCCGGCGCGGCGGCAGGGCCAGCAGGGCCTTGAAGTCGCGGGCATCCGCCGCGCGCAGGTTCTCCAAGGCGCGCAGGACGTTGCCCCAGGCCGTGTTCTGGGTGAGGATCGCGCCGACGCAGATTTCCGCGCGCTGGCGCTCGCTTAACTTTCCCCAAACGCCCGGGCGATAGGCCGGGGCGGAGCTTGCGCCGCTGACCGGCCACCAGCCCCGCCGGCCGAAGGCGCGCAGGAGGCGCCGGTAGACCCAGGGCGGCGAGGCGGGCCGCCTCAGAGCAGTATCCGCGAGCCGCGGCGGTGGCGCCCGGCCAGGCGGACGTAGCCTTCGGCGCTCTCATGCAAGGAGCGGACCTCGGCGGCGCTCAAGGGCCGCGCGAGCTTGGCCGGCAGGCCGAGGATGAGGCTGCGCGCGGGCGCCGAGAAGCCCTTGGGCACCAGCGCCCCGGCCGCGACGACGCACTCCCGCCCCAAGCGCGCCTCCATCACGACGGCTCCCATGCCGATCAAGCAGTAGTCGCCGATCACGGAGCCGTGGATGATCGCCGAGTGGCCGACGGTCACGCCGCGGCCGATGACTGCCGGACGCCCCGCCCGGCAGTGGACGACGACGCAGTCCTGCAGGTTCGTCCCGGCGCCGACGCGGATGCCGTCGACGTCGCCGCGCAGGACCGCGTGGGTCCAGATGGAGGCCTCTCGGCCGACGACGACGTCTCCGATGACCTCGGCGGAGTCGTGGACGAAGGCCGTCGCGTGCAGCCGCGGGCGGCGCTTCTCGAAGGAGCGGATCATCAGGCCTATTATGATAAAATCTGAATCGTCCTCCAAGCCATGGATACCCGCAGCGATTTTCTCGTGATCGGAAGCGGGATCGCCGGCCTCTTGGCGGCCCACAAGCTCTCGGCCCTGGGTTCGGTCGCCGTCCTCACCAAGAAGGAGGCCGCGGAGTCCAACACCAACTACGCCCAGGGCGGCATCGCCGCCGTCATCAGCCGCGCCGACAGCTTCGACTCCCACGTCGCCGACACCCTGGGCGCCGGAGCCGGGCTTTGCGACGAGCGCATCGTGCGCCTGGTGGTGGAGGAGGCGCCGGAGCGCATCCGCGAATTGCGGGATCTCGGCGTGCGCTTCTCGGAGTCCGGCGGACGCCCCGATCTGGGCTTGGAGGGCGGGCATTCGCGCCGGCGCGTTTTGCACGCGGGAGACATCACCGGCCGCGAGATCGAGCGCGCGCTGCTCTCGGCCTGCCGCTTAAATCCCCGCCTGCGCTTCTTCGAGGGGCATGTCGCCGTCAACCTGATCCTGGACGGCGCCGGCCGCGCCCGCGGGGCCTACGCCATGGAGCGCCACAGCGGCCGCATCCAAGCCTTC
Source organism: Elusimicrobiota bacterium (assembly GCA_028868375.1). Lineage (GTDB taxonomy): Bacteria > Elusimicrobiota > Elusimicrobia > UBA1565 > UBA9628 > JAGWUP01. Next base: position 128,240 of record JAGWUP010000003.1, read on the forward strand.
TCGGCCGAGCGCACGATCCTGGCCAGCGGCGGGGCCGGCAAGGTCTATCTCTACACCTCGAATCCCGACATCGCCACCGGCGACGGGATGGCGATGGCCCTGCGCGCCGGAGCCAGGCTGGCCAACATGGAGATGGTGCAGTTTCATCCGACCTGCCTCTTTCATCCCAAGGCCAAGTCCTTCCTGCTCTCCGAGGCCCTGCGCGGCGAGGGCGGCCGGCTGCTGCTCAAGGGCGGGCGGCGCTTCATGCCCGACTACGATCCCCGCGCCGAGCTGGCCCCGCGCGACGTCGTCGCGCGCGCCATCGACTCGGAGCTCAAGAAATCGGGGGACGACTGCGTCTATCTCGACATGACGCATAAGACCGTCAAGTTCCTGCGCGCGCGCTTTCCCAACATTTACGGCAAGCTGATGGAGCTGGGCCTCGACATGGCCGCGGAGCCCATGCCGGTCGTGCCGGCCGCGCATTTCTTCTGCGGGGGCGTGCGCGTTAACGAATGGGCGCGCTCGGACATCCCCCGCCTCTATGCGATCGGAGAGGTCGCCCACACCGGCTTGCACGGGGCCAACCGCCTGGCCTCCAACTCCCTCTTGGAGGGCTGCGTCTTCGCCCACCGCGCCTTCTTGGACATCGAGAAAGAGACCCTGGGCGGCCGCGGCCGCTCCCTGCCGCGCCGGCGCCCGCCGCTCTGGAATCCCGGCAAGGCCGAGCCGCTGGACGAGGCCGTCGTCATCACCCAGAATTGGGACGAGATCCGGCGGCTGATGTGGAACTACGTCGGCATCGTGCGCAGCGACAGGCGCCTTGAGCGCGCCCTGCGCCGGCTGCGCCTCCTGCGCGAGGAGATCGACCAGTATTACTGGAACTTCATTCTCACCCCGGACTTAATCGAGCTGCGCAACCTGGCCGAGGTCGCCGGCGCCGTCGTCGTCTCCGCGATGGCGCGCAAGGAAAGCCGCGGCCTGCACTACACCCTGGATCATCCCCGCGCCCGCCGCGGCGCTCGCCGCGACACCCTCGTCGACCGCGAGCTGGTTGCCCGGGCCCTGCGGCGGGCTTAACCGATCGATGGAGGACCATGGACAAGATCGTCATCCGCGGCGCGCGGCAGCATAACCTCAAGAACATCAGCCTGGAATTGCCGCGCGGCAAGCTGGTCGTGATCACCGGTCTGTCCGGCTCCGGCAAGTCCAGCCTGGCCTTCGACACCCTCTACGCCGAGGGGCAGCGGCGCTACGTCGAGAGCTTGAGCGCCTACGCGCGCCAGTTCCTCGAGCTGATGGACAAGCCCGACGTGGACTTGATCGAGGGGCTCTCGCCCGCCATCTCGATCGAGCAGAGAAACCCCAGCCGCAACCCGCGCTCGACCGTGGCCACCGTCACCGAGATCTACGACTACCTGCGCCTGCTCTACGCCCGCGTCGGCCAGCCGCATTGCCCGCGCTGCGGCAAACGGGTCAAGCGACAGTCGGCGCAGGCCATCCTGGGCGAGGCCCTGCGGCGCTGGGCGGGCCAAACGGTGTCGATCTACTCGCCGCTGGTCATCGGCCGGCCGGGGACCTACGAGGAGCTTTTCAAGCGCCTGAAGCGCTCCGGCTTCCTGACGGCCCGCGTCGACGGCAAGGTCTCCGAGCTGGACGCCGTGCCGGCCCTCTCGCGCTACCGAAAGCACACCATAGAGCTCTTCGTCGACAAGGTCAGGGCCGTCGAGCCGGAGCGCCAGCGCCTGGCCGACGGCATCGAGATCGCCCTCAAGGAATCGCGGGGCTTGGTCCGCGTCGAGCCGGCCGCCAAGGCCGGCGAGGGGCAGTTGATGTCGGAGCACCACGCCTGCCCCGAATGCGGCTTGTCCCTGCCGGAATTGGAGCCGCGCCTGTTTTCCTTTAATTCCCCCTACGGGGCCTGCCCCGGCTGCGACGGCATCGGCGTCAAGATAGAGGTCGATCCGGCATTGGTCGTTCCGGACCCCGGCCTCTCCATCGAGCAGGGCGCTCTGGCGGCCTGGGCCGATCCGGTCACCACGCGGACCAACCGCTGGAAGCGCTCCTGGAGCGGCTACTACACGGAAATCCTGGAGCAGGTCTGCCGCCAGCACGGCATCGACCGCGGCAAGCCCTGGAGGCAGCTCACCTCTAAACAGAGGCAGACCCTGCTCTACGGCGGCGGCAGCTACAAGCCCTCCTGGGCCCGCAAGGAGCAGGACTTCGAGGGAGTCGTGCATAACCTCCAGCGCCGGCTCTCGGAGACGGAGTCGGACTTCGTCAAGTCCGCGATCACGGAGCGCTTCATGAGCCGGCGCCTCTGCCCGGACTGCAAGGGAGCGCGCCTAAAGCCGGAGAGCCTGGCCGTGCGCCTGGGCGGCAGCGGCATCACGGAGCTCACCCGCCTGTCCGTCGGCAAGGCCCTGCGCTTCTTCAAGGACCTCTCCCTGCCGCCGACGGAGGCCGCCATCGCCCGCCAGATTCTCAAGGAAATCCGCTCGCGGCTGGAGTTTCTGGCCAACGTGGGCTTGGAATACCTGACCCTCGATCGAGCCAGCGAGACCCTGGCCGGCGGCGAGGCGCAGCGCATCCACCTGGCCACCCAAATCGGCAGCGGCTTGACCGGAGTCCTCTACGTCCTAGACGAGCCCAGCATCGGCCTGCACCCCAGGGACAACACGCGGCTGTTGGGCACCCTTAAGGCGCTGCGCGACCTGGGCAACTCCCTCATCGTCGTCGAGCACGACGAGGAGACCATACGCAGCGCGGACTGGATCCTCGACCTGGGTCCCGGAGCCGGCGTTCACGGCGGTCAGATCGTGGCGCAGGGCCGCTTAAAGGAGGTGCTGGCCAGCCCCAAGTCCCTGACCGGGGCCTATCTGCGCGGCGAGCAGCGGGCCCTCCCCGCCCCGGAGAAGCGGCGGCCCCAGGGAACCCTCACGGTGCTGGGGGCGCGGCAGTTCAACCTGAAGGGCATCGACGTCGACATCCCCCTGGGCATGCTCGTCTGCGTCACCGGAGTCTCCGGCTCCGGCAAGTCGACGCTGGTCCATGAGATCCTCTACAAGGCCCTGGCCCGCAAGCTCTACAACGCCAAGGAGGAGCCCGGCCGGCACAGGGGGCTGAAGGGCGTCGAGCAGTTGAGCAAGGTCGTCGTCGTCGACCAGTCCCCCATCGGGCGCACGCCGCGCAGCAACCCCGCCACCTACACCGGGCTTTGGAGCCCCATCCGGGAGCTTTTCGCCATGCTGCCGCAATCCAAGGCCAGGGGCTACAAGCCGGGGCGCTTCTCCTTCAACGTCAAGGGCGGCCGCTGCGAGAACTGCCAGGGCGACGGCCAGCTGCAGATCTCCATGCAGTTTCTGCCCGACGTCTTCGTGCCCTGCGACGAATGCCACGGGCAGCGCTTCAACGACGAGACCCTCTCGGTGCGCTACAAGGGCAAGAACATCGCCGAGGTCCTGGCCATGAGCGTCGAGCAGGCCCAGGAGTTCTTCAAAGCCCATGCCCAGATGTCGCGCATCCTGGGCACCCTCTCCGAGGTCGGCCTGGGCTACGCCTGCCTGGGCCAGTCCGCGACCACCCTCTCCGGCGGGGAGGCGCAGCGAGTCAAGCTTTCCTCGGAATTGTCGCGGCGGGAGTCCGGCGGGACGCTCTACATCCTGGATGAGCCGACCACGGGCCTGCACTTCGCGGACGTCTCCAGGCTCATCGGCATCCTGCACCGCTTGGTCGGCCACGGCAACACCGTGCTGGTCATCGAGCACAACATGGACGTCATCCGCACCTGCGACTGGATCATCGACCTGGGGCCGGAGGGAGGCGACGGCGGCGGAGGCCTGGTGGCCGCGGGCCGTCCGGAGGAGCTGGCCCGCGCGGCGGGCTCCCACACCGGCCGCTACCTCAAGGAAGCTCTCGCTCGAGCATACCCGGCGCAGCCGGCCGGCTCCTAGGGCTTGGGCCCCGCTTTCAGGCGGCCGGCCTCCACCAGCAGGATGTCGAGCTTCTCCACGAAGGAGGGAAAGTCGATCGGCTTGCTGGCGTAGCGGCGCAGGGGAGACTCCGGGAAGCGCCGGCGAGCCTCCTCCAGCGGGATGCTGGTGCAAAACAGCAGCGGGATGCCCCGCAAGGATTCGCTGGCCTGCAGCGCCGCCACCGCCACGTCGGCTCCCCCGGCCGGCATCTGCAGGTCCATGATGACGATGTCCGGCGAGATGAGCTTGACGCGCGCCAAAAAGGAGACCGGGTCCGGGGCCGTGTAGACCTCATGCCCCAGGCCGCCGATGAAATCCTTGAGCAGCTCCAGGACTATTTCGTCGTCGTCTACGACCAATATCTTAGCCAAGCGCCCTCCTCATCCGCCCAAGGCTCCGGCCACTCGACGCGGGTTTAACCCCGACAGCCAGGCCAGCCAGGCCTCCTGCAATTGCCGATAGCTTCGATAATGATAAACCAGCCACAAGGCCTTCTCGACCTCGACGCCGTCGCGCAGGTCCTTGCACAGGCTCTTGAACTGCAGCGGGGAATGCTTGCGCAGCAGGAAATAGACCAGGGAGTAGGACTGGACGTACCAGGCCGACACGCGGGCTCTGCGATCGTGCAGGTCCGCGGTGGGCGAGAGGCTCATCAAGCGCTTAAGATCCAGGGTGTCGCTCTTGGGCAGCGCGGCCATCGCCTCGTACCAGTCCGAATGGCCGATCTGCTCGGGCGGCGCCTCCTCCACCATCGCCAAACCCTCGTTGAGCCAATCCGGCGGGTTCTGGCGGCTGCCCTCGGCCCACCAACTCTCGAAGAGGAGATGCGTCGTCTCATGGGCGATGACGGCCAGCAGCTTCTTCTCGCTCGGCTGGTCGTAGACGGCGACGACGCGCCGGGAGTAGAAGGAAATCCCGTTGGACCAGGGCGGCGGCGCGAAGCGTCCCTCGGCGTAGGATTGACGGTCCTTGTATAGATAGAGGTTGATGCGCTCCGCAGGGCCCTGGGGAAAGTAGCCCATATCCATGCGCAGCCGCTCGTGGATGTCCTCCACCTCCAGGGGAAGGCCGGTGGGCAGGAAGGCGTTTTGATGGAAAATCTCGAAATGAGGAGTCAAGGTCGAGTTCCAGGAGACCGCCGCCCCCGCTCCGCCGGCGACGAGGCAGGACAGCGCTAGCATCGCCCCCATGGGCCCAGCTTAGCAGATGTGCCGCGAGGACGCCAGCGCTGCGGCGGGTACCCCGCAATTTGCTAGAATTGAACATTCATGACGCAGCGACCCTCGGAGGTCCGCTCCCCTATGCATAAGCGCACACTGTTCCTCAATCCCCCCTCCTTCTCCGGATTCGACGGCGGCGCCGGAGCGCGCTACCAGGCCCGCCGCGAGATCAAATCCTTCTGGTTTCCGACCTGGCTGGCCCAACCGGCGGCCCTCATCCCCGGCTCCAAGCTCATCGACGCCCCGGCCGACGACCTCTCGCTGGAGGAGGTCCTGAAGCGGGCCAAGGGCTTCGAGCTCTGCGTCTTTCACACCTCCACCCCCTCCTTCGACAACGACTGCCGGGTGGCCCAAGCCCTCAAGGCGCAGGACCCGACGATCATGATCGGGTTCGTCGGGGCCCATGTCGCCGTCCTGCCGGAGGAATCCCTCACCGCCTGCCCCGCCATCGATTTCGTGGCGCGCGAGGAGTTCGACTACACCCTGCTTGAAGTGGCGCAGGGCAAGCCCTTCTCCCAGGTCTCCGGCCTGTCCTACCGCGAGGACGGCCAGGTCCGCCACAACCCGGACCGGGCCCTGATCCCGGACATGGACGCCCTGCCCTCCGTCGTCGACGTCTACAAGCGCGACTTGACGATCGAGAACTATTACATCGGCTATCTCAAGCACCCTTATCTCTCCCTCTACACCGGCCGCGGCTGCCCGGCGCGCTGCACCTTCTGCCTGTGGCCGCAGACGGTGGGCGGGCACGTTTATCGCACCCGCTCGGCGGAGTCGGTGATCGCGGAATTGACCCGCGCCAAGGCCCTGTTTGCGCAGGTCAAGGAATTCTTCTTCGACGACGACACCTTCACCGCGGACCTGCCGCGAGCGGCCGCCATCGCCCGCGGCCTGGGGCGCGCGGGGATCACCTGGTCCTGCAACAGCCGGGCGAACGTCCCATACGAATATCTGAAAATCTTCAAGGAAAACGGCCTGCGCCTGCTGCTGGTGGGCTACGAGAGCGGAAACCAGCAGATACTCAACAACATCAAGAAGGGCATACGCCTGGACATCGCTCGGGAGTTCACCCGCAATTGCCGCAAGCTCGGCATCATCATCCACGGCACCTTCATCCTGGGCCTGCCCGGCGAGACGGAGCAGACGATCGAGGAATCGATTCGCTTCGCGCGCAAGCTGGACGTCGAGACGATCCAGGTCTCCCTGGCGGCCGCCTATCCGGGAACCGAGCTCTATCGGCAGGCCATGAGCAACAAGTGGTACGACGAGAAGGTGCTGGTGCGCAACGACGGCACCCAAGCCTCCGCGATCCAATATCCGCACCTCTCGGCCGCGCAAATCGAGACCGGCGTCAAGAGATTCTATTCCCGCTTCTACGCGCGCCCCCGCCCCATCCTGCGCATGCTGGCCGCCATGGCCAAGGATCCCCAGGAGCGGCGCCGCCGCCTGCGCGAGGGCAAGGAGTTCCTCGACTACCTGCGCGGGCGCCAGAAGCCGCCCGTCGCGGCCTAACGTGGCCTGGCTGCTGTCCGGCGCGACCGTGCTGGCCCGCCTAAGCGGAGCTTTCACCATCCTCTTTAGCCTGCTCGCGGCCCTAGCGGCCTCCCGCTTGCTGCGCCGCCGCCATCCGGCCTGGCGGCAGGCCCCCCCGGTGACGATCATCAAGCCCCTCAAGGGCCTGGATCGCGGGCTCTACGAGAACCTGCGCGGCTTCTGCCGGCTCGACTACCCCAGTTATCAGCTCTTGTTCACGCTGGCCAGCCCCGACGATCCCGCGCTTGCCCTGCTCAAGCGCTTGCGCGCGGAATTCCCAGATCTCGACATGGAGGTCGTCGTCTCCGGCAAGCTCATCGGCTTCAACCCCAAGGTCAACAACGCCTCCAACGCCGCGCCCTTCGTCAAGCACGACCTAATCCTCCTGTCGGACTCCGACGTCCGCGTGCGCGAGGACTTCCTGCGCCGCATGACCGCGCCGCTAGGCGACCCCGGCGTCGGCCTGGTCACCGCCTTCTACCGCGCGGGGCCAGCCGCGGGCTTCTGGAGCCGCCTGGAGTCGCTTTCCGTCAACGCGCAGTTCCTCCCGCAGGCCCTGGTCGCGGCGGCCTTCGGGATGCGCTTCGCCATGGGCGCCGCGATGCTGGTGCGCCGCGAGGCCTTCGAGAGGGCCGGCGGATTCCAAGGCATGGCCAACCACTTGGCGGACGACTTCATCCTCGGGGAGGGTGTTAAGTCCGCCGGCTATCGCATCGCCCTGGCCGATTGCGTCGTCGAGTCGATGCCGGACGGCGGCGGAGCCCTGGAATGCCTCGGCCACCAGGCGCGTTGGGCGCGGACCATCCGGCTCTGCAATCCGGAGGGCTACCTGGGCTCGATGCCGCTCCACGGTTTTTCCTGGCTGACCGCGAAGCTCCTGATGATCGGCTTCGATCCCTGGAGCGCAGCGCTGGCCCTGGGCGTGCTCCTGGCCAAGGCCGCCTCCGGAGCCTTCATCGCGCGCTTGTGCGAGAGCGCCCCCGATTCCGCCCTCCTCTTGCCGTTGAGCGAGTGGCTTTCCTGCGGGGCCTGGCTGTTCGGCTTCCGCTCCACGAAAGTGCTCTGGCGCGGGCAGCTCTACGAGGTCGAGCCGCGCGGACGGCTCGTCCCGGCGCGAGAGCCCGCCCGGCTGGCGGAGCCCATTGCCGCGCCCTGAGCGCAAGCCATGAAGACGCTGGAGCGCTTGATCCTGCTTGCCGGCGTCGCCACCATCCTCCTCTTGCTGTGGCATTTTAATCCGCGGCAGGTCTGGGGCATGGTCTCCCGGGTCGGGATCTGGGGGCTGTTGGCGATCCTCTCCTTTCAGATCTGCGACCATACCCTCAACGCCCTGGGCTGGCGCATGGCCTTTCCGCGCGAGGACGCCCGCGGAGTGCCGCTTTGGCTGCTGATCAAGGGCCGCCTGGCCGGAGACGGGGTCAACTACCTCACCCCCAGCGGGCAGATCGTCGGGGAGCTGGTGCGGCCGGGAATGCTGGGCAAGACGGCCAGCGAGCACGCCAAGAACAGCAGCGTCGTCATCGCGAAGCTCGCCCAGACCATGGGGCAGGCCTTGTTCATCCTCCTGGGGCTGCTCTTCGTGCTGCAAGGCAAGCTGGACTTTCTCAAGGGCCGCGAACGGGACGCCGCCCTGGCCGTGGGGCTGGCTCTTTTTTGCCTGGTGGGCGCGGGGCTGTGGTGCCTGGCTTGCGAGAAAACCCCCCGCTGGCTTGCGCGTTTCCGCAAGCTCGAGGGGCTGCGCTCGCAGTCCCGCTCCTACCTACGCGAGCATCCCGGGCGCTACCTCGCTTCCGTGCTCTTTTTCATGGCCGGCTACGGCTGGGGCGGCTTGGAAACGCTTTTGATCTGCCATTTCATGCGCGTCTCCGTCGGCGTCGTCACCGCCTTCGCCATGGAGATACTCTCCAATCTCGTCGACGCGGTCATGTTCATGGTGCCGGCCAAGATGGGCACGCAGGAGGCGGGCAAGACGGCGATCTTTCGCGGCTTCGGCTATCCCGGCTCTGTCGGCCTGGCCTTCGGCCTGATCCGGCATCTGCGAGAGTTCGCCTGGGCGAGCGCCGGTTTCTCGCTCTACGCCGCCAATCGCCGCGCCGGCAAGGACTCCTCAATATCCAGTCTTCTGCCGCAGGACGACGCCGCGCTGCCGCAGCGCCTCCCGGACCCTGGGACTGAGCAGGCTGCGTAGCTCGGTCAGGGTGTGGTGGGTGGGCGTAGGAACATCCTCGACCTCGCTGCCTGAGCGGGCGCTGGGGTGCAGATAGATTTCGGTTTCTCCTGGAGGCAGTCGTTCGATAAGCCAGAGGAGATAGTCCTCCGTCATAGTGCCGGAGCGCAGCAGGCCGAAGGTCCGCTCCGGCACCTCCACGTTGCCGCGGCGCGGCCGCAGCCCGGCTCGCAGCGTCCCGAAGGCGGCGGCCAGGCCCGAGCGCGAGAGCGCGTGGTCGCGGCGGTAGCCCAAGCAAGCGGAAAGCTCGCCTCCCGGCAGGCGCAGGCGCGGCACGCCCCGCCGCTCGCAGGATCGGCGCAGCAGCGGGAAAATCACCGGATGGACGTGGATGTTGAAATGGCCGTCCGCGTGCGTCGGAGAAATTCCCAGGGCGCCCAACTTGTCGAACTGGCGCTCGATCTCCGGCTTGATGCGCGCTCGATCGGAGGGCGAGAAAAAATAACGCATCCCCCAAAGTCCGGGATGGTCCCCGCAAAGCTCCAGGTGCAGGCCCACCCCCAGCCCGGGATTTTCCCGCGCCAGCCGCGCGGCTTCTTCGGCCCCGGGGCGGTCGACCATGAGGCTGGCGTAGCGCAGCACTCCCTCCCGGTAGGCACGGATGACGGCTTCGTTGACCGCGGAATCGTAGCCGAAGTCGTCTGCGGTGACGATCAAGGAGCGCGTCGTCACGGGCAGGCGCCGCTCTTATAGGGAGCCGTGCAGACGTCTATTTGGCAGGCGCTTCCCACCGGGTGGGCGTAGACGCGCGGACTGCCGGAATTGGACGTCAGCACGCAGCCGCAGACGCCGGGATTAGCCGAGCCGGAGAAGCCGCTGATGGGAGAGCAGACCTTGCCGGAGCCGCCCGAAGCGGCGTTCCAGTCCTGCAAGGCGTTGCTCAACCCGCCGAAATCCTGGAGCTTCTGCCGGGAGCCGTCGATGGCGCGCTGGGAGGCCGTGTAGCGCAACAGCAGCATCTGGGCCAAGCCGACCGCGATCAGCGCGATGATCAGGGCCGTGACCAGCACGTACACGAGGATGAAGCCGCCTTGGCGAGATTTCATCAGTCCATGGTGTCGGTATAGGATTTGCTCATGCCGACGCGCAGGTTGTATTTGTAGGAGACGGGAGTCGTCTGCAGCGGTCCGGTTCCGGCTCCGGAGACCGTGGGGGTGCCCACTCCGATGATGAAGTGCAGCGCCGCGCCCGAGACGCCGTCATCGCGCTCGAAATAGTAATTGTAACCATCCATTCGATAGAAACCAGGCTTTCCATAGACGACGACCTCCCCGCCCGCCCCGCAGCTCGGCGCGGGTATGGCCCTGGTCGTCGAACACTGAGAATAGCGCATTAATTCCGGGCCCGCCGCCGCGTTGGCCACGCAATAATAAAAGCATTTCACGTTGCCGGAGCCGCTTTGGCAATCCGTCTCGTTGGGGGCGTTATCGTCGATGCGCTGCCCTCCCGCCGCCGGATCGCCCAGCACGCTCCAATTCGTGCAGGCCGCCAGGACGTCGCCGCGGTTGGAATGTCCCGTCGCCGCGCAACGGCTGCCGGGGCACTCCAGATCGGTGGCGTCGGCCAAGTCTTTCTTTAAGCGCTGCACGGCGTAAACTGCTCCTCCCGTGCCGCTGCCCTGCTCGATGGAGTCCATCTGGAACTTGACCATGGAGGTCGCCAGCATCATGACCCCCACCAAGACCAGGGAAGAAAGGGCGAGGGCGACGAGCAGCTCCAACAAGGAGAAGCCGCAGCGCCCGCGCAAGTTCATGGCTCGCTCCAATAAGTGAAGACCTGGACCAAGGGGGCGCTGGAGCCGGCGGGATAGGAGACTGTGTAATAGATGTAGCCGTTATAGGGCGAGGCGCGCAGTTTCGCGGGCATGAAGCACTCGCTCTGCGCAGCCCCCGCCTGGCAGACCAGCGCGTGGCAGCCGGCCGCCAGGGCATAGCGCGGAGCGGGGCCGTAAATCGTCGTCGAGGAATCGGCGGCGGAGGCGGGCCCGGAGCAGTTATGGTCCACCTGGTTGGCGGTGGAAATATACCAGGTGGCGGCGCCGGAGCCCGGCGAGGGGCCGTTGATTCCAAAAGCGGAAGCAGCCCCGGAATAATCCCCGCTGACATAGCCTTTGAGCGCGTCGCTTAAGGCCTGCGCCGCACCGTTCGCCAGCATCTTGCGCTCGGCCTTGCCGCCGCCCTGGCGGCTGGAGAGGGCCACGCTGAAGATGGCGCTGACCATCACGGCCGTCAGCAGGATCGAGACGACGACCTCGACCAGGGTATAGCCTCTAGCCTCCATGGCCTATTGCGTGGGCGAGGGAGGGGCGTCGCCGCCGCAAGCGACCGCCGCCCCCCCCATCGTGCAGGTGATGGCGCCGTTTGCGTCCACGTTGTAGCCCCACTGGGTGTAGGGATAGCTCGAGGCGCCAGCGGGGCCGGAGGTGCGCCGGCGGGCGCAAGCCACGATGCCGGAGCCGCAGGACCCTGGCCCTTCGGAGACGACGTAGGGCTTCTGGTCGTAGTCGGAGGCGGCGAGGTACTTGCAGTTGACCAGGTCGCAAGCGTTGCCGTTGCCCGCGCAGGAGGCGCTGCCGCAAGAGCTGGTCAGCAGCCCCGAGACATAGGCTCCGTTGTGATCGAGGGCATACATCCGGTTGGTCGTGGCCACCATGTTGACCAGGGCGGCCGCGTCGTCCGCCTTGCTGTCCTCCATCGACCTGAGGTAATTGGGGATGGCGAAAGCGGCGAGAATGCCGATGATCAGGATGACCACCAAGAGCTCCATGAGCGTGAAGCCTTTGGCTTTCAATGGGCCCCCATCGTCGACAATTTGAAGATCGGCAAGAATACCGCCAGGACGATCACTCCGACCAAGCCTCCGATGCCGACCACCAGGATGGGATCGATGATGGCGGTGAAGCGCCGGGTGAACTGGTCGATTTGCTCCCGGTAGAATACGGAGAGGGTGGCGAGCATGTCCGGCAGCCTGCCGGATTCCTCTCCCATGAACATCATCTCCGTGACCAACGGCGGCAATTGCCCCGCCCTGCGGAAGGCCGCGGAAATCGACTTGCCCCCGGCCACGTCGTCGCGCACTTGGCGCAGCATCGCCGCGAAGAGGATGTTCCCGCCGAAGACCCCTTCCAGCACGGCGATGGCGTTGAGGATGCTGACCCCGGACTCGATCAAAGTCGAGAGAGTCGTCAGCAAACGCTCGATCATGACGTTATGGATGAATTCGCCGAAGAAGGGAACGGCGAAGATCAGCCTCCATTTCGCGGTCTTGCCGGCGTCCGTGGAGGCGTAGGCTTCCCAAGCGATCCAGGCCGCCGCCCCCGCGAAGACCAAGGCCCAGAGATGATGGACCACGAGATTGGAGACCCCGATGATAAGGATCGTCAGCGGCGGAAGCTTGACCCGGAAGCTCTTGAAGATGCCGGAAAAGACGGGAACGATCTTGATGATGAAGAAAGCCAGCACGCCCAGCGACATGCAGGCCAGCACCGAGGGATACGCCAGGGCGGTCACGACCTTGCCGGTCAGCTCGGCTTGGGCCGCCAAGTAGGCGCCGATCTGCTTGAGGACCTTGGGCAACTGCCCCCCCAGCTCGCCCGCCTGCACCAGGGAGACCCAAAGGGTGTTGAAGACCTTGGGATGCCGCTCCAGGGCCTTGTAGAGGGCCGTGCCGCTGGCCACGTCCTTGGTCACCTGGGCGAGGGCGTCATGGAGGCCCTTGGAGCTGGAATGCTCACCCAGCAGGGAGAGGGCCCGCACCAGCGGCACGCCGCCGTTCAGCAGGGTCGACAACTGCTCGGCGAAGAAGACCAGGTCCCTGGTGCCGACCCCCCGACCGCCCAATGCCTTGCCCAAAGCGCTCGCCGGCGCGGACTTTTCCGCGTTCAACGCCAGGATGAAGTAGCCCTTTCCCTGAAGAGCCTCTATCGCCTCGTTCTCGTCATTGGCCTCGAAAACACCCGAGGCGGTCTCTCCCTTGGCGTCTTGAACGGTATAGGAATAGCGCGCCATCACTCCTCCACCGTCACCGACAGGACTTCATCGGAGCTGGTCAGTCCGGCCAACACCTTTCGCCAAGCGCTGGCGCGCAGGCTCCACATCCCGCTGCGGGCCGCGATCTCGCGCAATTTCGCCAGGTCCCCGCCGTGCTTATAGATCGACTCCCGCATCTCCTGCGTCATGAGATAGACCTCATAGACCGCCCTCCTGCCCAAGTAGCCGGTGCGCGCGCAGCGCTCGCAGCCCTGCGGCTGGTAGAATGTGATGGCGGCGGCATCCGGGAACTTGTCGGCCAGCATCGACTCCTCCCGGCAGCGCTCAAGCTCCGCGCCCCCGGGCTTGTAGGGCTTTTTGCAGCCGGGGCAGAGCAGCCGCACCAGCCGCTGCGCGGCGACCAAGTGCAGGGAGTTGGCCAGCAGGAAGGGCTCGATGCCCATGTCGATCAAGCGCACGACCGTGGAGATCGCGTCGTTGGTGTGCAAAGTCGAGAGCACCAGATGCCCGGTCAGCGCCGCGCGCAGGCAGGTCTGCGCGGTCTCCTGATCGCGCACCTCTCCGACGAGGATGACGTCCGGGTCCTGGCGCAGGAAGGAGCGCAGTGCGGCGGCGAAGGTCAAGCCGATGGAGGAGTGCACCTGGACCTGGTTGAGCCCCTCCATCTTGATCTCGACGGGATCCTCGATCGTCATGAAATTCATGTCCGCAGACTTGATGGTGTTGAGGACGGAGTAGAGGGTGGTCGTCTTTCCGGAGCCCGTGGGCCCGGTCAGGAAGATCAGCCCGTGCGGCCGGCGCGCCGCCTTGAGAAAGTCCTCCTTCTGCCGCGGCTCGAAGCCGATCTTGTCTATGTCCAATTCCACCGACCCCTTGTCGAGCACGCGCATCACCACCTTCTCTCCGAAGACCGTCGGGCAGATCGAGACGCGCAGGTCGATCGTGCGGTTCTGCACCCGAATGGAAAACTGCCCGTCCTGCGGCAGGCGGCGCTCGGCGATGTCGAGCTTGGACAGAATCTTGATGCGCGAGATCAGGGCGTTGAAGGCGGAGCGCTGCGGTGCGGGGCGCTCGTAGAGGACGCCGTCGATGCGAAAACGCAGCTGCACCGCCTCGTCGTAGCTTTCCAGGTGGATGTCGGAGCAGCGCTCGGAGATCGCTTGCTTGAGGATGGCGTTGACCAGGGAAACGACGTTGGCCTGCTTGCCGGAAGGCGTATGATCGAGGTCCAGCACGCGCTCGGCCTCATCCGGGTTCTCCTCGCTCTCTCCCGCGCCCACGCCGGCCTTCTCCTGCATCCGCATCGTCTTGGCGATCGCCCCCCCGCCGGCGGAGTAAAGCTCGTCGATCGCGTTGAGGATCTGGCTCTTGGTGGCGATGAAGGCCTGGATGTCCTTCTGCGTCATCACCCGGAGATTGTCCTGCAGCAGCATGTCGTCCGGGGCGCTCATCGCCACCGCCAGGACGTTCTCTTCCAGGAAAAGAGGGACGATGAGATGCTCCCTTGCGAAGCTCTCGGGAACGATCCGCTCCAAAGCCTGCGAGCGCTCCACTCTGAGAATCTTGTTCTCGCGAGAGGCGTAGGGAACGTGCAGGTGCCTGGAGACGGCGACCGCTATGGCCTCCTCCGAGGCCAGTCCCAGTTTGACGACGGCGTCGGCGAGCGGCAAGCGGGACTGGGCCGCGGCGTTGGCGGCCTTATCCCTCTGCTCCTCGCTGAGCAACCCTGCCGTCACGAGGATCTCACCCAGCTGCGGATTCCCCCTCATGCGCTTGAAGTATACCTCCGGGCTCCGAGGTGTCAAGCCCGCCGCTTAGTCGTTGACGATGGTCGGAGTGATGAAGATGACCAGATCGAGGTTGTCGTGCTCGTCCGTGGTCGAGGTGAAGAGCCAGCCGATCAAGGGGATATAGCCCAGGAAAGGCACCTTGCGCACGACCTTGGTCTCCTCGGATTGGAGCAGTCCGCCGAGGACCAGGGTCTGGCCGTTCTTGACCCTAACCAGAGTGGAGGCGCCGCGCGTGACGGCGTCGAATACCTTGTTGGTGGCCGTGCTGATCGCCGAGGCCTGCGTGGCGGTGAAGGAAGGCTGGACCAGCATCGTGATGTAGCCGTCCTTGTTGACTTGGGGGGTGACCTTGAGGATCAAGCCGGTCTGCGTGCGCTCGACCGTCTGGCCGCTGGTCCCGAGATTGCCGCCCACGCTGGTCTGGGTGGTCTGTATCGAGGTCGCCTCGTTGCGCGCGATCTGGATGATGGCGGTCTTATTGTTGAGAGTCAGGATCTTCGGCTTGCCCAAGAAGCGCGCCTCCGAGCGCTGGACCAAGGCGCGCAGGGTGACCTGGAGCGAGGTCAAGTCCAGCACGCTGGTCTTGACGAAGCTCTGACCCGTCAACAGGGCGGTGCCGGCGGTGGAGCCAGCCGAGCTGGAGGAGCCGGCGTTGCCGAGCGTGCTGATGATGGAGCCCGGACCGGTGGGGTCGAGAAAGCGCGTGCGCCCGAGATTGTTGGGCAAGACGAGAGGAAAACTGGTGTCGCGCGCCCCGCCCGTGAAGGTCGCCAGCTCCCCGTTGGGGCCGCCCCAATCGAAGCCCAGGTCCTTGGCCCTCGTCGAGTCGATCTCGACGATCTGGGCCTCGATCATGACCTGCGGCGCCTTGCGGTCCAGCTCGGCGATGATCTGCTCGACCTGCGGGAAGACCTCGGGGATGTCGGTGACGATTAAAGAGTTCGTGCGCGGCTCGATGGACACCTTGCCGTTCTTGGAAAGGATGGAACGGATCACCGGGACGATGGCGATGCGAGAGCTCGCGTTCGATTCCGTCCCGTTGCCGGCGCCGCCGCCGGAAAGGCCCTGCATCCCCATCCCCTGGCTGCCGGAGGGGCCTCCGAACTGCGTGATCCCTCCGGAGTTGCTGCTCTGCGGGGTCAGCGCCGACTGCTCCGCGCGCGAGGTTTCCAGCGGGATGAGCGGTATATAGGACAGGGTATAGATGCGCGTGATCAGGTTCTCGACGCTCTTGGAGCGCGGGGAGACGATGTAGGTATTGCTGTCGCCGACCCGCTCGTAGGTCAAGCCCTTGATCTCCAGCAAGACCTGAAGGGCCTCGCGCACCGTGACGTTCTGCAAAAATGCCGTGACCCGCTTGGACTCAAGGCCCTCGGTGATGATGAAGTTGACCTTGGCCTGCGCCGAGATCGTGTCCAGGAAAGTCGCCAAGGGAGCGTTCTTGACGCGCACGGTCACCCGCGTGTCGAGCGTCGAGACTTTCTCCGGCGCCGCCGGCGCCGGCGCGCTCGTGCCGATCTGGACGCCTTGAACGGGACGCTCGGTCGAAAATCCTTGGGGAGAGGCCAGCGCCGCGGCTTGAGCCGCCGCCTGGTCCAGGGGAGCCCCCGACAGGGCTCCGGCCGTTCCCGAGCTCTGGAGGTTTTGCTGGAAAGACGGATTGGCCTCAGGCTCGGCGCTGCGGGACTGCGCCCATGCGGGAGCCGCCGTGCCCGAAGCCAGGGCCGCCGCCAGCAGGCAAGCAAGGACGCGCTGGAACGTCCGCCCCCAGTCCGCCAAGATGTCGATCAACGTTGTCATAGGGCCTCCGGCTATTTTCCGACGCTCTTGATGAACCTCTTATTTCGATACGAGAAAACGACTTCCGACTGAGTGATCTTGAGGACCTTGACCCCGGCGATCGTATCCCCCGCGGCTACGGTCTGCCCGTTGACGATCGCCCGCCCTCCGCCGCCCTTGATGGCGATGATGCCCTGAAGCTCGACTCGTTCCGCTCCCGTTAGCTCGCGGCGGCGCCGAACCCGCTGGCTCGGGCGCTTGGCCCGCCGGCCGCCGCTGCGGCGCAGCGCCTCGGCCTGGGCAAGCTCGAGCCTATCGGCGGGCGAGAGCATCGGGTCGCGCGGCAACTCGACGGAAAAATCCGGGGCGGCCGGCGACGCCGGCGTCGCCGGCGTCGCCGACACGACGCTCATCGTCTGTGGGACCGAGGCCGGCTTGCGCGCCGGCGGCCGCTCGGGCGCGGGGGGCGCCGACGGTGCTGGAACGGAAACTTTGACGCTCCGCCGCGCGGGTTGAGCGGGCTGAGCGGGCCGACGCAGCTGCGCGGCGGCCGCTTGAGTCGCCGCGACGATGGGGTTGCGCAAGCGGGCTTGATCGGGAGCGTCTCCGAAGATCGGTTCTCCATTCGGCAAGCTTCGCCGCACCCCCCGCCGCAGTTCGGCCGTGCTTTGATGGTTCAAGCGAGCGTGCCAGTTGTAGAAGAGAAATCCGGGCACCGCCAGCACCGCGATCAAAATCAGCCAGGCCGGAGAAAATTTAATCGCCATGGGCCAGGGCCTGGAGCGGTATGATGGTGCTGATGCCGGCGGACACCGAGTACGTGCCGACGCCCGCGCCCTTGACGACGTCGAGCGAGGAGATATGGAGGTATGGGCGGTGGGCTTCCACGCGAGCCAGCCACGGCAGCAATTGGGCAAAACCGGCCTGCAGTGAAACGGTGATCTTCTGGTAGCGCAAGCCGGCCTCCACGGATTCCTCCGGGGGCTGGATGGATTCGGAAGTCAGCCCGGAAGAACGCAGGGTCTCCACGATCGCGTCGGTGAGGAAATGATCCTTGCTTTCCGGCCCCGGCAAGACGGCGGCGGCGGCGTCGAACTGGAGCCGGGCCTGCTCGAAGGAGTCGGCGCTCTGCGCGATCGCTTGGACTGAGAGCAGGCGAGCCTGCAGGACTCCCAGCTTCCTTTTCGGAGCGCTCGCCAGCATCGCGCCGGCGAGCAGAAGACCGGCGCAGAGCAACAGGACGCGCTCGAAGCGCTTGCGTCCCTTGGCCTTGAGCAGCCCGAAGATGAAGGAGACCTCCTCGATCAAGGAGCTGGCGGCGAGACGCGGATCGATCACTGCCCCTTCTCCTTCATCGTCACCTGGAAAGAAGTACGCTCCTCCAGGCGCCGGCGCAGGATGTCGGGGGCGACCCCCTGCTGCTTGGCGTCGACCGCCTTGCCGGACAAGGCGATCTGTACGTCGCCGAAAGTCTTGGCGAGCTCCGGAGTCTTAAGCAGCTGCTGGCGGAACGCGAAGGCCATGTCCTGCTCGGCCGCGACGCTGGGCCCCTGGGCGCGCCCCGAGAGGATGATCTCCGGGGAGTCCTCCATCATATCCTGCCGCCGCAGGGGGCTGTTTACTTTCAGCTCCGTCAACCAAAGATTATCCGGCATCGCCTTGACGATATCCTGAATCAGGGCCGTCGTCTTTGGAGCATGGCGAAGGGCCAGGCTGGCCGCTTGGGCCTGGCCGCCCATTTTATCCAGCAGGGCGGCGATCTGGGTCTGGCTCTTGCCCTGAAAAGCGGCCGCGGCCATGGGAGGAATCTGCTCGCGGCGCAAGCGACGTTCCAAGGAGCGGCAGTCAAGAAAGCGCCAAGCCCCGAGCAAGGACAGGAAGAGGGCGATCGCCGAGGAAACCGCCAGCAGGTCGCGGGCCGCGCGGCGCTCGTCTTCTCCGACGCGGCCGATCCGGCCGAGATCCAGGGTGATCGCGGAGGGAGTAGACAGTCTCAAGGAAGCGCCGATCGCGGCATAGCCGCCCCAATCGCAAGCCTTGACTCCGAGCCGACGCGGCAAGTCCTGAGCCTGCGCCGGCATGCCGAGCTCGCTGGAAAAAGCGTCGCTCCATTGCTTTAAGTCCGGAGCATTCCCGCTGAGCAGCAATTGAGACTGAACCCTGGAGGAAAGCTGTTTTTGGGCGAACCTGACGCAGCCGGAGAGGTCGATCTTGCGCTGGTCGGACAGGGATGCCTCGGCGCCGAGGAAAAGCTCGCGGAAGAAAATGGGCAGGCCCCTGTCCGCCAGAAGGATGCGGATGTTTCCGCCGTCGAAATGCACCTGGCCGTAGGCCGAGCCCGAGCGGCCGGGATCCAGGGTCTCCAAGAGGCGCAGGACGGAACAAGGGGCCACCTCCAGGCCGAGCAGGGTCAAGCCCAGCTTGTCGAGCAGGCTGGTGACGCTGAGAACGGTCTTTCGCTGCGCCACCGCCACCAGAGCGCCCTGCCTGGGCCTGTCCTGAACGTCCGGCGGCAAGGAGGCGACCTGAAAGTCATGGCTCAAGGAATCCAGCGGGATCGGGATGTATTTCTTGGCCTCCAGCAGCACGGCCGCGCTCCAGAAACGGGAGGCGATGGACGGCATGGTGAAATAGCGCAGCAGGCCCAACTGATGGGAGAGGGTGACGAAGACCCTCTTCGAGCTCCAGCGGACCTGCGAGAGCGATTGCTTCAGCGCGGCGAACAGCCTCCCCTCCTCCCCGAGGGTCTCGGCGCTCAGGGTCCCCGTGGCCGCGGAGGAGAGAGGCTTGTCCGCGGCGGGCAACGGCACGCGCAGCAAATGTTCGACGGCCACCGCGCCGGCATCCAGGCGCGCCTGGCAAACATAGATCATCTCCGGGCTCAAATAAAGCCCCAGGGCGGGCCCCGGCTTGGAGGGCGCCTTGCCGAAGGCGACGCGGTCGATCCAGTCGTCCAGGGAAGGCATCATGGTTCCTTGACGAAGGTGACGCGGGCGCGGCTGCCCGGCTCATCGGTCACGGAAGAGCTCAGTTGTATCTTTTTTGGATCAATCTGGTACTTATTGACCAAAAGCCCCGCCAGCAGTTTGGCGCGCGCATCCGCCAGATGCGCGGCATTCGCCTCGCTGGATTGGGCGAAACCCTTGATGAGCAGGCCATCCTTGGGATGATCCCCCAAGATCCTGGCGATCCTGGCCAACAGCCGCCCGCCCGCGCTGGTCAGTTGATGGCTCCCGGGCTTGAAGGCAAGCTCATAGCCGTTGGCGGCGATCGCGATGGGCCGATGCTTGCCGGCCAGCGACTTGTGTCGAGCCCGCCGATGGCGCCTTGAAATCCTGCGGTGGCGCAGCCTTTCCTTTATAAGTGAAGCCCTGGAGCCCTTGGAGGGCAATTCCGCCTCCGGCGCCCCGCTGGCACGGGAAGCCTTCTTGCGGGTCTTGGCCCGCGCGGCGCGGGCGGGAGGCGGCGCAGCGAGCAAATGGATCCAGCGATGCAGCGTGCGCTGGCGGTTCTTTCCGTCTGTGGCCGTCAACACGGCCTCGTAGCTGCCCGCGGGCAGCATGGGACCGAAATAATTGCGGTGGCCGTTCCAGTAAATCTGGTGAAAGACCGGGCTGTCGCCGACCACCTCTTGCAGGACCGAGAGGTCCGAGCCTCCCGCGGGCTCGGGAGAAAGCAATTGGAAACGCCAGGAAACCAGGCGGGAGGGCGAATCCTGCACGGAGAACTCTATGACTGCGCCTTCCCCCTTGGCGGGGCGGATCGTGTCTGGATAAATCCCCAGCGAGATCGGCGGCCCGGCCTCATCGCCGATCGCGCTGTCGACGGCAAGCCGCAGCGGCTGATCATATTGAAAAAGCACGATGATTCCCTTGAAATCGAGCAGCGGCCGGGGGATATCCACCTGCGTATTGAGAAGATTCACGCTGACGCGGGGCGGAGCCACCCCGGCCGAGAAAAGATAGGCCGATATGCCCATCGTTCGCCGCATGTCGAGGATCTTGGCGTCCCCGTCCGCCGTGCCTTGGGGCAGTATCTCGACCTGCGCCCCCCCCAGCCCGAAAACCACGTCGGCCAGCGCGCGCAGCAGCGTCCCGGCTCTCCTTTGGAAAACGATGCCGGAATGAAAGAGCAGGCTGGAAGGAATCCCCAAGGCCTGCGGTTGGCCGTTCGACATGACCAGCAGGCGCACCCCGTGAATCTTGCGCAAACGCGCCAAGCCGTCATCCACGCGTTCGCGCAGCTTGGCCTCGATCTCAAGCCTCATGACCTCCTTGGAGGGACCAGCGGGCATAGCCGACGGCGCCTGCCGCGAGGGCGCGGGCGGCGCCTGGACGGCCGTCCCTGCGGGAACCGAGGGAGACGGAACGTTCAAGGCGGGCGCGCTCGTCACCGCGGGCGCGCTTTCCTGCGGGCGGCGCATGAACGCCCCCTTGTCGTCGACGTTCATGCGCCGAGTCAAGAGGTTGATGTAATCGTTGGCCATCGAGCGCTCGCCCGGATCGCCCTTCGTCAGCACGTCCATGAACCGGTCCATGGCATCCAGGTCGTCGCCCTTCTCGAAATATTGGATGCCCATCCGTAATTGGCGGCTCATTCCGGAAGAGGTCTGTGCCTCTTGTCCAGATACGGCCATGCCGCAGGCCAATAACAGGCCAGCGGCCAAGCTCGCGCGCGCGGCAAGAAAGGCTCGTTTCAAAAAAAGCTCCTTGAAAGCGTTCGCATTTTAGACCGCTGCCGTTTCCGAATTATTACAGCATCAGCGTTATTTGACAATGCCTGAAAGCTGCGCCAAGCGCTTGCGCGCCTGGGCGTTGCCCGGATCGAGGCGAAGCACGGCTTGTTCCTGGGCAGCGGCGTCCTGCGGCCGCCGCAAGGCCAGGTAGGCCTCGGCCAGATTGACCCTGGCCCAGACCTGGTCGGGTTGCCGCGCCACCACCCATTCCAACAGACGCGCCGCCTCCCCGGGCCGACCGCGCGCCATATACAAGCTGCCGAGGAAAAACCGCACCTTGGGGTTGTCGGGAAACCGTCGGTCAAGCCGCTGCGCCAAGGCCAGCGTCGCGGGGGAATAATCGTGGCGCAGAATGCGCCCTTCAAGCTCGCCCACTCCAGCGATCGCGTCGAGCTGCGCCGGGTGCGGCCGGCCCGTCTGGCGCAGCAGGGTCTCTAGATTCACCCTGGCCGGCTTGAGTTCCGGGTCGAGCGCCAAGGCGCGCAGATAGGCCGCCTGCGCCTCGTCGTAGCGCTTGGCCAGGCTGCAGAGGTAGCCCAGATTGCTCCAGTGCACCGCGTTTTCCGGAAAAATCCGCACTGCCTGCCGCAACAGGTCGATGCCTGCGTCGCGGTAGCGGACGGGATCGGAGAGGTAGACGTCGCCCAGGTTGACGTAAATCTCCGGCGAGATTGGGTTGATCCACTGCGCCATGCGGTAGAAGGGCAAGGCCTGGCGCGGCTGCCCCAAACGCGTGCTCTCGATGGTCCCGATGTTGAAGTAAATCTCGTCGTAGCCGGCGTTGGCCCGCAGGGCCTGGCGATAAGCCGTCAAGGCGTCCTGATAGCGCCCCGACTGGGCGTAGGCGTTGCCCAGCTCGTAGAGGGCGTTGACCTCGCGCGGCCCCCAAGCGCGCGAGCGCTCCAGCTCCTCGATCGCGGCCTGCGGGCGTTTTTCGCGCAGCAGCTTGAAGCCGGCGAAATAATGAGCCTCCCGAAACCAGACGCAAACCCAAAACCAGGTCAAGACGGCCAAGGCCGCCGCGGCCGCGCGCAGGCCCCAACGCCAGAGCCCCGAGGCCTTCCGCCGCGCCGCCTGGGGAAGGCCCGCCCCGGCGCAGCTGCCGACGGTCCACCAAAACAGCAGCGCCGGCACCGCGAAGTGCAGCGAAACGTTGAGCATGTTGTCGACCAGCATCCCCGCAACGCCCGCGACGCAAGCCGCCCACTGCTCCGCCTGCCTGGCGGCGCAGGCGAAGCGGCGGCGGGCCATGAAAAAGAAGGTCGCCCACAGCCAGGCGAAGATCCCCAGGCCGACCAGCCCGGTCTGGGACCAGACCTCCACGATCTCGTTATGCGCGTTGTTGGCATGGGTGCGCAAATGCCTGAACAGGTCCAATGCGAAGAGCAAGTGCCCCTGGTAGAAGGGGTAGAACAGCTCGAAGAGTCCGAAGCCCTTGCCGGTCAAGGGGTTCTCTGCTCCCATCTGCCAGCCGCAGGTCCAGATCAAGACGCGCTGGTAAAATGAGCTGTAGCGAGAGTGGGTGTGTACAGCGACGATCACCTCCTTCAGCCGCCCGATGACGCTGGGCGCGTAGCCGCTGGCGATCAGAGAGGAAGGCCACAGCAAGGCCATCGCCACGCCCAGGCCGGCCAACAACCCGTGCGGGCGAGGCTCCTCCATGACGAAGCGCCGCACGCCAGGCCAAAACGCCAGCACGGCCAGCGCCGCCAGCGCCCCCGCCCAGGATGAGCGCGTCAGGCTGCAGAGCAAGGCCGCCTCCAGGGTCAAGAATAAAATGCCGTAAGTCCAACGACGCCCTCCTCTGGAGCGGGAAAAGAATACGGCCGCCATCGGCAGCAGCAGGACGTTGAAGGAGGAAAGGAAGTTCGGGTTGCCGAAAGTCGAGACGGAACGCCCCCCGTACGGATTCAAGACATGCGGCCAGATGGGATCGATGTTGAAATACTGCAGGACCGCGTAGGCGGAAGCCAAGAACCCCGTCGCCAGGGCCAAATGCTCCAGGTCGATCCAGCGGCCGCGCCGGCACAGCCAGAGCGCCGCGGCCAGACCGCAGGCCCAGACCACGACGCCATAGCCGTCCCAGACATGCCCCCACAGGTCGGCCGCAGGCGCGGAAGGGGCCCGCAACTGCGGAAAGGCCAGCCACAACATGCCCCAGCCCAGGACGAAGACCGCCCAAGCAGCCAGGGAGACCTCGTCCTCTCCCGCCTCGCGGCTGAAACAGGCACCCAGCAGGAACGGGAGCAGGGCGTTGGCTCCCAGAAACAGGAACGCCAGGGCGCCCTGCGCCGCTATCGCGGGCCGGAAAAAAGCCCTATGAAAGACGTAGGCCACGCACCAGCTCAACGCGCAAGCCACGATCCAGGCCGCCAGCGGAAGGTTCAAGGGCGTCTGCGGCAGCTCGGAAGGACCCAGGACGGAGGCGCGCCAGAGAAGCGCCGCGCCGGCCAACAGCAGGGCGATGTTGAGCAGGCAGATCTGCGTGATGTAGGGGTTGCGGGTCAGGTCGGTGAAGAAAATCAGGGGACAGACGAAAAAAGAGACGACGAGCAGGCTGCGCTGGAGCTGGCGCACGGCAGGCATCATATAAGAAATGCCGGATAGCCGCAATGCTTGGCGACGCAACGCCTCCGCTTATTGGCAGCGCCGCCCCAATAAAGCTACAATGGCCCCGCCGCCGGGATAGCTCAACGGTAGAGCAATCGCTTCGTAAGCGATAGGTTGTGGGTTCGAATCCCATTCCCGGCTTATTTTATTCCCTCCTTGCCGCGCGCCGCCTTTTAGGTATAATCCCGCCGACGCGCAGGACGCGTCGATTCGAGACAAGGAGCGCCATGAAGAATCTCTTCGCGACCAAGCCCTTGAAGCTGTTGCTCGAGGAAATGCGGGGCGAGAACCGCCTCCGGAGGGTGCTCAGCGCGACGCACTTGACCAGCCTCGGCGTTGGCGCCATCATCGGAACGGGCATCTTCGTGCTGACCGGGGTGGCGGCGCATGATAAGACCGGTCCGGCCCTGATCCTTTCCTTCGTCGTCGCGGGCGTCGTCTGCGTCTTCGCCGCCCTCTGCTACGCCGAGTTCGCCTCCATGGTCCCGATCGCGGGCTCAGCCTACACATACGCCTACGCCACCCTGGGAGAGCTCTTCGCCTGGATCATCGGCTGGGATCTGATCCTGGAGTACACCGTGGCCTCCGCGGCGGTGGCGCACGGCTGGTCCCATTATTTCCAGGACTTCATCGGCAGCTTCGGGCTGGCCATTCCAAAAGTCTTCACAACCGCCCCCTTCGATTTTAATCCCGTGCTGGGAAGGCTCATGGCCACCGGCACCTGGTTCGACCTGCCGGCGATCGTCATCACCGCGATCGTGGCGACGATCCTGGTCATCGGCATCCGCGAGAGCGCCCGTTTCAACACGATGATCGTGACCTTCAAGGTGGCGATCGTCCTGTTCGTGATCGTGGTCGGCGCCTTCTACGTCAAGCCCTCCAACTGGGTGCCCTTCGCGCCCTTCGGCTACACCGGGGTCTCGTTCTTCGGCAAAACGCTTCTGGGCCGCACCGGCGCCGGGGGACAGCCCTTGGGCGTCTTGGCGGGGGCGGCGATGATCTTCTTCGCCTACATCGGCTTCGACTCCATCTCCACCCACGCCGAGGAGGCGGTCAATCCGCAAAAGGACGTGCCGATCGGCATCATCACCTCGCTTCTGGTCTGCACCGCGCTCTATATCGCCGTCTCCGCCGTGCTGACCGGCATGGTGCCCTACAACCACATCAATATCGACGCTCCCGTTTCCGACGCCTTCCGCCAAGTCGGCCTGCCCTGGGCGCAATCCCTGATCGCGCTGGGGGCGATCGCCGGCATCACTTCCGTGCTGCTGGTGATGATGCTCTCGCAGCCGCGCATCTTTCTCGCCATGGCTCGGGACGGCCTGCTGCCGGAGAGCTTCTTCGGGGCGGTGCACAAAAAATTCCGCACCCCCTACAAATCCACGATCCTGACCGCAGCCGTCGTGGCGACGATGTCGGCCTTGGTGCCGCTGCGCATCCTGGCGGAATTGGTCAACATCGGCACCCTGCTGGCCTTCCTGATCGTCTGCGCGGCCGTGCTGATCATGCGCAAGATCAACCCCGACGCCCCGCGCCCCTTCCGTTGCCCTTGGGTCCCAGTGGTGCCCATCGCGGGCGTGGCCACCTGCCTGCTGCTGATGTTCTCGCTGCCGGCCGAGAACTGGGCTCGCCTGATCATCTGGCTGGCGATCGGCCTGGTGATCTATTTCGCCTACGGGCGCCACCACAGCGTCATGGCCAGGCTGCGCCGGGGCGAGGTCTTGCGGCGGGACGACGCGGCCGAGGCCCTGGCCAAGTGATGTCAGCGCGCGCCGTTCTCCTGGCGGCCCTGGCCGCGGTGGCGCTCTGGTTTTCCGCCTACTGGCTGCGGCGGCTATCGGCCGAGCGGCGCTCCGGCCTTGACGCCGCGGACCCTCTGCGTTGGCCCAGGCCATTGGAACTGGCCATCGGTTTCGGGACCGATTTCTTCGACACGCTGGGCATCGGCTCCTTCGCGCCGACGACGACCCTCTTCAAGTTCTTCGGCCTGGTCCCGGACGAGGATATTCCCGGCAGCCTCAACATCGGCCACTCCATCCCCACCTTCGTCGAGGCCCTCATCTTCATCTCCATCGTCAGCATCGACGGCAGGACCCTGGTCCTGATGATCCTGTCCGCGGTGGCCGGAGCCTGGCTGGGCTCCGGGGTCGTCGCCTCCTGGCCGCGCCGCAACATCCAACTCGGCATGGCCGCGGCCTTGATCGCGGCGGCGGCCTTCTTCGCGATGAAGAACCTCGGCCTGTTTCCGGCGGGAGCGGACGCCTTGGGGCTTTCCGGCCTTCGCCTGGCCGCGGGCCTGGCCGGCAACTTCGTCCTCGGAGCGCTGATGACCCTGGGCATCGGGGCCTACGCCCCCTGCATGATCCTGACCAGCCTGCTGGGGATGAACCCGCAGGCGGCCTTTCCGATCATGATGGGCTCCTGCGCCTTCTTGATGCCGGCCGCCTCCCTGCGCTTCATGGCGCGCAAGCGCTACAGCCGCGCGCCCTCCCTGGGCCTGACCTTGGGCGGAGCCCCGGCCGTGCTGATCGCGGCCTACATCGTCAAATCCATGCCGCTCTCGACCTTGCGCTGGCTGGTCGTGTTCGTGGTGCTCTACGCCGCGGCGGCGATGCTCCGTTCGGCGCGCCGCGAAGCGGCCCAATCCGCCGTCGCCGCCTAGCCCTAGGAGCCGCGGCCGGCGGCTTCTAGGGCGCGGATCTCCTCGATCTGGAGGCGGGCCCGCGGATGATCGGAGGCGGCGGCCGGATCATCGAGGATATCGCGCCATATCTCCAACGCCTTGGCGTAGCGCCCTTGGCTCTTATAGAGATTGGCGAGGATTTCCTTCATCAGGGTCGGAGTCCCGGGATCCTTCAGGGTCGAATCGAGCAGGGCGATCATCTTGGGCACGTCTCCTTCCTTCTTATAGGCCAGGGCTGCGATGTAGAGCAGGTAAAGGCGCTGGCCGGGGTCGCGGCGCAGGCCCTCCTGCAGCAAGGCCACGGCCTGCTCGGGGCGCGCCACCTGCGGAAACCAGCCGAGGACGCTGGCGCCGTAAAGATAGGCGCGGTGAAAGGAGGGGTCCAGGCTGACGATGCGCGAGGCCAGGACGGCGATATGGGCATAGGGATGCCCGGGCGCATCCGGCAGCTGCGGCAGGCCGTTGCCCATGTACTCCAGCATCTGCACCCAGGCCAGATCGGCGGCGGCGGCGCGAAATCCCAGCTCGACCAACGCCGCATCCTGCGCGCAAAAGGGAGTGGCCGGCAGCTCGGTCAAGGGCGGAAACCGCCGCGACAGCCGTCCCAACGGGCCGTCGACTGCAACGGCCACGACCGCGGACAGGGCGAAAACCGCCAGCGCCCGAGCCGCCGGCATCAAAACTCCTTCTGCTCGAAGAGCTCCGCGGAGAGCGCCAGGCAGGCCGTGCCGTAGGCCAGGACGTAGAGGACGGCCCAGGCCGCCCAAGCCGCAGGCGTGCCGGCATGCCGGGCGCCGGCGTAATCGAGGCGGGAGAAGTCTGGCGCCGCGCGCGCGAAGGCGAGGATGAGGCCGCGCAACGGCCCGCTGCCGGAGCGCTCGGCGATGTAGCGCAATTCGGGGGTGAAATGCCCGAGGACCCAGAAGAAGACCGAGAAGGCCATGGCCGCGGCCTCGGAGGTCAGCGCCAGCGACAGCAAGAGCGCCAAGGCTCCCATCAACGCCACCTGCCCCAAGATCGAAACCCAGGCCAAGGCGTAGGAGCCGGCGGGCGCCCAGCCGAAGGCTTCAAGCAGCAGCCAGTGGACCAGCCCCATCCCGGCCATCCCTATCGCGACGGCGGCCAGGGTGCCGAAGAAGCGTCCGAGGAGATAGTGCCAGCGGCGCACCGGATGGGTCAGGATCAAGAAGACGGCGCGGCTCTCGATTTCCTGCAGGACCAGGCGCACCGTCAAGAAGACCATGGAGACCAGGCCGATGGCCAGGATCGCGGCCAGTCCCAGGTCGAGCACCATGCGCCCCCGCTCGTTGACGGCCAGGACGGAAGCGATCGCTCCCGCGCCGAGGAGCACCAGTCCGAAGAGGGCCGCGCTCAGCCAGGCTCGGCTGCGGACATGCTCGCGCAGGGTGTAGTCGAAGACGGCCTTGATCGTGTCCATGCCAAGGTCCTTAATCGAGGCGTATCTCCCCGACGCCGTCGGTGCGGGTCACGGAGGCCGCGAAAGCCTCCTCGAGCGCGCCGGGGCGGCCCTGCCACTCCTCCTGCGTCATCACGCGCGCAAGCCTCCCCCCGCTCAAGATTCCGATGCGGTCGCACACCTTCTCGACCTCGGAAATGTCGTGCGAGGAAAAAAGCACGCTCTTGCCCTTGCCCTTGAGCCAGAGGATGAGCGCGCGGACCTCCTTGATCGCCAAGGGATCCAAGCCCGTCACCGGCTCGTCCAGGATGACGAGCTCCGGCTCGTGGATGAGCGCCTGGGCCAGGCTGACGCGCTGCAGCATCCCCTTGGAGTACTCCGAGAGGCGCTGATCCATCCCCCGCTCCAAGCCGACGCGCCGCAGCATGGCCAGGACCCGCGCCTCGCGCTCGCAGGCCGGGATGCGGGAGAGAGCCGCGAACAGCCTGATGTTCTCGCGGCCCGTCAGGGCGCGGTTGAGATAGGCGGCCTCCGGAGCGTAGCCGATGCGCGCTAAGCTCTCTATGTCCGGAACGGGCTTGCCGAAAACCTCGACCGTGCCGCAAGTCGGCAGATGCAGCCCCATCAGCAGTTTGATGGCCGTCGTCTTGCCGGAGCCGTTGAGGCCGAGCAGTCCGAAGACCTCGCCGCGCTCCACCTCGAGGTCGAGGCCGTCCAAGCCGACCGTTTCCGTCAGGCGGCCCAAATGGGAGCGGCGGTAGACCTTGCGCACTCCGCGCAAGGCCAAGACCTTCATCTGGGCCCCCAGGACGCCAGGGCCGCCGCGCAGACGATCAGCAAGCCCGTCGCCGCCAAGCGCCGTCGCCCCTCGTAGAGCCGCGCGGCGCCGGACTGGGAGATGAGGGCCAGCCGCCGCAGCTCGCAGGCGCAGGCCAGCGCCCCGGCCAAGAGCAGGGCCATCGCGGCGGCCAGCACTCCCGCCCAGACGCCCAGTCGCTCCATCGCTTGCGGAAGGGCGGCCGGCAAGGCGGCCAGCGCCGCGGCGGCCCAAAAACGGGACAGAGCCGCCAAGGCGGCGGCCTCCAGCCAAGCGGCCGAGGCGGCCGCCAACCAGCGGCCGGCGGCCAACGCCGCCGCCAGACCGGCCGCCCATGGCAGCCAAGAGGGCGCCGGCAAAGGGGCTACGGCTCCAAGCAGGGCGGCGGCCATCAGCGCCAAGGCCCTCCGAAGCGAGAAGCAGCCGGGGCCCAAAGACAACGCCAGCGCCGCCAGCGCGGGCCAGCCCTGGGCCGCCAAGCTCGACCAGGCGCCGGCCCCCAAGGCGCGCCACAAGCGTTGGGCCCGGCCCGGCAAGGCGTCGGCGACCGCAAAGGAAAAATCGTCTTTCCCCGGAGTCAGCACGAAACGCCGCGGCCTGCGCCCGGCCACCGAGAGGACGGTGCGAAAATCCATGATCGGCAACAGCGGCTGCCTCGCAACCAGACGCTCCTGCCGGTATTCGCTGAAGAAATCGGCGCTGCCGGAGATGACGGCGGCCTCCGGAACGGCGGGATAGACCAGGCGCAGATGGAAAGTCCCCTGTTCGTAGACCTGCCAGGGCCGCTGGACGTAGACGGCCCGCAGCAGACGCCCCTCCAGGGGCTTGCCGTCGACTTGCAGGCGCAAGTGGGCGTTGACGTAGTTCTGGGCGCTCAACATGGCGTTGCGCGGCCAGTTGCGGGAGGGCATCGGCTCCAGCCGCACGACCTCCTCGATCCAATAGATCGAATCGCTGGTCACGTCCGCGACGATGCGGTCCGACGCTGCATGCAGAACAATGTGAACCGGGCGGATGGGATAATCGTCGGCCCGCGCCGGGCAAACGAGCAGGACGCAAGCCAGCCAAGCGAGCATTGAAGGATTGTGCCACTACTGCGAGAAGGGCGTCAATCGGAGCGCCGGAGGCTTGACAAGGAGACGGACGGGCACTACACTGGCGCCCGCTCGCTCAAAATTCCGACACCGGAGGACTTGTGAAAAAAATCTCTCGCTGGATCGGGCTGGCGGCCGCCGCGGCGCTCTTGTCCGCCTGCGCCCACAACATCGTCGTCAAGCAGGACGGGCTGTCGTTCCAGGATCGGCAGGACGGCATCGCCATGAACGCCGGGCTCTCCCTGGACGAGGCGACCCGCAATTACGTTTATACGGAGCGCCGGCTGGGCGAGACCTACAGCTTCAACCTCGGCGCGGCCCTGGAGTCCGGCGCCCAGGCGTCCCTGCTCAAGGTCTTCCCCAACCTGAAGATGTCTCCTGACGGCAGCGGCGTCGAGCGCCTGGTCAAGCTCAAGTTCGGACCGGCGACGAGTTTCCAGCTTGGCGCCACGACCCTGTCCAAGAATCATGCCGCCGTCGAGCTGGACTGCGAGGTCGACGACCAGCAAGGCCGGCCGCTGTGGAACGGGCAGGCGATGGGCAGCGCCGATGAATCCGTGGGAGCCATGGGCGCCATGCCCGCCCTGTTCGGCTTCTTCGGGCAAGGCCCGCTCTACAAGGCCTACGGGCGCGTCTTCAACGACGCTCTCGTCGCCTCCTTGGAGAATCTCAACTCGCAGCTGGCCTCGGCCAGGCCGGCCATCGCGGCCCAATAGTGATGCCGCCGGCGCCAGGACTCGGCAGGGCCGGCCTTCTGCTCTTGAGCCTGGCGCTGGCGGCCGTTCCGGCGCGCGCCCGGGATCAATCCTGGCGGCAGTTCGATCTCTCCGGCCTGCCGGCGAGGCCGACGACCTTCGAGGAGCAGTCCCTGCTCGAGTCGGCCAGAAGCCCGGCCGCCGCCGATCGGCGCCAGGCCGCGCGCATCCAGCGCGCCCTGGCCAGCTATTACCGAGCCCACGGCGACGCCGAGCGCTCGCGCGTGGCCGAGGCCAGGGCCGCGGCGGCGGAACAGGAACAGATGGAACTCCCGCGGCTGAGGCGGGCTGCGGCCAAAAAGCCTCCGCGGGCGCGCCTGGCCGCGCCCGCTGGACGATCCGGCTTCAGCGGCCGCTTCTACGGCATGTCGGGAAGGACCCTCAACACCTGGGACTTCAACCCCGATGGAACCTTCTACCACGCGACGATCGCCTCGGGGGCGGGGACCAGCGTGCGCAACAGCGAGCGCGGCAGCTTCGAGGTTCATGGCGCCTGGATGATCCTGCGCGTCCAGAATACGGCCGGCGGCTTCGTCACGCCGGGAGCCGGGCGCTCCGTCCAGTTGGGCGGCGCCGCCGCCTCATCCGCCTCGCTCCGCCGCCTGTCCCTGCGCAAGCTGCCGCACGCCTCGGGGGCGATCCTGCTGGGCGGAGAGCGCCTGAAAGTCAAAAGCTGGTAGCCCGACCGCCTGGCGGTTTGAAAGCCTTTCCAGGCATGATATAATTTACGCCTCATGATCAGGTCCATCATGTCCGGTTGGTGGCCGGCCGGCTACCGCAAGCCGGAGGGCTGGGCCCAGAACCTCAAGCCCTCGGCGCGGTCGCCGCAGAGCGAGGACCGGGCCCCCACCTCGGTCTCAGCCGCCATCGAGAAGGGCCAGGCCGCCCTCCTGCGCATGCAGAACGCCGAGGACGGCTACTGGTGCGGCCCCCTGCGGGGCGACACGACGACGACCTCCGACACGATCATGCTCCTCAACTTCCTGGGGCGCGGCAACTCGGTGAAGGTCCGCCAATACGCCAACTTTCTCCTGCGCGAGCAGCAGGCCGACGGGGGCTGGCCGATCTTCAAGAACGGCCCCTCCGACATCTCGGCCACGGTCAAGGCCTATTGGGCGCTGAAGCTGGCCGGCCATTCACCCCAGGAGCCGCGCCTGGCCGCGGCGCGGCGCAGGATCAAGGAGCTGGGCGGCATCCACCGGGTCAACTCCTATACGAAGTTCTACCTGGCCCTCTTCGGCCAGTACGACTGGAGGGGAGTGCCGACGATCCCCCCGGAGCTGATGCTGTTTCCAAAATGGTTCTACTTCAATCTCTACGAGATGAGCGCCTGGACTCGCTCGATCGTCGTGCCTCTCTCCATCGTCTGGGCCTATCAACCCGCCATCCCCTGCCCCCCGGAAGCCACCATCAAGGAGCTGTTCCCGGACTCGCGCAGATACATCCCCCTGGACGAAGCCGTCGGGCCGCACTCCTTTTTCTCCTGGACCAAGTTCTTCCTCCTCTGGGACAAGGGCCTGAAGGCGATCGAGGGGCAAGGCGGCCACTGGATCCGCGTCTGGGCCTTGCGCCTGGCCGAGGACTGGATGCTCGAGCGCCTGCAGGACTCAGACGGCTGCGGCGCGATCTACCCCGGCATCATCAACACCATCATGGCCATGAAGTGCCTGGGCTATCCCGACACCGATCCGCGCTTGGTCGAGCAGCTCCAGGTCCTGGAGCGCCTGGAGCTGCGCCACGACGAGGACCGCGCCGTCGAGATACAGCCCTGCCGCTCGCCGGTCTGGGACACGGCCCTCTCCGTCATCGCCCTGGCCGAGTCGGGGCTGGAGCGCAACCACCCCGCCCTGGTGCGGGCCGCCCAATGGCTGATCGCCAAGGAGATCCGCGTCGCGGGCGACTGGAGGGCGACCAACCCCAAGGGGCCGATCGGCGGCTGGCATTTCCAGTTCCAGAACGTCTTCTATCCCGACGTGGACGACACCGCGATGGTCATGCTGGCGCTGCGCCACGTGGACCTGCGGGAGCCCCTGGCCCTGGACCGAGAGAAGGCCTGCCGTCGCAGCTTGGACTGGATCTGG
This sequence comes from Elusimicrobiota bacterium, assembly GCA_028868375.1. Taxonomy (GTDB): domain Bacteria; phylum Elusimicrobiota; class Elusimicrobia; order UBA1565; family UBA9628; genus JAGWUP01. The sequence continues at coordinate 160,926 of JAGWUP010000003.1, forward strand.
TCGATGCAGAATCCCAGCGGAGGTTGGGCGGCGTTCGACCGCGACAACACGAAGGCCGTCCTGACCAAGATTCCCTTCGCCGACCACAACGCGATGATCGACCCCCCGACCGCCGACATCACCGCGCGGGTGCTGGAGCTGATGGGCTACATCGGCTACGACCGCGGCTACGCCGGCATCCAGGACGCCGTCGATTTCCTGCGCCAGGAGCAGGAGGCCGACGGCTCCTGGTTCGGCCGCTGGGGCGTCAATTACATCTACGGCACCTGGCAGGCCCTGCGGGGGCTGGCGGCGATCGACGAGGATGTCCGGCAGCCCTACCTGCGCCGCGCCGTCTCTTGGCTTAAAAGCGTCCAGCGCGAGGACGGCGGCTGGGGCGAGACCTGCGCCACCTATCACGATCCGTCCGCCAAGGGCGGCGGCCCCTCCACCCCCTCGCAGACGGCCTGGGCCGTCATGGGCCTGCTGGCCGGAGGCTGCGGCGCCGACGATCCCTCGGTGCGCCGCGGCGTGGACTTCCTGGCCGCCTCCCAGGGCGAGGAGGGACTCTGGCAAGAGTCGGAGTTCACCGGCACCGGCTTTCCCAAGGTTTACTATCTCGAGTACACGATGTACCGGCAGTACTTCCCCCTGATGGCGCTCGGCGCCTACCGCCGCGCCTGCGGACGAGTTCCCTAGGAGACACGATGCCCTCGCCAATCCAGCTGCAGATGTCCGTCTTCAAGTACCTCCTGGCCCAGAAGCTCAAGGGCGTGGAACGCTATCCCCTGGTGATGATGCTGGAGCCCCTGTTCGCCTGCAACCTGGAGTGCGCCGGCTGCGGCAAGATACAGTATCCCACCGACATCCTGCGCAAGCGCTTGAGCCCCGAGGAGGTTTTTGAATCCGCCGAGGAGTGCGGAGCGCCCATCGTCTCGATCGCCGGCGGCGAGCCCTTAATCCACGCGGAGATCCAAGAGATCGTCGAGGGGCTCATCGCGCGCGGCAAGTTCATCTACTTCTGCACCAACGGCATCCTCCTGGAGAAGCATCTCCATAAGTTCAAGCCCTCGCCCAATCTCATCTTCTCGATCCACCTCGACGGCGTCGAGAAGACCCACGACCGCATGGTCTGCCGCGAGGGCGTCTACAAGACGGCCGTCTCGGTCATCAAGCTGGCCAAGTCCCGCGGCTTCCAGGTGATGACCAACTCCACCATCTTCTCCGGCGAGAACCCGGCGGAGTTTCGCGCCTTCTTCGACGAGGTGATGGCCCTGGGCTGCGACGGGATGATGATCTCCCCCGGCTACGCCTACGAGAAAGCCCCCCAGCAGGACATCTTCCTCAAGAACGAGCAGACGAAGGCCTGGTTCAACGAGGTCCTCAAGGATTGGCGGCGGATGGGCTGGGACTTCAACCACTCGCCTTTCTACATGGACTTCCTGCAGGGCAAGCGGCAGTACGACTGCACGCCGTGGGGCAACCCCCTGCGCAACGTCTTCGGCTGGCAGCGGCCGTGCTACCTGATGTCGGACGCCGGCTACGCCGCGACCTACCGTGAGCTGCTTGAGACCACCGACTGGTCGCGCTACGGCCATGCCTCCGGCAACCCCAAGTGCGCCAACTGCATGACCCACTGCGGCTTCGAGCCCACCTCCGTGACGGACGGCTTCTCCTCCTGGTCCAAGTTCCTCGAGCTGGTCCGCGACTACGCCACGATCCACGGCCCGCTCAAGGCGCGCCGCGCCTACCCGCGCGACGGCCGGCCCTACGAGGCCCTCGAAAAAGAGAGCGCGGGCCGGGCCTGATGGGCGACACCGTCTTCTTGACGGGCGGCACCGGTTTCGTCGGGGCCAACCTCGCAAGGCTCTTGCTGGAACAGGGCTATCGCCTCAAAGCCCTGGCGCGGCCGGGAGCCGACTTGAGAAACCTAGACGGCCTGGCCGTGGAATTGGTCCGCGGAGACCTCCTCGACGCCTCGGCCCTGCGCGAGGGCTGCGCCGATGCGCGCTACGTCTTTCACGTCGCCGCCGACTACCGCCTCTGGGTGAGGGATCCGGCCGCCATGTACCGCGCCAACGTCGACGGAACCCTGGCGGTGATCGACGCCGCCGGCGCCGCGGGCTGCGAGCGGATCGTTCACTGCTCCTCGGTGGCCGCCGTCAAGCCGCCGGAGGGTCCCGAGCCGGCCGACGAGAACTCGGAGTACGCCGACCCGCAAAAGATCGTCAGCCATTACAAGAAATCCAAGTTCCTCGCCGAGCAAGCCGCCCTCGCTCGCGCCCGCTCCGGGCTGCCCGTCGTCGTCGTCAACCCCGCGGCCCCGCTCGGGCCCTACGACATCAAGCCCACGCCCACCGGCAAGATCGTCGCCGATTTCCTGGCCGGCCGCATCCCCTCCTACATCGACACCGGCCTCAACGTCGTTCACGTCCAGGACGTCGCCCAAGGACATCTCTTGGCTGCCCTCAAGGGCCGGAGCGGCCAGCGCTACATCCTGGGCGGCGACAACCTCACCCTCAAGCAGGTGCTCGAGACCCTCGCCGAGGCCAGCGGACGCGCCGCCCCGCGCTTCAAGACCCCCTACGCCCTGGCCTACGCCTTCGGCGCCATCGACACCGCGCGCGCCCGGCTCTTCGGGGGAGAGCCCCTGGCGCCGCTGGACGCCATCCGCATGGCCCGCCATTACATGTGGTTTTCCTCGCGCAAGGCGAAAGAGGAGCTGGGCTATCGCCCGCGGCCGGCGCGGCAGGCCCTTTTCGACGCCTGCCGCTGGTTCGCCAACACGGGAAAGGCCGCAAGCCATGCCTAGAACCATGAAGGACGCCCCGATCCTGCTTTGCTGCGCCACCCATTGGGAGGCCTTCCCCTTCATCCGGCGCTGGCGCCTGCGCGCGGCGGGGCCGTTCCGCTGGGAGGGCGGCGCGCGCGGAGTCGACGTCGCCGTCCTCAAGACCGGCATGGGCACGGCCAACGTCCGCGAGGCGCTGGCTTGCGCTTCCGCCCCGCGCTGGCTCGTCTCCACGGGCTTTGCGGGAGCCCTGCAGCCGGGGCTGGCCAGCGGCGATCTGGTCTTGGAGGTCAACGGCCTCGAGCAGGAGATCCCGCGCACCGCGCGCGCCCTGGCCAGCGCGCGCGCCATTCCCCTTCATTTCGGCAGGATCGCCCAGTCGGACAGGCCTCTGTGCGATCCCAAGGACAAGGCCGCCCTGGGCCTGGCGGAGCGCTGCTGCGCCGTGGACATGGAATCCCACGAGATACGCCAGGCCGCCGAGCGGCTGAACTGCCCCTTCTTGGGGGCCAGGGTCATCCTCGACGATATCGACGAGCGCCTTCCCGCCGAGGCGCCCTCCGGAGAGACCGCCGCCGAGCTCTTGCCCTACGCCTTGAGGCACTTTTTGGAGCTGCCGCTGCTGGCGCGCCTGGCCTGGCGGCAGCGAGGCGCGATGTCCCGCCTGGCGCTCTTTCTAGAGGAGCTGCTTCCAAGCCTATGATGCCGCCGGAGCTTAAGGACTTCATGGAACGCCGCAGCCGCCAGGTCGAGCGCTCGCTGCGAGGCTTGCTCGACGGCAAGCAGCGGCCGAAGCGCCTGGCGGAGGCGATGAGCTACTCCCTGTTTGCCGGGGGCAAGAGGCTGCGCCCCATCCTCGTCATGGCCGGCGCGGAGTGCTGCGGCTTGGAGGGGCGCAAGGCCCTGAAGGCCGCCTGCGCCCTGGAGATGATCCACACCTACTCCTTGATCCACGACGATCTGCCCGCGATGGACGACGACGACCTGCGCCGCGGCAAGCCCACCAACCACAAGGTGTTCGGCGAGGCGCTGGCCATACTCGCCGGAGACGGCCTGCTGACCTACGCCTTCGAGACGGCGGCCGCCAACGCCCGGGACCTCGGGCTGGACGGGCGCGCAACCGCCGAGCTCATCGCCTGCATCGCCAGGGGAGCGGGCGCGCTGGGCATGGTCGGCGGACAGGCCTGCGACCTGGAAGCTGAGAACTGGCGCGCCAAGAAGGGCCGCGGCTTCAACCCGCGGCGGACCCTGGAGGACATCCACTTGCGAAAGACGGCCGCCCTCATGGCGGCAAGCCTGGAGGCCGGGGCGATCCTGGCGCGGGGCTCCTCCTCGCAGCGGCGGCGCTTGGCCGAATTCGGGCGCAAGTCCGGCCTGGCCTTCCAGATCGCCGACGACGTGCTCGACGTGGTCGGCGACAAGAAGAAGCTGGGCAAGAGCGGCTCCGACGAGCAGAACGACAAGCTGACCTACGCCCGACTCTACGGCGTCGAGCGCGCCCGCCGGCTGGCCGACCGCCTGGCCGCGGAGGCCGGCGAATTGCTGGCGCCGTTTGGCCGCAAGGCGCGCGCCCTGCGCCTTTTGGCCGACTACATGATCAAGAGGGACAAATGACTTCAGACGCGAAAGACGCGAAGGCCGCCGCAGGAAATCCCGAAGCCCCGCGGCCGCTGTTGCCGACGATCGCCTCTCCGCGGGACCTGCGCAAGATCCCGATCGAGCAGCTTCCGCGGCTGCTGGCGGAGATCCGGGAATACCTCATCCAAACCATCTCCAAGATCGGCGGCCATTTCGGCTCCAGCCTCGGCGCCGCCGAGATCACGACCGCCCTGCACTACGTCTTCAACACCCCGGAGGACAAGCTGGTCTTCGACACAGGCCACCAGACCTACGTCCACAAGGTCCTGACCGGCCGCAGGGAGCAGCTTCCCCGCATCCGCCAGTACGGCGGCATCTCGGGCTTTCTCAAGCGCAAGGAGTCCGAGTACGACGCCTTCGGCGCCGGCCACGCCTCCACCGCCATCTCCGCGGCCCTGGGCATGGCCCTGGCCAGGGACCTCAAGGGAGAAAAGAGCAAGGTCGTCGCCATCGTCTCCGACGGCTGCATGACGGGCGGCGAGGCCTACGAGGGCCTGCAGAACGCCGGACAGGCGCAGACAGACCTGCTCGTCATCCTCAACGACAACCAGATGTTCATCTCCAACCGCGTCGGCGCGCTGGGGACGTTCCTGACCAAGCTGCTGACCCAGGCGGCCGTGCGCAACGCCGAGAAGTCGGTCAAGGAGTTTTTGACCCGCTTCAAGTTCTGGGGCGCCTCGATCCTGCGCGTCGCCAAGCGGGCGAAGGTCCTGCTTTTCCCCGGGATGCTCTTCGAGGAGATGGGCTTCGCCTACCTGGGCCCCGTCGACGGCCACGACATCGGCCAGCTCATCGAGGTCCTCAAGCACGTCAAGGACCTCAAGGGGCCGGTCGTGCTGCACTGCGTCACCAAGAAGGGCAAGGGCTACGCCCCGGCGGAGGCCGACGCCTACGCTTGGCATGGCCCGGGCAAGTTCGATCCCGCCAGCGGCAAGTTCCTGAAGAATCCGACCGCCAAGACGCAGCCGCCGAGCTACACCGCCGCCTTCTCGAAAGCCCTGCTGCGCGAGGCAGAGAGAGATCCCCGCGTCTTGGCGATCACCGCGGCGATGCCCGAGGGCACCGGCCTGGACGCCTTCCGGGACCGCTTCCCGCGCCGCTACTTCGACGTGGGCCTGGCCGAGGAGCACGCCGTGACCTTCTCCGGCGGCTTGGCGGCGGAGGGCTACCGCCCGGTCGTGGCGATCTACTCGACCTTCCTGCAGCGCGGCTTCGACCAGATCGAGCACGACATCTGCCTGCAGAATCTCCCGGTGACCTTCTGCCTCGACCGCTCGGGGCTGGTCGGCGAGGACGGCCCGACCCACCACGGGGTCTTCGATTACTCCTATCTCCGCATGATCCCCGGCATGACGGTCATGGCGCCCGCCGACGAAAACGAGCTGCAGCACATGCTGCGCACCGCCTTGACCCTCGACGGCCCGGCCTCCCTGCGCTATCCGCGCGGCATCTCGGTCGGGGTCTCGCTGGACGCCGAGCCGCAGGCCCTCCCCGTGGGACGGGGCGTGCGCTGGAAGGACGGCCAGGACGTGACCCTGCTCGCCATCGGAAGCCGTGTGCACCCCTCGGTCGAGGCGGCCCATATCCTCGAGGACGCCGGCATCTCCGCCGGAGTGCTCAACATGCGCTTCGTCAAGCCCCTCGACGTCGAGCTTCTGCTCGAGGCCGCGGCCAAGACGCCGAACCTGGTCACCGTGGAGGACAACGTCCTCAACGGAGGCTTCGGCTCGGCCTGCCTCGAGGCCCTTTGCGCGGCCGGCGGCCAGGCGCGGGTGCTGCGCTTGGGCCTGCCGGACCGCTTCATCGAGCACGGCGCGCCCCATCTGCTCTACGATTCCGTGGGGCTTTCGGCGCCGAAGATCGCCGCGCGCGTGGCCGAATGGCTAGGCAGGACTCTCGAGAGCAAGACGGCGCAAGCCCAGGAGAAAACACCGGCATGACCACGAACAGCAACATCAAGATCGAGAAGCTCATCCTGGCGAAACTCCGCGGCTTTTGCGCCGGCGTCGTGCGCGCCATCGACGTCGTCGAGAAGGCCCTGGAGATCTGCGGCAAGCCCGTCTACGTCCGCCACGAGATCATCCACAACCGCTACGTGGTCGACGCCCTGCGCGCCAAGGGGGCGGTCTTCGTCGAGGACCTCTCGGAGGTTCCGGCCGGCTCCTGGCTGATCTTCTCCGCCCACGGGGTCGGCCCCGCCGTGGTCCAGGAGGCCCGCGATCGCAAGCTGAAGGTGATCGACGCCACCTGCCCCCTGGTGACCAAGGTCCATCTGGAGGCCATCGCCCTGGCCAAGCGCGGCTACACGATCATCCTCATCGGGCATGCCGAGCACGTGGAGACGATCGGCACGCTGGGAGAGGCTCCCGAGCACATGCGGGTCGTGGGCACCGCCGCACAGGCCGAGACGGTCGAGGTCCCCGATCCGGACAAGGTCGCCTACCTCACCCAGACGACCCTTTCGCTCGACGACACCCTCGACGTGGTCGCCGTGCTCAAGAGGCGATTTCCCAACCTGCACGCCCCCTCAAAGGACGACATCTGCTACGCCACCCAGAACCGGCAGAACGCCGTCAAGGCCGTCGTTCCGCACGTCGACCTGCTGCTGGTGCTGGGAGCCCCCAACAGCTCCAACTCGATCCGCCTCTGCGAGGTGGCCAATTCAATGGGCGTCAAGTCCTTCCTGATCGAGCGCGCCAGCAATATAAAGGAAGAGTGGCTGCCGGGCGTGAGAACCCTGGGCCTGACGGCCGGCGCCTCGGCGCCGGAGGTGCTGGTCCAGGAGGCGGTGAAATACTGCAGGGAGCGCTTCGGGATCACGGACGTCGAGGAGTTCGAGACGGTCGAGGAGGACGTCCATTTCTCCCTGCCGCACGAGCTGGAGACCCTCGTGCGCCAAAAGCCGGCGCATGGCGTTTCAACGAGGTGACCGCATGACGAGCGTCGAGGAAGTGCTGGAGGAAATTTCCGCGGAGAAGGCCCTCGCGGAGCGGAAGCCGGAGGCCGAGGAGAAGACGGAGGAAGACCTCTCCAAGCTTAAGCAGCGCAAGCCCCCCGTCGGCGGCCTCTGCCGCCGCTGCGGCAAGAACAAGCCGATCAACCGCCTGATGCTCTGCTATCCCTGCTGGGTCAAGACGGAGCTGGAGAATACCGGTTGGCGCGAGGGCCTGCCCCATCCCGACTGGTGCCGCTGCGAGGGCCTGCCGGACCACCAGCGCAAGTCCTCCTCCAACTGAAACGTAGGGTCAGGCCTCTTTTTTCAGTTTGCCTTAGACTAACCTTCCGCCAGTAGGTAAGTGATTGCCGAGGGACCGCGCCCTAAATAGGCCGCAATGGCGCTGCGCCGATGGCCGGCCTGTAATGCTTCGACGATAAAAGCACGGCGCAACCGCAAGGCTCGCTCCGAACGATCCCTGCCGCGGACAATGGCCTCCGCTCCGCGGGCTTCATCGGCCAATATCTCCGCTAACGGTCTGCGCTTAATGGAAGGCTCAGGTTGCGCCATCAGTCCAGCGTACGCTAGACGCCCCTCCTCTCCTCCGCCAAAGAGCTCGAGCACCCAGGGGATATCGACCAGGCCCTGACTACTGGCGCTTCCCAAGATCTCTCTGTGCCCAGACCAAATCCAATCTGCCGGGTCGCGCGCAAGGCCAGAATCGACGGGGTTCGCATGAACGTAGCGTATAACTCCGCGCACATCGTTCTCATTCTGGCAGCGACGCGAGCCGAAGCGCCCTTGAAACGGATGCCCGCAAGTCTGCCAATGCCCGTTGAAAAAAATTACATAAGCGGTCAGCAGGCGCTGCATAAAAACGCTCAAGGGCATCTTTCCGCTTTGAAGGAGCAGATGATAATGGTTCCCCATCAAGCAATAGGCCAGGATGCGAATACCCAACTCCTTTCGAAGCGCACTCATCCGACGCAGGAAGAACTCGCAGTCGGCCTCATCGCGAAAAATTGGCATCTTTGCATTTCCGCGACCGAAAACATGGTGAACTGATCCAGGAAAATCAATCCGAGGTAGGCGCGTCATAGGAAACCCAAGATTTCTACGTCGCGAAGGCTCGAAAAGTTCCAACCAGCAGCAAGGCAGCAATTAAGGACCTGCGTCATAATAATATGACCATTTGGCGACCCGAGTCCGTGGCGATTTCGAGGCGCGAGGAGGGAGCATGGCCGCAGGCCATGTGACCGAGGAGCAACGAAGAAATCGACCGGAATCGGGTCGCCCCGAAGGGGACGGACGCTTTTGGGCTGCGCCTTCGTCGTTCGTCGCTCACATAGCGATCGCTATGCTCGCTCCTCACTCCTCGGCTCGCTCCAAAATCGTCCGTCCAAAATGGTCATATTATTATGACGCAGGTCCTTAGCTAGGCCCCAATTGAAACTGAAAAAGAAGGCCTGACCCTACTTTTCAGTGGGCTTGAAGACGGCGCGGCGGTAATGGGTGAGCTCCGCGATCGACTCGCGGATGTCGGCCAGGGCCTCGTGCTGCTTGCTCTTGGTATAGACGTACTTCTGGGCGGGATACCAGCGCGCCACCAGCTCCTTGACGGTGCTGACGTCGATGGAGCGGTAGTGGAAGTAATCGTGCAGGAGCGGCATGTACTTGACGAGAAAGCGCCGATCCTGGCCGATCGTGTTGCCGCAGAGGGGAGCCTTCCTTTCCGGACACCAGCGCGCGATGAAGGCCAGCGTGGCGGCCTGGGCCTCGGCCATCGTCGCCGCGGAGCTGCGGCAGCGCTCGGTCAAGCCGGATTTTCCGTGCTGCTCGACGCACCAGGGGTCCATCGAATCCAGGACCGCGTCGCTCTGGTGGATGGCCAGCACCGGCCCCTCCGAGAGCACGCGCAGCTCGCTGTCGGTGACGATGGTGGCGATCTCGAGGATGGTGTCCCTGGCGGGATCCAAGCCCGTCATCTCCAGGTCGAGCCAGGCCAAGTTGCGGTCGTCCTGCATGCAAGCTCGATCATAGCAAACAGCGCGGGCCTGCCGGGGCGGCCTTGGAAGTCGGAGAGCTAATTCTTGGCGAGATAAGCCCTGATGCTTTTCGCCAATTCCTTCTGATCGCCGACGAAGATGTTGTAAAGGACCACGTCCTGATACGGCTTGAGAAACCGCTTGAGCCGCGCATCCTTGGACTTCGCGGCGGCCTCGTTTAAGCGCCGCAGATACCAGAAGGCCACGATGTCGCCGTTCCCGTAGCTCTTATCGGAAGCCTCCAAGTAACTGGCGAGCAGGCGTAAACCGGTCGGAAAATCCCCATTCCTGGCCCAGTCGCTCTTCCCGACTCTGTAGAGGTATACGGCGACGAGGGCGGTATCCTTCGCGATGGCCTCCTGCAGCCAAGGGGCCTGGTCGATCCTCCCTTCGTTGACGATCGAGGCGATGACGCGCGCCTTCGCCTCGAAGGAGCCTGCGTCAAAAGCATCCTTATAATGCTTCAGCGTGTCCTGCCCGTCCACGGTCGAGGACCAGTAGCCGCGCAGCGCCTTGACCAGGAGCGCCTTGACTTGCGGATCGGCGATCTCGTCGACACGCCCCTCGAAGAGGACGGCGGCCTCGCGTTTCAGCGAGTTGTTGTTCAAGCAGAATTGCAGGGCTTTCTCCCGCGTGGAGGAGTCTTGCGAGCGCAGCAGGGCGTCGACGACGCCGCGCAGCGCCTTGCGCTCCTCGCCCCAGCGCGAGCCCGCTATTTCCAGCAAGCCATTGCCGTAACCAGCAGCCTCGAAGCGGGCCAGGGCCTTTAAACGCTGCAGGCGCCGCGCCGAGAGGGGAGCGCGGCTGCGCTTGGCCAAGAGATGCAGCCCGAGGCGGACCTCGAGCGGGTCGGCCGAGAATAAAAGGCCGTCGATGACGCCGTCTTCGTCCTGAGCGATCATGCCCGCGTAGACGGGCGGGATCGCGCGCGCAAGCTGCTCCTCGACGCGCGCCTTGTCCAAACGGGAAACGCGGGCGCCGCGGGCGCCGCCTTTCTCCGGCTTGACGACAGACACCGTCGCCTCTCGCAGCTCGCCGGCTCCGATCGGCTCGGACGGAAGCTTCCAGTAAGAGTCGAGCACGTGGATGCGGATGCCGCCGGCGTCGTGCAGAACGGTGAAAGCCACGCGCATGGTGCCGTCGAAAGCCCGGCCTTTATATTTGACGGGCTTGGAGGCCGCGTACTCCTCGACCAAGAAGGCGGGGTTTTCATCCTTGCCCCAGTAGTCGCCCTGCCCGTCGATCGCCTGCTTGAGCGCCGACTCCAAGTCCGCGGCGTCGACGACCAGGACGCCCATGCCTTGCATGGAGTCGAGCGGCTTGACGACGTAGCGCTCGGCCGGGATCGCGCGGCGTATCTCGTCAGCCAGACCCTCCTGGGGATCCTTGGCGATCAAACGCGAGCGCGGCCGAAACTCCTTCGCGGCGCGGGCAAATAGGCGGCTTGTGAGAAACTTCACGTCCGTCATCAGATGCACGGCGCCGGCGCGGTTGAGCTGGAGTATGTGCGCAAAGCCCTCGAGGAATTCCCGCTGGAAATCTTCGCTGGGATCATGATCGTAATAGGACTCGTCGCTAAAGATTCCGGTGTAGGAGCCCAGCTTGCCTGGGGAGAACCCCTCTCGCGGCTTGTGCCAGCCCTTCTCAAGGAGCTTGCGGCGCTCCCCGCTGAGGATATTCCCAGGCTGTGCGGAGAAGTCGGCGAGGGCGTACGCGGCGGAATCCTCCTTGCTGGCGTTGATCGCGTCATGACCCGACTTCTGCCAGGCGAGCCAGACCGGCAGCCCGAGCTCGGCTAAGTGCTTCCAGAGCAGCCCGCGCATCTGACGGCGGTAGGCCGCCTGGTAGCCGACAAAGCCGGAGGTCATCCCGGGATTAAACTCGAGAATCTTGAGCGGTCCGCGCTCGGGCAGCTTCAGATCGACCGTGAAGAAGGCGATCGAGGCCGGCGGCGGGGCCTTCGCGCGCGGCGCGGCGGCAGCGAGGCTTGGCGTGGCGGCGCCAGGCGGCGCCTCGGTATAAAGCGAGGCCAAGGGCTCGAGCTGGCTGCGCCAGGACTCAAGCTGTGAGACGGCGCTTGGAACCGCGGCCAGCCGCCGGGCCACCTGGGGAGCGGCCTCGCCTAAAGCCGCGTCGACCTGCAAAGCGAGGCGCACCTTTTCGTCGGGCGACAAAGAGGCGCGCGTGAGCGCGGCCATCCGCGCGATAGTGGCGGGCGCCAACTGCCGCCGCGCCGCCGTCAGCGCGCGCGCTTGAACGGGATCATCGAGATCAAGCCGCGCCAACGCCGCTAGCCGCGGCTGTGCAAGCAAATCCCGGCCCTCCGGGCTTGCGAGATATCCCTGGAGGCCGCGGAAACCCGTCAGGCAAGTCGCCGAGGGAAGCCGAAATAGGGATTTCTGGACCGCCGCATGCGCTGGTCCGGAAACGCCGCCGGCATGCGCCGTTCCCAGCGCAACTCCCAAGAGGGCAGCGATCAAAAACCGCATAGGGGCCTATTATAAGGCAAGCCCGGCGGGCGCCCATGAGTCCATCGGCCCAGCGGCGGCGGGCCGTTTGCCGATGCCGCCCTGGGCCTAATGGACGCGGATGCCAACGGCAGCTTCCCCGCAAGAAAGCGCGGCGTTCCGTCGCCGTCTTCTTGTTCTTGACATACTCCTCGGGGTCTTTTATACTTCGGCTTGTATCGGATCGCTTCAAGGAGGAGTTCCATGCAAAAGAATTTAGCCAGGTTCGGCGCGTTCGCTCTGGGTCTAGGCCTGCTCGCCGCGGTCGGTTGCGGCGGCCGGAAAGTGTCCGGCCCGGTGGCCGCGCAGGCTCCCGATTGGGTCAATAAGGGCAACGGGGCGTTCAAGGACGGCGGCCAAGGGGTCTTCTACGGCGTCGGCATCGCCTCCGGCATCCGCAACCGCGCCCTCTCCGTCGTGGCCGCGGACGACCGCGCGCGCGGCGAGATCGCCAAGATCATGGACAGCTACGTCGCCATCCTGACCAAGGATTACATGGCCTCCACCACCGCCGGCGACATGTCCAAGTCCAGCGAGGAGCAGACGGTCTCCCAGACCCTCAAGAGCTTCGCGAAGTTCACGCTGCACGGAGCGGTCATCATCGACCACTGGAAGGACCCGACGGACGGCACGATGTTCTCCCTCTGCAAGCTCGACATGGCCGCCGTCCAGAAGACCCTGGACGACTCCAAGGAGCTGGACGCCAAGATGCGCGATTACGTCAAGGCCGACGCCGACAAGGCCTTCGACGAGCTGTCGGCCGAAGAGGCGAAGCACTAAGCGATGGGCAGGCGCTCCGGCTTCTGGCTGTCCTTGTCCCTCTTGCCGCTGTTGTCGGCCTGCGGCGGGGTCAAGGTCGTGCGCATGGACGTCAACCAGGTCAAGGACTTGAGCGGGCGCTGGAACGACACCGACTCGCGCCTGGTGGCCGAGGAGATGATCCAGGACTGCCTCTCGCGGCCCTGGCTGGGCGGGGCGACCCAAGCGATCGGCAAGCCCCCGACCGTCATCGTCGGCACCGTGCGCAACTTAAGCGACGAGCACATCGCCACCGACACCTTCGTCGAGGACCTGCAGCGCGCCCTGATCAACTCGGGGCGCGTCGCCTTCGTCGCCGGCAGCAGCGAGCGCGGCGAGGTGCGCCAGGAGCGGCTCGACCAGGACGTCAACGCCTCCGAGGAGACGCGCAAGGCCCACGGCAAGGAGACCGGGGCCGACTTCATGCTGAGCGGAGAGATCAACACGATCGCCGACCAGGAAGGCGGCAAGTCGGTCGTCCTCTACCAGACCAACCTCAAGCTCCTGAACATGAAGACCAACGAGATCGTCTGGAACGGGGAAAAGAAGATCAAGAAATTCGTCGAGCGTCCGCGGGCCACCTGGTGAGCTGGTAGCTTCGGCGGCAACGTGAGCCGTTCGATCCGGGCTATTGAGGCGGTCGCCTGCGTGGCGGCCGCCTCGTTTTTCTCCGCCTGCGCCTTCGGCCCCTCCGGCGCAGAAAAGAGGGACTTAAACGCCTTCATCGCATCCGGCAACTACCAGGGCGCCCAGCAGCTGCTTGAGCGGACCAAGCAGAGCCAGTACGGCCGCAAGAACATGGTGCTCTATTACCTGGACCTGGGCACCATCCTCCACCACGAGGGCCAGTACGCGAACAGCGACGCCGCCTTCGACCGCGCCGAGCGCCGCAGCGAGGAGCTCTACACCAAGAGCCTGCACCAGGCGGCGGGAACGCTCTTGCTCAACGACACGACCATGGACTACGCGGCGCGGCCCTACGAGCGCGCGCTGCTCAACGTCTTTCGCGCCCTCGACTACGTCTTCTTGGGCAAGCCGGACGAGGCCTTGGTCGAGTCGCGCAAGGTCGAGCAGTTCTTGGACGAGCTCAACCGCGATCTCCAGAACAAGCCCGACTACAAGGACGACGCCTTCGCCAGATATCTCGACTCCCTGCTCTACGCCGACGAGGGGATGGCGGACGACGCGCGCATCTCAAGGCAGGCCGCCCTGGCCGCCTACGGCTGGTACGCCTCCCTCTTCCACACCCCGACCCCGCATTTCGAATTCCCGCCCGGCTCCGAAAAGAGCGACGGCGAGTTGGTCTTCATCCATTACAACGGGGTCGCCCCGCGGCTGGTCTCCAGGACCTGGCAGGTGGCCTGGGGAAGGGCCCTGATCCTGACCCGCTCCAGCGGAGACTCCGAGGTCAACGACGCCAGCTTCCAGGAAGCCCTCAACGCCGGCATCGCCGGGCATGCGATCACCGTCGCCTATCCGGATTACGTCCAGGACCCCTACCGCATCGTCTCCTCGCAGGTCGAGGTCGACGACGGCCAGGCCAGCGCGGACACCCTGCTGATGGAGGACGTCTCCGAGATCGCCAGGCGCGATCTTACGGACCGCCTGCCCTTGATCAAGCTCCGGGCCGTGGCGCGGGCCACGGTCAAATACGTCCTCGCCGAGGCCGCCTCCCGCGCCGCGGGCGCCGAGTGCGACAAGCAATACGGCGCCAAGTCGATGGGCGCCAAGTTCTGCCGCGCGCTGGCGGGCGGCCTGGCCCACGGGCTAGCCGCGGCCACGGAGGTCGCGGACACCCGCTCCTGGTCCACCCTGCCCGCTCAAATCCGGATGGCGCGGCTGCGGCTTGCCCCCGGCAGGCATAAGGTCGTCGTCCGCTTCATGGACGCCGCGGGGGTCGTGGTCTCCACAGCGGTCTTTAACGACGTCGTGATCTCGCAGTCGAAACGCACCTACCTCGCCTACAGGACAGCCTCATGACTTGGAGGATTCCCATGAAAATGACGCTTCCGGCCGCCTGCGCGCTGGCCGCCTTGACCTTTGCCTTGCCCCGCATCTGCCGGGCCGATCCGCGCAACCCCAAGCCGGACTGGGTCGACGGCTCGAGCATGGAATATCCGCGCGAGGGCTTCATCACCGGCGTCGGCGCCGCGGATGACCGCGCCAGCGCGGAGGATCGCGCGCGCGGCGAGATCGCCAAGGTCTTCTCGACCAAGGTCAGCGTCAGGACCGATTCGCTGGCCAGCGAGACGGACAACGCCGCCGGCGGCAACTTTTCCCAGGCGGTCTCGGAAAGCGTCGAGACGGCCTCGCGCAAGGTCCTGGAGGGCGCCCAGGTCGTCGACCACTGGGAGGACCCCGAGACGAAGGTGCGCTACGCCCTGGCCGTGCTCGACAGAGCGAAGGCCAAGGCCGCCATCGTCGACAAGCTGGCCTCGCTGGACGCCCAGGCCCTGCAATGGAAGGGGCAGCTGGACTCCGAGACGGGAAAACTCGTCCGCGCCAAGGCCGCGATGCGCCTGTTGCGCCTGCTTAAGGCGCGCGAGGACTTGAATTCCGAGCTGCGCGTCGTCGACGCCAGCGGCCAGGGCGCCAAGCCGCCCTTCGACGAATCGGTCGTCAGGCCCATGGCGGCGAAGGCCGTGGCGGCCCTGGACGTCTCGGTCGCGATCTCGGGGGAAGGCTCTTCGGAGCTTGAAACCGGCGTCATCGAGGGCCTCAACGCCTTCGGCCTGCAGGCGCTCCAGGGCGCTTCCCGGGACGCCGACCTGGAGGTGGCGGGACGCCTCTCCAGCGTCCCCATGCAAGGCGACGGCTCGCAATGGAAATGGGCTCGCAGCAACGCCACGATCACGCTCAAGGACGGGCATTCCGGAAAGGTCGTCTCGCAGTTCGACGCCTCGGATCGGGAGGCCTCCAGCGACTACGGGGAGGCGGTCCGCCGCAGCCGCGTCGAGCTGGCCAAGCTCGTCTCCGGCAAGCTCTCCGGGGCGATCACCGCCTACTTCGAGAACCAGTAGCGGGCTTGGAAAACCCCGCCGGCGCGCCTATCTGTTAAGCAGGCCTTCGAGGAGCTGCTTGGCCGGCTCGGCCAGGAACTTGACCAGCTTGACGTGGGTGGAGGGCTTCTCGAAGGTGCCGCCGACGGCCACGTCGATGGGCGCCAGGCGTCCGACCTGCGCCGTGACTGCGAGGTCCAGCCGCTCCCGCGGCAGGTCGATGCGCCCGCTGGCCTTAAGATCGCCGACGTCGGCGTCGATATGGCTGTCGCGGACGGTCATGATCCCGTTGGAGAAAGCGTAGTCGCCCGCCAACTCGTCGTAATGGACGGCGTTTAAGTCCGGGAACAAGCGGATGCCCCCCAGCGAGCCGATCTTCTGCACGACCATCAAGGGAAGAATCAGTATCTTGACGATCTTGGACTGGGTCGCCATCTCGCCCAGGTTGGCGAAGCTCCCCTTCGAGGAGTAGAGGCTGGCCGTGCCGGCCAGGCGGCTTAAGTCCGGCGTGATCCCGGTCAGGTTCCATTTGACCCGGACGTCGGAGGCGCTGGCGTTGGGATGGACGAGCTCCCCGATCAGCAGCTTGCCGCGGGCGCTGATCGGGGCGGCGGCCTCATGGGAAGGCCGGCCGGCGCGCTCGGGCTTTGCCGGAGCGCGCGAGGCCAGGGCCGCCTTGGCGGCCAGGAACTTGCCCAGGTCGAAACGGCTCAGGCTGGCCTCCAAGTCGATGTCCGGGGCCTTCTCGTAATGGCTCACCGTGAGATTCAAGTCCAGATCGCCGTCGCCGACGCGGCCGCGCAAATCAGGAACGTCGATGCGGGACTCGTTGAAGGAAGCCGTGCCGGAGAAACCGGACAATTGCAGTCCCCCCACCGTGGCCGCCACGTCCTGGAACCTGGCCTTGCCGCGCATGACGGGCCGCGGCAGGCGCCCGCGCAGGGCTATGGCGAAGAAACCGCCGCCCCGCAAGTCCATGCCCCTCGTCTGAAGGGAGATTCCCGTAAGCTCGTCAAGCTTGAAGCGCCGGCACTTGAGGGTCAGATCGACGAAAGGATGCGGCCTGCGCAAGCCGGAGAGCAGGCCCTTGTCTACGGAGAGCTCGTTGTGCCCCACCACGGCGCGCAGGGAGGCGATGCGCACCTCGTCGCGGCTCAACCACAAAGAGGCGTCCCAGCGCGAGGCCGGAATCGACAAGCCCGGCGGGACCGTGCCGAACGGATCGTCCGCGGAGCTTAAGGCCGGCAGGGTGAGCTTGGCCGCGAGGTTGAGGGCGAAAGCCGGCGAGCCGGAGCGCAGTCCCCGCACGACTCCCGACACCGAGACGCTGCCCTGGGGCAGCCCCAGGCGCAGGGAGTCCAGCGTCAACTGCTCGCCTTGCAGGCGCCCCGCCCCCTCGATCGTCATCGCGGGCAGCCTCAAGCGCGGCGGAAGCCCGGCCCACGGCAACTGGGCCGCCTGCAAGGCCGGCAGGCTCAGATTCAGGGCGAGGCTTAAATCCAGGCTCGGCCGCGAGGAGTAAAGGCGCCGCGCGCTGCCGGAAGCCTTCAAGCTGCCGAAGCCACCCCGCAGCGCCAATTGCTCCAGCGACAGGGAGTCGCCGTTGATGCGCCCGCGCGCCTCCAGTGTCATCGCGGGAAGCCCCAGACCCGCGGGAAGCCCGAGCCAAGGCGCCTGCTTTGCGGAGAGGGCCGGGAGGTCGAACTTCGCCGAGACGTTCAAGGCGGGCTGCGGCCGGCCGCTGGACAAGCGCGACAAGCGCCCCGAGGCTTCCAATCGTCCGCGCTGGCAGGAGAGGGCCAGGGAATTCAGCTCCAGGGCATCGGCTCCGTATTGAAAATCCGAATCAAGCCTGAAGGCCGGGAGGCTCAGACCCTTGGGCAGGCCCAGGCTCTCGGCCTGCCCCGCCGTCAGTGCGGCGGATTGCAGGCGCGCTTGCCCGGCCGCCGCCAGGGCGACGCCTTGGGCCGGCGGCGTGACGGTTCCTTTATAGCGCAGCCTCGCGGAAGTTCCCTGGGGGCCCGAGGCGTCGATCGCCACGTCCAGGCGCGGACGCGAGAGGTTCTCGACGCTGCCGGAGGCCTTCAGCCGCCAGGGCCCCGCGCGCGCCGTCAAGGTCCGAATCCGCGCCATGAAGGCCTCAGGCCGGCCGCCGCCCAAATCGATCGTCCCGTCGAAGGCCGCGGAGCCGTCCAAGGCTCGTCCATCCCAGCGCCCGGACAAGCTCCCGGAGGCCTTGGCAAAAAAGCCTCCCTTGAGGGAGAACCCGGACAGCTTCGCGTCGAGATTCGACAAGGATAGGGCCCGGTCCTTGCCTTCCTCGGCGTAGGACAAACGCGCGCCCCGCAGGCTCAGGGTGCGGATCGCAAGCTCCGTTGTTGCGGAGGAACTCTTCGCGGACGACCCAGCCGACGGTGAGGAAGAGGCGAGAAGATCGGAGAAGTTGTAGCTGCCGTCCTCGTTCTTGAGCACCCGCAGAGAAAGCCCCGAGGCGGAGACGGACTCCACGACCAAGCGGCGCCGCAGCAACGGCCAGAGCGCGACGCGCAGCTTGAAGGAGCCCACGGAAGCGAAGGTCCCCGCCTTGAAATCGGGAGCCTCCGAGATCGAAAGATTCTCCAGTCGCAAGCCGGAGAAGAGGCCGATCGACGCCCCCTCCAAGCGCACCTCTCGCCGCAGGCTCTTCTGGGCCGCCGCCACGACCAGGCCGCGCAGGCGCTGCGGGGGCAGGAAATGCCGGATCAGCAGGGAGGCGGCCAAAACCAGCAGAAGCGCCAGCGCCGCGGCCGCCAGCGCGATTTTCGCCCAAGGAGAGGACTTCATGGCTCGGACTGGGCGCTCAAAACAAAGGATTCCTCGACTTCGACGACCTCTTCGATTTTCATATACATCATCCCCGCTCTCTCGCGCACGTCGAAGGCCGCGATTCCAAGAGCATTCTTGAAAATCGGCCCATTGAGGGCCAAGCTATGGTACTCCCCGTTTTCTCCGCAAAGATCGGGGGTTGGCTGCAATGAGGCAAGCTCCTCCACTGCCTGGCGATCGATGGCCCGGCCGACCCACTGCCGCGTGAACCAAGGCCTCTTGACGAGAGAAAAGACCGCCGTGAATCCAGAGTCCAGGAGATCTGTCATCAAGCGACGGCGGCTGCGGCCCCAAAGAGGCGTCAGGACTTCGAGGCCGGTGCCGCGGCTGGCTTCACGTATCCAATTGGGATGACCATCCACTTCGGAGATATCGCCGGTCACAAGCGTCTTGATTCCTTCTCTCCGTAGAGCTTGGAGGGCTCGAGCGTAATTGGAGTCCGGCGGAGAGGAGATGGTGATGGTGCGATAGGGAAGACCCATGGCCGCCGCCTGCCGCTTGAGAAAGGGAATGGGGTGGGCCAAGAAAACAGGGGATGGCGGAGCGAAGGTGATCAGCTCCTCGACTTCTAGACCGGATTTGCGCGCTTCGTGGAGAGCCAATGAGCAATCCTTGCCGCCCGTCCATAGCGCCGCACCGCGTCCGCTCATGTCAAACCAATATTAGCAACTAAGGACCTGTGACATAATTATATAGACGATTTGGAGGCATGAGCTTGAGGCGATTTCGAGGCGCGAGGAGGGAGCATAGCGATCGCTATGTGAGCGACGAGCAACGAAGAAATCGGCCAAGATCATGCCTCTGCCCTACGCCCGGGCGATTTTGGGCTGCGCCTGCGTCGTTCGTCGCTCGCATACCGCTGCGGGTATGCTCGCTCCTCGCTTCTTGGCTCGCTCCAAAATCGCCTCGGCCAAATTGTCTATATAATTATGTCACAGGTCCCAATCATTTCGCCGCGATCTGGCTAGCCCAAGGCGGCCTGCGCGATCGCCAGCTCGGAGGGCGCCGCGTCAGGCACGCCTTCAAGGGCCGGCGCAAGCAGCGGCCGACAGGCCAGGGTGCAGAGGGCTCCGATGACGACCAACGCCTCGAAGCAGCCGGCCGGCGACAAGACTCCGCCCAACCGCTCCAACAGCCAGCCTCCGACCAGGTTCGAGGCCGCGGCCGCCAAATTGAAGACCGCCATGAAGGCGGCAAAGCAGATCGCCTCGGCTCCGCGCGGGCAGGCCCGCGCCGCCAAGTCCATCAGCGCCAAGCGAAAGCCCACCCCGGCCAGCCCGGCCACCGCCGTCACCACGGCGGCGCTGACGGGACCGGAGAACCCCAGATAGAGCAGGGCCAAGGCCGCCCCGCCCCAGACGCAGGCGCGCAGCCATTGCCGCAGGCTCCAGACGCCGATCAAGCGGCCGTAGGCCAGGGCCCCGATGGCGCCGGCCAGGCCGCCGATGGTGTCGATCCAGCCGATGAGCACGGGGCCCAGCTTGAGCGTTTCCGACTCGTAGTAGAACTGAGCGGTGCCGAGAAATGGGGAGAAGCTCCACAAGAAGATCAGGCCGGCCACCGCCCAGAAGCGGCGGGAGACGGCGACGCGGCCGAGGGCTAAGCGGACCTGGCGCGCAGCCGCCGGAGCGACCGGCTCCCGCATCCAGACGATGGAGAAGAGCGCCAAGGCCGGGAAAACGGCCGCCAAGGCGAACACCTGCCTCGCGCTGGCATGGGCCGAGAGCCAGCCGCCGCCCAAGCCGGTGACGACGATCGTGGCGTATAGAATGCCGATCTGGACGGCCTGGTAGGGGCCGGTCTTGCCGGCCAGCTGCCCCTGCTCGACCATCACCGCGTCGCAGACGATGTCTCCCAGGACCAGTCCCACGTTGACGCAGGCCAGCAGCACGAGCAGGGTATAATAAGGAAAGCGGCGCTCCCAAGCCAGCGCCGCGAGCGCTCCCCCCCAGATCAAGCAGGCCAGCGCCATGTGCGGGCGGCGCCGGCGTCCGCCTAAAGGGAGCATGTCGGTCAAGACCCCGAAGACCGGCTTGATCAGCATCGGCAGGGTCATCCACCAGACGAAGGCCGCCGCCTGCGCCGAGCCCAGATGCAGGACGTCCTTGAGCAAATAGGCCAGCGGCTCGTAGATGATGCCGCTCATGCCCTGGGCGAGGTAGCAGAACGCGAAGAAGAGGTAGATCCGGTCCAGGCGCCGCCGCGGCATTTAACGCATCGCCAGCAGAGTCAGCTCGAAGAGGACGATGGAGCAGCCCGCCAGGCAGCACTGCCCGACGATGTCGGGCGTGAAGAGGGCTCCGACCACGAAAGAGATGAACCAAGCCAGCCGGCGCTGCGCGGCCAGGGAGCGCTTGTCGAGCACGCCCATCCAGTTGAGGGCGTAGAGCGCCAGGGGAAACTGAAAGACCGCGCCGAAGGCCAGCGACAAGGTCGTCACGAAGGAGAGGTAGGCGCTCAGGGTGATGAACGGCTGCAAGTTGGAGGTCCCATACGACAAGAAAAAGCGCATCGCCTGGGGAATGACGAGCTTGAGGCAGATCAGGACGCCGGAGACGAAAAGCAGGTAGGAGAGAGGCACCATCTTGAGCAGCCTGCGCCGCCACTGCCGGGGCAGGGCCCGCGCGATGAACAGCCAGACCTGGTGAAGGAGCAGGGGCAGGGTCAGCAGGAAGCCTCCATAAAAGGAGAGCTTCAGCCGGGTGTGAAACGCCTCCGCGGGAGCGATGAAGACCAGCCGTCCCACCGGCTTTGACAGCCACTCGAGCAGGGGTTGTGAATAATAGAAAGCCACCCCAGCCCCGACGCAGAGAATCCCCAAGCCCCACATCAATCGCCGCCGCAGCTCGTCTAGATGCTGCGTCAGCGGCATCGGAGGGTCTTCCCGATGCTCCGGGGCGCGCGGGGCGACGGCGGCCTGGCTCACGCTCCTCCCTCCTTTATAACGACCCAATCCTGCTCCTTGCCGGGATACCAGGGCATGACCATCACCTTGATGCCGAGCTCCTTGACCGCCGCCTCGGTCTCAGCGTCGGGCAGGCGCTGATCGTAGCCGAGCAACAGGATGTCGGGCTTGATCTCGCGCAAGGAGGTCGCAAAGCCGTCCGCCCTGCCGATAAGCACGCGATCGGCCGCTCCCAGGGCCTCGAGGCGGCTGCGCCGCAATTCGGCGGGAACGGCGTTCGGCTTGCAGTTATGGGCGTCGTTGGAGAGCACGACGACCAACTCATCCCCCAGCGCGCGCGCCTCGCGCAGCAAGCGCCGGTGCGCCAGATGCAGGCGGTTGAAGCAGCCGGCCGCGAAGACCGTCACCTTCTTGCCAGCCGCGGCCAAAGGCGGCTAAGCCTGCGGCTCCTGCCCGGACGAAGAGGCCTGCGTCAGCTCCTTTTTGGGAGTTTCCTTGACGGCCTCCGCCTCCTCCAACCCCTCGCGCAGGCCCTTCTTGAACATGTTGACCGCCCGGCCGCACTGGCGCGCGAACTCGGGGATCTTGTTGGGCCCGAACAGGATCAGGCCGACGACGATGACGACCAGGACTTCGCCGAAGCTGAAATCACCCATGCATCACCTCTCCGTTTGCGATCATTCATTTTAGCACGTTTTACCCCGCCCACGCCACCGCCGGCCACAACAATTCCCCCGCCGGCTCCGGGCGCCGGGTTCGATGGACAAGGGCCCTTTCGCAACGACTCTGCCGGTCATTTGCATGTTATTCGCATATTTGGTTCAATGAGGTCCGTTTCGAATGAAGAGCATTTACGGCTGGGGCCTTCCGGTCGAGGCATCGACCTACGCCAAGGACGTCGACTTCGGCATCCGCCTGATCCACGCGGCGATGTTCACGATCTTCATTCTTTGGGCCATCTTCTTCGTCTACCTGCTGGTGCGCTACCGCCGGCGCGAGGGCGTGCCCGCGAAGAGGGACCCGGAGCATCACGGCATATTCTCCGCGAGCCTCATCCCCGACCTCATCGTGATGCTCTTCGAGATCGCCCTGATCTTCTTCTACGCCATCCCGGTCTGGAGCCGCATCAAGGGGCATGCCCCCGACGTCCCGCCGGCCAACCGCATCGATGTCGTCGCCGAGCAGTTCGCCTGGAACATCCACTACCCCGGAGCCGACGGCAAATTCGGCCGCACCGAGATGGACAAGATCCACTTTTCCAATCCCCTGGGCCTGGACTACAGCGATCCGGCGGCCAAGGACGACATCGTCCTGGCCAACGAGCTCCATCTGCCGACGGGCCGGCCGACCTTGATCCGCCTGACCTCCCTCGACGTCATCCACAGCTTCTGGATCCCCTCCTTCCGCATCAAGCAGGACATCGTTCCCGGAATGGCGATCCCGCTCTGGGTCGAGCCCGACCGTCCGGGCACCTACGAGCTGTCCTGCGCCCAGCTCTGCGGCTTCGCGCACAGCCTGATGCGCGCCACCGTCATCGTTCAAACCCCCGAGGACTACGCCAAGTGGCTCAAGAGCGCGGCTCCGAGCGTGGCGGCGGCCTCGACCAACACCGGCCAATCATGGTAGACACCCACGCACACCCGCCGCAAGGCTTCATCCAGAAATACGTGTTCTCGCAGGACCACAAGATCATCGCCTTGCAGTACCTCATCACCGCCTGGATCTTCCTCCTGATCGGCTTCGTCTTCATCATGGTGATGCGCTGGAGCCTGGCCTTCCCCGGAACCCCCATCCCCTGGATCGGCCGCTTCCTGCCGGCGGACCTGGCTCCCAACGGCGTGATCTCGGGCCAGTTCTACAACTCCCTCTGCGCGATGCACGGCACCATCATGGTCTTCTTGGGAGTGGTCCCGCTGGGCGTGGGAGCCTTCGGCAACTACCTCTTGCCGCTGCAAATCGGCGCTCCCGACATGGCCTTCCCGCGCCTCAACATGCTCTCCTATTGGGTCTACCTGGCGGGCGGGCTGCTGATGCTGGGCTCCTTCATCCTGCCCGGCGGCGCGGCGCAGTCCGGCTGGACCTCCTATCCGCCGCTGGCGATCATCAACCCGGGCCAGACCGTCTGGCTCTTCGGCATGGTCCTCTTGATCACCAGCTCCCTGCTGGGCGCCATCAATTTCATCGTGACGACGCTGAATCTGCGCGCCCCGGGCATGCACCTTATGCGCATGCCGATCTTCGTCTGGTCCGAGCTCGTCGCGGCGTTCCTGCTGCTCTTGGCATTTCCCCCCTTGGAAGGGGCGGCCATCATGCAATTGATGGACCGCATCGCTCACACCAGCTTCTACGTTCCCAAGGATCTGGTGGTGCTGGGGATGATGCACAAGGCCTCCGGCGGCGGCCAGCCCTTGCTCTGGCAACACCTCTTTTGGTTTCTGGCCCACCCCGAGGTCTACGTGCTTCTGCTTCCGCCGATGGGCATCGTCGCCGAGATCATCGCCAACAACACCCGCAAGCCGCTGCACGGCTACGGCACGATCGTGGCTTCCATGCTTTCCATCGGGGCGATGTCCTTCATCGTTTGGGCCCACCACATGTTCGTCAGCGGCATGAGCGCCACCCTCTCCAATTTCTTCCTGGTCACGACGATGATCATCTCGGTGCCCTCCGTGGCGATCCTGACCTGCCTGATCTTCTCGCTGATGGGCGGCTCGATCCGTTTCACGACCCCCATGCTCTTCGCGCTGGCCTTCCTGCCGATGTTCGGCATCGGCGGCTTGACCGGCCTGCCGCTGGGCCTGACTGTCACCGACATCTACCTGCACGACACCTACTACGTCATCGGGCATTTCCACTACGTCGTCGTCACCGGCTCGATCATCGCCCTGATGGGCGGGACCTACCATTGGTTCCCGAAATGGTTCGGCCGCCGGATGAACGACGCCTTGGGGCGGTTCCATTTCTGGGGCACGCTGATCTGCATGAACTGCGTTTTCTTCCCCATGTTCATCCTGGGCCTGGCCGGACAAAACCGCCGCTACTACGATCCCACGGCCCACCTCCACGATCTGCCCACGCAGCCCCTGCACGTCCTTAGCTCCGTGGCGGCCTGGCTGCTCTTCCTCGTCCAGCTGCCCTTCATCTACAACTTCTTCCACAGCATCTGGCGCGGCGAGAAATCGGAGGAAAATCCCTGGAAGGCCACGACGCTGGAGTGGGCCTGCCCCTCCCCGCCGCCGCACGGCAATTTTACAGAGACGCCTCTGGTCTGGCGCGGGCCTTACGAGTACAGTCCCGAGGGCCTCAAGACGGACTGGCTGCCCCAGAACGCCGATCCGCGCTCCCTGGAGGCCGCATGAGCCTGCCCCAAGCCGCGACCGCCCCAGCCATCCCCGCTCCCGTCAGCAGCGGCGTCTCCAACGCCAAGCTGGGGATCTGGCTCTTCTTGGCCTCCGAGGTCATGCTCTTCTCGACTTTGTTCACCAGCTACGTCGTCTTGCGCATGGGCGCGGCCAGCTGGCCGCGCGGCTGGGAGGCGCTCAACGTCCCCCTGGCCACGCTCAACACGATCGTGCTGATCACCTCCTCCGTGTCGATGGTCATGGCCTACGCCCGCGCCGTCCAGCGCGATCTTCCCGGTTTTCGCAAATACATGGCGATCACGATCGGCTTGGCCTACCTCTTTTTGATCTTCAAGTGCTACGAATACGGCAGCCACTTCGAGCACAACGAGTGGCCCTCGACCAGCATCTTCCACGCCGTTTATTTCACGCTGACCGGGCTTCACTGCCTGCACGTCATCGGCGGCATCATCGTGAATTCCACGCTGTACTGGATGTCGGGCAAGAACTTCGACCATCCCCTCTTCTTGGGCCGCGTCGAGGCGGCCGGCCTGTACTGGCATTTCGTCGACATCGTCTGGATATTCCTGTTCCCGGCCATCTACCTCATATGAACGACGCCGCCGCGCCGCACGGACATCCTCCCCCCAACGTCAAGCTGTACATGATGATCTTCGCGGCGCTCATGGCGCTGACCGTGCTGACGGTACTGGTTTCCTACCTCCACCTTCCCAGAAGCCTCGGCATTCCGGCCGGCCTGCTCATCGCCGCCGTCAAGGGCGGCCTGGTCGCGGCCTTCTTCATGCACCTGAAGGGAGAGCACAAGCTGATCTACGCCTGCCTGGGCATCCTGCTGTTTTGCGCTCTGGGCTTCTGCCTGATGCCGCTCGACGTCCATCTCGTCCGCCAGGAGAGCCTCCACGCCCCGGTCGCCGCGCAAGTCGCCGCCCTGAGCGCGGAGAGGCGATGAGCCTGAAGCATTTCCACGTCTTCTTCATCTCCTGCTCCGCGGGCCTGATGACCTTTCTGGAATTCTGGACCAGAGAACAGAGCGCCGCCGGGCAAGCTTGGCCGAGGCTGAGCTTGGTCGCGGCCGTGGGCTTGGTCGCCTCCTTCTTCTATCTTCTTTGGTTTCTGCGGCGCTACCGCTGGCTGCGATGAGGGCGATTCTCCCGCTCCTCGCTCTTCTCTCTTGGATCGCGCCGCCGGGCGCGACGGCTTGCGCCGTCTGCTTCGGCGCCGCTCCCGGCTCGAATCTCGCGCTCGCCATAGGAACCGGCATTCTGCTTTTGCTGTGCATCACGCTGACGTTGTTGGCGGCCTTGGCCATTGCCGTCTGGCGCATCGAAAAGCAGCGCCTCCTGGCTGAAGCGGCGCTTTTCCCCGCCCTGCAAGGACGGGACTCGTGAGGTCCGCGCTGAACAATTTTGCGCGCTTGCTCTGCGCCCTCGCCTTCTTGCTGCTCTGCGCGGGAGCCCTGGTCACCTCGACCGGTTCAAGTCTCTCGGTGCCGGACTGGCCGCTGTCCTACGGCAGCCTGCTGCCGCCCATGATCGGCGGGGTCGTCTTCGAGCACGGCCATCGCTTGATCGCCGGCGTCGTGGCCCTGCTGACCCTGACGCTGGCCGTCTGGCTGGCCCGCCGCGAGCCGCGGGCCTGGGTCCGCCGCATGGGCTACCTGGCCGCCGCGGCGATCTTGCTGCAGGCCCTTTTAGGCGGTCTCACCGTCCTGCTGCGCCTGCCGCCCGCCATCTCGATCGCCCATGCCTGCCTTGCCCAGGCCGTCTTCGCCCTCTTGGTCGCCATCGCCCAGGCCACCTCCCCCTGGTACGCCGCCACGGCAGCCACGACCGCCGCGGCCGCCGCGCTGGCGAAGCTATGGAGGCTCGGCGTTCTCGCCATCCTGGCCGTTTTCCTGCAAATCTTCTGGGGAGCCCTGCTGCGCCACACCGGGACCGGCCTGGGGCTGCACCTGGCCTGGGCCCTGGTGGTCTTTTTCGCCGTCATGGCGGCCGCCGCGCGCGGAGCCTCGGCGGCCAGCCCGGACAACGGCCTCTACGCCCCTTCCCTGCTGCTTGGAGGCTTGATCGTCGTCCAAATCTTCCTCGGCTTCGCCGCGCTCAAGGCGCGTTTCTCGCCCGACTACGCTTCCGGCTTCTCGGGGGCGGCCGTCGTCACCGCGGTCCATCTCGCCATGGGCTCTTTGATCCTGGCGACCGCGGTGGTCTGGAGCCTGCGCGCCCGGCGCTACCGTTAGCAATGCTCAACGATTACCTGGCGCTGACAAAGCCCCGCATCGCGACCTTGGTCATGATGACGGCGGCCTTCGGCTATTCGATGGCGGGCGGCTCATTCGGCGCCGGCCTGCTTTGGACCGTACTCGGCACAGGCCTCTGCTCGGCCGCCTGCGGCAGCTTAAACCAAGCCCTCGAAGGCGGGCCGGACGCGCTGATGGAGCGCACGCGCCGACGCGCCGTGGCCGCCGGACGCCTGCGGGCGCGCGACGCCTTCCTCTTCGGCCTCGTCCTGGCCGCGGCGGGGCTGGCCGCGCTGGCTTATGAAACCACCGCCCTCGCCGCCGCCCTGACGGCCGCCACCGTGCTCGCTTACGCCTTCCTTTATACTCCGATGAAGCGCTTCACGCCGCAAGCCACCTGGGTCGGCGCGGCGGCCGGAGCGGCCCCTCCCCTGATCGGTTGGGCCGCGGCGCGAGGAAGCCTCTGCGCGCAAGCCTGGGTCCTGTTCGGGATTCAGTTCCTCTGGCAGATACCCCATTTCCTCTCCTTGTTCTGGATTCACCGCCGCGACTACGAACGCGCCGGCTTCCGCGTGATGCCCGTGGTCGATCCCGAGGGAGGCCTGACGGCGACCCAGATCGCCCTACATTCCTTCACCGTACTGCCGATGGCCTTGGCGCCGGTCTTCCTCGGCATGGCGGGCAAGACTTACGGCTTTACGGCCCTGGCGTTGTCCCTGGGCTACCTGCTGCTGGGGCTGAAGGCAAGCTGGTCCTTGAGGCCGGCGGACACCCGCAGGCTCTTCCTCGCTTCGCTGGCCTATCTGCCGCTCTTGTTCATGTCCCTGCTGCTCGGAGGAGCCTGAGATGAAAGTTCCGCACTGGCTGGTCCTGGCCTCGATCGTGCTCGCGCTGGCGGCCTGCCAAACTCCGTCCAAGGATCCCGTGGAGCGGGGCAGAATCTATTTCGAGGGCTTGGGCTGCGCCAAGTGCCATGCGATCGGCGAGCATGGAGGCAACTGGGGCCCGAATCTGACCTTCGTGGGAGTGCGCAAGAGCCCGCAATGGCTGGACCTTTGGCTCAAGGATCCCCATGCCTGGCGCAAGCAAACCATCATGCCTTCCTTCCATCTCCGCGACGACGTGCGCAGCGATCTGGTGGCCTTCCTTTCCGCCCAAAAGGGGCAGGCCTGGGACAAGGGCGGCGTGAGGCCCTGGAACACCCCGCAGGCCAAGGCCGAGGGCGGCATCAAACGCGGCGAGATCCTCTTCAACAAGGCCGGCTGCGTGGCCTGCCACTCCCAGGGCGGG
Organism: Elusimicrobiota bacterium; assembly: GCA_028868375.1. Lineage (GTDB taxonomy): Bacteria > Elusimicrobiota > Elusimicrobia > UBA1565 > UBA9628 > JAGWUP01. The sequence goes on from JAGWUP010000003.1 coordinate 189,276, forward strand.
CGCGGCGGCTATCCGAACAACAACGTCGCCGGCGGCCAGATCCCGGCCCTCATCAAGGTGGCGGAGGGCTACAGCAAGCCGGAGCTCATGGCCAAGATACGCGACGGCGCCATCCCCATTCCCGCCGACCCCTCCAAGCCGGCGCCGATGATCGTCATGCCCAAATGGGGGCAGGTGCTCGACAACGACGAGATCGGCGCCGTCGCGGATTACCTGCTCTCGCTGGACACCGCCGCGGCCTCCGCCGACCAGAGCGGCTGGTAATTATTAATACCTGGCACCAATATAGGACTTAAGATTATTTTATAGCAGGCCTTTCAACCCATGCGCCCGTCGCTTCCCGGCGCTACATTGCCGCGCATAGGATCGACCGCGCGCGCATGAAAAAGAAAGTCCTCATCTGGATATTGGCGGCCACCGTCCCCTGGCTGCTCGCAGCCGTGCTCGCCATGATCGCAACCACTCTCTTGCCCGCGACGGCCTGGCAATCCCAAGCTTATCGTCCAAGCTCCTCGAGTCTTCGCTCCAGAGCCTCCGCGTCCTCTAGAGGCGGACCGCAGGAAAAATCGGAGCAAACGTAGGCGCGCGCCTTGCCCAAGGACAAGGCGCCAAGCCAGGGAGCCAACCTGGACAGCCCCTCCCGGCTGGCCGCGTCAAACTGCAGGACCCAGCCCAAGCCGCAGCGCCGGCGCGCCGTCGCCAGCATCGAGCGGGCGGGTTCTTCGGCCGCCTCGCCGCTGACGAGGACTTCCGGCGGGCAGGCAAGCGCGCAAGAGAAGGCGGAAAGCATCGCAGGCGCGGCCAAGGGATGCGCCTCCAGCGTCGGGCCGAAACGCTGCAAGGTCGCCTCGAAGGCTTGCCGCAGCGGCCGGCGGCCCGTCAGCCTCCAAAGTCGAATGAGGTTGGAGGCGGCCACGGAGCTTGCGGAAGGCTCGACGTTGTCGCCTTCCTCCAGACGGCGGGCGAGCAGATTTTTGTCGTGGCCTGCGGCGGTCATGTAGAGCCCGCCTTCGGCGGCGGCGAAGAGCCGCTGCTGCGTCTCGGTCAGGGCCAGGGCCCATTCCAGCCAAGCCGCCTCGCCCCCGGCTTGATAAAGATCGAGCAGGCCCTGGACCAGGAAGGCGTAGTCGCTGGCCATTCCCTGCACGCTGCGCTCGCCCTCTCGCCAGCGCCGCCACAGCGTCCCTTTGGCTTCGTCGTAAAGATGGCGCTTAAGGAACGCCGCCGTCTCTTTTCCCGCCTCAAGCCAGTCGGTGCGCGAAAAAGCGCGGGCAGCCTTGGCCAGCGCGGAGATCGCCAAGCCGTTCCAGGAGCACAGCACCTTGTCGTCTAGCCCCGGCGCGATCCTCCTCGAGCGCGCCGCCAGCAGCGCCCGCCGCGCCTCCTCAAGGCCGGCCTCCTCTTGCGCAGGCGCCGCCTGCGCCCGATAGAGGACGTTGCGCCCGGCCAGCTCGCCGCCCGCGTTGCCCCCCGGCAGAACCCCGTAGCGCGCGCAGAACGAATCGGCCTGCGGGCCCAAAACATCCTCGATCTCGGAGCGCGTCCAAACGTAATACGCCCCTTCGCTGGCCGGAACGCCCGAGGCGCGCGGGCTGTCGGCATCCTGGGAGGAACAAAACGCCCCGTCCTCGCGCCGCAACGAGCCCAGCATATACTCGATCGTGCGCCGCGCCAACAGCCCCGCCTCGGCGTCTTGCGAGAGCAAATACGCGTCGCTGGCCAAGGCCGCCAACTGGGCGTTGTCGTAGAGCATCTTCTCGAAATGCGGAACGCGCCAACGCTCGTCGGTGGAATAGCGATGCAAGCCCCAGCCCAGCTGGTCGAAGATGCCGCCGTCCGCCATCGCCTTCAGGGTCTCCAAGACCATCTTGAGCAGCCCAGGCCGACCGGATCGCTCATGCTCGGCCAGCAGAAATGCGAGATTGACCGGCATCGGGAACTTGGGAGCCCCGCCGAAGCCCTTGTGGACCGGATCGTAGGCTTGCGAAAAAGCCGCCGTCGCCGCCTCCAGGCAGGCGGCCGCCGGCAAGCCTTCGCCCGCGACAGGCTTCTCTGCCTCTCGCAGCAGGCCGGCCAACCGCCCGGCTTGCGCGCGCATGCGCTCGCCTTCTCCCTTCCAAAGCTCGGAAATCTCAAGCAGCACCCTCTTCCAGGATGGCCTGCCCCAGCGCTCGTCGGGAGGAAAATAAGTTCCCCCGAAAAACGGCTCCAGCTCCGGCGTCAGGAAAACGTTGAGCGGCCAGCCCCCCTGCCCGGTCAGGGCCTGCACCGCCGCCATGTACAAGGCGTCCACGTCGGGCCGCTCCTCGCGGTCGAGCTTGACGCAGATGAAGCGCTCGTTCATCAGCCGCGCGGTCTCCTCGTCCTCGAAGCTTTCCCGCTCCATCACATGGCACCAATGGCAGCTCGAGTAGCCGATCGACAAGAGGATCGGCTTGCGCTCGCCGCGCGCGCGCGCGAACGCCTCCTCGCCCCAGGGATGCCAATCCACCGGGTTGAAGGCGTGCTGGCGCAGGTACGGGCTCTTCTCGTCGGCGAGATGGTTCGGCTTCATGGGGCCAGCCTAGCAAAATTTTCCGACGAGCACCGCATGGGCCTTTAGTCCTATATCATGAATAGGACCTATGGACCGCCTGCTGTCGGAATATATTCTAGCCAACCCGGCTTCAATGCTCTAGAATGCATCCAGTCAGATGGCAGCAAGCGCATGGAGGATACGATGAAAAAGATCCTGGCCGCCGTCTTCGCGCTCACGTTGGTTTCGCCGGCTTTCGCTACTCCCGCCGTTCTCATAGGCCGCTTTCCCGGACGACCGGTGCCTCAACGGCGGCAGCCGCCGCCCCGCCGGCCTTCTCGATCCTGGCCTTCCCGGCCGGCCCCGCAACGGCCCCCGCAGCGCAACTGGCCCAGCAACCCGCGGCCCGTTCCGCAACGCCCCCCGCAGCGCAACTGGCCTAATCCCAGCAACCCGCGGCCCGTCCCGCAACGGCCCCCGCAGCGCAACTGGCCTAATCCCAGCAACCCGCGGCCCGTCCCGCAACGCCCCCCGCAGCGCAACTGGCCTAATCCCAGCAACCCGCGGCCCGTTCCGCAACGGCCCCCGCAGCGCAACTGGCCTAATCCCAGCAACCCGCGGCCCGTCCCGCAACGCCCCCCGCAGCGCAACTGGCCCAGCAACCCACATCGGCCGCCCGTCATCGTTCGTCCCCAGCCGGGCTTCCCCGGCCGCAGGCTGCCTCCGCGCCCCATTCCGATCAACCGCGGCGGGGTGATGCGTCCCGGCATGGGCGGCGGCATCATGATGCCGCGCCATTACGGAGACGGCATCACGCCCATCCATCAGCGCCTCTTCCCCACCGCTCCGTACCGCGCCAATCAATTGGCGTTCATCAACAACGCGGCGATGATCAACCGCATCCGCTACCTCAACACCATCGAGCTGGAGCGCAACCGCTACTACTGGCATGAGTGGGGCAATAGCCGCTATTGCCATTACTACGATCAGTGGGGCTACCATTGGTACGGCTTCTACGTCGACGACGACTACTTCTGGACGCGCTACTGGGGCGACCGCTACTGGTGGTACGATCCCTATTGGCACCGCTGGGACTATCTGCGCGACGGACGCTGGTGGTGGCAGGACGACGACGACGTGATCTTCATCTACGTGCCGGAGAGCAACGTCTATTACCGCTACGACGACGCTCCGGGAGGCGTGGTGATGACGCCGGACCCGACGCCGCCGATCGAAACGCCGCCGGTGGCGACGCCGAACGTCACCAAGAAGGTCTTCTACAGCGCCGACGGCAGCTTAAGCGTCACCATCACGGCGGATGAGCTTCGCCAGGCCTACCTCTACGACATGGTCGACACAAGCAAGCAGCCGGTGCTGCTCGGCTCGGGAGTGACCGACGTCGAGTTCGCCAGCCCGACGGCTGAGGAGCCCTGGTCGGTCATCATCACCGAGCTCGACGGCAGCAAGCTGTATTTCTACGCCGACGGCAGCCAGTACGAGCCGGCGGTCCAGCCGCTGCCGCCGCCGCCGGATCAGTCCCAGGGGCCGGTGGTGACGCCGCCGGCGCCGTCCACGCCTCCGTCCGACAATCCGGGCAACGACGACTCCAACAACCGCAACTCTCCGAAGGATCCCTCCGATCCCTTCGGAAGCCCATTCGGCTCGGCGATGTCCCAGTTGCGCGCCGGGTTCTTTCCGCAGTAAAGAGGAAGCGCCTCGCGGCCGCCCCGGCTCTCCGCCGGGGCGGCTTCTTTTTGGTAGGATGGCTTCATGGCCGTCGACCTGCGTTTCATCCTGACCGGGGCCAAGCGGGTCCTCGACTCGCGGCCGATGTACGCCCAGCTCGTCGTCACCGACGACTGCAACCTGACCTGCTCCTACTGCGACGAATACACGCCCGGCGCGGCGGCCGTCCCGTTGGAGGAGCTCAAGCGCCGCGTCGACGCACTCGACTCCTTGGGCGTCTTGGTCTACGACCTGTTGGGCGGCGAGACCATGCTGCACCCGCAAATCGCCGAGCTCGTCGCCCACCTCAAGGCTAAGCGCGGCGGCTCCAACCTCGCCACGATCATCACCAACGGCTTCCTGCTGACGGAAAACAACATCCGCGCGCTCAACGCGGCCGGCCTCGATTTCATGCAGGTCTCCGTCGATTCCCTCAATCCCACCGACTGGTCCGACAAAAGCCTCAAGTCCATCCTGCCGCGCCTGAGGGTGCTGGCGCGGGAGGCCAAGTTCAAGGTGGAGATACAGACCGTGCTCAACGACTCGACCCTCGCCGTCTACGGGGAGTTTCGCGAGACGCTCAAGGAGCTTCCCTTCGCCTTCGGCTTCTCGGTGATGCACGGCAAGGGCGGGCGAGTCGCCATACGGGGGGAGCGCTTCCTCGATATCCTGTCCAAGTACGGGGTTTTCGAGGGCGTCAACTTCTACGGCGAGCACCTCAAGGAGATGCTGCGCGGCGACTTCTCCAGGCCCTGGAAATGCCTGGGCGGCTTCAAGTTCCTCTACGTCAACTCACGCGGCGCGGTCCAGTGGTGCTCGCAGCAAAAGGCCGGCATGCGGCCGCTGGAGTCCTTGACGCCGCGCGCCCTGCGCCGCGACGACCGCCATAAGCCCTGCGAGGCGGGCTGCGCCCTGGGCTGCGTGCGGATGGTCAGCCACACACTTGGAGAGCCCCTGCGCACGCTGGGCGCCTCCCTGAAACTGGCGGGCGCGGGCCTGACGAGCGCGCGCCGTTAACAGCGCCGGAAATCCTTGATCGCTCGCACGCGCGCGTGAGGAAGGATCGGCTTGCCGGAATGCTTGGTTTCCAGCAGGAACACCCTGGCCTTGGGAAAGGTCTGCGCGAACAAGTTGACGTGGGCGGGTTCGTTCTCGAAGGCGGCCGCCACCGCGCCCAGGGCTGGCAAGCGCGCCAGGGCCTGCGACTTAAACTCCATGTCCGGGGTATCGAAGCTGGGCTTTAAAATGAGAGCGGCGCCCTCGGCGCCCAGGCCGTGGCGGCGCAGGGAGCTCTCGGTGCCGGGACGCATCGACTCGTCTCGCCCGCTCAGGAAGGCCAGGCGCGCGCCGGCGGCCAAGAGGTCGGCGCAAAACTCGGCGGCCCCTGGCACCGGCTCGTCGCTGGCGAGGTAGTCGTTGGTAAAGAAGCGCTCCCGCCAGAAGCGGCGCAGCTCCGCCAATAGCTCCGGCCGCTCCAGGCCGGCCTCCCGCGCCGAATCGAGAATCGAGTAGCGCAGCCTTTCGGCAGAAAGCCCGCGCAGGCGCTCCGCCTCCTCCCAGCGCCCGCCCGCCTGTGCCGCGAATTCCCTCAGGATGCGAAGGTTGCGCGCGGCCGTCGACAAGAGCGTGTCGTCCAGATCGAAAATCGCCAGGGGAGCCTCCCCTCGGCCGGCCTTCTGCGCGAGCTCCCGCAACAGGGCCGTCAGGACCTCCCGCTGAGAGGCCGCGACAGCCGCGCTCACGCGGCGACGGCCTCCCGGGGCGGAGCCGGAGGCGGAGAGGCCAGGCTGACGCGGGTGTTGCCCGGCGTGGCGTTCCAGAGGGTCAGCATCAGGACGGCCCCGATGATCGAGAAGGGGACGATCATCAAGGTCCAGGCCCCCCAGCCGAATTTATCGAGCATGGCGCCGAGCAGAAAGCCGGTCAGGCCGGAGGCCACGTACTGGATGCCGTCCAGAAGCCCGGTGACCGTGGCCGCCGCCCTGGTCCCGCCGAAGTCCATCGAGGCCGTGCCGGAAAGCATGCCGTGGACTCCGAAGATCCAGACGCAGTTAAAGCCGATCAGCCAGCAAGCCGCCGCGGCGGAGGAAGCCCAATGCAGCAGAAGCAGGGAGACGATCTGTCCCAGATAAAATATGAAGGCCACCGGAGGCCGGCGGGACTGGAACAGCCTGTCGCTCATCCAGCCGCAGAGCAGCCCTCCGATGATGCCGCCCACGGTGATGCCGCTGGTGGCGATGGAGAACAAGAGGGAGCCGTGCGTGACGTGGTAGACCTCCTTAAGAAAAGGCACGAACCATAAGAGCAGGCCCTGCCGCACGAAGCCCGTGCAGAACTCGGCGGCGATCAGGGTCAGGATGACCCTGTTGGAGAAGACCCGCGAGACGAGATAGGCGTAATCGACCGGCTTGTCGCGGTCCGGATCGTCGCTGGTGGCGTCACCGGTGTGGAATTGCGCGAAGCCCGCGTCGCTGGGCTTGTCGGCCACCAGGAAGCGGTCGACCACGTACATCGTCAGCACGGCCGCCGAGGGGATGAGGAAGATGCAGTACCAAGGAAGCCACGCGAGGATCCAGCCGCCCACCGTCATGGCCAGGAAGTAGCCGCAGGAGATCATGATGCCGAAGACCCCCCCGAAGACTCCGCGCTCGCGCACGTGAAACCAGGGGGCGTTGACCTTGACGATCGAGAGGGCCCCGAAGGACTGGAAGTACTGGTTGACGGCGTAGAGCAGGCTCATGCCGACCAGGACCTTCGTTCCCCAGCCGTTGAGAAACAGCACGCCGACCACGGCGTTGACGGCGGCGGTGCCCAAGGCGGCCAGCAGGATCGCCCGGCGGCCGCCGATGCGATCGGCCAGCGGACCGTTGAAGAAGACCGCCAAGGCGTAGGTCCAAAAGCCGGAGGTGGCGATGATGCCGAACTGCTCCTTGGAGAAATTAAAGCGCGTCATCAGCTCCGTGGAGGCCACGTTCAGGTTGTAGCGCGCCATGTAGAAGGTGGCGTAGGTCAAGCCCAGCGGAAACCAGTTCTGGAAGCGGCGGCGGCGGTATTCGGCGGTATGCAACGGGAGCGCGCTCATCTCGGCCATATTTCTCCTGCGGGATCGATGTTAAGAGCTTGAGAGGAGATTTTAACATGCTTTAGCCGCCTTCGGCTTGCTAGAATCGCCGCATGCGGCCGATCCTATTCTCGGCACTCGGGTTCTCCGTCGCTTCCTCCCCCGTCTTCTGCGGGCTGGCCGCCCTGGCGGCCTACCTCTATTTCGAGCGCCGCAGGGATCGCCTGGCGCTCTCCGAATTGGATTTCTGGGGATTGATCCTCTGTCTGGCCGTCGGAGTCTTCGCCGCCTCCGTCCTTTTCTACGCCGCGGCCTACGGCCGGGGTTGGACCGGCTCTCTTTCCTATTTATGGTCGCACCACGAGCCTGTGGGCGGCTCCTTTCTAGGAACCTATCTCGGGGCCGCATTGGCCGCCTGGGCCTACTGCCGCGCGCGCGGCCTGAGATTCGCCCCCGTCGGCGACTGCCTGGGCGCCGCGACTCTCCTGGGGCTTTCCATCATGAAGCTGGGCTGCCTCTTCAACGGCTGCTGCTACGGCCGGCCGACCACGCTTGCCTGGGGTCTGGTCTTTACCGGCCGCTGCGGGGTGCCGCAGGCCCTGCGCGGCATCCCCTTGCAGCCGACGCAGATCTGCGAGTCCTTGGGCTCCTTGGCGATCTTCCTCTTTCTCGACCGCGTCCTCTTGCCCCGCATCGAGCGGGGCCGCTTGCGCCCTGGCTCGGCCCTGGCGGCCTCGGCGGGGTTCTACGCCGTCCTGCGCTTCTTCGTGGATTTTCTTCGCGGCACCGGCCCCGGACGCTACTCCCTCCCCGGCCTGACGCTGGCGCAGACTCTGGCGCTGCCGGCGATGCTGCTCTCGGCCGCTTGGCTGCGCTTGCGCGATGAGTAAGCGCCTATCTAAGCGAAACCTGCGCCTCTGCTACGCCGCGGCCGTCCTCTCAAGCTTTGCCGCCGTGCTCTGCTGGCGGCGGGACCTGAGCGTTCCCGCCTGGAACGGCCTGCTCTCGGCCCTGGCGCGCCCGGGCCCGGCGCCCTGGCCGCTGCTGGCCCAGGGTTTGCTGTTGGCGGCGATCCTCTCGGCCACGCTGTTTGCCCTGGCCTGGAGTCCGCGCCCCCTGCCCGACGCGATCGCCATGCTGCTGGCCGCCGCCGCCGGCTGGGCCGCGGAGGCCTGGGGAACCAGGCTGGGCTTCTGGTCCTACTACACGCGGGAGCGGCCGCCGCTCTGGATCATCCCCGCCTGGATGCTCGGAACCCTCCTGGTCGAGCGCGCGGCCCGGGCGCTCGCGCGGCACGGCCGCCCGCCGGCGCTTCTGGACTCTTTCCTGCGTCCGCTCTGCCTGCTGGCGGTGCTGGTCTTCTGCGCTCCGAGGCTAAGGGACGCTGTCTCCTGGGCCGGCCCGGCGGCGGCGGCCGTTTGCCTCTGGCTGGGAGCCGGCCGCGGCGAGGAAAACTGGCGGCTGCCCGCCGCGATGTTCCTGGTGTTCTTCGCCGACGCCTGGGGCGCGGCCAGCCAGTGTTGGACCTACTACCTGGGCCGCCAGCCCCCGGCCTTGGCCGCCGGCATCGCCTTCGCCATGGCCTTCGACGCGGCCCTCGCCGTCGGCTGCCTGCGCTTGGCCGACGCGATTCTTCCCTTTACCGTTTTTTCTCTTGAAATCAGAGACGAAGAGCCGCACAATAACCCTGAAGCCTCAAGGAGAACGCCATGACCGCTAAACTGCTTCGCGCCGCCGTGATCGCGCTGAGCCTCACCGTCTTCGGCCTGATGGCCGTCTCGCGCCGCTCCTCGGCGGCCAGTTCGGGCAGCGATAACTCGAGTCAAACCAACACCACCAACGGGCCCACGAATCAGCCCGCGCCCCCCAGCAACGCTCAGCCAGCGTCCCAAAATACCACCTCGGGCACTACCGCCACCAGCACTCCGTCAACAGGTAGCAGTAGCCCGTGCGGGAACTGCGGCAGCGGAGCCTGACGCGCTAACGGCTCGAGGCCGAGGGCGCCAGACTCTGCGCCATCGCAGCCAGCCTCGATACGTCGGCTCCGGGGGGCATGCCCGCCAAGGCGTTGGGGATATTTTTCTGGATGTCTCCCGAGACCTGGCCCAGATACTGTTGGACTCCGGGGTCCTGCGTCATGAAGTGTTGGGCTTCCTTATATATAACCGCCGGAGGCGGGGCTTCCCTCAATGCGTCGAAGATCATGCCCAGGGCCGCCCTCCAGGCCTGCGGGTCGGCCATGCGTCGGCTGATCTCGGCGCGGACCTCGGGCAGGGCGATGGCGTCGCGGGCGAACTGAAAGGGATCGCCGTCGCGATCGAAACGCCGCTTGATCGCCATGTAGCGCGGCATGGCTCCGAATTCCTGGTTGACCTGCCGGACGACCGGATACTGCCGATAATAGCGATCTGTGATTCGCCCCAGCTTCGTTTCATAAGCCGCCAATTCCGCCCCGTGCCGGGCCAGGAAGGCCTGTTCCTCCACTCGCAGGGACGGCGGCGCGCTTGGCGCCGAGGTTTGTCCGGCCGCGCCGGCGGGCCGGCGCGAGAAGCCGGCCAAGCCGGGAGCGGCGACCGGAGCCGGGCTGGCGGGCTGCGGCATCGCAGCGGCGGGCATGGACGGCCTGGGCGAGGCGGCGGCCTGGGGCAAGGAGCGCACATGAGACAAGTCGATGCCCCTCATCGGGACCGCCGAGTCGCGCGAGGAGCCGAACAGCCAATAGGCCGCCAGAAGGCAGGAGCCGCCCAATGCCGCCAGCGTCAATGCGAGAAGAAGCGGATTGCCGCGCTTCGGCGCCTCGCTCATGACGGGAGTATGGCCCCGTCGCCGGGACTTGTCAAGCGGCGGCGGCGCGCGCGCCGCCGCGGGCGCGCCAGACCGCCTCTGGAGTCAGGCGCGAGAAGTCCGCGGCCGCCAGGCAAGCCCAACGGAACTCCCCCGCGCCGTGCGAGGTCGTGATCGCCGCCACCGACATTCCGGCCCGATGCGCCGCCTCCTCGCCGAGAAGAGAGTCCTCGAAGACCACGCAGCGACGCGGCGCCACTCCGAGCTCGGCGGCAAGAGCCAGGAAGGTCTCCGGATGCGGCTTTCCGCGGCGCACCTGGGCGGCGGTGACGACGGCGTCGAAGCGGCGGCGCAGCCCCAGGCCGCCAAGCAGGAAGGAGACGTTATCCTCCAAGGCTCCGGTGCCCAAGCCCAAGCGCCAGCCCTGGCGGCGGGCGCTCGATAAGAAGGACCGCAAGCCGCGCGCGCAGCGCAGGGCCGGACGATAGAGCCTTCGATAAAGCCGCTCCTTGTCCCGGCAGAGGTCGAGCGCCTCTTGCCGGGGCACCTTGCGCCTGAAATAATACGCGAGGACCTCCCGCGTCGGCATGCCCATCGTCCGCTCGCGAAACTCGCGCGCGTCGAGGACGATGCCTCTCTTCAGAAAGAAGCGCCGCCAGGCCTCGACATGGGCCGGCATGTTGTCGGCGACGACGCCGTCCATGTCCAGCAGGAAGGCGCGCGCCCGGGAGCGCCGGAGGCCGTCTAGAACGGGAAGACGAGCTGCGGGCACGCCGGATGGGCGGGCAATCCTTCCATCACCGGAGGGTAGCGGCGCTCGCTGGCGTCGGCGCAGCGATAGACGCAGGCGCCGCCCTCGATGCCGATCAGGCCGCAGGAGCCGTCGTGGCGGACGGAGGAGCGCGCCGGCTTTCCGGCGGGCTGGGATTGGCGCGGCTGCGCCTCGGCGATGATCTTGCGCAGACGGGCGATCAGGGAGCTCGTGTCGGTCGCCTGGGGGCGGCTTGAGTCGACTATCGGGGCGGCGGCGGCGCTTAAGGCGCCGGCGCAAAAGAGAGCGGCGGCAAAAACGACGGGCAAACGAAGCTTCATCGGGACTACCTCCTGGGGTGAGCGTCATTTTAGCATATTCTCCCCTGGCAGGAGCCGAACAGGCGCCCTATACTGGGCGGCATGGGAAGCTGGGGCGCGCTGCTGGTCCTTCTAGCCTCCGCGCCATTAGCCGCCCAGACTCGCTTGCCCCTGACCCGCGCCCAAGCCGAGGCCGTCGGCCGCATGATCTGGCGCAACGAGGGAGGCGGACGCGTCGAAAACCTGACGCATTGGAACCCGCGAGAAAACTTCGCCTCCATGGGAATCGGCCACTTCATCTGGTATCCGGCCGGAGCGCATAGGACTTTCACCGAGAGCTTCCCGCTGCTGGCCCGCTGGCTGTCGGCCAGCGGCGCGCGCGTGCCGGCCTGGGCCCTGGCCCGAAACTGCCCCTGGCCCAACCGCAAGGCCTTCGATGCCGCCCGCGGCGGCCAGAGGCTTCGCTCGCTGCGCTCCCTGCTCTCGCGAACCGTCGCGGCGCAAGCCCTCTTCATGGCGGCGCGCGCCCGCGTCGCATTGCCAAAGTTGCTGCGCGGGCTTCCTGACGATGAACAAGCCGTCCTTGCCGCGCGCTACGACCGTCTCTCCTCCACCCCGAACGGCGTCTACGCGCTGGTCGACTACGTGAACTTCAAGGGCGAGGGCGTCTCAGCGCTGGAGCGCTACCAGGGCGTGGGCTGGGGCCTGCGCCAAGTCTTGCTGCAAATGTCGGATGGCTCCGCCAAGGAGGCTCCGGCGGCCTTTAGCGAGGCCGCGTCGACGGTGCTGCGCCGGCGCGTCGCCCTGTCTCCGGCTTGGCGCGGGGAGCGCTTTTGGCTGCCCGGCTGGCTGGCCCGCGTGGCCACCTACAAGCAACCCCTCTACTGAGTTGCATAACCGCTCGGCTTTGGAGGTATAATGCCTTCATGAAAACATCATCCAAATTATTTTTTGCCGCCGTCTCCGGGGCGTTGCTGGCCGCCTGCGCCACCCCCTCGAGCATGCGCAACTCCGCCTCCAGGACCCAGCCGGCGGTACAAGCCGCCGACGCCGGCGTCGCCGCGGCCAACCAGCCGGAACCCTCCGTCCGCGACGAGGCCACGCAGACGATTCCGGAATTGAGCGCAGTCCATTTCCCCTTCGACAAGGCGGACCTGAGCCCGGCGGACGAGGCCATCCTGGCCTCCAACGCCGCCTGGCTGAAATCCCACCCCGACATGACCGTCCAGGTCGCGGGACACTGCGATCAGCGCGGAACGACGGAATATAACCTGGCCCTGGGCCAGCGCCGCGCCTCGGCCGTGCGCGACTATTACCGCATGCTGGGCGTTTCGCCCGCCCGCGTGGCCACGATCAGCTACGGCAAGGAGAAGCCGCTCTGCCAGGAGGCCACGCAAGCCTGCTGGGCGCAGAACCGCCGAGCCGAGACCCTGGCCGTGATGCGCGCCGTCAGCCAGAACGCCAAGGGCGCGACCGGACTCTAGCAGCGGCTTGCCCGTTTAACCTAGCCGCCGAAGGACTTCGAGAAGGTCAGCGTGTAGGCGGAGGCCCCTTGGCTGACGTAGGGGATCGGCGGAACGATCAGGGTGCTCAAGCCCCACGGCAGGTAGGAGGCCTCCAGGCCCACCGCCGCCACCGGCTCCCGGCTGGGATTGCTGCGGGAGCTTAAGCGCTCCCCAGTGGTCAAGAAATCGAAGGAGCCCTTGTCGGCGACCTGCTTGAAAGCGTAATTGACCATCACGAAGGGGCTGAGCCTCGCAAAGCCCGCTTTGAACTGCGGGGAGATGCCCGCCAGGACGCCCGGCGACTGGATGTTGACGTCGGTGGTGACGCGGTAGCGCCCCGCTCCGCGCGGGGCATACGGAGCGTCGACGACCGTGTCGACCGAGGCGAACTCCGAGATCGACATGTAGGACAAGCCGATGATCATCGGCAGGCGAAAGCCGTCCGGATCCTTGTCCTGTCCCCATTGGGAGGGATCCCAGTTCAGCGTGGCCGCGACGATCGCGCCCCGCGCCGTGTCGCCGCCGTAATAGCCCAGGGACGGCTGCCCGGGAGACACCACCGTCATCTCCAGGCGACGCCCGTCCCCCTTGAAATAGGCGCCGAGAACCCCGAAGCCGAAGTCCCCGTAATCGGTCTCGAAGAGCGTCGTGTCGGCGGCGGCCGCCGCGCCCAGTCCGGAAAGCCTCTGGTCCCGGCTGTCCGAGGAATCGGTCAGCGGCAGATCCTTGGTGTAATCATAGAGGAAATAGCCCGGCACGGCCTTCACGTCCCAGCGCCCCTTCTTCATCGGCTTGGTCGGGAAGGCATGCGGCAGGAAATCCGAGAGCACGCGGAAGGCCCCGAAATCCTGGGAGGTTTCCCCTCCCGTGGCCAAGGCGCGCCGCGCCGGCAGGACCGCGAGCAAGCAGGCCGTCGCGATCAAGGAAGGAACCCTCACCAGATGTTTCATCATGCCTCCGAAAGATCGCCGGATCGCCGGCAAAAAATTTGCAACCGCACCTTCTTCGGGTCGAGCATCATAACACATTTGCCGCAAAACGCGCGCTTGGCCTTATCAGGCCAGGATCGCCTCCAGGACGCGGGCTCCGGCGTCGGGGCGCCCTAGACGCCTGGCCGCGCGGCGTAGCGTCAGAAGCCGCCGCGGCCGCAGAAGAGAGGCCGCCAGCGCCGGCAGCTCCTCCGGTTGCCCGACCACCACGGCGGCGCCGGCGCGGGAGAGAAACTCCGCGTTGGCCAGCTCCTGGCCGGCGATGGGGTCGAAGACGACCAGGGGCAGGCCCAGGGCCAGGCTCTCCGCGCTGGTCAGCCCTCCCGGCTTGCCGACCATCAGATCGGCCGCCTCCATGAGGCGCCGCATCTCGCAAGCCTCGACTCGCCCGCGCACGTCGGCGCGGCGGGCAGGCAGCGTCCGCCTCAAGCTGCCGGCCAAGGCCTCGTTGTCGCCGCAAACCACGGCCAGCCGCGCCTGGGGCAAGCCGGACAGCAGCTCCTCGCAAGCCTCGGCCAAGCGGCCCAACCCGCGGCCGCCGCCGGAAAGCAGGATCAGCCGCTCGCCTCGCCCAATGCGCAGCGCCCGCCGCGCGGCGGTCTTGTCCGGCGGGGCGTCGAAAACCGGATGCAGAGGAATCCCGGCATCCAGCAGCAGCTTGCGCGGAATGCCTCGCTTGGCCATCATCTTGGCGCCCGCGGCGTTGGCGGTGACGTAGAGATCGGCGCCGGGAACCGCCCAATAGGGATGCGGGAGAAAATCGGTGCAGACCCCGATCAGGCGCGTCTTTAGCCCGTCCATTTCCTTTGCCAACGTCAAGGCCGCGAAGGGCCCCGCATGCGTGCAGACGATGCGGTCCGGCTTAAGACGCGCTACGGCTTCCAGCAGGCGCTGGCCCGCGAAAAGGTGGTAGACCTTCCTCCAATTGGACAAGATGTCCGCCGCCGACTCGTTGTCGTGGATCGTCGTCCAAAGGCTCGGGAAGCTCTGGATCAGCGCGAGGTAAAGATTATTGATCGCCGGGCCCAGGATCTTATGGTAATCCGCGCTGATGTCGAGGCAGGAGGCCTCATGCCCCAGGGCGCGGGCGCGTTCCTCCAACGCATGGGCCGCGCTGGCGTGGCCGGAAGGCGCAAAGCCGTAGACAAACAGCAGCCTCACCAGGCTATCTTAGCACCTTAGCACGGTGGGGGCAGCTTCCCTGTCCGGCCATGGTGCGGTCAGACGCAAGCCGGCTACGCCGGCTTAGGACCTGCGTCATATTATTATGACGCAGGTCCTTAGAGGTCTTGGTCCTCGGAGAGCTCCTGGTAGCGATTGGTGTGGTTCGCTTTATCGTGCTCCTTCAGCTTCTCGATGAGCTGCTCGCGGTGGGCTTTCCACGCCGCGGCGTTGGCGCCGAGCTTGCGGTGCCAGCTGTCGTAGACCAGGAACTCCCAAATCTTCTTGCCGTCGGCGTTTTTGATGTTGCAGCCGGGCTTCGACATCATCCGGCGGACGTAGCGCAGCCAGGCATGCGCCTCGATCTGCCAGACCGCGCCGTCCTTGAAGTACTCCGGGTGCTCTTTCTTCAGCTTGGCGATCGCCGCTTCCTTGTCCATCAACGTCTTGCCCACCGGCTCGACGAAGCGGCTGTTGAGCGGCCTGGAGGCGGTATGGCAGGCCTGGCAGTTCTTCGTCTTCTTGTTGCCAAGCATCGCTCGATACCCCTCTTGAATCGGCTTGGGATAGCTCGCGAGCACGGCCGGATCGAGGTGATCGGGACCGAAGTCGCTGGGATAGGGATTGGCCAAGGCCTTCTCCCGCTCGAGATCGGCGGCGGATTTGGCGGCGGGCTTGGCGGCTGACTTTGCGGCGCTGGCGGCCGGGACGAATGATGCGGCCGCCAAGCAGAAAGCCGCCAGAACGGCGAGTCGACGCGTTTGCATATCCATTCTCCTTAAAACAACTCTTGATCGAGCGGGCGCCGGGGTTTTGCGGCGACCTTCTTCTCGCTCTTGGGAAGAAGAAACGCTGCGCTGACCGCAGCCGCGAAAACTCCGGTCAGCAGGTTCCCCCCCTCTCGAAGGAAATCGCCGCGGGTGATCCGCTTGGAGGCCGCCGGAAGGGCCCGGGAAGCGTCTGAATTCGGCACGGAATCGCTTAAAGGCTCGCTCACCGGAGCCAAGGGTATCAATTCCCCCTCAGGCTGTCAAACCGAGGCGGCGCGGGCCGCGGCCTCGGCTTCAGGGTCTGGCGGGAGAATGCTTGAGGCTGAGCTCCTGGCCGGCCTCAAGGGCGGCCAGCCAGCGCCAAAGCTCCTCCGTCTTTTCCCGGATCAGGGCTTGCGCCTGCTCGACGGCCTTCTGCCGCGCGCGCAAATTCGCGTCGGCGATGCCCTGAAGATCGAGCAGGCGGTAGAGATAGACGTGCTCGATGCGATGCGCCGTCTCCTCCACGTTGGGCGGCATCGCGATGTCGATGATGAACAGCGAGCGGCCGGAGCGGCGGCGCATCGCCTCCTCCACCTGCGCATGCCGCAGCACCGGCTCTCCGGCGCTGGTGGAGGCGACCACGATGTCGACCCCCTCCAAGGCGGCGGAAATCTGCTCCCAGTCCACGAGCGCGGCCCCCAGCCTTGAAGCCAGCTCCCGCCCGCGCTCCAGAGTGCGGTTGGCGATGGAAAGCCTGCCGACCTTGCGGCCGAGCAGATGCCGCGCGGCCAGCTCCGCGGTCGCTCCGGCGCCGAGGATGAGGGCGTGGGAGCCGGAGAGGCTGCCGAAGATCGTCTCGGCCAGCTGTGCCGCCACCGAGGCCACCGAGATCTGCCCCGCGGAGATGCCGGTCTCGCGGCGCGCCCTCTTGCCGGCGTAGAGCGCGCGCTGAAAAAGAACGTTGAGGCGCTTGCCGGTCATGCCGGCGGCCTGGGCGGCCTCGTAGGCGCCCTTGACCTGGCCCAGGATCTCCGACTCTCCCACGACCAGGGAGTCCAGGCCGCAGGCCACCTCCAGCAGATGCCCGACGGCGGCGGCGTCGCAGCGCAAGTCATGCCGCTCGCCGATGGGAACGCCGGCCAGCTCCTCCAAGAACCCGCGCTCCCAATCTTGCTCGCCGGAGGCGTCGTCGCACCAGTAGATCTCGAAGCGGTTGCAGGTCGACAGCACGACCGCCTCGCAAATCCCGCGCTCGCGAAGCCGCTCGTAGACGTCCGGCGCCGCCACGGCGGCCAGGCGTCCCCGCGCCGACTCAGAGCCCTGGCGCTTGTGCGAGAGGCCGACGACGCAGAAACGACCCACGTCAACCGCGGCCGGAAAGATAGCCGTGGAGCTGGGAGAGATAGTTGACCCCCAGGAAGGTGAACACCACGGAGGCGAATCCCAGCATCGAGACGTAGACGGCCTTGCGCCCGCGCAATCCCTTGACGAAGCGCATGTGGAGGTAGCCGGCGTAGATCAAGGCGGTGATCAAGGCCCAGGTCTCCTTGGCGTCCCAACCCCAGAAGCGGCCCCAAGCGTTGTAGGCCCAGATGCCGCCCATGATGATGCCGACGGTCAGCACCGGGAAGGCGGCGACGATGATCTTGTAGTTGAGGGTGTCCAGCTCCTCGATGGAGGGCAGGCGGTAGCATAGCTCCGTGGGCTTGCGGCTCTTGATCTGATGCTCCTGGACCAGCAGGGCCACGCCCACGCCGAAGGCGTTGGCGAACATCGCGTAGGCGGTCATCAACACGATGGGATGGATGTTGATCCAATAGCTCTGCAGCGCCGGCACCAGGCCTTCCAGCTTGGGGTCGGCGAAGATCACGGCGCTGCCCACGCCGATCGTCGCCCAAGGCAGCACGAAAGCGCCCAGGATGCCCAGCCGGTGCTCCCGCTCGACGATGAAGAAGGTGGCGGTCACCGCCAAGGCCAGGTAGGAGAGCGCGCCGAAGAAGGAATTGATCGAAAAGAACCAGCGGTTTTCCGGAATCTGCCAGAACAGGTACTGGCGCACCCCGAAGCTGCCCAGGTGGAACAGGACCCCGATGCCCAAGAGCCGCAGCATCCAGAGGCTGAGTTTCTCCTCCCGCGAGAACAGGAAAGCGACCGCCAACGCCGTGGCCCCGACGTAGAAGGCCAAGGCGAGCTTGATTAGGACCATTTGTATCGTCATTGATATCTCCTCATGACAGAATTAGGGAGCGGGAACCTGGCGCGAGATCAGCAAGTCCGAGCGAGGCTCCATGCCGCCGCGCAGCTCGCCCATCAAGGCGGCGAACTCGGCCTCGAACTCCCTGGGGCCGCGCGAGCTCCAGCCGCCGACGCAGACGCGGCTGGCGCGGCCGTCCGGCTCGACCAGCACCCAGAGCCGGCGGCGGTGCAGGTAAAAAAGCATGATCATGCCGGCCAGCCACAGTATGGCCCCGGCCAGCACGATCTTGAACCCGGGATCGTAGGCGACCTGGATGCCGGAGAAAAGGACCGGGTCGACGTCGACCAAGCGGAAGGGAGGGCGCAGGATGTGCTCGAGGATGCCGTCGTCGTTCTCGACGAAGCTGATGTTCGGAAACTTCTGCAACAGCCAGATCGGCCGGGTCTTGTGCGGACCCATCTGGAAAAAGACGCGAACCGCCGGGTCCTTGAGCTCCAGGGAGCCCGTGTCCGCCTGCCCGTCCTGGTCGACCGTAAAATCGGGGAGCATCACGTCCGCCTCGACCGACAAGGGCGTGCCCGGAATCTTCTTGAGCACCCGCTGCGGCAAGCGGATGACGCTGTCGCCGAACTTCAAGGTCGCGCTGCGAAACATCCCGCCCGCGCCCCAGGAGGCCTGATAGAAGCGCACGCCGCCGATGTCCAGCGGATCGTTGACGTGGATCGTCTTCTGGGCGAGGAGCTTGCCGCGGCTTTCGACGCGCAAGGCGGAGGCGTAGGAGCTGGGATCGCGCGTGCCCGGATAGTACTTGATGTCGAACTTGTCGACGAAAAGATTCCAGTCGGGCTTGTTCTGCATGGCGCGGGAGCCGCCCTCGATGACCGGGACCATCTCGACGAACCCGAACACCGCTCGGATCAAGGCCCCGAGCAGAATCGTCACCAGGGCGATGTGGGCCAGGTAGGAGCCCCAGCGCTGCGCTCGGTGTCGGGTGGCCACGAAGGCCGCTCCCGCTTGGGCGAAGAAGTCCTCCTGGATCGCGTAGCCGCGCTGGTCGAGGCCTTTCTTGGCCTGCTCCACGGCCTTATTATAAGGAAAGGCGGACTTGAAATCGGCGCGATAGGGCTTGAGCTTCAACGCGGCGTCCTTCTGCGCCAGATGCCGCTCCGCCTCCAGCTCCCGCGTCTCCTCCGGCGGCAGCGAGACCAGGCCCTGGTCGGGCGGCAGGCTCCACAGCTTGCACAAGATGATGTCGACGGCCATCAGGGCCAGCAGGCCCATGAACCAATAGGAATGGTAGACGTCGAACAGGTTGAAGAAGCCGAAGAGCCGGCTCCAGTGGGGATGGACCCCTTGGAACTGAGCGACCTTCTCGGGGGTCTCGGTGATCTGCGGGATCAGGGTGCCCATCGCCGAGGCCAGCGTGATCACGGCCCCGAGGAAGATATTGAAACGGACGGAGCGGAATACTTTCGTCATCGCGAAGGGGGATATTTTATCTTTTCATCCGCCCCGCTGAAAAGCGGCCTTCGTGGCTCCGCATCCAACGCCGACCAACAGCCGCTCCATCCCCATAAACCCGCCCCGGAAGGCTAGGCCCCTGGGCCCAGACGCGCATAGGCTTTTTGGTCGGGCAAGGCTGCCCCTTCGCCTCATGCGGATTCTCCCGGACTCCCGTAGAATCTGAATGGAGAGCGCGGGGAGCGGTTGCGCGCATCCTCGAAGACAAGGAGCTGGGATGAAACAAACTCGAATCATCGTAGGCCTCATGGCCGTGTCCATCCTCTGCGCTGCGAACGCGGCCTTCGCCAGCTTGAGCTCGATCACTTGCTCGGAGATTCAATCGGCCGACGCCGCGCAGCTGATCGTGACCCCGCGCAAATCGCCGGGCGATCCCTCTCCGTACAGGGGACGCCCGGACGTGGAAATAGACTCGGTCCTCTTGAGGGGCGCCCACCTGGCCTGCGGCAACCTAACGGGCGTCTACGATCTTCTGCTGGTCAACGTCGCCACGCCCGAGAACAGCATGGCGCGCCTCAAGTTTTTCAAAGCGCTGGCCCGCCGCGAGTTCCCCACCGAAGCCCTGATGATCAGCGGCCAAGGACGGCAATTTACGAAGCACTCGGTGATCGACGGCTCGCTGCGCGACGTGCGGCTGGCCATGGTGACGATGGAGGCTGGCCGCATGATCCCCCTGCGGGTCCCCCTCGACACCTTTACGTGGAAGCCGGAAGACAAGGGCACGACGGTGGCGGTCGTCCTGGGCCTGACCGCCCATGTCTCCGTGCAGCACGAGAACGGCGCCACGCTCCCCGCGCAAGACGGCGGCACGATCCAGTTCATGAAGCTCGTCACGAGCGAGGACTGGGAGATAAACGGCCTCTAACCGTGCTCGACCGAAGACCAGCCGCCTGGGCCGAAATGCCCTTGGGGACGATCCCGGGGTCGCGTGCCCTTGCTTTCATGTCCCGGCGAAAGCGCTCGCATGCGGGAGTCGCCGCCTGCTCGCTGTCGTTGATCCTCACCTCGATCCCGGCCTTCCCGATGCCGGTCGGGATCACGACAGCGAGGCTCCGCCCCCAGTTGGCCGCGCCCGACGCCCCGAGCCTTCCCGATCTCTCCGGCTTGCCCGACGCGCAGTTGAACGATGTCGCCGGCAATTTGGCGGCCGAAGTCCTACAGTCTGGCGGCGTCGAGGCCATCGCGCCGGCGCGCGCCGATTTCCTCGCGGCCCAGTTGAATAGAATACTCGAAGTCCGGGACAGACTCACCGAGCCCGTGGTGAATCAAGTCCGCGCGGCCTACGACTCGATCTCCAGGCGGGCGGCCGCCCAGCGGACCGCCGCCGTCGCTCCCATCGAACGGCAGGCCGAACGGATGGCCGCGGAGGCGGAAGCGGGGGCACCAGATGAGGAGGCGCTTGCGCCGGGAACGCGAATAGACGGCTACACCGTGCTGGAGAAACTCGGCTCCGGCGGAATGTCGCGCGTCTACCAAGTCGTCGATAATGAATTAAACCGCTACGCTCTAAAACTCGCCTTGGGCGCCGCCGGCCCAGGGCCTGAACAACAAGAGCATGCCCAGCTCGCGCAATCCGGCGTTAGCAATGAACATGCCGTGCTCAGCCTCTTGAACACCCACTCTGTTGCGAATATTCCAACAGTCGGCGGTTTCTTGGGCCAGTATCGAGGACTTCCTTATTTGGTCGAGACCTTGGCGGAAGGCCGGGCGCTGGACGCGCTGCTGAAGGACGGCGGGATGAAGGCTCCGCGCATCGCGGTCGTCATGGGGCGGATTCTCGATACGCTGGAGGCGATGCACTCCCTGGATCCGCCGGTCATCCACCGCGACCTGAAGCCCGCCAACGTTTTCGTCGGGCCGGACGACCAGGTGACGCTGATCGACTTCGGGATCGCGCGCCTTCATAAGCCGGGGCAACGTCAGGACACGACGCTGATCGGAACGAAGGATTTCGCCGCCCCGGAGCAATTCGGCGAGCAGCAGACCGACCCGCGATCCGACATCTACAGCGCCGGCCTGCTGCTCTACGCCCTGGCGTCGGGACGCGAGCCGCAACGCGACGCCCGGCTCGACTTTACCGGAGTCGATCCGCGAATCGAAGCGGTGATTGTGGAGGCTGCGGCAAAAAATCCGGAGCAGCGGTATCAAAACACCGCGGAGCTCCGGGCTGCGCTTGAGGCGGCGCTGGCCGGGCCGGAGACCAGGAGCCTCAGCCAGCGGCTGAATCTCCCGAATCTGCTGACCCTCCGCGATCCGTATTTCTGGATCCGGGACGTAGGAAGATTCCCCAACGAGGAAGAGGCAAGGGACTTTGCAAAGTTTTGCTACAACAACGAGGGGCTTCTCAACCCTTTCCCTATTTCTTACCGGATACGGCGAGGAGCGGACGGCCGCGGCCTGGCCGATTTAATGGATATCAGCAGGCTGCACCCGAATTTCTCCGGCTATCTGCTCGATCTGCGCGAAAGATTCGAGGGCATGCGAAAACAATCGCAGGGCTTCCGGCAGATCGTCACGACTACTTATAAAGACAGCGCGATGGCCCGAGTCTTCTTCGAGATGGAACCCCATCGCCTCGACGACGAAACCGCCCCCCGGATGAGAGCGCTGCTTCAATGGCTGATGAACGACTCTCTGTTGAGCGGCGGCATCCTCGACCCCATCGCCGCCAATTTCGTTTCCGCTTACGGCCGGCGGCGGCAGACCCCCGGGATGATCGCCGATTTGTCTCTTCTCGGGGAATTCCTAGGCCAGGGGCCCGAGGCGGCCGTAGCGTCTCTAAAAGCCGCGACGGAGATGCTCCGTAGGCGGGAGGGCATCGTCGCCGGCTCCCTGCCCCAAGAGTCCGAGCCCTCGGTGCCGATGTCCTTCGTGATGCGCGATTACGTTCTCAGGGCGCAGAGAACAGCCATCGATCGACATTCATTTTGGAATGAGCCGTCGGGACTTCTCTGGAAGAATGTCTTGGCCGACGAGTCGCTGCGGTTTCTCAAGCTGTTCGACCAGGTGCTGCTCCTGGAAAAACCGCAGGACGCGGGCGCTTTCCTCGAGCTCCGGCTGAGCGCCCTCGGGAAAGAATTGAAGGCGCTGCCCCAAGACAATGCCGGAAAAACGCTACGCGCCCTCGAGCTTGCCAGGGAGGCGCTGGCCTGCGGGAAAACTCTGGTCGGCCAGGATTTCCCCAAAACGGCGCTCAATGAAACCGGCCTCGACAAAGTCTTGATCGGACTCACCCATTCCCGCTCCGCGAAGATTCGGCGGGCGGCCGCGCAATTGCTCCGGGACGCCTTCCAAGACCGCCTGGAAGCCTTAAAAGCCTGACGCCGCGCGCCGTAGCGCCGCGGTGCACCCAAGGCCTTCTTTGTTCGTATAATACCTGGATGCGAGAAAACATCGACACCGGCGCCGAGTTCCGCGGGAAGGGCTATTGGGCCGTCATCCTGGGGGGCTCCTCCGGCTTCGGCCTGGCCACGGCCAAGCGCCTGGCGCAGGCGGGGCTGAACATCCTCATCGGGCATAAGGACAAGGAAGGGACGGTCGAGACCGTCATCAAGCCGCACTTCGAGGCCATCCGCGCGGCGGGAGTCCAGCTCGTCACGCACAACGTCAATCTCTTCGACGAGGACGGCCGCGGCGAGGTCTTCGAGAGCGTCGCCGAGCATGCCGGCAAGGGCAAGGTCCATCTCTTCATGCACAGCGTCGCCGCCGGCGCCTGCAAGCTCTTGGCCGAGGACAGGACCCCGGACTTCAAGGGCCAGGCCCTGCGCGCCCTCTGCGAAGCCTTGAAGGCTCAAGGCGTAACGGCCAGCGCCGAACAGCTCAAGGCCGCGGTCAACCAGGCCTTCCACGAAAAGGGCGCCGACGCCCTCCACACCCTGGCCGACAGCCGCATCCCCTACAAGGAGCAGCTGCTCTCTGACGAGGACCTGCAGAAGACCGTGTGGATGATGGGCTACGACTACCTGCTCTGGGGCCGCGAATTGCAGCGAGAGGGCCTGCTGAGCCCCGACGCCCGCCTGGTGGCGATGACCTCCGAGGGCAACGAGGTGGCCTGGAAGGGCTACGCGGCCGTCTCGGCGGCCAAGTGCGCCCTGGAGGCCTGCTGCCGCGCGATGGCCTTGGAGCTGGCCCCCTACGGCGCGCGCAGCTACGTCGTGCAGGCCGGCATCACCGACACCCCGGCCGGCAACGCCATCCCCAACTTCGACCTGATGAAGGCGGCGGCCCGCCTGCGCAATCCCTTCCACCGCCTGACGACCCCGGAGGACGTGGCCGAGGCCATCCACCAGCTCTGCCTGCCGGGATTCTCCTGGAGCAACGGGACCCTCATCCGCGTCGACGGCGGCGAGGCGGTCTCGGGGACCTAGCCGGGCATGCTCAACATCCTCTCGATGGGCTGGGCCCTGCCCAAGACGGAGCTTCCCAACTCCTTCCTTCAAAAGGAGCTGGGCCTGGAGCGCGGGCAAGACTGGGTCGACTCGCGCCTCGGCATCGACAACCGCTTCTCCGTGCTCTCGCGCGAATACATCCTCAAGACCCGCAACAAGGACCCCATGCAGGCCATCCTCCATGCCAAAGCCCACGGCGAGACCCCGGTGACCCTGGCCGCGCGCGCCGGCAAGATGGCGCTCGACAAGGCCGGGCTAAAGCCCGAGCAGGTCGGCATGGTCCTCATCAACTGCGACACGCCCTTCGATCTCGTCCCCTCGGCGGCGACGGCGGTGGCCAAGGCCCTCGGCATCCCGGGCGGTCCGCACATGGAGCTTAACTCCGCCTGCTCCAGCTTCGCCCTGCACATGCACGCCCTGGGACAGGCCCGGCCGGAGACATTGCCGGACTTCATCCTGACCCTGCAGGTGGCGGCCTACACGACGCGCGTCGACTTCTCCCCGAAATGCTACGACGCCTACATCTGGGGCGACGGCGCCGCCGCGCAAGTCGTCTCCCCCCGCCATCCGGGGCGCCTCACCGTCGAGCCCATGATCTTCGAGACCGCGCCGGAGCAGGCCTACGAGATCTCCGTGGAGACGACGGGCCACTTCACCCAAAACGGGGCCCTCGTGCGAGAGTTCTCCATCCGCAAGACCTGCGAGATGTACGAGCGCATCGCCGAGGCCAAGGGCCTCTACGCCGAGCAGGTCTACACCGTCAGCCATCAGGCCAACTACGTGATGCAGGACTCCATCCTGGGCCACCTGCAGCTTCCGGCGGAGCGGCACATCCGCAACGTGCGCCGGCAGGGGAACATCGGCGCGGCGGGCTGCCCCTCGGCCATCGCCCAGCGCCTGGACGCGCTGCATTCCGGAGACCAGATCGTCTACGCCGTGCTCGGCGCCGGCCTGGCCTGGGGCGGCGGCTACATGGAGGTGCGCTGATGGGCGACATCGCCGTGGTAACGGGAGCCTCCGGCGGAATCGGGAGGGCCGTGGCCAAGGCCATCCATGAGAAATCGGAGGGCGGCCTGACCCTGTGCCTGCACTATAACGGAAACCGCAAGGCCGCCGATGCCGCGGCGGCCGAGATTCCGGGCAGCTTCTTGGTCCAGGCCGACCTGGCGCAAGCGGAGGGCCGCAAGCGCTTGCTCGATGAAGTCGTCGGCCGCGGCGCGCCCTACGTCCTGGTCAACAGCGCGGGCGTCGACAAGCCCCATGAGCCGGCCCTGCAAATCCAGGAGTCTTCCTTCGACTCGATCGTGAACGCGAACCTGCGCGCCCCGGCCTTCCTGATGCGCGACTTCGGCAAGGAGATGGCGGCGGCCGGCTCCGGGGTGATCGTCAACGTCAGCTCGGTCCTCGCGCGCAAGGCCCTGGTGGGCAGCGCCCTCTACCGCGCCTCCAAGGCGGCGCTGGAAGCCCTGACCCTGCAGTTCGCTTCCGAGCTCGGCCCGCGCGGGGTGCGCGTCAACGCCGTCGTGCCGGGCTTCATCGAGACGCCGATGACGGCGGGCATCGCGCAGCCGATCAAGGACAAGATGCTCTCGCAGATCGCCCTGGGCGGCTTCGGCGAGGCCGCGGCGGTGGCGCAGGCCGTCTGCGCCTTGATCGAGAACGACTACCTCAACGGCGCCCTGCTCAACGTGGACGGAGGCATGACCCTGTGAACGACCTGACCCCTGCCGAGCTTCTGGCGCGGGTGCCGCAAGAGCGGCCGATGCGCTTCATCGACGAAATCCTGGAAGTGGACGAGGAGCACATCATCGGCGCCTACACCTGGAAGGAGGAGGACTGCGCGGGGCATTTCCCCGGCAATCCCGTCGTGCCCGGCGTCAAGCTCATCGAGATGGCGGCCCAGGTGGGCAACGTGGCCTGGTGCATCTGGCATATGGCGCGGCGGGTCAGCGCCGAGGAGCTCAAGCGAATGACCGGATTTTTCACGGAGATCGACGCGGGACGCTTTAAAAGGATGGTCCGCCCCGGCGAGCGGGTGGCCTGCCAGGCCAGCTTCGGCGAGGAGGGCTATTTTCGAATCAACAAGATGGCCGCCGAGGTGGAAATCCAGTTTCTGGGCGGCCCCAAGGACGGCGAGACGATCTTCACCGGCAAGACGGCGGGGCTGTGGACGCCGAACGGCGCGGGGGAGCGGCGATGAGCGCCAAGCGCGTCGTCGTCACCGGGCTGGGAGCCGTGGCCCCCAACGGGGTCGGCCTGACCGCCTACCGCCAGGCCCTGCGCGAGGGCCGCAGCGGCATCTCCTGGCAGGAGGAGTTAAAGAAGCTCAACTTCGCCACGCAGATCGGCGGGGTGCCGCCGCTTAACGAGGAGGAGATCCTCAAGATACTGCCGGAGAGCGACTATCACAAGCTCTCCGAGGCCATGGTCTACGCCGCGCTGGCCGCCGCCGAATGCGCCCGATCCAGCGGCGTCGAGCTGGACCTCAAGCGCTACGCCATAAGCCCCGTCGATTGGAACACCGGAGCCATCATCGGCTGCGGCATCGGGGGGATGGACACGATCTTCGCGGAGCTCGGGCCGACGATGGGGGAGGCGGAGGATCAGGAGAGCGGCCGCGGCACCGCCCCGATGGGCTGCGACATCGTTCCCAAGGTCATGAACAGCTCCGTCTCGGTGACGGTCGGCAAGTTTCTCGGCCTCGGCGCTCAGGTCAGCAGCAACTCCTCGGCCTGCAACACCGGCACGGAGGCCATTTTCGAGGCCTGGAAGCATCTGCAGTTGGGCTACTGCGAGTCGATGTACGCCGGGGGCGCCGAGGGCACCCATTACGGCATCTGGGCCGGCTTCGACGCCATGCGCGACGTGCTCTGCAGCCGCTTCAACGAGATGCCGGAGCGCGGCAGCCAGCCCTTGGGCGCCGGAGCCTGCGGCTTCGTGCCCGCCGGCGGGGCGGGCGTGCTGCGCTTGGAGACCCTGGAGCATGCCCAAAAGCGAGGCGCGCCCGTCCTCTGCGAGCTGCTCTCCGCCTACTGCAACTCCGGCGGCCAGCGAGACGGCGGCACCATGACCTTCCCCAATCCTGAAGGAGTCGTGCGCTGCATCCGGCGGGTCGTCCAAGACTCCGGCCTGCCGCCGGGGCAGATCGACCTCATCAACGGGCATCTGACCTCCACCACGGCCGATCCGCGCGAGGTGGCCTCCTGGCTCAAGGCCCTGGAGCTGCCGCCGGAGAAATTCCCCCTCATCCAGTCCACCAAGAGCATGATCGGCCACGCCCTCGGGGCGGCCGGGGCGCTGGAATCCGTGGCCGTCGTCGACCAGCTCGTCAACGGCTACGTCCACCCCTCGATCAACTGCGAGAACGTCCACCCGGGCGTCCGCCTCGTCGAAAACAGCATCCCCCATGCCCGCCTCGAGCGGCCGCTGCGCCACGCCATCAAGGCCTCCTTCGGATTCGGCGACGTCAACGGCTGCCTGATCTTCAAGCGCTGGGAAGAGAAATAGTACAATGCGCTCCTTAGCGTAGGACCTTGGGAGGATATATGGCATTCAAACGCAAAGAGACGGTCATCGAAGCGACGGACTTAAACTCGATCCCTCCGGAAGAGGCCGAGAAGAGGATCATCGCCGGGGTCAAGAAATACGCCACCCACGAGGCGAACTTCGCGAAGGCCGACGCCAACACCCCCTATCTCGGGCACATCATCGGCATGGGCATAGAGTCCTCGAACCTCGCCGACATCACCATGTCGATCGAGCGGCAGTTTCTGACCAAGATGACGCAGCGCGTTCCCGCGGGCGACGGCGGGGAGTTCAAGCTCGCCTCCGGGGAGCTGGGCAAGCTCCGCATCCTCGACGGCCAGGACGCCCTGGCGGCGACACCCGGGCTTTCCGTCAAGATGCTCATGGATCTGGGCCACATGAGCCGCAACGACGCCTATCTGCAGAAGGTCGTCTCCTTCGCCTACATCACCGCCTTGGGCGACGGCTGGCGGATGAACGACGCCCTGCGCAAGATGCTGGCCAAGGTCGAGAAGCTCTCCGGCGCCGAGCGCGAGGAGGCCGCGGCCAACCTCAAGACGATGGCGCAGCAGGCCAGGGATTACCTGGCCCAGATCGCCGACGCCGCCGTCCTCGCCGCCTCCCGGCGCAAGACCTACGACAACGACAAGGCCGCCGTCGATTCCCTCTCGCGGGAGCTCTCGGTGGTCTCCGACAAGCTCAAGGGCCTCTCCGCCGGCAACGACTCCGGCGAGATCGCCCGCCTGCGCTCCGAGGAGGCCGAGATCAAGACCCGCTTGAAGATGGCGCAAGCCAAGCTCCGCGTCTCCCAGGAGGTCGCCACTCAGGCCGGCAACCGCCGAGCCGTGGAGCAGGCCAAGGTCGACGAGCTGCGCGGCCTGCTCGCCCAAACGATCGCCCTGGCCGAGAAGGCCGGCTAGCCCCTCGGCCTTGCTCGAGCGAAGGGACCTCTCCGCGCTCCGGCGCCAAAAGCTCTGGAGCGCGGCGTTTTCCTGGCTGACCTACGCCTGGGTCATCGCCGCCTGCAAGCTCTACTTTGGCTACTCGATTTCGGACGTCGAGCGCTTCCGAGAGGACATCTGGCGAAAGCTGGACGCCCACGACGGCCCGGTCATCTGGGCCGCCAACCACCTGACCCTGATCGACTCCTTCCTCGTCTTCTGGGCGATCTTCCCCTGGAGGCGCTCGATGACGATGCGCCTGATCCCCTGGTCGACTCCGGAATACAAGAACTACTACAACCTGGGCGGTCCGATCAAAAAGAGGCTGGTGCGCTCCTTGATGTATCTGTGCCGCTGCATCCCCTTCAAGCGAGACGGCGAGGACGAGGCCGCCGTGCGCTGGCGCGAGACGGCCTACGCCAAATGCGTGGAAATCCTGCGCGAGGGCGGCGCCGTCTTCGTCTATCCGGAAGCCGGGCGCTCCCGCTCGGGCTGGTTTAACCGGCGCAAGCCGAAGGATTTTCTGGGGCGCATGGCCCTGGACGCTCCGAAGGCGGCCTTCCTCTGCGTCTATCTGCGCGGCGACCGCCAGCTCTACACGACCGCCATCCCGGACAAGGGAGAGCGCTTCCGCGTCGTCGGCGACTTGGTCCCCGCGGTGCTGCCGGCAGAGACCACCCCCCGCCAGATCTCGCAGCGCCTCTTCGACACCCTCGACGGCCTGCAGAACCGCTGGTTTGCCGCCAGCCCCCTGCGCCGCTGCTGCGGCGGAAACGACGTCGTCGACCTGCGCTTTCCCCTTCTTCAGGAAAACATGGACCCCGTCTCCGGAGAGGCGGACGAGCAGTGGTTGGACAAGCACCTGACCCCGCGCGAGCGCCTCGCTTGGGAGGCGCTGCCGGCCGAGAAGCGCTTCGCCGAGTTCTGGCGTTATTTCGCGGCCAAGGAGGCCGCCCACAAGGCTCTGGTCCAGTCCGGGCTGATCGTCGCCCACGGCCTTTTCACCTTGATCGAGGTCGACCTGTTCCGCCGCAAGGCCCTGCACCGCCCCACCGGGGCCGAGCTGGATATTCTTTTCACCGACGACGATGCCGAGAAGCTCCACTGCCTGGCCGTGCTGCGCGGCGGCTGGATCGGCAACGAGGACGAGCCGGGCGACGTGCTCTGGCGCGTCGAGGAGCTGCCGGCCGGCCGCGCCCCCGGCGAGTACGTCCGCGAGCGCTGCCTGCGCTTCATCGCCGAGAGCAACGACGAGATCGCCACCGCCGACAAATTGGCCTTCTCCGACGTCGGCGGCACCCCGGCCGTCGTCTACCGCGGCAAGATCCAGGATTGGGGCGTGTCCATCTCCCACGGCGGCCGCTTCGTGGCCTGCAGCTTCATGATCTCTTAACTGAAAAGTAGGGTCAGGCCTTATTTTTCAGTCTTTTCAGGGGAGGCAAGATGGCGGAAACATTCTGCGTGATGTTCGCCGGACAATCGGTCCAGGAGGCCGGCATGGGCCGCCAGCTTCTAAAGATACCGGCCGCTCGTAAGGTCATCGAGCGGCTGATCCCCAGCCTGGGCGAAGACCTGCCCGCCTTGCTGACCGACACGCCCGACGCCGCCCTCGCCCTGACCCTCAACGCCCAGCGCGCCATCCACGCCTCGCACCTAGCCCACTTTTTGGCCTACAAGGCCGCCCATCCCGAACTGCGGCTCGACGGCGCCATCGGCCACTCCATGGGGATCGTCGCCGCCCTCGTGGCCGCCGAGGCCATGAGCGTGGAGGATTCCGGCGCCTTCATCCGCGCCCGCGCCGAAGCCTTCTCGAAGGTCTGCAAGAGCTTCGGAGAGCCAATGGGCCTGGCGGCCGTCTCCACGGAGGACTTCGGCGAGGTCTTCGAGGCCGCCGCCGAGGTCCCCGGCGTCTCGGTCGCCCTGCACAACACGATCGGCCGCGGCACCATCGGCGGCAGCACGGCAGCCCTCGAGGCCTTCGTACGCAAGGCCCGCGAGGAGGACTGGCCGGTCAAGGTCACCCTCCTCAAGGTCGAGGGCCCCTACCATACCAAGGCCTTCTCCCCCTGCAAGGCCGCTCTCCAAGCGGCCCTGGCCCGCATCGAAGTCCGGCCCCCGCGCGTGCCGGTCTTCATGGGCACCTCGGGGCGGGCCGAGAACGATCCCGCGCGCATCAAGGCCTTGTTGGCCGAGCAGGCCGACAGCCCGGAGCTCCATCATTCCGCCGTGCGCGCCGCCTACGCCGCCGGCTGCCGCCGTTTCCTTGAGATCGCCCGCAAGCCGCAGCCCGTCACATGGCTGGCCGACCAGCTGCGCGCGCAGGACGGCCAGCCCTACCCGGACGTCACGGCGCTGGCCGTCACGACCGAGCAGCTCTCCGGCTAAGCCGGCGTCAGTCGGCCATGACGGGCCGCGATTAGCCCGCGCTCCTCGCACTTGCAGCAGCGGCCGCAGGGAACGCGGCCACGCGGATCGATGCAGGAGAAGGTCAGCTCCAAGGGCAAGCCCAAGGCCCCGGCGCGGCGGGCCACCGCGGCCTTCGTCATCCTGCGATAGGGAGCGCGCAGCCTCACCGGGCGCTTGAGCCCCGCGGCCAAAGCCCTCTCAAGCAGCGCCAGAAAATCCGGCGAGGCGTCCGGATACGGATTGCCGGCCAGAATACCCAGCGCCAGCGTCGGCACGCCGCGCTGGGCGCAGACCGCCGCCGCGGCCGAAAGCAGCAGGAGATTGCGCCCGGGCAGGTACAGACTCTCCTTCCAATCGAGCTTGGCGGGCGGAACTCCCCGGCCGCTGAAGGCCCAATGGCCGCGCGGCAACAGCGGTGTCTCGACCGAGAGCACGGTCAAGGGGCGCAGGGAGGCCCGCCGCAAGAACCTTAGGAGACGCGCGATCCAGTAGGCCTCCGCCGCCTCCCAACGAAAGCCGCAGCTCACGAAGAAGGGGTGGACCTCGCGTCCGCGCGAAAGCTCCTCCAGCAGCAGCGTCGCGCTGTCGACGCCGCCGCTAAGCAGGACTCCCGCGGCCTCCATGGACCCTAAAACGCCCCCACTCCAGGATTCATGATGCCCTTCGGATCAAAACAACGCTTAAGCCAGCGCAGGCGCCGGCGATAGGCTGGATCTAGGCGCGCCTTGGCCGCCTCGCCCCAGGCCCTGCCCAAGCGATAGGGAAGCCCCAGCCGCGCCAAGTCGCGGCGCGCGGCGGCCTCAAAGCGGGCGCTCTCGCGCTCCAGGCCTTCTCGCCGCCGCCACCACAAGAGGGCGGCCGTTCCCTCCAGGCCGAAATAGGTCCGCAATCCCGCCTCGCCCTCCGTCAGCCGCCGCGCCCGAGGCCTCCAGCGCTTAAGCCATAAGCTCTGGATGCGGGAGATGTTGCCGTAAGGCGCCGAGACGCTGACTCCCGTCCAGCGCCGCGGCCGCTCCCCGCCGAACCACCTGGCCGGCTCGTTTTCCGTCCGCTCCGGCCCCGGCAAGCCGAGGCGCCGCAGGCGGGCGGCCAGCCAAGCGCAGCGCCGCTCGAGCTCCTCCGGCCCCAGCTCCCCTTCGAGCTCGATTCTCGTCTCATCCTCCTCCGGAGACAGCCGCGAGACGTTGACCCAATGCGCGCAGATTCGGGCGCTGCGCAAATCCCGCGCCAATCGCGCCAAGCCCTCGAAGGCAGCGCGCGAAGGAGCGTAGCGGAGGATCAGCACCCGCCGCGGCGACAGCGGCTTGATCCGGAGCGTCATCTCGGTGACGATGCCCAGCGCGCCCTCGGAGGCCAAGAAAAGGCCGGAGAAGTCCGGCAGGCCGGAGCGCGAGAAGGCGGGCAGGCCGCGATACAGCGAGGAGGCTCCAGCGCGCAAGACCTCCCCGGTGCCCAGCACGACCCGCAGGCCGACCAGATGGGCGGAGGCCGGCCCCGCGAACATCCCGTAGCCGGCGGTCGTGTCGTTGGCCACCATGGAGCCCAGCGTGGCGTCCCCAAAGCCGTCCGGACAGGCCGCCATGGCCAGGCCCCTGCGGCGCAGACGCTCCTCCAACGCCGCGGTCGCGATGCCGGCCTCGACGCGGACGCTCCGCTCGACCTCGTCGAGTCCCAAGAGGCGGTTCATGCGCCGCAAATCGACGAGCACCGCGCCGCGGCTGGCGCTGCTGCCCCAAAAGCTGCTCCTGGCTCCGGCCGGGACCAGGGCGACCGCGCGCTTGGCGGCCCAGCGCACCAGGGCGACGACCTGCGCCTGGGAGGCGGGGGCGGCCTCGGCCAGGGCGCCCGACAGCGGCCAGCCGCCGAAATCGCA
This sequence comes from Elusimicrobiota bacterium, assembly GCA_028868375.1. GTDB lineage: Bacteria > Elusimicrobiota > Elusimicrobia > UBA1565 > UBA9628 > JAGWUP01. The sequence goes on from JAGWUP010000003.1 coordinate 221,690, forward strand.
AGCCGGCAAACGGCCGCCCGGGATCCCCGCGGCCTCGGGGCCCAAGAGGCGCCTCAGCTCGCGGAGGGCCGCCTCGCGCTTCATCGCGGCGGAAGAGAAACGAGCCGATCGTCTATGGTCGTCAGCCGCGCGGGATCGAAGGCGCGGGCCGCCGCCTTGAATCTTCGCCGGTCCTTGACGTCGCGCGGCGCTCCGAGGCCGGCGAAGATCATCCCGAAGTACCAGCGCGCGTCGGCCCCGATCTTGTCCCATAGGCCGTGCCCCGAGGCGACGTAGGTGAAGGCCGCCTTGGAGTATGAGTTTTTTTCATGGTCGGCGATCGAGCGCGCCTTCCAAAAATAGTCCTTGCGGTCGCGATTGGCGTCGTAGAAGTACTTCGTGAAATCGAGCAGCTCGTCGAAGCGCTCGCCGTGGACCGACTCGTAGTGCCCCAGGGCGCGCTCCGCCTCCCGCGGCCTGCGCAAGGCGATGTCCACGCAGTCCGCCGCCAATTCGCCGGAGTGCATGCCGAGCGTGACGCCGTAGGAGAGCAGGGGGTCTATGAAGGCCGCAGCGTCCCCGGCCAGCAGGAAATTGCGGCCGCGCAGGCTGGCGCTCCGGTAGGACCAATCCCGGGAGAGACGGACCGGCTCCAGGCGCCGCGCGGCCGAGAGCAGGCGTGAGACGGCGGGAACGCGGCGCAATTGCCGCGCGTAAAATTCCTCCAGGCCCAGGCGGCCGGCCTCCCCGGCCCGATCCACCGACACGACCACTCCCACGCTCACTCGATCTCCGGACAAGGGGATGTACCAAGTCCAGCCGGAGTCGAAGCTGGCCACGAAGGTCCTGTCGCTGGCGCCCGCAGGCAAGCGGCCCCCCTGGAAGTAGGAGTAGAGGGCCATGTTGCGCAAGTTGGGATCGAACCTGCGCCAGCCGAACTGCCTGGCCAGCACCGCCGCCTGTCCGGAGGCGTCGATGTAGTACTTGGCCCGGGCCCGTCGCACGACGCCGCCGCGGCGATAGAGGACGCTGCGCAGCTCGCCTGCCTGAACGTCCAGGCCGACGACGGCGGCCCCTTCGACAACGCGCGCTCCCCGGCGGCGGCAAGCCTGGAGCAGCAGCTCGTCGAAACGATCGCGTTGGACGTGGTAGGCGAAGCGCCCTCCCTTCTCCACCAGGGGAACGGCCTTCGTCACGTCGATCGACCACAGCCTGCGGCTGCGCCCCCACAAGAACGCGCCGCCCCTCTTGAGAAAAAAGCGCTCGCGCCGCAAGGCCTCGCGAACGCCGAGGCGGCCATAGAGGCGATCCAGGGCCGGCAAGAGGGACTCTCCGACATGGTGGCGGGGGAAGCGTTCCTTCTCGATAAGAAGGACGCGCCAGCCCGCCTTGGAGAGGATGTTCGCGGCCGTGCTGCCCGTCGGCCCGCCCCCGATCACGACGACGTCGGCGTTGTCGCGCAAGGCGTCCATCGTATCATATTGCCCGGGGCGCCCCGCTGTCCTATAATGCGCCGGATGTCATCGGCGCAGTCGTCCCTGCTCGAGGCTTGCGCGCGGGCTTGCCGCGCCCCGCGCCTGCTGCGCCGGCGCGCGCGGCTGGCGCTGCGAACCCTCGACCGCCTGCCCGCCCCGGGACGCTCCCAAATCCAATTCTCCCTCAAGATCGCCGGGGACCGCCCGCTGCCGATCCTGCGCTTGTGGAGCCTTTGGCATCGCGTGGCGCCCGGCCCCGCGCAAGAGCGCCGAGACGCCTACCTGGCCCGCCTGCGCGGCTTCTCCAAGCTGATGGGCCCGGCGACCGCGGGCGGCGGCGCCCGCTCCGCGCTCAAGGCGCTCGAGCTCGTCGGCGAGCGGCCGATCGACCTATTCCTCAGCGCCGACTTCGGAGTGGAAGAATCGGTCTACGGCCTCTGCCTCGCCTTCGGCGGCGTGCGCGAAGACGGCAAGGCGGTCTTTTTCCCCGAAGCAGACGCCGTGGCCCGCGAGGTTCTTTCCGAGGCCGGCTTCGCTCGCCGCAAAATTGCGCGGCGCGGCCTCTTAAACCTGGCCTTCGACATCCGCCGCGGCGCGCTGCTCTGCAAGACCTACCGACTGGCCGGACCTCAAGCGCCCCTGCGCGGCCGCCAAGCCCAGGCGGCGCGCGCGCTGACGCGCCGCTTGCGCCGCCATCGCCCCTTCGTGTTCTTCAGCGACAGCCACGGCGCCGGCGGCCGCCGGCGCAAGCTCTTCGTCGAGCTGCTCGACAAGCCCTGGACCGGAGAGGCCGACGCCCTTAAGCGGATCGTCGGGGCCGTCGTCGCGGCGGGAGGAAGGCTTGAGGCGCGCGCCGCCGTTCTCAGCCTCGCCTCCTGCCCCGCGCTGCTGGCTTGCGTCGGCCTGGAGGAGGACGGAACGGCCACCTTCTACTTAAGGCCGGGCGGCGAAGCGTGAGCTCCGCAAAACCCCGGTCTCGCCGCCAAGCCCCGAAGCGCTCCGACATCGCCGTCCTGGCCGAGGCGGTCCACATGGCGCCGGCCTTGGTCGGCCCCTGGTTCGCGCGGGCCAAGCCTTACATCGAGCGCCGCGCCTACGGCCCCGGCGCCTTGATCCTGGCCGCCAGCAAGCGCCCGCCCCACCTCTACGTGCTGGTCCGCGGCAGCGCCGTCGCTCTCGACGCCTCCGGCCGAGCAACGCCTTTGTCTCCGGGCCAGCTCTTCGGCCAAACCGGCTTCTTTTTCCCCCGCGACCGCCGCGAGCATAGGGCCGGCCCGAGCGGCTGCGTCGCCCTGCGCTCCAAGGCCTCCGATTTCCGCTCCGCCATCTGGCCGCTCGAGACGCATCGCCTCGAGCGGCCGGAGCATTTCCTGCGCCGCTGGGACGGCGCGGCCGCGAGCGGCGCCGCGGACTCCCCCGTGCGGCTGCGCCGCACCGCCTTCGGCAACGTCAACACGACCAGGCGCTTGGGCGACCACGACGGCCTCATTCTGACCAGGCGCCATCCTCAGTTCGAGGAGGCCATCGAACCGGGCGTAAGAAAGCTCCTCCTCACCCTGACCGACGCCTTCGGCTGGGTCACGTATTCCAGCTGCCAGGGCCACCATTACGACGCGCCCCTAAAACCCATCGAGCGCAGCGTCAGCCTCCTGCCGCGCAACGAATCAGAAGCGCGGCGGATGCTCTCCATCCTCAAGCGGGCGCGCCGGCGCGCCTACGCAAGCTGCCGCGGGCTCTTCGTCAACCTCCTGCGCCGCCCCCTGCGCGGCGCCCCGGCCGCGGGCTCGGTGGAGGTCTTCTTCCGGCGGCGGCCGCAGACGCCTTGGCAGGACTACTTCCGGGGCCTCGACGCCGCCTGCTCCGCCTTCCTCGCCGCCTGCCGGGAGCAGGCCCCCTCCAGCGCGCGCAGGGCCAAGAGCCTGGCGTCGTCGGAGCGCTTGAGCAGATCTCCCGCAGAGCGGAAATCGGCGGCGGCCGCTTTCCGCAAGCCCAGGCTAAGGCGGGCGACCCCCCGCCAAAAGGGAACGAAGGGGCAGCCCGCCGTCGGATCAAGCCGCAAGACGGCATCCAGCTCTCGGACGGCCCGCTCGAAGCGCCCCTCCTCCAGCCACAAGCGGCCGGCCAAGGCGCGCGCTCGTCCGTAGCTTGGATCCAGGGCCAGCGCCCGGCGCAGATCAGGCCAAGCCGCGGCCGCGCCGCGGCCGGACCTGAAGCTGGCCTCCGCGCGCCAGGCATAGGCCCAGGCCAGTCCCGAATCAAGCCGCAAGGCGGCGTCGAGGTCCGCCAGCGCCGCAGACAGCTCGCCCGCCGCCAACAGCGTCTCGCCGCGCCAGGCCAGCGCCCAGGCGTCCGCGGGGCGGCGCCGGACCTCTTGATCAATCGCCTCGAGGGCTTGGCGATGCCGGCGCGGCTCGGCGGCCGCGTCGAAGAGCCAGCGGCCGGCCCAGGTCTGGACGTAGGAGAGCCGGACGGCCAGCTTGGTCTGGCGCAGCGCCGAACGCAGCCGGCCGCGCAAGCGCAACGCGCGGGCCAGCTCGGCTCTGTGGGCGGCGCAAGTCGGATTGAGAGAAACGGCCTTGGAGAGATCCGCCTGGGCCGCGGCCAGGCGGCCTTCCCGCAAATTGAGGGCGCCGCGCCAAGACAAGGCGAGGGCATAGTTCGGCTCCAGCCGCAGCGCGTAGTCCAGCCTTCGCCGCGCGCCCGCCGGATCGTCGAGCGCCGACGCCAGGCCCTGGCCCAGCCAGGCATTGATCCAGCCGGAGCGCGGGGCGAGCCTGGCGGCCCGCCCCAAGGCCTGAAGGCAGCGCCGCCGCCGTCCGGAAAGATAGTGCAGGCGGCCCGACAGCGCCCAGACCCAAGCGGCCCGCGGCTGCCGGCGCAGCGCGGCGCGCAGGTCTTTGGCGGCGCGCGAGGCCTCTCCCATGAGGCTGTAAATCTCGCCGCGGCCGGCCAGGGCGACGGCCCAGCGCGGACGCCGACGCAACGCGCGGCCGTACTGCTTCAGGCAGCCGTCCGCATCGCCGCAAAGCCAGGACAAGTCGGCCAAGCGCAGGCGCGCCCAGATATTGTCGGCATCCAGCGCCAGGGCCCGCTCCAGGCTCGCGGAAAGGCCGGGCGCGTCGAGCCCCGACAGGCGGGAAATGGAGGCGTTCAGAAAATGCAGGCCGCTATCGTCCGGGGCCTTGCGCAAGGCGACGCGCAGGCGACGCGCAAAGCGGGCCAGGCCGCCATCGAGAAGGCCCTGCCAGACCTCCAGCCAAGCGTCCTGCGGCAGGAGCGCCTTGGCCGAAGCGAGCTCTTGCCTGGCCTGGCGCAGGCGTCCGAGGCGCGAGAGCGCCGCCGCCCGCCAGAAACGGCGCTCTCCCGATCCCGGCTGGAGGGCCGAGGCCTTCCCCAGCAATACGGCGGCCTCGGCCCAGCGGCCATCGAAGCAGCGCTCGACGCCCCTCAAAAAAAGAGAGGCTCCGCGGCGGCCGCGGCGCCCCCGGGGCTGCGGCAGCACGGGCTCCCAGCAATAGTTCGGCTGCAGGACGCCGGGCGTCCAAAAATATCGCTGGAACAACGGCGAGTCGAGGACGGGAAGCAGGCGGACGTCGGAGACGGCCAGGCCGAGATGGACCGCCAACTCCTGGATCGACATGCCGGCAGTTTAGAAGTTACGGCCGGGGCCCTTCAACGAGGGCCCGTGTGCTATACTCGATGGCCACGAGCATGCGCCAAGCCCCCGCGAGCGATCCGCCATCCTCCGTCGTCGACAGCCTGATCGGCAAGGAGATACGGAAGGCCAAGCTTCTCGTCACCGACCGCTGCAACCTCGGCTGCCCCTACTGCTACGTCAGCGACCGGGGCCGGGACATGAGCTGGCCGGTGGCGCGCAACGCCGTGGAGCTGCTCCTGCGCAGCGGCGGCGAGGACAAGCTGATCTCCCTCTTCGGCGGCGAGCCGCTGCTCAACTTCGGGCTGATCGAGCGGATCGCTCCCTACGCGCGCAAGCGGGCGGAGGCCCTGGGCAAGAAGCTGGTGCTCTCGATGATCACGAGCGCCTCCATCCTCAAGCCGAGCCACCTCTCCTTTCTGCGCGAGCAGCGCGTGCGCGTGGCGGTCAGCCTGGGCGGCGTCCGCGAGGATCACGACGCCTACCGCCTCTTTCGCGGCGGCGGCGGCAGCTACGAAAGCGCGCGGCGAATCCTGCCCGCGCTCTTCGAGGCCCTAGGCCCCGAGAAGGCCGGGGTTTCCTTCTGCGTCTTGCCCTCCACCGTGGAGCGGCTGCGCCGCAATTTCCTGCATCTTTTAAGCCTGGGCTTCCGCTATTTCAATTTCGAGATCATCCAGGATTTCGAGCCCTGGACGCCCGGCCACGCGGAGATCTTCCTGGAGCAGGCGGAGCGCCTGCTGCGGGACTGCCTGGAAGGCGTGGAGGGCGGAGACCCCATCTACGTCAATTCCGTCAATTGGGAGCTGGCCCGCAAGCGGCTAAGCGCCTCCTTGGGCGTCCAGTGCCCCTTCAACTATTTGCTGCGCGTCTACCCCGGAGGAGAGCTCGTTTTCTCCCACTCCGCCATGAACGACTCCGACGGGCAGCGCTACGTCTTCGGGAACCTGGCCTCGGGAGAGCTGCGCTCCTACGGGCGCTGCGCCTTCGACGCCGACGCGGCGGACTGCCGCTCCTGCGTCATCGACTACTTCGCCGGACGCCGCTTCGACCGGGGCGCCAGCCTCATCCACGGCGCCCTCCAGCAGCTCTCCCTCAAGATGGCCGAGCATGTCCTGCGGCGCGCGCCAACGGATCGGCGCTATCGCCGCTACGCGGAGAAGACGCGGGAGGACGTCCTGTTTTGAAGGCCCTAAAGCTTCCCGAGCCCCGCCCCGCGCGGGACTTGCGCCGCGTCTCCTCCTACCCCTGCCAACTGGAGCTGTCGATCGGCGAGAAATGCAACCTCGCCTGCGACTACTGCTTCGTGGACAAGAGCAGCCCCGCCGTCGCCCGCTGGAGCGCGGTGCGCCGGGCCATCGACACCATCCTCTCCTATCCCCACGAGCGCTTCACGATCACCTTCACGACGATGGAGCCGCTGCTCCATGCCGAGACCTGGAAGCGCGCCGTCGACCATATCCTCTCCGTGGCGGACAAGAAAGGCCTCGAGGTCAAGATCATCACCACGACCAACGGCCTTCTGCTCACCGATTCCGTGCGGCGCTTCATCGAGGCCACCGACGAGAGGCTTTGGATCAACATCAGCCTCGACGGCCTGCCCGCAAGCCACAACCGCCACCGCCTGCTCCACGGCGGCTCCGGCCGGGACTCCTTCGCGCTCAGCTGGAAAAATTTCGACGCCCTGCCGCGAAATCGCACTCGGGTCATCTGCACCATCTGCCCTTCCGAGGCGCCGGCGCTCTCCCGCAACCTGGATTTTTTCCTGCAGGAGGGCTTCCTCCACATCGACCTCTTTCCCGACATCCTGTCCCTGTGGAGCCGCAAGCGCCTGGCCCTCGTCTCGCGCCAGATCGAGCGCTTCATCGAGCGGATCAACCCGGCCTCCGGCCGCTACAACCTGCGCCTGCTCAACCGCCTCTGGGGCACGCCCTACAACGAGAAGATACTCTTCGGCTCGGACGAGCGCTACTACGCCTACGAGGGCGTGCTCCTCATCCCCTACGAGCAGCGCGCCCCCTACATCGTGGGAAACGCGGCGGACGGCCCGGACCTGGCCCTGCGCCAGCGCCTCTTCGGGGACATCTTCTCCGAGTTCGCCCGCCGGACCGGCGACGCCTGCGCCGCCTGCCGCTTCAACGGCATCTGCTCCTATCCCACGCCCCTGCTGCTCTGGTGCGATTCCCGCGGGCTCGATCTGCGCCGCTACTTCGACAGCTTCGGGCGCGTCGCCCAGGCCTTCATCGAGCTGTCGCAGCGCGTCGAGGAGAGATCCCGCAACGCCACCGACGAGGCGCGCCTGCGCTCTCTGCGATGAGGGACGTCCCCGTCCTCGAGCCTTACCCCGCGCAAGCCGAGATCGTCCTGGGAGGCGCCTGCGATTTGAGCTGCTCCTACTGCTTCGTGGACCATCGCGGACCCGAGGCGGCCGATCCGACCGCCATCGAGCGCGCCGTGGAGCGGGTCCTCGAGCTGCCTCGGCGCGAGCTGACCTTCACCTTCACCCTGCTCGAACCCTTCACCCGGGCCGGGCTGTGGATGAGGCTGGTCGAGCGCATCCTCTCCGGCGCGGACAAGCGCGGCAAGAGCGTCCAAATCGTCGCCACGACCAACGGCCTGCGGCTCGACCGCCGGCTGCGGCGCTTCCTTGAAGGCGCGCGCTCCCGCGTCCGCCTCAACGTCAGCCTGGACGGCGCTCCCGCCAGCCACGACCTCCATCGGCGCGGCGCGCTCCATGCCGGCTCCTTTCGGCAAGCCTGGGAGAACGTGCGGCAGCTGCCGCCGGGCGAGCTTCGCGCCGTCTACACGGCCACCCCGGACCGCCTCGACCGCCTGGCCGCCGACCTGGGCTTCATCGCCGGTCTGGGCCTGCGGCGCATCGACGTCTTTCCGGACGCCTTCGCGCCCTGGACGGCCGCCCGGCTGCGTCAGCTCGGCAGCGTCCTCTCCCCGCTGCTCGGCGCGGCTTCGGCGGCGTCGGAAGCGATGGAATGGCGGCTGCTCAACCGGCTCTGGGGACCCACCCACCACGGCAAGGTGCTCATCGACGCCGACGGCTCCTTTTACCTTTATGAATGGGCGCGCCTTCTGCCGCCCGGGCGCCGGGCGCGCTATCGCCTGGGAGACGCCCGCCGCGTCGACTGGAGCCGCAGGCTTAAGCTGCACGAGACCCTCCTGGGCGCGCTGGCCAGCCGCGGCTGGTTCAAGCGGGAGCGCGGGCTGCGGCGCCTGGCCTGGCCGACCCCGCTGCTCCTGCGCCATGGGCGCAGCGGCCCGGCCCTGGAGGACGCCCTGCGCCGTTACGGGCGCCTGGCCGAGTTGATGGTGGGCTTGGCGTCCGGCGCCCCGCCGCAAGTCCTGTCCGCCTCGGACCGGGCGCGCCTGCAGGCAGGCTTCGCGCGGCCTCAGCCGGCGCCGTAGGCCCAAAGGCGGTCCGGCTCGAAAAGCAGCTCGCAGACCGTCCCGGCGCCCGCGGCCGCGGCCATCCCCGCTGAGCGCTCCTGGAAGGCTCGCGCGGCGTCCAGGCCCAGGAAATGGGGCCACGGCAGGGGCTCTTGCAGGCGCAGAGACCAGCAGCCGCTGGGCCTTTTCTGGCCGCCGGCCAAATCCCAATGCATCACGCTGTCGCGAACCGGAGCGAAGGCGGCCAGCTCCCGGAGCACCTTGCGCGCCGCCGAATCCCCGAAGTCCAGCGCTCCCCAAGCCACCGGCTCGAGCAGAAGGGCGGCGGCCGGGCGGCCGGGAACCGCGAGCAGAAAGCGCGCCAACCGCCGGGAGGAGGGCTCGGCGCCCGCGTAGAGGAGGCCGCGCGTCCAGCGCCCCGCCTTCAGGTCCCAACGGATCTCGAGGCGGGGCCACGGCGAGTCCGAAAGAGAGCAAGCCCGGGCCGGCGTCCGGCCGAACAGGGCCGCCAGCGCCTGGCGCCAGGGGCGGGGCCGAGCCGCCGCGCCGCGATAGCGCACGGCGATCTCGCTTCGCTCGGGAAAGCTTGAGACGCCGAGCTCCCAGCCGTCCCCCAGCCCCGCGGCCTCAAGGCCGCGCAGCAGCGAGGCCAAGGCGGCATCCCGCCCCCGGCCGAAGCGCTCGTTAAAGCGCTCCAGGCGGCGCGCGAGGAGCCGGCTATCCATCGCCGCCCCCGCCATGGCAGCCCGTTGCGCCCAGGGCGTGCTTGGCGCGGTGCTCCGCGCAGCGCTGTCTCTGGACCTCGACGATCTCCGGATCGAACCATTGGGCCGCGTGCCAAAGCAGGCCAAGCTCCCGCCACATGCCGTCGAGCAGCTCGGCGCCGAATTCAGTGAAGACCCCGTAGAACTGCAGGGTGCGCAGGGCGTCCTCGATCTGGAACAGCCTCAGCGCCACCGCCCCCGTCGCCTTTTCCCGCCGCTCGCCCCGCAAGCGGTCCCGCTCGAGCAGGCCCAGCAAATAGCGCGCGACGTTCAGGAAGGCATGCGCGCCCAGCAGCGCTCCCCAAAGCCGCCGCGGGTCCCGGCGCCAGGGAGAATAGAACACCTTGCCGCCCTGTCCCGGCCGCAGCACGGGATCGGCGGCCAGCAGGCGATAGAGCTTTTGATGGCAAAACTCGTGGATCAGGGTCTCCGCCTGGAGCAATGGGTCCCTTGAAGCGGACAGGCAGATGGCTCCGCGCAGGTTTCCGAAGGAAGAGCTGACGCTGTCGTGGCCGTCGGGATTGCGCAGCGGCACGATCATCCGCACCGCGTCGAGCAGCTCCTCGCAGAGCGGCGGGTCGATCTCCCGAATGTCGCGCAGGGCCTCCTCGAGCGGGCCTAGAAAGCGCGGCAGCCCGCGGCCCGCAAGCGGGTCGACCTGCCGGACCAGATCGAGGACGAGCCGGCTGGAGCGCTCCACCATCAGGCCGCCCGCCAGCTCCGGATTGCGCCCCAAGCGCGCCTCGCCGACGGCGGCCGCGCCGCCGCCCGCGGCCCGCAAGAGCAGCTTCTTGGCGACCACGACCTCCGCGCCCGACAGAGACAGGCGAAGGCCGCCGTCTTGCGCCGACAGCCGCAGGGACTGGCCCGCCCTCCGGCGCGGGAAGCTGAGAAAGACCGGCCCGCCGTAGAGGTTCAGGCGCGCCTGCGCGTCGAGCCTGGCGCCGAGCTTGAGCGATTCGCCGCGCAGGCAGGCCAGCCAAGCCGCGAAGCCTTGGACGCAGTCGAAAAGCCGCTCCGGCTCGCGGCCGGAGGCCGCCCACAGCCAATAATCGAACGCCGGATGGACGAGCAGGCGCTCCCGGCGAGGATCATCCTTCGACAACAGATAGCCGATCGCCTCCGCGCCGTCGCCATTGCGCCCGCGCGCTTTCGCCCGCAGCGCGGACAGCCGCGACAAAGCCTCCGCCGATCTCAGCCGCGCGACGGCGCGCCACTCCGGGCTCAGGCCGCCGCCGTAGATCCAGCGCCGCGCCGTCAATTTTGCCCTCATCGCGGCAGCGCCCGCAGGTAAGCCGTGACCGCGCCGTCCGGCTCGAAGCTGACGAGACTCAAGCGCAGGCGCTTGGAGCGCAGCAAGCCTTCCATGGGCGAGGCGTCGGCCTCCCGCCCCAGGACGGCCGCGATCGCCGCGCAGGCCCGCCCGAGGGCCGCCTCGTCGCCGCAGAGGACGTCCTCGCGAAACTCGATAAAGAGCTTTTCCTTGAGGATCGCTCCACCCGGCTCGCGCATCTCGCTGAAGAACAGAAAATGCTCGAAGCCGCCGAAGCGGCGCTCGACGGCGCCGCGCAGGCGGCGCAGCGCGGGCCCCGGCCGCGTGCCGGCGTCGACGAGGTAGTAGCACTTATAGACGAGCCTGTCCCCCAGCAGGTCGAAGCCGAGGTTGAGCATCCGCTCCGGCCGCCGCCTCGGCCGCGCGCAGCCGAGTTTAGCCAGGCAGCGGGCGGCGGCGGCGGGGTAATCGTGGGGACAGAAGCGGACGCGCCCTTTTCGATCGACCCCGCCCCAGATCAGCCAGAAGCCGAAGACGCTGGAGCGCGCGTCGATCTCCGAGCCGAAATACAAGTCGACCGGGGTCTCGGCCAGGCCGCCCATGGCCAGGCGCAGAGCCTCGGTGTCCGCCCCATAGGCGCGGGCGATCCCGCAGCAGCCCTTCAAGCGCTCGAGAAACAGGCTGCCGTCGCGGCAGGAATAGCCGTCGGCGTCCATGTTCAAGAAGCGGCCCGTCGGCAGGGCGCGGCCGGCCTTGAACTTGACCGACATCTCGTAGCGGGTAAGCCCCAGGGGATCGAGCTGCGAGACTCCGCCCATCACTTCCAAGGAGCGCCGCGCCGCCGAGGAAGGCACTCTGGAGCGCGCCATCAGGTCCCGGAAGGCGCGCGGCGCGCTCGTCGGCGGCCTCACTGCGAGCACCCCAGGTCCGCGGCTTGCCGCAGGTAGTCGGCGAAAGCCCCGCGCCGCCCGCCCAAAAGCAGCAGCCTGCGCGCCAAGGCCGAGGCCGCGCGCTGGCGCAGCTCCAAGATCGAGCCCAGGCTTTCCGCGCGAAAGCGCGCCTCGGCATGGGCGAAGGGATAGGGCATGTCGGAAAAGCGCCCCGAGGGATGGACCTGCAGGGCCGGGCGATCCTCGCTGCCTGAAATCGAGTGAAAGAGCATCCTGTTGACCGGCTGGAGGAAGGCCGGGACGCCGTCACGAATCGAGCCTTCCACCCGCGCGCGCACCCGGGCGAAGCGGCGAGAAAACAGGGACCTGGCGCTCCGCGTCCAGGCGGGGCCCTGGATCATCTCGAAATTGACGTTGCGAAAGCCCAGGGAAAGCAGCCGGGAGAAATCCGCGGCCATGCCGGAGACGGCCTGCGGATGGACGCCCTGCAGGGCCGTCAATTGCTCCGGCGGCAGGATGGAGGCCGCCAAGGCCGCCCCCCTCTCCGCCTGGCGCGCCGAGCCCCGCCCATCGCCATGGCGGCGATAGCGGTCGTGGAAGCGGCCGTCCAGGCTGATGCACAGATGCACGCGCTCTCGCCGGAAGAAGCCCAGGGAGGCGGCGTCCAGCAGCAGGCCGTTGGTGGCCACAGAGAGGCGGACCGTCTTGCCTCGCTCCTTCTCGAGGAAGCGCGCGCGCAGGATCATCTCCTCCAAGAGCGGCCAGCGCGTCATGGGCTCTCCGCCGTAGATGCCGATGACCTTGAGCGGCCCGGGGGAGGAAATGAGCTCGTCCAAGACCGCCCGCGCGGCCGATCGGCTCATGCGCTCGCCGCGCTCCTTGTCGATGAAGCAATAGGAGCAGCGCAGATTGCAATCCGAGGTGATCGCGATCCGGGCTCGAAGCACGTCGCAGTCCGTTCTCACAGAAGTCGGCATGCCATGGAGACCACGTCGCGGCGAATCAGCAGGGTCAGCCAGGTTCCCGCGAACATCCAGAAGGCGAAGGGATAGGAGCGATAGACCAGGACCGGGATGTTCTTCGCCTTGCACCAGCGCCGCAGATAGGCGGTCTGGCCGGCGCGCAGCCCGTCAGGATAAAGCTTGCCCAGCCCGGCCATGTCGAAGGAGGAATCCGCCCGCAGGGTCTCGACGAACTGGCCGCTCAAGACCATCGAGGGCATGAGCTTCTCGCAGTCGACGAAGACGGCCTCAGGCGACTCGAAGCGCTCGCAGAGAATTCCCAGCGCGGCGCCCGCGAACGCCCAATAGCCGGCCATGCGCAGCGAGTCCAGGGCGATGTCCCTGGCGGTCTCGTAGTCGTGAAGCCTCCCCAGAACCAAGAGCGCCAGGGCGGCGGCCAGGACCATCTGGATTCGGACGAGGCGGCCGCGCGCCATGGCCCCGCCCAGCCAGCGCGCCGCCATGGCCCCGCCCAGCACGGCGTAGAGCATCGCCGAACTGCCGAAGCGGGCGGCGACCCAGCGGTACCAAAGCAGGGAGAGGACGTAAAGAGCGAGCAAGGGCGGCAGCTGGCCGCCCAACTGGCGCCTTGCGGCGCCCAAGAGGGCAAGTCCGCCGGATCGCGCCTGCTCCAAGGCGGCGGCCGCGGCCCTGCGCGCGCCGAGGCCGATTCCTCCCTTGGCCTTGCGCGCCAAGGGCTCGAGCAGGAAGAAGGCGGCGGCCAGAACGAAGATGTTGGTCAGATGGGTCAGGCTCAAGCGCAGCGGGGAATAAGGCGCTCGCGGCAGCAAGTAGAGCAGAAGCGCCTCCAGGAGCACGAACAGCTTGGCGTCCCCGGCCGGCCAGACCCCCCAGCACCACAGCGACAGGGAAATTCCCAGGCTCAAGGCCACCTGCAGGGCCATCACGCCGCCCAGACCGTTCCACCAGGCCGCCGAAGCCACCAGCAGCAGGCCGGCCAGCAGGACTCCGTTGGAGATCAGCCGCCTGCGCCAATCGCCGACCGACAAGAGCAGCCACAGCCCGATGAAGACCGCCCAGGCGACCCAACGCATGCTGCGTTTACTCGATCGGCGAGCACAGGAAGGTCTTGACCGGCCCCAGCATCGCCTCGCAGCGCTCCGGCTCGAAGACGCCGACGCAGACGCCGACCTGCAATTCTCCCAAATAGGAGTCCTGGCTTTTAAGCAGGGGATCGCGCGAGCAATTCGGGCGGGTCCTATGCCAGAGATGGTTCATGACGTAATATTCCATGAAGCGCGGAGACGAAATCCTCTTGAGCGACTCGCGCCGCGCCAACGCGAACCGGTAGGCGCAATCGCGCCGCGCCGAAGCCGACAGCCAACCGCGCAAGGCTTGGCAGACGTCGCCGCTTCGGCGCGCCCATAAGGCGACCATCCTGCGGCAGAGGGCGTTTGCGTCCACGCCAGTAGCGGCCACGGCCCCGCACTGCTCGATGTCGCGGGGCCCGATCGTTCCGGCGGAGATGTCCCGCCAGAAGGAAACTCTCGCGAGGAGGGAAGCGCACTGCGCCTGGTATTGGGCGTAGTTGGATCCGAGCGCGGCCAGGTCCAGGCAAGGGCCATTGTCGCCTTGCACGAAGGCCGAGCATTGCGCGTGACGGACGATCGACTCGTAGAGGCCCGCCTCCCGCGGAGCCCGCTTGGCCTGCCGCGCGGCTCGTATCCTCTGGCGCAGGGCGCCGATGTCGCGCGAGACGGAAAAATTCATGCAGGTCGGCAGGACACCCGGCGGCGGCGCGGCGGCTTGATCCTGCCCTAGAGCCGGCCGAGCGCCCAAGGCCAGCCCGAGGGCGAGAGCCGCGGCGGCATAACGCGCGTTCCGTGATCGTTTCATGTCTGGCACCTCGCTTGGATATGGTACATCTCGCGAAAGACGGGCTGCTCGCGCAACCTGTCGAGGATTCCGAGATAGAATCCGGCCATGGCGTCGTTGACGCGATCGAAGTCTTGCAGGGCCGGCCCGGCCTCCCGTCCTTGCCAGCGGCCGCGCAACATGACGCCCATCGGGCAGTAGAGATAGCCTCGCTTGGACTGCCCCCGCTCCTCGACCAAGCGGCGCGCCCGAGCGTAGTGCGCGGAGCGCTTGCGCCAAGACACGCCGGACTCTGGGTCGCCCACGACGCTTTCTTTGCGACGCGAGGCGGACAGGCTCATGGCCTTGTCGCAGCTATGAAAATTCCCGTCGCTGCCGAGCACCAGGTTGCGGCACTCCCCCCACCAGGGCGCGCGGCCGGCCTGATCCGGCTCCAAGCGCTCCAGCGCCATGCTCACGCCTTGCATGAGGAAGGCGGCGGGGACGGGCGCCTTAAAGAGCGCCGAGTAGTCGTCGGCCACGCGGCGCAGGCCGGCCTCCAAGGCCGCCAAACGGCCTTCCGGCCAGCCCTCGTAAAGCGCGGGATAGAAGTCGATGCGGCGAAAGCCCTGGCCGTGGAGAAAGGCGACGTTGTCCGGCAGCGCCTCGACCGTCTCGCTCGTAAAGACCATGTTGACCCCGAGGTCCTCCAGGGGCAGGAGCCTGGCGCGCTCCATGATCCGCTCGAAGGAGGAGCGGCCGGTGCCGTCGGCGAAGACCCGATTACGGTCGTTGGTCTTCTGGCCGCCATCGAGGCTGAGGATGAGCCTCACGCGCCAGCGGCGCAGAAAAGCCGCCTTCTCCTCATCGAGCAGCAGCCCGTTGGTGAAGAGATTGATCGAGACCTCCCAGGCAGGATCGCGGCGCAGCAGCTCGACGGCCTGCTTGACGAGCGCCCAGCTCAGCAGCGGCTCGCCCCCCAGGAAGGTCGCGTTGCGCGACGGCCCGGGCGAGGCCTCGCGGAATCGCTCGATGGCGCGCCGCAGGCAGGGCCAGTCCAGCCAATGCGCCGGCCCGACGTTGACGGAAACGTAGCAATAGCCGCACTGCAGCTGGCAGCGGTCGTTGAGATAGACCTGCAGGTGGTTTGGACCCTGCGTCAGCACCAGCCCCCGCTTCCATGGTTGCTGTGATTGCCGTGATTGCCGTGGTTGCCGTGGTTGGCGTGGTAGTTCACGGCGGCCTGGTCGGCGTGCGCCGCGTCGCTGTGCCCGCCGCTGTCATGGTAGCTCGTGGCCCCGTCGTTATGGAGATGGTGGACCACGAAATCGGAGTGGGGCGAGTCGTAGTGCGGGGTGTTGTAATGCTGCGCGCCGGCCGGCGTCAGGTCCGAGGCGCTGGCGATGAGCCCCAGGGCGATCGCCGTCTTGACGATGTTCTTCTTGATCATCTTGCCTTCCTCGCTGCTCAAGAAGACGGCGGCGTCCTTGCGGACCCGCTTGATCAGCTTGCGCTTGCCCAGCTTCTTGCCGGACTTGTCGGACTTGCCGGATTTGCCCTTGCGGTTTCCGCCCTCTGCCATCGCTTCCTCCCGCCTAGATTTTGCCGACGCAGCCCGGCGCCGTCGGCGCGTCCTCGGCCCCGATCCACGTCCGGAACACTTTCTCGCACTCCGGATCCTTCAGCTTCTCGAATAAATAGTCGAAGACGTGCATGAAAATGTAGCAATAGGAATTGGTGGGCATCCGGCCCCAGATGCTGTTCTGGGTGGCCTGGTTGAGCACCGGGCAGATCCCGCAGTAGGGCTTGTAGACGCAGGTTTGGCAGAGCGGCTGCGACTCCATCGTCGAGGCGACGCAGCAGGCCTTGGTCGTCGGGTGGTCGACGATCTCGTTGTAGCCGTCCTTGGCCACGTCGCCCACGCGAAACATCCGGTCGCCCTCCGCGGCCAGCATCCTGCCCTCGTCGCAGGTGTAGATCTGGCCGTCGTAATCGTAGGAGACCTGCCCCAGGGTGGCGCCGCAGGGGGAGCGCAGGTCCACGTAGCCGGGATCCTGGTGCAGAAGGATCTTGCGCAGCAAGAGCGAGGCCGTGGACTCCTTGAAGCGGGCGCCGCGAAGATTGAGCTCCAGGATGTAATCGACCGCCTCGCGGTAGAAGGCGATGAACTCCTCGTCCCGATACCCGATGGTCTCCCAGCTGCGCCGGGCGAATCCCAGGTAGTGGAGGGGCCGCAGGAAGATCTCACGCAGGCCCAGCCTTGAATACTCGTCGACGATCGCGCGGGGATGGCTCAGGGAGCGCCGCGTCGTCGTCATCAGCGCACCGGTGGGCAAGCCCAAGGAGAGGATGCGCTCGATCCAATGGGCGACGCTGGCGTGGCCGTTGCCGCCGAGGTAGATCCGGTTGTGATCGTGGACCGCGGGCGGGCCGTCGAAAGAGGTGCACATGGCCACGCCCAGATCGGAGAGCTCCTTGAGCTTGTCCTCGTCGAGCAGGGTGAAGTTGGAGACCAGGGCCAGCTTCAGGTTGCGCCGCTGCTCCTGCGCCTTCTTCCGGGAATAGCGGGCGATGAAGCGCACGACCTCCCAGTTGAGCAGGGGCTCTCCGCCCTGGAACTCGATGGTGAGGTCCGGATTGGGGCTTTCGAAGATGAAATCGACGACGCGGCGCGCCGTCTTCTGGGTCATGTCGAACTCGCGCCGCTTCTCTCCGACGACGCTGGAATGGCAGTAGACGCACTTGAGGTTGCAGCGCAGGGTGACGACGACGATATGGAGGTTGGGGCCCCGCCAGAGATAGGAGTTGTGGCTGGCGAACTTCGAGGCCAGGTCCTTGAGGTCGAGGTGCTTGCGCAAGAAGCCCTTGCTCTTGAGCTCGCGCCAGAGGGGCTGGCCCTCGCTCAGGCGGCCCTCCACGAAGCGCCGCAATTCGTCGGGCCCCAAATGCAGGTAATAGCCCCAATCGTTGGTGAGGAGGAAACCCTTGCCCAAGGGCCGGACGTAGAAGTCGCCCAGGGTCTCAAGCGAGGTCTTGGTCGGCAGCGGCACGGCGGCCGGGGAGGCGCTCATCAGGCCCGCTGGCGCCTGGCCGCGAAAAGGGCCTGGGTGACGATGGCGTCCCTGACCTTCTTGTTGCGCTTGGCCACCATCCAGCGCAGGGTCTGGCTCAGCATCTCGTTGTGGAACTCCCCCGCCAGGGACTCCAAGCCCTCCGCTCCCAGCGGCCGCTTGCCGCGCAAAGTGACCAGCAGCCCGCCGCGGCTGGATTGGACGTAGGCGTAGCAGCGGTCCGTCATGACGAGGGCGGCTCCGTAAAGCGCTTCCTTGTGATAGGCCCTGCCGGAGAAGCGGAACGCGATCTCGTTTTTTTGAATGTCGGCCTTAAAATCCATGCTGGGCATTCCGGGTGGTTTGGAATCCTACAATAGAATCTCCCCTCGGACAAGGCGCCGGGCGAGGGCGGCGCCGGCCCCCAAGGATTCGCCCGCCGGCGCGCAGTGCAGCCAGAGGCCGGCGGGGCCGATCGTGACCGCGCTCAGGCGGCGCCGGCGCCAGGCCGGCTCGACCGCGGGCAGGCCGAAGGACAAGGGCAGCCGGAGGAAATCGGCGAGCAGGACGCGCTCGGACCACTCGAAGGTCGTGCGGACCGCGGCGCCGTCCCCGGGCCAGGGCTCGCGCGCCCAGATCGAGCGCAGGGGCGAGAGCTGCTCCAAGTCGCAGACGAGGGGCCGCAGGCCGCCGTCCCGCCGCAAGGCCGCGGCATCGGGCAGCAGGCGGTAGCGGGCCGGGCTCCAGCGCCCCGCCTGGCGCAGGAGCTCGACGCGCCGCTCCCTCCGCCAGCGCCGCAGCGCCGCCGGCGCCTTTATCCCGCGCCGCCCGAGCTCCGCCAGCAGGGCCGCGGGGCTTGCCCGCAACGCCATAGAGATCGGCCTGCCCGACCGCCAGCCGATGACGACCTCCAATCCTCCGGGAGCCCCGCGATGAACGCTGGCCACGGGCTTACTTGCGCCCGGCTCGAGCAAAACCTCCGCGGTCATCCCGCCTCCTGCGCGGCAAGGAGGCGCGAGAGCCGCGACAAGACGGGCCGATCAAGCCTTCCCGTCCTCGTCCGGCGGTAAGCGGCCATGAAGCGGTCGTGCTCCAGGATCAGCCTTGCCCCGAGCGGATGGCCCAGATGGCGCAGCGTCATCGCCAGGTCCAGCCAATCGTCAAGGTTGTCCGGAGCGAGAGCGATCGCGCGCAGGAAGGCGCGCTCCGCCTGGCGATAACTCCTGAGGCAATAGAAGACGTAGCCGGCCAGGGCCCACAGCTCCTCGCTGTTGGGCTCCAGCGCCAGCCAGCGCGGCAGGCGCCGCGCCAGGGCGCGGCCCAGGGAGGGTCTCTCGAAAATCGAGCGCGCCAAGAGCTCGAAGAGCGCATCGGCCCGGGTCAAGCGGTCCTGCGGCCTGTTGACGCGCCTGCTCGGCATGGCGAAGCCGGCCAGCTCCTCGAACTGTCGCCGGTAGGGCGGCGCGGCTGTCGCCCTAGCCACGGCCGAACTCGATAATGAAAGGGAATCTAGGCGCCCAATCCTCCAGCGGCAGGCGCAGGCGCCGCAGCGTGACAGCCCCCCGGCCGATCTCAAGCCGGCGCCCCTTCAGGCGCACGCGGCTGCCCCGCCGCAGAGCCTCGAGCAGCGGGTCGGGGCCGCTCCAAGGCTGAAGGCGGAAGACGTCATTATACTCAAGCTCGTCCCCGCGCAAGCGCCCATCGAAACCCAGAAAATCGCGCTCATAGAGGACCAGGAACGGCCCTGACGCGGCCGCGTCGATCTCCTTGACCAGGGCCGGCTCCAGGCGGTTAAGGCGGGCGCGCAGTCCCCCCGCCGCGGAGATGGTGGCGCGGCAGCGATAGCTGCAGGGCATGTGGTAGATGTAGCTGTAGCAGGTGTCCTTGAGGAATGGATTGCAGAGCCGATGGGCATGGCCTTGCGTGTTCTTGAAGGCCTCGTAGAGGTAGCTGTAGCGCGACCAGTTGTTCTTGCGCGCGAAGAAGCGCACGCAGCAGTCGGGGTAGCCGAGCAGCTCGCCGTAGCGCAAGGTGTCCGTGTAGGGCGTGTGGATGACGCGGCCCTTGACGATGAGGGGGTACCACATGCCGTGGCGCAAGAGCCGGGCGTGGCGCGAGACGTAGACGTGTATCTGCCCCTCGCGGCCGCCCAGGGGCGCGGCGTAGGCGACGGTGGAGGTCAGCCGATCCCTGCCCACGACGTCCCGCGGCACGTCCTCCAGGCGGACGTTGAGGAAGCGCACGTCGGGCAGGACCTTCAACCCGTAGCGCCGGCAGGCCCGCCTGAAGTCCTCCAGGCGCCCGGGCTCGACCCAGTCGTCGAGCAGGGGCTTTAAGTCCAAGGCGGCGGCCATGTACTGCACCGCCATGATGCCGTGCCCGGAGGCCTGCTCGATCTCCCGGCAGAAGCGATAGGGCGCGCGCGCGGCCAGGCCCTCGCCCGCCGTCATAGGGGGTCGTAGCGCAGCGCGCGTGGGCGCTGGGCGCTGGTCACGGGCGCCACGCCCGAAAAAAGGCGGGAATCGATTTTGATGGAAAGTCCGTCGCAAGCCCAACGCATGGGCCGGGAAAGCAGCTCGAGAGTCCAGGCGGCCGCCGCGGCGTCGATGCCGCGGCCCACGGCCAGCCAGCGCGCCGCGGCTCGGCGCGTCGCCTCGCAGGAAAACGAGCAGGGCAGCCAGGAGACCAGCCTCGCCCCGAAATAGCGCAGCAGCACGTTGCACTCGGGATGCCCGGACACCCGGGCCAGTTCGCGGCCTCTCTCATCCCTGCCTAGACGCGCGCCGGCCGTCTCGGCCGCCGCCTCGTAGACCGGGTCTCCGATCAGCCGCTGCACGAACTGGCGCCGGAAGAAGTCCCGGCAGCAGGCGGGAAATCCAAGCAGCCGGCCAAGCTCCTCGTGTCCCGCAGCTCCCAGGCAAGCGGCGTAGAGGCGCCGGACCCGCTCGACGTCGCGCCTGCTGCGCGCCACGACCACGTGCGCCATGGCCTGCGGATCGTCGGCCCCGGCGCGCACGTGATGATCGGAAAAGCCCTCGAAGCGCTTGACGTAGAACACGGTCTCGGCATGCAAGCCCTCGCTTCTGGCGCGCGCCAGGAAGGGATCATCGGGCCGGACGTTGCGAAACATGATCCGTCGGACGCCGGCGGCGACCGTGGCGTACTCGAGCGCCTCGAAGAAGCGCAGAAGAGACGGCAAGCGCCGGCTCCAAAGCTCTCCCTCCGTCGTCGATCGCCAGCGCAGGCCCGGCGCCCGAGCGGGCCTG
This sequence comes from Elusimicrobiota bacterium, assembly GCA_028868375.1. Lineage (GTDB taxonomy): Bacteria > Elusimicrobiota > Elusimicrobia > UBA1565 > UBA9628 > JAGWUP01. Next base: position 242,257 of record JAGWUP010000003.1, read on the forward strand.
ACTCCCGCCGCGCGGTAGGCCAGGGCCAGGCAGTCCTTGACCCAGGCGCAGCGCGCGGGATCCCGGCGCAGCGCGGCGTTGAAATCCCCGATCGCCTCCCAGGGGCGATCAAGCTGGAGCTGGGCCAAGCCGCGCCAGGCGTAGGCGGGAGCGTGGGCGGGAAAGCGCTCGAGGACGGCGGAGAATTCCCGAATCGAGCCGGCGCAGCGGCCCCGCCGCAAGCTGGAGACGCCGCGGCTCAGGGAAGGAACTAACGGGACTAAAGCAGACGGCGCTAGGGCTGCCGGCACGGGCCAGCATTATACAACTACTGCTGCAGGCAGCAGTACATGAAGCCGTTGAGGCCGCCGGGGCCGGCCTGGATCGAGTCCCCCGCCCAAATCCCGGTCGTGTAGGTGGCGTAGTAGCCCGAGGCGCAGTAGGAGCGGCCGCCGAAATACGTAAGCTGGTAGCAGCCCGCCCCGTTCGCCTCGGCGCTGCGCACGGCGCCGTTGCCCACGTCGAGCCGCGAGGAGGCGGACCAGGCGCCGACGGCCAAGCGCCCCCCCGTGAAACGCATCACCCCCGATCCGTCGTAGAAAATGGAGTCGGCCGTGTACTGGTAGACATGACCTCTGGGCCCATACCAGCTCGGCATGATGTACATCCAATCGTTGGGGCCGCCGTTGCCGTCGTTCTCGGTCATGTACATATAGTGGTAGCCGCCCGAGCTGTAGCCGTAGAGCAGGCCGCCCATGCCCCCGAAGCGGATGTTGCCGTTGACGTCGAGCATCTGCTGGGGGCTGCTCGTATGGACGCCGACGTAGCCGCTGTCTCGCGCCAGCATGGTCTGTCCGGTCGTGATCATCTTGGTGTAGATGCCGGAGGGCGCGGGATAATAGGTCGTCAGCGTCACGCTCTCCGAGGCCAGGTCCTGCGCGCACAGGCAGCAGAGCAGCCCCACCAGCCCCGCCCGCAGCATGGACTTGCTCAGACGAATGTGCACGTTGATGTTTAAATCTGACACGGCTAATCTCGAGTATAGCAGGCGGCCCCGCCTTGTCAAGACGGCAAAGTGGTAGAATCGGGCCATGGGCGACCGCTATCCGGACAGCGCCGTCTTCTACCGGGCGCTGGACCGAGAACTGCCCCGGATCGTCCGCGGCGAGGGCTGCTGGCTCGTCGACGCGCGCGGCAAGCGCTACCTGGACGCCTGCGGCGGGGCCTTCGTCTGCAATCTGGGCCACGGCCTGTCCGAGCTTGCGCGCGCGGCCGCGGAGCAGTTGGAGAAGGTCGCCTACGTCAACGGCACGGCCTTCACCAGCGAGCCCGCCGAGGAGCTGGCCCGAGAGCTGGCCGCCCTGTCCCTGCCGGGCCTGGACAAGGCTTACTTCTTGTGCAGCGGCTCCGAGGCGGTCGAGGCGGCGCTGAAGCTGGCCAGGCAATATTGGGTCGAGCGCAAGAGGCCGAAAAAGATCAAGATCCTCGCTCGCAGCCCCGGCTATCACGGCAACACCCTGCTGGCCCTCTCGGCCTCGGCGCGGCCGCACTACAAGAAACTCTACGGTCCCTGGCTGGTGCCGGTGCCCATGCTCCCGGCCCCCTACGCCTACCGCTGCGGCTGCGCCGGCCGTAAGGACTGCCCCGCCTGCTCGGGGTCGGCGCTCGAGCAGGTCCTATTAAAGGAAGGGCCGGAGACGGTGGCGGCCTTCATCGCCGAGCCCGTGGGGGGTTCCAGCACCGGCGCCTCCGTTCCGCGCCCCGATTATTACCGCGCGATCCGCGAGATCTGCGACCGGCACGAAGTCCTCTTTATCGCCGACGAGGTGCTGACCGGCGCTGGCCGCACCGGCCGCTGGCTGGCGATGGAGCATTACGCCCCGGCCCTGCCCGACATACTGACCATGGGCAAGGGCGTGTCGGGAGGCTACGCCCCGCTCTCGGTGCTGCTGAGCGGCCGCCGAATCATCGACGCGATCGCCGAGGGCTCCGGGGCCTTCAAGCATGCCCAGACCTTCTCCCACGTCCCCTCGAGCTGCGCGGTGGGCCTGGCGGCCGTGCGCCACATCAAGAAGAACGGCCTGGTCGCGCGGGCGGCCAGGACGGGGGAGCTCTTGCAGCGCAAGCTTTCCGCGCTCAAGGACCTGCCGGCGGTAGGCGACGTGCGCGGTCTAGGAATGCTGGCGGGCGTGGAATTCGTGGCGGATGCAAAGACCAAGCGCCCCTTCCCGCGCGCGCTGCGCTTCGCCGAGACCTTCACGGCCCGCGCGCTGGAAGCCGGGCTGGTGATCTGGCCGAACGTGGGGCAGGCCGACGGCGAGAACGGAGACCTCGCCATGATCGCTCCGCCCTTCATCATCACCGAAGCCGAGTTGGACGAGCTGGTCAGCCGCTTCTCGCAGGCCTTGCGCAGGACGTTGGACTCAATCTCGACGAAGGAGGCATGACATGACGACGGCACCGGCCCAGGAGTTCAAGGTGACCTACTCGGCGATCAACGCCGACATGAGCGAGTTCCACAAGCTCTTCGACCAGGGGCTGGCCTGGGCCCGCAAGGGCATGGGCGCGGAGCATCCCCTCATCATCGACGGCAAGGCGGTCAAGGGAGCCGGAGAGCCCCTGGCCGACGTCTCCCCCATCAACACGGACTGGCTCCTCGGCCGCTTCGCGGCGGCCTCCCCCCGGCAGGTCGGCTCCGCCGTCGAGGCGGCCCATGCGGCGCAAAAGGCCTGGGCGCGCACCCCCTGGCGGGAGCGCCTGGCGATACTGCGCAGGGCCTCCGCCGAGATTCGCCGCCGCAAATGGGAGATCGGCGCGGTGATGTCCCTCGAGGTCGGCAAGAGCCGCCTGGAGGCCTTGGGCGACGCCGAGGAATCCGCCGACCTGATCGCCTACTACTGCCAGGTCTTCGAGCAGAACGACGGCTTCGCCCGGCCCTTGGGCAAGCTCGCGCCCAACGAGAAGACCTGCGACGTCCTGCGCCCCTTCGGGGTGTTCGCCTGCATCGCCCCCTTCAACTTCCCGATGGCGCTCTCCACCGGCATGTCCTCGGCGGCCCTGATCGCCGGCAACGCCGTGGTCTACAAGCCCTCGCAGGAGACTCCGTGGACGGGGCTGCTGCTGCAGCAGTGCTACGCCGCCGCGGGGCTGCCCTCCGGGCTCTTTCACTTCATCACCGGCCGGGGCTCCGTCATCGGCGACGCCTTCTGGAAGCACCCGAAGGTCGACGGCATCGTCTTCACCGGCTCCAAGGAGGTCGGGCTGCGCATGCTCAAGGAGTTCTCCCGCGACTGGCCCAAGCCGGCCTTGATGGAGCTGGGCGGCAAGAACCCCGCCATCGTCTGCGAGTCGGCCGATCTCGACATGGCGGCCGAGGGCGTGGCCAAGAGCGCCTTCAGCCTGCAGGGCCAGAAATGCTCGGCCTGCTCGCGGGTCTACGTCGATCGCCGCATCGCCGACGCCTTCGGCGCCAAGCTCCTGGAGCGCGCCAAGGCCGTGGCGATCGGCGACCCCACCCAGCGCGACGTCTACTTCGGCCCGCTGATCAACGCCCGGGCGGTCAAGACCTTCGAGGCCGCCGTCGAGAGCGCCAAGAAGGGAGGCCACGTCCTAATCGGCGGCGAGCGCCTGCGCCAGGGGGCCCTGGCGAAGGGCCATTACGTCGCGCCGACGATCGTCCAGCTGCCGCTCGAGCACGAGCTCTTCCGCCGCGAGCTCTTCGTGCCGCTGCTTTCCCTGGCGCCGGTCTCCGGGCTCGACGAGGCGCTCTCGCGCTCCAACGACGCCGAGTACGGCCTGACCGCGGGGATCTTCACGCGCAAGAAGGAGGAGATCGAGCGCTTCTTCGACGAGATCGAGGCCGGGGTCTGCTACGCCAACCGGCGCAGCGGGGCGACCACCGGAGCCTGGCCCGGCGTGCAGAGCTTCTGCGGCTGGAAGGGCTCCGGCGCCACCGGCAAGGGCGGCTGCGGCCCCTACTACGTCCAGCAGTTCATGCGCGAGCAAAGCCGCACGGTGATGGAATAGCATGCCGGCCAAGACCGCCGCGCGCAAGAGCGCCGCCCTGAAGCGGGATTATCCGCGCATCGTCGTCCCCCCTCCGGGGCCGAAGGCGCGCCGGGTGATCTCCCTCGACAAGGAATGGTCCTCGCCCTCCTATATCAAGGAATACCCGTTCGTGATGGCGGGCGGGCGCGGGGCCATGTGCGAGGACGCGGACGGCAACCGCTACATCGACTGGATGGCCGGCATCGCGGTCTCGGCCACCGGCTACAACCACCCCAAGCTCGTCGCCGCCATCCGGGAGGCGGCCGGAAAATTCCTGCACATCTGCGGCACGGACTTCTACTACGAGTCTATGGCCGAGCTCTGCCAAGCCTTGGCGCGCAGCGCCCCGGGCAAGGAGAAGCACCGGGTCTTTCTCTCCAACTCCGGCACCGAGGCCGTGGAGGGCGCCGTGAAACTGGCCCGCAAGCACACCGGCCGGCAGTACCTGATCGCATTCGACGGGGCCTTCCACGGCCGCAGCTACGCGGCGGTGACCCTGACCGCCAGCAAGACCAAGTACAAGGCCGGCTTCGGGCCGCTGTTGCCCGGAGTCCTCCACCTGCCCTACGACGATCCCTACCGCGGAATCGACGGCTTGGCCTCGGTCGAAAGCCTCTTCGAGAGCAAGGTCTCTCCAGAGGAGGTCGCGGCCGTCGTCATGGAGCCGATCCAAGGCGAGGGCGGCTACGTCCTGCCCCGAGCGGAGTTCATCCGGGGTTGGCGCAGGCTCTGCGACAAGCACGGCATCCTGCTCGTCTTCGACGAGGTCCAATGCGGGGTGGGGCGCACGGGAAAGATGTGGGCGGCCGAGCATTACGGGGTCAGCCCCGACGTCTTCGTCACCGCCAAGGGCCTGGGCTCCGGCATGCCGATCGGGGCCATCGTCGCCAAGGAGAGCGTGATGACCTGGCCGCAGGGCTCCCACGGCACCACCTTCGGCGGCAATCCCGTCTGCTGCGCGGCCGCGCTGGCCACCCTGGAGCTCGTCGAATCCGAGCTGGCCGCCAACGCCCGCGCCATGGGAGAGCGCCTGCTCTCCGGGCTCTACCAGCTCCAGAAGAGGCATGAGTGCATCGGCGACGTCCGCGGCCTGGGGCTGATGATCGGCGTCGAGTTCGTCAAGGACCGCGCCTCCAAAAAGCCCGACGGCGAGCTGGTCCACGCCCTGGAGCTGGAGGCCTTCAAGCGCGGGCTGCTGCTGCTGTCCTGCGGCAAATCCGTCATCCGCGTCGCCCCGCCGCTGGTCCTGGACTCCTACGACGTCGATACCGGCCTCAGCATCCTAGACGAAAGCCTGACCGCCCTCGGGCGCTAGAAGCCCGGCCGGCTCGCTTTCCACAACGCGAGCCGGATGGATTTTTCGTTGCTTGGCAAGCGCCGTGGCTTTCCTGCTGCCCGCGATCCTGGCGCTGACCGCCGCGGTTTCGGCTAGTCCACAGCCCCCCGCCTCGGCCCAAGCCTGCCTGGCCTGCCACGGCGTCAAGGACAGCGGAGCCCCCTTCGTCGATCCCGCCGCCTTCGCCGCCTCGCCCCACGGACGCTCCGACTGCCGCTCCTGCCACGCCGACATCAAGGATTTTCCCCATCCGGACAAGGTCCGCGGGGTCGATTGCGGCTCCTGCCACCGCTTGGAGCGTGCCCTGGTCTCCCACGGCCCCCATGCCGCCGGCGGCTGCGTCTCCTGCCACGGCAACCACGCCATGCTCTGGCCGCGGAAGGCCGGCGCCTTGCTGTGCGCGCGCTGCCACAAAGTTGAAGTCGGGGATTATTCCCGCAGCGTCCATGGCCGGGCCCGCGCCAAGGGCGAGACCGACGCCGCCATCTGCTTTTCCTGCCATGGGCAGGCGCATGCGATCAGCCGCGTCTCAAATCCGAACTCCCCGGTCTCCGGCAAGCGCCTGGCCAAGACCTGCGCCCGCTGCCACAGCAATCCGGCCCTGGCCCGCCGGCACGACCTAAGCCCCACCGACATCTACCGCGCCTACATGGGCTCGACGCATGCCGGAGCGGCCAAGGACGGCCTGCCGGCCGCGGACTGCGCCGACTGCCACGGCCATCACGACATCCGCGCCCCGGGCGACCCCGCCTCCAGCGTCTCGGCGGCGCGCCTGGTCAAGACCTGCGGCCGCTGCCATGCCTTCGAGGCCCGCCAATACGCCGACAGCGTCCACGGCCGCGCGGTGGCCAGGGGCGTGCGGGCGGCCCCGACCTGCGTCGACTGCCACGGCGAGCACGACATCCGCGCCCCGAACGCCCCCGGAAGCCGGGTCTCGCGCGCCGCGCGCGCCGAGACCTGCGCGGGCTGCCATCAATCCCAGCGCCTAGCCGGGCGCTTCGGCCTGCCATCCGACCGCGTGGCCACCTACCGCTCCTCCTTCCACGGCCTGGCCAACCGGGAAGGCGACCTGCAGGTGGCCGACTGCGCCTCCTGCCACGGCTGGCACGACGTGCTGGCCTCCAGCAATCCGCGCTCGCGCACCAACCCGGCACGATTGGCCGAGACCTGCGGGCGCTGCCATCCCGGCGCCGGCGCGCGCTGGAGCGGCGGCGTCAGCGTGCACCGCATGCTGGCCGAGGGGGGCTCCGGCAGCCGCTTGGCGACGCTGGTCCGGCGGCTCTACCTCATCGTCATCCCCTTCACCGTCCTGTTCATGCTGCTGCACAACGGCCTCGATTTAAGCCGAAAGCTCCGGCTCCAGCGCGGACGACGCCGCAGACTGGCCGAGATTCCCCCCTCCGTCGCCGAGCGCTGGCAGCACGCCGCCAACGCCGCGGCCTTCCTCATGCTGGCCTACAGCGGCTTCGCCCTGCATTCCCCGCAGGCCTGGTGGGCCGCGCCGTTCCAGACCCTGGGCGGGGAGCTGGCGCGCCGCCAGGCCCATCGCGCCGCGGCCGCCCTCTTCCTGCTGACGGCGGCGGCGCATCTGGCCTATCTGTCGACCAAGCCCGGACGCTCCCGCCTGAAGGCCCTTCTGCCGGCGCGGCGCGACCCCGGCGATCTCTTGAAGATGCTCGCGTACAACGGCCGCAGGTCCGAGGAGAAGCCGGCCCTGCCGCAGTTCTCCTACATCGAGAAGTTCGAGTACTGGGCGCTGCTCTGGGGCTCGCTGGTGATGACGGCCACAGGGGCCCTGCTCTTCTTCCATAACGCCGCCCTGGCCGCGCTGCCGCTCTGGTCGGTGGCCGTGGCCCGCGTCGCGCATTACTACGAGGCGGTGCTGGCCTGCCTGGCCATACTGATCTGGCACGGCTATTGGGTGATCTTCGATCCCGAGGTCTACCCCATGGACTGGGCCTGGCTGACCGGAAAGACCTACCGCGCGGAGGAAGACGAGCCCGAACAAGGCCCCAAGCAAGGCAAGGACACCAAATGAGAAGGATCAAGATCGGACGCCGCAGCTTCGGCCTCGGAACCATCGTTCTGGCCGCGGTTGTGGCCCTGGCCGGCGCCCTGGCCGGCGCCGTCAAGTACTCGGAAAGCCCCTCCTTCTGCCGCTCCTGCCACATCATGGAGCCGTATTATCAAGCCTGGAAGGCCTCCAAGCACAACCAGGTCGCCTGCGTGGAATGCCATTATCCCCCGGCCGCCCCGCGCACGCTGATCTGGAAGAAGTTCCAGGCCCTCTCGCAGGTGGTCAAGTACGTCACGCGCACCTATTCCTCCAAGCCCTTCGCCAAGGTCGACGACGCCTCCTGCCTGCGCTCCGGCTGCCACTCCCGCCGCCTGATCCAGGGCAAGATCATGACCAAGACGCATATCCTCTTCGATCATCGCCCCCATTTGCTGGAGCTGCGCCGCGGCATGCGCTTGCGCTGCGTCTCCTGCCACTCCCAGGTCATGATCGGCAACCACATCGAGGTCACCTACGCCACCTGCTTCATCTGCCATTTCAAGGGCCGCGGACAGGGGCGAAACCTCCGGCCGATCGCCGGCTGCACCGGCTGCCATCAGGTGCCCACGCGGGACTTCAAGATCGGGAGCATCACCTATAACCACAAGTCCTTCGTCGCCCGCGGCGTGGCTTGCCAGAGCTGCCACTTCGACATCGTGCAGGGCGACGGCGCCGCCCCCAAGGAGCGCTGCCTGACCTGCCACAACGTGCCCGAGATCCTGGCCCGCTACAAGGACTGGAAGTTCATCCACAAGCGCCACGTCACCGACAACAACATCGCCTGCCTGCACTGCCACGAGGAAATCCGCCACGGCTTCTCCGACGACACCGGCGCCCTGGCCAGGCTGGGCGGCCCCCCGCCTCCCCAGCGCGCCAAGCGCGACGCCGTCTCCATCGCCAGGCTTCCCACCCTGGCCTTCGACTGCTCCCTCTGCCACCTCGACCAACACAAGGGGCAGTTGGAGCTCTACTCCGGCCAGACCTCCGGCCTTGGCCTGCCGATCATGCCCAATCCGATGTTCCTGGCGCGCGTGGACTGCTCCGGCTGCCACTACGACCAGACCAAGGGCGCCGCCTCCTCGAAGGGCGTGCACGGCGTTACCTTCCGCGCCTCGCGCCAGGCTTGCGTGCGCTGCCACGGGCCGCGCTTCAAGGGCTTGTGGGAGTCCATCCACCAAGAGCTGGCCAGGACCGTGGCCGCCATGAGCGCCAACCTCGACATCGTCGCCAAGGCCGTCGCGGCCATGCCGCCGGCCGACACGGCCAAGCGCGCCGCGGCCCAAGACGCCTTCTCGCGCGCCCGGCGCCTGGTGGATTTCATCCGCGACTCCCACGGCGACCACAACATCTATCTGGCCGCCGTGGCGCTGCGCCGCGCCCAGCGGCAGACGGAGCTGGCGGCCCAAGCCTCCAACACCCAGCTCAACGATCTTTCCGACCTGCCGCTCATCAACCAGACCTACTGCGCCACCCTCTGCCATCCGAAGGTCGGCGTCAAGATTCCGCGCGAGATCGAGCATTACAAGGGGAAGGTAATGCCGCACGGCATGCACGCCAGGATGCTGCCCTGCGGGCAATGCCACGACATGGGGGTCCACCGCAAGGCGCCGCTGAAGCCGAACATCGACGCCGTCTGCGCCAACTGCCACCAGGGATCGGCCCCCTAGCCGGCCGGCGCCCAGGCCGGCTACGCCCAGGCCGGCTGACGCCGTGCCGTCACAGCCTGACGCACTTTCCAATATCCGGCTGGACGCAGGCCGGCTGACGCCGGCCTAGAAGTAGTGTTGCGATAGACAACTCGCTAGCAAGAGGAGGCTTATGCTTGGACGAGCGCTCGGTCTTATCGCGGTCTGCGTTCTCGCGGTCGGCGCGGCGGCGCAGGGGGAAGGCTCCTGCGTGCGCTGCCACGCCCATATCAAGGGCGCAAGCCCCGCCTCGCATAACTTCGCAGACTGGCGCAAGAGCGCCCATGCCCGCTCCGGGGTGGGCTGCCAATCCTGCCATGGCGGCGACGCCGCGGCCCGGGACGAGGCCTCCGCCCACGCCGGCATGCTCCCCTCCACCGATCCGCGCAGCGCCGTCTATTTCACCCGCGTCCCACAAACCTGCGGCGCCTGCCATCAGCCGGAGTTCGAGGCCTTCCGCAAGAGCGCTCATTTCAAGGAGCTGGAGAGCTCCGGCCGGGGGCCCAACTGCGTGACCTGCCACGGCGCGATGGCAAACTACGTGCTCGGTCCGCGCGAGATGGAGACGACCTGCACGCTCTGCCATCGCCAGCCCACGCATGCCTATGCCGCGCGCCTGGAGCTGCGCCAGTCGGAGGCGATGACGCGCAGCCTCGAGGCCGCCCTGCGGAGAGCCTCCGGCGCCTCCGATCTCTCGGCGCAGCGCAAGGAATACGAGGCCATCGTCGACTTGCAGCGCTCCGCCATGGTGCAATGGCACACCTTCCAAATGGACCGCGTGCTGGCCAGCGCCAAGCAGGTCGAGCGCCGCGTCACCACCGTCCTGGGCGAGCTTCGGGTCAAGACCCATTAGCAGGACGCCGAAAATCCCATCTCATTCAATTGCGCGGCGGGTCCTGTGGCTGCGGCCGCGGCTTCGCTGCGCCCCGGAAGTGCTCGCTCGCCGCGTTCCTCGCCATCACCCGCCGCTCATTTAACGAGACGGGGTTTCAGCGCCCCGCTGACGCTGCGTACGATTTAGTTTTGGCAGAAGCGTTGCTTGGGTTACGGCATGCGCCCACTATTGATCTCCCTAATCGCCGCCTGCTGCCTATCTGGCTGCAAGGCGAAAGACGTCTCCGTGACCAGCGCGCCGAAAACTCCGGCGGCCGCGGCCTCCAAGCGCGGGTTGAGCTGGACCCTGCCCGCGGGCTGGCGCGAGGAGGCGGGCGAGGGCATGCGCTTTGCCACGCTGCTGGCGGGGCCGGTGGGGCAAGCCTACGAGGTGTCCGTCATCCGGCTGGACGGCGAGGCCGGCGGGGCATTGGCCAACGTCAACCGCTGGCGCGGCCAGCTGGGCCTGCCCCCCATAGACGCCGCGGGCCTCGACAAGACCACGCGCCGCCTTGAGACGCCGGCGGGCCCGGCGCTCTTCGTCGACCTCTCGGGCCGCGCAGACTCCGGCGCGCCGCAGCGCATGCTCGTCGCGATGCTCCCCCAGGGAGCGTCCACCTGGTTTTTCAAGATGGTCGCCCCCGGCCCGGCTCTGAAGCGCTACGCCCCGGGCTTCAAGCTCTTGCTGGCAAGCCTGCGTCCCTCGGCATGAAGGATTCGCTCCCCCGCCGGCTCTGGAAGCTGATCGGCTCCCTGCCGACGACCCTGGCCTGCCTCTGCGGCCTGGCGCTGGTGGTCACCCTCTGCACCCTGGCGCAGCCGAGGCTTGGCATCTACAGGGCCGTGCAGGTCTACATCGACAGCCTGTTCATCTATGCTCCCGCGGGGCCGCTTAAAATCCCCATCCTTCCCGGCGGAGCTTTGATCGGGCTCTTGCTCCTGCTCAATTTGCTGGCCGCCCAAATCCGGCTGGAGCGCTCCTGGCGCAAGGCGGGGCTGTGGATCATCCACCTGGGCTTGATCCTGCTCTTCGCCGGGGAATTCGCCAGCAGCCTGCTCCGCCGCGAGGCGCAGCTCGTCCTGCGGCCCGGCCAAACCCTCTCGGCCGCGCAGGACTCCCAGCACGTCGAGCTGGCCCTGATCGACGAAACGAATCCCTCCAGCGACCGGGTCTACGCGATCTCCGAGGCCCTGCTCCAGCGCCATGGCGAGCTCTCCCCTCCGGCGCTGCCCGTCCGGCTGCGCGTGCACCAGTTCGACAAGGCCATGCAGGACGACGCCGTCGCCGGCGCCCAAGCGGACGTCGAGGTCTCGGACGTCGACCCGCTGTCCGCCTCGGGCGGGCGCTGGCTGCTCTCCCTGGGCCAGCCGGGCGCGCGCTTCTTGGCGGACGGCCGCCGCTACCGTTTGCTCCTGCGCCCGCGCATGACCCCTCTTCCGCTCTCCGTGACCCTTGAGCGGTTCAAGCGCCAAACCTATCCCGGCACCGACATCCCGCGGAGCTTCTCCTCCCGGGTGCTCATACGCGAGAACGGCCGCTCGCTCGAGCGGCCGGCCCTCATCTCGATGAACGACCCCCTGCGCGTGGACGGCTTCACCTTCTACCAATCCGGCTACGATCAGGGCGGCGTCTCCATCCTGCAAGTGGTCGACAATCCCGCCTGGTCCCTGCCCTACCTGGCCTGCGCCCTCGTCAGCCTGGGCATGCTCCTCCATTTCCTGCGCCGGCTCTCCCTGTCGCGGGCGGCGGCATGAGCCGCCGCGGCTTGCCGGCTTGGCTGCTGCCGGGCGCGGGGCTGCTCTGGGCCCTTTCCCCTCTCTTTTCGGCAAGACCGGCCGGCCTAAACGCGCGCGGGCTGGGCGAGCTGCCCGTCCTCAACGAGGGACGGCTCAAGCCGCTCGACACCGTGGCGCGGGCCTCGCTCTTGGAGCTCTCCGGCCGTCAGGAGGTCGAGGGCCCGGAAGGCTCCCTGGACGCCGATCAATGGCTGCTGACGGTGCTCTCGCGCCCGGCCCAAGCCGATGGCCTGGCGATCTTCACGGTCGACGATCCCGGGCTCTTGTCCATGGCGGGGCTTTCCGAGGGCTCGAAACGCCGCTTCTCTTTTAAGGAGCTGCGCGGCGCCCTGGGTCCGATCGAGCGACAGGCGCAGGCCGCGGACTCCCTGGACCCCGCGCGGCGCACGCGCTTCCAATCCGCCGCTCTTAACCTCGCCGCGCGCCTCAACCTCTACGTCCGCCTCAAAAACAGCCTGTGGCCGGAGGACCAGGCCTCCATGGCCTCCGCCCTCTCGCGCTTGGCGCGGCAAGCCCAAGACCCCAAGAGCGCGGCGGGAGTCGTCGAGCTGCTGCGCCAGCTCGTCTCCTCCCCCGCTGTCTTTCGGCCCGTGATGACAGGCTCCTGCCTGCCCTCCGGCTTCATCGACGCCGGCTCCGCCGCGATGCGGGCGGCCTCCGGCGCCGGCCCCTCGGAAAGCCTGCTGGCCTGGGCGCGATTGCGCGACGCCGCCGCCGACGACGACGCGGCCTCCTTCGACGCCGCGCTCTCCGACTACGAGCGCGGCGCCCGAAAGGCCTGCCCGGACCAGGTCTCCTGGGCGCGGCGCGAGGCGCTGTTCAACCGCTTCGAGCCCTTCTACCGCGGTCTCGGGCTCTACTTGGTCTCCCTGCTGGCGCTGTTGGCCGGCTGGCTGCTCAAGCGCGAAGACTTGGAGCGCGCCGCCCTGCGCCTGGCCGTCCTGGCCTTCGCCGTCCACTCCGGCGGCCTGATCTTTCGCACCGTCCTGCAGGGCCGCCCGCCGGTCACCAACCTCTACTCCTCCGCCGTCTTCGTCGGCTGGGTCGCCGTCGGGGCGGGATTGCTCCTAGAGCGCCGCTACAAGAGCGGCCTGGCCACGCTGGGCGCCGACGTGATCGGCTTCTCCACCCTGATCATCGCCCATCACCTGGCCACCCAGGGCGACACCGTCGAGATGATGCGGGCGGTGCTGGACTCCAATTTCTGGCTGTCGACGCACGTCGTCACGATCACGATGGGCTACGGGGCGGGGCTGTTGGCGACGGCCCTGGCCGACGTGGCCCTGCTCAAGATGGCCTGGCGGCGCGGCGCGGCGGACGCCGCCGCGATCGACATGATCTACGCCCTGCTCTGCGCCTGCCTGGTCTTAAGCTTCGTCGGCACGGTGCTGGGCGGCATCTGGGCGGACCACTCCTGGGGCCGCTTCTGGGGCTGGGATCCCAAGGAAAACGGCGCCCTGCTCATCGTCCTGTGGAACGCCATCGCCCTGCACGCGCGCTGGGGCGGCTACATACGGCAGAAGGGCCTCGTCGTCATGGCCATCCTGGGCGGCGTCGTCATCTCCCTGGCCTGGTTCGGCGTCAACATGCTGGGCATCGGCCTGCATTCCTATGGATTCACCGACAGCGCCTTCCACGGCCTGCTGGCCTTCATCGGCGCCCAGGCGGCCCTCCTCGTCGCGGCATTTGCTAAAATCTGGCGCGATGAGAAACAAGGTCGTCTCCCTTCGCGAGGCCGTCTCCAGCCTGGTTCATGACGGCGACGTCGTAGTCATCGAAGGCTTCACGCATCTCATCTGCTTCGCGGCCGGCCACGAGATCATCCGACAGAAAAAACGGGAGCTGACCCTCTGCCGCCTGACGCCGGACTTGATCTACGACCAGTTGATCGCCGCCGGCTGCGCCAAGAAGCTGGTCTTTTCCTGGGCCGGCAATCCCGGGGTGGGCTCGCTGCACGCCTTCCGCCGCGCCGTGGAGGCCAAGCCCCCGCGCTTGGAGCTGGAGGAATACTCCCATTTCGGCATGGTGGCCCGCCTGTCCGCGGGCGCGGCGAACCTCCCCTTCTGGCCGCTGCGCGATTACTCCGGAAGCGACATCCCGGCCGCCAATCCTCGAATCAAGTCGGTGGACTGCCCCTTCACCGGCGAGCGCCTGGCCGCCGTGCCGGCCCTGCGCCCCGACGTGACCATCATCCACGCCCAGCGCGCCGACGCCGCCGGGAACACGCAGATCTGGGGGCTGTTGGGCGTGCAGAAGGAGGCGGCCTTCGCCTCCAAGCATGTCATCGTCGTCGTCGAGGAGTTGGTCGAGCAAGCCGTGATCCGCGCCGACCCCAACCGGACGCTCATCCCCGGCTTGCAGGTCGACGCAGTCTGCCTGGAGCCCTGGGGCGCCCATCCCTCCTACGCCCAGGGCTACTACGACCGCGACAACCGCTTCTACGCCGACTGGGACGCCATCGCCAGGCAGGAGGCGTCCCTGAAACGCTACTTGGACGACTTCGTCTACGGCGTCGAGGACCGCGCCGGCTACCTGCGCAAGCAGCCGGGCCTGACCCAGCGCCTGAAGGCCAAGCCCCTGGTCTGCGCCGGGGTCAACTATGGCTACTGAGCCTTCGCCCCGGCCGGCGCCGCGGCCGGCTCAAGCCGAGGCGGGCTACACCCTCAACGAGCTCATGTGCGCCCTGGCCGCGCGCGAGATCAAGGACGAGGACGTCGTCTTCGTGGGCATCGGGCTGCCCAATCTCGCCTGCAACCTCGCCCGCGCCACCCACGCCCCGAACCTGACCCTCATCTACGAAAGCGGGGCCGTCGGCGCCCGCCCGGAGCGCGTGCCCCCCTCCATCGGCGACCCGGCCCTGGTCACGGGCAGCCTCATGGTCTGCTCGATGGCCGACGTCTTCCAGAGCTTCCTCCAAAACGGCAAGATACAGGTGGGCTTTCTGGGCGGCGCGCAGATCGACATGCGCGGGAACATCAACACGACCGTCGTCGGCCCCTACGCCGCGCCCAAGGTCCGCCTGCCCGGCTCCGGCGGGGCCTGCGAGATCGCCCTGCACGCCCGGCGCCTGCTCGTCATCGCCAAGCTCGACCGCCGCGCCTTCCCGCAGAAGGTCGACTTCGTCACCTCCCCCGGCAAGCGCGTCGGCAAGGTCATCACCAACATGTGCGTCCTGGAGCCCGATCCGGCCTCCGGCGAGCTCTGCCTCTCCCGCCTCTATCCCGGCGTGACGCCGGCGCAGGTCCAGGCCAACGTCGGCTGGCCGCTGCGGCGCCTGGAGCCGCTTGGCTCCGTAAAGCCGCCGACCCCGACCGAGCTCTCCCTGCTGCGCGACTGCCTCGATCCGGAGCGGCGCTACATCAAGTGACGCCGTTTTTATAGAATAGCCCCATGACAGCCAACGCCATCGCCCTGCCTCAATCGGTGCTCGAGGAGCGCCGCTTTATCGCCGAGGTCTATCGCTGGATGACGGCCGGCCTGGCCTTGACCGGCGGCATCGCCTGGTATCTGGCGCAGGACCCCGGGGCCGTCGCCGCCCTGGCCGCAAACCCGCTGCTCTTCTGGGGCCTGATCCTGGCCGAGCTGGGAGCCGTCTTCGCCCTGGCCGGCTGGGTGCGCCGGATGTCGTCGACGACTGCGATGGCGGTCTTTCTGGGCTACGCGGCCCTCAACGGCGTCACGCTGTCCGTGGTCTTTTTGACCTACACCCAGGCCTCCATCGCCAACGCCTTCTTCATCACCGGCGGGACCTTCGCCACCATGAGCCTGTGGGGCTACACGACCAAGAGCGACCTGACCGGGGTCGGCAACCTCTGCTTCATGGGGTTGATCGGCATCGTCATCGCCTCCGTCGTCAACATCTTCCTGCGCAGCCCCAAGATGGACCTCATCACCTCCTACGTCGGCGTGCTCGTCTTCACCGGCCTGACCGCCTACGACACCCAGAAGATCAAGGGCCTGCTCGTCCCGCAGGACGAGGGCACCGACGAGGAGACCAAGGAGGCCATCTCCGGCGCCTTGGCGCTCTACCTCGACTTCATCAACCTGTTCCTGGACATCCTGCGCATCATGGGCAGCCAAAGAGAGGATTAGCGTGGGCGCCACCGTCGACACCAAGCAGATCATCTACTCGATGATCGACGTAGGCCGCGTCCATCCGCCCAAGAAGCAGGTCCTCAAGGGCATCCATCTTTCCTTCTACTACGGCGCCAAGATCGGCGTCTTGGGCGACAACGGCTCTGGCAAGAGCACCCTGCTGCGGATCATGGCCGGCAAGGACGCGGACTACACCGGGCAGATCGCGCTTTCCAAGGGCTACACCATCGGCCTGCTGGAGCAGGAGCCGCAATTGGACAAGTCCAAGACCGTGCGCGAGATCGTAGAGGAAGGCGTGGCCGCCACCAAGGCGGTCTTGAAGGAGTACGAGGCCATCAGCGAGCAGTTGGCCTCCCCGGAGCTTTCCACCGAGGAGATGGAGAAGCTCCTCGACAAGCAGGGCAAGCTGCAGGAGAAGATCGACGCCAGCAACGCCTGGGAGCTCGACACGACCCTGGAGCTGGCGATGGACGCCTTGCGCTGCCCGCCGCCGGAGCAGAACGTGGCGCATCTCTCCGGCGGAGAGAAGCGGCGCGTGGCCCTCTGCCGCCTGCTTTTGGAGGAGCCGGACATCCTGCTGCTCGACGAGCCGACCAACCATCTCGACGCGGAGAGCGTGGAGTGGCTGGAGCAGCATCTGCGGCTCTACAAGGGCACCGTGATCGCCGTCACCCACGACCGCTACTTCCTCGACAACGTGGCCGGCTGGATCCTGGAGCTGGACCGCGGCGAGGGCATCCCCTGGAAGGGCAACTACGCCTCCTGGCTCGAGCAAAAGCAGGCGCGCCTGGCCCAGGAGCAGAAGAGCGAGGGCAAGTACCAGAAGGCCTTGGCCAAGGAGCTGGAGTGGGTGCGGCTGGGCGCGAAGGGCCGGCAGGCCAAGAGCAAGGCCCGCTTGCGCAACTACGAGGAGATGCTGGCCGGCGCCGGCCATGCCGAGAGCGACGAGACCCTGGAGATCTACATCCCCCCCGGCCCGCGCCTGGGCGACATGGTCATCGAGGCCCGGGGCGTCTCCAAGGCCTTCGGCGACAAGCTGCTCTTCGAGGACCTAAGCTTCCGGCTTCCCCCCAACGGCATCGTCGGGGTCATCGGCCCCAACGGCGCCGGCAAGACGACTCTCTTCAAGCTCATCACGGGCCAGGAGCGGCCGGACTCCGGCTCCTTCAAGCTCGGCGACACGGTCAAGCTGGGCTACGTCGACCAGAACCGCGAGCTGCCGGGAGACCAGAACGTCTGGGAGGCGATCAGCGACGGCCTGGACGTCGTCGCCCTGGGCAAGCTCGAGATGCCTTCCCGCGCCTACGTCGGCCGCTTCAACTTCGCCGGACAGGACCAGCAGAAGCTGGTCAAGAACCTCTCCGGCGGGGAGCGCAACCGCGTGCACATGGCGCGCATGCTCAAGGAGGGCGCCAACGTCCTGCTCTTGGACGAGCCCACCAACGACCTGGACGTCCACACCCTGCGCGCCTTAGAGGAAGCCATCGCCAGCTTCGCCGGCTGCGCGGTCGTCATCAGCCACGACCGCTGGTTTCTGGACCGCATCGCCACCCACATCCTGGCCTTCGAGGGCGACTCGAAGGTGGTGTGGTTCGAGGGCAACTACCAGGCCTACGAGGCCGACCGCAAGGCGCGCCTGGGAGAAGTGGCGCCCAAGCGCATCCACTACAGGAAGCTGACGCGCTCTTAGGCGTTTAGCGCCGCCGCCGGCTCTTCGCCGCGGCGGCATGCGCCAGCTTATAGAAGGCTCCGCGCCGCGCCATCAGCTCGTCGTAGCTCCCCGTCTCGACGATACGGCCTTCGTCGAGCACGACGATGCGGTCGGCCCGCTTGAGCGCCGCGGGATCGTGGCTGACCTGGATGGTCGTGCGCTCTAAGCGCCCCCGCTCGAGCGCCTCCTCCACCCCCCGCTTGGTCACGGGATCGAGGGCGGAGGCGGCCTCATCGAGCAGCAGGAGCTTGGGCCGGCGCAACAGCGCCCGGGCCAGCAGCAAGCGCTGCAGCTCCCCGCCGGACAAATGGGAGACGTCCACGTCCAGCCCCTCGGGGCGGCGCAGCAGGAACTCAGCGTCGGCCTGCCGCAGCGCCTCCTCGATCTGCTCGGCAGTGGAGCGCGGCGCGGCCAAGAGCAGGTTGTGGCGCGCCGTGCCCGGAAACAAGGCCGGCTTCTGCGAGAGGAAGGATATCTGTTTTAGAAAACCGGCGCGCTCGATCTTCTCCAGTGGAACGCCGTCGATGAGGACCTCTCCGGAGGCGGGGCGCAGCGTGCCCGCGATCAAGCGCAGCAGGGTGCTCTTGCCCGAGCCGTTGCGGCCCGCCAGGGCCACGCTTTGGCCGGGCAGGATTTCCAGCGAGACGTCCTTAAGAGCCGGAGGGCCTTCCGGGCTATAGGAAAAACCAACACCCCGCACGCTGATGGCGCCCTGCATCGGGCCGAGGGGCAAAGCGTCCCAAGGCTCTATGCGCGGCTTGGCGCGGGCCAGCCGCCCGATGATCTCCAAGGCCCCGTCGGCCTCCTGGGCGCGCATGATGGCCTGCGCGATCCCGTCGACGGCCTCTCTCATGTTGCCGATCAAGCCTTGGGTGGCCCCGATCGTGCCCATCGTCGGCTTGCCGCGCCAGAACAGGCTCCAGATCTGCAGCGCGGCGATGGGCAGGCGCGTGAAGAAGTCCGACAGGACGCCGCCCGCCGCCTGGTAGCCGCCGTAGGCGTAGGCGCGCAGGATGCCGACTTGGGCCAGATCCTCGGCCTGCCGATCGAAGAGAGCCCTGGCGGCCTCCTCCATGCCGTTGAGCTGGATGTCCTCGAAGCGGTGCAGGTACTTGTCGGCCGAGGTCACCATGCCGGCGCTGCGCGTGGTGTAGGAGTCGTTGGTGGATTGATAGACGTCCCCGTAGGACAGCGCCACCAAGAGCGACAGCGGCACCCCGGCGAGGGCCAACAGCGCCATATGCCAGTCCGCGTAGAGAAACAGCCCGGCGCTGATCAGGAACATCGCCGCGTAATAAGGCATGTAGAGCGGCAGGATGATGTCCTTGGGGCTCAAATAATCGAGGTTGTTGAGCAGGCGGGGCGCCATCTTCTCCGGCGCGGCGCTTCCCCATGCCTCGGCCGGCAGTCTCAGCAGATGGGCGAAGTAGCTCATGCGAAAATCCCGGATCGCCTCGGTGGCCGTCTTTTGCACCACCACCATCACCAGCCGCTGGCCCCAAATCTTAAGCCCGCACATCGCCAGCGCCCCGGCGAAATAGGGGGCGATGGCCAGCAGGGAATGGGCGGCATGGCCCGCCATGGCCAGGTCCGCCGCCTTGCCCGCGGCCACCCAGATCAGCCCCGAGCAGGCCGCGTTGATAAACAGCAGCCAGCGCAGCCCCCCCAGCTTCCTTTTATAAGGAAGCAAGAAGGGCTTGAAATAGTCCGTGCCCCGCGCCAAATGTCGGTAGAGGGCCCAGCGGCTCTTGATAAGGCGCGCGCTCCGGCTTGGGGCCAGCCTGGCGCGGGCAAGAAATCCCTCGGAAACGGCATCCGCGGGCGTTCCTTCCTGCGGCGGCAATCCCTCCTGCGCCCGTTCCTCCGGCGCCCGTCCCTCCAGGGATTCCTGAAGCCGCAGCGACTCCTCGCGCAATCCCTCGGCCGACATCCCCTCCAGGCCGCGCCGCAGCAAGGAGCGCAGGCCTCTCCCCACGCCCAGCAAGCTCGATGCCAGAGCTCGTGGAGCCCCGGCGCCGCGCCAGATCGGACGGGCGCTGGCGGAGGGCTCCGCCCGTGCCGGGACGGCGGCCGCGGGCTGCGCTGAAACGGGGTTTTCCCCAAGGAGGTCCGCCCGCGCCTGCGCCTGCTCCGCCGGCGACACGCTCGGCGCCTCCGGCGGCAAGCTCACGGGCACAACCAGCGGCAGGCCCGGCAAGGCCGACAATTGCAGCGAGAGCGCGGTCGCCAACCCCTCGGCCGCCGGCAAGATCGGCCGCTCTCCGCCCTCCAGCGGCGCCGCCTGAAGCGGGGCGGCCGCCACCAACAAGGACAGGGCCGCCGCCGCGATCCGCTTCATCGACGCGATTCTAGCGACTCTCGCAGAGCCCGGGATGGGACCAAGGACCCAAACGGCCCGGGCCAATGGGCCCGGTCGCGCGGCGAGCGGCTAGCGCGCCTCGGCCAGGACCTCGCGGGCGATGATGAGGTGCTGGACCTCGCTGGTGCCCTCGTAGATCTCGGTGATGCGGGCGTCGCGAAAGTAGCGCTCCACCGGGAACTCCCGCACGAAGCCGTTGCCGCCGTGGATCTGCAGGGCGTCGAAGCAGATGCGGTTTGAGGCTTGAGAGGCGAAGAGCTTGGCCATCGAGGCTTGCTTGGTGCAGCGCGCCCCCCGGCTCATCAGCGAGGCGGCGCGGTAGGTGAGCAGGCGGGCGGCGTCGATGTCGGTGGCCATGCGCGCCAGCTTTGCCTGCGTGAGCTGGAACTCGGCGATGGCCTTTCCGAACTGCCGGCGCTGCTTGGCGTAGGCCACGGCCTCCTCGAAGGCGGCCTGGGCGATGCCGACGGCCTGGGCGGCGATGGAGACGCGGCCGTTGTCCAATTGGGTCAGCGCGATCTTGAAGCCCTCGTTTTCCTTGCCCAGCAATTGGCTCTTGGGCACGCGGCAATTATTGAAGATCAGCTCCCTGGTGTCGGAGGCCTTGATGCCCAGCTTGAGCTCCTTCTTTCCCACGGAAAATCCGGGCGCGCCCTTGTCGACCAGCAAAGCGGAGATGCCCTTGTTCTTGAGCTCCGGGGCGGTGGAGACGAAGACCAGGAAGAAGTCGGCGAAGCCGGCGTTGGTCACCCAGGCCTTGGAGCCGTTGAGGACGTAGCAGTCCCCTTGGGCCGCGGCGCGGCACTTAAGGCTTCCCGCGTCCGTTCCGGAGCCCTGCTCCGAGAGGCTGTAGGCGCCGATCCACTCCCCCTTGGCCGCCTTGCGCAGATACTTCTCCTTCTGCTGCGCCGTGCCGAACTTGATGATGCCGGAGCAGACCAGGGAGTTGTGCACGGTCACGCCCACCTGGAAGGCCGCGTTGCCGCGCGCCAGCTCCTCCATCGCGACGACGTAGGCCAAGTAGTCCAGGCCCAGCCCGCCGTATTCCTCGGGAAACATCACGGCCAAAAACCCCAGCTCGGCCGCCTCCTGGTAGAGCTCGCGCGGGATCTTCTCCTCCTCGTCGAACTTCCGGGCCGTGGGCTTCAAGCGCTTCTCCGCGAACTCGCGCGCGGCCTCGCGGACCATGCGCTGCGCCTCGCTCAATTCCCCCGCCGGCGCCGACGCCTCAATAGTCATAGAACCCCCGCCCCGTCTTGCGCCCCAGCCGCCCGGCCTGCGCCATCTGCCGCAAGAGCGGGCAGCAGCGGTACTTGGGGTCGCCGAAGCCCTGGCAGAGCACGTCCAAAATCGCCACGCAAACGTCGATGCCGATGAAATCGGCCAGGGTCAGCGGGCCCATCGGATGTCCCATGCCCAGCTTCAAGGTCGCGTCGATGTCCTCGCGCGAGCCGACCCCCTCCAGCAGGCAGTAGGCCGCCTCGTTGATCAGCGGCATCAGGATGCGGTTGGACAAAAATCCGGGGAAATCCCGCGAGCAGACCGGCGTCTTGCCCAGGGCCTGGGTCAGCGCGCGGACCGTCTCGTAGGTCTCATCCGAGGTGGCCAGGCCGCGGATCAACTCGACCAGCTTCATGACCGGCACCGGGTTCATGAAATGCATCCCGATCACCCGGTCCGGGCGCTTGGTCGCCGCGGCGATCGTCGTGATCGGCAGCGAGGAGGTGTTGGAGGCGAGGATGGCCCCGGGGCCCAAGAGCTCGTCGAGCCTGGAGAAGACGTCCTTCTTGAGCGCCAAGGCCTCCGGCACGGCCTCCACGGCCAGCTCGGCCGGCGCGGCCGCCTCCAGCTCCAGGGCCGTCACGATGCGCCCCAGCCCCGCCGCCTTGCCCTCGGCCGTCAAAACGCCCTTCTTGACCTGCCGATCCATGTTGGCCGCAATCGACGCCAGGGCCTTGGCCGCGATCTCCCGGCTGGCCTCGATGAGCGTCACCGAAAAACCGCTCTGCGCGAAGGCGTGGGCGATGCCGGAGCCCATCGTCCCCCCGCCGATGACCGCCACTTTCTTGATGTTCATTCCGCTTCAGATTATAGAATTTGGGCCGCAGCCCCTCAACGCCTCTCGACGGGGCCGGATGCCGCGCTTGACAGCCGCGCTGTCTTGAAGCAACACTAGGACCATGCTCGGCGCCGCTCTGCTCCTCGTGGCGGCATCCGCTCGCGCCGCGCCCCCCAAAAAACCGGCGAGGCCCGCGCCGATCCTGGCGGCGCGGGCCTCCGCCGACGGCCGGCGGCTGGTCCTAATCGAGGCGCGCTCCGCGAAACTTTACAGCCTTGAGACGGGCGCCCTGCTGGCCGTCACGACCGGGGACTACGCGGGAGCCTCACAGTTCGACCTGTCCGCCTCCGGGCGCTGGCTGGCCTTCCTGCGCCGCGGAAACCTGGTCGACGTCAAGGACCTGCGCGGCGGCCGGGACTGGGGCACCTTCCAATGGAACCTGCTCGACGCCTCCGCCCTCTCCCTCTGCGGCGACGGCTCGACCTTGGCCACCGCCAACGGCTCAAGCCTTCAACTCTGGGATCGCGCGGCGCTGAGAGCCGTGGCGGCGACGAGGGCGCCGGGGGTTCGGCGCATGTGGCTGGGCCCAGACAAGCGCCTGCTGCTCCTGGCCCAAGACGGAAGCTTGCGACAGTGGGACGGCGCGCGCGATCGCTGGACGGACTGGCCGGCCCGCCCCGGCTGCGGCCCGCCGCGGGTGGAGCTCTCCGCGGGCCGCGATTTCGCGGCCGTCGAGCGCTCCTGCGGCGGCAAGCCCCTCGTCTGCGTGCGCCGCATCGAGGACGGAGCCCTGCTGGCGCGCCAAGCCCTGCCCGGCGGCGCGCGGCTCTACGCCGTCTCAAGAGACGGCAAGCGCCTGCTGGCGCTTGAGGGGCGCAGGCTTTCGGAGTACGCCGTCCCCGGCGGAGCCGTCGCGCGCTCCTGGCTCTTGCCCGCCGGCGTCCGCCCGGTCTTCCCGCCCCTCCTCGATCCAAGCTGGCGCTGGCTGGCGGCGCGGCGCTCCGGCCGATTGCTGCGCCTCGATCTTTCCGGCCCCGTCGCCTCCCTGCGCGTATTGCCGGGCGGCGGCTAAGAAGGCTACAATAGCGCCCATGGCTCGCCCGGTGAAGGCGGACCCCGCTCGCCAGCCGTTTTCCTACCCGTTGAAGAGGGCCTTCGTCGAGCCCGACTGGACGCGCTTGCCCGGCTACAAAAAAGTCACCAAGGCCGAGTGGGAGAGCGCCCTGTGGCAGCGCCAGCACTCCGTCAAGAACGTCAAGGAGCTCAAGGACGTCCTGGGGCCGTTTTTGAGCGACGAGCTGGCCGCGGAGATCGTCGAGGACCAGAAGCGCTTCGCCACGATGTCGCTCTTGATCCCGCCGCAGATGCTCAACACGCTCAACGAGCGCGACCTGCGCGGCGACCCGGTGCGCCACTACATGCTGCCCATCGTCGGCGACCGGCACAAGGAGTGGCCCAACCATCCGCGCGCCTCGCGAGACAGCCTGCACGAGAGCGAGATGTGGGCCGTCGAGGGCCTGACCCACCGCTACCCGACCAAGGTCCTGGCCGAGATGATCGCCACCTGCCCGCAGTACTGCGGGCACTGCACGCGCATGGACCTGGTCGGCAACAGCGTCCCGCAGGTCGCCAAGCACAAGTTCTCCCTGCAGCCCAAGCCGCGCTACGAGGCGATGCTCGAGTACCTGCGCAAGACCCCCTCGGTGCGCGACGTCGTCGTCTCCGGCGGCGACGTGGCCAACGTCCCCATCGCTCAGCTCGAGGCCTTCGTGAGCGCCTTGATGGACCTGCCGAACATCCGCGACATCCGCCTGGCCTCCAAGGCCCTGCAGGCGCTGCCGCAGCATTTCCTGCAGGACGACGTCCTCGCGGCCATGGAGCGGCTGGCCCGCAAGGCGCGCTCGCGCGGCGTCGATCTGGCCCTCCACACCCACGCCAACCACGCCAACCAGGTCACGCCCCTCGTGGCCAAGGCGACCCGCAAGCTCCTGGAGCTGGGCTTTCGGGACGTGCGCAACCAAGGCGTGCTGCTGCGCGGCGTCAACGCCACGGCCAAGGACCTCTTGGAGCTTTGTTTTTCCCTGCTCGATTTCGGCAAGATCATGCCCTATTACTTCTACGTCTGCGACATGATCCCGAACTCCGAGCATTGGCGCACCTCCATCGCCGAGGCCCAGCAGCTGCAGCACGACATCATGGGCTACCTGCCCGGCTTCGCCACCCCGCGCATCACCTGCGACGTGCCGCTGGTCGGCAAGCGCTGGGTCCACCAGACCGCCGGCTACGACCGGATCAACGGCATCAGCTACTGGACCAAGAACTACCGCACCGGCATCGAGGCCGACGATCCGGAGGCGCTGACGAGGCGCTACGAGTACTACGATCCCGTCTACACCCTGCCCCCGGAGGGCCAGGAGCGCTGGCGCCGGGAGCGGGCCGCGGCCAAGACAGCCGCCGCTTATGACGCAGGTCCTTAAACTGAAAAACGAGGCCTGACCCTATTTTTAAGTTAAGAGAGCATGAATTGCCGGGGCTGCTGATCGTCGAGGGCTCCTCCTTCCCCGACGAGCGCGGCTTCTTCATGGAAAGCTTCCGGGAAGAGGACCTGAAAGGCTCGCCCATCCCCCATCTGGTCCAGGAAAACCTCTCTCGCTCCAAGAAGGGCGTGGCGCGCGGGCTGCACTATCAGCTGGCGCCCCGGGCGGTGGGCAAGCTCGTTCGCTGCGTGCGCGGCCGCATCCTCGACGTGGCGCTCGACATCCGCAAGGGCTCCCCCACCTACGGGCGCTGGGCCGCGCTGGAGCTCTCCGACCGGGGCAATCGGATGTTCTGGATCCCGCCGGGCTTCGCCCACGGCTTCTACGCCCTGGAGGACTGCGACGTCCTCTACAAGGTCAGCCGCTATTGGTCCGCCGAGGTCGACCGCGGCATACTCTGGAACGACCCGGCCCTGGGCATCCGCTGGCCCTCGGACAAGGCCCTGGTTTCGGCCAAGGACGCGGCCCTGCCGCCCTTGGCGCAAGCCGAGAACAATCTTACCTGGACTACGGATTGAGCCGCTCAAGCCGCTCGCTGCCGCCGTTGGGCAGGGCGCGGTAGTAGCCGGCGCCCTCAGGCCCGGTCGAATCCCAAGCGTTGAGCGGGGCGTCGTAGGTCTGCCCGGTGCTGGGCGAACGCACTTCCTCGTAGCCCATGATGGCCTGCCGCCAATGCGCCGACTCGCGGTCCTCGACCTTGTTGCGCAGCTCCCAGGAGCTCATGATGCCGCTGGAGTCGATAGGATTGTTCTTGGGCAGCATGACGGACTGCCCCGGCCTCGCCCCGGCGATGCGGATGGACTGCTGCACGACAGCGGTGATCGCGGAGAGGCGTTGCCAGCTCGCCACCGGAGCGTAGCGCACCCCCAGCATCCCGGAATGCGAGCCGTAGCCGAAGCCCGCCAAATTCGCCACCGCCCCGGTCAAGACGCCGTGGAAGCGCCGCCCTTGGTAGCTCCACTCGCATTCCTTGGCCTTCATGTCCCAGCGCAGGCCCATGGGATCGACGACTGAGCCCAGGGGCCGCTCGGCCAGTACGCGAAGGTCCCCGTAGCCCATCATCAGCGGAAGCTGCATGATCCACTGATCGACGCTCATGACCCCCGGAGCTCCCGTCATGTAGGCGAAGCTGACCCCGCTGGTCCCGTCGCGCTTGAGGTCTATGCCGTTGGCCGTCACCCCGGACACGCTCCAGCCCTCCGGCAGCAGGAACTTGAAGGTGGTCGAGGCTCCGCCGGGGCCGTAGCCCGTCTCGCTGCGCGTAGAAAGCAAGGCGCCGCGCCGCGGGGCGTAGCAGCGGCCCACCTCCAGGATCGTCCGGCGCCGGGAAGCCCAAAGCTGGGCCGGGGCCCAGCCGCCGAAGATCGTCGTCCCGCCGGCCTGCGAGCGCCGCCCCAATTCTCCGCTCACCGACGCGCCGCGAAAGCTCCCGCTCAAGGCCAGGGCGTCGCCCTTGGGCTGCCAGCGCAGCGTCCCCCCCGCCGCGCGAAAGACCGCCGCCAGCCGCCGGGCATAGGCCTGCAGGGCCGCGCCGCCGCCGCGGCTTGAGGTCAAGCGCAGGGGCACGACGACGGCCGTCGTCTTTCCGTAGCGGTCGGGGCTCAGGCTTAAGGCGCCGTCCTCCACGCTCAAGCGCCAACCGGCCGGCCGCCCCACCGCGAAGCCCAGCTCCCGGTCTTGGAAAAGCGGCAGCGTGCAGCTGCGCGCCGCCTCGGCGCGGCCGGGCGCGGCCAAGAGACCGGCCGCCAGCCAGAGGGCGATCATGCGTCCACTGTAGCCCGAGCGGCAATCGCTGTCAAGGCGGGCCCTTAATTCCCCTCGCTTCTCCTATGGGACCAACGACAGGCTCGAGGTCGGAGATATCCTGATTTATAACGATCCGCAGGGAGAGCTCATACATTCGTCGGTTTACGCTGGAGACGGGTTTGTGTTCACGAAGAATGGCGTGAGCCGCTATAACCCATACCTGTTTCAGACGAGGGCTGAGAATGCGGCCCACTATTTGCCTGATGGCGGCGTCATGCTCGTATTCCGGCCGAAGCCTTATCGAGGCTCGGGCTATCAGCCAAGAAGCGCTTCTTAGCCGAGAATAAGGGCCGGGCAAAAAACCGCCCCGGCTGGGTGAGAGCCGGGGCGATGCGAAGCTAAACTACTGGGCGGACTGCGTCGCCGGAGCGGCATCCGGGGCCGGAGCGGCGGCCGGGGCCGGATCGGCCTTCTTCATATGCTTCATGTGCTTCATGTGCTTCATGTGCTTCTTATGCTTCATGTGCTTGGCATGCCGCATATGCTTCATATGCTTCTTGTGCTTCATGGCATGCTCATGATGCATCTCGGCAGCGGGCTTCTCAGCCGCGGGCGCGGCGGGGGCCATATTGTCGGCCATCGCGCAAACCGAGAATCCGACCAGCGTCGCGGCAATCACCAACAGCTTCTTGGACATTCTTTTCCTCCCATCATGATGTGAGGGAATCGTCCCTCGGCGGTTTTTCTACTACTATTATACGTTCATTTTTAGAAAAAGTTCGAGTTCCCCTCGATGCCGCGCCCCCGCAAGACCTCCAAAAAGTCCTCTCCCGGCGGACAGGCCAGCGGCGGCAGCCCCTCCAAGGACAGGGAACAAGCGTGCAGCATCAATCTCGGCGCCCCGCCCACGGGTCGCGGCCGCCCGTAGAGGCGGTCGCCGAGAATCGGGTGGCCGATCGACCAAAAATGGACGCGGAGCTGGTGCCGGCGTCCGGTGACGGGACTGGCCCGCAGCAGCGAGCAGCCCCGGCCGCCGCGGCGCGGGCGATAGAGGGTGAGGGAAGGCTTGCCCCGCTCGTCTATTCCCATGCGGCCGGAGCCGAACTGGCGCAGGCAAGAGTCGACGCGGCCCTCCGCCGACACCGTCCCCTCGACCAGCGCCAGGTAGGACTTGCTCGCCTTGCGCCCGGCGAAGGCCGCGCACAAGCGCGCGTGGGCGGCGGCGGTCTTGGCGAAGACGATCAGCCCGCTGGCGTCGCGATCGAGGCGGTGGACCACGAAGAGCTTGCGGCCCAGCGCGCGCTCGAGAGCCGAGCTCAGCGCCGGCGGCAGGGCCCCGCGCGCAGGAATGGAGGGCTGGCCCGCAGGCTTGTCGCAGGCCACGATCTCGCCGTCCTCGAAGACGATCCTCGGCTCCATGCTTTGGCGGCTAGGGCTTGAGCGCCGCCAGGGTCAGCAGCCAGCGAGCCTCGCGCTCCAAATCCTTCAGGGACTCGTAGCCCATCTGGCGCACCGGCCGGCCTTCCAGCAGGCCGCGCGCTCCGGCGTTGAGGCCGGCGGCGCGCTCCTCGAAGGCCTGCAGCAGGCGCTTGAAGTTGCCGGGCGCGTCGTAGCCCTTGCGCTGGCCCAGGCAGGAAAAATCGAAGGCGTGGGCCGCCACGCGCAGGCGCCGCGGCGGCTGGCCGACGTAAAGGTCCAGGTAGTAGAGCAGGTCGCTGGAGGAAATGGTCTTTTCCACCACCTTCTTGCCCCCGCCGAACAGCCCCACGGGCATGCCGGTGGCCAGGGACAAGCCGATCTGCAGGGCGCGCTTGCCGCTTCCCGGCCCCTCCTCCTCGCGCACGACGCGCGAGCGGCGCTCCACGAACGCGGCCGCCGCGAGGAGCTTGACCGGGGCCAGATCCAGCCGCAGGCTGCGGACCTGCTCGACGGCGGGAAGCTCCTCGACCAGGTTGGCCGGAATCGCCGCGGCGGCAATCGACGCCGCCAAGAGCGCGCTTTCCTCGCGGCGCGCCTGCCCCTCCTCTATATCCACGGCCACCAGGCCCCAGCAGCGCCGCATGGGGCCGACCAGATCGACCTCGGGGCAGCCGCGGACCGGGGCCAGGGCCCGGGCCAGGGCCGCGGGGTCGCCTAAAGCGCCCTTGAGCAGCACGCAGTAGCGCAACGCCTCCACGGCTCTCAGCATAGCCCGCCCCGAGCGCCATTGCAAGCCCGCGAAGTGCTAGAATGCGGGCATGGCGGCCAAGACGAAACCGGGCGCTACGGCCGGCGGCGCCGGCGGGACCTACGTCTTTGACGAAACCCTGGGGAAGGTCGTGCGCGTCTCCAAGGACATCCCGAAGGTGGCCTCAAAGCGCGGCGGCGCCAAGAACGCCACGGACCGCGCCGGCGGCTCCTGCGGCGAGGGCTCCTGCGGCGGCCCGAGCGCCGGCGGCTCCTGCTGCGGCATGGGCGGCTGCCGGGACTCCTGATGCTTTCCCGCGCGCTGCTGGCCCTGCTGCTCGCGGCCTCGGCGCATGCGCAATTGGGAAGCGGCGGCGACGTGCTGACCGCCCGCGACCAGCACGGCAACATCGCGGCCGTCTACAACGAATTCGACGGCCGCTTCCATTCCATGCAGATCGTCCGCATGACCGCGCGCGGCGAGACGGTCTGGAACGTGACGCACTCCAACAGCTATTACGACAAAGCCTACGCGGCCGCCATGGACTCGCAGGCGGACGTCCTGCTGGCCGGGGAGCGCCGAACCGACGGCAGGCGCAGCTTCCTCACCCTCAAGTACGACCACGACGGCAACTTCGTTTGGGAAGCCGTCTCCGACCGGCACGACTGCGCGGCGATGTACCTGTCCCTCGATCGCGACGACAACGCCTTCGTGGCCGGCGTCTGCCGCCGGCGGGACGGCTTCCCCGTGCTCCTCGTCAAGTATTCCCCGGACGGCCGCGAGCTCTGGTCGCGCATCTACGACGGCGGCGGGCGCAACTACCTTCACGGCCTGCTGGTCGACTACACCGGCAACGCCATGCTCAGCGTGGAGACGGTCTTCGGCAACTTCCACGACGGCTCCTACGCCATGCGCACGGTCGTCTTCGCCCCGGACGGGAGGCAAGCCGATGTCCGCTAAAAGCCTGGCCGCGGCGGCCCTGCTGGCGCTGGCGATCTCTCCGGCAAGCGGCGCCCCCGCGGCCGCCATCCGCAATCCCGGCGTCTACGTCCACCTGCTGCCCCGCCCCTGGCTGGAGCTGGACCCGGCGGAGGCCTTCGACACCGTTTCCTTGATACCGGTCGGCAACGTCTACGAATCCCTGGTCACCTACGAGAACATCAAGCATCCCGGCCGCATCATTCCCTTTCTCGCCTCGCGGGTGCCGACGCGCGCCGACGGCCTGCTCTCGGCGGACGGCCGCATCTACCGCTTTCCCATTCGCAAGGACGTCCGCTTCCAGGACGGCAGGCCGCTGACCCCGCAGGACGTGCGCTACTCCATCCTGCGCTTCATGCTGCAGGACGGCCCCGGCGGCCCGGCAAGCCTGCTCTTGGAGCCCATCTTCGGCCTCTCCTCCACCCGCGGCCCGGACGGACGCCTCCAGCTCGGCTACAAAGAGGCCGCCGCCGCGGTCCGCGTCGAGGGCGACGACGTCGTCGTGGAGCTCAAGCGCCCCAGCGAGCAGTTCCTCAAGGTCCTGGCCGCCCTGCCCCTGGTCGTCTCCCGCTCCTGGTGCGCGGAGCACGGCGAATGGGACGGCGGCGAGGCCTCCTGGAAGCGCTACAACGGCCGCCCGGACGGGCAATCCTACCTCGACTCCCACATGAACGGCACCGGCCCCTTCATGCTCGAGACGCTCGCCCCCGATATGCTGGTGCTGGCGCGCAATCCCCATTACTGGCGCAAGCCCGCCGCCCTCTCCGAGGTCTACCTTCGCGTCGTGCGCAACCCCGCCACCCGCCTCTGGATGCTGGAAAACGGCGACGCCGACTCCGCCTATCTCGAGGACCAGAACTACGAGGACGCCTCCGACATCTCCGGCGTGCGCATCATCGATCCCCCCTACCACACCAGCTTGGGCGAGACCTTGTTCTTCACCTTCGCCATCGACCCCGCCTCGCCGTATTTGGGCTCGGGAAAGCTGGACGGCGACGGCATCCCGCCGGACTTCTTCTCTGACGCCGACGTGCGCCGCGGCTTCGCCGCCGCCATCGACTACGAAGGCTACCTGCGCCGCGGCCTGGGCCGCCGCGGGCTGCGCGCCAACTCCGCCTTTCCCGCCTCCCTGCTGCTCAAGCAGCCCAAGGTCGCGCCCCGCTACGACATCGCGGCCGCGCGGCAAGACTTCCAGCGGGCCTGGGGCGGACGCCTCTGGAAGCGGGGCTTCACCCTCACCCTGGCCTTCAACCCCGGCTCGGCCAGCCGGCGCGTGCTGGCGGACATCCTCAAGGCCGGACTGGCCAAGGTCAATCCCCTCTTCAAGCTCAGAATCCTCGTCCTGCCCACCGAACGCTTCTACGACGCCCTGGAGGCCCACCGGCTCCCGCTCTTCGTCGACGGCTACGACCCGGACTATCCCGACCCCCTCTCCATGGCCTTGGGCTTGCTCTACAGCGGCGGCTACTACCCCCGCGCCCAGCGCTTCTCCGACCCCGGGCTAGACGCCTTAATCGAGAAGGCCGAGACCATGGCCGGCGGCGCCCAGCGCCACGACCTCTTGCGCCAGGCCATCCGCCGCGCCGCGCAGGACCTGCCCCAAATCTACACCTACAACCCGACCCGCATGCGCGCCCGCCGCTCCTGGGTCGTCGAGACCGCCCCGCTCCAGAACGTCAACAACCTCAACCTGGAGAACTCGCCGTACTTCTACTCCCTCTCCAAGCGCTAGGCAGGGCAAATCCGCTAGAATGCCGGCGATGGCCAGCGCTCCGCGCCTGCCTCCCCGCCGACTTCTCGTCGTCTCCGCCCTAGCGACCGCTCTCGGCGGCCTGATGGCCTTCGGGGCCAAGGCCATCCTCTGGCTCATCGCCGCCATCACAAATCTCTCCTTCTACGGGCGCCTTTCCGCTGCCCCGATCACGCCGACTCATCATCACCTGGGAGCCTGGGTGATCCTGGTGCCAACCGCAGGCGGAATCCTCGTCGGACTGATGGCCAGATATGGAAGCCGCGGCATCCAGGGCCACGGCATTCCGGAGGCGATGGAGCAGGTGCTCTTCAAGGAGAGCCGGGTCGAACCGAGAATCCTGGCCCTCAAGCCCCTCTCGACCGCAGTCGTGATCGGGACCGGCGGACCATTCGGCGCGGAGGGCGTCGTGATCGCCACCGGCGGCGCGCTGGGCTCCCTGATCGGCCAGCGATTGGCCGCCTCGCCGCTCGAAAGAAAGATACTGCTGGCCGCAGGGGCCGCAGCCGGCCTCTCAGCCGCCTTCGGCGCGCCGATCGCGGCGGTCCTGCTGGCCGTCGAACTCTTGCTCTTCGAATTCCATCCGCGCTCGCTGATTCCCGTCTCGCTGGCAAGCGCCGCCGCGGCAGCACTGCGCGCCAAAATCCTGAGCCCAGGGCCGCTCTTCGCGATCCCGCCCGTCACGACGGCCTCGAGCTCGGCCTTTCTTCCCTATGCCGCGCTCGGCCTCTTCATGGGCTTGCTGGCCGTCGCCGTCGTCGGCGCCGTCGCCTTCGTCGAGAGAGGCTTCGAGCGCTTGCCGATCCACTGGATGTGGCTGCCCGCCGCGGGAGCGCTGGCCATCGGCCTGCTCGGCTGGAGCGATCCGCGCGTTTTCGGCCCCGGCTACGACCTCATCGGCGGAATTTTGAGCGGCGGGTTCGGCTCCGAACAGGCCGTCCATATCGGCGCCCTCAAACTCGCGGCCTGGATTCTCGGAGTCGCCAGCGCGACCTCTTCCGGGACGTTGGCGCCGCTGCTGCTCATCGGAGCCGGCGCCGGCCTCGGATTTGCGCGCGTCTTCTCCACGGTCTTCCATGCCGCGGCCCTTGATCCGCGCTTGGCGGCGCTCGTAGGACTGGCCGCGTTCTTTGGAGGCATCTCCGGAGCATTCTTATCGGCGATGATGCTGGCGATCGAGACGACCTGGCAAGCTCACGCCTTTATGCCGCTTCTGACCTCATGCTCGGTGTCCTACCTGGTCTGCCGCCTCCTCTCCAACGAAAACATCATGACGCAGAAGTTCGCCCGCCAGGGCAGGCCGGTTCCGGCCGGCTACGCGGCCGACGACCCTCCCTCGTAAACCCCTCCTAGTCGACGCCGCCGCGCAGGATTTGCGGCTTGAGGACTTTGATGCGCTTCCAGCGCGCCTCGACCAGCCCCTCCTCGCGCAGGCGCCCAAGCACCCGGATGGCGGTCTCCACGGTCGTCGCCGCCATGTCGGCGATCTCCTCGCGGCCCAGGCGCAATTCCGGACCGATCCTCGAGGAAAGCAGCCACAGGATGTAGGCGATGCGGCGCGGGGCGGGCTCCTTGGCCAGCGCCCGCAAGGCCTGCGAGTGCCGCAGATGCTCGCCCACGTCGCCGTAAACCGCCTGGGAGAAGGGCGGCAGGGCCATCAGCTCGGAGAAATCCTTGGCGCCGACGCGGTAGAGCTCGCAGTCCTGCAGGCAGACCGCGTCGAGCGGATAGGGCTTGCGATCAAGGACGGGCATCATCCCGAAAAAATGCCCGGGCACGATGATCTCGAGGATCACCGGGCGGGCCCTCGGCGACAACTTCACCGCCTTGACCAAGCCCGAGCGCAAGAGATAGGCGGCTTGGGCCGGCTCGCCCTCGCAGAAGATCGCCTCGCCGCGTGAATAGCGCCGCAAGAAAAAGCCGCGCGCGGCGCGCCGCGACCGCTCGGCGTCGAGGCCCTTAAAAAACGGCAAGCGCGGCAGGTAGGGATCCACGGATGCGCTCCAAGACCACGATGATACAATCTTTCCGCCCGCCTCTCTCGCGCTCGGCAGCCGCTCGCGCCGGGCGGCCTCTCGCGCCGGGCGGCCGCTCATCCGCCCCCCAAGCCTCGGCGCCTATCTAGAAGCCCAACTGGGCCAGGTCGATGTCCATGTCCATGCGCGCGGGCGCGCGGTGCCGACGGCCGACGGAGCCTTCGTGATGGCGCAGGTCGAGCGCGTCTACGACTTGCTCGAGGGAATCTCGCTGGAGCTGGAGGGCCGCTCGCCGGGCGGCCCCGCGCTGCTGCGCGTGGGCAGCCGAGAGATGATCACGAACTATCTCCTGGCGCCGTCATTGCGCGCCTTCCGCGCCAAGTACCCGGACACGCGCTTCGGCGTCCACGAGCTGGGCGCGCGCGAGATGGCCGACGCGCTCAAGAAGGACTGGATCGACTTCGCCTTCTACTATCACGGCGAGATCCCCGACCCCGAGATCGAGGTCCGCCGCCTGGGCGCCTTGCGCTCCCACCTCTACGCCTCGCGCCGCCTGCTTGCGCGCGGCCGCGTCCCCAAAACCCTCGAGGACGCGCTCAAGCTCCCCTTCATCGCCCCGCGCTACTTCCGCGCCGACCCCTCCCAGCCCAGCGTCGACGGCTTCCCCGACCAGCGCTGGCCGCGCGACGTCCGCTTCGAGGCAGAGTTCCTGGAGACCCACCGCCGCTTCGTCCTCGACGGCCTGGCCGCCGCCGTCCTCCCCGACTTCAGCATCCGCGACGAACGCCGCCGCGGCCTGCTCGTCGAGCTCCCCGGCCCGCCCCTCGGCCGCGAAATCTACTTTCTCAAGCGCCGCGGCCGCCCCTTGCGGTCGGCGTGGGCCTCTTCATCAAGACCCTGGTCCGCACGATCTCGAAGCTGCGCTGAAGAAGCCGGCTATTCAATGCCTCATTATGCGAGGCCGAATCGGCTTGCCTTGTCCATGCCCTTGTGCTAACATTACATTGCGGGGTAGAGCAGCCCGGTAGCTCGCAAGGCTCATAACCTTGAGGTCGCTGGTTCAAATCCAGCCCCCGCAACCATTTAGACTCGTTTCTCGACGGAGAAAGTGAAAAACCCTGGTGCTAAGCACTGGGGTTTTTCTTTGTCCGGAAAGGCTCCATTGCATCAAGGTTAGTGGGGGTCGAGAAATGGAAACGGCTACCGAGTTCGGTCGCAGCAGCAGCGCGAAGGTGCCCCTTTCGCATGCCTATGAGGCATTCCACCTCAGATGCCGGGCGCAGAATCTCACGGCCGGCACCTGCGGCTGGTACAAGAGCCGCCTAGGTCTCTTCGGGCAATTCCTAGAATCGAAGGGCGTCGCTCTCGCCTGCGAGGTCACGCCGCATCTGATCCGGATGTATCTCGAAAAGATGCGCGAGGCCGGCAACTGCTCGGGCCTGATCGCGCGCGACTACGGCGCCTTCAAATGCTTCTTCCGCTTCCTGGCGCGCGAACGCCTCATCCCGCAGAACCCGATCACCCTCGTTGAAAAGCCGAGGATGGAGGACAAGGTCATCCGGCCGCTCTCTCTGGATCAGGCCCGGCTCGTTCTTTCCAAGATCAACCAGAAGCGCTTCGACGGCCAGAGGCTTTGGACCGTCGCGGTGGTGATCCTGGACACGGGCCTGAGGTCGGCCGAGGTCGTCGGGTTGCGAAAAGACGAGATCGACTTCCAGAAAGGCGTCCTGCGCGTCATGGGCAAGGGCAACAAGGAGCGCGAGGTGCCTTTCAGCACGACGGCCAAGCAAGCGCTCTGGAACTACCTGGTTCGGCGCGGCGATATCCCGGGCCAGGACTTGGTCTTCACCAGCCACTTCGGCAGGAGGCTGGATCGCTCCTGGATCATCAGGTCGTTCAGGTGCCTGAGCAAGCGCGCCGGCATCCAAGGAGTCCGGCTGTCGGCCCATACCCTGCGGCACACGTTCGCCACTCAATACATTCTGAACGGCGGCGACGTCTTCAGCCTCCAGCGAATCCTCGGGCACTCGACGCTGGAGATGGTCCAGAGATACGTCGGCCTGGCCAACCGAGACATGTCGCTGCTTCACCAGAGGTTCAGCCCGCTGGAACGCATGGGAATCGTGCCCGGCGCCAAGCGGCGAGTGCTTGTCCGCTAAGGAGGAAGCCTATGACTGATGCGACGATGAGTCGAGAAAACTCCTGCCTTTCCTGGGGCGAGCGCGACTGGTGGCCGCTGACCCGGCTGCTGACCGTGGGACTGGCCTTCGGCCTGCTGGCCCACTGGAAGCTCGGCTGGAACCCGGTCGCGCGAGACCTGTGGGCTCTGCCCGGAGGAATCCTGACGATCCTCTCTTTCGTCGTCCTGCTGTCGCCTGCCATGGCGCATGTCTGCCTCGTTGTGCTGGCGATCCCCATGTGCGGGATCATCATGCTCAACGACTGGCTCTACGATCTCAGCCGCGCGAGTTGCCGGGTCTTCCTCGGAACGCGCTCCCGCGTCGTCCTTGATCTCGCGGGCTTGAGCGGAGAGATCGCGCTCTTCGGGTTGCTGTTCTATCTCCTGAAGGTCTACCTGCTCGCTCGACTCTGAGAGCGGCGCGAAATTCAGCGAGCCGCTTCCCCCGGAATTTCATAGGATAAAGCTCGTGATGCTCCGCTTTTTTGGAGTCGTGATCGCACTTCAAGCTGCGGGCGCCGTAGCTCTCGCGGCGGGTCCCGTGCTGGACTCCGACAGCGTGACGGTCAACGCCAGCACGGTCAGCGCCCGCTACCAAGCCTACGCGCAAGTCGAGCCGTCCGTCGCTTGGGGCAACGCGCGCCCCGCGGGCTGCCCCGCCGCCGAACAGCTTTGGCTCAAGGCCGCCTATTATGGCGCCGATGTGACCGCCGTCCGGGCGGGCATGAGCGGGCTCTTCGTGCCCGCCGGCTCAAGCAGACCGGTGCCCGTCAAGGTCTGCGCCAAGTTCGGCCTGCTGAGGGCTGACGGCGGCGAGTCCGTGGCGATGCTTGCGACATCGGCCCGGCCGGATTGGGTCAACGGGATGTTCGGCACGGTCACGCTGAACGGACCCGTCCAGACCTTGGTCGCGGTCCCCACGCGCGCCCTGATCCTCGATCGCGGCCGCTGGTGGGTTCTGACGCGCACCCCAGCGGGAGACGTGCCCCAGGAAGTGGAACCGGGACCCACGCGCGGCTGGCAGACCTTCATCGAGCGGGGCTTGAAGCCCGGGACGCGGATCGTGGTCGCCAACGCCTACCTCCAGTATCATCGCAACGTCGCCCAAAGCTATCAGGCGCCGGATTGATGCCTGAGGCGAAGCCGGCCGGTTTGCGCGAGCTGCTGACGCGGCCCGTGCTGTGGGTCCTCGTTTACGGGGCGCTCATCTGCTACGGCCTCTACGCCTGGCACAATATCCCCGTCGAGGTCCTGCCGCGCTTCAACTTCCCGCAAATCAGCGTCGTCGCTCACGAACCCGGCGCCGCCGCCGTCGAGCTGGAGACCCAGATCGTCTGGCCCCTGGAGGGCCGGGTCATGTCGCTGCCGGGCCTGGTCTCCGTGCGTTCGACGATGGGCAACGGCACCGTGGAGATCGACGTGCGGTTCGCGCAGGGAAGCGACGCGCGGCTCGACTTGCAGGCCGTCAACGGGGCCATCGACCTGGCGCGCGGCGACCTCCCGCCCTCGGTCCATCCGCTGGCCGAGATCATGGGCAACGCCATCAACGAGGTGGCGGACTACGCCTTGCAGCTGCCCGTCTCCGTTCCGCCGGCGCAGGCCCAGCGCGCCGTCTTGGCCGACGTCGTCCCGGCGCTGCGCGCCCTGCCCGGCGTGCAGCGCGTCGACGCCTACGGAGTCGGCGACGAGGCGCTTTGGGTGCAGCCGGATCTTGCCGCGATGCATCGCTACAAGATATCGGTGAACGCGCTCGTGGAGGCGCTCAAGGCGCAGGTCCTCCTGACCCCGGGAGGCTATCTGAGCCAGGGCCATCAGGACGTCTTCATCGAGGCCCGCAACCTTCCCGTGACGGCGGCGCAGATCGAGGCGATCCCGGTCCCCGGGCCCGAGGGCCCGATCCCGCTGCGCGCGTTGGCGCGCGTCGTGCGCTCGGCCGTGCCGACGCTCAACGCCGTGCTCCTCGACGGCCGCCCGGCCCTGGCGCTGAGCGTTTTCAAGCAGCCGGGAGCCTCGACGGTGCCGGTCACTCGCGCGGTGTCGGCCGCGCTCGCCGATACGCTCCCCGCGCTTCCCGCCGGTGTCCGCTGGGTGCGCACCTACAACCAGGGCCGCCTCGTCGGCGTGGTGGGCAAGGACTTGGGGACCAACCTCATCGTCGGCGGCATCCTCGCGATCCTGGTCCTGGTCTGGGCCTTGGGCGGAAGCCGGGACACCTTGATCCTGGCGCTGAGCATACCGCTGTCCTTGCTTATGGGCGTCGCGGCGCTCTACGCCGCGGGCCAAAGCCTCGATCTCATGACGCTGGGCGCGCTGACGGTGGCCGTAGGACTGCTGGCCGACGACGCGATCATCGTGCTGGAGAGCATCTATCACCGCTGGGAGCAGGGCGACGGGCACTGGGCCGGCATCGCGAGGGGCGTCAAGGACATCGCCGCCCCCGACATCACCGGGACGCTCACCACCGTCTCGGTCTTCCTGCCGCTGCTTTTCGTCGGAGGGCTCGCCGGGCTTTTCTTCATCCCCTTCGCCCTGGCGATGATGCTTTCTTTATTGGCTTCGCTCCTGGTCTCTTTGACCTTCATCCCGCTGAGCCTCGGCTTCATCAAGACGCGGCACAACGCCAAGCCCGCCGCGGGCGCGCGGGCGCTGGAACGCCTGCGGGTCATGAACGAGCGGGTCTTCGAGCTGGTCCTGCGCCGCCCGGGAAAGGCCTTGGCCGCCTGCGTCGGCCTGTTTCTCGCGAGCCTCGCGGCCCTGGCGATCGTCCCGGTCAACTTCCTCCCCTTGCCCAACGAGGGCGTGCTGCTGGAAAGCTTCACCTTGCCTCCGGGAAGCTCGTTGACCGACACGCAAGCCGCCGTCGCGGCGATCACCGAACGCCTGCGCGCCGACCCCGCCGTCGCGCATACCCTGGCGCGCGTGGGCTCGCCGTCGAGCTCGGCTTACACCGAGCCGGCCTACGCCGGCGAGATCACGATCCCTCTCAAGCCGGGAGTCAATTTCAACAGCCTCGACCGGATCGGGGCGCGCCTGCTCGCGGCCAGTCAGATGACGGGGGTCCAGGCGGCCGTCGGCACGCCTACTCTCGAGCGCGTGGGCGAGAGCCTTTCCGGCCTGCCCCAGCCCTTCGTGATCGACATCTTCGGCAGCCGGATCTCCGTCTTGCGCGGACTGTCCGAGCAATTTTCCGGCGCCCTGAAGAAAGTCCCGTCTCTGACGTCCATCTTCAACAACGACGCCTATCCCGTGAGCCAGATCCGCCTGGAGCCCGACGCCGGCGCCCTGGCCGCCTACGGCTTGACGCCGGGCGACCTGCAGCGCCAAGTCGAGCCCCTGGTCAACGGCGTCATCGCGGCGCGGGTGCCCGACGGCAACGTTCCGCTGGACCTCTACGTCCGCTTGGCCGACGCGCCCGAGAAATCCCTCGCGGAGCTCCGGCGATTGCCCATCCGCACCTCGGGCTGGACGCCGCTCGGTCAGTTGGCGCGTTTGAGCCTGGCGGTCACCCCCAACCAGCTCATCCACATCGGCGGAGCGCGCGCGCTTGAGATCCTCGCCATCCCGACCGGACCTCTGGGCAGCACCATCTCAGCCGCCCGCGCCGAGCTCTCGAAGGTGGTCTTGCCGCCGGGCTACCGTTTCGCCTTCGGCGGACTCTACCCGGAGCTCGAGCGCGCGGCGCTGGGTCTGGGCACGGCCGCGGCGGCGGCCTTCATCCTGATGATCGGGATCATGATCCTGCAGTTCGACGGCCTGCTGGCGCCGGGACTCCTACTCCTGCTGACGCCGCTGGCCTTCACGGGAGGAGCCATCGCCCTGGCCGTGAGCACCGTGGGGCTCAACGCCACGGGACTCGTGGCCTTCCTGACGCTCATCGGCATCGGCCTCAACCACGGCATCGTCCTTCTTTATCGCGCCCACCACAACGAGCTCTCCGGCATGGCGCCCGAGGCGGCCGTGCGCGAGGCCATCCACGTCCGCTTCCGGCCCATCGTGCTGACGACGCTGACGGCCGTGCTGGGAATGCTTCCGACGGCTCTCGGCTTCGGCCAGGGAGCCGCCCCGGAGCAGGGCCTCGCCGTTGTCACGTTGGGAGGGATCGTCTGGAGCGCGCTGCTCAGCACCAACCTCATCCCCGCGCTCTACTTGCGCCGGCGGCTCAAGGATACGGCGCGAGGCGCCTCGTCATGACGCGCCGCCATTTCGTGCTTTGGCCGGCGGCGGCCGCGGCGCTGTTATCGGGCTGCGCCGGCTACGCGCCCATGGCGCTGCCGACCGCGCCGGATACGGCCCAGGCGCCGAGCCTCGCCGTGCCGGCCGCCGGCCTTCACATCCCGGGGTTGGTCGTCTCGACGGCGGCCGCGCAAGGCCTCGACGAGCGCGACGCCATGGCGCTGGCCGTCGTCAACGCCCCGGATCTCAAGGCCGCGCGCTTGCAGGCCGGGGTGGCCGAGGCGCAACTGCTCGAAGCGGGCCTCTGGCCCGATCCTCATTTGAGCGGCGGGGTGGGCCGTGGGCCGGAATTCACCGGCTATAGCGTGGGCATCAGCGAGAATCTGGAGGCCTTCGTCCCTCTTGGCGCGGGGAAAGCCCAGGCGCGGGCGCATCGCAAGCAAGTCGACTTGGCCGTCCTTTGGCAGGAGTGGCAGACGGCGGTGACGGCGGGCCAGGTCTTCATCCGCGCGCGAGAAGATGAGGATCTCCAAGAGGTCCTCGAGCGCAGCCGCAAACTCCTCGCCCAGCAATACGACATCGATCAGGCCGACTTCCAGCAAAGCGCTTCCGCGATCCAGAAGGTCTCGGCCGATCTGACCGTCCTGTCCGACGCCGACGCGCGCCTGCGCGAGATCCAACTGGACGCCGACGCGGCGAGGCACCGGCTCAACTTTCTGCTGGGCCTGGCGCCGCAAGCGCGCCCGGCGCTTGCCGAGCTTGAGCAGCCGGGCGAAGTCGCGGGCCAGGGGTTCTCCCAGGACCAATTCCAGTCCGCCCTCGCCCTAATCGCCAGCCGCCGCGTTGATCTCCTCGCGCTTCAAGCGGGCTATGAGAGCCAGGAGCAGCGGCTGCGACAGGCCGTGCTGGCGCAATTCCCGGCCTTGAGCGTCGGCCTGCGCGAAGGCCGCAGCGCCGAAGAAGGCATCCATTCTGTCGATCTCGGCATCGACGTCGGCCTTCCCATATTCGACGGCAACAGGGGCAAGATCGCCGTCGAGCGCGCCAGCCGCGCGGCGTTGCGCGCCGACTATCAAGCGCGGCTGGATCAGGCCCAAAACGAAGCCGACCGTCTCTGGCAGGCCACCGCGATCATGGCCAAGCAGTTGGAGCGCCTGGAGGCGCAGACCGCGGCCTTGAAGGCGATCGCGGCCACGGCGGAGCAGCAGTTTCGCAGCGGCACGATGGACGCCGGAGCTTACGTGGGCCTCGAGACCTCGCTCTTGAAGGACGAGGAGGAGTCGATCAG
>JAGWUP010000039.1 GCA_028868375.1 Elusimicrobiota bacterium
CGCTGGTAGAGGGCGGTCTGGATGGCCGCCTGCTGGACGGTGTAGAGCGGGGCCCAGATGGTCCGGGCGTCGGTGCCCTGGCCGGGGTCCGTGCCCACGATGCCCGGGTGCCGCAGGGCGTCCAGGGCCCCCGTGGCGAACGTCCGCATCAGGCCGGGCGTGACCCCCAGGCCGGGGCGGTAGTCCGGCACGCCGGTCCAGGGGAGCGGGCCCCCCGGGTCGCGCCGGGGAAGGTCCGTCTCCCCGTAGGCCACGTAGCGGTACTGGCCGTAGTTGTAGGGCGGCACGTAGCCGTCGCCGGGCTGGGGCTTCTTGACCGGCGGGTGGGGAGCCACCCAGCGGCTGAAGAGGCTAATCACGGCTAGCCTCCCAGCCCGATGATGGTCCGGAAGCCACTGCCGTAGGCGTTGCCGAGCGCCCCGGTGACGGCGTTGAATCCGCCGGCGTTGGCGATCACCACGACGAGGACCGACGAGAACAGCACGATCTCGAGCACCTGGTGGATCACGGCTACCTCCCCTGCAGGGTCGTGACGGTCTTGTTGAAGAGGGCGGACGCCGACGTGACCACGGAGGCGAACTGCGCGCCGTGGGTCAGGACGATCAGCAGGAACGCCATCGTCCCGGTGATCTCGAGGAAGTAGTTCAGGTTCTCCCGCACGGTGTCCTCCCTAGTCCGGCTTGTACAGGCTGATGGAGTAGCCCCGGGTCAGCAGCAGGACCAGCGTGGCCGCCGCGGCTGCCAGGAGCCCGAAGGTGAGCAACTGAACCCAGAACGCCATATCACCCCACATTCGGCATGACGGTGCCCGGGCCGAACTGGGGCGTGTTCTGGGGCCCCAGCCCGCCGCCGGGCTGCGACGTGCCCGTCCCCTGTCCCGAGACGAGCAGGGAGAGGGTCTGGGCGATCTGCGTCCCGGCGCCCCGGATGACCAGCACGCCCAGCAGGGCCAGCAGCGCCAGCCCCCAGGCGGCGGCCGGGTCGATCTGCTCGACGGCCCAGACGGTGGCCGCCAGCACGCCGGCCGC
This sequence comes from Elusimicrobiota bacterium, assembly GCA_028868375.1. Taxonomy (GTDB): domain Bacteria; phylum Elusimicrobiota; class Elusimicrobia; order UBA1565; family UBA9628; genus JAGWUP01. The sequence goes on from JAGWUP010000039.1 coordinate 1,029, forward strand.
GGCCAGCCAGGCCGGGAAGGGGGCGCTCATGGCGTGACCGGCGGCACGCCGTAGCCGCCGCCTCCCGCGCCCCCGCCCGAGGCCGCGCCGGCGCCGCCGGACTGGCCGCTAGGCGGGACGCCCCCGCCGGTGGGTGCCGGCGTGCTCGTGCTGGGGGCCCCGGGCGCGGAACCGGACGTGATGACTCCCACGGCCGCGGAGAGGCGGCCGGAGGCCACGAACCAGATGCCCAGCAGGCCCACCAGCGCGAACATCGACGGGGACACTAGAGGACCTTGAAGACGAGCCAGGCCAGGATGAATCCGAGGGCCAGGCTGCCCAGATGGAGCAGGCTCAGGTTCGGCAGCTGCATGGGGTCATCTCCTACTCGTGGGCCGGCGGAGTCGCCGGCGTTGCCTGGGCCGCCTCGACTGCCGAGGAGACCGCGTTGGTTACGGCGGTGGTGGCACTGGCCGCGTTCTGGCCGGCGATGGCCGCGCCGGAGGCCGCCGCGCTGTGGACCACGATGGCCGTGCTGATCAGGCCGATGATGACCGTAAAGGCGGTCCCTACCCCATCCGTGTTGACGTTGAGGGACAGCAGGACGGTCAGGCAGACCGCCATCACGGCTGCCAGGCCGATCAGTCCCAGGACGGTCATCCGGTGCGTGGTCGGGTCCAAGATAGACACCTGTTCTCTACCCTCTCCAGGGAGCCGTCCGTCAGTCCACCTTGCCCTTGACCTCGATCACGATCCGCAGCACGACCAGGCCGGCCGCCACGGCCAGCCACCAGGCGAGCGATCCCGCCTGGGCCATGCTGCCGCCGGCGGAGGCCGCCGCCGTGCCGCTGCCGGCCTGGCC
>JAGWUP010000040.1 GCA_028868375.1 Elusimicrobiota bacterium
GACGCGTCTCTGGGGAGACACCCCGTGTCCCGAGATGCGCAGTGTGTCCAGACTCTCGCTCTGCTCGCGCCCGGTCACCCCGCGTCTCCCGTGTCACGGAGTGTCTCCCGAATTCTCGGCTGCGCCGACGCGCGTTCTCTCCCGAGTTCTTCTCGAGTCTCCTCGCGCACACAACCCTGCGGCTCATGCGCGCTGCGTCGGGTCTCGGCGAGACTCCCGCGTCTCCGCACAGAACTCTCCGAGGTTCGCCGCGTCTCACACGCCCGCGTCTACGCGACCTCATTTGCGCGCACGCCCGTCACTCCTACCATGCGGTACGCCGCTCCGCGTCTCCCCGTATGGAGTCCTGCCGGGCACGCAGCGAAGTCGCGCGCTAAATAAGGTCAACCTTAAAACACTGAAATGAACGATTAAAATGATGTAAACAAGAAAAATGTAAAAACAAAATGAATAACAACATAAATTGAAAAACTAAATTTCAGTCTTTCCTTCCCTTTCTTTTAAGGTTGACCTTATTTAGCGCGCGACTTCGCTGCGTGCCCGGCAAGACTCCATACGGGGAGACGCGGAGCGGTGAGCCGTGTGGGGGAGTGGCGGGCGTGCGCGCAAATGAGGTCGCGTAGACGCGGGCGCGGGAGACGCGGCGAACCTCGGCGGAGTTCTGTGCGGAGACGCGGGAGTCTCGCCGAGACTCGACGCAGCGTGCATGAGCCGCAGGGTTGTGTGCGCGAGGAGACTTGAGAAGAACTCTGGAGAGACGCGCGTCGGCGAAGCCGAGAAGACACGCGAGTGGTGCGAGTCGGAGACGCAGAGAGCGAGAGTGTCTTTTTATTTTGGGCGACTTCGTCAGCGAGGAGCGCGGTTCCCGCGGGAGCGCCGAGAGTGAGCAGAGCGAGCGAGCGTTTGGATTTGGAGAACCGGAGGTTTGGAAAATCCGGCCGGTGACATGGGCGTGCGGGTGAGCGCGGCGGGTTTTCTGCGCGGGGTGCGCGGGGCGCGCGGGGCGTGCGCCGGGGTGTGCGCCGGGGTGTGCGCCGGGTGAGCGCGCGGGGCGTTTTTCCGGGGTGCGCCGGGGGGTGAAAAATCCGGGATTTTCGGGGTGCGCGCGGGGGTGAAAAATCCGGGTTTTTCGGGGCGTTTCCGGGGTGGTTTTTCGGGTGCGCCGGGGGGTGAAAAATCCGGGTTTTTCCGGGGCGCGCGCGGGGCGAAAAATCCGGGTTTTTCCGGGGTGCGCGCGGGGCGCTCCGGGGAGCGTTTCCGGGGCGTTTTTCCGGGTGCGCCGCGGGGAGCGCTCCGGGACGCGAGTGCGCACGGATCTTTCTCCCGCGATCCGCTCTGGGGTGGGGCGATCTAGTGAAGTGGGGAAAATAGCGCCAGATTATAGAATAATTAGGCGGGACTTTTTTCTGTCTGTGGCGCACTTTTTGGCACACCGAAAAACCGGGGTTTTTTTGACCCCCCGCCCACCCCCCAAAACCGGGCATGAGTGGGGAAAGTGTGCCACTTTCCCGACACCCATTTTTGGGTGTTTTTTTGACCCCCCGGGACACCCAAAAACTGGCCCGTCCCGGGCCATTTTTTGGGTCTCCCGGAGTGCCAAAAAATCACCCAAAAACGGGTGGCGTCGCCCGCTGCGCGTGCGCCGTTTTTCTGGCGCGGCGGGTGTCCGGAAAAGTGGCGCGGGAATTCCCGGGTGACCGGGTGAGGTGCGCCGGGGAGACGCGTCTCTGGGGAGACACCCCGTGTCCCGAGATGCGCAGTGTGTCCAGACTCTCGCTCTGCTCGCGCCCGGTCACCCCGCGTCTCCCGTGTCACGGAGTGTCTCCCGAATTCTCGGCTGCGCCGAC
>JAGWUP010000009.1 GCA_028868375.1 Elusimicrobiota bacterium
GGTCAAGAACTTCCTCACGCTCTTCGAGCGGTTCTTCACGGAGCTCAACTGCTATACGGCCGACGCGGACTTGAAGCTCGCATTCGCCATGATGACCAAGGACTATCAAGCCAAGGCCGCCGACATGCTCAAGCGCGGCGGCATCCTGGAGAAGCTGAAGGCGAACGCCACCAAGACGACCTTGACGTTGACGGAGATCACGATCGCGCAGGACACGCCGCAGGTCCTGGAATGCCACGTCAAGGGCTACCGGGAGATCGGCTCCTACAAGCCCGACGGCGAGCAGAACGAGGTTGTTTTCGACGACGACGTGATCTTGCGGAAGGTGCCGCGTTCTGAGCAGGCACCCTCGGGACTTCTCGTCGAGGATTTCAATGAGAGCGTGTTCAAAAAGTGACTTCGGCGCCCTGGTTGCCGGGGGCGTTACCGTGGTCTTGGGGATTTTCTTTTGGTTTCCCATCGGCCGTGGGAGCGTCAGCCTGATGCCGCCTGTCAGCTTGCAGGGCAAGACTTGGATCCTGAGCGAACCGGCTCCTCCGCAGCGGGTGTCTCCGGCCGCGCCGCGCCCGGCGCCGACGCGGAAGCCGGAAAGGCACGATCGGAAGACGAAGCGACCGAGTCAACCGGCGTCGACCAGCCCCGTTGCAGCCTCCCGTCCGACGCACGAGGCCAAAGTTGAAACGAAAGAGAGCCCGCGGCCGAGCGTTGCTTCCGAGGACAAGGCAAATTCGCCGACGGCGGTTGGCGCCGTGGTTCCGCCGGGGACGCTGGACCCGGTGCAGGAGTACACGATGCAGGACCTCATCGACGGCTTCGAGTCCGATCCGTCCCGCTATCCCTTGGACCGGACCGTCCGGTCGGACGGGATTTCGCTGACCTTGGAAGGGCTGCAGCGCCGGGAGAAGCTCTTCGTCCTCAAGGTCGCCGTCGCCAACGGGACGGATGACGACTTCTTCGTCAAGGATTTCACGGTGCGGGCCGGTGCGACGGTCCTCGGCAGCCGCTCGCTGTTCCGAATCTTGGTCGAGTCGCAGCGCGTCCGGGAAGGCTACGTCGTTTTCGAGAAGCCCCCGTCGGGGGCGGCAGTGCAAATCAAACTCAAGGAGGATGGCGGGAAGGGGCGAGTCATCGCGACTGGCGTCCCCTACCGCTTTTGACCATGATAACGACAGAACCCGTTCGTCCCAGCGCCCCGCCGGCTCCACCCTCGCGGGAGGTCGTCGCGTCGCCTTCTGCCGTTCCTCTGTTCCGCTTCCAATTCCAGAAGCGTTACGCCGGCCTCTACACCAACCGGCACGACAGGTTCGTGCTGCGCGACGAGCATATCGTCGAGCTCAAGCGCCTGGTCAAGGAGCACAACAGCGAGCGAGGTCTTCGAACCGAGCCTCTGAGCATGTCCGACATCGTCAACGCCGCGCTCGACTTCGCCTTGGAGCATCCGCTGGCCTTTCACGGCCGGGCCAACCCCGACCATCTCCGCGACGCCCTCGGGAGGGAAGTGTACAGGAAGGCTTTCCTGCACTTCGTGCGCCATGAGCTCCTTTAAGCTCGGCTTGGCGTTCCTGTTGGCGGCGGCTCCGGCCTGGTGCGCCGCGGCGGAGCCGGTTCCGTTCGATCCCATCCGGTTCGACGCCGGGCTGGCCAAGGACGGAGCGCCGGCGCCGTGGCAGGGAGTCACCAAGAAGGTCCCGCTGACGACGCGCTACTTCCTGCCCACGGGGTTCACGTTCCCGGTCCGGCTGGCTAACGCCATCTATTCCTACAACGTCGAGTCGCCGGCCATCGCCGTCGTCGAGCGCAACGTCGAGTATCTCAAGAAGATCGTGATACCGGCAGGGACGCAGGTGATCGGCACGGTCGCGATCCAGCAGGACCACGACCGCATCCTCGTCAATTTCCACACGCTGGTCTTCCCGGACACGGGCGACGAGGTGAAGTTCACGGGGATGGCGCTCTCGCTGGACGGCTCGGCGGGGATCAAGGGCAAGGTCGAAACTCACAAGGACTCGAACGTGGCCAACACGGTCCTGCGGTCGTTCGTCACCGGGACCTCTCAAGCGCTCACCATGACCGGCGTCAGCCCGATCGCGGCGCAGGCCGCTCAGGGACTGTCGAACGAAGCCACGCAGGAGCTCGACACCCAGAGGCAGCAGGTCACGACGAGCATTTCAGTGGATGCCGACACCGGGCTGCGGGTGTATATCCCCCAACGGCTGGAGTATTGAATGGAGTCCGCTCCAAAGAGAGGTTCGATTATGACCGTCACCGACGCTTGCTCGGCCTTCACTTCACGCTGCATCGCGCTGAATCTGGCGGGCGGAACTCTGACCTGGTATCGCCATATCCTCGGCGACTTGGCGGCCTTCCTCGCCGGAAAGGGCGTTCAAGGCATCGAGGCGATCGAGCCATCCCACCTGAGGGACTTCCTGGTAAGCCTCCGTCAGAAGGGGCATTCATCGCAGACCGTCGACCGGACCTTCGGTGCGCTCCGCTGCGCGTTCCGCTTTTGGCACAGGGAGGGCATGTTGCCGCGCAATCCCATGGCCCTGGTTGAACGGCCGCGCAGGGAGCGGCATCTCATCCGGCCCTTCAGCCCCGAGCAGGCGACGCAGCTCATCGCCCAGCCTGACGCGCAGACATTCGAGGGGCTCCGGGATCGCGCGATGATCATGCTCATGCTCGACTCGGGACTGCGAGTATCGGAGGTCCGGACGTTGGAAGCCGACCGGATCGACTGGATGAGTTGCACGATGACCGTCATGGGCAAGGGCCGCAAAGAGCGGAGCGTTCCGTTCTCCGCGCAGACCTGCCAGGCATTGCTCGAATACTCCCGCCAGCGCGCGCAGAAGGGAGCAAGGTGCTCGGAATTCTTCGTGGGGCGCACGTTCAAGGCCTTGGAGCGGACCAAGGTCCGGCGGATCATCCTGCGCTACGGCAAGAGGGCCGGGATCGAAGGCGTCCGCATTTCGCCGCACACCTTGCGGCACACTTTCGCGGTATTCTACATCCGCAACGGCGGCGACTCGTTCAGCCTCCAGGAGATCCTGGGACATTCGAGCCTGGAGATGACGCGGCACTACGTGAACCTGGCGAGGCGGGACGTGGCCGAACAGCACAAGAAGTTCTCGCCCATGGAGGGTTTGCTCGGAAGACCGGCTCAGACGTTCAGGGCGAGGCCTTCGGAGTTGGCTGTCGCATGATTACCATAGACTTTACAGCTTACTCCCTGAATATTGCTTTTATCGTCTTTTCGACGCATAATACTTCAGGATTCTTGAAGGATTATGAAATGAGCTCATACAGGGAGAAAGCACAGCAACTCTTCGAGATCGTCTCCGACCAGGGCGGCTACTTCACCGCAAAGCAAGCCCAGGCGGCTGGCTACGCCCCGAGCACTCAATCCTACAACGTCAAGGCGGGAAACTGGATTCGCGAGTATCGCGGAATCTATCGGCTCGCCAAGTATCCTGCGGGCGACAATCCGGATATGGTGCTTTGGCACCTATGGTCCCGCGATCAGGATGATGTCCCCCAAGGCGTGTTCTCGCATCAGACGGCGCTCAGCTTCTACGATCTCTCGGATGTAAACCCGGCCAAGCTGCACATGACCGTTCCGCCGGGATTTCGCCGTAGCGGCGAGACCCCGAAGATCCTGGTGCTGCACCGTGGCGCTCTTCGCAAGGATGATGTCGAGGCAACGCAAGGATTCCGGATTACGAAGCCGCTGCGAACGATCGTCGACCTCCTGGTCGAAAGGTCCGTCCAAATGGATCACATGAAACAGGCGGTCACGCAGGCATTCGAGCGCGGCCTCATCACCCGCGACCAGCTCGCAAACGCCGCCTGGATCGCCGGCGACATCAAGAAGCAGATCGAGGAGCTGAGAGATAAGCCCCATGGATAAGCCTAGGAAATACGCCACAGCCGTGGCGTTTCGCAGCGCGCTTGAAGACAGGCTCAAGTCGATTGCCGTCAAGGAAGGGATCGCGCTGGAGCGCGCGCGCCGCGAAGTGTCATTCGACAGGCTGCTCGCGCGCCTGTTCGCTCGCCTCGACGCGCCCTGGGTGCTCAAAGGCGGCTACGCTCTTGAGTTGCGCATGAAGGAGGCCCGCGCCACGAGAGACATCGACCTCGCCTTGCGCCACACGTTGGGAAAGCTCAGAGGCGCGGAGCTCAATAACTCGATTCTGGACGCGCTCCAGAAGGCCGCCAAGCTCGACCTTGAAGATTTCTTCGTCTTCCAGATCGGCGACGTGATGCGCGACCTCGACGCCGCGCCTTACGGAGGCGCGCGCTTCCCGGTCACGGCGACGATGGCTGCCCGCACCTTCGTCAAGTTTCACATCGACGTCGGCGCTGGCGACGTCGTGCTGACTCCGCTCGACTCGACGCAGGGGCGCGATTGGCTCGGCTTCGCCGGGATCGCGGCGCCCGCGTTTCCAACGGTCTCGCGCGAGCAGCATTTCGCCGAGAAGATCCACGCCTACACCGTTCCTCGCCAGACGCCCAATTCCCGCGCCCGCGATCTCGTCGATCTGGTGCTTCTGATCGACTCGCAAGAACTGGACCCGGCGCAGGCCGGCCGCGCTCTGCAAGCGACTTTCAAGCGCCGCAAGACGCATGAGCTTCCGCCGTCTTTGGAGCCGCCGCCTCCGGCGTGGAAGGAATCGTTCGCCGCGCTGACGCGCGAGTGCGGCCTCTCGGAAGACCTGGGCGACGCGTTCGCAAAGGTCTCCTCCTATTTCTCGGCGCTGCCAAAGGCATAGGAGCAATATGCGACTGAACAATGAGCTCATCGTCTTGGACTTGGAGGCGACCTCCAACCAAGAGGAGGCCGGTGAACGGCCGCTGATCCAGACGAATAATTTCATCATCGAGATCGGCGCGGCGTTTTTGGATCGAGATATGAAGCTCGTCGATACCTTCCAGCGCCTCGTCCGCTCTGAGGAGCCGATCACGCCTTTCATCACCGAGATCACGTCGATTACTCCCGAGATGTGCGCGGGCCAGCCGCTTTGGAATGAGATCGCGGCCGAGTTCGAGGCATGGATCGCGCGGCACTGCGACAACATCAAGAGGGTGCGGCTGTCCGCGTGGGGAAACTACTTCGACATGCCGCTGCTGCGCCGCGCCTATGCGCGCTACGACCGCCCCTTCCCTTTCTCGGGGACCTGTTTCGATGCGAAGACCTGGGCCATGCTGTGGATGGCATTGAGCGGCCGACGGACCGATAAGCTCGGCGTCGAAACCGTCGCATCCGCGATGGGCATCCAGCCCGAGGGCCGCTATCATCGCGCCCTGACCGACGCGGTGACCGAGGCGAAAATCCTTCAGCGCGTCTTCGCCGATCTGGAAGGCGGTTTCTTCGCGCCCGGGCCGCCGGGCAAACCGCGCCCTCATTTTCGGATCGAAAAAGTCTCCTGAGCACGCCGGCGTTGCGTGGAGAATATGCCGCGTTGAATCGTGTCCGGAATAGATTTCGTACCAGAAGGCTCCGCGCGCGTTCAGCCCGCCTTCTCTCGCGCATCTTTGTAAACTACCTGACGCACATCGAAGATTCTGCGGCAATCGGAGGTTCATCCAGTGCCCAATATCGGGACTTTGCTTCGCGATGAGATTCAGCGGCTGGCTCGACGAGTCGCTCGTCAGTATGCCACGCCGCTGAGAAAGGATATCGTGTTCCTAAAGCATCAAGTGGCCGCGCACACCAAGACGATCGCGCTGCTGAAGCACGACAACGCGAAGCTCCTTTCAGACTTGAAGGAGCGTCTGGCCGTGCCGCCCTCCGCACCCAAGAAGGAGCTGGAACATGCGCGCCTGAGCCCGCGCTTGATCCGCGCCCAGCGCGCTCGCCTCGGCCTCTCGCGCGAAGCCTTCGCCACGCTGCTCGGCGTGAGCGCCGGCGCCGTGCAGACTTGGGAGGGCGGCCAGTCTCGGCCCGGCGAGCAGGCGCGCGCCGCGCTGGTCGCCATCCGAAAACTCGGCAAGCGCGAGGCGCGCTGGCGACTGGAGACGCTTGGCGGAGAGGGCCGCGCGGGGCGGACGGGAAAGTAAAGGCTCAGCCTTCCCAAGGTCGCTCATTCGCTTACACCAGAAGGCGCCGCTCTCGTCTTCGGCCAGGATTTCTTCTCCAGGCGCGCGCTCGTAGGCGTCAGCAACAGCCATCCTGGCCGCGCTCGTCGAAAATTTGCATTTTTCGCGAAGCCCTGCTATACTTCCGACTGCATCAAGGTTTACTCACCAACCTTGAGAAACGACGGGGGCGGTCTCGACGGAAGAGCCTTGGCGCGTTGCGCTGAAGCTCATAACCTTGAGGTCGCTGGTTCAAATCCAGCCCCCGCAACCATTTGAGTTAGTTTCTCGTCGAGAAACGAGCGAAAACCCTGGTCCAAAAGGCCGGGGTTTTCCTTTTCTGAACCCTCGCCACACCACAAGGTTAACGGGGGTTCAAAATGGCGAAAATCGCGCCCAAAACGCTCGCGTTCCGTCCCGCCGGACATTTCGAAGTGACGCTAGGCTCGGCCTCGGAGGCTTTCCGGCTGCGCTGCCAGGCGCAGAATCTGTCCCCGGCCACGATCGGCTGGTACCGGCAGCTGCTGAAGTTGTTCGCCGCGTTCCTGGAGTCGCAGGGCGTCACGGCCGCGCGCGGCGTGACGCCGACGCTGCTGCGCCAGTATCTGGAGCACATGCGCGAGCGCGGCAACGGCTCGGTCACCGTCGAGCGCGCCTACGGCGGCCTGCGCTGCTTCTTCGGCTTTCTCTCGCGAGAGCGGATGATCCCGCAGAACCCGATCCAGCTCGTCGAGAAGCCGCGCGTCGAGCGCAAGCTCATCAAGCCGCTGTCGCTCGAGCAGGTGCGCCTGCTGCTCGCCCAATGCAACCAGAAGCGCTACGACGAGCACCGCCTCTGGACGATCATGGTGCTGATCTTCGACACCGGCCTGCGCATTTCAGAAGTCATCGGCCTGCGCAAGGACGCCATCGACTTCAACACGGGCGTTCTGCGCGTGATGGGCAAGGGCGGCAAGGAGCGCGACGTACCCTTCGGGATCAACTCGAAGCGCGCGCTGTGGGGCTATCTGGCCCGCCGCGGCGACATCCCCGGCCAGGATCTGTTCTTCGTCAGCCGCTTCGGCGGTCGCTGCTGCCGCTACCTGCTGCGCAAGGAGTTCCACCGCTTGGGCGAGCAGGCCGGCATCCAGGGCGTGCGCGTCTCGCCGCACACGATGCGCCACACCTTCGCGACCCAATACATCCTGAACGGCGGCGACGCGTTCAGCCTTCAGCAGATCCTCGGGCACTCGACGCTGGACATGGTGAAGATCTACGTCGGGCTGGCCAATCGCGACGTGGCCAAGCTGCACCGGCAGTTTTCGCCGATGGATCGGATGGGGATTGTGCCGGGTGGGAAGCGGCGGGTGATCGTTCGCTAGCTTCTAAAGCTTTCGAAACACCGGGTCACCAACCTGCTCGACGGGGAAATGCGAACAGTTATTCAAATCAAGATAAGGAAGACGCGCATGTGGCTCGATCAGGCCCGTATTGCCGGAGTACGAGCGATAGACGACGCCGCGCAGGGATCGCGTCCAGTCAGTGATGAGGTCCACGGCCACTCCTACGGCGCTCGACGCCAGAATGCCATTGGGCCAAACGACTTGCGGGCGCGGCCCCGCAGCGCCGTAACGAGATGCTTCCTGAGCAAGCCGCTGATCAGTAAGAAAACCCAGGCACTTCATGCAGGGCCCGCCAGGCATCGACAAGATCAGCTGCCCCGACATCGTTGGCGCGGGATCACCCTCCGGATGGAGAACGTCCATCCCGATGTCAATCAGAGGAATGAGATATCTCCTGGCGCAGCGCTCGAGTTGGTCGCGCTCCGAGAAACTGTCCACGCAGCCAAACACAATGTCGCATCTCTTTAGGACGTCGGCATTATCCTGCCAGCGTCCAGGCACAGCGATGATATCGGCGTCCTGCTGAAGGCCCAGGATCGTCCTTCGCGCGATGTCGAGCTTTGACACGCCGCCCTCGACGTCGGCGAGCGTAGTACCGACATTCCTATTGAGGTTGACGTCCTTCGCAATATCCCCGTCGAAGAGCGCGTATTTCTTGAAGCCGATGTGCGCGAGCTGTTGAACCACGTGGGAGCCGCCGCCACCGAGCCCCGCGACGCCAGCTCGGCAACTCGCAATCTTATCCTGAGCATCAGGCCCTAGGAACGACTGCCGGCTATATCGTTCATTTTCCATCGCCGACAGACCTCCGGAACGGGTATCCGACGACGCTGATGCTGTCCATCGGAACGAGTCGGCCGAGCATCGGATTCCAAAAGGCACCCGAGCAGGTATCCGCGCTAAATAGCAAGGCGCCGTGCGGCCCTTGGGGAGCCGCGCCATAGAAGCTGGGCAACAGCTCAATTAGCCCATGAACATCCGTCGAGCTAAACCGCAGTCGAACACCGACGTCATGCATATGGACGTGGAAGGCCGATTCGCCCGTTTCAAGACATCGCTCCAACGCGCTTCGAAGTGCCGCCGATCCGATGCGCGCCCCGACCGAATCATCGGGCAGGTAGTGCTCGTCTCGTACTGGAATGTACTTGGTCACTATGACCAGCCGGTCGGAGCCGAGGACCCCCTGCCTGCCGAACGCGAATCCGATCCGCTCGAAGGCAAACGCATGGGGACGCCTGAGATCGGCGACAATCTCGGCAGCTAGCGACGACGGCAACCGAGCCTTGACCTTCACTTTAAGGCGCTCAGATGATACGCGACCGTTTGGGCCAGCCGCAGTCCCGTGGCCTTGATGTTCCACGAGAACGCGACCCAGTTCCGGTCTAGAATGCGTACTTGACTGTTGAATGTTCGAGCGGCCCGCGACTGAACAGGCTGCGCGAAATAAAGACGGGACGAGTAGCCGTCCCGCCCGTTCGGACAGAACAGGCAATCGACCTTAGCCGGCGTACAGCCCTCCGGAAGTTCGACATTGGGAAGAAGGTAATAGAGACAACCGCCCTCCTCCGACTGGCTCACCCCCGGAAAGATCTCCTTCAGCTCTGCGATCTGATCTTCGGCGATCGGCATGATCCGCCTCCTCAGGACGCGGCGTTGTCCTTCGGGTGGCTGATGAACTTCTCATCACCCTTGAGCGTCACGGCGCCATCGTCGGCTAGCGGCACGAGCTTCCCGTTGACAACCTGCTCGAGGTCGTAGGCCAGCGGCACCCCGGCCGCCGTCTTGATCTGAGCGACCGTCTGATGGCCTCGGTGGATTGTCACAGGTGCGTTGTTCACGAAAATCGTGACGAACTCACCCGTCTGCGGATGCTGCACGGGCTGGGGCCCATGGCCGGCTGCAGCTGCATCTTGCATACCTTGTCTCCTTAGTCGTAGGTTCCGCCGTTATGAGGCGGGCAGGCTATTCAGCCGGCTTCCTAAGGATAACAGGAGAACCGCCTTATGTCAAGTATACAGTACATCGCATAACGACAGTATTACAAACAGTTTGTAGTATTGACATTCTGGCTTGAGCATGCTATAAACTTAACAGATGGGTTCGGTTGGGCAGCTTTATAAACACATCGGAAAACGCGTGGAGGAGTTCCGCCTCCGCAAGAAGCTGACCCAAGCCCGCCTGGCCGAAATTGTTTCCCTCAGTCGCACCTCTATCACCAACATCGAGAACGGCCGTCAGAAGCTTCTCGTTCATACCCTTTGGGACATCGCAAAGGCATTGGGAGCCGCGCCTAAAGATTTTTTCCCCCAGTCTGCCTCAGAGCTAACAGGCTCGGTTCCAGCAAGGATGAAGGGTAGGCTATCCCCAAAAGAAGCGACGTGGTTCCAGTCGATTGTCGCTCCAGGAGGCAAGAATGCCAATTCGTAGACACCTAATTAAGCAACATGTTGAAGATTTGCTGGTAAAGTCGGAGGTTGCTTCGGCGCCGGTCCCTATCGAGAAAATTGCGGACACTCTGGGGCTGGAGGTCAGATATGAACCCCTCGATGGTGACCTATCCGGGTGCCTGGTACGTCAGGAGGGCTCGAAGCCAACTGTTGGAATCAATTCCCAACAGAGTTCGAATCGCCAGAGATTCACGCTCGCGCACGAGTGCGCTCATTTTTTGCTTCACAAGGGCGAAGAAGTAATACTCGATCGCACTTTCCACGTGAATCGTCGCGATACCGTTTCGCAAAAGGCGGAAGAGCCCGATGAAATCGAAGCGAATTTTTTTGCGGCCGAACTCTTGATGCCTGAAAAGTTTCTCAAGGAAGACCTCACGGGGAAGGCCTTTGATTTGCTCGATGATGATCTCATTGAGGAGCTGGCAAAGAAGTACATGGTAAGCCAGCAGGCGTTTACTTATCGCTTGGTGAATTTGGGCTATCTTGAACCCGTGCTTGAGCGGGCATGACCGCTGCTTGCACGTTCGGTCGCGACTGGGGAATTGAAAAGAGTGAGCTACTTCAGTTACGCAAGAAACAGAGGGCCTGAAGATGAAACATGTCAAGAACCTATCTAACGCCAACCTGGGAACCACTAAGAAGAATCTTCTTGTGCGCGCGACTGGCCGGTTCTATACCCACCCGTTCATCGCCGATCAATTAGCACACACGCTCGTTCGTTCAATCTATTTCAACGGCCTGAAAGAATTTCGGGTTATCGATCCATTCTGCGGGGATGGCCGCCTGCTTATCAGTGTCATCAAAGAAGCGGCCAAGCTCATCGACATCGCACGCTTTCGATGGATTATCGCCGCCTGGGACTGTGACCCTGATGCGATAGAACAGACCAAGGTTGCCCTAAAAGCTTTGACTCGGGAGCTTCGCATGAAAGCGACCCTCGAAGCCAGGGCTCAAGACACCTTTCTCGCTTTCGACTCACAGGTCGAGGGGTACGACTGCGTAATCACAAATCCTCCGTGGGAAGCACTGAAGCCCGACCGCCGCGAGCTAAGCCACATGCCGAAGGCTCAACAGGAAGCTTATTCGGCTGGCATAAGAGAATACGATCAGAAGCTTGCCATGCGGCTACCGTTCTCTCAACCAGATCGAAAGTTTGCCGGCTGGGGCACGAATCTTTCACGCTGCGGCCTCGAGCTGTCGCTAAAACTCCTCAAGGAGAACGCATTTTGCGGCATCGTTCTCCCAGCATCTGCGCTGACAGATCAGACCAGTATTCGTCTGCGTAAGTGGATTTTTGAAACTTCTACGCTCACGACGGTGGCTCACTACCCCGCCGAAGCCCGCCTATTCCAAGGCGTTGACCAGGCATCAGTCGCCGCGGTATTTAAGAGGTTCGTAACGAACTCCTACGGAGCTACAATCGTCCGCTACAACAAGGATCTCCAGGTCATCGATAAGGACGACTTCCCGCTGAGCCAGCGAAATCTCGAGGCCTTGGACTACGGAATTCCGCTCGAGTCGGGAGCAACACTTCTAACTTGCATGAAACGCTGGGAGAAGCTCCCTCGTTTCGGCGATATTGAGGGCAAAGGACCGCATGACCTCTGGGCAGGGCGAGAGCTAGACGAAACAAATCACACTCGCTTCCTGACGAGCAAAGGGAAAGTGCGCTTCCTCAAGGGGAGGATGGTCGACCGCTACCGCATCGCGATCAAGCCGACCCACTTTATAGATGAGGAAATGCAAGAAGTACCACCATCGGCCCTTCAGCCTCGTCTTGCGTGGAGGGACGTCGCGCGACGTAGCAGAGGGCGTCGGATGCAAGTAGCGTACGTTGGCCCCTTTATTGTCACGGGGAACTCGCTCAGCGTCGCGTATTTTCGTGACCACGATGAGGATCGCTTGCTTGCCCTTATCGCGATCATGAACTCCATTCCCTTTGAATTCCAAATTCGCACTCGGTCCGCAACCGGGCACGTCTCGCTGGGGCTTGTCCGCAAGGTTTTTGTTCCCGACCTCAGCAACAAGGCTCTAGTTAGGAACCTTTCTGTTCTGGTGCGGAAGGCTCAAAAGGCACCATCCGCAACACTTGAGGCGCAGATTGAGGTCCGCGTAGCTCTCGCTTATGGTCTAACGCGAGAGGACTTCGCCGAAATTCTATCGCACTTCTCCGGTGTCAGGCCCGATTTCAGGCGGGAAATACTCGATAGCAGAGACTGGACCGCGCTGAATGACCTCTCTCCTGTCACCCGCCAGCCGACAAAGGCCACCCGTCGGCATGTTCCGGCTGAAGCGCGGATTCCGAACCACTACACCTCAAAGCTGAGCACGAACGATCTCAAGATGGCTCTGGCAGTTCCCCCCGGCGGAAACTGGAAGAACATCCCGCTTTCGGTCGAATCTCAACGTTTAGAGAATATTCGCAAGAGCTACGCGGCTGGTGAGGGCAGTCGATCGACGTACTATGGGCGACTTCGAGCGGAATACCCTGCCTACACGATCAACACCTATTTCAATCGGCCAGGCAATGGCTGCCACCTGCATTACGATTTCGATGGCGGGCAGCATCGTGTCCTGTCGGAACGTGAGGCTGCTCGCATCCAATCATTCCCCGACAGATTTGTTTTCTGCGGCCCCCATACTGCGATCCTTAAGCAGATCGGAAACGCTGTTCCTCCACTGCTCGGCTATCAGGTTGCGCGCGCCATCCCGCAAAAGGGCTACTTCGTCGACCTGTTCTCAGGAGCTGGTGGGCTTTCACTCGGCTTTAAATGGGCGGGCTGGCGTCCGATTGTTGCCAATGACATCGAGAGCCCCTTCCTCGACACGTACCGTCACAACGTTCATGATAGTGCGATCTGCGGAGATATCCGCAGATCTGACGTCTTCAACGCCATAGTCCGACAGGTGAAAGACGCTAAAATTCCAAGGGGAATGCCCCTCTTTGTACTCGGTGGCCCTCCGTGCCAAGGCTTTTCTACGGCTGGCAAACGTCGTAGCATGGAGGATCATCGGAATCAGCTTTTCTACGAGTACAAGCGAATGCTCGTAGCTCTTGGTGTAGACGGGTTTGTTTTTGAGAACGTGACCGGGCTCTTGAATATGGATGGGGGCGCAGTATTCGAACTGGTAAAGCGTGAGCTTGGTGCCTGCGCTAAAAGTCTAGAGGCTTGGAGGATGCAAGCTGAAAACTACGGCGTCCCGCAGCGCCGCACGCGAATAGTCTTGGTAGGGCATTCTTTGGCAAAAAATGCGGTAACGCCGCCGGAGCCGCTTACTTCAATGGCGACCGAGCCATCTCTATTCGGGCAACTTGCACGTGTCATTAGCGTCGAGGAAGCCATCGGAGATCTTCCTCCTCTCGTACCCGGAGAGGACGGTTCGCAGAAAAACTATCAGCATCCGCCCTGCTCACCATACCAAGCTCTAATGCGCGGGCAGATTACACCTGACAGATACTTGGAGCAGCTCGCGAAAGCGGTTAAGGCTCAGGACTCGTTATTCGCGGATGTAACGGTCTGAGTCCCACGCTTTCACGAGTTCTTTAGCAACCAGCCTCATCGTCTCAGCGAAAGCTGCACGAGCATCCCGATAGCAGCGCGTTGAAGTTGGTGGCATTGAAGAAAGGAGTGCCCCCAGCTCCTGCTCTTGGATTGTCTTCCCAAGGACAACGCCAAGCCTTCGATTGAATTCCATTACTTCGGGTGGGGCCTTCGCAAGGGCCGCGAGAATCCGTTCGATCGACTGCTCAATTTCCAGACTCGAAACGATCCAGGCGTTTCGATTCTCCTTTTTGAAGTAATCTTTTAAGGCCTCAAACGCGACGCGGCAGCGCCGAGTCTTCTGTTCGAGGGCATACTTTGTGAGCCGGGGCGCTTTCACGAGAGAATCGAACCGCGTCACATGGTCTTCGACATGCAGGTTTCGAAACTCGACATTCGCATCCGCATACTCGAGCTCGAGAAGTGTCACCAGGAAGCCGAAGTGGCCCTTCCCAACCAATCGTTGCAGGACTGCGGTGAATGTGTGCCTATTATCTCGCAGAAGCTTGCTGAGTCGTAGTGCTTTTTCGTTTGTGGAGATATCTTTTCGCTTGGCGTTCCACAGGTCCTTGCTATGCCAGGAAATCACGTCATCTCCCCGACGTTCAGCCGCAAGCAATAGCTCCACGTCCTTCAAGGCCATGCGATTATTTTTTGCACTATTGCACGCGCCGCACAGAAGTTGAAATTCAGGCCTATGGCTAAAGCCCAATGATAGCGGGCCGATGTGATCCGCGTGGCACGGACCTGAGTGATAATTTACACAGGGCTCCGCGACCATATCAGTGCGGACAATGCCCATCAGTCGATCAGCCGCAACCCAATCTCCGGAACTCCAATATTCGAATACCCGCCTATCCGTCGTGTAACTAGATAGATTAAGCTTCGACCTGCCCTTATCAGCTCTTGATCGGCAGCAGAGATTGTCAGAGTGGAACCCATCAAATCGGTCGGGTGCGTTAGACATTACACCCGGACTCAGAATATCGGGCTCTCGCGGGACGTACTCTTTATCGATCCACGCCAGCCATGCCCGCAAATCGCGCCCCAAGTTCGGCGGCGTAATTGCGCCTGTCTTAATTATCTCGGGAACGGAATCCAGGAACCCGACACCGAATCTTTCGACCAATTGGGTGATAAGTTGCCCAATTGGAACAAGCGGTTCAAACTGATAATCAGCTGAAATCTGCGGCAGGCGCCGAAGCCGCTTGAACAGCCGCTCTTGCGGGTATTCATACCGAATCGATAGTTCGGTTCCGCAAATCTTACAGGGCTTGCGCTTTGTTGGATGCAAGCGCTTCGCAGCTCGTGATATCCACTGATTTGATTCTGGGTCGATGCCCAACTTGACCGCAACGTCTCGCCACCACTGACGTCGCTTTGCGTGAGTCTGCACGTACCTTCCTGACGTGCGATTCGATGGGGCTTCCCATTGAATTCGTCCTCCAGCAACGAAGGCGTCTGGCATGCCCTTATAAGCAGGATGGTTGGCAATCAGAGCCATGTACTCGATGAAGCGAGGATGCCACGGTCGCCCGCGGCCGCCATATTTCTCTTTCGCCATTATGGAGGCAAGCGTAAAATGCTCACCAAATTACAGCACTTTCCCTTCATCCGATGTAAGCCAGAACGCGCAAAACCGCTGATAGCTGAACGTAGACTCGGAAATCGAATCATCTCAATGAGAGCCATCTGGCAGCCTGTACTAAGCCGCTGCTAGTCGAGCAAAATATTTCTTGACTTAACCACGCAGTAATATGTACAATTAAATCCGTAATGGAGCACATCACCGCGCCGCGACCCGATCCGCACCGCGAAGACTTCTTCAGCTACCGGAAGATCCGCGACATGCGGAACAATTATTTCGAGCAGCGCGGCCACGGCAAGCAGCCCGAGAAGTTCCACATCCGCAGCGATCACTTCCTGCATCTCTTCAACGAGGACTTCAAGCTCAAGGGCGATAAGGCCGTCAGCCGCCGCACTCTCCAGTTTTATAGCTCGCCCCAAGCCCGGCTCTTCCCGCTCCCGACCTACAAGAACCGCCATACGGCCTACTACCTCTTCCCTGATCATTACGAGCTGCTCGGTGCGGTCTGGACGATGCGCAGTAAGCTCTTTATGCCCATCGACATGATCCGCACGATCCTTAAGCTCGCCAAGCCCCATCTCCATAACATGATCATCGATTGGGACGAGTCTCCAGAGGCGCTGATCGATGCCGTCATGATGGACAAGCGGGTCGACATCGAGCCCGAGGAGTTCCATCTTTACTCCGCCTCCAAGGACCTCTTGGACGATGCCCTCATCCTTTCGCAGCGGCGCGATTTTTCCGAGTCTGACGCCAAGAAGGCCATGCTCAAGGAACTGGACAAGAAGTACGCCGAGATCAAGGCGTGGATCGCCTCCGGACGGGCGGGAGAGTTCTTGAACGCCCTGAATGAAGGACGGCAGGAGTTCACCGACATGCATGAGCGGCTCGCGTATTTAGCCGCGCACAAGGTCGACGGACTGGACGACAGCGAGACGGAGGAAGAGGACTAAAATTTTTTGACCTGAGCTATACAGTAGACTGCATATATAAAGGAGGGTATAAAAACGAGTTTACACAGCGGCGAGCAGTCCGGACCCGCCTCCGGTGATTTCTCGTCGGTGGCAGTTCCACCAGGTGGAGGGGTCGGCGCTCTTCGACCGCCGACCCCTCCACCTCTTCATCCAATAAGGATGGATGAAGCAAGGGTTGCACTGCCACCTGTGGTGACGGAGAAGGAAGGAGTTTTGAAGGACGCGGACAGGGTAGCCAAGGACAGGTTGAGGTGGAGAAGTCTGGAGATAAGGACCAGGGACATAAGACTGATGGAGCTGATTTTGCACCAAAAATTTCTGACTTTGGATCAGATACATGGTTCTTGTTATGAGGGTTTGAGTCTGCAAATGCCAAGGATGAGGCTGAGGAAGTTGATGCACTTTGGGATGGTTCGGGCCGGGAGAGTTTATACGGAAGCCCGGCAAATTTACCTGCTGGGAAGAGCTGGATATGAGTATTTGGAGGACCTCGGGAAGAGCTTGGAGCTGGGGTATTTGACCGAGATCGATCTGCGGGTTTTCGAGCACGACAAGGCGGTCACGGACCTGCGGCTGGCCTTGGAATCGGCGGGAATAAACCGCTGGAAATCGGAGCGAGAGCTGAGAAAGGAGCGGCCGGGGGCGCGGGTGCCGGACGCGATCTTCGGGCTGAGCGGCCGGACGATCGCGCTCGAGTTCGAGAACGCCGACAAGGGCAGCGAGCGCTACCGCGCGATCTTCTTGAACCACTTGGAGCGCCCGGCCGCGGACCGCGTGCTCTACGTTCTGCGGGGAGAGGAGCGGATGAAGTCCCTCCCCAAGATCCTGTTCGGGCTGCAGGGCCGCCGGCTGGGGCTGGACCTCGGACGGATCTCGTTCGCTTTGGAGAAGGAGGTCATCGGACGCAAGTTGGAAGCCGTGGCGGTCAACGTGAAGCGCGGCGAGTTGAGGCTCGCCGATCTATGAACGCGGAGGTGGCGCATTGAAGAAGACCAACATGAAGTCGATCGTGAGCAAGGCCGGCTATTGGCTCGTGGCCGGGGTTCCGTATCTCATCGCGAAGGCGTACCGGATGCTCGCGCGCTGGAAGGCGCCGAAGGGCTTGGAGGCCGCCAAGCGCCTCCCGCTGATGCTGCTCGCCGCCCTCCAAGGCGGCGGCTACGTGCTGTGGGCGCTCGACCACTCGCATTACTTTTACAGGCCGGCCGGCGGCCGGTTCGATGACCCCAAGCTCGGGCCGCTGGGCTCGACTTTCTGGCGGCACATTGGCCTGGCGCTCGACCGCGGCCTCCATCATCTGTTGTGGGCGCCGGTCCTCGGCCCCGTGGGCCTGTTCTGGATATGGCTCGCGCTGTTCGGGCCGGTCTGCCTCGCGCTCACGCTTTGGTTCCTGTCCCAGGACCGCTCCGGCCAAGTCGATCCCGACAAGATCGGCAAGCTCGAGGTCTCGCCCGAGAAGGTCAAGGCCCTCAAGAAAAGCGTGAAGGGCTGGACCTTCCTGGGCGCGTCCAAGTCCCAGCGCGGCCGGGCCGTCGCTCTCAAGGAGAGCTGGCGGACGAGCCACGCCTACTGCGTGGGCGCCAGCCGCTCGGGCAAGACGGCCTCAGTCATGCTGCCGCTGGCCTTGCAGGACATCGCCAGCGGTCATCCCGTCATCTTCTTCGACGGCAAGGGCGACGTCGAGACGCGAAATGCCCTGCTCGACCAGGCCTACAAGACCCGGAACATCGACGACTTCCTGGTCTTCTCGATGAGCGACATCGGCCGTTCATTCAGCTACAACCCGCTGCAGTTCGGCACGGCGACTCAGAAGAAGGACAAGCTCATCGGCGCGTTCACCTGGACCGAGGAGCACTACAAGAAAGTGGCCGAGGACACGCTCTTGACCATCCTGCTCGGCCTGGAAGGCACCGGGCGGCGCTACAACCTGGAGGACGTCTACCTCTGCCTGACGGAGCAGGACGCTGTGCAGCGCGTCTACGAGCAATGCCAGGACCGTAAGGCGAAGGTCCACCTGGACTACTTCTACCGCAACTTCAAGACGACGACCAAGGACATCACGGGCCTGGTCAAGGACCTCGGGCTCATCATTAAGAGCGACGTCTGGCCCCTGATGAACACTTACGCGCCTGAGATCGACCTGCTCGATGTGATCTTGAAAAAGAAGATGGTCTACTTCGTGTTCAACACGCAGGCCTACCCGGAGACGGCCGAGCGGCTGGCCAAGATCGTGCTCCAAGACCTGCGCGCCGTCTCGGACCACATCCAGAACAAGGTCCCGCGCGAGCAGCGCGTGTTCACGCCGATCTACGTGGACGAGTTCAACTGCTTCGCCTTCGACGCCTTCGGCGACTTCATGTCGAAGTGCGGCGGCGCCGGATTCGCGCTGACGCTGGCCCACCAAAGCTTGGGCCAGCTCAACCGCCGCGGCGAGCACTTCAAGGACGAGATATTGGACAACGCCAACATCAAGATCATCCTGCGCCAGGACTCGCCCGACACCATCGACGAGTTCGCGCGCATGATCGGCACGCACGACCGCATCGAGTACACGGCTCAGGTCGAGGAAAGCCTCCTCGCCGGCAAGAAGGACACGGGCATGGGCTCCCGGCGCCTGGTAGAGTCCTTCAACATCGGGCCCAACGTCATCCGGCAGCTCCAGCCGTACCAGGCCGCGTTCCTGATCAAGCAGCCGTTTCTCTACGACGTGGTGCAGATGGGCGTCTACGACCGCGTGGAGCTCGGCGCGGACGCGGTCGACACGATGCTGCCGGTAAAGAGCCATTCGTCCGAGGAGCCCTGCGGCGCCGGGATCGCTCTGCGCCAGGAGCAGCGGCAGATGACGGGAAGCGGGGTTTGGGCCTGAGCCAAAGCTGTGGAGGTGCGCCGATGAAGCTTGAAGACGCTTGCGAGTCGTTCCTGTCGCGCTGCGAGGCGCTCAATCTCGCGGGCGGCAGCATAGGCTGGTATCAGCACATCCTCAAGGACTGGCGGGCGGCGCTGGCCGCGCGCGGGATCGCCACGCTCTCCGAGGTCACCGCGCCGCTCCTGCGCGACCACCTGACGAGCCTGCGCCGGCGCGGCCAGGCGTCCGAGACGGTGTTCCGAACCTACGGCGGCCTGCGCTGCGCCTTCCGGTTCTGGAAGCGCGAGGGCGCGCTCGACAGCAACCCCATGGAGCTGGTCGAGCGCCCGCGGCGGGAGCGCGCGCTCATCCGCCCCTTGAGCGCCGAGCAGGCCAGCCGCCTGATCGAGATGCCCGACAAACGCGGCGTCTACGGCCTGCGCGACCGCGCGATGATGATGCTGATGCTCGACTCCGGCCTGCGCATCTCCGAGCTGCTCTCGCTTGAGGCGAGCCGCGTGGACTGGCTCAACTGCACGGTGACCGTCATGGGCAAGGGCCGCAAGGAGCGCTCCGTCCCGTTCTCGGCCAAGACCGGCCAGGCGCTGCTCGAGTACGCGCAGGCGCGCTCGAAGGCCAAGGTCCGCGACGGCCAGTTCTTCCTCGGCAAGACCGGCAAGAAGATCTGCCGCAGCAAGGCGAGGAAGCTCATCCTGCGCTACGGCAAGGCCGCCGGCATCGAGGGCGTGAGGATGTCGCCCCACACTCTGCGCCACACCTTCGCCGTGCTCTACATCCGCAACGGCGGCGACTCGTTCAGCCTGCAGGAGATCCTTGGCCACTCGACGCTGGAGATGACGCGGCGCTACGTGAACCTGGCCAGCCGCGACGTGGCCGAGCAGCATAAGAAGTTCTCGCCGATGGAGTGCCTTCTAGGGAAGCCGCCGCTTGCGGGCAAACCGGCGCCCGCGGCGCTTATGTCGGCTTAGTTAAGATAGTCTTGACTATTATCATATGATAATCTATACTATTGATCGCCGTGCAGAGAGGAATTGATGCCATCGCCCAAAGGCCGCGTTCAGGATTTCCTGTCGGATTTCAAGGCGGCGGCTCAGGAAAGGTTGAGCGTCATCCCTCGGGAGGTCAACAGGGACTTCCTGCTCAAGCACGGCTTCACGCCGCGCGAGCGCGTGGAGGTCATCCTGGGGCTCAGAGTCGAGAACTACATCAAGGGACCCGAGGAGGACGACCGGGCGCGAGGGCCCAAGGACATCTGGTTTTTCGGGGTCGAGTACGAGCAGGTTTCCATTTACATCAAGCTCCAACTGGTGGAGGAAAAGGACGCGGCCGCGGGGAAGACGCTCAAGCACGCCAAGTGCATCTCGTTCCACGAGGCGAAGTGGCCGATGATCTATCCGTACGGGGGTGAGTGAGATGGAAAAGAAAATGTTCTGCCCGAACTGCGACAAGACCCAGCCGGTGAAGACGATCCAGCGCCAGGAGACTCTTCCCGTCCGCGACGAGAAGGTCAGCGTCCTCAGCGAGCTGAGCGCCTGCTCCGTGTGCAAGCAGGAGTTCGCGACGACCGAGCAGGAGGAAGAGAACGTTCGGAAGGCCTACGACGAGTACCGCAAGCGCAAAGGGCTGCTCACGCACTCCGAGGTCCGGGACGTCCGGGTGCAGTACGGCCTGAGCCAGACGGCTTTCAGCCGGTGGCTGGGCTGGGGCGACATCACGATTCATCGCTACGAGTCCGGCAGCTTGCAGGACGCGGTCCATAACGAAGCGCTGCTCCTGCTCAAGGACCCGAGGAACGCGGAGAAGCTTTTGGAGACCAACAGGGACAATTTAGACGAGGCCTCCGCGGAGCGGCTGGAGCGGGCGGTAGCCGCTCGCTTGAACGACGAGGTCGTCAAGCTGATCGAGGAGGATCTGGCCGCCACGTTGAGCCGGAGCGCGCCTTCGGAGTTCAACGGCTATCGGCGATTCAACGTGGAGCGCTTCGAGAATCTCGTTCTCCACGTGCTGGAGAAGGTCGGCGCGGCGTACAAGACCGCGGTCAACAAGTACCTTTGGTACATCGACTTCTGCTACTACCGGGACCAGGCAAGCTCGATTACCGGAACGCAGTACCTGAGATTCCCGCACGGGCCGATCCCGAAGAGCTACGACCTGATATTCGCGGCGATGATCGAGAAGGGCAGCTTGGCCGTGGAGGAAGTTTCGGGCAAGGATTTTTCGGGCGAGCGGTATGCCCCGAAAGCGCGAGCCAACACGGACCTGTTCCAGGGCGACGAGCTTAAGATGATCGACGGCTGCCTCGCGGCCCTGGCCGCGAAGGGGAAGACGGCCAGGCAGCTCAGCGACATGGCGCACAAGGAAGCGGCCTACTTGCTGACGAAGGACCGCGAGCCGATCTCGTATCGGCACGCCAAAGATTTGAAGCTGAAGCCGGTTCCAGCGAAAGCGCGTAAGTAGCGTCTCGGGCGCTCCTCGGACGGACTAGAGATGGAAAAAACATTCTTCACGAGCGACACTCATTTTGGCCACGCCAATATCATCAAGTATTGCGCGCGGCCGTTCGCGTCGGTTCAGGAGATGAATCGGGAGATGATCGCCCGCTGGAACGCCGTCGTCGGGCCGCGGGACACGGTCTATCACCTCGGCGACTTCGCGCTCGGGAAGATCTCCGAGGCGCCGGCGCTCCTGCGCAAGCTCAACGGCGGCAAGAAGATCCTCATCCGCGGCAACCATGACCGCAGCGCTCGGCAGATGCTCGAGGTCGGCTTCAACGAGGTGCACGAGAAGCTCGAATGGAACGGCTGGATGCTCCAGCATCATCCGATCGCCACGAACCGGAAGCTCCTCTGCGGGCACATCCATGAGAAATGGGCGCGCATCGGCTGGGTGATCAACGTCGGCGTGGACGTTTGGGGCTTCACGCCTCGGACCATTGAGGAGTTGATGAAGGCGCCGGAGTCGCCGAAGGAATACAAGTGCCGCTACTGCGGAGAGATGCTCAAGCGCCTTCAGAACAACGTCGCCCATCGGGGCGGCGACTGCGCGAGCGGCGCGGCGGGAGCGCGTCCGTGAGATTCGTCGCCGTCTCCGACACGCACACGGCCGAGTTGGACCTGCCGGAGGGAGACGTGCTCCTCCACGCGGGCGACCTGACCTACCGCGGCACCTTGCCCGAGGTTTCCGGCGCCGCCGCTTGGCTTGAGGAGCAGAAGAAAAAGAAGAAGTACCGGCACGTCGTCGCGATCGCGGGCAATCACGACTGGCTCTTCCAGAAGGAACCGGGCGTTGCGCGGCAGATCATGAAAGAACGAGGCTTGCTCTATCTCGAGGATTCCGGCTTGACCCTCGAAGGCTCGACCGTCTTGGAGGGCCAGATTGCGCCCGGCCCCGGCCGCGTCACGATCTACGGCTCCCCCTGGCAGCCGTGGTTCAACGATTGGGCCTTCAACCTCTATCGCGGCAAGCCCATGAAAGAGAAGTGGGACATGATCCCCTCGGGCGTCGATATCCTGATGACCCATGGGCCGCCCCACGAGATCTTGGACGGCGTGGGCCGCTTTGACGAGGACGTCGGCCCAGACGACAATGCGCTGCACATCCGGCGCGTGGGCTGCGAGGACCTGCTGGAGGCAGTCAAGCGCGTCAAGCCCAAGGTCCACGTCTTCGGCCACATCCACGCAAGCTACGGACGCATCGAGCGGGAAGGAACGAAGTTCATCAACGCGTCGATCATGAACGAGGTCTACGACCCCGAGCGCAAGCCCTGGGTCTTCGATTGGCCCGTTTAAGGAGGAGGCCCTAATGCGACTGAACAATGAGCTCGTCGTCCTCGACCTGGAGGCGACCTCCAACCAGGAGATCGCCGACGAACGGCCGGCGGTCCAGACGAACAACTTCATCATCGAGATCGGCGCGGCCTTCCTGGACCGCGACCTGAAGCTCGTCGACACCTTCGAGCGCCTGGTCCGCCCGGAGGAGCCGATCACGCCTTTCATCACGGAGATCACGTCGATCACTCCCCAGATGTGCGAGGGCCAGCCGCTTTGGAAGGAGGTCGCCTCCGAGTTCGAGGACTGGGTCGCGCGCCATTGCGGCAGCATCAAGAGGGTGCGGCTATGCGCATGGGGCAACTACTTCGACATGAGGCTGCTGCGCGACGTCTATGCCCGCTACGACCGGCCGTTCTCTTTCTCCGGCACCTGCTTCGACGTGAAGACCTTGGCCATGCTTTGGATGGCACTGGGCGGCCGGCGGACCGACAAGCTGGGCGTCGACACCGTGGCCTCCGCGATGGGCATCGAGCCCGAGGGCCGCTATCACCGAGCTCTGACCGACGCCGCCAGCGAGGCCAAGATCCTCCAGCGCGTCTTCGCCGACCTGGAGGGCGGCTTCTTTCTGCCCGACGCGCCCGGCAAGCGGCGCTCCCATTTCCGGATTACAGCGGAGAGCTCTCCGAAGGCAAGCTGACCGGAGAACTTAACGGATGGCGAAATCGCCCCACGAAGCGTCGGTCGAAGACGAGATCAAGGATACAAGCATGGGTGCCCCGCACGTGGTCCTGCTAGGCGCAGGCGCCAGTCGAGCTGCGTTTCCCCAGGGAGATCGGAACGGGAAGGCTCTTCCTCTGATGGCGGATTTTGTCCAACACCTCGGCATCGGCGATTACCTTAGGGAAGCCGGGGTGCCCAGCGACACGACGAACTTCGAGACCGCCTATTCGACGTTGGTCGGGGACCCGAGGGGTTCCGATATCCGCGAAGAGCTGGAGACGCGAATTTACGAATACTTCCGCTCTTTGGAAATGCCGGACTCTCCGACGATCTATGATCACCTTCTGCTTGCGATGCGACCCAAGGATGTCATCGCAACCTTCAACTGGGACCCATTCTTGCTTGAAGCCGTTCAGAGGAATAATCGCGTCCTCAAGGGCCGAGTGCCTGCGCTGCTTTTTCTTCACGGCAACGTGGCAGCGGGCTTTTGCCCGAAGGATCGTGTCCACGGATTCCGCGGCGCGGTCTGTTCCAAATGCAAAGAGCCTATGCGCGGCGTGCCGCTCCTCTACCCAATTGCGGCGAAGAACTACGAGAATGATCCGTCCATCGCCGCCTCATGGGCGTTCATGAAACTGGCCCTAAAAAAGACGTTCATGTTCACGGTTTTCGGCTACGGGGCGCCCTCATCTGACACCGCGGCCTTGAGCCTGCTCCGCGAGGCATGGGGCGATGTCGAGAAGAGAAGTCTCGAGCAGACGGAAATCATCGACATCCGGCCAAAGGAGGAATTGGCGAAGACCTGGGAGCCCTTCATCCATACACACCACTACGAGACCCACGATGACTTCTTCGACTCCTGGATCGCCAAGCATCCTCGGCGTTCAGGCGAGGCATATTGGAACCAATACATGATGGCGAAGTTCATCTCGAACAATCGAATTCCAAAGGGCGGGAGTCTCGAAGAGCTTTGGGATTGGTACCAGCCGCTCTTCGAAGCGGAGCAATCGCAGGGAGATGAGCGGCTCTGATGCCCTTCATCATTCGAGAAAACCGAGAGTTTTGGTGCCACCGGTGCAAGAAGAACGTCGTTCTCGAGCCCAAGATGTGGTGCGATATCTGCCCTGGGTGTCGTGTTGAGTTGAAGCCGCGCATGAAAGAGGATTTCGACGAGGTGTCCGAAGCGGAATACACCTGCCGTATGAGGTCTAGTGAATAAAGCGCTCCAACGAGTCGCAGCATAACATTGCCTCTGGCGAAGTTAAGACAAGGTTGTTATACTAACCTTGTCTTTAGAGCGAATAAGACCAGGTTATGAAACGCGAAGAACTAGCCCCCCGCCTGCACGCGCCATACGATGCCCGCCACGAGTGCGGCATCATCAAGACCCCGGAGCCAGGCTACGAGAACATCTGGTTCGTCGTTCCGCCGCCGCCACCCCGGACGCCTCCTCCGAAGCTTCCGCTGAGAGCCATGACGAAGGCCTCCGAGATCCTCTCGCGCCAAAAAGAGTTCTCCGCGCTCGACGGCATCGACAAGCTCATCGCCTATTACTTCGTCAGGCGAGAGGCGGTGGAATCGTCCCGCATCGAGGGGACCTGGTCGACGATCGACCACGTCCTCACCCCCGGAGAGCTCCACGACGCCGGCGAGGCCGAAAAGGCGCGGCAATCGGTGCGCGGCTACGCCCGCACGCTGGAGACCCACCTCGCGCGCGCCGCGCGCGAAGCGGAGCGCGTCTTCACCCTCAAGACGGTCTTGGACATCCATCGCGACATCGTGGCGAAGGACCCGACCTTCCGCGGGGAGGCGGGCGTCTTGCGCGCTCCGGGGCGGGTCGGGAGCGTCGTCCAGATCGGCGGCTCTTTCCGTAAAGAGGAATCAACCTACAACCCCGCTCCACCGCGTTTCGTCGCACCGAGCCTCAAGGCCGTCCTGGACTGGCTCTCCGACGAGGAGATCGCGCAGCGCGGCGACGCGGGCGTCAGCGGCTTCACGTTGCCCGTGCGGCTGGCGCTGGCGCACGCGCACTTCGAGGCGGTGCACCCGTTCTCCGACGGCAACGGCCGCGTAGGCCGCGCGCTGTGGCCGCTGCAGATGGCGTGCGCCGGCCGCACGCCGCTCTATCTCTCCGGATTCGTCGAGGCGTATCGCGAAGACTACAGCCGCGCGCTCCAGTCCGCGCAGAAGCGGCTCTCCTACGCGGAACTCGTCGAGTTCGTCTGCGAAGCGATCCTCCGCAGCGACACCGAGGCCTCGGCGTCGCGGGCGGCCATCGCGAGCCTTCCTGCCCTCTGGCGCGCGCGCGCGCGCTTCCGCGGCGGCTCGACGGCGCTGCGCGCGCTAGAGCTGCTGCAACGCATGCCAATCGTGACGAACGCCCTGCTGGTCGACGAGCTGGGCGTCACGAAGGAGGCGGCGCGCGTGGCGCTCGAGCAGCTTGTCGAGCGCGGCGTGGCGCGCAATCGCGGCAGAGCTGGCAGGACCCAGCTCTTCGCGGCCGAGGAGCTGATCTCTCTGCTTTCCCGCCCTTTCGGCACCGGTGCGGAGCCAGCTCTTAAGAAGGGACGCGCGCTGCTGCGCGCCGCGCCGCGAGGTTGACATGGCGCGGCAGCTATCCATCGGCATTCTTCAACTCAAGATCACGCTGGACGGCATCGAGCCGCCGATCTGGCGGCGCATTCTCGTGCCGAGCTGGATCTCGTTCGCGAAGCTCCACAAGATCATCCAGCGCACGATGGGCTGGAAGGACTGCCATCAGCACAGCTTCGCTTCCGACGGCCGCGGCGAGCTGAAGCCCTCGGCCGAGAAGACGGTCCTGCTCGGCCACCTGATCAAGAAGGAAGGCGAAGTCTGGCGCTACCAATATGACTTCGGTGACGGCTGGGACCACACGATCACGGTCGAGAAGACGCTCGAACCTGACGACCCCAAGAAATACCCCGTCTGCCTCGAAGGCGCTCGCGCCTGCCCGCCGGAGGATTGCGGCGGAGTGCCGGGCTACGAGGAGACGCTGGAGATCATCGCGGACCCGAAGCATCCCGATCACGCGGATCGCATCGAGTGGCTCGGGGGCGGGTTTGATCCTGAGAAGTTCGACCTGGCTGCGCTCAATCGCAGACTCAAGCGCTTTCGCCTATGACTCAACTTGATCAAGGGGTGATTAACTGACCATGACATCCGATCCTATACGCCACGTCGTCGTTCTCATGCTCGAGAATCACTCGTTCGATCAAATGCTAGGGTGCTTCAAGAGCATCTATCCTCAACTTGAAGGCGTCGATCCCAACGCTCCCGGCAAGAATAGCGACGGCAAACGCGTCGTATTCGCGCAAGCGCCGACCACGGCGCGCCAAATTCTGATCGATCCTCACCACGAGGTCCAGCACGTCAGTGTCCAGCTCGCGAATGAGAACGGTGGCTTTGTCCTCGACCTGGAGGACTGCTACGTCGGCGAATGCACGGACGATCACCGACGCTACGTGATGAGCTACTATCCGCTGGATTCTCTTCCCGGCCTGCATGCGCTCGGGCGAGATTTCACGATCTGCGACCGATGGCATGCGTCGGTGCCTGGCCCCACCTGGCCGAATCGGTTCTTCGCGCTGACAGGCACGTCCTCCGGCCAGGTGGACATGCCCGACGACGGCGAGCACAAGGCCGACCTCAAAGGCTACATGGAGCAGGATCAGGTTACTCTATTCGACCGCTTGAGCGAAAAGCAGGTCCCTTGGAAGATTTACTTCAGCGGCCTGCCTCAGAGCGTCGTGCTTCGCCACCAACGCCGCCCGGAAAATATTTCTCGATATTTCGCGATGGAGCAGTTTTACAGCGACGTCGCCGGGGCGGAATCGGAGTTCCCGGCGTTTAGTCTTATCGAGCCGGACTTCATGGGCTCGGGTGAAAACGACGACCATCCGCCGCATGACGTGATGAAAGCGCAGAAGCTCATCGTTGACGTGTATAACGCGATCCGCGCCCAGCCCGATCTCTGGAATTCCACGCTCCTCGTGATCTTCTACGACGAGCACGGCGGCTTCTACGACCACGTCCCTATCCCCACGGCGCCGCCGCCCGATCAACACACGAAATACCCCTTCGATCATCTCGGCGTGAGAGTGCCGGCTTTGCTGGTCTCTCCGTGGGTCGCGCGTCAATTCTGCTCCACGCGCTTTGACCACACGAGCTTGCTCAAGTATCTGATTGAAAAGTGGGGCCTCGGGCCGCTCGGCAACAGGACGGCGGCCGCTAACAGCATCGGGTCTCTCATTCAGGCAGACTGGGGCAAACCGAGAACTGACACGGCCGCTCACATCGAGTTCCCGGACAACCTCCTAACGCCGCCAGATCCTTCGCTCGCAAAGGCCGCCGCCGGCTGGATCAACGGGCACCATGTAGCGCTTCAGTTGCTGGCCAAGGAGCTCAAGGAGCAAGCCATCGACCAAGGCGCTTCGGGCCTGTCCGGCACGCTCCACAATATCGGCCAAGGGTTCCGGGGCGCGCTCGCCGCGATCGGCCTCCAAGACCCCGGAGACGTGGCCAAGGCTGATTTCCAGTTCTATCATCAAACCCAGGTCAGGCAGGCCCGCGTACAGCTCGCGGCGATGATCCGAAACGAAACCCTCAGCCAGTCAACGCGCCACCATGCCGCGATTTCCTTGGGCTACCTAGTCGGAGTCCCTTTTGGGACTTCTGCCGATCCAATTCTCGCGGCGAAATCCTGGCTCGACAAGTCCCACGGATAGCGAAACAGCGCAAGGCTGGCAAACTGTGGTCCAGCCAAAATCCTTGTGGTGTAGCGCGTCCTAAAAATTCGCCGCGCCGCGGCCGATCCGTGCTATACTCTTTTGCAGGACCACTAGGTTGACGTGCTCAACCAAGTGACAGCGAGGGCGGTTTCTCGACGGAGAGAGTCGGTTTTCTCGACGAGAAAAAGAAGGATTCCTCATAACCTTGAGGTCGCTGGTTCAAATCCAGCCCCGCAACCATTTGAGTTAGTTTCTCGTCGAGAAACGAGCGAAAACCCTGGTCCAAAAGGCCGGGGGTTCTTGCTTGATGTCCCCCCGAGAATCTAGGCCGACTTGAATTGCGGCTCCAAGCCGCCCCCGCCCGCAACTATCCGCGCAGGACGTCGCCTTCAAACCGCATCGGCTGGGCCAGGCGGCGCAGCACGTCGGCAAGCGAGTAGCGCTCGCAGGGGCCGACGGACAAATCGGCCTTGAGGCGCCCGTCGGCCATGGACAGGGAGACGGGCTTCATGGTGAGGCGGTAGCCCAGCGCGCACTCCTTGGCGGTCCGGCGGATCGGCGGCGGGGCGGCCGCCATCCAGCGCAGGGCGTCCTCCGAGCTCCAGAAGGCCGCGGCGGGATAGAGGAACTTGCCGTCTCCGAACGTCGTCTCGTAGACGTCCTCGTAGAGAACCAGCCAGAGCTGCCGGGGCCCGCCGGACAGGCGCGAGAGGACCTCGGCCGAAGCATCCGCCACGCCGCGATGATAGCATTTGGGCCTTGTTCCGGCCGCGGACGGCCGGGGCCCGGCCTGCGGCGGCGGAGCAGCCTCGCTAAACGCGGCGGCGCTAGCAGGGAAGCTCGCGCAACTGCCGGACGGCCGCCCCCAACTCGTCAACGAGAATCGCGAAACCCTCGGGGGCGTCGGCCCGCCTGCGTTGGAATTGCCGCAGCAGCGCGCCGTAGTACCAGAGGATCTGGGAAGGCTCGGCGTTGAAGCGCTTCCAGACGGATTTTCCGCCGCGGCGAACGTCGCGGACGATGGAGCTGGCGTTGTGGAGCTTGTCCGCCGCCGAGACGAGCAGGGAACGGGGATGGCAGGCCTTTACGTGCTTGATGTAGGCGAGCTTGCGCCGCATCCACGGGGGCTTGGGCGTGGTCTCGGAATCGGTGCAGTCCTTGACGATCCGCATGACCGGAGCGCCGAAGGAGCGCGCGAGCAGCCCATAGCTCACTCCGCAGTCCTCGACCGTGTCGTGCAGCAGGGCGGCGGCGGCCTGGTCCTGCGAGCCGCCGCGCTCTAGAACCAGGGAGGCGACGGCCATGGGATGGCTGAGATAGGGGACGTTCGTGCCCTTGCGCGTTTGCCCCTCGTGCGCGGCCAGGGCGAAGCGGAAGGCCTTCGCCAGCTTCCCGGTCAGCCTGGGCGCCGCCGCGGCTTTGGACATCGTTGCGACCTCCTCGCCGGACCTCGCCTAAGGCTCAAAGCCCAGCGCCTCGTTGGCCAAATCGTACCAAAGCATGCCCTCCACGAAGCGCACGAGCTCCGCCGCCGTCATCCGCGGGCTCCATGTGGCGGGTTTGAGAAGCTGAGGCCGCCAGCCGGCGGTGCTTTTCCAGCATCTCGACCGAGAGCAGGCCGCCGTGGAGGCCCCGCTCCTCCAGGCGCTTCGCCGCTTGTTGGAAGGCCCGCGAGGCATAAGCCTCGAGTTGCCCGCCAGCGACGTCTTCCTTCAAACCGGCCGCTTCGGCGCCCTCGATGATTCCTCGCCTGGAGGCCGCGATCATCTCTTGGGAGGCGCGGGCCCTGGTGAAGCGCATGGCGTCGCTGACGATGGCGCGCAGCTCCTCCTGGCCGAGATCCCACTGCACCTGCGCGGCTTGCCGATGGAATCGCTCCGCCAGCTCCGGCGAGAGGAGATAGAACTTGGCGTCAAGCCGCAGGATGCCGCGCTGTTGCTCCGGCGTCAGGGGCGCGGAAGCGGCCGCCCGGAGCAATTCCTCCGCTCGAGGGTCCAGCTCCCGCCGCAGCCTGTCGAGATTCGCCCGCAGGAGGTTCGATTGATTTTCCGGGCTTAGGGCCCCGAATCGCGCCGCGGGCGCGTTTCCCAAAAGCTCTCCGGCCGCCTCCTCGCCTCGGCCCACGGCCGAATCGAGCCTTAACTGCCCGAGCACACGCTCGACGTCGTCGTTCCACAGCCCGGGATCGGCTTGTATGCTCGGCAGGGCCTTGATCAGCGCGGGCGCGGCGGGGCCGGCGACGACCTCGGCGAACGCGCGCGTCGCGGACGGCCCCACGCTCGCGGCGAGCACGGCGCCGGACAGGATGCGGGAAAGAACGGGTTTTAATTTCATGGGCATCCATCATAAAAGATGGCGCGAGGCGGCGCTTGAGTCGAAGGGCTTAGGACAGGCTGGGCAATGGGCCTAAGGACGCGTGGGCCCGGCCGCGCGCTTGAACAGGCCCCACTCCACCGTCACCCCGGGTCCGAAGGCGAAGGTGGCGATATGCCGCTGCCGCGCTTCGACGCGGTCGAGGAGGCGGGCCAAAACGAAGAGAAGGGCGGCGGCGCCGAGGTTTCCCGTGTTGTAAAGCGTGGCTAGGGAATGCTCCAAGGCCTGCGGCGGCCAGCCCTCCTTTTGGAAGACGCCTTCGACGGCCTCCAGGATGCTGGGCCCTCCGGGATGGACGGCCAGGGCCGGCCTGTCCGGGCCGCAGATCTCCCGCAGCGAGGCCAGCAGCTCGCCGCCGCGTTCCTCGGCGAAAAAGCGGGCCAGGCGCGGGGCGACCTCGCGGTCCAGCAGCATGCGGTAGGTGGGACGCTCGGAAATCAGGTCCGGGGCCATCCGCAGCATGTCCCGGCTGCCGGGGACCAGGGACATGCCGGCGCGCTCGAAGCGCCACTCCCCCTCCGGCGCCAGGACGAAGGCGCCGGCGCCGTCGGCGAAGAGGACGGAGGCGATGAGATGCCCGATATCCGTGACCCGGCAGTCGTACTGGATCGAGGCCGTCTCCACGGCGACGACGAGCGCGGCCTTGGCGTCGCCGGCGCGGATGAAGTCGCGCGCCACGCGCAGGCAGGTCATGCCGCAGAAGCAGCCGTTGAAGTTGAGCTCCTGCTTTTGGCAGTCCGGCGACAAGCCCAAGGCGTCGATGAGCGCGCAGGAGATGCCGGGCTCGGACCAGCCGGAGGTGCTGGTCGTGACGAGATGGGTGATGTCGGCGGGATCGCCCCCCCAGCGCGCCAGGGCCGCGCGGGCTGCCTCTATGGCCAGCTTCGGCGCGCTGCGCATCCAGGCCCGCGCCCGCAAGTGGCCGGGAGGATCGAAGCGGTGGGGCGTGAAGATGTCCTCCGCGTCCTTGGGGCGCTCTGACTCCGGCAGCCAGCAGGGCTCCACGACGTGCCGGAACTTGATGCCGCTGCCGTGGGCGAGCTTGCGCACGATCCCGCGCGGGCCCGGGCCCTGCCCATGCAGGCTCCTGGCCTGGGCGTCGACCTCCAGAAACCGCTCCGTCGTGATGCGGTAGGGCAGGGCCGTTCCGAAGCCGGCGATATGGGCCTCGCGCATGGGCGCCACTATAGCAAACTACCCCCTCGGGGGCGACGCTGGCCGGCCCAGGCGGCCGCAGCTCTCCAGGATGAGGCCCAGGGGCGCCGCGAACTCCCGGAAGCGCCGCTCGTCGTCGGAACTGAAGGGACCGCCCCCCGCCTTGTTGACCAGCTCGACGACGGCGAAGACCTTTCCCGCGCGGTCGTAGACCGGCATGCAGAGGATGCTCCTGGTCGTAAAGCCGGTCTCCCGGTCCACCGCAGCGTTGAAATCCGGATGGCCGGACGGCTCGGGGATGTTGAGGACCTCCGAGGTCCTGGCCACGCGCCCGGCGATCCCGGTGGACAGGGGGATGCGGATCTCGATGGGCCGGCCGCCCTCTCCGTGCGCGATGCGCGAGCGCAGCACGCCCGCGCCGGCGTCCACCAGGAATATGCTGGCCCGCTCCGCCTGCAGCAGGTCCCGTATCCTCAGGGTGACGGCCTGCAGCATCTGGTCGAAGAGGGCCTCGACCGCCTCGCGGTTTCCCAGCTCCACGACGTTGATGAAGGCCTCCAGCTCGCGCGTCACCCGTTCCAGCATCTCGAGGAACTGCTTGTCCGGCATGCCGGTGACGTGCCGCACCAGCTCCCCCTTGCGCTGCAGGCAGGAGAACACCGAGAGCAGATTGCCGGCGTTGCGCAGCATGCCCGCGGCGAAGGAGGACAGCCTTCCGTCCTCCAGCATCAGGATCCGGTCGGCGACGTCGAGGATGCGGTTGTCGTGGGTCACCAAAAGGATCGCGCAGCCTTGGCCCTTGGCCAGGCGATGCAGCAGCTCGACGACCTCCCGACCGGATTTTTGGTCCAGCGCCGCCGTCGGCTCGTCGGCCAGAACGATCCGCGGCTGCCGGACCAAGGCGCGCGCGATGGCCACCCGCTGGCGCTGCCCGCCGGAAAGCTACTCCGGGTAGCGCTCGAGCTCCCGGCCCAGTCCCACGGACTGCAGCATCGCCGCGCAGCGCCGGCGCTTCTCCTCGGCGCCCAGCGCCGCCTCCAAGTCCAGCGACATCTGCACGTTCTGGAGTGCCGTCAGCGAGCGCAGCAGATTGTGGGCCTGGAAGATGAAGCCTATGCTCCCGCGCGCGCCGACCAACTCGCCCAAGCCGGCGCCGTTGAGCTCGCGGCCCAGCACGCGCACGCTGCCTTTCTCGACGGAGCGCAGGGCCCCGGCCAAGGTCAGCAAGGTGGTCTTTCCGGAGCCGGAGGGGCCGGTCAGGATGACGATCTCCCCGGCCTCGATCTCCAACGAGACCTCCCGCAAGACCTGGCGTCGCAACTCTCCCCGGCCGTAGAAGTAATCGACGCCGGACATCGAGATGACCCGCTCCACGGCTAGAAGATCTCCGCCGGATCGGCCAGCCTGAGGCGGCGCGTCGCCAGGACGCCGGAGGCCGCGCACATCAGCGCCGTCAGCGCGTAGACCGCCAGCAGCCGGCCGGGCGTCATGCGCAGGGGCAGCAAGGTCGCGCTGGCGGCGACGCCGTAGACGCACTGGGACACGAGCGCTCCCGGCAGGAAGCCCAACAGCGACAGGATCAGGGCCTCCTGAAGGACCAGGAAGAAGAAGTAGCGGTCCGGATAACCCATCGCCTTCAGGGTCGCGTATTCGCGCAGGTGGTCCGACACGTCCGTGTAGAGGATCTGGTAGACGATGATGCAGCCGACGATAAGGCCCATCAGCACCCCCAGGTTGAAAATGAAGCCTACGGGCGTGTTCTCGACCCAGTAGCTCCTCTCCAGCGCCATGAACTGCTCCCGCGTCAGGACGCGCGCGCCGCGGGCAAGCCGCGCCGCCAGCGCATCCCGAACCTTGCCCGCGTCGACCCCGGGCCGCAGGTCGATGAGGCCCAGGCTGATCCTGCCCGTTTTCCAGCCGGGAGCCAGGCGCGCGAAGTTCAGGTCGCCGGTCAGGACGGTTCCATCGACGCCGAAGGAGGTGCCGATCCTAAACAAGCCGGCGACGCGCACCCGCCGCCCCTCGATCTCGGTCGTCGGCGGGCGCCCCGCGCGGAACTCCTCGGCCACCGGCCCGAATTCGGAGCGGCTTCCGGAATCAAAGAGCACGGCCTCCGGATCGCGCAAGGCCAGCGCGCCCCGATCGATGTCCGGCAGGTCGAAGACCCCGGCTCGCGGCTTAAAGCCCAGCAGCAGGATCACCCTGTCCTCGAGCGTGCTCGGATTCTTCCAGGAGACCAACGCCGCGTTCAGGAAGGAGACGGACTCGACTCCGGGAAAGCCCAGGGCCTGATAGAGGCGATGCTGATCGAAGGTGCCGGTGGCCAGGACGTACTCATACTCCGGGCTGATCATCACCAAGTCGCAGGTCAGATGGGAATAGAGCAGGGAGGCGCTCTGGATCAAGGTCTGCTTGAAGCCGAGCTGGACCAGCATCAACACGACGGCGAAGGCGATGCCGGCGATGGCGGCGGCCAGGCGGCGCTTCTCCCTGGAGAGCTGCAGCCAGGACAAGAAGACGCGGCCCGTCCTCACGGATGTATCACCACGTCCACTTTCCCGTTGAGGAGATGCTCCAGGGCGCGCGAGCTGGCCTCGGGCAGGGAGATGACGACCTTGACGATGCGGGAGTCGGAGAAGGCCTCGGGATCTTCTGGAAGGACCGAGTTCTTGGAGATCTCCAAGCCGATGCGCTGCACGCGCCCCTCGATCGCGGCGGGCAACAAATCCCCGCTGACGGTGGCGCGCTGGCCCAGGCGCAGCCTGGCGATGTCGGTCTCGTAGACCTCCGCCTTGACGACCAGGCGCTCGGTGTCCCCGAAGTCCAGCAGCCCCAAGGGCCCGATCTCCTCGCCCGCCTTGGCGCGTATCTTGAGTATGCGTCCGCTCTCCGGCGCGCGTACCGTCGCGGCCTCGGCCTGCGCGCTAGCGCGAGCCACGTCCGCTGAGGCGGCCCGCAGTTGCGAGCGGGCTGTCTCAAGGGCCAGGCGCCTAGCGTCCAGCTCCGATGAGGAGACGTCATGCGTCTTGTAAAGCGCCTTGTACCGCTTTTCCTCTGCGGCGGCGTTTTCAAGGCGGGCGCGCGCCATGGCCAACCGGGCCCGGCTTTGCCCCAGCTCAGCCTCCAGCCGCGGGGCGCTCTGCAGGACGGCCAGCGGCTGCCCCTTGCGCACCCAATCCCCCTCGCCGACCAGCAGCTTGGCGACCAGAGCCGGGCGGCCCTGATCGTACGGCGCCGACACGCGGATGACGCCTCCCTCCGGCTCGATGCGGCCCAGGCAGCCGATCCCCTGGTTCGGCTGCGCGCCGACCGGCGGCCCTCCCGCCCGGGAATGGAGAAGCCGAGCCGCCAGCGCGGCGAGGAGAAGGCAGCCCGCGGCCGCGGCGGCAAGCGGCAGGCCACGCCTGCCCGCAAGCCGGAAGCGGCCGCCGTTTTCTTTTTCCATGCGCTAGCGCACCATCGAGCGTATCGTGCCCATGGCCAGCCAAAGATCGAGGCGGGCCTTCTCAAAGGCGAAGAGGGCGTCGGCCCGCCGTTCTTGCGCGCCGGCCAGGCGCGCCTGGGCGTCGACGACGTCGACGTTGTCGGCGACGCCGGCTTCGTAGCGCCGCCTGGCTTGCTCTAGCTCTTGTCGCGAGAGCTCCAGGCCCTCTTGGGCCACCTCCAACCGCTCTTGGGAGAGTTGTCGGGTTTGCAGGGCGTCCCTCAACTCCAGTTCAACCTGGTCCTCCAGGTCCTCGGCCCGTATCTCCTCGGTCTTTAACCGCGCCAGGCTCCGCGCGTCGCGGGCCTTCAAGCGGAAGCCCTCGAAAAGCGGCAGCCTCAGCGCCGCGCCGACGACATGCGTAGCCACCGGGCGCTCCGAGCCGGCCTTGATCGAGCCGTAATCGCCGTAAGCCTCAAGAGAGGGGAAGTGCTCCCAGCGGGAGGCGGAGTCCAGCAGCCGGGCCTGCCGCAAACGATCCGACTGCTCCCTCAAATCGGCGCGCGCGCCTCTGGCCTTGGCCAGGACCGCGGAGAAATCCGGCGCTTGGCCCGGCTCTTCCAGGCCCGGGTCGTCGCTTAATTCTAGCTCGGTGCCTAGATCGAGCCGCAAGGCCCGCAGTAGGAGCAGCCGGTCATGAGCTCCCAGGATGCGCGCTCCCAGCAGGCGCTCCTGGTCGTCGTCCAGACGCGCCTGCGCCCGCACGACGTCCAAGCGCGTTGCCTTGCCCGCCGATTCCCGGCGCCGGGAAAGCTCCAGCAGTACGCTTCCCCTTTTGACGTCCTCGGCGGCAGTCCCGACGACGGCATCGGCGCGCAGGGCCTCCAGATAGAGCTCGCCCACCCGCGCGGCCAACACGTCCTCAAGGCGCTCCAGCCGCCCCGCGGCCGCCCCCGTCGCGGCCGCGGCGGCCCGCGCCTTCTGGAGAGCCCCGATATCCAGCAGGGTCGCCGTGGCCGACAGACGGGCGTCCAGGGTGTTGAAGGAGCCGGAGGAAGCCGGGAAATTGACGCCGGGAATCGGGGAGGCTGTCAGGCCGGCCGCCTGCAGGCTCAACTCCTGGTTTTGCCCGGACAGGGAGCCGTCCAGACGCGGCAGGAGAAACGAGCGCGACTCCTCGCTTTGGGCCTCGGCCACGCGCAGGGCTTGCCGCGCCTGGCGGAGCCCGAGATTTCCGGAGGCGGAGAGGGCCATCGCGACGGCTCCTCCGAGGCTGAGCGTCATCGGCGCGGCGGCGGCCCGCGCGGACTGCGGGACGGCGGCGAGCATCATGAACGCCGCCAGGCTCCGTCGCCCGAGGCTGAGTGGCATCTTGGGGTGAAAGGTAGCCGCCGTCGCGCAAAAAGTCAAGCATTCCTTGATTTCACCAGAGACCCTCGCATTTGGTAGCATCACTTCAACATGACCTCCAAACCCAGCGTCGCGCCCGCCGCAAAGAAGCAGGGACGCCTGCGCCGCGGCGTCGGGATGACCAACGAGGAGATGCGCCACGTCGGCGGCCTCTCGGGCATCTTCGCGCTGCGCCTGCTTGGCCTCTTCCTGGTCCTACCCGTTCTCAGCATCTACGCCTTGGGCCTGCGCGGCGCAACGCCCTTCCTGGCAGGTCTCGCCGTCGGCTTCTACGGCTTGGCCCAGACCGGCATGCAATTGCCCTTCGGGATGCTCTCCGACCGCTTCGGCCGCAAGCCCGTCATCGTGGCCGGCCTGCTCATCTACGTCGTCGGCAGCGTGGTGGCCGCCCTTTCCCACGGCATCTACGGCCTGCTCCTGGGCCGATTCATGCAGGGCATGGGTGCCATCGCCTCGGTGCTTTTGGCCCTCATCGCAGACCTCACGCGCGAGGAGGTGCGCGGCCGGGCCATGGCCTTCGTCGGCATCTCCATCGGCTTAAGCTTCACCTTGGGCTTCGTCCTGGGCCCCATCCTCGCGGCGCGCCACGGCGTGCCCTTCTTGTTCTGGATCCTGGCCGGCCTGGACTCCTTCGCCGTCTTCTACCTGCTGACCTTCATTCCCACCTGCCCTCCCAAGCGCGCCGCCGCCGTCA
The DNA here is from genome assembly GCA_028868375.1 of Elusimicrobiota bacterium. Taxonomy (GTDB): domain Bacteria; phylum Elusimicrobiota; class Elusimicrobia; order UBA1565; family UBA9628; genus JAGWUP01. The sequence goes on from JAGWUP010000009.1 coordinate 37,166, forward strand.
AGCTCAAGGACCTGGGCGTCGTCCTGGGCGACCGCAACCTCGTCTGCCTCGACGGCGTGATGTTCCTGCTGCACCTGGGCCTGACGGCCATCTGGGTCGTGACTCCGGCCATCCTGCTGCAGCACTGGGACCGCCACGACATCTGGCGCGTCTATCTGCCGATGATCCTGCTGGCCGGCTTCATCATGCTGCCGGCGATGGGCTTCGCCGAGGCCAAGCAGCGGCTGCGCACGCTGCTGGCCGCCGGCCTCCTCCTGGCCGGCGCGGGCTTCCTCATCCTCGCCCTGGCGCCGGGCCGCCCGCTGGCCGCGGCCGGCGGGCTCATCGTCTACTTCATCGGCTTCAACCTGATGGAGCCCTGCCTGCCCTCCCTGGTCTCGCGCTTCGCCCCCGAGGACTTGCGCGGCAGCGCCATGGGGCTGTTCAACATGTCCCAGTTCATGGGCGCATTCTGCGGCGGAGCGCTCGGCGGCTTCGCCCTCGGCCACGGCCGCTACGTCCTCTATTGGATGCTGCTGGCCGCCTGCCTGCCCTGGGCCTGGCTGGCTTCCCGCGTCGAGGCCCCGCCGAGGCGCAAGCCCGCGCAGGACCTGGAAGCCGACATCGCCGCCGCCTAGCCGCCTGGCTGTCCGCGCTTCTTGATTTGACCGCGGCAAGCAACGCATAATTCTCGAAGCGCCGCAAAGGAGGCCAGCCATGCCGAAGGGATTCTTTGCCGGAGTTCTCGCCGCCGTCGCCGCCCTGCTGCTGGGGGCGTATTGCTTCGTGGCCATGGGCCTCATGCCGGCCAACGCCGACGGCCGGCCTCCCGCCTTGGAGAAATGGGCCGCCCGCAAGTCGCTGCGCGCGACCATCGCTCGAGAAGCCCCCCAAGGCGAGGGGCCGCTCAAGCCCACCGAGGAGAACCTGCTGGCCGGGGTGAAAATCTACGCCGCCAACTGCGCCGTCTGCCACGGCGGCTCCGACGGCCGCGCCTCGAACATCGCCACGGGATTGTACCAGCACGCGCCGCAATTGGCGCGGCACGGCGTCGAGGACGATCCGGCGGGAAACACCTATTGGAAGGTCCGCCACGGCATCCGGATGACCGGAATGCCCTCCTTCGGCAAGGCGCTGACCGAGGATCAACTCTGGCAGGTCACGCTGATGCTCAAGCACATGGACGCGCTACCGGGGCGCGCGAAGAAGGCTTGGCTGGCCCTGCCCAGCCAGGCGGCCGGCAGGGGCCGCGACACTTCCGGCAAGGCGTAAGCGTCTCATCACCAAGAGACTTTACGGAGGGATTCATGAAATATTGGATGCAAGCCGTTCTCATCGCGGCGCTGGCGCTTTGCCTGACGCCCCGACTGCGGGCGCAGGACGAGGGAGAGGCAAGCCAGCCCCCGGCGGCCGCAAGCCCCAGCCACAAGGACGACGGGGCGATGCGGCAAGCCTGGCAAGCCGAACGGGAGGCCCTCAAGCCCATGCGCCGCCAGCTGCGCGACGCGGTTTTAAAGCTCCGCGATCAGCTGCAGGACAACGCCTCCGACCAGGACCTGCTCGCCTCCATGAGCCGGGTCAAGCAGGCGCGCTCTGCGCTGCAGGAGCAACGGGAGAAATTCCTCGAGGAGCATTTCACCGTCAAGCAGCGCGCCCAGATGATGGTCCGCATGGCTCGGCGCGGTCAGCAAGCCATGGGCCATGGCCGCCGGATGCGGCAGGGACAGGGACGGCGCCCCATGCGCGCCCCCCAAAACGGCGACTAGCGCCAAAGGGACGCGACTCCTCGGCGTCGTCATCGGCTCCATTTTGGGGCTCGTTTTGAGCGCCGGGGAAGCGCGCGCCTTCCTGTGGTGGCGGGATTCCGTTCGTAGCCATTGGACGGACAAGCCTCCCGCGCTCAGCGGCGAGGATGCCGCTTGGTCCGGCGCAGAAGAAATCGAGGAACCCCAGCTCGACGTGCGCGTCCTCAACGACGGCGAGGCCGTTTACGTGAGGTTGATCGCCGACGGGATGGATGGACGCGCCCTGCTGGCGGGAGCGTATCGTCAAGACGTGACCTTGTGGTTTTTGAATCCCGACGGCAAGGCCAAGGCCTGGGGCGTCACCATTCCCTTCAGCGCTCTCGGGCCCTCCCCCTCCCCGCTACGTCTCAACGAGGCTCCCCCCGTCCCGGACGTGGAGCCGCAGCCGGCCTCCGCGGGAACGGACGCAGCCCCCGCGGCGGCCTTGCCGCCGGGCCTGCGGGTGCGATCGGCCCTCTCCGGCAAGACTCCCGTCCTCGAGGCCGCTATTGCCTTGCGCAGCCTGAAAATCAAGGACGGCAAGGAGATATTGCTGGACCTGGTCTCATCGCCCGTCAATCCCGACATCCGGCGCCAGCTCCAAGCCCGTCCGAAGGCTGGCCGCAGGCGCGGCGGCCGCCGCGGCGAAACGGCCGGCCCGGAATCGGAAGTCGATTTGCCCAGCCCCCTGCACTTGCGCTTGTCCATACGCCTGGCTGGACGGCCTGAAGCGGCAAAAATGGTACAGTAGGTTTTAAAGGAGGAACCACATGGAAGAGCAGAAAGGAAGCGGAAAGGAGTGCGGACGGCGTTGCGGCGGCTGCAAGTTCATGGCCGGCATCTTGGTGGGGCTCTTGCTCGCCGCGGCGGCCTTCGGGTTGTTCCTGGCGGGACATTGCTCGGGCTACGGCCACCGCTACTGCCCGATCACGTCCATGCCCGCGCCGAAGTAGCGCCGCGTTGACGGGACCTCTCCCCACCGGCGACGTCGTCGTCGCCGAGGATTTGACGCGCCGCTTCGGCGAGATCCTCGCGGTGGATCGCCTCTCCTTGCGCGTCAAGTCCGGGCAGATCTTCGGCCTGCTCGGGCCCAACGGCGCCGGCAAGAGCACGACGATCAAGATGCTGACGACCTTGCTGGAGCCATCGGCCGGAACGGCCTCCGTGGCCGGCTTCGACATCCGATCCCAGCCGCGGCGGGTGCGCGGCCGCATCGGCTACGTTCCGCAGCTGGTGTCGGCCGACGGAGCGTTGACCGCCTATGAGAACCTGAACCTCTCGGCGCGGCTCTATGGAATCTCCTCCCGCCAGCGAAAGGCCAGGATCGCCGAGGGCCTGGAATTCATGGGCTTAAGCGAGCACGGCGGGCGGCTGGTCAAGACCTTCTCGGGCGGAATGATCCGCCGCCTGGAACTGGCGCAAGCCCTGCTGCACCGTCCGGACCTCCTCTTCCTGGATGAGCCGACGATCGGGCTCGATCCGATGGCGCGCCGGACCGTCTGGGACAAGCTCAAGGAGCTGCGGCGCTCCCTGAACCTGACCGTCCTGATCACGACCCACGACATGGAGGAGGCCGACCAGCTCTGCGACGAGCTGGCGATCATGCTCGACGGGCGTGTCATGGCCCGCGGCGAGAGCGCGGCGCTGAAGGCCGGGCTTGGGCAGGCTGCGACGCTCAACGACGTCTTCGCCGCGGCCTGCGGCGGCGTCATCCGCGAGAGCGGAGACTACCGCGGCGTCGGCCAGAGGCGCCGGACGGCCAGTCAACTGGGATGATCGCGGGGCAATTCCTGGAGCAGGGTTTGGCGATCGCCGACGTGGAGGCGCGCAAGGTCCTGCGCGATCCCACCGAGCTCTTCTCCCGCGCCGTGCAGCCGGTCCTCTGGCTCGTGATCTTCGGCCGGGTCTTCGGCCGGGTGAGGGGCATTCCGACCGGGCATCTCGACTATACGGCCTTCCTGGCGCCGGGCATCTTGGCGCAAAGCATACTCTTCAGCTCGATTTTCTACGGCATAGGGGTCATCTGGGAGCGCGACCTGGGCATCGTGCACAAGCTCCTGGTCAGCCCCGCGCACCGCAGCGCGCTGGTGCTGGGCAAGGCCCTGGCGGCCGGCCTGCGCGGGCTGGCGCAAGCGGTCCTGATCTACGTTTTGGTCTGCCTGATGGGCATCGGGCTGCGCTGGAGCCCCCAAGCCTTGCTGGGCGTCGTGCTGATGGTCGCGGCGGCCTCCGCGCTGTTTTCGACCTTCTCGCTGATGATCGCCTGCATCGTCAAGACGCGGGAGCGCTTCATGGGCATCGGCCAATTGTTGACGATGCCCCTCTTTTTCGCCAGCAACGCGATCTATCCTATCGCGCTCATGCCCGGCTGGCTGCGGATCGCGGCCCGGCTCAATCCGCTCACCTACGTCACCGACGCGCTCCGCGGGCTGATGATCGCCGGAGGAGGCAGCGTCTACGGCTTGAGGTTGGACTTCGCCGTCATCGCCGCGGCGTTCTTGGCTCTGACGGCGGCCACGAGTGTCCTCTATCCGACGATCATCCGCTAGCAGGACTCCGCTAGCGCCGGCGGCGGCTATCCCAGCGCCGCGCCATCTCGTCGAAGCGCTTCTGCTGCTCGGGTGTCAGCATCGCTCGGATGTCGGAGCGCGTCTGGGCGCGGATGGCCTTGAACTTGGCCGCCGTCTCCTCGCGCAAGGAGCGCAGCCGCCCCGCGCTGGCCTCCAGGGCGGCCTGCACGGAGAGACGCTGGGGGTCGCTTAAACCCAGCTCCCGCGAGAAGCGCTGCGCCAAGCGCGCGGGATCCGGCGCGTGGCGGCGGTGGCGCAGCCGCGGCAGGGCCAGCATGGCCGCCGCACCCAGCAAGAATCCGAGCAGGACCGGCAGGATCGATTTTCTCATCTGGCCGCCCCCTCCATCAGCGATAAAGCGTCCGTGCGGGATGGAGGCGGACCGGAGAGCCAAGCGAAAAAGCCGGCGCCGTCCGGCTCTGTTAAGAGAAGCGCCACGGCCGGATCGCGCGGCGACGAGGCGGGCGCGGCCAGCAGGAGCGCTGCGGCCAGCCCCAGGCCGAAAGCGGGAGCCAGCCAGCGCGGCGCAAGCCAAGACCAGGCGGGCCTTGACTCCGCCTTGGCCTTTACGGCCGCCATCACGCGGCGCGCAAAGGCCGCCGTCTCCGCCTCGTTCGCCGGCGCCTGCGCCCTAAAAAGCCGGGAAGAAGCCTCCCTCCAAGCCGCCAACTCCTGCCGGCACTCGCCGCAAGCCGCCAGATGGCTCTCGAAGGAACTGCGCCTCTCTAGCGGCAGCTCGCCGTCGTAGAACTCCCAGAGCGCCTCTTGCGCTTCCTCGTGTTCCATTCCCCCCTCCATCGATTAGACGTCCTCCGGGGCGACTAAGTGCCGCAGCCGCTCCAGCAGATCTCGCCGCGCCCTCTGGAGGCGGGCCTTGACGGAATCCAGGGAGCAGTCCATCGTCTCGGCGATCTCCTCATAGCTGAGCCCGTTGAGCTCGCGCAGGGTCAGGATCAGCCGATAGGCCCGCGGCAGGCCGCCCAAGGCCGCCTCGAGGAGCTGCCTGTCCGCCAGAGCCGGCTCCGGGCCGGGAGCGGCCGGCAGGCGCAAGGCCGCTCCGGGGTCCTCCAGGGCCGCGTCGAGAGAGCGCGCCCCGGAACGCCCCATGCGCCTGCGCCAGTCGAGGCATTTGTTGGCGGCGATGCGGTAAAGCCAGCTAGAGAAGGCGCAGTCGCCGCGAAAATCTCCCAGGGCGGAGTAGGCCTTGAGAAAGGCCTCCTGCGCCGCGTCCTCGGCAGCCTCGGGCAGCAGCGAGCGGCACAGGGCGATGATCCGCGGGTGGTGGCGCCTGATCAGCTCGGCATAGGCGCCGTCGTCTCCCGCCTTGACCCGAGCGACGAGTTCCAAATCGGTGATGAGAGGGATATTACTATATGCCGATGATGGACGCCCGCCGCTCAAAGCGCTACAGTGTCTGCATGCGCGACGATCGCGGCAAGGACAAGGGCGGCGTGCTCGCCGAGCATGGAAGCTGGGAGGCGGTCTATCGCGACCTCAAGCCGGAGGAGCTTCCCTGGAATGCGGGGGGACCGGACCCGGAGCTCGTCTCGCTCGTGGACTCCGGGGCGATCCCCGTCGGCCGCGCCATCGACATCGGCGCCGGGCCGGGTCACGACGCGATTTTCCTGGCCAAGCGCGGCTTCCGCGTGCTCGCCTTAGACATCGCCGCCTCCGCCATAGAGCTGGCGAAAGCCAACGCCAAGAAAGCCCGCGTAGGGGTCGCCATCGATTTCAGGGTCGAGGACGTCCTCAAGCTCTCCTCGCCTCCCGGCTCGGCCACCTTCGTCAACGACCGCGGCTGTTTTCACGTCCTGCCGGAACACCAGCGACGCGACTACCTGCGGCGGATCGGCGACGTCCTGGTCCGCGGCGGCCAGCTGCTGCTGAGGACCTTCAGCGAGAAGGAGCCGCCGGGTCCCGGGCCGCATCGCTTCACCGGCGAGCAGTTGGAGCGGATATTCTTTCCCCGCTTCGACTTCCTGCGCATGAAGGAAGGCCTCTTCGAGGGACCCCGCAAGCCCAAGGCACTGGTCTGTCTGCTGCGCAAAAAGTAGCCGCGCTAGGGCGTTCCCGGCTCAGGCCGTCCCGCCGTCCCCACGCTCAACACCGGAAGACTCGAGTAGCGCAAGAGGCGCTGGACCGTCATACCGAATCTCCATTCGCGCCAGAAGGGCTTGCGGTGCGCGGCCATGACGATGAGGTCGTAGCCGCCCAGCTCCGCCTCGCGCAGGATGGCTTCGGCAGGCTCGTAACGCGAGTGCTGGGCGATGAAGAGCGCCGAGCCGGCCGTCAGTTCTTCGACGTGCCGCCGCAGCTCATGCGCGGATTGCTCTTCCAGGGCTGATTCCGCCACATGGAGGACCCCTAGCGAAGCCTTCACGCTGCGCGCGAAAGCATCGGCATAAAGCAGGGCGCGGTCAGCGTAGTCTGTGAACTTCATCGGGACCAGGACCTTCCTGGGCCAGCCGCCGTCGCTCCAGCGCGGCACGACCAACACCGGCACCCCGGTCTCGGCGATGACGGCCTCGGCGGTGGAGCCCAACACGGCCCTCGAAATGCCGGAGCGGCCGTGCGTGCCCATGGCGATCAATCCGCAGGAGCGCTCCCGTGCCGCTTCGACGATGGCCTCATCCGCGGGCCCATCCCTCACCCAGCAGGGTAAATCCGTTCCGGCGAATGTCTGCATCCTCATTTGCAGGCGACGGCGAAAGTCATCCAATTGCCGTCGTTCCTCCTGCGTGCCCTCGTTCTGGTTGAGGAAGGCCGGGATGTCCGCCGCACAGAGCAGCTCCAAGCGCGCGCTCCAGCGCTCCGCCAAGGCGCGCGCGGCGCACAGGGCAGCCACGGAGCGCCGACGGAGGTCGACGGCGCAGAGTATCCTCTCCGCCGGAGCCGTGACCATCGCCTCCTTGGAGGCTTGAGTCTGAGTCGTCATGGACCCCCCTCGCTCAACTGCTGGCGCCCAGGGCCTCCAGGCGTCGCTCCACTTGGGCCGCGCGCCCGGCCTGCCCGCAGCGCATAAATCCATCCCGCGCCTCCTGCAGGCATATGCGGGCCAAACGCGTCGTCTCCCGAGGATCCGGTTGGCAGGAGGCTAATTGGAGATAGCCGCCGGCCCGATTGAGTTGGGTGGCGGCGTACTCGCAAGGATATCGGCTCTTTGAGCGTACCCTCAAGGCACGCTCAAAATGGCGCAGAGCGCGGCAGGCGTTTTGTTGCGGCCGTGCCGCGCCAGCGCAAAGACCCAAGAATGCGCTGCCCAAACCGTCGTGCAATCGCGCGTTTTTAAGCGGCATCAGCTGGAATGTAAAGACGCGCAGTGCTCTCCGGTAGCAGTCGATCGCCTTAAGCGTGCTGGCCTTCCGGTCCTTAGAGGGCAGCTCGCGATATGCGATCGCCAAATTCTCAAGCGCGTCCGCGTAGAGCGCCGGAACCTGCCGGCGCGTCAACACCACCAAGGCCGCCTCGTAATGAAACACCGCATCCTCCCATGCCTTGGGAAAACCAGCCCCGGCCAAGCGGCGGCAAGCCTCGCCCTGCTTGCAGCGCTGCCGGGCCCAAGCGTCGATTTCTTCTTTCCTCATATATATCGCAGCCGCCGCTCCAAAACAAAGAATCGCCTCGCCGAAGCGCTCCTCCGGCTCTAGCCCCAGCCCCAGCGAGGCGCGGCCAAGCAGGTCGAGAAGCCTGGCTCTGGGCAAGCCCCCCCCGCCGGAAGCCAATCGCCGGCGCATGCCGCGCAGAAGCGTCAGCGCGACTCCACTCAGACGCCCCAGCATCCTCTCGCGCATATGCCTCCAGCGCGTCACGTTATTGAAGCCCGCAACGCGCCTGCCAGGGCGCAAGTTGCTCGCTAGGCCGCGGCCTTAGAGCCTATCCCATAACTACAAGGCCACTCGGAGGGCCGAGTCCGCGACGATTTCGAGAAGCGAGGAGGGAGCATAGCGATAGCTATGTGACCGACGAGCGACGAAGAAATCGGCCGGAATCGGCCCTCCCTTCCCTTAAATCAAAAAAGAGGGGTCGAGCGCTTTCGGTCCCTGGCTGCATTGCTCATCGCTTACATGCCTATCGGCATGCTCGCTCTTCGCGCCTTGCCAGAAACCAAAAGCGCTCGACCAAGTGGCCTTGTAGTTATGGGATAGGCTCTTAGGCGTGGTGGTGGAGGCTTTCGACGAGGTAGGGATCGCGCAGAGCCACCGGGGGAGCGGCGCTGAAGGTTCGGTCGAAGAGCAGGATGAAGAGTCCGCCCGCCCCCAAGAATGCCCCCACCTCAAGCCAGCCGAACTGCGGATGAATGGTGACGGAGGGGCCGACCAAAAGGTAGAGATCGAGGCAGCGGCCGAAGAGCAGCAAAATGCAAACGGAAAATAAGCGGCGGATGCGCTTCTTTTGTCCGGCCGGCAAAAGAAGGGCGAAGGGCAAGGCGAAATTCACGATCGGGTTGAGCCAGAAAAGAGGCTTCCAGCCGTTCGCCATGCGCGTGACGTAGTGGGCCGTCTCCTCGGGGAGATTGGAATACCAGATCAGAAGGTACTGGCAGAACCAAAGGTAGGCCCAGAAACAAGAAAAGGCGAAGAGGTACTTGCCAAGATCGTGGAAGTGGTGGGAGTTGAGCTCCCGATAGAGGCCGCGGCGATGCAACAGCAGAAGAAGAAGGACCATCACGGCCAGCCCGGCCATGAACAAGCCGGAGAAAAGGTACCAAGGATAGATCGTGCTGTACCAGTCCGGCTCCAGGGACATGATCCAGAGAATCGCCGCCGCGGTGAAGGTCAGGGAAAAGGCGACGAGAAAGGCGGCGGAGACGCGCATCGCCCGCTCGCTTAAGTCCGCGCCGTCCCGCTCGTCCTGCGCCCGGGAAAGGCGGATCAAGGAGCGCGAGAGTCCGTACCAGACGGCGAAGCAGACGGCGGAGATGATGAAGAAGGAGACGGGATTGAGAAACGCCGTCTTGGCGCGCAAAACGGGGTCTGCGGCCACCGTGGCGCTGTCGGCCCAAGGATAAAGCTTGCCGACGCCGAAGCATTGCAGGGCCATCAACGCGGCGCCGACCGGCAGGTAGGCGCCCATGGCCTCCGGCACGCGGCAGAAGAGCGCCGACCAGCCGGCGCTGGACAGACGCTGGATCGCGGCGAAGACGAGCCCCCCCAAAGCCACGCAAACGAAGAAAAAGTTCGCCATCAGCAGAGCGCTCCAGGCGCGCCTCGGCTCCAGGAGCAAGCCCGCCGCCAGCACGGCGGCTGCCGCCGCCGCCAGAATGCCGAGCGTCCTCCTCTGATTTTCGTCCAATAGTCTAGCGGTCATGATGAGGGCTTCCCCGTTTCCCATGTCCTGAGGTATGCCACGATCTCGCGAATCTCGTCGGCCGACAGGGCCCGCACGCCCGGAGCGCCCAAGGCGAAAGGAGGCATCGGCGTGCCCGGACGCCCCATCGCGATCGTCGCCAGCAGGAAGTTGTCGTCAGCCGCCTTTAGGAAGCCTGGATTATGCAAAGAGGGTCCGTAGTCGCCAGCTTCCAAGCCGTGCTTGCCCAATCCCCCCTCGCCGTGGCAGCGGGCGCAGTTCTGCTTGAAAAGGGCGCGGCCGCGCAGCGCCAGGGCCGGGGAGCGGTCGACCTCGCGCCGCTCGACGGGCGGATGCCCGGAAAAGCTCATGAGATAGGTCGCCACGCTTTCGATGTCGTCTTCCGACAAATGGACCTTGCCGCTGTAAAAGGACGGCATGGGGGTATGATCGCGCCCGAGAACGAGGGTCGCCGCGATGAAACCGGCCGAGGCCACCCGCTGGAAGCCGGGCGCCCCCAGAGACGGCCCGCTGCCGCCCTGGGCGTGCTCGCCATGGCATTTCGCGCAGCCGGCCTTGCTGTGGAAGATCTCGTTGCCGTCGTCGGCGAAGGACCAGGAGAAGGTCGGCTTGAGGATCTCGGCGGGCGGATGCCTTTGAATTTGGCGCAAGTAGGCGATGACGTTATCGATATCGCCGACGCTCAGGGGATCGCGATCCCGATGCAGGAAGCCCTTCATCTCCGTTCCCCGCTTGCCGTGGGCGATCGTCTGGAAGAGGAAATCGTCGCTGACTTGGGTGCCGAAGGTGGGATTGCCGATCTGGGCGCCGACGTCGCCGGAGCCTCCGGCCATGTGGCACTTCTGGCAGTTCGCCTTAAAGAGCGCCTGGCCAAGCTTCGGATCCCCGGAGATCGTCTTATTGGAGAGCGCGACGGAGGGCTCCGTCTGCCAGGAGCGGATGTGCGTGATGACGGCCGCAAGCTCCGCGGCGGAGAGCTGGCGCCAAGCGGGCATCGCGGTCTGCGGCCTTCCCTCGGTGATCACGTTATAAAGGAAGTGGTTGTCGGCCATCGAAAGGAAAGAGGGGCTGTTGAGGCGCGAGCCGATGCCGCCATCCCCATTCTGGCCGTGGCAGCCGGCGCAGCGCATCGCGAAGACGCGCGCTCCCTGGGCATTGGTGACGCGCGGCAGGAGGCGCTGGACCCGGGACCAGGACGGCGGCCTCGAGCGCCAGCTCTGGATCGCGGCGGACAGATCGGCGACATCGGAAGCCTTCAAGCCGTAGGCCGCCGGCATCGCGGTATGGGGGCGTCCCCAAGCGATCGTCTCCCGCAGGAAACGCTTGGAGGCGATGGAAAGGAAGGCGGGGCCGTTGAGGGAATTGCCGATGCCGCCCTGGCCGTTGCGGCCATGGCAGCCGGCGCAGCGCTTGGCAAAAAGGGCCTTCCCTTGAACGGCGTCGCCTCGGGCGGCCACCAGGCTGGCCGCGCTCGGGGCCGGCGTCGCCCAGGAGCGGATGTAGCGGACCAAGCTTTCGATCTGCGTCGGCGTCAAGGCCCCGCCCCAAGCCGGCATCGCGGTCCCCGCCCGCCCATGGGTTATGGTCTGACGGTAGTAATTATTGTCGGCGACGGCCAAGACGCTGGGCTGATGCAGCGTCGGCACGCCATGCTGCGGATGAAGCCCTTCTTGGCCGTGGCAGACGGCGCAATGCTGGGCGAAGAGCTCCTTGCCGTAGCCGGCGGAGACGAGGGAGTCGCGGCGGGAGTCCTCCAAGGGGCTGCGCGGATAGGCGTGTCTGGCGATCTCCTGGCGCTGCAGGTTGCGCAGGTAGAGGATGATCTTCCAGCGATCCTTCTGGGGAATTTGCGAGCCGTGCGCCGGCATCATGTTGAAGCCGTAGGTGATGACGTCGAAGATCGTGCCGTCCTTGAGGGCGTAGACCGATGGGGTCGCGATCGGAAAGGAAAAGGCCGGAAACAACTTGGCGACCGGACCGTCGCCCAGCCCCTCCTGCCCATGGCAGTGGGAGCAGTAGGCCTGGAAAAGCTGTTTGCCCTGGATCAGATTCTGGTAGGTCGGCAGCAATGGGTTCTTGAGCTCGCGGCCGGCAAGCTCGCGCCCCGCCGCGCCCGGACCGTAGGGCAGGGGCATGTAGCCGCGCGGGATGGTGCCGGGAACCGGCGGCTGCTCGGTGCGTCCGCCGGGCAAAACGGAATTTGGCATCTGGGATTTGTAGGCCTTCGAGTAGACCATGTCGTTGAAAAGCCGCCAATGCGGCTCCTGCAAATCCCGCCGCACGGCCAGCACCATCGCCACCGCCGCCAGGACCAGGGCCGCCGGAGCCAGGAAACGCTTCATGAGCCGGCTCCCGTCTCCACGACCCTGGACGCCCCCTGCTCCTCGAGGAAGCGCTGCACGACGCCCTCGCCGACCCCATCCGGCCCCTCGCGAAAGGTCAGCAGGAAGCGATCGTCAAGGGCGCCCAAGCCCTCCATGGCAGGACGGCGGCCGGGATGGAGGCGGCGCATGCGCATGAAGGTGGCGACCGTCCCCAGGCCGGCGATCAGCACGGTCAGCTCGAAGGCGATCGGGATGAGCGCTGGAGAGGCGTCGTAGGACTTGCCGCCGATGTTCAACGGCCAGTCGAAGACGCTGACCCAATATTGAAAGGAAAGGGCGGCGGTCAAGCCGATGGCGCCGAAGAGGAGGCAGAAGCGCGGCAAGGGCGAGGGCGCAAGACCCAGGGCCTCGTCCATGCCGTGGACCGGATAGGGCGTATAAGCGTCATGGACCGGCAGGCCGGCGGCTCGCGCCAGGCGGGCCGCGCGAAGCAGCTTCGTCTCCGATTCGAAGACGCCGACCACGAAACGATGCGGATGCGTCATGCCTCCACCCCGGGGGCGTCCTTGGCGTAATGCAGCACGCTCTTGACCTCGCTCATCGCGATGACCGGCAGCACGCGGCAGAAGAGGAAGAAGCAGGTGAAGAACAGCCCGAAGCTGCCGATGAGAGTGCCCACCTCGATATAGGTCGGATAGTACATCCGCCAGCTCGAGGGCAGGAAATCGCGATGCAGGGAGACCGTGATGATGACCCAGCGCTCAAGCCACATGCCGACGTTGATGAGGATCGAGATCACCCAGACCTTCCAAGGCGTCCTGCGCACGCGCTTGAACCAAAGGGCCTGCGGCGCGAAGACGTTGCAGAACACCATCGTCCAGTAGAAGGGCCAGTAGGGCCCGCGCATCCGGTTGACCGTCGAGAAGCGCTCGAAGGGATTGACGCTGTACCAGGAGGTGAACAGCTCCGTGGCGTAGGCCAAGCCCACGATCAGCGAGGTCAAGAGGGTGATCTTGCACATGGCGTCGATGTGCTCGATGGTGATGTAGGCCTCCAGGCGCATCACCTTGCGGGCGATGATCAAGAGGGTCAGGACCATCGCGAAGCCCGAGAAGATGGCCCCGCAGACGAAATAGGGCGGAAAGATGGTGCTGTGCCAGCCGGGCAAGATCGAGGTCGCGAAGTCGAAGCTGACGATGGTGTGCACCGAGAAGACCAGCGGGGTCGCCAGGCCGGCCAGCAGGAGGTACATCGACTCGTAGTGAGACCAGGTCCGCTGCGAGCCGTCCCAGCCGAGGCTCAGGCCCCGATAGAGCGTCTTACGCCAGCCCCGCGGCAGCCGCGCGGCCAGCGTCGCCAAGTCGGGCAGCAGACCGATGTACCAGAAGGTCGCCGAGATCGTGAAGTAGGTGCTGATGGCGAAGAAATCCCATAGCAGCGGGGAGCGGAAGTTGACCCAGAGAGGACCCCTGGGGTTGGGGTAGGGCACCACCCAATAGGCCAGCCAGGGACGGCCCATGTGGATCAATGGGAAAAGCGCGGCGCACATGACGGCGAAGAGGGTCATCGCCTCGGCCGAGCGGTTGATGGAGTTGCGCCAGCGCTGGCGGAACAGGAAAAGAATGGCGGAGATGAGCGTGCCGGCATGGCCGATACCGACCCAGAATACGAAGTTGGTGATGTCGAAGGACCAGCCGATCGTCTTGTTGAGGCCCCAGGTGCCGATGCCGGTCCACACCTGGTCGATGACCATGATCAGGCCCGTGAGCAGGGCCGTGGACGACAGGCCGAAACCCAGCCACCACAGGCGCGTCGGGGTGCGGTCCAGTGGATCGCAGACGTCGCGCGTGACGTCCGCGCAGGTCTTGTCGCCCTCGACCAGCGGCTTTCTCAACAGAGACAGGGTTGAGGTCATCAGGCCTTCTCGCTGTCGTTGCGCACCTTGGTCTGGTAGAACACGGAGGGGCCGACGCCGAGCTCCGCCAGCACGCGATAGCTGCGCGAGCGCCGCGCCACCTTGGCCACGCGGCTGTCCGGATCGTTCATGTCTCCGAAGACGATCGCCTGCGCCGGGCAGCTTTGGGCGCAGGCCGGGGTGATGTCGCCGTCCTTGAGGACGCGATCGTCCTCGCGCGCCTGGAACTTGCCGGAATAAATCCTCTGGACGCAGAAGTTGCACTTTTCCATGACGCCGCGCTGGCGGACGGTGACGTCCGGATTGAGGGCGAGATTCTGGACCAGGTCCTGATGCGCGTAGTCGAACCAATTGAAGCGCCGGACCTTGTAGGGGCAGTTGTTCTCGCAGTAGCGGGTTCCCACGCAGCGGTTGTAGACCTGCATGTTGAGGCCCTCGCTGGAATGGACGGTGGCCAGCACCGGACAGACCGTCTCGCAGGGGGCGTTGTCGCAGTGCTGGCAGAGCATCGGCTGGAAAGCGACCTGCGGGCTTGCCTGCGGCTGTCCCGGAGCGCCGGAGTAATAGCGGTCGATGCGGATCCAGGACATGTCGCGGCCCTTGCGCACCTCGGCCTTGCCGACGACGGGGACATTGTTCTCCACCTGGCAGGCGATGACGCAGGCGGAGCAGCCGGAGCAGGAGTTCAAGTCGATGGCCATGCCCCACTTATGCCCCGGGTACTTATGCCGCGGCCAAAGCTCTTCTTCTTTTTTCGGCGGTGGATTTCCGCTGTGCGGATCCAGGCGGTAGGCCGACTCCGTCGTCTCTTGCACGATATTCCGCTTCTGTCCCAGCAGCGGATCGGTCTCGAAATCGTAGATCTGGACCTTCGACAAGGGGCTGGTCCGGTCCGTCGCGGCAAGCGTCACCGCGCCCGAGGCGACGAAGGGCCGGATGTTCGCTCCCGCGAGGAGATCCTTCTCGATGGGGAACAGCTTGACGGTCGGGTAATTCGCCGCGACCTTGCCCGCCCCCGTGCGGCCGTAGCCGAAGGCGACGGCCGCCACCCCCGGGGTCTGTCCCAGCTGCACGTAGGCCGGCAGCTCCGCCGAGCGGGCGCCATCGGACAGCCGCAGGACGCGGCCCTCCTCGACGCCCATGCGCTTGGCATCCTCGGGGGCCAGGCAGACGTAATTGCCCCAGGAGGCGCGGGTGACCGGATCGGAGAGCTCCTGGAGCCAGGGGTTGTTCGCCTGACGCCCATCGGCCAAGGCCACCGAGGCATAGGCAGCCAACTCAAAGGCTCCCGCCGCGGCGGGCTTGCGCGCCGGCTTCAAGCTGGAGACGGCACGGGCGGAGAAGTGCGCGGCCGGCATCCTAGGCTCGTCGGCCAGCACGACGCCTTTCTGCAGGGAGTCGCGCCAAAAAGCCTCGAAGCCATGGGCGCCATGGACATGGGGATAGACCTTGCGGCGCCAGAAGCCCTTGATGAAATCGTGGCCGCTGCTTCGATCGCCGGACCAGCGCAGCACCGCCTCCAAGGCCGGACGGCTGTCGAAAAGCGGGGCGATCGTGGGCTGCTGGAGGCTGTAGACTCCGGAAACGGGCCGAGAGTCCCCGAAGGCTTCAAGCGAGTGCGAAAGCGGGGCGGCGATGCGGCAGAGGGAAGCCGTCTCGTCCAGGCGGTCGGCGAGGGCCACGGACAGCCCGACTTTCTTGAGCCCTTCCTTGAACTCCTCGGCGCGGCCCAAATCGTAGACGGGATTGGCGTCGAGAACGATCAGGACGTCGACGGCGCCGCGGCCCATCTGCGCCAGCAGCTCGGAGACCGCGGAGTCGTCTCCTTGCGCCTGGCGGGAGGGGCGCTCGATGTCGATCGTCCTGCCGTAGGCGCCGAGCATCGCGTTGATCCAATTGACCAGTATCTGAACCGCCGGATCGTTGGAGCCGCTGACGACCAAAGCGTTCCTGCCGGCCTTGGAAAGAGCCCCCGCCGTCCGCTCGAGCGTCCCCTGATCCACCCCGCAAGCGCCTTCGACGGCGGGAAGCGGTCCTGTCCAGCCGGTATGGCTGGCGACCAAGCGGCCCAGGGCCGCCACGGCCGAGAACTCCTGGGAGGGCAGAAGTCCGGCGCGCAAATCGGCGTTAGCCCCCGTCACGGAGAGGCGGGGCTCGAACTGGGCATGCCACGACATTCCGCCCTGAGGCTGATCCGGGCGGCGCCCCTTGGACCAGCCGCGGATGAATTCCACGGGGAAAAGCCACGCCCCCAGGAAATCCGCGTCGAAGCCGACGATGGCGCGCGCCTCGTCGAAGCGATAATGCGGCACGACGGCGCGGCCGTGGGTGCGGCGATGCGCCTCGGCGATCGCCCAGGAGGAAATGGGATCGTAAACGACCCGGCGAAGCGACGGATAACGGCGCGCCATCCGTTCGATGGCCGCGTCCAGCGAGGGGCTGGTCGAGGTCCGGCCAAGGATGCGGACGGATTTAGCCGACCTCAGGCGCCGCCGGACCTCGGCGTCCACCGTCGCCCAGCTCGCCTCGCCGCCTCCGATGAGCGGCTGGCGCAGGCGCTCCGAATCGTAGAGGTCCAGGATCGTAGCCTGTCCCCGCGCGCACAAGCCGCCGCGCGACAAGGGATGGTCGGGATTGCCCTCCAGCTTGATCGGCCTGCCGTCCCGGCTCTTGACCAGGACGCCGCAGGCGGAACTGCAGCCGCCGCAGGTGGAGGCGAACCACAAGGCCTTGCCGGCGACAGCGTCCTCGGGCTGCCGGACGTAGGGCAGAATCTTCTCGACCGGGGTGCGCAGCTTGCAGCCCGCCATCGATAGGGCGGCGAAGCTCGCTCCCAAGAACTCCAGAAAATCGCGGCGCGTCAGGCCGTCAGCCTTGTCGTCGGCGCCGGCCTTGGCGGCATCGTCTTCCATGATCTTTTCGCCTGTCTCGCTCACCAGTGGCATGCCGCGCAGTCGGTCGGCCCCCCCACGCGTTTCCAATGCGTCGGCGCCTGTCCGGGACGCAGGCGATGGCATTGGATGCACCAGCCCATCGACAGACTAGCCGCCTGCCTCACCCGATCCATTTTCTGGATCGGTCCGTGGCACTCCTGGCACTGGATGCCGTTGGCGATGTGGACACGGTGGCTGAAATGGGCGAAGTCCGGAAGATGGTGCACCCGCACCCACGGGATCGTCGCCGCCTCGGGAGTGGCGCGGGCATCCCAAAAATGGAGCAGCTTCGCGATCTCGGCGGACGGCTCCTTGGATCCCGCCATCCCCTTGACCACGTTATGGCAGTTCATGCAGACGCTGACCGCCGGCACCCCCGCCACGTCGCTGCTGCGAGCCCCATAGTGGCAATAGAAACAGGAAATCTTGAGCTTCCCCGCATGGATGGCGTGCGAAAAGGCGATCGGCTGCACCGGCTCGTAGCCTTGCTGATTGCCGAGCAGATGGAAATAGCGGCGCCCGCCCAAGGACAGGTAGGCGCAGAGTATCGCCAGCAAGGCCAGCACCAATGGAGCGCCTCGGACGCCGAACTGCCAGGCCCAAATCATCCCCGCCAGCAGCACCAAGGAAAAGGCGATGCCGGGCCAATAAATCGAGAAGCCCTCGTCGGGCGTCTTCACCTTGTCGGCCAGCGGCTCTTGCGGCAAGAGCTGCTGATCCAGGGAAGCCGCCGGGTCGCGATGACCCGGGACGACCGCATGGTAGCGCAAGGTCTGCGCGCTCTTTCGTTTCGGGGCGTGACCCGTCCCCGCGACCGCTGGCCCCGCGGCCGCCAAGACGAGGAGCCAGGCCCACTTCATTCGCCGAGTTCTCGCATGTCGCCTACCCATTGATGCGTGGGGGTATCAGGCAACACTCTTGCCATCGAACGCGGCAAATAAACGCATTTATTCTGAAATTATTCTAAAAGCGCAGGAATAGATTCCAAGGGATTTAAAATAAATCCCGGTCCGATACCGGCAGTCGCGAGGCCCGATCTCACTTGCTGGATCCCTTCGCCTCCGGTCCCTTCGTTTTCTCTTTGGCCTCCGGTTTCTTTGCTTCCTCCTTGAGCTTCTGCTTGATCAGGTCCGCCTTGCGAACCGATGAATCGTAGATCAAGAAGGCTGTGATCTTGTCTTCGTCCTTGTCGCTGATCCCGGAATGCCTCTTATGCCGCATCTTGCTCACGTAAGCCTTCCATTCCTCCGGCAAGGCGTAATGCGAGTTGATCGGACGCGCCAAGGTATGGCAGCGCGAGCATTTTTGGGCGAAGACCTTGTAATTCTTCTGCTGCTCGGGCGGATACTTGGAGACGTCGATGGTGTCCGGTCCGTTGTCGAACGGACAGACGCTGTTGCCGTCCTCGTCGAGCTTGCACTCGCTGCCCGGAATCGGCGTCAGCTTCTGCGCCGCCTGCCCGGAGTCGCCGTCGGCCCAAGCCGTCCCGCGGCCAACCGCCAGCCAGCCGCCGGCAAGCAAGACCGCGGCGACTCCGACGCTCTTTACAGTCCGCCAACCGCTAGAAGTCATCCTTCCCTCCATGCATCCCGCTGGCCGCGACGCCGGCCTAGAAGCCCACCTCCACCTGCAGGCTGGCCCGATCGCCGTGCACCGCCAGAGTGCCCGCGGTTGCGGTCAGCGTCCCGCCCTGGTAACCCCGCGTCGTGTCCACGGAGTACTCGGCGAAAGCCTTCACGTTGGGCTGGAAATAATGCGCCAGGTGGAAGGTGATGTAATTGAACTGCTGCGTGCCGTTGAAGGTCGTGTACCAGTTCTCGCGAATCAACGGCATCAGGAACGGATATGCCTCGTTGCCCCTCTTGTAGGCATAGGCCAACTCGGCGTAGGCCGCGCGATCCGTCGCAGTGGCCCCGTCGAAGGAGGGATCGCCCTCATGAGTGTAGGCGAAGGCTCCGCGCGCGGCGAAGTTGCCGATCTCCCAAAGGGCGTCGAAGCCGGTCCAGACGAACTGCTGCTTGGACAAGACTCCCGCCGTGCCCCCAGTGAAGCCGCTGGCGTCGCGAGGCCCCTCGTGGCCGTAGGACCCGAAGGCTCCGACCATCAGCCCGGAGTTGTTGTCGAAGGCCAGCCGCAGGTCTCCGTTGGTCGGCGCGTTGGCCTGCCGGCCCAGGTCGTCATCCTTGCTGGCGCCCGCCGCATAATAAAGGAACGCGGCGTTCGGCAGCGGAACCTGTCCGTAGACGTACATCGTCTGCTGCGTGCCGGTCAGGGAATTGCCGGCCACCGAGCTCTGATCCGGCTGCAGCAGGTCCGTCGCCCGGTTTGCGATCGTCGGGCTCTCCGCCGCGGACAGCGTCTGGTAGGGATCGTCGACGAAGAAACCGCGGCGCGCCAGCACCACGTTGAGCTGGTCATAGGGATGATAGCCGAAGCGCAGGTCGCCCAAACCCGGAGCGAAGCCGCCCGCTGCGTTGGCGTCCATCTCGCCGAAGTAGGAGATTTGCCTGGCCGCGTCTCCCCCCGCCACGAAGAAATCCACGTCGTTGAGCGGCTGGGACTTGAAGCCGCCCGTGTTGGGACTCGCCGTGCCGCCCATCTGGCCTCCGGCGTTCGCGATGTTGCCGCGCCCGTTGTCGAAAGGCCGAGAGCGCACGATCACCGCCCAGGGGAATATCTTCTCGATGCTCATCTGCTTATCGGAGCTCTTGAGCACGCCGACGTCGGAGTCCTTATCCCGGACGTAGCCGTTCATCTTGAACTGCCGGCCGTAGGCGTTGAGGATCGGGAAGGCGTAATGGCATTGCGAGCAAGAGACTCCGTACTTGCGCGCGAAGGACGGAAGGGCCTGGACCGACTCGACGGCGCTGCGGCGCAGCGGGCAGAGGTGCTCGCACGTCTGATGCAGGGGCGGCAGCAGCCAAGCGACGGCCAATAGGACCGCCGCCAGAGCCGGGATCATGAATTTCTTGGACATAGTCTCCTCACTCGATGGATGATGTTGTTCTGCGCACACAGCAACATTTTTGCCAAAGAACGCGTCAAAATATCATATTTCCCGACTGGATGATTCCAATCCAAAGAGAGGAATTTCTAAAAAGCTTGAAAAAGCTCAGCGGTAGAGCCGCGGCTGGAGGCCGTATTTCTTAAGGTACCAATACAAGTTGCTCAGCGGCAGGGCCGCGGCCTGGGCCGCCGCCTTGGCGTTGCCGTGGTGTTCCTTAAGGAGAGCGTCGAAGTATTCCCGCTCGAAGGCCTGGATGCCCTGCCTCTTTCGCTCCACGAACCCCCCCCGCGCCTCGAGCGGCTCCGTCGGAGCCGAGACGAGGTTCTCGGGAAGGTCCTCGGGCCGCAGGAGGCTGCGGCCGCACAGCAGGATGGAGCGCTTGAGGACGTTCTGCAGCTCGCGGATGTTTCCGGGCCAGGAGTAGCTCGTCAAAATCTCCAGCGCCGCGGGGTCGACGCGCAAAACGTTCGAGTCCAGCTCCTTGGAGTAGCGCGGCAGGAAATGCTCCAGCAGCAGCCGTATGTCGTCCGGGCGCTCGCGCAGCGGAGGCACGCGGATGGCGACCACGTTCAAGCGATAGAAGAGATCGGAGCGGAAGCGCCCCGCCGCGACGTCCGCCTTCAAGTCGCGATTGGTGGCGGCGACGACGCGCACGTCGACGCTTTGGACCTCGTTGCCTCCGACCCGGCGAAATTGCCGCTCCTGGAGCGCGCGCAGGAGCTTGGCCTGCAGCCCTCCCGGCAATTCCCCCACCTCGTCCATGAAGAAAGTGCCGTGGTCGGCGAACTCCAGGAGCCCCGGAGCGGCCTCTCCCGCGTCGGTGTAGGCCCCGCGCTCGTGGCCGAAGAACTCGTTTTCAAGCAGGTTCTCCGGGATCGCGCCGCAGTCCACCGGCACGAAGCGCCCACGCCTGCCGGAGCGCGCGTGCAGGCGCCGCGCGATGAGCTCCTTGCCGGTTCCCGACTCGCCCAGGATCAGCACGTCCGCCGCCGTCGCCGCCACCTTGTCGACCAGCGCCAAGACCTCCAGAATGCTGGGGCTGGCGCCCACGATGCCGTCGGTAGCGTATTCCCGGGTGAGGTGCCTGGTGAGCAGGCGATGCTCCCCCTTGAGCCGCCTCTGCTCCAAGGCGCGCGCCACCTTCAGGCGCAGGTCGTCGGGGTGGAAGGGCTTGATCAAGTAGTCCAGCGCCCCGTCGCGCAGCGCCTGCACGGCGGATTCGACGCCCGGGAAAGCCGTGATCAGGATGAAGGGAAGCTCGGCGTCCGTCTTCTTGGCGGCGCGCAAAAGCTCCAGGCCGCTTAAACCCGGCATGTTGATGTCGGCCACCACCGCGTCGAACGTTCCCCGGGTCAAGCGCTCCAGGGCGCGCGGCGCATCCGCCTCCAGCACGACGTTGACGGCCTCCCGCGAGAGCGCGGCCTTGCAGGTCGAGAGCATGTCCCTCTCGTCGTCGACGACGAGGACGCTCTGGGTCACGGCGCCGGAGCCCCCGGAGCGGGAAAGCGGATGGTGAAGCTCGCCCCCCGGCCGACGCCCCCGTCCACCAGGATTTCCCCGCCGTGCGCCTTGACGAAGGACAGGGAGATCGGCAGGCCCAGGCCGGTCCCGTGGTCGGCCGTCTTGGTCGAGAAAAGGGGCTCGAAGATCTTGCGCAGATGCTCCGGCGCGATGCCTTCCCCGGTGTCCGAGATCACCGTCTCGATCCAGCCGCCCGCCTCGCGCGTGGCGGCGCCGAGCCGGCCCCCGCGAGGCATGGCCTCGATCGCGTTATGGATCACGTTCAGGTAGGCATGAAAGAGGTCGTCGTAGCTGGCCCGCACCGGCGCGACGGCGCGCAAATCGCGGCGGACCTCTATGCCGCGGGCGCGCGCCTGCGCCGCGCTCGTGGCCAAGGCGTCGCAGAGCACCTCGTTGACGTCCACCTCGCCGCGCGGCTCGGAGGAAGGCTTGAGCAGGCGCAGCAGGCGCTGCACGACCCGGCCCACGCGATCGCTCTGGCGGTCGACGATCTCCAGGGACTCCTCAAGGAACTCCCCGGAGCGAAACTCCGGGGAGCCGGAGCGCAGCAGCTTCATGCGCGCGGAGATGATCCCGATGGGGTTATTGACCTCGTGCGCGATGAAGCCGACGATCTGCCCCAAAGCGCCCAGCCGCTCGGCCTTGAGCAGCCGCTCCTGGCTGTCGCGCAGCCTGCCCATGATCGTCGTGATGAAGTAGGCCGTGCCGGCCAATAGCCCCAGGAAGGTCGCCGTCATGCCCACGACCTCCCTCAGCCGCTCCGGGCTGGCGAACGCCAGCAGGCGGTAGTGAGGCCAGAGGCCGGCGTACTCGCCGAAGCTCAGGCAGCAGAAGAGGCCCCCCGCCATGGCGGTCACCAGCCAGGCGTCGGAGACCGACAGGAGAATCCCCGCCATCAAAACGTGGAAGACGTAGAGAACGTACAGGGGGTTCTCCAGCCCTCCTGAAAAATGGAGCAGAAAGGTCAGCAAGACCAGGTCGAAGGCCATCTGCGCCAGCAGGAATGGGCGCTGCCGGCGCAGCCTGGAGCGCAGGGACAGGAAAGCGAAATTCCCGAGCAGGATGGCCGCCACGCATGTCCAGAGCGGCGCGGCCAAGGAGGGATCGACCCAGCCCAGGACGTGGGCGGCTAAAAAGACCGTCACGCCGGCCGCGGTCGCCGCCACGCCGCGCATGCGGATAAGCCAATCGGCCGGGCCGCGGCCGCTGCCGGCCGCCTCGGCGCCGATGATCAGGGGAAGCTCCGGCGCCAGCCGCCGTCCCATCACCGCCGCGCCGACGGCCACCAGGCAGAGCAGGACGCCTAGGCCTTCGAGCATATCTGGCGGTTATTTTAGCGAAATTCCCCCAACCGCGGCCAGACACGGACGCAAGCCGGCTACGCCTGCGTGGAGCCTCGGCGGCGGCTTGTCGCTAGCAGCAGAAGCAGGAAGACGGCCAGCATGATCAGGACGATCGTGCCGCCGGTCGAGAGATTCAGATAGAAGGAGGCGAGCATCCCGCAGACCACCGAGAACAGGGAGATCGCCTCCGCGTAGGCGATCGTGGCGGCGAAGCTGCGGCGCAGCTGCAGGGCGGCCACGACCGGCACCACGATCAGGGCCGCGATCAGCAGAACCCCTATGATGGGAATCGACAGGGTGATGGTCAAGGCGGAGAGCAGTATCAGGATCACGTTGATCGCCCGCGTCGGCAAGCCGGAGACCCGCGCCGATTCCTCGTCGAACGTGATGTAGACCAGCTCCTTATAAAGGAAGGCGACGGCGGCGGCGACGATGACGGCCAAGACGGAGATCGTCAGGACGTCCCCCCTGGTGACCGTGACGATGCTTCCAAAAAGATAGTTGAAGAGGCTGGTGTTGAAGCCCCGGCCCAGGCTGAGCAGGATGGTCGCCAAGGCCAGGCTGCCGGACAAGAACAGGGCCAGCGCCGACTCGCCGTAGACGCGTCGGGTCAGCCTGAGGCTCTCGATGCCGAGGCTGGCCAGCACGGTGACGGCCAGGGCGGCGAGGATGGGGTTAAAGCCCAGCAGCAGGCCCAGGGCGATGCCGGCCAAGGAGACGTGCGCCAGGGTGTCGGCGATCAAGGAGTAGCGCCGCAGCACCAAAAAGGTGCCGATCAAGGGGGCCACCAGGGCGACGATGATCCCGGCCTCGAAGCCCCGCAGCACGAAGCCGTAATGGAAGAGGGCCAGCACTAGGCCTCCTGGCCGCGGCGCTCGTGGGGATGGATCTCCGCGTGGGTCTTGCGGAAATAATCGTCCAGGGACTCGTGAAAAAACAGGGTCCGGTCGACGCAGGCGACGTGCATCGCCTGATGCGCCATCCGCTCGATGTCGTGGGTCACCAGGACGACCGTCAAGCGCAGCTCCTCGTTGAGGCGCCTGAGCAGCCGGTAGAATTCGTCCTTGACCGCCTGCTCGACTCCCACCGTGGGCTCGTCTAGAAACAGGACCTCCGGCTCGCCGGCCAGCGCGCGCGCGATGAAGACCCGCTGCTGCTGGCCGCCGGAGAGATCCCCGATGAGGCGTCCCCGCTGCGGCAACAGGCCCACCCGCTCGAGCGCCAGCTCGGCCTGGGCCCTGTCCTGCCTGCCCAGGCGCCGCAGCAGGCCCCGCCGCGCGAAGCGCCCCATCAATACGACTTCCTCGACCGTGGCGGGAAAATTCTCGTCGAAGCTGGTCGCCTTCTGAGGCACGTAGCCGATCCGAAACCATTGCCGGAAGGCCGAGATGTCCTGGCCGAAGAGCCGGACCGCGCCTGAGGAAGGCTTGAGCAGGCCCAGCGTGATCCGCAGCAGGGTCGTTTTTCCAGCCCCGTTGCCGCCGACGATGCCGAGATAGTCGCCGCGATGAACCGCCAGGCTGACGTCGCTTAGAATCTCGCGGGCTCCGTAGGAAAAGGACGCGTGCGAGACCTCGATGATGTTGTCGCGATGATCGACGGCCGCGGCGGCTAGCGGCATCGCAGGGCCGTCCTGAGGGCGGCGAGGTTGGCCCTCATCCGCGCGAAATAGTCCTTTTGAGCGGGCAGGGTGGCCTCCAGCGAATCGAGGGACAGCGCCGTCGCTCCGGTCTCGCCGGCCACGGTGCGGGCCAGCTTGGGGGAGACCAGGGGCTCGAAAAAGACGGTCGTGACGCGGTGCTGCCGCGCGAAATCGACGACTCCGGCCAGGCGCCGAGGGGAGGGCTGGGAATCCGGGGACAGCCCTAAAATCGCGACCTGCCGCAGCCCGTAGGCCGCGGCGAGGTAGCCGAAGGCGGCATGGGAGACGACGATGTCGCGGCCGGCGCAGCGCGCCAGGCCTCGCCGATAGTCCCCGTCCAAGGCCTCCAGGCGGGCGTGGAGGAGGCGCTCGTTGGCGGCGAAGAACGGCGCGTCGGCGGCGTCCGCCCCGGCCATGGCCCGCTCGATGTCCGCGGACAGGCGCTCGGCCAGCCTCGCAGACAGCCAGACATGGGGATCCGGATCGCCGAAGCCGACGCGCGCCGAGCGGGAGCGCCGCGACTTGAGGGACTCGGCGAGGCGCTCTCCCCACGGTTCCACGACGCCGTCGAAAAGAAACAGCCCGCTGCCCTCGATGCGGGCGACGTCGCGAGCCGTCGGCTCGTAGTCGTGCGGCTCGGCGCCGGCCGGAGTGACGTTGAACACCGCGGCGCGGCGTCCCCCGATCGAAGAGGCGAAAAACCAGATCGGATAAAAGCTGGCCGCGACCGTCAAGCGGGGCGCGGCGGCCGCCGGAGCGCCCAAGGCCAGCAGCGCGGCCAGGAGCGCCGAGGGCCTCATGGCGCGCGAGCGCCCTTGCCCGCCGCGACCGCCTCGACGTCGATGCGGATTTGGACCTCGTCGCCGACCATCACCCCGCCGCTCTCCAGGACCTTGTTCCAGACCAAGCCGAAATCCCTGCGGTCGATCTTCGTCGTGGCGGAGGCCCCCAATCGCTCGTGGCCCCACGGATCCTTGACGGTGCCGCCCACCTCCAGCGCCAGCGCCACCGGCCTGCTCACCCCTCTGATCGTCAGCTCGCCGTAGAGCGTGCCGGAGCCGTCCTTGCCGAGCGCGGCGCGCCGGCTCTCAAAGACGACCTCGGGAAACTTCTCGACGTCCAGGAAATCCGCCGAGCGCAGATGCTTGTCGCGCGCCGCCACCCCGGTGTCGATGGAGGCGGCGTCGATCTTCGCCTGAGCCCCCCAAGCCGAGGGCTTGCCCTTCTCGTAGTCGATGCTCCCCGAGAAGCGGCTAAAATGCCCGTTGACCTCGCTGATCACCAGGTGCTTGACCCGGAAGCTCACCGCGCTGTGCTGCGGATCGATCTCGTAGCGCTCGGCCCGGGCCAGCCCCGGCAGAAGGGCCAGCGACAAGCCCAGCGGCAGCCAAATTCCAGCCCTGATCCCCATAAATCCCTTTCTCCTCGGTGCGGCAGGTGGAAGCCTCCTTAAGCGTAGCAGAAAGGAAGCCGCGTCTTCACCTGCACGCCGCAGCGGCTCTGGTTGGCTTATCGGGAGCGCGGACTCAAATGGCGCCGTTGGATGGCCCGCCAGAGATTGGAGGGCTTGATGCAGAGGTTCTGGCGAGTGATGTTAGGACGGCCCTCGTACTCGTTCTCCAGAAGGCCGATGAAAGCGTCGTCGAACTTGAACAAGAAGCGGGAGCCGCCGCTCTCGGCCCTGTAGAGGCCCTTCAAGACCAAACCGGGGACCACGACACCGACGGCTGACTCGCGCGAGGAATAAAGCGGCTCCATGGCGCCCCCGTCGTAGAGCCTGAGCTCGAAGCCCGGCTCCGACTGCAGGAACAAGCGTGAGGGCCCGTCCCCCGAGCTCGGAGGCTGTAGCTTGCCCTGGATGTCTCGGCACAGGTCACGCTTGAGGCGCGGGTAGTCGCCGTCGGGGGAAGCGAGGATCGCCCGCAGGGCTTCATCCGGGCTGTCGCTGCCCAAGCCGGGGAACAGACCCTGCCTGCGCTGGGCCAGGACAAATAGAGAGCGCAACCCCTCTTCCACCCTGGGAACGACCTGCACTCCGGGAGAACAAAATAAACCCTCCTGCTCCCGCAGCCAGGCTTTATCTTCTAGCGGGCGATGCGCGGAAAGATAGTTGAGCCGGACCCAAATGGCGACTTGGCCTAAGGGATCGTCCTGCGCCGGCGCCGGCATGGCCGCCGCGCCGAAGGCCAAGGCGAGCAGGAGAGATGCCGTCTTCACGCCCTCAGTGTAGGGCGTCGGGCCCGCCCCGTCAAGCGTCCCAAGCGGCGGCAACCTGGTAGAATGGTGGCATGCCGAGCTGGCTGTCCCACTCCTGGAAGGTGCTGACGCTGTTCTTGATCCCGGTCGGGGGCGGCATCCCCGCCGGGGTGCTGCTGGCGCGCCATTACGCCCTGCCCTGGCCGGCCACGACGGCCCTCTACTGGCTTTCCGACGTCATCCTCGCCTGCCTCTTCGAGCCCTTGCTTAAGCTCATGGTCGTCGCCGGCCGGCACGTCGCGCTGCTGGGCCGCTTGGCGCAGGGCCTGCGGGAGGCGGTGCGCCGCACGACCGCCCTTTATGGAGAAAGCAACGGCCCCCTGGGCCTGATCCTGGTCGCCTTCGGGGTCGATCCGATGACAGGGCGGGCCGCCGCCGCCGCGGCCGGACACGGCTTTCTGTCCGGCTGGACCTTGTCGATCACCGGGGACATGCTCTATTTCTTCGTCATCATGGCCTCGACCCTCTGGCTCAGTTCAATCCTGGGAAACGGAACCGTGGCGACGACGACGATCTTGGTCGTGATGACGCTCGTTCCCCCTCTCCTCGATCGCTGGCGCCGCCGCCGGCGCCTGGTCAGTAGCTGAACTTCCCCAGCTCGACGCGGCCGCGGAAGACCCAGTAGATGACGGCCGTATAGGCCAGCACGAAGGGCATGCCGCAGAGGGCGATCACGGCCATGATGCCCAGGGTCTTGGCCGAGGAGGAGGCGTTGACGACGGTCAGGCTCCAGTCCGGATTGAGGCTGGAGACGATCAGGTTGGGATAGAGGGCCGCCCCGAAGAGGGCGATGAGCGCCGCGATGGACGCCGCCGAGGAGAGGAAGGCCTGGCCGGGGCGCCGCAAAAACAGGGAGCGCGGGATGTTGGCCAAGGCCAGCACGTTGACAGCCACCGCTCCCCACAGCCAGGGCAGCCGCTGGAAGTTGGCGATGGCGCGCGGCAGGCTCACGAGCGTGACGATGGTCGTAAAAAGGTAGAGCGTCAGGAAAATCCCGAAGGCATGCCAGGCCCAGCGGCGCACGCGCCGCTGCAGCTCCCCGCCGGTCTTGAGGTTCAGGTAGATGGCGCCGTGCAGCGTAAAGAGGGAGACGTTGAGCGCTCCCACCAGCAGGGCGTAGGGACGCAGGAGGTCCAAAAAACCGCCGGCGAACTCGTGGCCGCGGGCGATCGGGATGCCGAGCATGGAGTCGCCCACCGCCACGCCGAAGAGCAGCGCCGCCAGAAAGCTCGCCGCCGAGAAGGAGACGTCCCAGGCCCCGCGCCAGAGCGGGGAGGAGCGCTTGCCGCGAAACTCCATCGACACGGCCCGGAAGATCAGCGCGAAGAGCAGCAGCATGAAGGGCAAATAGAAGGCGGAGAAGGCGGTGGCGTAGGCCTCCGGGAAGGCCGCGAACAGAGCCCCGCCGAAGGTCACCAGCCACACCTCGTTGCCGTCCCACAACGGGCCGATCGAGTTCATGAACAGGCGGCGCTCCCGATCGTCGCGCGCGCCCAGATGGAGGATGCCGACGCCCAGGTCGAAGCCGTCGAGGATGGCGTAGCCGGAAAGCAGTATCCCCAGCAGGACGAACCAGAGAGCGCGCAGATCCATCAGGGCTCCTCCTTCGCCTCGGTCAGCGAGCCCCCGGCGGGATCGGCGAGCTGGGCGGCCGACTCCAGCCAGCCGCGGGCGGGGACGGCGGCTGGCAGCTCCTCCGGGCCGCGCCGGATCTTGTCGTCGAGCACGCTCAACCAGACGGCCAAGAGCAGGGCGTAGATGAGCGCGAACAGGGTGATCGACAGCAATACCTCGGGAGCCGGAACCGAGCGGGAGACGGCGTCGCGCGTGCGCAGCAGGCCGTAGACGATCCAAGGCTGTCGGCCGACCTCCGCCGCGCACCAGCCCAGCTCGTTGGCCGCCAAGGCCGGCACCACGGAGCCGACCAGCGCCTTGAGCAGCCAGCGCTGCCCGTAGAGGCGGCCGCCGCGCAGCCCCCAAGCCGCCGCGCAGAACAAGGCGGCCAGCAGGAGCCCGCAGCCCACCATGGAGTGGAAGAGCCAATACGACGCCGCCACCGGCGGGCGGTCCCCCGGAGGGAAGGCGTCCAGGCCGGTGACCGGGGCGTCGAGGCGCCGATGGACTAGCCAGCTCAGCAGGCCGGGAACGGCAAGCTCTGCGCGGAGCTTTTGCCGCTTGCCGTCCGGAATGCCGAAGAGCGTCAAGGGGGCGCGGGGCTGGCTGCGGTAGAGCCCCTCGAAGGCGGCCAGCTTGGCCGGCTGCAGGCGCGCGATCAGCCGCGCCTGGACGTCTCCGGAGAGCGGCAAGAGCAGGGAGGCGCTCGCCCCGAGGAGCACCGAGACCGCCAGCGACTTGCGCGCCAGCGAGGGTCCGCGGCCCTTGAGCAGGTAGAAGGCCGAGACGCTGGCCACGAAGGCCGCGCCCAGCATCCAGGCTCCCAGGACGGTATGGACGAGGCGCGGAATGCTGGAGGGATTAAAGACCACCGCCCAGAAGCTTGCGACCTCGGCGCGCAGCACTCCCCCGTGGGACACCAGGACGTAGCCGGCGGGGGTCTGCTGCCAGGAATTGGCGACGATGATCCAGACCGCCGAGAACAGGGCCCCCAGGGCGACCAGGCAGGTCGAGAGAAAATGCATCCGCGCCGAGACCCGATCCCAGCCGAAGACCAGCACCGCCAGGAAGCCGGACTCGAGGAAGAAGGCGAAGATGCCCTCCGCCGCCAGGGCCGAGCCGAAGACGTCGCCGACGAAACGCGAGTAGACCGCCCAATTCGTGCCGAACTGGAACTCCATCACGATTCCGCTGGCCACGCCCATGGCGAAGTTCACGGCGAAGATCTTGGTCCAGAAGCGCGCCAGGCTCTCCCATTCCTTGTCGCCGGTCCGCAGGTAGGCGCCTTCCATCAGCACCAGCAGCAGGCCCAGACCGATGGAGAGGGGCGGGAACAGGTAGTGGAACATGATCGTCAGCGCGAACTGCAGCCGCGACAGCGTGACGATGCTCATGACCAGGCCCTCCCGGCTCTCATTCTAGCTCTTTGTGCGCGGCAAGCCGCCCCACGCAACGGAGGAGCCGGAATCCTTTTTGTTGCGGGAGCATCTAAAGGTCATGGCGGTTTTACTGGCGATTTTGTTGGCGGCGTCCTTGCCGCCGGCTCTCTGCGCGGCCCCGGCCGCCCAGCGCTGGAGCCTGACGCAGGCAGTCGAGGAGGTCCTCTCCGCGAGCCCCGAGCTGGCCCAGGCCAGGGAGCGGCGAGAAGCGGCCGCGGCCGGCCTGGCCCAAGCGAGGCTGGAGGCCCTGCCGCGCCTGACGGCCCGGGCGCAGGTCGCGCGCGGCGACGACCCGGTCTACGTTTTTTCCTCCCTCTTGCAGCAGCGCCGCTTCGAGGCCCGGAACTTCGCGCTCGACGCGCTCAACCACCCGGGCGATCTGACCGCGATCCACGGCGCCCTGGAGCTGGGGCTGCCGCTGTTCACCGCCTATGCCTTGACCACCGAGCGCTTAAAGGCGCGCGCGGGGCTTTCAGCGGCGCGGGCCGCTGGCGAGGCCTCCCTGCAGGCGGAGCGCGCTCAGGCCGTGGAGGCCTACCTGCGCATCCTGCTGGCGAGCTCCCTGCTGGCCAACGACAGCAAGCGCGTCGAGGCGGCGAAAACCGAGATCGAAGAGGCTGACCGCCTGCGCGAGCGCGGGCTGGTGCTGGGCGCGGATTTCTACGCGGCCCGGGCGCTGCTGGCCGGGCTGCGCGCCTCGCAATCGCGCCGGCGAAGCGAGCTGGCCTCGGCTCAGGCGACGCTGGCTCTATTGGCCGGGCGCGGGGAGGAGGAGGCGATCGAGACGACGGGCCGCCTGGACGGGACGGACTCTCCGGAGGTCTCCCTGCGAAGCTTGACGGAGGAGGCGCTGCAAAGACGCGGCGAGCTGCTGCGGGCGCGGGCCGACGAGATTTCGGCCGCCGCCGGCCTGCGGCGCGCGCGCCTAAGCGCCCTGCCGAGCCTGGAGGCCTTCGCGGCCCTCTCGGCTGACTCCTCCGATCTGTCCTCCAGCGCCTCCAGCCGCCTCGTCGGCCTGCGCGCCTCCCTGCCGCTGGGCGACCCAAGCTATTTCGAGCGGCGCCGCCGCGCCGCAGCCCAGCTCGGCGCCGCGCGCGCCGACTCCAAGACCCTGGAGCGCTCCATCCGCATAGAGCTTGCCCAGCGCTACCAGGACTACGAGTCCGCCCGCGCGCAACTCCCCCTGGCGCGCTCGGCCGCCCAGGAGGCGGCCAGCTCGCTGCGGCTTCTGCGCCCCCTCTATCGCGAGGGCCGAGAGAGCATCCTCGACGTCCTAAAGGGAGAGAGGGCGCTCGAGGAGGCGCGCGCGGCCGCCCTGCAGGCGGCGTTTTCGGCGCATCTGGGCTACGCCAGGCTGCGGGCGGCGGCCGGGACCCTCGATGAGGCCGCCGTCGGCGAGATCGCCGCGCGGCTGGGAGAGGCACGATGAGCGGCGAGGGCCGCCGCCTGGGCGCCGCCGGAGCCCTGGCGCGCGCCTTCGTCGACTCCAAGCTCACCTTGCTCTTGGTCCTGGGCTCGCTGCTTCTGGGGCTCTTCGCCATCCTGCGGCTGCCGCGCGAGGAGGAGCCGCAGATCGACGTCCCCTTCTTCGACATCTTCGTGCCCTTCCCCGGGGCCGGGGCCAAGGAGGTCGAGCGCCGCGTCGTCGACGTAGGGGAGCGCAAGCTTTGGGAAATCCCGGGCGTCGAGTACGTCTACTCCACCGCCCAGCCGGGCTCGGCGCTCTTCATCGTCCGCTTCAAGGTCGGAATGGACCCGGACGAGGCGATGACCCGGGTCTACACCAAGGTCTTCTCCAACCTCGACCTGCTGCCCGCGGGGGCGCTGCCTCCCCTCATCAAGCCCCGGTCGATCGACGACGTCCCCATCCTGGCGCTGACCCTCTCCGGCCCCGGCCTGGACGGCCTGGCCCTGCGGCGCGCGGCCGCGACTCTGCGCGAGAAGATCAGCTCGGCGGAAAACGTCTCCGACATAGAGATCATCGGGGGGCGGCGCCGGCAATTCTCCGTGCGCTTCAGTCCTGAGGCCCTGGCGCGCCGCCGGCTGACCCCCGAGAGGATCGCCGCCATCATCCGCGGCTCCAACGCGCGCCTGTCGGCCGGCAGGATCGACGAGGGGATGCGCTCGCTGGATGTGGAGACGGACTCTTTCATCCGCACGGCCGATGACCTGCGCCAGGTCGTGCTCGGAGTCTCCGCTGGCCGGCCCATCCGCCTGGGCGAGGTGGCGCAAGTCTTAGACTCCGTCGACGAGACCCAGCATGAGGTCCTGCTCGACGGGCATCCCGCCGTCACCCTGGCCGTCTCCAAGCGCCGCGGCTCCAACGCCACGACCGTCTCGCGCGAGGCTCTGGCGCGAGTGGCGCAAGCCCGGCCCGAGCTGCCGCCCCAGCTCAAGATCGCGGTCACGCGCGACTACGGCCGCAGCGCCAAGGAAAAGTCGGACGAGCTGCTCTTTCACATGGCGCTGGCCACGCTCTCCGTGGCCCTTCTCATCGCCCTGGCCCTGGGCCCGCGCGAGGCCGCCGTCGTCTTGGTGGCCATCCCGGTCACGCTGAGCCTGACCCTGCTGGTCTACTTCCTGCTGGGCTACACCCTCAACCGCATCACCCTCTTCGCCCTGATATTCTCCATCGGCATCCTGGTCGACGACGCCATCGTGGTCGTAGAGAACATCCACCGCCATTTCGCGATGGCAGACGAGCGCCCCCTGTCCGCGCTGGCCGTGGAGGCCGTGGCCGAGGTGGGAAACCCGACCATCCTCGCCACCTGGGCCGTGATCGCCGCGATCCTGCCCATGGCCTTCGTGGGCGGCCTGATGGGCCCCTACATGCGCCCGATCCCCGTGGGGGCCTCCTGCGCGATGCTCTTCTCCCTGGCGGTCGCCTTCGTCGTCTCCCCCTGGGCCTTCACGCGCGTGCTGGCGGTCTGGAAGCCGAATCGAGACGGCTGCCGCGGCAAGGAGGGCCGCCTGGACCGGCTCTACCGCCGCGGCATGCGCGCCCTGCTCGAGCGCCCCGGATTGCGCCGCGCCTACTTCGCGGCGACGGCGCTGCTTCTCATCGGGGCGGGCGCCTTGGTGCTGGCGGGCAAGGTCGTCGTCAAGATGCTTCCCTTCGACAACAAGGACGAGTTCGAGGTCGTTCTCAATCTGCCGGAGGACGCCAGCTTCGCGGCCACGCGCAAGGCCAGCGCCGAGATCGCGGGCTACCTAAAGACAATCCCGGAGGTCCGGCGCGTCGTCTCCTACGTCGGCGCCTCCGCGCCCTACAACTTCAACGGCCTGGTGCGGCATTACTTCCTGCGCCGAAACCCCAACCAGGCCGACATCGCCGTCCAGCTGCTGCCGCGCTCCCGGCGCCGCCGCCAAAGCCACGAGATCGCCCGCGCCGCGCGCGCTCCGCTCTCGGCGATCGCCAGGCGCTACGGCGCCCGGCTGCAGGTCGCCGAGGTCCCCCCCGGCCCGCCGGTGCTCTCGACCCTGGTGCTGGAGCTCTACGGCCCGAGGCGGCGAGAGCTCGCCCGCAAGGTCCTGGCCCTGCTTCAATCGGCTCCCGGAATCGTCGATGTAGACACCTACGAGGCCGGCCCCCAGCCGTTGGAGCGATTGCTCGTCGATCGCCAGAAGAGCGCCTTGAACGCGATCGCCCCCGCCCGAATCGCCCAGGCGGCGCGGCAGGCCGTCTCGGGCGAGCTGGTGGATCTGGCCCACACCGAGGCGGACAAGGAGCCGGTCGAGATCAGGCTGCGCCTGCCGCAGGCCAGGCGCCACGATCTCTCCGCGCTGCTGCGCACCTCCCTGATCTCCCGCTCCGGCTCTCCCCTGTCGATCGGAGCCCTGACGAGCGCGCGCCGAGCTTTCCAGGACGAACCGATTGACCACAAGAACCTCCGTTCCGTCTCCTACGTGCTGGCCGACGTCTCCGGCCCTCAGGAATCCCCCATCTACGCCATGCTTAACCTCCAGCCCAAGATCCGCGCCCTGGGGGTCGCGCAATACTTCGCGCGGCAGCCCTCGGACTCGCGGCAGCCGGCGCTCAAGTGGGACGGGGAATGGCAGATCACCTACGAGGTCTTTAGAGACCTGGGCCTGGCCTTCCTCCTGGCGCTCCTGCTCATCTACGCCCTGGTGGTGGCTTGGTTTGAGTCCTTCTCGATTCCGCTGGTCATCATGGCTCCCATCCCCCTGACACTGATCGGCATCCTCCCGGCGCATTGGCTGCTGGGGGCCTTCTTCACCGCCACCTCGATGATCGGCTTCATCGCTGGGGCGGGCATCGTGGTGCGCAACTCCATTATCCTTGTCGACTTCATCGAATTGCGGCGCCGCCAGGGCGTCGGATTGCGCGAGGCTGTCGTCGACGCCGGCGCCGTCCGCTTTCGGCCGATGCTGCTGACCGCCGCGGCGGTGGCGGTGGGCGCCGGGGTGATCCTGTTCGACCCCATCTTCCAGGGCCTGGCCATCTCCCTGATCGCCGGGGAAGCCGCCTCGACTCTCTTGTCGCGCACGGCCGTGCCGATCCTCTATTTCCTGCTCAAGCGCCGCCAGGAGGCCTCATGACCATCGAGCACCGCATCCGCTTCATCGCCGGGACCGCGATCCTGGCCAGCCTCGCGCTGGCCCATTGGGTCAGCCCCTACTTCCTCTGGCTGACCGCCTTCGTCGGGGCCAATCTGCTGCAGTCCTCCATCACCAAATGGTGCCTGATGGAGGACATCCTGCGCGCCCTGGGCTATCGTTGAAGCGGCCGGGCCGGCTCGACCTCGTAGAGCTTGCGTCCTCCGCCTTGGTCCAGCAGCCGCAAGGGCCAGCGAGAGACGACCCGCAGCAGCGCCGGCGGCTGCTTGGGATCGACGAGCACGTAGCGGACCCTCGACTGGCGCAGCCAGCGCGAGGCGCGCGCGTCGCTCAGCACCGCCGCGGGCGCGGCTCCAGCCTGCGCGGCGACCAGCGCGGTCAGGAATGGGTCGCCCCGCATGGCGTCGTAAGTCAGTCGCGAGACCCGCGTCAGATAGCCTCCGACGATCGGCTTCTCGTGGATCATCTGGTAGATGGGGTCGAAAGCCCGTCCCATCCCTCCCTCGGCGGAGAGTCCGTTGAAGATCGCCCCCGCCGGAATGCGCAGCAGCGCCCCATAGGGCCTTTGGCGCAGCCGCGCGTAGAGGGGCGGCACGCTCAAGCCGATCATGCTGACCCTCGCGGCGCTCTCGAAGGCCAGCAGGCCCAGCGTCACGGCCAGCAGCGCCGCGCGCTCGCGCGAGGGCAGGCGGCCGCGCAGGCGGTCGTAGGCCGCAGCGAAGATCAGGCAGAGAAACAACATGATGAAGACATGGAAGCGCATCCCCGTTTGCATGCCGTCGAAAAACGGCAGCAGATGGGCGAAATAAAACGGCATCGGCAGGTAGGTGTCGACGCCGAAGATTTTGATCCAGGGCCCCAGGGTCATCGCGAAACTGAAGGCCGCGGCCGCGTACCACAGCCGCACCTGCCGCCGCTCCGGCTTCTGGCGCCACAGCCACCAGGCCGCCAGCAGCGGCAAGAAGCCAAGAGAAGAGCCGCTGTAGGAGGCGCCGGCGGGCCCCCCCATGGGCACATAGCCCAGATGGAGCCAGGCGCCGAGGCGCCGGACCGCGCCGCCCCACAACGGATTGTAATAGCCGGGCAAGAACATCCAAGCGATCTCGGTGGCGTTTCCGCCGCCGCGCCAGGGGCTCAGCGGGGCGGCCAGATCGCCGTTGCGCCAAAAATGCAGCACGCAGACGATGAAGGGCAGGTTCATCGCCGCGTAGATCGAGATCAAGGCGACATACGGCGAGAGGCTAGGCCACGAGAAGGCGGCGCGCTTAAGACGCAAGCGCGGCTTGTAGCGGACGGCCAGAGCCGCCAGCGCGCAGCCCCAGAAGCCGGCGTAGGGAGCGACATAGCGCAGCAACTCCAGGGCGCCGCCGCGGCCATGAAACTGCCGCTGGCCGCTCCTCCAGGCCAGCCAGGCGCAGGCGGCCGCCGCCAGCGCCAGGACAGCCAGCGCCGCGCGCGCCGGCCCAGAGGACGCCCGTCGCTGCGCCGAAGCCGACAGCGGCCGCTCGTTCCAAAAGTAAAGGAAGGCGATGAGCAGCAGGCAGAACATGAAGTAGTAGTAGTTCGACAGCCAGACCCAGGTCAGGCACAGGGCCGCCAGCGCCGCGTCGCGCAAGGCGCGCGTGCGCAGGGCGCGCGTCAGGGTCCAGACGAAGAACGGCAGCACGTGCAGGCAGCTGTAGTCGAGGCAGGAGATCGCCTCCAGCACCCGGATGCTGCCCGGGCCGAAGGCGAAAAGCCCTCCCGCCAGCAGGCTCGCCGGCCAGCTTAAGCCATTGTCGCGGCAGAGCAACAGCGTCCCCCAGCCGGCCAGAACCAGCGAGAAGAGGCTGATCGCGTTATAGGTCGCGGTCATCCCCCAGCGCGGCAGCAAGAAGTAGCCGATGGCGTCGTAGAACAGTGTGTCGTGGTGCAGCAGGAGGTTGGCGCCGTAGGGCCAGTATTGATAGTCGGTCCAGAGCAGATTGCCGCCGAAGCGCAGGGCATGGCGGAAGTACCAGATGTTCCAGGCTCCGGTCGTTATGTCGCCGTTGCCCAGGTACATGCTGGAAAAATGCCGGGCCAAGGGCCACGTGAAGGCGACGGCCAGCAGCGCGTAGGCGGCCAGGGCGGCCAGGTGGCGCGACGACTCGGCGAGGGACGCTCGAAATCTCACGCGGAGCGGAACAGGCGCCAGTATTCGGCCAGATTCGCGAGGACCTTCATGCTGCTGGCGCCGCGCTTGAGATCGTAGCGGTAGACCATGGGGACCTCGCCGCAGCGGACCGGTCCCGCGCGCTGGACCTTCAGCAGGATCTCGCAGTTGGCGCAAAAGCCCCGGCGCTCGATGAAGCGCGGCCCGCAGCGCGCCAGCGCGCGCTTCAAGACCTCCGCCCGATAGGCCCGACAGAAGAGGGTGTAGTCCTTGACCCCCGGAATCCCGATGATCCAGCGCGCGGCCAGGTTGGCGCCCAAGCTTAGAATCCGGCGCTTGAGGGGAAAGCCCACGTAGGCCCCGCCGCGGGCGTAGCGGGAGGCGCAGACGACGTCGCAGCCTTGGCGGAGGCGCTCGATCATGCTCGGGACGCAGGCGGGATCGTTGGTCATGTCCCCCTCGAGGGTGACCACGATGTCGTCGTCCGAGGCTTCGGCGCAGGCCCGGCGCAGGCCGGTGTCGAAGGCCCGGCCGACGCCCTGGTTGACCGGATGGCCGAGCAGGGTCACCGGCAGAGACCGGGCGGCCTGCCGCGCCGCCGCGGCGGTGCCGTCGCGCGAGCCGTCATCGACCACGAGAAATCGGTGGGGCTCTCCCGCCAAGCGCTCCTCAAGCGCCCGCAGCAAGCCGGGCAGGGCCGCCTCCTCGTTGTAAGCCAGGATGACGGCGAAGATCATCGCCGCGAAGCGGCGACGCGCGGGGCAAGCCAGCGCCACAGCCGCTCCAACCCGCGCTCAAGCCCGATCTCGGGGCGCCAGCCCAGGAGCCTCGCGGCCTTGGAGACGTCGGAGACGTAGACCTTCTGATCCCCCGGCCGCCACTCGCGAAAGCTCAGGGGCGGCTTGACGCCGTGGCGCAGCCGCATCCAGTCCAGCAGCTCCAGCAGAGAAAGGGTGCGCCCCGGCCCGCCGCCGGCGTTGAAGACCTGGCCGGAGCAGGCGGCGGAGCGCTGCCAGGCGCGGTCGTAGAGCGCAAGCAGGTCGTCGACATCGAGCGCGTCGCGGACCTGCTTGCCGTCGCCGTAGACGACGATGGGGAGCCCGCCCTGCGCGGCGATCATGAACCACGCCACCCAGCCCTGGTCCGTCTCGCCGTACTGCCAGGGCCCGTAGATGCAGGACTGGCGAAAGACCACCGTCGAGAGGCCGTAGACGCGGGCGTAGTCGCGCACGTACTGGTCGGCCGCTCCCTTCGAGCAGCCGTAGGGGGAATGGAAATCGAGCGGGGCGCTCTCGTCGATGCCGCCGCGCGGCCGCCGCAGGGCGTAGCGGGTACGGCCCTCGACGAGGGCGGTTTTTAGCCCGCCCAGCTCTCCGTAGACCTTGTTGGTCGAGGCGAAGATCACGAAGGCCTTCGGGCTTAGGCGGCGGACGGCCTCCAGCAAGTTCAGGGTCCCGCGGGCGTTGATATCGAAGTCGGGCTCCGGATCGGCGACGGAGGCGGTGACGGCGACCTGGGCCGCGAGATGGACGACCAGATCGAAGGGGCCGTGCCGGTTAAAGAGGGCGCGCAGGGCCGCCGCGTCCCGGATGTCTCCGCGCACCAGGCGGGTCCGGGGAGGCGGGGAGCGCCGGAACTCGGCCAAGTTGCGGCGCGCCGTGCCGCGGGAGACGTCGTCGAAGAGGATCACCGAGCGGCCGCGGCGGGAGTGGCGCAAGGCCGCGTTGTAGCCCACGAAGCCCAATCCCCCGGTAATCAGGCACTTTTTCATGGACGCCCAATGTAACAAATTTAGCTAGAATCCGCCCATGAAGTCACTCCTGCTCGCCGCGTCCTTGGCGGCCGGCGCGCTGGCCTCGCCGATCGCGCGTCACTTCAAGAGCGGCTGGACCAAGATCGAAGCCGGCGCGCTGCCCCCGGCGCCGACGGTCCACGGCCTCAGGACAGACCTGGGTCAACCGGCGAGAGCAGCCTACAACGTCGTCACGCATATCTATTTGACCCGCCAGGCCTACCGCCTCTACGCCAGCCGCTACGACTGCGGAGAGCTGGCCCGCTACATCGGCGGCATCCAAGCCAATCGCCCCTCCACGGACGAGCCGACCAACGTGATCGCCGGCTCCTACGATGAGGACATCCCCTTTGAAAACCCTTGGAGCCAGCTAGTCCCGGAATTGCGGCACTTCTGGGACTACCGCAAGGGGCGCACGGAAGGCTTCGCCGGCTACGACAGCTCGGTCGACAGGGCCTACAAGTATTTCACCGGCGGCTTCGGCTACAACGGCAGGTACGATGACGGCTGGTCGCACGGCGGGCAAAGGGGCGCGGGCGCCGTCGCCCTCTATAAGAGCGGGAACAAGGCCCTGGCCTTCTGGTATCTCGGCCATGCGAGCCACCTGCTCGAGGACCTGAGCGTGCCCGCGCACGCGCTGCTCTGGCCGCACCCCGTTCGCGGGGTGGACGCCTACGAGACCTTCATCGGCAAGCGCGTCTCCGGCTGGCCGGCGCTGGACGGGGAGCCGGTCGAGCGCTTCAACACCCTCTACGACCTCTTCCTGCGCACCGGTCAAGTCTCGGCCGGATTCGACGCCGGCTACGGGCCGGGGCCGATGGAAGGCGTCGACGGCACCAGGGACCGCGGCCGGCGGCGCGCGGAGGGCTTCCCGCGGCCGGCCCTCCTCCAGGAGGAGTCCGTCCTCATCCCCCTGGCCATCCGCAGGATCGCCGCCCTCTTCCGGCTTTTCTACGCCCAAGTCGATCATGCTCCGCCGACGGTCTCCCTGCGGGTGCTGCGCCGAGGCCGCCGCGCGCGGCTGACCGCCCTGGCGCGCGATGCGCAAAGCGGGGTCGATCGCCGCGGCTTCCGCTTTCAATACCGACTGCTCGGGACAAGACCTTGGCGGGAAGCCTCCGCGGGGCCCACGGGGCCGGTCAGGTATTTGCCGTTGCGGCCGCAAGCCGCCTACGCCTTCCGCGTCCGGGCCGTCGACTCCGTCGGCAACGCCGCCTACTCGCCGATCGTCGTTTCCTTGCCCCGAACGAGGCCCGCGCTGCTGGCCGTACGCTGACGAGCTACTCCGAGCGGGGCAGGCTGACGACGAACTCGCCGCCGCGCCCGGGCCTGGAGCGGGCGGCGATGGAACCGCCCATCAGCTCCAGGGCTTGCCGGCAGAAAGCCAATCCCAGGCTGGCGCCGCAGCGAGTCTCCCCAAGCTGCGCCTCAGCCCCGCGATAACGCTCGAAGAGACTAGGCAGATCCTCCTTGGGAACGCCGCGACCTGAATCCCGGAAGGACAGGGAGACGGCGGCCCCGGAAGCGGCGGCCTCGATTCGCGCGCTCCCCGAGACGGGCGAGAACTTGATGGCGTTGTTGAGAAGGTTCTCGACGACTCGCCGCAGCAGCGCCGCGTCGGCCCTGGCGCTCAAACCGGAGGGCACGGCGAGGCTGACGGAAATCTTGCGCGAGGAGGCCAGCGGGGCCTGGGCCTCGGCCACGGAGCGCACCAGGGGCTCCAGCTCGACGTCCTCGACGGACACCGCCACCTCCTTGGCGTCCAGGCGCGAGACCTCCAGATAGAGGTCTAAAAGCTCCATCATCCTCCGGCAACTCGACAAGCCGGCCGCAATGATTTTGCGCTCGTCCGAGGAGCCCGTGGCGCGCTCCTCTTGCAGCAGCAGCAAACTGGAGTATACGCTGCTCAACGGCGCGCGCAAG
Source organism: Elusimicrobiota bacterium (assembly GCA_028868375.1). Classification (GTDB taxonomy): domain Bacteria; phylum Elusimicrobiota; class Elusimicrobia; order UBA1565; family UBA9628; genus JAGWUP01. Next base: position 77,227 of record JAGWUP010000009.1, read on the forward strand.
TCATGGGCGACCATCCCGCGCCAGCCCGCGCGGCGGCGCTCCAGCTCCAGCGCCGAGGCCGCGTCCTCGATGAAAACCAGATGGACCTCCTCGAGGCCGCCCCGCTTCCCAGGCAAGCCGGCGCGCAGGCAGCGCACGCGCAGGTCGCGCCAACGCTGCGCGCGCTCGACGTGGTCGTCGCGCCAGTTGAACTCAGAGCGGGGACCATGGCGCCCGGAAAAGGTGACGGCTCTCTCTTGACGCTCGGCGGCCGCTCGGCGCAGCGGGCAGTCACGGATGGGGATGGAAAGGCCGTTCTCCCCCTCCAGCCTGCCGCAAAGCGTCTCGCAGATATTGGCCAGTCCTCGCGCGGAGGTGTCCGCCAACAATCGGACGGCCGCCCTATTCGCGTAGATGACCTTGCCGGAGGCGTCCGCCACGCAGACTCCATCCTCGACCTGTTCGAAGAGGGCGAACAGGCCGCCCCATTGCTGCCAGCCCGTCTCGGTCCCGGCATTCTCCATGCGGACGTCTTTAGGCCCGCAACGCAAAGACCAGCGCTCCGGCCGCAAGCCGGAGCGCCGACGCTGGCTGACGCCCAAGCCGGCTGGCGCCGGCTTAGAACATGAACTGGAACAGCATCCGAGCCTCCACCACCGTTCGCCGGGCCGTTCCGTTGCCTTTGGTGGCCAGCACCGAATTCTGCGTCGTGGCGGTCGGATCGGGGAAGGCGTAGGCGCCCAGGGGGGTCGGGGCCGCCTCGGTGCCCTTGCCGATGTTGTCGTACCAGATGGGGCAGTTCAGCGTCACCGGGAGGTCGGCGACGATCTTCATGTGATTGCCCCGGAAATGCCAGCTTAGGGACGGCGTGATCTCGTGGATCGCCGTGCCGAGATCATTGTTGACCACCGGTCCCAGGATCTGCGGAGGGCCGGCCTTGGCCGTGCTCAGGAACCCAGACTTGGTGTCCATGGACAGGACCGCGTAGCGCAGCCCCACCGCGAAGCGGCCGACTCTATAGTCGCCCTGGACCCTGGCGTTCGCCAGATGGATGACGCCGTAGCGGTTCTGATAGCCGCCCCAGTTGGCCTCGATCTCCCCCTCCAGGGCCGAGCCGACGCCCAGGGGGTGGCGCAGGACGGCATCCCCGCCCAGCCAGTAGAGGTTGCCGCGCTGCATGTTCGCCGTGTTAGCCGCCGTGTCTCCGGGGCCCGCGCCGATGTAGGGGTTGAAGCCGGAATCGACCAGCAGGTTCTTGTCGATGGTCCGGACCTGGAGGGCCGAGGAATGGCCGATCAAGGTGTCCTGCATGTAGATGGCGTCGAAGTAAGCCGCCTTGGTCGTGCGCGTCAGATGGTCGTCGGTGCCGACGACGTGGTAGATGTCCTCGTCGACGCCGTCGTTGTAGCCGAAGCGCGCGGCCAAGTACGGCACGCCCAGACGCTCCGGCAGGAAGCGCTGCGGCACGTCCCGCCCGCCGGAGGAAAACGTGCCGAGCGTCCCGGTCCACTTGCCGCTGGCGGCCAGCAAAGCCAAGCCGTAGTCCCGGCTCTGGTAGGAGCCGAGGTTGGCGATCGAGCGGGAGGTGAAGAGGGCGTAGCCCTGATCGGTCAAGCCCTCGCGGCTGTAGGGAACCCGAAACTGGCCGATCTTCAGGATCGTGCCCTTCGGGCCGAAGTCCAAGGGGACGTCGGCCACGAAATCCAGCAGCGAGAGGTCGGTGTTGCTGCCGTTGGCGTCCTCGCCGCCGAAGGCGAACTGCGCGTCGTAGCGGAAGGCGTCCTCGTAATGCCCCTTGAAGCCGATGCGGGCCTGCTTCTGGAACAGATAGAGCCGGTTATGGTCTCGGTAGGGGTCGGGAACGTTCTCGAGCACGCCCAACATCTGCTCGCGCCCGTAGACGTCGAGGCCGAAGGCGTCATTGTTTACGATCTCGACCGCCTGGGCCGGCAGGATCAAGGCGAGAAGCGCGGCCAGCGCCAGCCACGGCCATTTTTTTGTGATCATGATTTTTTCTCCTTGTCGGAATGCGCCTTCTCCAGAACCAGATGAAACCGGATGACGACCCGGTCCGCTGTCTTGATCGCGCCGAAGGCCAAGCGCGGCGGCCGCACGCCGAAATCGGTCATGAGCAGAGGCTGTTGACCGTCGATGATGATGCGACCCTCTTTAAAGGAAAGCGCGGCCTCGATTCGCTCCGGCCGCGTCCGGCCCGCCACGGACAGCTCGCCGTAGGCCGTTACCGTCGCCGCACCGCTCTCAAGCCGCCCGGCGACGCTGTAGCGATCCATCGCGAACACGATCTCCGGAAAGCGCTCAGCCTTGAGCGCCCGGGCCATGTTTTTATCGAGCAAGCGATGCGGCGAGCGCAGGGCGGCGACCGGGATGCTCAGCGTCAGGCGCGCGGGAAGCTCGGAGACGACGGCAGAGGACAACGATTCCAGGGAAGAAGCGCTCGAAAAGACCAGCTCTAAATCGCTGAAGGTCGCCTGGCTCTCGTAGGCGTGCAGGGTGGACTCCCCCTCCAGCCAAATCTTGCTGCCCTCCGCCAGCCCGGCTTGAAAGGCGGCCTGAGCCGCCGGAACCAGGATGATGGCCAAAGAAACGATAACGAATTGGATTATCTTTTTCATCTTATTTTAATCTGGCTAATTTGATTAATGCAACAAAATAGCCAAAACAATAAGACGACTTACTTTCGCTAGCCTTGAATCAGCGCCCGAGGCTGGAGAGGTAGCGGGCCAGGTCCTCGATCTGCAGATCGGTCAACTGGCCGCGGAAGGCAGGCATGCCGGACTTGGGATTGGTCTTGGCGGGATCTTCGATGTAGCGGACGATGAAGGACTTGTCTCGCGCCGAGCCGATCGTGGAGAGATCGGGACCGACCTCCCCTCCCTGGCCGCGGATCTTATGGCAGACGGCGCAGTTCTCGGCGAAAAGCTTCGGCGCCTCCTGGGTGAAGGGCTCGTTGGCGATCGACTTAAGGTAGGCCGTCAGGGCCTTGATCTCGTCGTCCAGCAGGCCCAGGCGCGGCATCGCGGAATGGGGCGTGACGGCGCTGGGATCGCGGAAATGCCGCTCCAGCCACTCGGGCGACTCGGCGCCGACGACCCGGTCGAGCTGGGGCCCGACGACGCCGCCCTTGCCGCGAATCTTGTGGCAGTAGGCGCAGTTAAGCTGCCGGTAGAGGCGCGCGCCCTCCACGACCTCGGGGTTTTTCTCGACGACCGGGTTGACCAAGGGGCTGCGGTAGCCCTCCACCGTCAGGGCCGTGACGCCGGCGATCGCCAAGACCCCCAAGCCGGTCAAAAACGGGCGATCCAGGGGATGGCGCTTGTGGCCTCGGTCGAACAAGGGCAGGAAAAACAAGGCCGCGAAGACGGCTCCCGGCAGCACCACGGCGGCCACCGACTCCAAGCTGCCGGGGAAGGCCTTCAAAGCCTGGAACAGAAAGAGGAAATACCATTCCGGCCTCGGGTTGTAGGAGGTGTCGGTGGGGTCGGCCAAGCTCTCCAGATGGGCCCCCAACTTCCAGGCCAGGAAGGCCAGCAGCCCGAAGAGGAGGAAGGCCACGAGGCAATCCTTGAAGACCGCGTACGGAAAGAAGGACTTGCCCTTCTGCTTGAGCTCCTTATAGCGGCGCTCGTAGTCCTGATGCCAATCAGCCAAGAGGGTTTCCCTCCCCGCGCCGCCGGGCGCGCTCCGGAGGCTCGGAGATGCCGTGCCAGACCACCAGGAAGAGGTGGATGCCGATGAGGAGGAGGACGACGGCCGGCAGCACCAGCACGTGCAGGGCGTAGAAACGGGTCAAAGTCGAGGCCCCCATCTCGCCGCCGCCCTTGAGGATCTTGGAGACGAGGGGACCCACAAAAGGAGTCTGCCCGGCGATGTTGGTGCCCACCATCGTGGCCCAATACGCCTTCTGGTCCCACGGCAAGAGGTAGCCGGTGAAGCCGAAGCCGATGACGACGAGCAGCAGGACGACGCCGACCATCCAGGTGCCCTCGCGCGGGTATTTGTAGGCGCCCATGAAGTAGACGCGCAGCATGTGCAGCACGACCAGCACGACCATGAAGCTGGCGCCGAAATGATGGAGGCCGTGGATGAAGGAGCCGCAGAGGACCTTCTCGTTGATGAAGCGCACGGAATCGTAGGCGTGGTCCGGCGAGGGCACGTAGTTCATCGCCAGCAGCGCCCCGGTGACGGCCTGGACCACGAAGATGAAGAGTGTGGCGCTGCCCAAAGTGTAGAGCCAGGCCGTCGGTCCCTCGGCCTCCGGGATGTGGCGGGCGAAGAGGGTCTCCCAGACCCGGTCGCAGCCCGTGCGCCGGCGCAGCCACTCCCCGACGGCGCGGCAGCGGCGCTTCACGCGGCCCCCTTCTCGTCAACCGGGCGTATGAGCAGGCGGCCGGAGACGACCTTGACCGGGAAGCGGTCCAGCGGCCGCGGCGGAGGCCCGGAGAGCACCTTCCCCTCCCGGTCGAAGACCCCCGCGTGGCAGGGGCAGAGAAACTCCTGCTTGCCCTGGTCCCAGCGGTAGGGGCAGCCCAAATGCGTGCAGCGCGGATCGAAGGCGATGAAGCGCCCCCCTCCGAGATTCGACAGCCAGACCGAGGACCTCTTCTCGGTGACGACCCAGGCGTCCCGCTTGCGGGCCACGTAGTCCACCTTGACCGGAGCGCCGGTCCTCAGCTCGGAGGCCCTGCCGACGTCGATCCAATTCTCATCCTCCTTCTCGAAGGCGGGAGAGACGAAATAAGACAGGCCGGCGGCTCCGAGGACCGAGGCGATCGTCCCCGCGAGGAGGGCCGCCGCGCCGGCCAAGAAGCCTCGGCGCGTGACCCCCTGCTCCTCCGCCTCCGATTCGCAGGGGCAGCGGCCCAGGCCCGTCGTCATCCTACTCGACGTCCTTCTTGACGGCCTTCCGGGATTCCGTCTTGGCGCCGAACGCCCTCAAATAGGCCACGACGTCCGCTATCTCCGCATCCTTGAGCTTTCCCTTGAACGCCGGCATGGTCTTCCTGCCCGCCTCGTTGCTCACACCCTCGGAAACGGCCGAGGCGAGCTTCTCATCGGAGAGTCCCTGAATCCTTGCCGAGCCCAGGTTGAGGTCCTCCAGCTTGGCCTTGAACAGCCTGGCGATCCCCGGATTGCCCTTGCCGTCCTTGGCATGGCATGCGGAGCATTTGGCGAGGAACAGATTCCGACCTTCCGTCTTGGAGGCGGGAGCGGCGGCAGCGCAGACGGCCAACAACAGGATGACGATTGATTTCATTGCTTCTCCTTTAAGTCTAGCAAGTCTCGAATCTCAGGCCACCGCCTCTCGCGGCCGAGCGAAAGCGGCCGCCTTGTCTAGCTCCAGGGCGCAGCGGGAGGCCGCCTCCGAGACCAAGCTCTCGGCCGCGGCCTTGTCCTTCGCCTTGGCCTCGACGCTGCGGGCCACGACCTGCTTGAGGTCGTCCAGATCGTAGAGATACGCCCCGCTGACCGCAGCGCAGCCGGGATCGACGTTCCTGGGCATGCCCAGGTCGATCAAGAAAAGCGGCCGCCTCCGGCGCGCGACGATGCCGCGCAGCATTTCGGCCTGCAGCAGCGCCGCCGGGCTGGCGGTGGAGAAGACGCCGACCTCGGCGCGGGCCAAAAGCTCCAGCCCCTCCGCAAACGTCATCGGCCGCCCCCCGATCCTGCGCGCCAGCTCCTCCGCCCGCTCCGGCGTCCGGTTGGCCACGCTGATGTCCTTGAAATTCTTGACGGCCAAATGACGCGCCACGGCCTCCGCCGCCTCCCCCGCCCCGAAGACGACGATGGAGCCGTCGTCGCGCGAGCCGAAAATCTGCCGCGCCAGCGCGGCCGCTGCCCCCCCGATCGAGGACACCCCGTTCTGGATGCCGGTGCGCGCGCGCGCCGACTTGCCGGCGGCCAGGGCGCTTTGAAAGCACCGGTTAAGCCAAGGCCCCGTCATTTTAGCCGCGCGAGCCGCCTCGTAGGCCCGCTTGACCTGCCCCAGCACCTCGGATTCGCCGATGATCCAGGAATCCAAGCCGGCGGCCACCCGGAAGAGATGCCCCAGCGCGGCATTGCCGAGCAGGCTGCCCAGGCTGCCCTCAAGCCCGGGTCCGCCGCGCCGCAAGAACCATGCTCTCGCCCGACCGGCGGCTTGCCCGGCGCGCGGCGCAACTCCGTAGATCTCAAGCCGGCTGCAGGTCGACAGCAACACCAGCTCCGAAACCCCCAGCTCGCGGGCCAGCCCGGGCAATTGCGCCGCCACTTCAACCTCCGGCACGGAGGCCCGCTCCCGCTCCTTTAAGGGCGCCGACAAGTGGCTGAAGCCGACCTTGAAGAGCTCGCTCATGTTCGGATTGTTCTTCGATTAAGCAACCAAGCAACGCTACGGCCAAATCTCTAAAAAGCGAGGGAGAGCGCCGCGGCGCCCCCCTCGTCGGATCAGAACTTCGCCGACAACGACAGCTCGCTGACGCCTATGCGGCCGTTCTGCGAGCCGTCCAGCTTATCGACCCACTGCTCCTCGTCGTAGGAGGCCCGGGCGCTGAGGTTCTTGTAGAGCTCGCGCGCCAGGGACACCGTCCAGTGCGTGATCCGGACCTCGGTGGGAGCCAGGTCCGAGAGATGGACGCCGACGGAGGCCCCCGTGAAGTAGGGGTCGAAGGCCGTCACGAACCAGTGCGCGTTGGAGATCGTATACGACAGATTCGCGCGCGCCGTCAACTTCAGGGGCAAGCATGCCATGCCGTTGGCCGAGATGACATGGTTTTCGTAGTCGTAGCTGGAATCCGGGATGTGGATCAGGTTGACGACGTTGTTGCCGTTAAACGCGACGTTGCTGGCTCCGAAGTAGGCGTCGATGGTGTCTTTGCCTCGCTCGTAGGCGTAGCCGCCTCCCAGGGAGGCCTTGCCGTCCTGGCGGGACCACTGCAGGTCGAAGAGCACCCGGTTGAGCCGCTGCTTGAAGTTGTTCGGCGAGCGGTCGCTGTCCTCGCCGATGCCGTCCCAGTTGGCGTTGAAGGCCAGCGTCTCCGCCAGGGGAACGTAGATCGCGACGGTCTCGTAGTGGCCGAGGGTCGGCGAGTTCTCGTAGGCGGCGCGGTTCGCGGTCAGGAAACGATAGCCCGCCGAGAGGCTGGCCCCGGCCGGCAGGTCGAAATCCGCCATCAACTCGACCTGATGCTTGGTGTCCTTCGTCTGCGGTCCGTAGAACTGCGTCTCGGCCGGCTGGAAGGTGCCGTCCTGGTAGAGGGCGTCGTCGCCGTAATCGCCCGGCCTCTGGTCGGCGTTGCGCCGATAATTGTACTCCGGCTTGTAGCCCAGGGAGAGGGCCACGTGCTCTATGCCGGTGTAGCGCGCCTTGACGTCGGCCCGCATCTGGTAGAAGTCGATGCGCGGGTCCGGCGGGCTGGCGTTGTCGAAGGCCGCGAAGCTGTTGTTGACCGCGGTGTTCATCACGTGGTCGTAGAGCCGCGCGGAGATCGAGAAGTCCTTGGCCGGCAAATACAGCGTCCCGAGGTTGCTGTCGACGACTTTCACCTTGTAGCCGTTGGTCTCTCCGACTCGCTCGCGGTAATCCACACCGCCGGCCGCGTTGATGTCGGCCGTCAGCGGGAAGTGGAAGGCCGCCTGGTGTATGTCCGTGCGCTGCTCGGAGACCCAGCTTAAGTCGGCGGTCGGATAGCCGCTGAAGGTGCCCGCGATCTTCGAGTCCACTGAGCTCGGGGCCTTGTCCGCGAACTTGCGCGCCGTGTAGGTGTAGCTGACCTCGCCCTTGCCGACATCCGCCTGGGCGCCCACCGTCACGTCCCTGGTGAAGCGGTCGATCTGCTGGGAGGTCACGTCCTCCTTGGTCGCCCCGGTCGTGCCGTCATAGCCCAGGGGCTGGGTGCCCTTCTCCGTTTCCTGCCAGTAGCCGGCCAGCAGGCGCAGGGCCGGCATGCGCGGGCAGGACAGCCACAGGTCGGCGTTCTCCTCGGTCCTTTTGAAGAGAAGGTCCTCGCCGCCGTAGTCGACCTTGGTCTGCGTATTAGGAGTCCACTGGCCGTCCTGGATGATGCCGTTGGTGACGATGGGTTGGCGATGGGTCAGGATGCCGAAGCTGGAGTCCAGGCCCAGATAGCCGCCGACGTTGAGGTCAAGACGCCCGCTCTCGTTGGAGCTGCCGACGTCGTTGATCCCCAGGTCCAACAAGGCGTTGCCGAAGTCGGACTTCACCCAAGCGCTGCCCTCCAGCGGATTGTACAGGTTTCCGTCATACTCGCGGACGTTGCCCTGGAATCCCCTGCGATCCGCCGAGAAGAACTTAGCCTCGGCCCCCGCCGAGCCCTCCGCCGCACGCAGCGGCCAGGCCAACGCGAGCAGCATCCCTCCCAATCCGGCGGCTACCGCCGCCTTGATGAACCTCATGGCTTGCCTCCTTCTGTCGCTTCGTCCATACGCCTTGAGCGTTTCCATGGCGGCCTCAATGCGGAATGAACCGCATATGGCGGTCCGAGCCGTGGATCTCGCGGTGGCAGTTGACGCAGCGGCCGCGCTGCAGCAACAGGGCGCTGCTGGTGTATGCGTTGGCGTTATTAACGGTGCCGGTGTGCGGGAACTTGTGGCACTGCAGGCACAAGAACGGCAGCGCCTGCTTGAGCATGCGGTCGTTGATGCTGCCGTGCGGATCGTGGCAGTTGAGGCAGTTCTCGGTGACCGGCGGATGCTCGTAGGCGAACGGCCCCAGCTTCTCGGCGTGGCACTTGCCGCAGAGCTCCGGCACGCTGCCGGCCCGGATATTGCCGGACTCGCCCCCGTGCGGGTTGTGGCAGCTGGCACAGCTCATCTTGCCCTCCATCACGGGATGATGGGAGGGAAGGTTCATGCCCAGCTTCTTGGTCTTGTGGCACTTAAGGCAGGTCTCCGTCTCCGCCAGATACTCGTTGGAATTCTCGACCTTCAGGTTGCGCGGGCCGTGGCCCTGATGGACGCTGTGGCAGGTCAGGCAGGAGAGGCCGTTGGCCGCATGCGGGCCGATGTTCCAATACATGACCTCCTGCTGCTTGTGGCAGTTGAGGCAGAACTTGCTCTGCTCGGCCGGCGGCAGCTTCAGGGGATCGATGATGGTGGCAAACCCCGGATTGCTCCTGTCTCCCGCGGCGGCCGCATGCAGGGAGCCGGGGCCGTGGCAGGTCTCGCAGCTCTTCTCGAAGTCGATGCCCTTGACCACCGGCAGGCGCTTTCCGTGCATCGACTGCTTGAACTGCTCCGCCTTGTCGGAATGGCAGGCGATGCAAGTCGAGGCGCCGACGTACGTCGGCTCGTCTACGGCGCGCGCCGCGCCGGCCAGGCAGAAGGCGAGCGCTCCCGCAAGCGCAGCCGTCCCCAGCCCCCTCATCCCCTCTCGGCCCGTCCTTGATCTCATCGCGCTTCTCCTTGCCAGGGATATCGCCGCTGGCCTTTCCCGTCTTTTAAATTCTGCCCGTTGTCGGGATCGCGCCGCGATGACCGAAGTGCCGCGCGGTCTTGATAAAAGTCATCCGCGGCCGCGGGCAGGCAGGCCGCGGCGCGCAGCCGCCGTTGGTCGAGCACGCGGGCGACGCGCCCCTCGAGGGCGAGGATCCCGCCGCGCTCCAGTTGCGCCAGGGCGCGGCAGACGACCTCGGGAGCGGTCCCCAGGCGCTTGGCCAGCTGCTGGCGCGAGGCTCCCAGATCGGCCAGGCGCGAGCCGGGGGCGCGCTCCAATTCGCGGGCGATCAGCCTGGCCAAGCGCTCGCGCAGCGGGCGCAGGCCGAGCTCGGCGCAAAGATCCTGGACCTGCCCCAAGCGCTCGGCCAGACGGCGGGCCAGGGCGCGCACCAAGGCCGGCTCCCCCTCCCAGAGGCGGCGGAAGCGGGAGGCGTCGAGAAAGCAGATGCGCGAGTCCTCGGCGGCCTCGGCCGTGGCCTCGTAGGGCCGTCCCGCGATCAAGGCCCGCTCGCCCAAAACATCAGGCCCCGAGGCGAAGCGCACGATCTGCTGGCGGCCGCTGCCGGCGCTCTGCGACAAGGCGACTCGTCCGGAGCAGACGAAGTAGAGGCCCTGCGGCTCGTTGCCTTGGTAGAAGAGGATATCTCCGCGGCGGTAATCGTTGCCGCGCCAGCCCTGGCACAGCCTGTCCGCTGCCGTCCGCGGCAGGGCCAGCGAGGCGGGCCAGCGCAACAGGCCGCAGCGCCCGCGCATGCCCCTCATCCCGCAGGGACCACGATCGCATTCATGCCAGCTTCGCGCCATTGAACGGCGCGAAGCAACACAATGGCCCGGCAGATTCGTTGCTTTTAACCGATCATGGCCGCGCGCGGCGAGCTCGCCTACCTTTATAAGGGGCGTCTCTACCTCAACCTGACCAATCGCTGCCCCACCGCCTGCCGCTTCTGCGCCAAGCACGCCTGGGACTGGAATTATCGGGGCTCACGGCTGCTGCTTGGGCGCGAGCCGACGGTCGGCGAGCTGCTGGACGCGGCGCGCTGCAGGCTGCCCGACGCCCCGTCGCGGGAAATTATTTTTTGCGGCTTCGGCGAGCCCACGGAGCGCCTGGCGACCTTGCTCGACCTCTCGGAGGCCCTGCGCAGCGGCCAGCCCGGCCTGTCGCTGCGCCTCAACACCGTGGGCCTGGGCACCCTCTCCAACCGCCGCGACATCGTCCCGGAGCTGGCGGCGGTCCTCGACTCGGTCTCGGTCAGCCTCAACACGGCCGACGCCGCTCAATGGCGCTTCCTGCACCGCCCGCGCGCCAATCTCGCCGCGGCCGGGTTTTGCGCCGTCTGCGACTTCATCCGCGGCTGCGTCCAAGCGAAGCTGGAGACGACGGTCACGGCCGTCGAGCAGCCCGGCGTCGACTTGGCGGCCGTGGCGGCGCTCTCCCGCCGCTTGGGGGCCGGCTTCCGCCTGCGCCCGCAGCTCGTCGATCGCCCTCAGCGGGCCGGCTCGTAGAGGCAGCCCGGATCGGAGGCCAGGTAATCGCCCGTCATCGCGTGGGCGCGGGCGCGGGAGCCGGAGCAGACGACGCGGAACTCGCAGGCGCCGCATTTGCCCTTGAGCCGAGAGGGATCGCGCAGGGCCAAGAAAAGATCGGAGTCGCGGTAGACCTTCGCGATGGAGTCCGTGCGCACGTTGCCGGCCGCCAGCGGCAAGAAGCCGGAGGGGCAGATGTCGCCGCGGTAATCCACGAAAGCGAAGCCCTTGCCGGCGTTGACGGCCACCTTGGTGGCCGTCGCCCCTCCTCTAATGCCGGGGCCCTTGGCCGCGCCGGCCGCAAGCCCGCCATGCTGAGCCAAGTACCTGCGGTAATGCTGCCCCTCGGTCAGCTTGACGACGAAGCCGGCCCCCGCTTCAAGCTGGCGCAAGCGCTCGAAGGCGTCCTCGAACTCTTGGGGCGAGAGCCCGCCCAGCTCCACTCCGCGTCCGACCGGAATCAGGAAGAAGACCTCCCAGAACACCACGCCCAGGCGGCAGACCAGCTCGATCATCGCCTCGAGGGCGTGGGCGTTGGAGCGAGAGAAGCAGGTGTTGATCTGCAGGGGCAGCCCCAGCTCACGCGCCCAGCCCGCCGCCTCCAGGGTGCGCTCGAAGGCTCCCGGCACCCCGCGCAGGCTGTCGTGCAGCGCCGCGTCCGGGCCGTCGAGGCTCAGGGCCAGCTGATCGAGGCCCAGATCGCGCAGGCCCTCCAGCCGGCGGCGCGTCAAATTCGGCGTGGCCGCCGGGATCGTGCCCATGCGCAGGCCTCGCTCCTTGCCGCGCGCCACCAAAACCTCCAGGTCGGGGCGATTGAAGGGGTCTCCACCGGAGAGGATCATGATCGGGGTGCCCATCCCGGCCACCGCGTCGATGAGCCCGCGGCCCTCCTCGCTCGTCAACTCCTGCGGCGAGCGCCCCAGCTCGGCTGAGGCGCGGCAATGTCGGCAGGCCAGGGCGCAGGAGCGAGTCGTCTCCCAGATGACCAAGAGCGGCGCGACGCCGAAATCAGGCGCCTTCATGGCCCAGATTCGCCACGAGCGACCGGAGGATGTCCATCGCCGAGACGATGCCGACCAGCCGCCCCCCGCGCGTGACCAGCAGGCGGTGGATGCGGCGCTCGAGCATCACGCGCGCCACCTCCTCCGTGGGCGTGTCCTCCTCGCAGCAAACCGGCTTGTTGGTCATCACCGAGGCCACCGAGGCGCCGGCGGCCGGGCCGCCCTGCCCCTGGAAACGCGTCAGGTCGGTCTGGGAGACCACGCCCAACAGCCTCCCTTCCGCGTCGACGACCGGAGCGCCGCTGATGCGGCTCTCGCTCAGCAGCCGCGCCGCCTCCGAGATATCGGCATCGGGCGGCAGCGTGATCAGCTCGCGGCTCATGATGTCCTTGGCGTTCATGAAGGATTCGCCCTTATCTTGCAACAGGTCTGCCATCGGCCGGGTTGTTGCTGCGGTTTTCATCATGATGATCCACGTTCCCCCTCGACGGCTGCTGGTCGCCTATGATTTTTCGCGGCGCGCCGCCTTGGCCTGGCGCGCCGCCCTGGCCTTGGGGCGGCTGTGGGGCTGCGGGGTGGAGGCCCTGCACGTCGTCGATCCGATGGAATCTCCCGGACGCGCCCCGCTGACTCTCGCGCCATCGAGGCGCGGCCTGCTGCGCCGCCGCCTGGAACAAGCCATCCCGGGCGCTTCCTCCTATTTCATCGCCCTGGGCGACCCTGCCTTCTGCATCCTCGAGCACGCCCGCTGGCGCCGCCCGGACTTGATCGTGCTGCCCTACGAGGGCAGGCGCGGCGTCGCTCGGCTGCTGAAAGCCTCGGTCGCCGAGATCGTCGCCGGGCAGGCCTGCGCCCCGGTCCTTGTCTTGAAAGGCTGCCCCCGACGAGTGCGCTCGGTCCTCTTTCCGATCCTCGCCGCGGACGCCGAGCATTCCGCGCTGCGCCAGGCGGCGGGGATCGCGGCGGCCCTATCGGCCCACATGACGGTGATGCGCGTGCGGCGCGCGCCTTGGCCGCGGCCAAGGGCGCTCTCGAAGCTGGAAAGCGTCCTGGAGACGCTGGACCCGGCCGTCCGAGCCGTCGTCAAGCCGGACATGCGACTGGCCGCCGGCAGCCCGGCGCGGCGCCTTGCCGAGGAGTCCGGGCGCCATGACCTGCTCGTGCTGCCCCTGGCGCCTGGCCGCGCCGGCTCTCAAGCGCTGCGGCTCTCCGAAGCGCGCCGTCTCATGCGCCTCTCTCGGGCCGCGGTGCTTACCTTGCCTTCTGAGTGACCGCCACGCCGTAGGATTTAAGCTTGCGCCAGAGGGTGTTGCGCCCGACTCCGAGCCGCCGGGCCGCCTCGGTGGCGTTGCCGCCGCAGGCCTCAAAGACGGCGAGAATATGCTTGCGCTCCAGCTCCTCCAAGGTCTCGGCCGCGACGCCGCTCGGCCCCTGCAGCTCCGCCGGCAAATCCGGCAAGGACACCGCGGGACCGGAGGCCATGATCAGGGCCCGCTCGATGGCGTGCTCCAGCTCCCGGACGTTCCCCGGCCAAGAGTAGGCCGCAAGCGCCGAGGCCGCCTCCGGGGCCAGCCGCACGGCCGAGCCCCCCGTCTTCTTCTTGGCCTTGCGCAAGAAATGCTCGGCCAGCGGCAGGATGTCCTCCCGGCGCTGGCGCAGCGGCGGAATCTCGATGGGAAAGACCTTCAGCCGGTAGTAGAGATCTTCCCGGAATTTCCCCTCTTTGACGCGCTGGGCCAGGTCCTTGTTGGTGGCCGCGACCAGGCGGCCGGACACCTTGATGGGGTGGTTGTCGCCGACGCGCCGCACCTCCCCCTCCTGCAGCGCGCGCAGGAGCTTGACCTGCAGGGCCAAGCTCGTCTCGCTGATCTCGTCGAGAAACAGGGTCCCGCCGCTGGCCTCCTCGAAGAGCCCGCGCTTGTTGCGGTCCGCGCCCGTAAACGAGCCCTTGACGTGCCCGAAGAGCTCGCTCTCGAGCAGCCCCTCCGGCAGCGCGCCGCAGTTGATCGCCACGAAGGAGCCGCTGCGCCGGGGGCTGTTCTCGTGAATGGCGCGGGCGACGAGCTCCTTTCCGGTGCCGGACTCCCCGCAGACCAGCACCGTCGCCTCGGTGACGGCGACTTTCTTGACTAACTCCAGCACCCGGTGCATCTGGGGCGAGCCGTAGACGATGCCCTCGAAGCTGTACTTGCCCTTCACCTCCTCGCGCAGCCGGCGCACCTCTCCCAGCAGGCTTCTGCGCTCCAAAGCCTTGTGCAGCACCAGCGCCAACTGCTCGGTCTCGATCGGCTTGGTCAGGAAATCGAAGGCCCCCGCCTTCATCGCGGCCACGGCCGAGGAAATCGAGCCGTGCCCGGTGACCACGACGACCTCGGCGTCCGGCTGCTCGCGCTTGGAGGCGCGCAGCACCTCGAGGCCATCGCTGTCTGCCAAGCGCAGATCGGTCAGCACCAGCTCGTAGTTGTCTCGCGCCAGATGCGCGAGCGCCTCGGATGCCGATTTCGCTGCGGTCACCGCGTAGCCTCGCCCCTTGAGCTCGAAGGAGAGCAGGGTCTGCTGCGAGGGATCATCCTCCACCAGCAATATCTTGAGCGCCATCAGTCCCCCGAGAAGCCGAGCTGGACCTGGAAACGGGTGCGCCCCGGCCGAGTCTCCACGAAGATCGCCCCGCCGTGAGCCTTGACGATGCGCTCCGCGATCGCCAGCCCCAGGCCGGTGCCCTGCTGCTTGGTCGTCTGGAAGGGCTTGAACATCGAGGCGCGCATCGCCTCCGGAATGCCGGGGCCGGTGTCCTCGACCTCGAAGAAGGCGCGCCCGCCGCTGCGCCCCGTGCGCACGCTGAGCTTCCCCCCGCCGGCCAAGGCCTGCAGGGCGTTGATCATCAGATTCCAGACCACCTGCCGGAGCTGGTCGGCGTCCATCGGGAAGGGCTTGAGCTCCTTCGACAGGGAGAGGACGATCTGCGTGGAGGCCTTGAGCTCGGCGTTGGACTCGATCATGCGCGCCGTCTCCTCGATCAAGCCGTTGAGATCGGAGCGCGCCAGCTTCAGCTCCCGCGGCCGGGCGAAGGAGAGGAAGTTGGTGAGCGCCTCGTTGAGCCGTTGGCTTTCGTGGCGCAGCACGCGCATGACGACGTCCCTGTCCTCCGCGTTGAGCTCGGAGCCGGAGGCCAGCTCCTTGGCCGCCATCACGATGGAGCTTAAGGGATTGCGTATCTCGTGGGCGACGACGGCGGCCATCTCGCCCAGGGAGGCCAGGGCCTCCGAGTCGGCCACGCGCGCCTGCAGCGCCAAGTGCTCGGTCATGTCGACCGCGTTCGAGATGTAGCCCACGATCTCTCCGGCCCCGTCGCGCACGGCGGTGATGGTCAAGACCAGCGGTATCTCGCGCCCGTCCTTGGCCTTGTTGATCATCTCGCCGCGCCAGTGGCCCTTGGTGAGGATCGCTTCCCACATCCTCTTATAGAGCTCGTCGCTGGAGTGGCGCGAGCGCAGGATGCGGGGAGTGCGGCCGACCGCCTCCTCCCGCGACCAGCCGTAATGGCGGCTGAAGGCCTCGTTGACGTCGAGGATCGTCCCGTTGCGGTCGCAGTAGAACATCACCTCGTTGGAGCGGCGGAAGGCCTCGTAAAGGGTCAGGGCCAGCCGGCGGTCGCGCGCCTGCTCGCCGATGTCGCGCGCGGTCACGAGGACGGCCCGCTCCGCTCCCAGCCGCACCAGCCTGCCCTTCTGCTCGACGGCCACCGGCCGTCCGATCTTGTCGCGCAGGGTCGCCGGAAAATCCCCGGAGCCCGCCGCCAGCACGCGGCGGATCCAGGCCTTGTCCAAGGCCGCGTCCTTGGGGTCATAATAGAATTCCGAGATCGAGCGGCCGAGAAGCTCCCCCTTGTCGTAGCCGGTCCCGCGCAGAGCCGCCGCGTTGACGTCGAGCACCGTCCCCTCGGGATCGCGCAGCCAGACCCAATCCGGCAACAGCTCGAAGATGTCGAGCTCGTGGACCACGTTCTGGCGACGGACCATGCGTCTATTAAATATAATTTTGCGTTCCATTTCGGATCAAACGGCATAGCGAAAACGATTTTGGCCGTTTTATTGCAATACCATCATGGAACATTCCGGCCAATGACATGAACAAACAACGTTTGGACGCGCGCTTGCGCCAGGAGCAACGATTGGCTCTCTTCGGCCGGATGCGGATGGCCGAATGGATCGAGATGCCGGAGCGGGACTTCGCCCGGGAGATCGAGCGGCTGGAGAAGGACGAGCTCTTCCGAAGGCTCTATTTCGGCTCCGGGCAGCGCGCGGGAGCCATCCGGCGGCAGCGCTGGCCGCGGGCGCGCTTCGCCGGCATCGGCGAGCTCAACGAGCGGGTGACGGCCGGGGGCGGGGAGCGGGTCAAGGTGGAGGAGCGCCTCGAGGACCAAGGCGAGATCGCCGAGACCATCCGCAGGCTGGGGCGCGAGAACTTCGAGCGCTACTTCCTCTACGCCGAGGAAGCCCTGCCGCTCTCGGAGATCGCCAAGCGCACCGGGCTGGACGAGGCCGCGATCAAGGCGATCAACGATTTCTTGGTCGAGATCGGCGCCGAGTCGGAGTTCTCCTCGCTGCCGCGCGCCTCCGGAGGGGTGGGCTGCTATTGCGTGGCGCGCCTGACCGTCGTCGACGAGGAGCCGGTCTTCGAGTTCTTCTCCCCCCACTGGGCGCGCGGCCTCTACCAGATCCGCTACGACATCATCGAGCAGATGAAGGACACCAGCGAGCTGGTCGGCGGCGACGTCAAGCGCCTGCCCAATCTCCTCAAGCGCATCGAGACGATCAACCTGCGCCAGAGCACGATGTTCCGCGTGCTGGAGACCCTCTCCAAGGTGCAGGTCGGCTATCTGAAAACCAGGCGAGACGATCTCAAGCGCCCGATCAGCCTGCGCATGCTGGCCAAGAGGCTGGACCTGGCCCCCAGCACCGTCAGCCGCGCCCTTTCGGAGCGCTCCGTGCGCCTGCCCTGGGACAAGGAGGCTCCCTTAATCGAGCTCTTGCCCGGCCGCCGCCGGCAACTGCGGCTGATCCTCAACCGCTGGCTGTCCGAGGACGCCAGCCCCACCGACGCGGCGCTGACCTCCCGCCTGAAGCAGGAATACGGCATCGCCGTGTCCCGGCGCACCGTCAACGCCGTCCGCCATGAATTGCGCCCCGGCGGGACGAGGCGCGCTTCCCCCTGAGCGATCGCTTGGCCGTGGCGTTGCAGAGTAGACGGACGTGGACTTGAACATCACCTCAGACATGACGATCCGCGACGTCATCGAGCGCTTCCCGGCCACGCGGAAGGTCTTCTTCAGGCACCGCTTGGAGGCCTGCTGCGGGGGCGCTCATTCGATCGCGGTGGCCGCCGTGGCCCGCGGCATCGACCCGGACCATCTGATCTCGGAGATTCGCCGGGCCGTCGAGGCGGCCTGACGGGGAACCTGGCCACAAAAGACTTGCGCGAAACGACGGCGTATGCTATATAGATAGAAGAGTTTCGAACCTGAGACTAGAAATGTCAGGACCGACCCGCCAAGAAAACGGCGGGTTTCGTGTTTTCTAGGCCCGCGTAGCGGGCCTGCCGGCGCCGTAAGGCCCGGTCCGCCTAGGTCCATCGTTCCTCCTCGCAGGGGCCGCTCGGCCCTTCCGCTCAAACGGCCTCCACGCTAAAATAATGTCATGAGACTATTAGCCGTCTCGCTGGTCCTCGCTTGCCTGCCATGGACGGCTCCCGCCCGAGCGGGGATGAACGAGGCCGCTCCCGCCCCAGAGCTTTTGCTGCTCCCGTTTCCAGCCGCCGCGCCCCAGACCGTAATCCAGTTGCAAGCCTTCCTGAAAACTCAAGAGGGCCAGGGTTTGGCCTTCTTGGTTCCAGACTTGGCCGGCCTGGCCCAAGCCGATCCGAACGCCCTGATGACGCGGCAATTGGTCGGCGCCCTGTCGCAAACGCAAGCCTGGCGGCCGGGCTTCATCCGTCCGCTGTTCACTGTCCAGTTAAGCCAAGCCATGGCTAAGAGGGACCGTCGACTTCGGGAAGCAGCGGCCCGCAATCTCGAGCGCGCCTGCCGGCAAGCCAAGCCGTCCGTAACAGCCGCCCTGGAGGCATTGCGCCGACGCGTCAAGGATGAGGCCAAGAGCGACGGCTCATTGACGCCGGAGCAAGCCCGGGAAATTGCCGACCAGCTGGAGCAGGCCGGCCTCTTCGGCCAGCTGACCGGGAATCTGGCGCGAGACATCCGCGTTATGGCCATGGTCCAGCCGGCGCTGCAGACGCTGACAGGGGGCTGCGCCGAAAGCGAGGCCGCCGCGCCAAGCGAGCCGGTGCCGGCTCCGGCCGGAAAGACGGAAACAACTCGAAGCCGCCTTAGCGTGGTGGACGGTTTGAGAGCGGACCTGGATAATGCCCCCCCGCGCGAAGTCGCCCCGCTGGCGAGAGCTCTCTCCACGCTGATGGAGGTCCGCGGCAAGGTCGGGGAAGACGCCGTCAAGGCCCTGTTTTATCGCGTTTCCCTGGCCGCGAAGGCCGGCGATCAAGTGCGCGCCGTCACCTTGCTCGAGGCGGCCGTCCCCGAGGCGCCAAAGCTTGCCGAAATGGCGCGGAAAAATCCCGCTCTGCCGGGCCTGCTGCGCCATAGGCTGGCCGAGCGCCGGCATAATCTCCGCGGGGAGCAGACGGACTACGCGGCGGCGCTGGAAGCCGCCCGGCAAAGGCTGCAGGCGGCCCAAGAGCAGTTGGATAATGACAAGGCTTCCGCCGCCGTCCTCGACTGGATCAAGCAAGAGGATGGGTCCCGGACGGAAACGACGCCTCCCCCCTCCGAGAAGGCCCCGGCCTGGCAAAGCATCCTCATCATGCTGTCCATATCGGCCCTCCTTTGGTGGGGAGCTGCGGAGCTACTGTCCTTGCTTGAGCGGCTGTTCCACCACCTCTAAGAGCGGCTTAGTCCAGGAGGTCGGAGGGCTGGGCGAACAGGTTCTTGGCGGCGCCGGCCTGCTTGAGCAGGGGGTTGTCGGGGCGGCCGCGCTTGAGCAGCACGTGCTCGTGAACGTCCCGCTCTCCCTTCATCCCCTTATTGACGTTGATGGAGAGATCGGCGGTGATGTCGAGGGGATCGACCAACTGGATGAGCACGCGGAGCATGTCGTTGAAAGCCACGCCGGCGCCGTCACGGCCGGAGAGCAGGTCGACGAAGGCGCGGGCTTGCTTCTGCGGCGTGGGGCAGCGCCGGGCGGCGGCGATCGCGCGGACGATCGACTCGGCCTGGTAGGCGAGCAGATCGGCGCGGCCCGCGGCGTCGTCTCCGAAGCGATGCTCGCCTTCTAGAGCGGAGCGATCGAAGCGCAGGCCTCCGCGCCTGCCGATCTTGCCGTGCTTCAGCATCCAATCCATCAGCCGGGCGTCCCAGGAGCCGAGGCTGTTGGCAAAGCAGCGCACGACCAGGTCCGCCGGAGCCTTGAGGATGTCGGCCACCGCCCTCTGGGTCAGCACGACCGTCAAGGAGAAGCCGCCGTCGCGGTAGTTCGGGAAAGCTTCCTGGGAGCCGAAGGAGCTCTCCGGCAGCGGCAGCAGGCGGCCCAGGGGAATCTCCAGGCGCGGGTTGGCGCGGCCGCCGCGCGAGCCGGCCAGCCGCATGATGGCGTTGATGTCCTCGCCCATGCGGCGCACGTCGTAGGCGGACTGGCGCGCGAAGGCCTCCTGCTGGATGTAGACCGCCTGCGGCGGGCCGGTGCGGCCGTCCCGGCCGGTATAGACGAAGGCCTGGGCGCTGCGCTGAAGGCTGTGCTTGGAGTACTGGCCGACGAAGGGAACGTCGCCGAAAGCCTCGCTGGAGGTCTTGTCGGCGCGAAACAGCCGGAAGCGGCCGCCCTGCCTGTCCCGCAAGATGATCTCGTCGTCCGCCGTGACCGCCGAGACGTTCTGCTCGAAGAGAACCGGAACCTTGAGATGGACGGAATGGCTGCGATCGTGGTAGAGATCGACCGCGGGCAGCCTGGCCTTCAGCCCCAAGCGAGCCTCGTCCACGGCCTTAAGCTCCGCGTAGACCTTCTGGACCCTGCTCGGCGTCATGCGCAGGCCGGCCATCTGCCGCGCCATCCCGGCCAGAGAGAGGAAATCGCCGCGCAGGATCGCGGAGAGCCGCTCCATGTCCCGCGGCCGGGTCGGATCGAGGATGAACTCCAGCACCAGCTGCTCGCCGTCGCTGCTCTGAGAGAAGACCCCGAAGGTGGCGGCCAGGTAGCGCGCCAATTCCCCGGCGACGGCGTTGTCGAGCAGGCCCTTCAAGGCCCCGGCCGGCTGGGCGAAGAGATGCACGGCCGGGATGGAGGCGACGACCTGTCCGGAGGCGTCCCGGAAGCGGGCGTGATCCAGGCGCAGGCGAAAGCGGATCATCTTCGGCCCCAGGCGGTAGACCGTCATCATCGCCGTTCCGCGCTGGCCCAGGCCCAGGGAGAGGCTCGCTCCGCCGTGCGGGCCCAAGGCAACGCCCAGCGACTGCCCCGCCTCGATCACGATCGTGGCGGGCAGCTTCCACAGCTCTCCGGGCTCCATCTTGGCCAGCCTCTTGGGCGTCACCGGAACGACCGTGCGCACGTCGGCGGCGTTGAGCAGGCGCGCCAACTGGGAGCAGGAGTTGAAGGTCCTCAGAGGGCGCACGACCCAGGAGGCGCCGTTCAGGCCCAAGGAGACCCAGACCCCTCCGGAAACCCCGCCGCCGAGGTCCTGCTCGGTATGTGCCAGGTTCACCGAAAGAGCCTGGCGGTCGACCAAGGCGATCGAGTTGTCCGGCAGCACCGCCAGCCGGCGCTCGATGTCGGCTCCGGCCGAGCCCGCCCCGCTCAGCACGACGGTGCGGTCCAAGCGCAGGCCCAGGCCCTTGCAGAGCTGGTCGAGCAGGCCCTGGCGCATGCGCTCGTTGAACTTGATGCGCTCCGAGCCGGAGTAGGCTCCCTCGTCGCTGGAGGGACCGGAAGCCGGGGCGCCCGGAGACACCGGAGTGGAGGACTCCAGCTCCCAGTCGGTCCCGCCGTCCGGAGCGGCCGCGGCCGGCCGAAACGTCAAGGCAAGCAAGAGCGGCAGAAGAAGGACGCCGGACATTAGAGTAGTATAAACCTGGCCTCCAGCCGAGAATAGGACCAGTTGGGCCCCTGCGCCACGGCCTTTGGTCCCGCAAAGCATAGGCGCTTTGACGGCGGCCAACCGGGACCTTAGGTCCCGCAACCCCGAAGGCAGGCTTGTAGAATGGGCCCATGAAAGCGTTGCCGACGCTGCTGGCGCTGCTGGCCTGTCCGGGCCTTGCCTTCGGCCAGGAATCTCTCGAGGCCATAAAGGCCCTCCCCTTCGACGCGACGCTGACGGCCCCGGGACGCTTCTCTCCGGCGCCGCGCCGATTGGCTGAGCGCACGGCCGAATTGAGCCTGCGCCTGCCGCTGTCCAGCAACCCCAGAGTCATCCACACCCTGCTGCGCTCGGTGCCTCTGGGCGGCCAGCGCTGGGATCTCGGAGTCTCCGCCACGAAGGGGTTTACGAGGTTCTTCCTGGTTTTTTCCCGAGGCTCCAGGGTCCTCGCCTACCAGGTCGATCACCCCACGCATCTCTTGGGCTCCGGCCTGGACTTCGACGTGGACGGCCTCTCGGTCCACGTCCGCCTGGACGCGGACCTCTTCTACATGAACAGCGCCCTTGAGATCACTCCCGCGGGAGGCGACCTCTTGTCCTACTCGGTCAAGCCCTTGATGGCCCTTCTCCAAAAGCAGTCGCAATCCTTCGACGATGGAACCGGCCAGTATTGGCTGCTCGAAAGCGCCGACGCCGACTCCAGCGGAGCCAGGCCCTCCGGCTCGCGCAGCTACATCTTCTACTCGCTGGGCTTTCTGCGGCCCTACGTCTGGTCGCTGGGAGAGGCCCAGTTGCCGCTGGGGCAAGCCGTGCCCGCCGAGCTCTGGAGGCCGCTGACGCTGACCCGCGATCCGTTCTCGCTGCTCATCCAAAGCCGCGCTAGCGCGCGGGACAGCGCAGCAGCAAGCCGGCCAGCGGCGGCAGGGTCAGCCGCAGGCTGAAGGGCCGGCCGTGGGTCGTCCCGGCCGTCGCCTCGGCGCCGCCCAGGTTGCCCAGGCCGCTGCCGCCGTACTCCGCGGCGTCGGTGTTGACCAGCTCCTTCCAGTAGCCGCCGCGGGGCACGCCGACGCAATAGCCCTGGCGCGGCACCGGCGTGAAGTTGAAGACCCCCGCCACGATCTGCGAGCCGTCTCGGGACTTGCGCAAGAAGGAGAGGACGCTGTTGTCGGCGTCGCGGCAGTCGATCCATTCAAAGCCGGCAGGATCGGCGTCCAGCTCGTGCAGGGCCGCTTCTTCCTTATATACGGCGTTCAAGCGCTCGACCAAGCGCTGCACCCCCTCGTGCGGCGCGTAGACCAGCAGGTTCCAGCCGATGCTGGACTCGTGGTTCCATTCCCGCCACTGGGCCAGCTCGTCTCCCATGAACAGCAGCTTCTTGCCGGGCTGGGCGAACATGTAGCAGTAGAGCAGGCGCAGGTTGGCGAACTTCTGCCAGTCGTCCCCGGACATCCGGTTCATCAGCGAGCCCTTGCCGTGCACGACCTCGTCGTGCGAGAGGGGCAGGCAGAAATTCTCGTGGAAGGCGTAGATCATGCGAAAGGTGATGCGGTCGTGGTGGTACTTGCGGTGGACGGGGTCCTCGCGCATGTATTCCAGGGTGTCGTGCATCCAGCCCATGTCCCACTTCAGCCCGAAGCCCAGGCCCCCGCAGTCGGTGGGCCTTGAGACCATCGGCCAGGCGGTCGACTCCTCGGCGATCGTCTGGACGTCGGGATGCTCGGCGTAGACGACCTGGTTGAAGCGCTTCAAGAAGGAGACTGCCTCCAAGTTCTCTCGCCCGCCGTGCGGATTGGGGATCCACTGCCCCTGCTTGCGCGAATAGTCCAGATAGAGCATGGAGGCCACGGCGTCGACGCGCAGGCCGTCGGCGTGGTACTTGTCCAGCCAGAACATCGCGCTGCTCAAAAGAAAGGCGGCCACCTCCTTGCGCCCGTAGTTGAAGATGTAGCTGCCCCAGTCCGGGTGGAAGCCCTGGCGCCGGTCGGCGTGCTCGTAGAGATGCGTGCCGTCGAAAAGCCCCAGGCCGTGGCCGTCCGTGGCGAAATGGGAGGGCACCCAGTCGAAAATGACCCCGATGCCGGCCTGGTGCAGCTTGTCGACGAGCTGCATCAGGTCCTGGGGAGAGCCGTAGCGGGAGGACGGGGCGAAGTAGCCGGTGACCTGGTAGCCCCAGGAGCCGTAGAAGGGATGCTCCATGATCGGCAGAAACTCGACGTGGGTAAAGCCCAGGCGCCGGCAATAGTCGGGAAGCTGCTGGGCCAGCTCCCTGTAGGTGAGGCTGCGGCCGTCCTCCTCCGGCACTCGCCGCCAGGAGCCCAGGTGCACCTCGTAGATCGACATCGGCGCGTCCAAGCCCTGGCGCGCGCGGCGCTGCCGCAGCCAGGCGGCGTCGCCCCACTCGTAGCCTAGGTCCCAGACCATCGAGGCCGATCGGGGCGGCGTCTCGCAGTGGAAGGCCAACGGATCGGCTTTCTCAAGAAGCCGCCCGTCCCGCGAGACGATGTGGTACTTATAAAGCGTGCCGTGCCCCAAGCCCGGCACGAAGGCCTCCCAAACGCCGGAATCCCCCTTGCAATGCAGCGGGTATTGGCCGGGCCTCCAGCCGTTGAAGTCGCCGATCAGGGAGACCTCGCGGGCGTTGGGCGCCCAGACGGCGAAGTAGGCGCCCGCCTCCTCGCCGACCTTGAGCGGACGGGAGCCCAGCTTCTCGTAGAGCCGGTAATGGGTCCCCTCGTTGAGGAAATAAAGGTCCTTGGAGCCTATCTTAGCTTCGGGCATGCGCGGCGGATCGATCGTCTTGTCTGACATCGGTTTCTCCAAAGCGTCCGGACTCCTCCGTCAGGCGCGCCAGGCGCCGGGCCAAGGGCTCGTCTAAGGGCTGGCGCAGGCGCCACTCCCAGTTGCCCGTCACCGTGCCGGGCCGGTTCATTCTAGCCTGCGAGCCCAAGGAGAGCAGGTCCTGGACCGGGACGAGGACGGTGTCGGCCTGGGAGCGAAAGATGGCGGCGATCATGTCCCAGGCGATGTCCGAGCCGTCGCAGCTGAGATAGACGCGCGCCTTGTGGCGCTCGGTTTCGATCTGCTCAAGAGAGCGCGCGCCGGGCGCGGCCCCGGAGTCGTTGTACCAGCCGACGGTGGTGTCGTTGTCGTGAGTGCCGGTGTAGGCCACCGTCCGCTTGGGGTAGTTGCGCGGCAGGAAGCTCTCGGCCTGGCGGTCGGCGCCGAAGGCGAACTGCATGACCCTCATCCCCGGAAAATCGAAGCGCTCGCGCAGGGCCACCACCGCGGGGGTGACGCAGCCCAAATCCTCGGCGATCAGCTCCAGCTGCGGCAGGGCTCGGCGCGCGCGCTCGAGGAAATCCGCCCCCGGGCCGCCGACCCAGCGCCCCTCCCGCGCCGTCTTGGCGCAGGCCGGAATCTCCCAATAATTCTCGAAGCCGATGAAATGGTCGAGGCGCACCGCGTCGAAGCGCTGTGCGGCCGTGCCCAGGCGGGAGAGCCACCAGTCGTAGCCGCGCTCCTTCAACAGCCCCCAGCGGTAGTGGGGGTTGCCCCACAACTGGCCGTCCGCGCTGAAGTAATCCGGCGGCACGCCAGCCACGACCGTCGGCCGTCCCTGGGAGTCGAGCTGGAAGAGCTCCGCGTGCGCCCAGACGTCGGCGCTCTCGTGCGCGACGAAGATGGGGACGTCCCCGATCAGGCCCACCCCGCGCCTGGCCGCGTAGTCGCGCAGCCTCTCCCATTGCCGAGCGAAGAGGAACTGCTCGAACTGCCGGTAGGACTGCTCCTGGCCGATGGCCTGCAGCAAGTCCCGCGGCCAGGAGCGGAAGCGCCGCGCGCGCACGGCCGGCTCCCAGCTCGTCCAGGAGCGCTCGTCTCCGTAGTGGCGCTTGAGCGCCCGGAAGGTGGCGTAGTCCTCGACCCAATCCTGCTGCTGCCGCAGGAAGGCCAAAAAACCGGCCCACAAGGAAGGCGAGCCCGTCTTCGTGAAGGCCGCGAAGGCCTTGCGCAGCCGCGGCCCCTTGAAGGCGCGCATCGCCGCGTAATCGACGCGCCCGCTTGTAAACGCCGCCTCGCCGGCCAGGTCCGCGGGCTCGAGCAGTCCGTCCTCGACCAAGTCCTCCAGGCTGATCAGCCAGGCGTTGCCCGCGAAGGAGGAGGGCGAGCTGTAGGGCGAGTTGGCGGCGCCGACGGGACCCACCGGAAGGGTCTGCCACCAGGCCTGCCCCGCCTCCGCCAAGAAATCCGCGAAGCGCCGCGCCTGCGGCCCTAGGTCGCCGCAGCCATGTCCTCCCGGCAGCGAGGTCACGTGCAGCAAAACTCCGGCGCGGCGCCGGCGCAGGCGGTCCGAGACGGCCTGGGTCATCCGATTCTTATTTTAGCACTTTATCCAGAAGCTCACCCGCCAGCCAACGCGCTCCGTCGGCCGCGACCGCGCGGGGAGCCGGAATCGACAACAGGGCTTCCAAGGGCCCGCGCCAGCGGCCGGCGAAGAACTCCTCCCGCGCGATGGAGGCGCAGGCCCCGCGCCGGCGAAGGCCGGACACCAGGGCCGCGGTCTCGCGAAAGCCCTCCCGCGGAAGATAGAGCATCCGCTTGCCGTGGGCCAGGGCCTCCGCCACCACCCCGTAGCCGGGCTTTCCCACCACGACGTCGCAGGCGGCCAGGGCGTCGAGCTGCCCGTTGGCATCCCTGGCGGGCAGCCTCAGCCAGTCGGCGCGCAAGCCCTGCGGCTTGGGGCCGTAGCCGGCGAAGAGAAACCCTCGCAGATCCTGACGGGCCGACAGCCGCAAGGGCCCCAGGCCGAAGCCGCCGAAGGCCACCAGGACCAGGGGACGGCTCTTGCCGCGCAGGCCGTGCCGCCGATCAAAGTCCTCCCGGCCGCGCGCGCTGCGGCGGCAGACGAGAGGGACGTCGACGACGCGGCGAAAGGACGGGAAGTCGCCGTGCAGCGGCAGGCGGTAGGCGGCTTGCGCCAAGGCGTAGGCCTCGGCGCAGCGGCGCTGCGCCGCGCGCCAGCGCCCATCCTCCATGGCGTACGGCTCCAAAATCCAGTCCCAGCAGAAATTCGAGACCCCCACCGCCGGCGCTCCCGCCTTGGCGGCGGCCGCGAAGGCCAGCGGCGGGATGTCCGCCACGACGAGGCTTGCCCGGAGGCGGCGCAGCCAGCGCGCCTCCGCCTCGACCAAGGCCGGCCAGGAACGATCCAGGGCCCGCTGGGCGCGCAAGGACGCCTCCAGGTCGACGTCGAGAGCGTCGCGCTGGACCAAGCCCGCGTCGGCGCCGCCGCGGCTGACCGGCAGGCCGGGGCAGGTCTGCTGAAAGATCCAGGCGGGAGCGCTCGTGCGCACCTGCAGCGGCAGGCCCGGCTGCCTGTCCTTCAAGGCGCGGGCCAGGGCCGCCGCCCTCGTGGCGTGGCCGAAGCCGTGGCCGGTGACGTAGAGGACGATCACCGGTCATTATCCCACGACGACGGCGCGCGGGGCAACTGCTATAATCGCTGCGTGGCCGACGAGACTTTGCAGGTCTTGATCCTGCCCTCCCGCAGCCTGGTGGCGGGGCTGCCGCCCTCGCTGCGCTGCGCCCACCGCGCCGCCTCCGAATTGCCGGGCGCGCGCATCCTCCTCATGGAGGACACGTCGGCGGCCCGGCGCTTCCGGCGCCAGCTGGAGCTGCTGGCCTCCGTCGAGACGGGCGGCGCGGCCGGGCCCTGCGCGAAAGCGCCACTGCTGGCGGTTTCCGGCGACGGCTTTCCCCAGCCCGGAGCGCTCCAGGCCTTCCTGTCCCGGGCCCGCGGCGCGGGCTCGCAAGCCGTCTGGACCTGCGGCGGCCAAGTCGTCGCGGCCTACCGGAGCGATCCCGCGGGACGGGACCTTCAGGAGGCGGCCCGGCTCGCCCTGCAAGCGCGAGACGCTTGCGCCAGCCTGGAGCTGCCCGGCTGGCTGGCCGCGGGCGAACGCGCCCAGGCCGCCAAGGCGGAGCGGGCCTTGTTCGCCTCCCTGCCCAAGGACACGGACGGCTACCTGGCGCGGCTGGACCGCAGGCTGTCGCTGGCCCTCTCGGCTTTTTTGCTGCGCTTTCCGGTGACCCCCAACGACATCACCACGGCCGGCCTGGCCTTAAGCCTGCTGGGCGCCTGGTTGCTGGCCAGCGGCCGCTATCGCTGGACTCTGGCCGGCTCCCTGCTCCTGTGGTTCTGCTGCCTGCTCGACGGCTGCGACGGGGAGGTGGCCCGGCTCAAGCTGCTGTGCTCGCCGGACGGAGCCGCCTACGACCTGGCCAGCGACCATCTCTCCCATCTGGCCACCTTCATCGCCATCCCCGTCGGCGCGCGCCGAGCCTTTCCCGGCCTCTCCTTCTTCTGGCCGGGGACATTGCTGCTCTCCGGTTTCCTCGCCAGCGCCTACAGCGTCTGGCATCTGGTGCTGCGAAGGCCGGAGGCGGAGCGCGGAGCGGGAGCGCTGTTTATCGAGCGAGTGGCCAGCCGCGACTACGTCTACCTCATCGTGCTGGCGGCCGCCGCGGGCCGGCTGGACTGGTTTCTCGACGCGGCCGCGGTCGGCTCGCATCTCTTCTGGCTGGCGCTGTGGCTGCTGGCCTGGCCGCGGCGGCGCGTCAGCGCAGTCCCCAAGCCTTCAACGTAAATTCCTCCTCCTGAGCGCCGCAGACCTTCTTGAAGCGCGCTCCCTTCACGCCGCGCACGCGCGCCGAGCATTCATTCCAGGTGGCATGGCGCTCCAAGCGCCCGGCCACCAGGCTCAGGTAGACGGCCGGGCCACGCCGCTCGCCGGAGGCGGAAGGCGGCGTCAGCGGCGAGGGATAGCGCGAGGCCGGGCCGTCGTAGAGCGCCACGGGCTTGGAGCGAGCGAAGGCCACCGCGATCTCGTCGCAGCGCTCGTTGCCGCGGTGGCCGGCATGGCCGCGCACGTGGCGCCAGGACAAACGATCCCGGCGCTCCAGCGCCAGGCGGTCGAGCCGCTCCCAGAGGTCTCGGTTGAGCACCGGCTCCCCGGCGGAGGACAGCCAGCCGCGGCGCTTCCAGCCCGCGACCCAGCGCGTGATGCCGGAAAGGAGATAGGTGGAGTCGGAGCAAAGCAGCGCCGGCTGCGGCCGGGAGCGCACCCACTCCAGCGCCCCGATCGCCGCGCCCAGCTCCATGCGGTTGTTGGTGGTCCGCTCCTCGCCTCCCCCCAGCTCGCGCACGCGGCCCTCCGGCAGCGCCACGATGGCGCCCCAGCCCCCCGGGCCGGGATTGCCCGAGCAGGCGCCGTCGGTGAAGATCAGGATGCCGTCTTCCAGGCTAACGTCCGTAGAGCCCGGCCAGCTCGGCCTGCGCCAAGGTCTTGCCCGCGATGGCCCGCAGGACCTCCGCCTTGGTGGCGCCGCTGGGCAGGCCCGTCGGGGCGCTTAAGGCGTAGAGATGGAAGATGTAGCGATGGGGCTTGCCCGGCGGCGGGCAGGGCCCGCGCCAAGCCTGGCTGGAGAACGACTCCACGCCCCAGCTGCGGCCCGAAGTGCCGCGGCAATGCCCCTCCGCGAAGGAGGCCGGCTGCGGCGCTATGTCGTAGAGCACCCAATGGACCCAGACTCCCATGGGCGCGTCGGGATCGTCCATGATCAGGGCCAGGCTCTTGGCGCCCTCGGGCAGGCCCGACCAGTCCAAGGGCGGCGACTCGTCCTGGCCGTCGCAGGTGTACTTTTTGGGAATTGTTCCGCCGTTTTGGAAGGCAGGGCTTGTCAGTTTCATAATCGTCGGGGCGCGGCGGGCGCAAGCGAGCGCCGGCAGCACGGCGAGCAGCGCGGCCAGACCGAAGCGTCCCACGGGCCGATTATAGCCCATTGGGACTCGCTGCTGAAGAGTCGGGCTGTCCTAGCTGGAAGACGCGATGAGCCTGTCCAAGCGCTTCTTGACGGCAGGCTGGATTTTGGGCTTGGGCTCCCGCAGCAGCCGCGCCTTGATCAGGCCGCGGTCCTCTTGCGGGAGTTTCTCCCAGATTTTGACCGCGGTCCTCCAGACAAGGCGCGGGGGCCTGTCCAAGGCCAGCAGGGAGACAAGTATGCTGTGGACCTGAGCAGGCTGGCCATACATGAGACTGCGCGTCAACTGCGGATAGGCCCGCCGCCAGAGCAATCGGCGAACCGCTTGCCCAGAATCGCCGGACAACGTTCCACCCGCGATCTTTAACAGCTTGCCGATCCCCGGCTTTTTCGTCGTCCTCTCCGGCGCGGGAGCGGACGGGCGGCGCGGCTTGAATCTCTTGGGCGCGGCCGGCGCGGGAGACGGGCGGGGAGGCGCGCTGGGGGGCGGCGCTTGCGGCGGCGTCGGGGCCAAAGAACCAAGCCGGCGGAAGCGGGCGTTGACGCGCAAGCGCGAGACGTCGGCGTCGTTGATTACGACCTCGAGGCGGTCGAGCAGGGCCAAGCCGCGAGTCGCGTCGCCGTGCGCCTCGAAGGAAAGGGGCAGCTCCTCCAGTTGGACGACGGCCCTGGACTCCGGGGGACCGGACAAGAAGGAAACGACCCCGTGGTAGGTCTTACCCTTATGTTTGGGCTTGGAGAGCTCGTAGACGGACAGGAAGCGGTCCATCTCCCTGGACATCTGCTTGGCGGAGCGCTGGCGGCCGTTTAAATGGAGGAGGAAGTCGTCCAACCCGGCGAAGCCCAGGCTCCGGAGATCGGCCAGCATGGCCTCGTAGGCCGCTCGCACGTCGCCGCCGCTTAAATACGCGTCGAGCAGCACTCCGTTGAAGGTGTCGGAGAATCGGCGGATTTGGGCCGAGGGATGGTCGTATCCCTCGGGCGCGAGGGCCAGCCCCTCGTGGCCCGTGTCGTCGACGGCGGCGTAGATGGCGGTCTCGCGGCTCATCAGCGCCAGCCTCTGGACAGCCTGCTTGGCCGGCTCGGACAGCCCCGGCCGGGAGCGCACCTGCTCCAGGTAGTCCGCCAGGCTCTGGCCTTCCTCCCAGGGCAAGCCCAGGGAGGCCAGGGTCTGGCGCAAGCGCGCGTTGGCCGCATCGTCGCTCGGGGCATGGACGCGGCTGACATGCTTGACCCCATGCTCGCGGCTGATGCGGTTGAGCAATTCGGCCAAGACGCGGTTGCCGGAGACCTTCAGCTTCTCGATGAGGCGATGGGACTCCTCGGTGGCGGGGTCCTTCTCCAGGCGCTCGACGCTCCAGTCGCCGTCCTCTCGGACCGCGGCCGTCTTCTCGAAATCGAACCCCAGCTTGCCGCGCTCCCTGTCATGGCCGTCGATCTTGGCCGCCAGCTCGCGCGCCAGCGCCGCCTGCTCAGCGTGCTCGATGGCCGCCCCGCCCTGCCAGGAGGCGGCCACCTGGTCGTAGCTGTAGCGGCCCCGGACATGGACCAAGCCCAGGAAAACGTCCTTCTCGGGGTCGCCCTCCAAGAGCCGGCCCTCGGCGTCGAAATGCATCCGCGTGATCATCGCCAGGCTGTCTTTTCCGGCCAGCAGGCTGGCCAGGTACTTGGAGACGACGGGATGGTTCATCGGATACTCCGGGATCCACTCCTTAAGCCGCGCATAGAAGGTGTTGCCGATGCGCGCGGCCGCGCGGAAGGCGGCGCCTCCGGGCTTGACGAAGCGGGCCACGTCGGCGCTGGCCAGATACCAGGTGAAGCTCCCGTCGGGATGCTTCTCGACGTAATAGGCGTCGTCCAAGTCGCCCGCGCCGACGGGATCGATGGTGATGAAGGGCAGGGCGCTCAGATCCTCGGTCTTGGCTCCCCCTTGCCGGAGGGCGGCCAGCTCCTCTTGGGCGGAGCGCCGCGCCCAGGTGTCTTCCAGCGCCTCGATCTCCCGGATGACGTCTTGGTCGAAGTAGCCGCGCGCGCCGTAGCGCAGGGCCAGCTCGTGGGCCGCCAGCTCCGGCGTGATCCTGCGGCCGAAATCCAGGATCGGCTCGGCCTCGAAGCCGCGGCCGGTGCGGCGCACGAAGGCCTGCACGATGTCGCCCTCCCTAGCCGCCGCCCTGCCCTTGACCAGCCTCAGACGGGGGTAGGGCGACAGGGAACCGCCTTCGTCGCGGAACAAGCCCTCCAGCTTGTCCCCGACCACGCGGCCGACGACCATGTCCAGCGGGTAGGCGCCGATGGGCCGGACGGCGTCGACGCGGCTGGCGTTGCCGGAGTCGCTGTAAGTGACCTCCACCAGGGTCCCGGAGGCAAGGCCGCTGGCCAGGCCGGGGCGCAAAGCCACCGTCTTGAGCGATTCTTGGCCCGAGGAGTCTGCTCGCGGCAAGGCGACGAGGACCCTGGAGCCGCGCCGCAGCAGCACGGCGCGCGCTCTGCGGCTGCCGAGCGGCAGCGGCGTCGCAGACGCAGGGCCGCCGGCCGCGGGCGGCGCCGGGAGACGACCCCGCAGCAGCGTGGACAGCCCGAGAGCTCCCTGGGCCAGAAGGAAAGCCGGGCCCCTGGAGTCGGGCGACGGCCCGGTCAAGGTGAAGCTTTCCAACAGCTTCAGCGCCCGCCGGCCGACGGCCACTGGGGCGACCGGGGTTTCGTCCCGCACTGCCTTGGGGGAAGCCGCCTCGTCCAGCCTGGCGCTGGGATCCCGGTCCCGCAGTTGCTGGACGAACCTACGGCGCGCTCGCTGCGGATCGGCGCCCCGATCCAAGGAAATGCCAGCTCGATAATGAAAGCTCCTTTTTTTCGTATCGGATTCCTTGGGCAACATCTCCAGCTTCACGCCGCGCATCCCGCGCCGCGCCTTATAGAGCCTCCATCCGATAGAGTCGGTCAGACCCTTGATGTCCTTAAACCTCAAGGACGAGGTAAATTCGACCTCCAGCGGCGGCTGGGCCCGGCCCTCGCTTTCCACGATCCTGCGCGCGGCCGAGGCCAGACGCTCCCAGACGTCCTCCGCGTCGTAGCCGTCCTGCCGCAGGCTGAAAAAGGGCGTCGGGCTGCGAAAGCCGTAGCTGATCTGCCAGCGGCGGCGCGCCGATCTTAGAACGCGCAATCGCCCCCGCCGATCGAAGCCGATCTCGCGAATCTTTTCGAGCAGGGCCTTGAAGCCGCCGGCGCGCAGCACCAGCTGCTCGATACCGACGCCTCCCGGCCCGCCTTCGTAAGGCTTGTAGGCGCCGATCGTCTTCTGGAAAAAAAGCTTCGCCAGCCGGATGTCGGAGAGGATGCGCTGGACGCCCGGCTCGCCCTGCGCCTCCCGCAAGACCTTTAGCTGGCGCTCGAAATATTCGGCGTAGTCGCTGTCGTAGGTCGGACGGTTGGTCAGCGCCACGTCCACGTCGGCCAGCCTCTCGTTGGAGGGCGAGCGCACCTCGAAGGGGATCAGCAGCACTCCATCGACGGGACGATCGTCGTCGCCCGTCAGGCTGCGCGGCTTCTTGACCTTCACCTTCGCTCCCTGCCCAGGAAACAACGCCTCGGCCCGCTCCTCGACTGCGGCGGACAAGGCCCGCGAGAACTCGGCGGAGCGGTGATCGAAAAATTCTTTCAACTGCGGCGCCGTCCAATCCCGAGGCAGGCGGACCAAGATGTCGAAGTCCGGCTTTTTGCCGACATAGGTGGCGCGCACGCTGGAGCCGTGAGAGACGGCCGCGGCGCTCTCTCCCACGACGGCCCGCGCGGCCTGCTGGACGGCGGCGGTCAGGCCGAGATCCAGGGCCTGGACGCGCCGGTGATTTTCGACGCTGAAGGGCGGCCTGGCGTCGGCGAAGGGGTCGGGCAGCTCCTGAAGCGGAGCCAGCAGGACAGGAGCCAGCTCGACCGCGGGCAGCTCGACTTGCGGCGGCGGGTCCTTGAACGTTCCGGCGCGGCCCGAAAGAGCCAGCAAGGCCGCCGCCAGCGCCGCGTAAATCCTCATCGCGGGGCATTCTACGCAAGCGGCGCCGCCCGCTCCTAGGACCATCTGGCCCCCGGCTTCGGGTCTTTAGGCCGGGGCGCGACTGGGCCGCTTGACCGCGGGCGAAACTTGACCGGCCTAGCGAAAATGGAGACAATGTGCTTCACCCCGCGGAGGTCACATGAAACGGTCGCTGAGCGTCGCCCTGCTGCTGATCTTCTCCATGACGGCCTGCCGGCGCCCCCAGCCGCAGGCCGCCCAGGCCGCCTCCGCGCCCCTGAAGGTCGGCCTGGTCTTCGACGTGGGCGGACGCGGGGACAAGTCCTTCAACGACTCCGCCTTCCGCGGCCTGCAGCGCGCCGCAAAGGAGCTCGGGATCAAGTACGACTACATAGAGCCCGCGGAGCCCGCCGACCGGGAGAACGCCCTGCGCCAGTTCGCCAGCGGCGACTATCCCCTGATCATCGCCGTCGGCTTCATCTTCACCGACGACGTCAACCGCGTGGCCGAGGCCTTCCCCAAGAAGCATTTCGCCTGCGTCGACTACGCCCTGGAGCCGGGCCAAGCCGTTCCCCCCAACGTCGTGGCGCTCAAGTTCCGCGAGCAGGAGTCCTCGTTCCTGGGCGGGGTGATCGCGGCATTGACCTCCAAGACCAAGACCATCGGCTTCGTCGGCGGCATGGACGTGCCTCTGATCCACAAGTTCGAGGCGGGCTACCGGGCCGGAGCGGCCTGGGCCGATGCGAAGGTGAAGGTCCTGGTCTCCTACGCGGGCGTGACCCCGCAGGCCTTCAAGGATCCGGCCAAGGGCGAGGAGATCGCCCTCTCGCAGATCGCCCAGGGAGCCGACATCATCTATCACGCCTCCGGCTCGACCGGCCTAGGAGTCTTCGAGGCCGCGCGAGAGAAGCACATCCTGGCCATGGGAGTCGACAGCGACCAGTACAAGGACGCGCCGGGCTTCGTGCTGACCTCCATCACCAAGAACGTCGACGAGGCCGTCTTCCAGGTCATCCAGCGGCAGCTTGAGGGAAAATTCAAGGGCGGCGTCATCGAGCTGGGCCTCAAAGAAAAGGGCGTCGGCTACGTCTACGACGAGCACAACAAGGCCCTGATCCCGGCGCGGGCGCGCGAGCAGGCGGAGCGGGCGCGCGCTCTCATCGTCGCGGACAAGCTCCAGGTCCCCTTCAAGTAATGCCCTCGACGGCCGCGATCGCCCTGCGCGGCATCGTCAAGCGCTACCCGCGCGTCATCGCCAACGACGGGGTGGACCTCGTCGTCGACAAGGGCACGATCCACGCAGTCATCGGGGAAAACGGCGCCGGCAAGTCGACGCTGATGAAGATCCTCTACGGCATGGTCCGCCCGGACGAGGGGTCGATCGAGCTGGCTGGCCGGCCCGTCCGCTTCGCAAGCCCGCGCGAGGCCATCGCCGCCGGCATCGGTATGGTGCACCAGCATTTCATGCTGGTGCGCCCCCTGACGGTCTACGAGAACGTCGTCCTGGGCCAGGAGCCCGGGCGCGCCCTGCGCTGGGACCGGCGGCAAGCGCGCTCCGAGGTCTCGCGGCTGTCCAAGGAATACGGCATCGCCGTCGACCCCGAGGCCAGGGTGGCGGAGCTTTCCGTCGGAGAGGAGCAGCGAGTCGAAATCCTCAAGGTGCTCTACCGCGGCGCGCGGACCTTGATTCTGGACGAGCCGACGGCGGTGCTGACCCCCGGGGAATGCGAGGAGCTCTTCGCCACGCTGCGCCGCCTCAAGCAGGCCGGCAGCACGATTCTCTTCATCAGCCACAAGCTCAAGGAGGTCATGGCTCTCTGCGACCGCGTGACCGTGATGCGGCGCGGCAAGACGGTCGGAGAGAAGGCCTGCGCCGAGACCAGCCGGGAGGAATTGGCGCGCTTGATGGTCGGGGACATGGAGATCGCGGAAAGCAAGTCCTCCGACTTTCGCTACGAGGCGGCCCCGGAAACGGCCCTGGAGCTGGAATCGGTCTGCGTGGCCGGGCCGCATGGCCGCCGCGCCTTAAGCGAGATCTCCCTGTCGGTGGCCGCCGGAGAGATCCTCGGCGTGGCCGGGGTGGAGGGCAACGGCCAGCGCGAGCTGGCCCAGGCGGTCTGCGGGCTGCTTCCTTATTATGGGAGGATACGCCGCGCGGGACGAGCGGCCTACATCCCGGAGGACAGGCACCGCTGCGGCCTGCTGCTCTGCGCCCCCGCTTGGGAGAACATGCTCCTGGGCCGGCACCGGGAGCGGGAGTTCTCCTCGCCGCTGTCGCTCGATCAGGCCGCCATCCGACGCTACGGCCGGGCTCTGGTCTCCGATTTCGACCTGCGGCCGCCGGACTTGGAGCAGCGCGCCGCGGCCTTCTCCGGCGGCAACCAGCAGAAGATCGTGGTGGGCCGGGAGCTCTCCAAATCGCCCCGCGTGCTGGTGGCGGCTCATCCGACCCGCGGCGTCGACATCGGCGCCGCCGCGCTCATCCACGACCGCATCCTCAGGGCCAAGGCGGCGGGCTGCGGCGTGCTGCTGATCTCCGCCGACTTAGACGAGCTGCTGGCCCTCTGCGACCGCATCGCCGTGCTCTACTCGGGGCGCTTGATGGGCGTGCTGCCGCGCGGGCAGGCGAACCTCGAGACGCTGGGCCGCTGGATGGCCGGGCTGGAGCAAGCGTGAGGGCGCTGATCAAGAGCGAGGGCCGCTGGATTACGGCCGCCGCCGCCCTGAGCCTGGCCGTCCTGCTGCTCGGCGTCGTGGGCCTGGGCCGCAACCCCGCTCTGGTGCTGCGCCTGATGGTCTCCCGGGTCCTGCTCTCGCCCTACGGCCTGGGCCAGACGCTGTATAAGACGACGACCTTGATCTTCACGGGCCTGGCCTGCGCCCTGGCGTTTCGCTGCGGCCTGTTCAACATCGGAGCCGAGGGACAGGTCTACGCCGGAGGCTTTCTCATGACGGCGGTGGGCCTGGCCCTGCCGGGATTGCCGGCCGTCCTGCTCATCCCCCTGCTGCTGGTGGTCTCGGCCCTGGGCGGCGGGCTATGGGCCCTGCTGCCGGGCTATCTCAAGGCCAAGCGCGGCGCACACGAGGTCATCACGACGATGATGATGAACTTCATCGCCCTGGCCCTGACCAACTATCTCGTGATGGCGCGCTTCCACGTCCCGGAGACGATCCATACCCAGGAATTGCCGGCCGCGGCCTCCCTGCCCCTGGCCGGCGCCTTCGCCAGGACCTTCCAAGGCTCGGCGGTCAACGCCTCGCTATTGGTGGCGCTGGCCCTGGCCGCGGCGGTCTGGTATTTCCTGTGGCGCACGCCCCTAGGCTTCGAGCTGCGCGCCGTCGGAGCCAACCCGGAGGCCGCGCGCTCCAGCGGCGTGCCGGTGGAGTCTCGCCTGTTCCTGATCCTGGTGGCCAGCGGCGCCTTGGCCGGCCTGGCGGGGGTCAACTTCATCCTGGGCTACAAGCATTACTTCGAGCAGGGCTTCGCCGCCGAGGAGGGCTTTCTCGGCATCGCGGTGGCCCTGGTGGCCAAGAACCACCCTGTCGGCGTCGTCTTCGCGGCCCTCCTCTTCGCCCTGCTCTCGCAAGCGGGCCTGGCCCTCAACACGGTGATTCCCCGCGAGCTCTTCGAGATCCTCCAGAGCGCGGTGATCTTCATCGTCGTCATCTGCCAGAACCGGCTGGGAGAAAAGGCGTGAACTTCGCCCTCCAGGTCCTGCACGTCTCCGGGCCCTACGTCCTGGCCGCGCTGGCGGGCACCTTCAGCGAGCTGGGCGGCGTCATCAACATCGCGCTGGAGGGCATCCTGCTCGACGGGGCGCTGGCGGCGGTGCTGGCCGCCTACTGGACCGGCTCGCCGTGGCTGGGGGTGCTGGCCGGGGTGGCCGCGGGAATTCTCACGGCCGCGCTCCACGCCTTCGCCTGCCTGCGCTACGAGGTCGACCAGGTCGTCTCCGGCCTGGCGGTCAACTTCTTGGCGGCGGGCCTCTGCCGCTTCCTGCTGGAGCTGGTCTTCGGCTCCAGCTCCAACTCCTTGCGGGTGGAGACCGTCGGCTCCTGGGGCCCGCTCGATCCCTTCCTGGTGCTGCTGCTCCTGCTCGTCTTGGCCGCCCATTGGGCCGTCTACAAGACGTCCTTCGGCCTGCGCCTGCGCTCCGTAGGCGAGCACCCGCAGGCGGCGGCCACCCTCGGCGTGCCGGTGCTGCGCATGCGCCTGTGGGGCGTCCTGCTCTCCGGCGCCCTGGCCGGGCTGGGCGGGGCCTGGATGTCCCTGTCCCAGCATCAATTCACCGACGGCATGTCCGGCGGCCGCGGCTACATCGCCCTGGCCGCGGTCATCATCGGCGGCTGGACCCCGCTGGGGGCGGCGGCGGCGGCCCTCTTCTTCGGGGCGGCCGAGGCCGCGCAGATCGTGCTGCAGACCTACGGCCTGCGCGTGCCCACCCAGTTCGTGCAGATGCTGCCCTTCGCCCTGACCCTGGCCGCGGTCGGCGGCCTGCTCGGCCGCCGCCTGCCCCCCGCCGCCGACGGCATCCCCTACTCGGAGGAGCAGGACTGACATGGAGGCCCTGCTCCGGCTGCTGCACCGCCTCTACGACGTGCGCGCCTTGATCCAATGGGGCGGCCTTTCCCTGGTCGGGGCCGTCGTCTTCACGGAGACCGGGCTCTTCATGGGTTTCTTTCTGCCCGGCGACTCCCTGCTCGTCACCGCCGGAGTCTTCGCGCGCGCGGGCGAGCTGCGCCTGGGCTGGCTGCTGCTTCTGGGCAGCGCCTGCGCGGTGGCCGGCGACCAGTTGGGCTACGCCATCGGCGCTCGGGCCGGCCAGGCGCTCTACCAACGGCCGGACTCCTGGTGCTTCAAGAAGGCGCACCTGAAGCGCACCCACCAGTTCTTCGAGCGCTACGGCGCCAAGACCATCGTCCTGGCGCGCTTCGTGCCCATCGTGCGCACCTTCGCTCCCGTCGTGGCCGGCGTCGGCGAGATGCGCTACCGGCGCTTCCTCGCCTACAACGTCTTGGGCGGCGTCGGCTGGGTCTGCGCGACGGCCCTGGCCGGCTACGGCCTGGCCTCCCTCATCCCGAACGTAGAGTCCCGCATCCACGAGGTCATCCTCGTGGTGATCGTCCTCTCCCTGCTGCCCGCCGCCTTCGAGTTCTGGCGCGCGCGCCGCCGCGCTCTGGCCGGATAGGGAAATGCCTCAGGCCAGGCCGGCGTCAGCCGGCTTGGCCGCGGCCTTGGCGTAGGCATCGAGGACGCACTCGGAGACCGCCTTGCGCGCCTCGGCCGTGATCGGATACGCCACCTCGAACCATCTGTCCGAGGCCGTCCCGCCGCCCTTCCTGGCCGGAAACGACAGGAACGGACCGCCCGGCTTCTCGTCCTTGGGCTTGCCCATGAGGATGCGCACGCCCTTGATCACGAAGGAGCCGGCGATCACGACGTCGGCAAAGCCCAACAGCACGCCGGCGCCGTTTGGATCGCGGTACAGCCTGACGCTAGCCTCTAGTTTCGGCACGTAGTGTTCCATCATCCCTCCTTTATAGACTCCACAGGGATACGCGCGAGGCGGCCGAAAAGTTCCCTGGGTCCATTGTCCGAGCGAAAATAGGCCGTTGGCTCCATGCCTCGCCCCCGGCGCGATGCGACAATGCCATATGGCTCGCTTGCTCGTATCGTTGTTTCTGGCGGCCTCTTGCGCCTCTTGGGCCGCGGCTTCACCCGCGCCGGAGCAAGCCGCGATTCCAATCGAGCGGCTCGTCTCCCCGGAAAGCCTTCCCCTGAGCGCGGCGCTCACCATCCCGGAGGAGCTGCGAGGCGTTTGCGCAGAACAAGCCGCCGTGGCGCGGGACCTGCTGGGCGCCGTCGATCAAATACCGCGGCAGGGGCTGCCCGAGCAAGTCGCGCGGCTTGCGCGCTCAGGCGTGACGACGGCGGCGCAGTTGCACGACCATATCAGGGAAATCCACGGCCGGGACAGGCAAGACCAGCGTCTGGCGCCGCTGGAGAACTTGCTGAAGCTGACGCTGCTGGTCGGTCCGCTGCACGGCGACCCCCAGGAACTCCCCGCCCGGCGTATGGAACGGGCGATGACGAAGGCCTGCGGACTGGCCCGGGCCCTGCTCGCCTACGCGGCCGGCCTGGACCGAGCGGAGGCCGCCCGTTCGCCAGGCACGCTTGCCGACGCGGCCCAGCGATCGGCCGAACTGCTGACCCTGCACCGCCGCTATTTGGGAGACAGGCCGCTGCTGGGCCGTCTGCTGGAGGCGGACAGCCTGCTGCAGCGCGCCGCCGAAAATCCCGCTTCCTTGCCCTGGCCGTCCAGGCGGCACTGGACCGACGGCCTCTCGCCGCAGGCGCTGGAGCTCCTGAATACTCCGCGAAACTTCCTGCTGGAAAGCACGATGAGCGTCAACTTCGCGAATGGCCTCAGAGCTGGGCTCCTTGTAGTCCATAAAACATCCCGCTCCGCGCCCATAACGCTCGGCGGCCTGATCGACGAGGGCGGGGTGGCCTTACTCGACCCGGATGACGAAAACGTCCTACACACACTGCACCTGCCGCCCGAATCCGAATTCGTCGCCCGCGAATCCGACGGGAAGATCGAGATCTCGATGGAGCATGCGAAGGTGGCGGGGCTAATCGATATTGATTCGTCATCGAAGCCGCTTAGAGTCCACATCCTGCTCTGGGGCAAGAATGGCAGCGACGAATCAACGGAGCTGGTGCTGCGGCAAATTCCCTAGAGGCCTGCGCGTCCTAAGGAAACTCGTAAGCAGAGCGATGGGCGCCGTGGAAGTCGACGTACTCGATGAAGGCGGAGTAGAAGGGATGCTGGGCCAGCGTCGCGGAGTCGCCGATCACGATGAGGAGTCGGCGGGCGCGGGTCAAGGCGACGTTCATGCGGCGGGTGTCGCCCAAAAATCCCACCTCCCCGTCGTCGTTGGAGCGCACCAGCGAGACGATCGTGGCCTCCTTCTCGCGGCCCTGGAAGCCGTCGATCGAGCCGATCTCCACTCCCGGGACCTTGACCAGGGACTTAAGGCGCCGCGCCTGGGCCACGTAGGGCGTCAGGAGCGCCACCTCCCGCCCCTTGAGCCCCGCTTGCAAGAGCCGCGCTAGTAGCCGCGCGGCCAGCTCCGCCTCCTGGGCGTTCTCGCGGCTTTCCAGCAGGTCGTTCCAGGATTCCTCGAAGCCCGCCCCCGCGGTGTCGATGAAAACGAGGGGAGCGTTGGTCAACTCCCCGGCCGCGACGCCCGGAAGCTGCGCCGCGAGGTGGCGGCGCACGCTCTCGTCGGCGATGAGCTTGTCCTCGTAGAACTGCCGCGAGGAAAATCCCATGATCGTCTCGTGCATGCGGTACTGCACGCGCAGGAGGGTCTGCAGCTGGGCGGGCAGGACGTCCTTGAGGCGGTCGAAAAGAGTGACCGCCAAGCCCCCCTCCGCCGCCTCGCGCGAGTAGATCGTCGGCGGCAGCTGCATCGAGTCTCCCGCCAGCACCGCCTTCTCGGCGAACTGCAGCGCCACCCAGGATAAAGGCTCGGTGGCCTGCGAGGCCTCGTCCAAGGCCGCCAAGTCGAAGCGGCCCTTGAGGAGCTTGCGGGACAGCCCGCCGTGCGTGGCCAAGACGACCTGGGCGCCGGCCACCAGGCGCCGGCTGATCTCGAACTCCAGGTCCCGGGCCTGGCGCCACAGCCGCTGGAGCTCCCGCTCGCGCTCCTGGCGCTCCTCGTAGCCGAGCTGCCCGCGCCCCCGGCCGAAGCGGGACTTGCGCCGCGCCAGCCGCTCGCGCCAGGCGTCCAGCTCCCGGACCTCCTCGTAGGCCGCATCCGCCTCCACCAGGGCGGACAGATTGTTGTGGCGCAAGAACTCCAGGGTGCGCGCGGGATGGCCCAGGCGCACCACCCGCAGGCCGGACTCGTGCAGCTTCTCGAGCATGTTGTCGACGGCGACGTTGGAGGGAGCGGTGGCGAGGATCCGGGCGCCGCGCGCGGCGTGCTGGCGGATGACCTCGACCAAGACGGTGGTCTTGCCGGTGCCCGGCGGTCCGTGGACCAGCGCCAGGTCCTCCGCCGCCAGGCAGACGGCCACGGCCTCCCGCTGAAACTCGTTGAGGCTGGGATTGAACCATTCCAGCGTCTTCTTGAGCTTGGGCGCGCGGACCGGCTTGGCCTGGCCCAGGCTTAACTCGCGCAGCCGCGCCAGGCGGGACTTCTTGGCCTCGCTCACCGTCACCAAGGCCTTGCGCATGCGCTGGTAGGTGGCGTCGC
Source organism: Elusimicrobiota bacterium (assembly GCA_028868375.1). Lineage (GTDB taxonomy): Bacteria > Elusimicrobiota > Elusimicrobia > UBA1565 > UBA9628 > JAGWUP01. The sequence continues at coordinate 118,408 of JAGWUP010000009.1, forward strand.
TGCCCAGAAGATCGATCTGGCAGGCCCCGCGCGGCCGGGACTGCGGGGGCGCGCCGGCCAAGGCCACCGTGGCGCGGTACTCCTCGACGCGGTACATCGTCCCCTCCAGGGACTGCGGCTGGCTGCCGGCGGGAAAGGTGACCAGGACATTGTCTCCGTTGCCCAAGGCATGAAAGGGGGCCAGCTCCTCGCCGCGGGGCTCGCGAGAGAGGACCAAGAGCGGCATGCCGGCGATCCCGGACTCCACGCCGTCCACCGTCAGGCCCGTCACCGTCTTGCCCAAGGCCTCGCGCGAGGCCACCGGGTACTTGCGCAGCTCGCGCAGGTTCTCCTTCTTCTCCGCCTCGCGCTCCAGCTCGAGGAGAACCAAGAGCTTCTCCATCAATCGAAATCCGGGGTCAGGCTTCATTTTTCAGTTAGATTCTAGCGAATTTGTTAAAATCACGCGGGAATGAAATCCCCGCTGCGACGTCTGCTCCGGCGCAAGCGACCCGGCTCGGGCGAATTCTCCCGCTACCTCGACCAATACCTGCCCGGCAACGCGCTGACCCTGCTGGCCAGCGGCGCCGAGACCTTCCGCTCGATGTCGGAAGCCATCGAGCAGGCCCGCGAGACGGTCCACCTGGAGACCTACATGCTGCGCGCGGACGGCACCGGTCAAGAATTTTCACGCCGCCTGCAGGCCAAGGCGCGCTCCGGCGTGCGCGTGCGCGTCATCTACGACTCGATCGGCTCCCTGGGCATCGACCCCGCCTTCGTCCACCAGATGCGCAACGCCGGCGTGCAGTTTCTGGAATACCATCCCCTGGCCCCCTGGCGGCCGCGCTGGTCCTGGTGGCGGCGCGACCACCGCAAGGCCCTGATTATCGACGGCAGGATCGCCTTCGCGGGGGGCGTCAACATCAGCGACGACCACGCCCCCATCGAGCAAGGCGGCGGCGACTGGCACGACATGCACGCGCGCCTGGAGGGCCCGGCGGCCCGCGAGTTGGACCGCATCTTCCGGGCCCTGTGGTTTAAGGAGACGGGCCGGTGGTTTGCGATTCCCGAGCGCCCCGGCCCCGCCGCCGGCTCATCCAAGGTCTGGGTCATCGCCAACCAGGAGCTGCTCCTTCGCTACCGCATCCGCGCCGCCTACCTCGACGCCCTCAACGCGGCCCGCAGCGAGGTCTTGATCGCCAACGCCTATTTCGTCCCCGACCTGCGCACGCGCCTGGCCCTGGCCGCCGCCGCCCGCCGCGGGGTCTCGGTCAAGGTCCTGCTGCCGGGAAAATCCGACGTCCAATCGGTCTGGCATGCCGGCCGCTACGCCTACGACTATCTTCTCTCGCGCGGCGTGCGCATCTACGAGTGGCCCGCCGGGGTCCTTCACGCCAAGTGCGCCGTCGTCGACGGCCGCTGGGCCACCGTCGGGACCTACAACATGGACCACAGAAGCCTGCTCAGCAACCTCGAGGTCAACTTCAACGTCCTCGATCCCGCCTTCGCCGCCGTCCTCGCCGCCCGGCTGCGAGACGACATCGCTCAATCGCCCGAGCTGGCGCTGGCCGCCTGGCGCCGCAGGCCCTTCTCCAAGAAGATCATCGAAAGCTTCTTCTGGCTGTTCCGCTCGCTGCTTTAACGCCTGAGCGGCGCCCGGACTTGGAAGGCCCGGCTTTGCCCGCCCGAGGCGTCCGCATTTGCTAGTCTCTCAGTCGTGAAACTGTGGGTGATGCGCCACGGCCATTCCCCCTCCGCGGCCGAGGCCGGCGTGGCGCAGGACGCCTTGCGCCCCCTCTCGCCGGTGGGCCGAGCCCAGGCGCGGCGGCAGGCGGGGGCGCTGCTCAATGATGGAGAACTCCCGGCCTTGCTCCTTCACAGCCCCCTCCTGCGCGCGGCCCAGACCGCCGAGGAACTGGCCGCGCTGCTTAGAATCCCGCCGCAGGCCTTCGCGCCCCTGTCCAACGACTTGCCGCCGGAGGAATTGGCCCGGGAACTCTCCGCTCCCCTGGCCCGGGCGCGGGCCCTGCTCATCGTCGGCCACCAGCCGCAGGTGGGCGAGCTCTGCGCCTGGCTGTGCGAAAGCCTCGTCGACTTCAAGCCCGGGGGATTGGCGGCGCTGGAGGCCGAGGCTCTTAGCCAAGGCTCGGCGCGCCTGCTCTGGCAGCGCGATCCGCCATCATGACGGCCATGTCAGCGCGCAAGCGCCGCCGCTCGGACCAGGGCGAGCCGCGCTCATTCAAGCAGCTGCCCCATTACGTCCTCTATCCCATCATCGGCACCTGCTTCGGCCTGGGCTCCCCAATCGGGGCCTTCCTGCTGCGCTTCTGGCTGGCCGATCCGCTGCTCAAGATGCAATGGGCCCGCAACGAGCTGGATTACAACTTCCTCTTTTACGCCTACATGGGCCTGGGCACGGTCGGCTCCTTTCTCCTCTTCGGCTACGTCTTGGGCTTGCGCAGCGAGCGCCAGCGCGTCCACAACCGCGTGCTCTCGGCCCGCGTCGACGAGCTGCACCTCAAATCGGTCACCGACGCCCTGACCGGGGCCTACACCCACGGCTACCTCCACGAAATCCTGGAGCTGGAACTGCAGCGCTCTCTCACGAACAAGGATTCCCTCTCCATCCTGATCCTGGACATAGACGACTTCAAGCGCATCAACGACAGCCACGGCCATCTCTTCGGGGACCGCGTGATCAAGGAAACCGCCGAGACCGTCAGCGCCAGCATCCGCTCCGAGGACATCCTGGGCCGCTACGGCGGCGACGAGTTCCTCCTCATCATGCCCGCCGCGGACCGCGGCATCGCCCGACAGGTCGCCAGCCGCATCTGCAGCGCCATCGCCAAGAACGGCTACATGGCCACCGTCTCCATCGGCGCCACCACCTTCTCCGGCGAGGAGGCGCGAGGCGTCAACGACTTGATCGCCACCGCCGACGCCAACCTCTACCGGGCCAAGCGGCAAGGCAAGAACCAGGTCTGCGACGCCGCCGGGCCCGAGCCGCCGCCGGCGGCAGAGCAATCGTAGAGTCTTGGGGCGACCCGTCAGCGGGCGCCGGCTGGACGTCCGAGCGCCTTTTCTAGGGCGGAACGCATCTCCCCGGTATTCGCGAAACGCCGCTCCCGATCGTTGTTATGAGCCCTCTGGAGGACCGCGTCCAAGGCTTCCAGCGCATCGGCCTCCATCCCCTCCAAGCCTTGAAGCGGTTGGAACACGAAGGGGTGGTCAGAGGGATCGTCTCCCGTGATCATGAAGCGAATCAAGGCGCCCAAGGCGAAAATGTCGGCGCGACTGTCCGTTTGCTGGTCGAGGTGTCCATACTGCTCGGGAGCGGCGAAGCCCGGCGTGCCCAGCAGGATCGTGTCGTTGCCGATCTTGTCCCATTGATACTGCCGCGCGATGCCCAGGTCGATGAGCACCAGCCTGCCGGCTTGGGAGAGCATGACGTTGGACGGCTTAAGATCCCGATAGACCAGGCCATGCCCATGGAGGTAGCCAAGCACCTCCAGCAGCGGCCGCGCGATCTCCAGCGCCTCCTTGACGCTCAGGCGTCCGACGCGATTGAGGCGCGCCTCCAGGGTCTCGCCCGCGATGAATTCCTCCGGGAAATACCAGCGTCCCTGATTCTCGAACAGCGCCCCGACTTTCGGCAGGTTGTCGTGCGGCAATCGCTCGAGCATTCCCTGCTCCCTCTTGAAACCGTCTTCCAATTGATCCCGATCCTCGTCCGTCCAACGCCGATCGAGGAAAGGATCCCACTCCTTGAGGGCCATGATCTCCCCGCTGCTCGAATCCCTCGCGCGGTAGACTCGCGACATGCTGCCGTTGGACAGCAGCGAGAGGATTTCATAACGCCCCGCCAACCGCTCGCCTTCGGCAAGCGCTCCATCCTCCCGAAGGGGCCTTCGCGCAGGACGTTCCCCGGGCTCCGGCGGCGGCTCGGGCCTCGGGCCCTTGTAGTCCGGCAAGAGACTCAACAAGTCAGCGGAGACACGGACAACTTCCGTGCCCGGCCAGCACCACCACGTGATCAGCCTCTCGACCTCATCCTTGGGCGTCCATTGTGCCGGCGCCAGAAGGCTAGACGCAAACCACCCATGCAGTATCCTGGCAAGGGAATAGCTGTAACTCATATGGTCGGGCTTGCGGTGACGGAGTTCCCACTCTCGCTCCTGCTCCAAGACGCGGTCAGCCAAGAGATAGTGCCGCAACAGCGGCTCGAAAGACACCGCCTCCGGAGCATTGGCCAGCAGGGGATCGAGCAGCATCGCGATTCTCATCGACAAACCCAGGGTCTTGTCCACACGAGCGCCATGCCACGCATTCACCTCGAGCGGGATTTCAAGCCGCTGCGCGTTGGCGGCGATCAATTCAGCCGCGCCCCGACGAACGAGGGCGGGCCGCCAAGAGGCGACGTGGATATACGCCGCGAAAAGAGCGCGCAAGCGCCAGCCGAGATCGTAGTGGCTGGAAGCGCTGCGATGAAACGAATGATCGTGCCAGGTGAGCCACTCCCAGTTTTCTCCTTCGCGCACAGACACGCCGTCGTCGCGTTCAAGCAAAGCGAGGATGCCCCCGCGCAGAGCGGCCTCCAATTCACCGGTCGCCTTTCCGGGATTGGGGCGTATGGAATCGAGCAGATTGCGCCCCGCGCGCCGGCCCTCATCCTCCGGGAAATCCCTATCGGCAACCTGGCTGGCCCAAGCGACCAGGCGCCGGCTCTCCGCCTCGCTGGGAGCAGGCCCGTCCTCGCCGGACGGCAACTGGCCCGCCGAGTTGAGCTCGTAGAGTTTCGCCAGCGCCCCGGAGGGCGCGAGAGCGAATATCGGCTCCAGGCGCGCGTTGCGCATCGTCATGGCGGGCAGCACGCCGAAGCGTTCTCGGTCGGGAGCGGCGGACAGAAGGCCCTTGGCCTCCTCGAGGCTGCGCACACGCAGCAGGGTGAATTCTCCAGCCGCGATCGCTTGCGCCACATCCCGGGGGATCCGAAGGTCCTTGATGAACGCGGGGACGATCAATCCTCGCGGTCCTGGCTGCTTTCGAGCAGCCTTCTCATACTCGTAAAGATACGCGGACGCAAAAAGGCTATATTCCCGATCCGGAGAAAGCTTGGTCTCACCAAAAAATAAATCGTGCGAGAGAGCGCTCCCAAGGGCGCGGCGCTCCAATTCCCCCTGCTCCAACGGCGCACGGTAGCCTATGGGCTGGTTGAGCCTGCGCCAGAGCCGGCTTCGCCAACTCTCTCGGACGGGCGCGAGAGGAGAAAGGGCCTCCTGAACCAAGCCTTCGGCCAGAGTCTCCAACTGCTGCCGGGACACGCCGTCTCCCGCGCCGACGTGGGGCTTGGCGAGCTGGTCGGCAAGCCGCTCCTGGGCGCGCTCGAGGCGTTCCCGGTTGACGTCGCTGAGATAAGCGGAGTAGAACTGCCGCAATTGGCGGATGGCCAAGAAGGTCTTCAAGCCCTGGCGCTGAGCCAGGGCGGGGTCCTCCAGCAAGCCGGCCAGGCGATGGGCATGGGCGTTGACGGTCTGGACGGCGATCTCCTCGGCGCGCGCGAGCAGGTCCGGCCTCTCCCTGATCATATCCTTGAGATTGCGACTTGTGACGCCGAAATTCGTCTCCAGGACGTGAATGATCGGCTGCAGCCGCTTGCGGGCGACCGGATCGTTCAAGTCCTCGCCCCGCCAACTCCTCAAGAGCGGCCCCAATTGGCCGCTCTCAAACTCCCGGTCAGAGGCCAGCGCGGCTTGGACGCCATTGGCCAAGCCGACATCCACCGGCATCAACTGCGCTACCCGCACCGGCTGCCCCGCCAGCGTGGCCGCCATTCCGGGAGAAGCGCATAGCAGGATAACGGCCAAAAACAAGCGCATTGCTTATTTTAACCCGCGGCAGATGAGAAGCCCTGGGGCCATCGGGCCGAGGGGAAACCGACAAATGGCCCGCCAGCCTAGGACCTTCGCCGGAGCGCGGCTTCCCCATTCGACCTGACCCAAGGTCAGCGGGGACGTGCTAATCTTTATTGGTGAAAATCCCGGCGCTCCCAAAGAGGCGCGCCTTGCTCGCGGCCGCCGCTCTGCTACCGGCCGTCGCCCTGCTTCCGGCCGCCGCCTGGGCCGCTCGGATTCGTCCACTTGGCCTTCCGGCCGCCATTCCGCCCGGCCTCTCCGGCGCCTGCCGATCGACGGTATCCGGGGTGCGCGCCGCGGCCAAGCTCGACGCCCTGCGCGCGATCACGCGCGTCAGCATGGCCGCGAACTCGCCGCCCTCGCTTGAAGCACTGGCCGGCCAAGAACCCATGCCGGACGCGGCCTTCTTCGAGGCGCTGCCGCGAGATATCCTGGCCCGCCCCTGGCTGCTGGAAGACGCGCAGCTGCGTCAAGCCGCCGTCCGGATCTACGACCCCGACAACGTCGCCGTCCTGGAAGCCGCGGCCCTGCGCATCCGGCGGGATCGGCGCTACGAGCAGGGACTGGCCCGTTTGCGCACCCGCTCCAGGCATGTCAACGAGCGGCAGGCTCTCGTAAGCCTCGAGCGCATGCGCCGCGCCTTCGCCATCGCCCAACGCGTCGATGAGCGCGAGGGCCTGGCCCCGGAGTTGGAATTGCCGGAGTTGCGCGCGCAAGCGGCCGCGCGTTGGAGGCTAGTCGCGGACCCCGTCGTCGATTCGGCCGTGGCCAGCCTCAAGAAGGCCGCGCGCAGGCCCGGGGGACTGGAGAATTTCACGCCGGAGGGCCGGGGCAGCCCCAAGCAAGCGGCGCTGTCTCTGCTGGCCGACCCGACCTTGCTCGATTTAGAGCCCATCCGCGCCGAGGCCCTGCTGGCCTTCGGCCCGAAAAACCTCGACGCCATCGAGGACCTGGCCTCCCGGCTGCGCGACGGCCGCCATGCGGAGGTACTGCAACTCTTGCGCCGCGAGCACGGCAGGACGGCCCTATCCCTGCTGGCCGCCCTGGGCAGCCTGCGCCGCTATCACGAGGCCACCTCTACTGAAAAGTAGGGTCAGGCCTTATTTTTCAGTTTGGCATGCCAAACTGAAAAA
>JAGWUP010000017.1 GCA_028868375.1 Elusimicrobiota bacterium
GACTGTGCCAATGACGTCGCTGCTTTCAGCGGTCCCCAAATAGGCCGATGATGTGGCCCGATCACGGTATTGCCCATTGGGCGTGCTGGGCGATGGTGACGCCGCCTGCATAGCTGTGATGCTATCCCCATAACCAACCAGCGGGAAGGACACCCCACGCTGCAAGCGGCTGAGCGTGCGCCGCAACGCCTGCCGATTGAATCGCTGTTGCTCAACCAGATCGGCGGAATAGATGCGACGTACGCCCTGTTCGACATCCCAGCACGGGATCAGCCGCGTGATGGTTCCACCGACAACGCGGGCATAGAACAGGGGAATTTGATTGGATGACGTTGGCGAGGGCAGATACTCGGCGACGTCCCAATCACGCGCAGTTCCCGGGATCGCGCTAACCGCCTGCGTTTCGGGGTTGAGCACGATCAGATCATAGCGGGTGCTGGCCCAGCTATAGGTTGCGGCAATCGCATAGGCGCTGACATTGTTGACCAGCGAAACGACGCCGTGCTCCAGGTTGGCGACGTAATCCGTGCCCAGCACCAGCGTGGCGTTGCTCGACACGTTTTTGAGGACGAGGTTCGACAGGTTTGCGTGGCTGATTTTGCCATATCCAGCGATGCCATTGGTGTAGGCATAATCGGTCGCGCCGCCGTAATACCCGATTTGCAGCGTCCCGCCACCCCGAGCGGTGGTGCTGTCCGCTGCGCCCGCCGAAACGGTTCCGGTGGGCGCCGCCGACAGGGTAACGCTCCCAGAAAACGTAATTGGCGTGCCGTCCCGCAAAAATGTGCCTGAGGCACTGACCACTAGTCCGGAATTGGCGGCCGTGGCGCTGGTGACCAGATCGCGCTCTGCGACAGGTACGCTGGGGGCGCTGTACACATTGCGCAGGAGCGCGGAAGCCGGGCCGCCAATGCCCGAGGCGATGGGATTGTTACCGGAGAACCAGCCCCGCTGATGCTGGGTGCCGAGGTCAGATGTATGCTGGATGCCAATTACGGTGTTTGCGCCGGTATTATCCAGAGCCTCGACAAACAGCTTGAGCGATTGCCCACCGGCGACGCTGAACGAAATAGGGAAAACGACATTTCCGAAGGCACCAGCCGCAATCCCGGTCGATGCAACGGAAACCGTCGCCTGCCCGACCATCACATCACCAGCAATGGGGAACACTGTGTCAATGCCAGAAGCCGATGTCGAGCCAACATAGGCGGTCAACCTGAAATTGGCAGTCGTTCCAGCGGCATCAGGCTCCAGATTAAGCTGGATGGCCGAATAGTTCCCGGGCTCAAATTGAGTACCCGCATCCAGACACCACCGCCAGTCCGTGAACGTGTTGCTCTCGCCGGTATAGGTGCCGGTCACCACGCTCTGATAAACAGGGGTGAGCGCTGACGGAAACGACGCGGTCAGGTCAGCGATTGTTTGCGTGTTGGCTGCCACCCCTGCTGCTGTGACCGCTGGATAATAGGCGTCAAACCCGATCTGGACCTGCACACCTGCCTGCACCGATGCGGTAAAGCTCGATTGCAGGCCATTCGACGAAGACCCGGCATAACCGCCGCTATCGGATGCGGAGGACGCATTATAGGCGAGGAAGTTAATCGGCGCACAAAAACCGATATATTGCCCTGCCGCTACAGGAATGTTGACAGCAATGTTTTTCGCGCCGACGCCGCCAGAAACAGAAATGGTCTGAGCGCTGCCGGCAACCTGCGTCCAGGTAGTGTCGCTAAGGGTGTAGAGCGCTACCTGAAACGATGTCGCGGTGGTCAACAATCCGTAGAGACGGATGGTCTGGATGATACTGGCCTGCGCGAAGGGCGTTGCAAAAACGAACGTCGCGTTGCTCGCCGAACTACCTGTAACGAGTGTCGATCCGATGGGGCGCCCTATCGTCTGCACAACGGCCTGCGCGGATGCTGCCAGAGCGAGGAGCGAAATCGATGCTTGAAGCTGCGCGATTTGAGACGGCAGCGGGTTGGTCATCACCCTATAGGCCGCCGCCATGCTCATGTAGGCAGTCGCTGAGGTTGCTGCCGTTGTGGTGGCGCCCGCCACGGGGGCGCTCGCCAACGCAACGTAGGCATAGGCATTACCTGACGCAGCGGAATAGGCGAGTTGAGCGCCACCCGACGATGGCGACCAAAATGCCAGCATCCACCCCGTGGCAACCGATGCGCCAATCGGGACGCCGTTGCCGGGGGTAAAGATATTGGCGCCGACGCTAAGGTTGACCGGCCATGCGTCCTGAATGGTGTACGTGGTGCCCGAGAGGCTGACTAGGCATAGATAGCCGCTGCCCGCAGTTTTGGCATCTACGGTAAAGGAATTGAGCCTGCCCGAACCAGAGACGATATTGTTCAGATCGATATAGAGCGTGCCGGTAGGGGCGCCGGCGTTGCCATTTAGAGGATTGCCTATCGTTATCGTCGTGTACGCGGGGCTTCCTAGTTGATCCAGCGCCTGATTAGCAGCCTCGATAGCGCTGATTACGACGGCGGGCAGCGGCATAGCCAGCTGCGTCGCGCCGAATGGCGCGCTGGCGAGCGTGCCAGCGTTGTTACCCCATGCGCCGATATTCAGCCCGTCCGCAGTCGGTGCCGAGAACACCCGATTGACCGGGATCGTCCCCACCGTCGCGGTGGGCACCGTTGCGCCAGTCAGGCCGCCCGAGGGTAGCGAAAGCGTCGGCGCGGTGCTGCTGGTCGAGATGCCGGGGTTGAGGATCGTGTACGAGGCCAGCTTGCCGGTGCTGTCGATCGTATAGGTCCACTGGAACCCCGAGGGTCCGCCCGAGACGCCGCCAGCATAGGTGCCCGCCGTGCCGCCAGAGCCCGTGCCGATGCCGCCACTGATGCCCGTGACCTCGTAGGGCAGCGCGCTGGGCGTGGTGCCAAGGATATTCTGCACCCCCAACGCCGCAAACGCCTGCGCCGCGCTGTTCGCCGCAGCCGTGGCTGCGGCCTGTGCGGTGACGTCATAATCGCCCCACGACCCCGCGTTATACACGCGCAGCTTCCCTCCGGAGGTGCTGAAATACATGGCCCCGCTAGCCAACGTTATGGCGTTGGCCGCCGCGAAAGCATTGGCGGCAGCGTCCGAGGCAAAGCTGCCCAGAACCCCGGAGGCGCCGGCCGCTGCGATCACCCACGCCGCTGCGGTCGAGTTGTAGACCTTCAAATACCCCGCCGAGGTATCAAAGGCCACCCAGCCGTTCTTCGGGGCGTAGTATGCCCATGCCCCGTACTGCCACACAGCCACTGCGTTGACCTGCGCAGCCCACACCCCAGATGCCCCTGCTGGGACCAAGTAGGAGTCGCCCTGCGCGGGCGACGCCGGCGGCGTCGAGACGGTGCTGCTGATCACCGCGAGCTGCGTCACCCCGTCGAGGCGGTTCAGCTCCTGCTGCACCGTGCTTCCCGACTGCGACCCTATCAGCGCCGCTCCCCCGGGCACGCCGAAGTCACCGGTAGCCAGTTGCGCGATGGCCCCGGTAGTTGTCGATACGGTCTGGCCGCCCTGGACGACGGGGACTTCCTCCGTTCCGGTGAGCGCCGCTGCGGCTGTCAACTGCGAGATGGTCATCCCGGTGGAGGTCATGGCTTATGCTCCCTTGCGCGACCAGTCGCGGATGCGGATGGCCAGCCAGATGATCGACAGCAGCGTCGAGACGGTGACGAGGATGGGGTTGGCTATCGCCGCGAAATGCGAAGCCAGCGCGAACACAGACAGCGCCCCCGCGCCTGCGTCAGCCAAGTGTTTGATCGTCTCGTGGTGCTCGTTCATCGGTATCACCTCAGGTCTTGATGCAGTAAAGGAGCGCCACGTTGCGCGGTCGGGTTTCGGAGCCCCCCGTCGCTCCGGTGGTTTTTGGTTGAGGGTCGCTAAGGTCGGTGTCCACCGAAATATAGCTCCGGGGTCCGGAGGACCCGCCGCCGGCGGTGATGCTGTGCGTGTGGCTCCCGATAGCGTCGAGCTGCTCCGAGCCAAACGCTCTTCCCGCGTCGATACCCCTGCCGTTATCCCAGCCCCGCACGAACTCACCGCGCAGGTCAGGCAGGTTGAACGTGGTGGACCCGTCCCCGCTGCCAAAGGTTGTTCCGATAGCGGCAAACAGAGCCGCGTATGTGGACCGAGACACTGCGGCGCCGTTGCAAGCCAAGAACCCCGAAGGCGCGGAACTCATAGCGAAGAGGACGACCGCGCCGGTTGGCGCCGCTGTCGCCACCGCCACCGCCAGCAGGGACACCCCCGCCGCTTGGACAAAGGCCGTCGTCGCTGCGTTCGTGCTGTTATCCCCCGGGGCCATAGTTGGGGCGGTGAGGCCGGCGCCCGCCGCCAGTGCCCCAGTCAGCGTGCCGCCGGTGAGCGGCAGATAGCTCCCGAGCTGCCCGAGGTTCACCGCGTCGCTGCTGGCGGTCCCGGCGCCAAGGTTGTGGATCTGCGACCCGAAGGCGTTCATGCCATTCCCGCTGCCCGCGTCAAGCAGCCCGCGGTTCAGCCCGGCGAGCAGCGCGTTCAGGTCGGCCATCACCTGCGTGGCGTCTGCGGTCGTTCCGTTCGCCAAGGAGTAGGGCAGCGTAAGCCCGTTACCGATCGTCATGCCTGCCTCACTGTAGCGCGAAGTTCCAAGGGACCGGCTGGACCTTCGCGTAGAGGTTGCCGATCTTCTGCCCGCCAGCCGAAGCCCCGGTAACGCTTACCGATGCTTGGCGGAAAATCAAGGGGCGCTTCCATGGCACGGGAAGTTCCCGAAGGAATGCCGCTGACGAACCCCACACCGAGGACCCCCACACCGCCGAGCCCCAAACACTCGGCGACCCCGAAAACCCGGCCACGTTCACCGCGTCGAGCGTGTTGCCCGCGTCATCGGTGCAGGTAACCAGCAGGTTGTCGGTGCTGTATACTGCCAATGCCAGGTTCGTCTGTATGACTTTGTTGTACGAGCCGTTCCGGTTATCAGGCAGCAGAGAGGTCTGGTAAGTCCACGTCAACTGCTGGCCGTTCTCGACATAGCTCGAAGAGGCCACGGGCAGAACGCTGGACTGCCATAGAACCCCGTCCGCCGCCCAAGGCGCCCCAAGGAACGCGGACCCCTGCGCGTAGGGGCAGACGACGCGCATGGCGCAGGTGTGGGGGCCAGACCACGAACGCTTCTGGAAATTGAACCAGTATTCGTAAATAGGCTGGCTGGGCAACGCCGCGTTCTGCACCGTCACCCGGTAGATGTCCTCGGCGTAGGCGGCCGCCATGCGCGTTGGGTAGAGCGCGTTGAGGAACGGCACGACCACGCCGGTGCCGTCTGACCCGATAGGCTCGGAGAGCGTCCCGGTCAGGCCCAGCACCCGCAGCCCGTCGATGGCGATGAACGCGGTGCCGTAAGGCGTCTCGGCGATGGTGTTGGGCGCCCGGGTCCCCACCGACCCGGCTACCGTGTTTTGCGCCAGGTTGCTGGTCGCCGCATCGCCGGTGATCTGCGTCAGCGCCCCGCCGTCCTTGAACACCGTCAGCGATTGCTGCACGCCGCCAGTGAGCTGCGAGGTCAGCGGAACCGAGGTGATGGCGGTGATCGAGGTGTTGTCGCCGATGGTCAGCGCCTGCGACGAGAAGCTGATCTGCAAGGGCTTGAGCACGTCGCTGTAGACGAGGTACGGCCCGACGCCAAAGTAAGCGCGGCCGTTGAACCCGGCGCAGCAGGTCGGAACCTGGCTCAGGGGCGTGGTGTTGGTGTTGCCGGCGCCCCAGCGCGGGGCGGCGTAAGTGCCGCCGGTCGCCGTCACCGACTGATTGACTGCCGTGGCGGTGGCGTTGGCCGACATGGTGATCGTGCCGCCGCCCGAGAAGTTGATGCTGGCCCCGGTCGCAGTCCCCAGCGCCGCTTGGTTGATCGTGACCGTGGTGCCGCTGACGTTGGTGACGTAGGTGCCGGCCAAGAACTGAGGACCGGACACCGCCATACCGGCGATGACCCCGGTGGTGTTGGCCACGCTGCTGATGGTCGTGGTGCCGTTGGTGTTGCCCGTGGTGTTCAGGCTGAACGTGCCGTTGGCGCAGGACACGACGTAGGTCCCGGCCGGGATACCGGGGCCGGTGATAAGCTGGCCGGGCTGCACCCCTTGCAAGATTGGCGCCGAGGTGCCCTGCGAGGTGACGATGCCGGTCAGGACGTTCGACCCGGAAGTCGTGTCGGCCAGCATCGTCTGCGAGTAGCTGGAGATGTCCAGCCAGCCGAAGTAAGGACCATTGCCGCCGGTGAAACCGGGGTGCAGGAACAGGATGTAGGAGTTGGTGACGGCGCACACCTGCGGCGGCGTCCAGTCGCCGGTCGTGGCTTGGCTGGCGGGGAGCAAAGCCGAGGACACGCCCGCAATTGGCACAAACTGCTGAGCGGTAAGATCGTAGCAGAACGGGGCGTCTTTCCCCGGGTAGGTAGCCGAAGCCACCCAACCGTATGCCCGAGTGCCTACGACGATCATAGCGCTGACCACGCCGCCGTAATCCGATCCCTCTATGAGAAGGAGGTTGCCGCTCTCGGTGAGAAGGTTCTGCCCAGCTTCGGTTTGCAGCATACCCCCAAATACCGCCACCGGCGTGGCGGCTGGTCGCGGTACGTAGACCCCGGAGGTGCCATAGCTCGGGCACAGGTTCTGCAAGGACAGCATCGAGCCCGGGGGCGCGTTGGTGCCGTCCAGGCTATCGGTTACCCCCGTTGGGGTGAAGACGACGTTCTGGGCGTCGCGCAGGGCCATGGGCTAGAACCCGAGCAGTTTGGTGTTGGGGAGCTTGGCCCAGCCCGGCGTGAACCGGCGGCGGTCGAGTTTGACGGTAGCGGTGCGGTCGCTGGCGTCATCCTTCATCTTGAGGTAGCCGTTCAGGATCGCCTCGGCGCGCGCGAGGAAGTTGTCAGCCCGCGTGTCGTCGGTGATCTGCATCATCTCGCCGGCCAGCCTCGTCTTGAGGTAGTCGGTGTTCGGGAACCACGGCACCGTCGAACTGCTCTCGGGCGTCGTGATGTCGGGCATCTGCGAGAAGTAGCGGATCGTCAGCGGGTAGGCGGCGTTCGGCGGCGGCCACACAAAGAGCTGCGGCGGCGACTGGCTCATGTCGGTGGCGAACATGGACGGGAAGCTGAGGTTGCCGGCCTGCTGGGGGAACTGGTCGTATTCCACCAGGTCAATCGGCGTCAGCGGGTAGGCGATGCCGTTGTAGGTGAAGAACACGTCGTCGCGGATGGCGCGCAGGAAGTCGGCGGGCAGGGTGTAGGGGCCGCTGCCGTAGTTGGTCTTCACGGTGGCCAGCGTGATCGTCGTCACCTTCTTGGCCACGTCGAAGTCATAGGTCTGGCACAGGTCAGACAGGATCGAGTTGAGAAGCTGCCCGGCTTGGCTGGCCATGCCGGGCGCCCCTGCAATCTGCGTTGCAAGCGTCACGATCTGTTGGGCTTGCAACGCCATCGCTCATTCGCCCCCGATCAGAGCTTCGCAGTCGGCGATCTTGGCCGACAGCCGGTCCATCTCTTCCTCGAAGCGTTCCTTCGAGACGAGCACGTTCGACAGGTGCGCCTTGCGCTCGGCCTCGTTGGCTTCGAGCTTGGCGACCAGGCCGGCCTTTTCGGCTTCCAAGGCGCGGCGGTTCGACGCCGACATCGACTCGCCCATGGCCTTGGCAATCTCCAGCAGCCGGGCGCCGCCGGCGTCCTTCTCCTGCTGGAAGCGCAGCTCGACCGAGTTGAGGTCGTCCTGCAAACGCTGGTAGGCCTGCTTGTGCTTTTCCAGCTCGGCGCGGTGGTCCTTGACCTGATACTTGGCCTGCTGGCGGTCGATGACCGCCTGCACCAAGTCGATGCGCTGGTGGATCGCCGGCAGCTCTTCGGTCACATCGACGAAGCACTGGCAGGTGATCTGGCGGTTGTCGCCGAGATTGGCGACGATTGAGAACCCGAGGGCGGGCGCGGCAGCCTGGCTCATGCGGCGTCCCTCCAAGGGGTGACTTCGCCGGTGGCGGCGCTCACCGCCAGCGTGCTGGTGCGGCGGAACATCTCGTGCTTCGCTTTGCCGTCGATGGTCGCCTGATGCTCATGGCTGCGCGCCATGATGTCATAGAGCGACACCGCGATATGGCGGGGCACCTGATAGGTGCGGCCATGCTGGTACTGCATCCCGTTGATGGCGATGCCGGTGGCGTTGGCGCTGATGGCCGAGTACGAGGCCACGTCGATCAGCACGTTGACCAGTTCGTCCTGATCGACACGGCCGGTCTTCTGGCCCTCGCGGCGGCGGATCTCGTCCATCGCTTCGGCGAGCAGGCGCTCGCGCTCGGCTTCCTTCATGGCGGCCTGAACGCGCTCGGCCGCTTCCTTGCGGATGGCGTCCAGTTCGTCCTGCGTGTGCAGCGAGCCTTCGACGGGCTCAGCCTTCTTGCGCCGGGCGGGGGTCTTCTGTTCCTCGGCAGCGGCCGCGAGAACGGCATCCACGTCGGGGGTTTCGGGGTTCTTCTCCATGTCGGGTTTCCTTTTCGGGTTTCCTTGTTGGTTGTTCCCGCATCTGCTTTAGCCGAAAAAGGCGGGGAGGGTCAAACCCTCCCCGTCAGGTCATCAGCCGAAGCTGCTGGAGAAGGCCGAAGAGCTTTCAATGCGGGCCGCGAACTGGTTATTCTGAATCAGAGTGCCATAAAATGTTTTCCAGCCGATCACGCGGAGCTGGTTGAGCGGGTCGCTCTTGTCCGCAGCGGTCAGGTAGGTGAACTTGGCATCGTCGAGGACCACCTGCCCATACGCGCCCTTGCCGAGCACATAGGTCGGGTAGACGGTCACGCCAGTCGCCGGAGCGGCGGGCGGGGTCTGCGCGGCGCCGGTGGCGGTGAGCACAACGGTCTGGCCGCCGGCGAGCTGCGTTGCCTGCCCGGCGTAGGGGCCCGAGGTCGGGCCGCTGGCCGACAGAGCCAGGTTGGTCGGGCTGGTCGTGGTGCCGATATACACCGAGAAGGTGAAGCCGGTCAGCGAAGGCAGGGTGACCGAGATCGAGCCGTTCGGGCCGGTCACCGAGATGCCGGTGGACACCTGATAGACGCGGCTCTCGTACTGGTTCTGCGTATCGCTGGCGGTGACCTGCACGTAGTAGGTGCCGGTGGCCAAGCTGCCCGAGGTGCCGGCGGTGCCGGTGATCGCCGCGACGCCGGTCCAAGTCGGGACCATGTTCGACTCGCAGAAGCGCATACCCGACCATTCGCCCAGCTCGTAGTTGTAGAGCCGGTTGATGTCGGAGTACGACCACGCGGTCGAAATGGTGCTGATCGCGCGCATGTCGGCCACCACCAGCGGGTGCAGGATGGCAGCGTAGTGCGGCATGGTGCGCGGGTTTTCCGACGCACGGGCGCCGCCGCTTTCCACGTCGCGCTTCATGTCCGGCCGCTCGTCGCCGTTGTAGCGGATCGCGCCCAAGGTGCGCAGCGCCGCCACGGTGCGGGTGACGGTCGTGATGTCGAGGGTGTCGCCGGCTTGCAGCGCGGCGCGCGAGCCGCGCGAGTTCACGTAGTTGATCTGCGTCAGGGCGTTCAGCGCGACGAAAGTGTTGCGCTCCAGCGTTTCCGCCATCTGGATGGCGACCAGCTCGGTGGCCTTCTTGAACAGCGGGTGCTTGATGGTCATCTCGGCAACGTCGGTGATGACCACCTTGTCGCCCCACTGCTGCGCGGTGGCGCTGACCTGCTGGATGGTCAGGCTCTCGCCCTGCGCCGGGCCGACGCCTTCCGACAGCGGCGCGAAGGGCAGCGGCAGACGGTTGTACCGCGTGGCGGTGTACGTCAGGCCGCGACCCTTGGGCAGCGTCAGGGGGTCGGCGAACTGGTAGGCGACGAGATCCTTCTGTGCGAGCGGCAGCGTCTCGTCGGCGATAAAGGCTTCAACGTCAGCGGAAAGCTGCGAGTAGGTGTTATTGCCAGCCATGGTAGGCCCCTTCCTTTCGGTCGGGGCACCATGCCTCGACCGTTAGATGAAAGCGTCGTCTGCGGACAGACGAGCCAGTCGTGCGGCGCGGTCATCACGAGCGGCCCGGCTGCTGTTGGGCGTGGGGGTGCTCCCGCCGCCGTTCACCGGCCTTGCCGTCTCGCGGGCGACCCGCCCCGCGGCTTCGCTCCGTTGCCGCTTGCCAGCCGTGGCGCTCTTCTCCAGCAACTTCTTGCCGAGAATGTACGCCGCCAGCTCCGTGCGGGGGAGCGTCGTGCCTTGCGAACGGAGCGCGGTGAGCTGGGCTTCCACTTCGCTCTGCACACGGGAAAGGCGGGGGTCGCTGGCACAAGCGGCCGCGAAAGCCGCTCGGTCTGCGCTGTCCTGCATTTCCCGCCGCAGTTCAGCGAATTGCTGCTCCTGCCGCTGCGCCGTTTGCCGGGCGATGTATTCGGCCCGTTCCTCAGGAAGCATCTGCGCCAGACGCTGCTCTTCCTGTGCCTGCGACGTGGCCCGTGTCTGCGAGGTCATGAACTCGTTGAGGCGGCGCTCTGCCGCTTCGGCGCGTTCCTTGGCCTCGCGGGCCTCCCGAGTTGCAGCTTCGACGCGAGCCTGCGCCCGCGACCGGGCTACTTGCCGGGATTGTTCGCCTTCTTCGCCCCCGGGGCCAGCCCCAGGTACGTCGCGCGGATCGACACCGTTTCCTCCGTCCCCGGGACGTTCACCGGCGCCACCGAGGTCTTCATCCCCTGCGAGCGGTTGGTCTTGGTTTTGGAGTTCATCGAGGTCATCTCCGAAATCGAGGTCGAAATCTTCGTCGCCTTCTCCGGGCATATTTCTTCTCCTAGCCGATAGCGTCGGCAAGACGGGGTTGGTGAGGTTCGGCCACCAGTCGAGGCCTATGCAAATACCGTGCCACGGGCTTAGCTGTCAAGCCAATGCTCGTACCACACGGGCAGGTCGTCCGCGTCGATCATTTGCGCGGCATCTGCGGCGCGCCGGCCGCGTTGAGTTGGTCGGGGTGGATGGAGCCGGGAGCGCCGGGCTGGCTCTGCGGCCCGGTCACTTGCCCCCCGGCTTGCGGCACGCCGGGCGCTTGGCCCGGCGCTCCACCCCCGCCGCCCTGCATCTGCTGCGCCATCATCTTCTGCTGGAGCTGATGCTGGTGCTCGCCCATGTGCTTGCGGATGGTCCCGTGCGGGTCCATCGTCTCCTGCATCGCCCGCATGTGCGCCTGCAAGTGCGCCATGTCGTCATCGCCGGCGTGCGTCTTCACGTCGAAGCCGTGGATCAGCATGTCGTTCTCGATGGCCGGGTCAACGGTGATCGCCTGCTCTTCGCTGAACACCAGCGGCCCGAGGCGCGGGCCGAACAGGTTCTGCACCATCTGCACCATCACCGGGGCGAGGTTCAGCTTGTAGCCTGGGTACTGCTGAGGCGGAATGCCGCGCAGGACGTTGAGGCCGGCGATCTGCTGCTGCATCTGCGCTGCGTTGCGCGAGGCCTCGACGCCAAACCATGTGAACTCGTAGCGGCGGTTGATCTGCTGCGGCTCGATCGTTTCCATGACGACCTGCCGGCCCACCTCGCCATACGAGCGGATCAGCATCGCGTCGTTGCGGAACTGGTGATCGTATTCGAGAATGCGCGTCAGCAGCGGAGTGAGGATGTTCTCCTCCAGCACCTCGACGGCCTCGGCGGTCATCAGCAGGTCGACCTGCTGCTCCTGCGCGATCTCAGCCTGGTTCTTCTTCTGCTTGCCGCCAGTGGTGCCCGGGATCATCGACGGGTTGACGCCGAGGGTCTGGAAGATCTGGGCGCGGATCTCCATCACGCGCTCAAGGCAGTCCTTCCACATCTCGGGGAACTTGGCGAACTGCGTGGTGTTGGGGTCCACGGGCCAGATAGCCGCCATGTTCAGCACGAGGCTGCTGTATTTGGGGTTCTTGGCCGGGTCGGTCATGATGATGGGCATGGCCGAGAAGTGGGCGCTGTCGAAGCCCTCGTTGAGCGCGTCATTGGCGGCGATCTGGAAATCGACGATGGGCGCGAGCTGTGAGGTGCCCTTGAACACCCCCGACACCTTGGCGACCGGCGACGAGATGACCGGCTGCCGGTCGCACCAGTAGGGGCAGAGCTTCACCGACAGGATCGCGTCCTTGCCCGCCCAATAGATGCGGACCAGTCGGCGTTCACCCTTGACCTTGATGCGGGTCCAAATCTCGTAGACGCAGGCGATCTTGTCGCCGCCCTCAACGCGGATGCCGGCGGCGCCGGCCTTGGACTTGTCGGCGTTGTATTTGTCGAGGTCCTTGCGGCCCATCGCCTCTTCCATGGCCTTGGCCACCGAGGCGTCGATGTCGCCGATGTCGCGCCGGCGCTTTATCTCTTCCTTGCTCCAGCGGCGCAGCACGGTCACCGAGCCGCCGACTCGGATGGCGTGGTCGGTGTCGCGGGCGTTGGCCGGCAGCACCAGCACGTCGTTGTCGGCCAGAACCTCAATCGACGGGCCAGAGTCGATGACCTCTTCATCGACCATATCCTCGACAGGCTCTTCGATCTCAGCCGGCACTTCCATGCCCTCGACCTCGACCGGTTTCTGCTCCTTGCGGGTGACGTTGCGCCGGTCTTCCTCCCAGCCGACGTAAATGTGGTAGTGGCCTTCCACGTCGCCGTTGACCAGCAGCGGGTTTACCACCTGCGTCTTGAGCTTGCAGACGCGGATGTAGTGTTCCAGCAGCGCCACGGTGGCGTGGGGGTTCTCGCCGTTCTCGGCGGTCACCTCGACGCAGCGGCCGTTGGTCGGGAAGAGCTGGTTGGAGAAGCGCGTCTTGCGCGCCTCCACCGCGTCATGGATGAAGGGCACCGACAGCTGGGACGTGCCGTTGTAGAACTGGCGCGGCGACAAAATGCTACTGTAGAAACCCCAATAGTCGAGGTTCGCTTCCATCCTGTCCTTTTGCTTGTCAAAACCCTTCTCGACAGCTTGCCCCACTTTCAGAACCTGCTCGCGAATAGCCTTAAGGCCCGCCAGTTCTTTGTCTCGGCTTGGTGCCGAAGCGGTTTCCTCTTCGTCCATCATTTCGCTCCGTGGTTGGGGTGGAAGCCGTAAAGAACTTCTGCGTCCTTTCGGGCGCGTATGGCGTCCTCTCGGGCAGCATAACCGCCGACATAAACGCTTCTTCCTTCGACGTACACCTCCGCGACCCATTTTCTCGCTGATTGGCTCCAGTACACCCCCATCTGCCCCGAGGTGTTGTTTGGGCGTAGGTGCTGGTTCATAAGGTTTTCACGGTGGCTTACCACCCGCAAATTACTCGCCCGGTTATCCTTCTTATCGTGGTTTATATGGTCGACGCTGCTGGAAGGAAGCTCGCCTGTGTGCAGGGCTACAGCGATCCTGTGTACGTACATATTCTTGCCGGCGAACCTGACCACCAAATACCCTCTGGCGTTTGGAGTCCCTACGGGGGCGGCTTCCCACCTGCGGTTCCAGCCTTCCGCCGAACGCCCCCTAGCGTCCTTATGCTCCTTCCGTTTTCGGTACAGGAACCCGGTTTCGGGGTCGTAGCGGAAGGCCGCTTTCAATTCGGCGACTGTGGGGGCGGTACGGTTCGGCATGACAGAATTGTACGCAAGGTCTCCATCACTGGCAAGCCTTATCTTCACCTCCGAGCGCTCATGTAACGGTGACCGCCTCGCGCTGTAGCATAATGGATGTCATCATCGTCATCGAAAAATGCGGAGCCATCAGTCAGCGCGCAGAAGGCTTCGAGGCCTTCCATCAGCACCCGGTATGGCCCAGGCTCGGCGTCCGGAGTGATCACCCCGTTCTTGAGGCCACGGCAATAGCCGCCGCTCAGGGCATTCAGCGTCCACCGCGCCGACGAGGACACGCGCACCGCCGCGAAGCCGCGCACCTCGCGCTGGAACGCCGCCGCCAGAGCAGGGCCGCCCATCGCCGCAGTGCCGGCGCGCTGGGTGGTGACGGGCACCCGGGCCGCCGCCTGGATCAGGCCCACGTTCTCGTACTGGTCAAAGTGGTTGGGCGCTGCGCAGACGGGGACCTTCTTGCCGGTGAGCATCTGCGCCTCGGCCACGATCTGCGCGAGGTTGTCGGAGGGCGGCCCCTCGCGCACCCAATCGGCCAGCACGTAGAGGACCTGATCCGTATACTGGACCAGCACGCCGGTGGTCAGGTTCCGGGCGGCGTTGGCGGCGAGGAACACAGGCTGCCCCCGCAGAGGCAGCAGGTCCTCGAAGACGTGCCGGGTGGCGAAGTGTTCATGGATCGGCGCGCCGGGCCGCAGACGCAAGGCGTAGGCGAGGGCGTTGGGCACGTCGATGGCGCCGCTGGGGAAGCGCAGGAGTTGGGAGACGAGATCGGGCAGCTCTTTGGCGAAGCTGACCCGGCCGGCGCGGAAATAGGGCTGGAGGCCGCGGATGAAGTCGAGCTTGCCCTTCGGCGCGCGTACCGAGCGGAACGGTATCGACTGTCCACGGCGAGCCTGTTCCGATCGAATGGGCTGGAGCAAGAACTCATTGAGGCCGTCCTCCTCGACACCGATCCACACCGGGGGCAGATCCTGGCTGAGGCCCACGTCGAACATCGCTGTGACGATCTCGTCGGGCATCAGCTTGCGGCCCCACGCATCCCAGACCACCAGCCGGTCGGCGCCCATCCACGACCACGAGGCAAAGCCCGTGGTGGCCGAGCCCTTGTTGACCGTGCGGGCCGGGTCGAACATGGCATATACCGCCTGCCACGTCCTGACTTGCGGCATGACGGGCATCGACACATCGACAAAGGCGTGGTCGCTTTTGCGGATGATCTGGCACAGGTACTCGCGCTCGAAGTCGTCGATCAGCCCCTGTTCGGAAAGCTGATCGCGGATTTCGTCGATCTTCTCCAGCGGGAAGCGGTCGGGCCACGTCGCCCGGCGCTGGCCCTCGGCGTCGAGGTATTCGATCGGGTAGATCTTCGACTTCCAGCCTTTGGCCGCCAGCAACCGCACCGCCAGCGCGTCGGGGTGCAGCGGCGTCGCGGCGACGCGCACGAAGGCATCCGGGTCGCAGGCCGGCAGCAATTCGCCAAAGAACCAGCGGCGCACCTTCATGATGCGCTTCTCGTCGGCCACGCTCTCGTTGTTCTCGATGTCGTCGCAGAACACGGCGTCGGGCCGGGTGTCCTCGAACTTGACGCCGCGCAGAGCCTGGTTGCGGCCCACCGCCAGCAGCCGTACCCCGGCGCTGGTCACGAGTTCGCCGTCAGACCACGTGGCGCCGGGCAGCGCGCCGAACAGTTCGGCCAGCCGCTCGTTGCTCTCCATCTCGTGCCGGATGGCGTGGAGACGCTCGCAGGCGCGCTCGTAGGTTTCACCGACCAGCAAGCCATTCTTGAACTCGCGGAAGCCGGCCAGCAGGCACAAGGCTTCTTCGGCGATGGTCGATTTGGCCGAACCGCGAAAGGCCATCTGGAGCAGCTTGCGCTGGCCGGTCATGTGCCAGTCGCGTATCATCGCCTCGTGGAAGGGCTGCGTGCGGCTGGAATGGCGGTGGGGAAAGATGACACGGTGCGCCAGCACCCGGTCGCCGTGCAGCCGGCGGAACAGTTGGGCGTGCAGGTCTGTGTCGGTCACACCAACCGCCCGGCGACAGACAGCGCGCCGGCCATTTCCAGCCCGGTCATTCCGACGCGCGCAGCGGTGATCTGATGGCCGGGCAGGTTCAGCACGACGACCATGCCCTCAAGCTCGACGCTACCCTGCTCGATCAGGTCGGCCAGGCCGCGCAGGTAGGAGACGTAATCCGTCTCCCGCGCCACGTCGAGGTTGGCCACCCACGGCAGCTTGTGGATCTCGGCGCTCATACCTGCTCGCCCTCTGCATACCGCACCATGGCAACGAGCTTGCCTCGGGCTACCGCCTTAAGTTCTTCGACCCTTTCGGGAGTCTTGCCCTCCAAGTCTTTCAGGAGAAGGCTATACCCCCTGTAGTGGAAGAGAACCCCCATCGGGTGCTCGCGCTCTTCGACGACCTGGGTCATACCTGCTCACCCTCGAAGCGCGGCTTGATCAGCATGTGGAAGGCGCGGCCCCGCGACGGCGAGGTGATGAAGGCAGTGTAGGTCGAGCGCGGAACCCCGTCATAGCGGAAGGTGGCGCCGTCGGTGAACTCGATCTCCAGCGTCTCGGTCTGCCGGTCGTAGCGCGTCTCGGCGATAAAGCTGGATCGCTGGCGGATCACTTCAACCATGGCGCTTCTTCTTGCTCTTGCCGGCCTTCGACAGCGCGATGGCCACGGCTTGCTTCTGTGGTTTGCCGGCGGCCATCTCGGTCTTGATGTTGTCGGAGACGACCTTGCGGGACTTGCCTTTCTTCAGCGGCATGGGTTCCTCCCTTACGCCTTGGAGTAGAGCCGCGCCTCCGCAGCGCGGCGGGTGACGAGGCCGGGCGGCACGCGGCCATCCGCGTACACCCACTTGCCAAACTCTTTGGCGGCGCCGGCGTAGTCGCCGCGGTTGTGCAGCGCCAGCAGCGTCGAACCCTTGAGGCGGCCGGGGCCCTCGTTGTAGGCGAAGGACACCAGCGCGGCGAACTGGTTGTCGGTGCAGGTCGGGGCCAAGGTCTGGACTGCCTGACAGAAGCGCAGCAGGTCAGCGCGGAAATACCCCTCGGCTTCGTTGGCGGTGATCACCAGCCCTTCGGCCACGCCGGGGCCGGTGTGCCCCCAACCAATCGTCCACGGCGCGCCGCCAGTGGCCGGGTCGGGGTACGCCTTGAGGCTGTACCCCTCGAAGGACTTGATCAAGTCCCCGCCGGCCTGATTGAGCTGCCTGGTCACGGGGCCGGGGCGGGCTCGGCCGCCTGTTGCAGGTCGGCCTCGGCCTGCTGGATGAAGGGCTCCGCCGCCGGCGCGATCTCCGCCGCCACGGGCGCGATGGCCTGTTCAACCTTCTGCACTTCGGGGGCCACGGCTTCGGCCGCCTTGTCCTCGGCCAGCACCAGTAGGTTGCCGATCGCGGCGTTGACCGCTTCGGCCTGGGCCGGGCTCGGCTCAAGGCCGGCGGTTATCATGCTCGACAGGCCGGCGTTCACCGCGTTCAGCGCGTTGGGGTTGACGGTCTGCCCGCCACGCAGGGCGCTCTCGACAATCTGGAGGGCGGCGAGCCCGAGCGATGCGGCAATCTTGGTCACGAGGCGTTCCCCAAATCGGTCTTGAGTTGCTGGTACGCCGCCTCATACGACGCGGCATAGGCCTCCAACTCAGCCGCAGTGGGCGGCGTGCCGGAGGTGAGGGAGTTGTAGAGGCTGACGGCGGTGGGCTCGGCGGCGCTCACCCCGGACACCACTTTGCTGACGATGGCCAGCACCGCCCCGATTTCCGGGTCGAACACATTGACCACGGGCTCCAGCGCCGAAAGGATCGACGACGCGGCTGCGACGACGTTGGTCATTTGCTCGCTCCCGCAACAGGAACCCCGGCGGCCGCCAGCGCGGACAGCGCCGCATTGAACGCCGCAAGGTCCAAGGGCACCCCGGCGGGCGTCTGCTCCAGCGCCACCACGGCGGCGTGCAGCGCGTCAGACGCCTTGCCGATGGCAGCGCGCTGGGCGGCGCTGGGGTGCGCGGTCACGACGTAGGTGTCGGCGGCCTGGGTGGCGAGCGTTGCGCTCTGCTCCACGGCTGCCAGGGTGGTCGGTGTGACAGGCCGGGTCACGGCACAGGCGCCGAGCAGCGCGGCGCAGCCCAGCGAAAGGATCACGCGCTTCATTGCGAAACCCCGAACGGGCCGGTAGGCGGCGCGGCAGGGATGGGTGCCCCCAGCGGCGGGTCAACGGGAGGAAGGGCTGCTCCCGCCGCTGGGGTGTCTGCGCCCGCATTCGCGTCAACCGCCTGCGCCACCGGCGGGACAGCAGCTGCGGGCGCAGCATTCTGAAATTCGTCCGCCATTGGCGGGGCCGCAGCTGCGGGCACAACATTCTGAAATTCGGCCGCCGCCAGCGATGCCAGCACCTGCGCCGTGTGAGCGACCAGCAGGGGCGATGCGCCGCGGGTGCGGAAGTCTTGCAGGACCGAGGCCAGCTCGTTCACCTCGTCGAAGGGCGCCGCGTCAACCACGGGGGCCAGCAGCTTGCTGCGCGAGACGAAGGACCAGCCAACCGTGCCGACCAGCAGCGAGCCCGATGCGGCGAGCGAGGTCACCTGCTCGCCGGCGGTGGTGAAACCCTTGGCGGCCAGCCAGCCGGCGAGCACGGTGGCGGCGTGCCGGGTTGCCGATTGGGCCAGGGTCAGGAATTCGGTGCGGGTCATGGGTTGCGTCCTCCGAGGCGGTGGATGCCGCAAAGGCTGGGCGGTGTCAAGCCTGTGAGGTGGGGGAGGGGCCGAAAGGGTGTTAGCTTGTGAGCTAAAGAATTGAAAAATTGGCGCGGTTTTGGACTGAGGGCTTCAAAATTTTTTCGCCGCCCACCCCCACCCCGGTTTCCCAAGGTTAGAACAAATCAGGTCCAAAGCCTCGAAGGCCTCGAAGGGGTGACTGCTAAGCAAGATGCGTGCCAAGTGGTGTAAGTCATTGTGCTAAAAGGATATTTGGCCAGTGTTATCGGTAACATGTTATCGATGTCATAGGGTTTTATGTTATGAGGGATAGCAACCACTCAAGCGCGCGAAGCCTCTTAGCTAAGCGGCTAACCGGCGGTAAGGGGCCAGTGGCGGTAAGGGGCCAGCGGCGCTAAGGGCCAAAGGGCTTAGCTGTGACGCTAGATAGCCGCCGGAAGCCCATCATCCTCTCTCGCTCACCTCCTGCCAGCCTCGGCGGTATCGGCCGTGGCGACTGTGGGGGATACTTCGTATTCCCCATACACAGTTCCCCGCTGCCACAGCCTCCACCGCCAGGCAAAGTCACAGCAAGGACCGAACATCATACAGCACCCCACAGCCCACCACATCACAGCTAGGGATTGACATACTCACTAAAAGGAGTAGCTGTAGTTTCCTATCTTAGACGAAAGGACTTACCTATGAACTACGAGGACGAAAGCCTGGCCGAACGGGCCGCGCGCTTGGTCAAGCTGGCCGAAATGTACGGCTGGGAGATGGAAGAGATCACAAGTGCGAAAGGGACCGTCGAGCTGAATGCACGCAGGGAGGGATGGCTTGTGCGTACTTGGGTGTTTGCTTCCCGCACCGGAACGCGCATGGTCAACATCACCGCCCCGGCGGGGTTCGCTTTCACCTTGGAAGCGCGCGCCGGGTTCAAGGCGCAGCCCTCAAAGCACCCGGGGCGCATGGTCAACATGACGGGCAAAGAGGCTGACCGGTTCGGCGCTTGGATGCGGGCGGTCAAGGAATACGCCGCGCCCAAATGGCTGCGGCCCATGACCGACAAAGAGAAGGCGTGGCAGCCGAACGCGCCCAAACCGAAAAGCGCAAGGGCCATGCTCAAGGCTTTGATCGCGGCCGTGGAGCTGGAATGCGTCACCCCTGAACTACTGGCCGAATGCCGGCAGGCAGCGGGCATCACTGATTAGCTCTTGTGCTAATGTAGCGCCTCTGCTATAGGGGCGCTACAGCAAGGGCGCCGCGGTGGCGCCCCGGCAATCGGGAGGACCCCACCATGGCCAATGCCACCACTTACTTCGCGGCCTTCATCCTGGCCTTCGCGTCAATCGGCCTTTTGGCCGGCTTGGCCTTCTGCGCCCCGATTGCGCTTATTGCTGGCCCGGCGGCTGGCAAGGCTGGCTTTGTCGCCATCGCTGCGGTTGTCGCTCACAGGAGCGCCCGCAAGGCGCGGGAGGCCTAACCAGTGCGCCTCGCCCTTATCGCCCTCGCCGCTATTTTCGCCACGCTGGCGCTGGCCCAATACCTCCAGCACCGCGCCAACCTGGCCGCTTGCCGCGGCAACACCACTTGCACCCGCGCCATGGATCAGGAGACCCGCTAATGGCAAAGCTCACCGCTAATGAATACGCGCTCATCCAAGCAGGCCACAATGGCCAGCCATGCCCCGGCATGTGGTCAAGCCGCAATTGGGATTTCTGGGCCTTTGGCGAATGGCTGGCGACCACCGGCATGACCTTAGGGCCGCGCAACTATTGGGAGAAGCGTCGGGGGCGGATTTTCCAGAATCCCGCCGGCTTCTCCTACCAGATCACGCCCACTACCGCGCCCGCCTATAACGTTTTGCGCGTCGATTGATAGGAGACACGCTAATGTTGCCCACAATCCACCTTGCCTATTCCCGCATCAAGGGCGGTTTCACCGCATTCAGCGTGGAAGTTTACCCGCCCGACTATCGCGGGCGTGTGCTCCGCTCCGGCATCCACATCTCCACCGCCGACACTTTGGGCGAAGCGCAAGCTGACATTCAGCGAAAGATCCGCGAAGATTGGCTGCCTTTGGGCCGGGCCCTTCCCCCGATGGCCGACAAGGGCCGGGTGGCCCGCGCAATCGGCATCGCCGGCCTGTTTTGATCAAGAGGAGCGCTAACACATGCCCGCCACCTACTCACAAGCCTATCTGCTTGGCATCCGCGAAGGCCGCGCCTTGCTCAAGGCCAGGCAAACCGCTGGTGACAGCCCGGCCGAATTGCTTGAGCTGGCCCGCGCCACCCATGCCAATTGCGTCGATAACCTGGCCCGGCATTTCTCCGGCGATATGGCCGAGGCGTTCCGTGGCGAGCGAGACTTTTGGGCCAACCAGATTGCCCGCATGACGGAGGAATGAGAAATGGCAAAGCGCACCAAAACGAACCCCATGCACAAAGCCCATTTTAGTGTCGGCGTGTCGTCGTCATGCTCTTGCGGGTGGTCTGGAGGGACTTGGTTCAACGAAGGCGCCAAGAGGAACGCCGCCGCCGAATGGCGGGCGCATCGCGATCAATGCGAAAACGGAGGCTTTCAATGAGCAACCTCGGGAGGTTCTTATTCGGCGCTGCGGTAGGTTCATGGCTCAATATATGGCTTGTCGCCTTGGCCATTTCGTACGAATGGAGTAGCGTTCCATTCGTGCTGCCCATTGCGTTTGGGTTAGCCGCCATCGCGCGCCGTTAACCCAAACCCCGCTTCTCTAGTCGCGCCACGGGCCAGCCGTGGCGCCATGTGAGAAACGGAGGAAAACCATCATGACTGACATTTACGACCAACACCGCGCCGCCTTCGCTCAGGTTGAAGCCTATGTGATCCTCAAGGATGGCCAGCGCGTGGCCAATATCGCCTTCAAGTTCCCCCGCGATGGCGCCGGGCGCCTCTGGGCCTATGTGCATTGGCTGGGCCTTTCGATGGTGCGTGGCTATGCCAGCGGCTGCGGCTATGACAAGCGCACCGCTGCTTGCGCCAGCGCCGCCAAGCGCATGGGTAACCTTGAGAAGCCCAATTACACCGACGAAAACTTCCCCGCCCGCCAAGCCCTCAAGGAGGATCAAGCATGAAATGGGCCTTTCTCGCCTGGATGGCGGCACAGTTGCCCCTTGCGATCCTGCTGGGAAAAATGATCAAGAAAGGAGGCGGCCATGAACCCCAGCCCTGACGAACTGCCCGAACCTCTGGTGCGGCAAATCTCTGACGCCCTCGCCGTTGACTGGCGGGGGCGCGAAGTTCCGATGCTGTTGGACCTCGCCGGGTACGACACCACTGACGATACCTGGGTGCTTGCCGTGATGAAGCACGCCCGCCTGCAAAATTGGGATGAACGGGTGGCCAAATGCGCCATGTCGCGCTTCAAGACCGCAGCGCTTACCCACAAGGAGATTGGCAAGTTCATCGGGATGCCCACCAGCAGTGTGCAGGCGATCGCCTGTGGCCGCGTGGTTGAGCGCTACACCGAAGCGCAGCGGGCCAAGCTCCACGAGCTGTTCGACCTGTGTGAAGCCGCAATCAAGGACGCCCGGCGCCTGCTGGGCAAATAAGGAGGAAGAAGACCATGGCAATCGACCTGAACAATTCGGCCTGCATCGTTGAGCGCGGTTGGGTTTCGTGGGGGTTCGACGACTACTACGACATTTGCCACAACATCCATCACCTCGTGCCGTGGACGACCGCAGACAAGGTGGTGAGCGCCACCGGGCTGACCGTCTTCACGGCGGCAGCGCTTTTTACCTTGGCCGCCTTGGTGCACGCCCTGCGCAACCTGTGACCCTGCCGTTCCTAATTACCAGCCCCCGCGCCTTTTCAGGCCGGGGGCTTTTTGTGCTTGCAAAGACAGACAAAACGTGACAAACCTCCCAAACCATTCGGGAGGAACCGATGCCCAAAATCATGCTGTCTATCGACCCCGGCGCCAAAGGGGCGATCGCCACTTTCGAGGACAAGTTCCTCGTGGCCATGACCCGCGCCACCCCTGAGTTTCTGACCAACCTGCTGTTGCGCCTGCGCGGCGCTCGTGTGGTCCTTGAGCAGGTGAACGGTGCCCCCGGCCAGTCCGGCCCGGCCAGCTTCAACTTTGGCAAGGCCTACGGCGAGTTGCTGGGCGTGTGCGAAGCGCTGCGCGTCGAGCCTGTGCTGGTGCGGCCTGCGGACTGGAAGCCAGCACTTGGCCTGCGCCGTGAATACGGCGAAACCACCGCGCAGTTCAAGCGCCGCAGCCTGGTCATGGCGCGCGATCTGTGGCCTGAACACGCCTCGCGCTTCTTCAAGCTGGCCAAGGACGACGGGGCCGCAGAGGCTGCGCTTCTCGGCCACTACGCGCTTGTGCAGGGGATTGTGTGATGACTCAGTTTAGGTTGTCAAACGTGGCTAAAAGGCGAGGGGTCCGCGCGGTGGTCTATGACCCCTGCCGCGCTGAGTTTCTCGGAATGGCCCATTTTCGGAACGCCCGCGTACTGGCAAAAGTCCTTGACCAGTTTGGCTTTTGGAAGCTGAAAGGGGCGAAGTGATGCCCTGCGTCTCCCGATGGTTGGTGGCTTGCGAGAAAAGCGGCGCCGTTCGCCGCGCCCTCCGCGCTCTTGGTGTGGAGGCGTGGTCCTGTGACCTCGAGGACGCGCAGGACGGCAGTCCGTACCACATCAAGGGCGACGCCCGCGAAGCGGCCTACCGCGGCGGCTGGGACGGCATGATCGCGCACCCTGAATGCAAGTTCCTGTGCGCCAGCGGGCTGCACTGGAATGGGCGCCCGGGGTACGAGTGGCGGGCCGCTGAAACGGAAAAGGCTTTGCGGTTCGCTCTCGACCTTTGGGAGGCGCCCATCGGCCGCGTTATCTTGGAGAACAGCCGAGGCAAGCTCGGCGCCGCCATCCAAGGGTACGACCACCGGTTCGCGGTCCAGCCTTACCAGTTCGGCGATGACGCCAGCAAAGAAACCTAGCTCTGGTGGCGGGGCATCGGCCCGATGCTGATCGACCCCGCTTGGCGATTGCCCGGCCGGGTTGTGACCGACCCGCGCAACGGCAAGCAGGTTGAGCGCTGGGCGAACCAGACAGACAGCGGCCAGAACCGCTTGGGGCCGAGCCCCGATCGCAGCGCCAAACGCGCGGAGACTTACCCCGGCATCGCCAAGTGGCTCGCCGAATGCGTGTGGATGACCGTGTGACTGACCCCCTATTCCCCTACCAGCGCGAAGGCGCGGACTTCATCGCGCAAAGGCCGCGCGCCGGGCTGTTCGACGTGCCTGGCCTGGGCAAGACTGCGCAGGCTATCCGCGCACTCGACCTCGGCGGCCTCACCCGTGGCATCGTCGTGTGCCCGGCCAGCGTGCGCAACGTGTGGCCTGGCGAGTTCCGCAAGTGGGGCACCAAGCCGCGCAAGATCCTCAAGGGGCTGACCAACGACGACCTGAACCTGTGGCTGCGCGAGCGCGTCGATGTGCTGGTGTTGAGCTACGAGGGCGCGACCAAGTGGCACCGCGAGCTGTCCCGCGACCTGCGCGACTTCACGATTTACGACGAGGCCCACGGCCTCAAGAACATGGGCAGCAACCGCACCCGGCGCGCCTTGGGCGCCTCATGCACCGGGGATAACGGCTACGCCCAATGGGGCGCCTATACGTGGTGGCTGTCGGGTACGCCCATGAGCAACGACCCGGCCGACATCTTCACTTTCCTGCGCTACTGCGGAGGCACCCAGCTTTCGTTCAAGAACTTCACCACCCGCTACTTCATCAAGCACGCGCAGGGCATGTCGGTGAGCCACACGCCGCGGCGGGATACGCTGCCCGAGCTGAAAGCCATTCTCGCGCGCTACGCCATCAGGCGCACGCTTGAGCAGGCTGGCGCCGAGCTTCCGCCCCTCTGGGTCACCACGCAGGAGATCGAGGGCAACACGCAGGAGATCAACAGGCTCTTGGCGTCGCATCCGGGCCTCGACACTGCTATCGTTAAGGCCATCGAGCAAGGCGGCCTGAACAAGCTCGATGAACTGGCCGGCCACGTCACCACGCTGCGGCGCCTGGTCGGCGAGGCCAAAGCTCCGGGGTTTGCCCGCCAGCTCGTTGACGAGATCGAGGCCGGCCTCGACAAGGTGGTGGTGTTCTGCGTTCACCGGCGCCCCGTTGAGATCCTTTCCGAGGTGCTCCATCGCCACGGCATCGGCTTTGTAAAGATCGACGGCAGCGTGGGTGATACGGCGCGGCAGCAGGCGGTCGAAGCCTTCCAGACCAGCCCCAAGGTCAAGGTGTTCATCGGCAACATCGTCGCCGCTGGCACCGGCCTGACGCTCACCGCTGCGAGCCAACTCGTGATGCTGGAAAGCGATTGGGTCCCAGCCAATAATGCGCAGGCCTTGAAGCGGGTCCACCGCATCGGTCAGACGCAGCACACCCATGTCAGGTTCATCAGCCTCGCCAAGTCGATTGACGAGGACGTGAGCAAGTCTGTCGCGCGCAAGACGCGCGCCATCACCGAGGTCCAAGGTTCGGACCTGTAACGCAGGAGGAAGCAATGCCCATCGAATTGAAGATCATCGCCGGCGACACGCACGAGTTTGACTGCCTGTTGCGTCGGTTCATGCCCGGCCACGTCGCGCAGGATCTGCGCGTGCCTCAGACGCTGGCCGAAGAACCCGAAGCGGAGGAACCCGCCGCCCCTTTGGCCGAGGCGCCGAAGCGGACGCGTCGCACCAAGGCCGAGATGGAAGCCGCCCGCGCCGCCGAAGCAGACGAGACGAGGGACTCTGCCGCTACTGCCGAGGCTCCGGCCACGGCTGCAGCGGCTGCGGAAAGCCCTTCTGAGGAGCACCCGATGCTCGTCGGCAAGACGCTGGCGGACATCAAGGAGCTGGGTGGCAAGCTGGTCGCCTCGATCGGCGCCCAGGCTGTGACCTCGGTGCTGCAAGAGAAGTTCGGGGTCCGCGCCTTCGGCCAGCTCGCCGCCGAGGACTACGACCGCGCCTTCGCCGCGCTGGAGATGTTGAAGTGAAGCCCTTGATCGAGGGCGTGGTTCTCGGCCTTTCGCTCGCCGCGTGCGCTATGTTTGGGGCAGTAGGAGGCGCGGCCATCCACTATTTTTCGCAGGGATGCCACCCATGAAGCATTCACCCTATGGCGGCTCGTCAGCGAGCCGCTTCATGGCCTGCCCGGGGAGCGTTGCGCTCTCCGAGCGGGCACCGCCCGAAACCCCCAGCCCTTACGCCGAGGAAGGCACCTTCGCGCACGCTGTCGCGGCTGACCTCTTGGCCTCGCAGGAACGCACGGGCCAAGTCCTGCTCGGCGCGCAGTTCAAGTTCGAGGACCACGGCGAGGAAAAGGCGCGCGAGGTCACGCCTGAGATCGTGGCCGCAGTCGAAGTCTATCTCGACGCAGTTTGGGAAGAGTTCGACCTCGACCTGAACAGCGAGATTGAAGTCGAGCAGGGTTTCGCGCTCGACATCGAAGCGGCTGAGCCTGGCGAGGTGTTCGGCACCAACGACGCGCTGGTCTACAGCCCGGCGCGCCGCAAGCTGACCATCTTCGACTACAAGCACGGCGCCGGGGTGGCTGTCTCGGCCGAGGACAACACGCAGCTCAAGTTCTACGCCATCGGCGCCATGCAGGGCCACCCTGATTGGGACGTGCGCGAGATCGAGCTGGTGATCGTCCAGCCGCGCGCCTTCTCGGCCACGGGTGAAGGCGTCAAGCGCTGGTCGCTGCCGATGGCCGAGGTGATTGAGTTCCCCTACGAGCTGAACAAGGCGGTCGGGGCCTGCAAGCAGGAGATCGCCAACCTCTCTGCGCATGGCCGGGTCAGCGGCCACGCGCTGCGCACTGGCGACCATTGCCGCTGGTGCCCGGCGGCCACGATTTGCACGGCGCGCGAGCAGGAGTTCGTCAAGGCCGTGCGCGAGGACTTCGCCGGGGTGGACCTGATCGGTGCCGAGCCTGTCACCAAGGACCTCAAGCCCGCCGAGCTTGACTATGATCACATGGCCCAGATTGTCGCGGCCTACGACCGCCTCGGCGCCTGGGTGAACAGCCTCAAGACCGCGATGGACGAGCACCTGCTCGCCGGTGGCATCATCAAGGGCTGGAAGGTCGTCGAGGCGGTCAGCCGCCGCAAGTGGGTGGCCGCGGATCAGGAGGTGGCCGAATATCTTGAGCTGATGTACGGGGTCCCGGCGCAGGAAGTGCGGCCGCCGTCTCTGGTCACGATCACCGAGGCCAAGAAGCTGCTCAAGGCCCACGTGCCCAAGGACCAATACGCCGAAGCTGAGCGCGACCTTACGCTCCGCTTCACGATCATGGAGTCGAAGGGGCTGACCACGGCCCCGGAGAGCGACCGCCGGGCGGCAATTTCGCCGGTCGCCGCAGAGTTTGGCTCTGTGCAGCTCGGAATGGAGTGACTGATATGACGCTGATGGCTGATACCGATATGACCGATGAATGGATCGAGAAGGCTGTGAAGGCCAACCCGTTCCGGCTGCTCGACAGCGGCAACATCCTGACCTGCCCGGTTCGCGGGTCGTTCCTCAACCTGTTCGAGCGCTCGCGCCCGATCCCGCCGGCCACCGAAGGCAGCTACGGCGGCAACCTGATCATCCCGACCTGCGCCGACATTTCGGTGGCTGAGCAGGCCGTGGTGCGGGTGCTCAAGGAAAGCTGCCCGGATGCCTTGAACCCCGACCCCAAGAAGCGGATCAAGGTCAAGACGCCGTTCAAGGACCAGGGCGACATGCTCAAGTACGACGGCTACGTCGAGGGCGGCAAGTTCCTAACCGCAACCAGCCGCAAGAACCGGCCCACCGTGGTCGATCGCCATCAGGCGATCATCACCGATGAAACCCGGATCTACCCCGGCGTGTGGCTGGTCTGCACCATCCGCCCGTTCTGGTACGACAAGGGCGTCAACAAGGGCGTCAGCTTCGGCCTCCAGAGCGTGATGGTGGTGGCCGAGGATCGCAACCTGGGCGGCGGGGGCGAGGATGTCTCCAAGGCCTTTGCCGGCGTCAAGATCGACGCGGGCGACGTGGACACCTCCGGGCTGTTCGACTGATGCGACTGCTCCCCGGCTTTCGGGCCGGGGAGCTTTTCAAGGGAGGAAGTTGTGACGCCCACCGACCTCGCCCGGTTCATCGCCAAATGCCGGTTCGACCCTGGCACCGGGTGCGTGATCTGGACCGGGGGCCAGACATCTGGACGGGGTCACAGCTCGCCCTACGGTGCGTTCTGGTTCGCCGGCCGCCGATGGTTCGCTCACCGCTGGGCAGCGCAGTTCATCCACGGCCTCGACATCGACGGCGCGCAGGTTGACCATTGCTGCCCGCCGGGCCGGACTGGTTACGGTTTCGCGCCCCCGAACACCCTCTGCGTGCATCACGTGCGGCCGCTGAGCCCTGCGGCCAACCGCCAGAAGCAGACGCTCGACCAGCGGCGCTACTGGATCTACTGCCAAGTCGGCTTGGAGGAACCGCCGCCGATTTGGGCCAACAATTTCACCGAAATTCCTTTCTACCCTGAACCCGAATGGATGAAGCAATGAGCGCCGTTGTTGCCCACCTTGATCTCGAAAGCCGCTCGACCTGCGACCTCAAGACCGCCGGCCTCTACCGCTATTGGCAGGACCCGGAGACTGAGGTGCTGGTCGTGCGGTGGCGCATCGGCGACGGCGAGGTGGGGGAGTGGGTGGCCGGACAGGGCGACAGCCTGCACATCCGCGCCTACCTGTTCGTGAACCATATCCTCGGCGGTGGGGTTGTAGTGGGGCATAACATCGCCTTTGACCGCGAGGGCTGGAACACCTACCTGTGCGACCGCTTTCCCCTCCCCAAGATTGCCATTGAGCAATGCGATGACACCATGGCCCGCTGCGCGGCGATTGCGCTGCCGCAGAGCCTTGAAGCCGCAGGCAAGGCACTCGGCCTCTCCATCCAGAAGGATGTCGAGGGCCACCGCTTGATGATGCGCATGTGCAAGCCGAAGAAGGCTCACCCTGATGGCCGCATTGAGTGGAACGAAACGCCTGAGCAACTGGCGCGCCTCTCGGCCTATTGCGCCCAGGACGTTCTCTCCGAATGCGCCATCGACGCGGCGGTTCCTTCGCTCCCGGCCAGCGAGAAGCGCCTGTGGGTGCTTGACCAGAAGATCAACGCGCGCGGCGTGATGCTCGACATGCCGATGGTCGACAAGGCGCTGGCGGTGGCCGAGCGGGCGGCGCTGGCGGCCTCCGAAGAGATTTACGAGCTGACCGATGGCGAGGTGCAGCGCACCACTGAGACGAGCAAGATCGTCAAGTGGCTGAACGCCCGGGGCATCCCCGCCGAGAGCATCGCCAAGGGCGAGGTTGACGAACTGCTGATCCGCACCGACCTGTTCAGCGACGATACGGCGCGCAAGGTGATCGAGCTGCGCCGGGCCAGTGCCAAGTCCTCGGTGGCCAAGTACCGGGCGATGCAGCGCAGCGTGTGCCGGGATGGCCGCGTGCGCGGCACCCTCAACTACCACGGCGCCAGCACTGGCCGCTGGGCCGGCCGGCTGATCCAGCCGCAGAACCTGCCCCGCATCGGCGACTACAGCGCTGACGTGGGAGAGCTGCACGAGATCCTGCGCAGCTATGACGACGAGACGGCCTTCGAGATCGCCAGGCTGTCATGGGAGAACCCACTGGAGATCCTGTCGCGGGCGCTGCGCTCAATGCTGATCGCCGCGCCGGGCCACAAGCTGATCGGCGGCGACTACAGCAACATCGAAGGCCGCGTGAACGCATGGCTGGCCGGTGAAGAATGGAAGGTGAAGGCCTTCGCCGACTTCGACGCCGGCACCGGCCACGACCTCTACAAGCTGGCCTACGCCAAAGCCTTCGGCATCTCGCCCGACGCGGTGTCTAAGGACCAAAGGCAGCAAGGCAAGGTCATGGAGCTGGCGTGTTTCGGCCCTAGTACCCAAGTGTTGACCGATTGCGGGGTCTTGAGTATAACGGAGGTGGAACCACACCACAGACTATGGGACGGCGAGCAATGGGTAGCGCACCAAGGGGTGATAAACCGGGGGGTGAAACTGGTCGTGAACATCGACGGTACAGAAGTAACCCCGGATCATTTGATCAGAACGAAAGGAACTTGGAAGCCGGCAGGGCTACTCGCTATGTCGCCAAGCACGCTCCTTTCAGCGTTGGAGACCGGTTCGGAGAGCTTACGGTCGTGGGCAACGTCCTCGGCGCTAACGGGGGCGTCCTCAAAGTCGAGGTTCAGTGCTCGTGCGGCGCGCGTCCTCACACGGCCAGCGCAAACAATCTCCGCTCTGGCCGCACTACTCGGTGCAATGCCTGCGCGAAGAAACAAGCAGGCCACTGGCGGAAGAATTTCTTTGGGTACGCAGACCTGGTTCAGGACACAGACACCCGCAGAAGGCTGCTCAACCGCATCTCCGCGTGCATCACGCGGTGCAGACCCGAGGGCCACGTCAATTACGGGCGTAGAGGAATACGCGTTCACGCCCCTTGGGCAGAAGGAGCTGCCGGAAGGAGGGCTTTCCTCTCGTATTTGGTCACGCTTGATGGGTGGGATGACGCATCGCTTGAACTCGACCGCATCGACACCAACGGGAACTACGAACCCGGCAATCTCAGGTTCATCACCAAACGAGAGAACTTCAAAACTCGCCGAACGGTCAAAGGGCTACAAGCCCGTGTTGACGAACTGGAATTGCGTCTACGACATTGCACATGCGGGGCCGCGCAATCGGTTCACGATCATCACGAACAGCGGGGCGCTGGTAGTTCATAACTGCGGATACCAGGGGGGCGTGCGGGCCTTTCAGAAGATGGCCTCGAACTATGGGATGACCGTTTCTGATGACCGGGCCGACGAACTCAAGGTTGCGTGGCGCGAAGCCCACCCGGCCATCGTGGCGAGCTGGTACGCGCTGCAAGACGCGGCGCTGGAGGCGGTGCGCAGCCCAGGCATGAAGGTGCCTTGCCTTGGCGGCAAGATCCAGTACCTCGTCGCGCGTGGCATCCTGTGGTGCCGGCTGCCGAGTGGCCGGGCGCTGGCCTACGTCGGCCCCCACATCGAGAGTGGCAAATGCAAGGCCTGCCACGGCACCGGCCGGCAGGAGGAAGAGGATTGCCCCGAATGCTGGGGTCGGGGCGAGGTCAAGGCGCGCGTGGCGTTCTACGGCCAGAACTCGATGACGAAGAAGTGGCAGAAGAACGCGCTCTACGGGGGCCTCCAGTGTGAAAACGTGGTGCAGGCCATCGCGCGCGACGTGCTGGTCGAGGGGATGTTCAGGCTCGAAGAGGCGGGCTACCCTCTGATCCTGACCGTCCACGACGAAAATATCTGCGAGGTGCTCGAGGGCTTCGGCAGCCCGGAAGAACTCGCGCGCCTCATGTCAATTGTGCCAGAGTGGGCAGCCGGGCTGCCGGTGGCCGTCAGTCCTTGGGAGGATACCCGGTATGTCAAGTAAAATGCTGAAAAGAGACGATAGCGGGGTGCTGCATGTCGTGGCACTGAGCGGGGGGCATGACAGCACGGCCATGTCCTTTCTGCTCAAGAAGCGGGAGCCGAGGCCCTACAATTACGTCTGCACGCCTACGGGAGACGAGCTGCCGGCGATGTTCGCGTTCTGGCGTTGGCTCGGGAGCGACGCCGGCCTCGGCAGCCCCTTGGTCCCGATAATGGGCGGGTCGTTAAAGAATCTCGTTCGCCAAGAAGGGATGCTACCGAACTTTCGCGCCAGATTTTGTACGCGGGTGTTGAAGATAGAACCTTACCGGAAATTCCTGATGGAGCAGGCGGCGGTAGGTCCGGTTGTTTCGTATGTGGGGTTGCGCGCGGACGAGCAAGGTCGCGCCGGCGGGGCGTATGCTGACATCGAGGGGGTGTCTATGAGGTTCCCGCTCAGAGAATGGGGGTTCGGCGAGAACGAAGTTCAGAGCGCGCTGGCGGATCTCGGCGTACAGTGCCCCCACCGGACAGACTGCGCGAGATGCTACCACCAACGCATCGGGGAATGGTACGAATTATGGAGGGATTTCCCCGAAGTGTTCGACGATGCCGTCGCCGACGAAGACGAGCGCGGCGCCACGTACCGCACCCCCGGCCGGGACTCTTGGCCCAGCAGCCTCCGCGAGATGCGGGAGAAGTTTCGGGCGGGGTTGATCCCCAAGACCAGCCTAGCCCGCATGGGCCGGGAACGCATGGCCGCCGGCGGCTGCCGTGTTTGTTCTATGTGATCGCGCAAGAGGATACCCGGTATGTCAAGTGAGATCCGCCCCCGCGCGCAGCAGCGCCTCTACGACACCCTCGCCAAGGGCGGTTCGTGGCACGTGTTCCATCTCTATTACGCCGTGCGCGGCAAGGTCTATGTCGGGAGTGAAGCCAAGTGCATGGGGAACATCGGGTCGCTGGTGCGGTGGTTCAACAAGCGGGAGGCGGATCTCGGGACCAAGCGCCGGATCATGCCGGGCGAGGAAGTCTACACCTACCGTCTGATCGAGGGTTGACCGTGCGCGAGGCTGCGCTGGCGTGGGCCGCACGCGGGTTCAGGGTCTTTCGCTGCAAGCCGGGCCGCAAGGAGCCGGTGGCGTCGCGCTGGTTTGCGGAAGCGACCAGCAACCCGGAAGAGATTGAGCGCATGTGGGCGCGCGACTACAACGTGGGCGTGCTGTGCGACGACATGATCGTCGTCGATTGTGACGTTAAGCACGGCAAGCAGGGCCTCGCCTCCTTCATCGACCTTGAGCTGCCTGGCGACACGCTGGCGGTGAAGACGCCCACCGGCGGCGTCCACTTCTACCTCGCCGGCCCCAGCACCCGCAACCGCGCGGAGATCGCGCCGGGCGTGGACATCCGCTCGGCCCATGGGTACGTGCTGGCGCCCGGATCGCGTCTCGCCCCCGGCGTCTACAACACCTGCCCGGCTGGCGGCGAATACGTGCTGTGGCAGGACGCAGAGATGCAGCCCTGCCCCCAAGAGTTCGTCGAGCGCATCGGCGCGCCGCGCGAGCGCCAGTCGTCGAACCCGCTGGTGGACCTCGACACCGAGGCGAACGTGGCGTTGGCCGTCGAGTATCTGGAGGACCAGGCCGAGCCGGCCATCGAAGGCTGCGGCGGCGACCAGACCACCTTTGCGGCCGCCTGCGGCGTGCGCGACTTCGGCATCTCCGAAGACCTGTGCTACGAGCTGATGCTCGACCACTACAACGACCGTTGCGCGCCGCCTTGGGAGCCCGACCACCTCAGGATCAAGGTCGAGAACGCCTACACCTACGCGCTGGGCCAGCCCGGCGCCAAGAGCCCCGGCCATCTGTTCGAGGGGGTGTCTGTGCCCGAGCCCGAATACCGCAAGCCCGCCGCGCCCAAGAGCGCCTGGATCCGGGCCGGCGACCCCGTGGTGTTCGACCGCCAGTGGCTGCTGTTCGACAAGCTGCCGCGCGTCGGCACCGCGCTGATGGTGGCACCGTCGAACGCCGGCAAGACGTTCCTGACGCTGGAGCTGGCCCGCGCACTGGCCACCGGAGAGACGTTCTTCGGGTCTGAGCCTGACGAGAAAGTCGGCACGATCATCTTGGCCGCCGAAGGCGTGGCCGGCCTCGGCTCGCGCATGTCCACGCTGGGCGACCTGCCCGTGGCGGCGCGCCCGGTCGGGCTGCTGTGCGACGAGAAGACCGTCGAGCGCCTGACCAAGGAGATCGCCGAGGAAGCCGAGCGCATGGAACTGATGCACGGCACCCGCCTTGGCCTGATCGTCGTGGACACCTTGGCCGCCAGCGGCCTGCTCTCCGACGAGAACAGCAACACCGAATGCGCCAAGGCAGTGAAGGCGCTGGAGCGCTGGGCGATGCACTTTGGCTGCCTCGTGATGGCGACGCACCACCCGCCGAAGAACGGCAGCGGCGCCCGCGGCGCCTCGGCCCTGCACGCCGGCGTTGACACGGTGGTCGAGATCTTCCACGAGCCGGGCCGCGAAGTCCGCTACGTCGAATGCACCAAAAGCCGCGAGGCCCGCACGGGCAAGTGGGGCAGCTTCACCCTGATCCCGAGGACGATCGGCTTTGACAGCCGTGGCCGCGAGGTCACGACCTGCGAAGTGTCGATGGGCACTGAGACGAAAGTCGTAATCGGCAAGATGCCCAAGCACTACGACAGGTTCATCGAGGCGCTGGAGCACGCCCGCGTTGACGAGCAGATAGGCAAGCGGGAGAAGGTGCCGAAGGAGGCGGCGCGCGCGGCGTTCGGGCGCATTGTCCACTTCAAGGGGGGCACAGGCAGCGCGACCAATGCCTTCAAGGAATGCGTGGCCTGGGGCGAGAAGTCCGGCGGGCTGGAGATAATCATTGAGAATGGTCAGGAGTTCTTTTCTGACCAAGCAAAGGAGGAATGACGATGGCCAAGACTGACTACTATTGCCGCAAGCACGGCCCGACATACGAGCCCAACTATGGTTGGGGGCCCGCCGGCCCCCGGTGCCGGGTCTGCTCGGGGGAGCACCAACAGCGCGTCGCCGGATGCGAGCTTCGCTTGCAGATTGCCGAGGATATGGCCGCTTCGGAGACGAAACCGGCCGGGGTGGTAGGAGCCCCCGCGCCAAAGCAGCCCGCGCCCATCGTCGATTTCCAGATCGCCGCCGACACCGCGAAATCGGAGACGAAACCGGCCGGGGCCACCGCACCCAAGCAGCCGGCC
The DNA here is from genome assembly GCA_028868375.1 of Elusimicrobiota bacterium. GTDB lineage: Bacteria > Elusimicrobiota > Elusimicrobia > UBA1565 > UBA9628 > JAGWUP01. Next base: position 33,968 of record JAGWUP010000017.1, read on the forward strand.
CTCGACGCCACCTTGGCCGAATGCGGCTCGCGCTATGGCGACTTCACTGACCACGCCCGCATCGTCGATGCCATGCTCGGCATCGCCGAGGGCAACTCGGCGCTGGGCCGCTTCTCGACGAGCTGGGAGAAGATGAAGCCCCACCAGCGGCAGGCCCTCCGCGTCATTTTCGATAAGCTGGCACGAATTTTGAATGGGGACCCCGACTACGCCGACAACTGGCACGACTTGCAGGGCTACGCCAAACTGGTCGAGGACCGCCTCAACTGAACAACTCGTCGGCAGGATCGCGCGCGTTCAGCTCGTCGAGCAACTGGCCGATCCTGTCGTTGTTCTTCTTGCGCAGCGCCCCCTCGTTTACGCGGGTGGTCGCAGTCAGCACCGCTGACATGATCGCCGTCTTGGTGGACAGGATCTTCGGGAAGTTCTTGTCCATCGGGTCGAGGTCAAGCGCCATGACCTGCTTGGCATGTGCAAGAGCCATGCCAAGCAGGCCTTCGAACTCCGCCGGGTTGGCGGCTAGTAGCTCAATCCCGTCGCGTAGCCCAGGGATTGTATCGTCGGCAATTGCTTCTTGAGCCGGTGCCCGATGTCGGGCCGCCAGAACGGGCTGTTTGGCACCTCCAGCGCTTCCATGATCCGGTACGCTCGCGCGGCGGCGTTCCGCACGCTCGGCCCGGTGCCGCTTGCCACCAGCAGATAGTCTCCGGCCGTCGTCAGACATGGCAGCGTCACCACCTTTCCGTTCACATTGTGGGGAGCCGTACCGTACTGTACCTCGCAGGGGTGTACGTTGCTCCGAAACCTTGGCTGGATCCCATAGATCGGGATCCCCATCGTGTCCTTGCGCGTCTGTCGGCTGTAGGGAAAGTCGGGCATCGCCATCACCACCCCCACCGCCACGTCGTCCAGCTTGAAGGGCTTCGAGTCTCTCCCTTCTGCGAGGTCTACCAGCCATTCTGCCGGGTCCTTCCCTTCATCGAGCATCGCCATCTGGATGTTGAACGTCGGCCAGCCTGGGCGCATGGTGAACTCCAGCGGCCACGGCGTCCCATCCTCGTCGATGATGCAGTTCACGTCCACATAGCCGACATACTGCGCGCGGTGAAGGTCCTCCTCGAAGGGCACCAGCACCTTCTCGGCCAGCTTCGAGCGCTTCACCGCCCGGACCACCGTGCCCATCTCGCCCGTGGCCGGGCCAGTCTCGCCGGCCATCAGCTTCTTGAACTCGAAATTCTCGTGCCAGCCGGTCTGGAAGCCGCCGGGTCCGAACCAGCCGCCCACCGCCATCTCGGTTCCCTTGACCCGCTCTTGCAGGATGAAGGCGTCCTTGTGGCGCTTCTGCTTCTTCCAGCGCTCCAGCATGAACACGAGGTCGGCTGGCGACTTGGCCACATAGCTGAGGCTCTTGTCTTCCTCGTCGCCGCAGGGCTTGCACACGAAGGCGCGGCCCTCGCGCTTCACATAGGCCAGCGCGCTGTCATAGTCGGAGAACTGCTTGAACTCGGGCACGGGAAGCCCGCGCTTCTTCATCAGCGCCTGGCCCTTCTGCCTGTCCGTTTCCCAAGAGGCCGTCTCGACCGACGCGGCCACAATCGGAATGCCCATGCGGCGGTAAGGCTCAAGGTCCTGGAGGTAGCGCACGTTGTCGGGCAGCATGATCAGGTCGGCCCAGCGCGCCCACTCGCGCCAGTCACTGACCTGCGCGCTCTGGCCCGTGAGCAGCCCCTTGCCGATGTTCATGGTCATGCGCGACTGGCGCACATACCATTTGACCGTGTGCCCTGCGTCCTGGCAACGCAGAGCGAAGTCAGTCATCAGGCCGGCATTGTCGATCAGCAAGATCCTCATTGCTCGTACATCGCCTTCTTCCGGGCGCGGGCGCGCTCATTCATGCGTTGCGCGGCCTGCTGGTAGTGCTGGTAGCGCGCCGAGGACACCCCAGAGAGATACGCCGGCGCGGTGCGCGCGCCCAGCATAGCCTCTACGCTGCCGATGTTCGAGCCTTTTAACCGCTCTTTCTGGATCTCGACCGAGATAGGCATAGCTTGCTCGCGCGCCCAGTCGCCCAAAGCGCCTCGCGCCGCCGTGGTCCCGTAGATCGGGCGGCCAGCGTAGTCTTTGTTCTGCACGAGCTGCGACAGCGCTGCGGGCACGCTGTTGGCGCCGTTGGTCGCATAGGCCAGCAGCCCAGGGGGGCCGCTCTGGAGGGCATTCGCCATCGCGTAGACCTCTTTCTGGTTGCCGGGGAACAGCGCGCGCTCTGGCCCCCCGGTGCGGGGGTCTTTGCCGCCGGTGCGGTACGCGGCCAAGTCGGCGGCGTCCTGCGGCGGCTGCCCGGTCTTGAGGTAGGTAAAGATGGCGTTGGTCAGCGGGACCAAAGTCGCCAGCGACAGCACGTAGGCGGTGCGCGGCGAGATGCCCGCGCCACTCTTGATGCCGCGCAGGCCTTCGGGAATGTCGTGCAGGCCCCCGCCGATCTCGCGCCACGAACCGATCTTCCATGTGGGCGACATGAGCGCGGCGCTGAGAACTTGCTGTGTCTTGCGCTTCCAGAACATGTTGTCGCGGTTCATCTCGCCAAAGCGGTTGTCGATCGAGTCGAGCGCGCGGGCGGCGTACTCTTCGATCTCCCGCTCGGTGGCGCCGGGCCTCTCGCGCAGATACCCTTCCATCATGTCGGACCACGCCCCCATCTTGAGACGAGGGATGATCTCTTCAAACAGCGGCTGCACCGCCGAGGACATGAGATTGGACACCGCCCGGCCGGCGGCCACCGCACGGTCGCGGGCGCGGATGTCAGACCCGAACATCGCTTGCGCCTGGCGCTTGATCTCCGGGGCCAGCGATTTGGTCTTCCACGCATCGTAGAAGGTCTTGGCCTGCGTGCCCCGGTAGTCGCGGTCCATCGTCACGCGGCCGCCGGCCTTCGAAAAACGCTCGGCCAGGTCTTTGCGGAAGGGGCTGAACTCAGACTTACCGAGGATCTGCCGCTTCATCATGTCACCCTCAAGCCCGTACTTGAGCGGCGCCAGCGGCGCGGAGGCGATCTTGCCGAGGCCCTTGGCGATGTTGCCCCGCGACGCAGACTCCCAACCGGCGCCCATGCGCGATGCCGCGCTCTCGAACAGCATGGTCGAGGCGTGGTAGGCCGACAGCGCGAACTTCCACAGCATCGCGTTGACGCCAGCCTTATAGGCGTAGTGCCCCAGCGCCTCGCCCGGCCCGGCGCTGGGGTCGAAGGGCTTGGAAATGGAGTTGTTGTAGATGCGGGCCACCTCGGGCCGAGCGTAGAGGACCTCCTTCTGCACCGCCCGGTCGGGGTTGGTCTTGGGGGCCTTGGGCGCTTCCGGCCCAGGCGTGACGTTGCGCGCGCTGGCCGCTGCGTCTTCCAGCGCCGGGCGCGCTTCGGCGCCCAACCCAACAGGCTCGCCCGGCCATCGGGCGCGGCCCACAGCGTTGCGGCCCGGCAGTTCTTTCGGTGCTTCGACAATCGGGGGCTCGGCGCCGGGCAACGCACGCTGGCCGCCCGGGCCTCCGAGTTGGGGAGCCTCCGGTCCGGGCAAGGCTTTGGGGCCAACAGCGGGCGTCACGTCGGGCGGGGGACCGCCACGGGCGCCGCGCGAACCTTTGGGCAGCCGCTCGGCCAAGATGCCGTTGAGAGGCACCCATCCCTCGGGCTGCTGCCCCGGCCTATGCCACGAAGCGTACCCGTTCTGTTTGAGAAACGCTTGCGCCTCGTGCGTGGCCATCAGGTTGGCCATGTTCTCGCTGTAGACCTGTACCGTCTGCAACGGTCCGTACTTGGGCGTCAGCCCGGCTTTGAGGCCATCTTCGATGGTCGGGATGGTGCGGGTCTTGAAATATCGCCCGGTGCCCTGCTTGGTCGAAAACGCGGCCATCCGCCGCTCGACCTCTGCGGGGTCGTCGGCCCACATGTGGGTGTAATAGTCCTTGATGAACCCGATGGTGCCGCCGGTGTTGCGCGGCACGATCTTCGAGGCCTCGGCGTGCCAATGCTGGTAGGCGTCGCGGATGGCGTCGGCGGCTTTGAGGTCGTGCGGCCCCAGGCCCAGGTCCTTGGCGAACTCATACTCGTTGCCCGTCACGGTTCCGCGTGGGCCGAGCTTGTCGGCCCCCAGAACCACGCCAGGCTTGCCCGTCTCTGGGGCCTTCGAGCGGTTCTCCACGAACTTGTAGAAGCCGTTGATCTGTTCGGGGGTGCTGCGCTCCATGCGCCCGGACAGTTTGCCGAGCTGGTAGCCAATGCGATCCGCCTGGGCGCCTTGCAGCCCCTTCGCCTTGCGGATGAACAGCGCCGAAGCCCGCGCCTGCTCCGAAGCCCGCGAAGGGTCAAACGCCGCGCGGGTCTTCTGGTAGGCCTGACGGACCAATCCCGGCTTACGCTCTGCGCCGGCGGTGGCCGCGTCGGAAGCGACCTCGCCGAGGGTCGCCGCCTTGGCGCCACCGCGCACCAGCCGCGCCGCGCCGGCGCCCGCTGAGGCCAGCGTTGCGGCATCCAGCCCCACGCCCACCGGGTCCTTGGCCAAGGAGCGTTTGAACCCCTCTACGCTGCCGTAGCGGTCCTTGTAGAACTGCGCGAACTGGCGGGCTTTTCGCTCGTCAGCTTCGGCCTCGGCCCGGTAGGCGCCGCCCGGCTTGGGCAGCCCCGCCGCGTATGCCGCGCCGGCGATGGTGCCGGCGGCGCTGTCTGCGGTGCGGATCGGATGCCGAGCCATATCGACCAGTCCTTCGACCTGCGCCATCGCGCTCGAAGGGATGTTGCGCACCGCTTGTTTTACCGTCTCGCCCCACCCCATAGGCTGCTGGGGGGTGGTGCTCTTGGCGGCGGCAACCGGTGTAGCCGGGGGAAGGTCCGCGAAAGCGTTGCCCTTCGCCGTGGAAACGGGGGGAAGGTCCGCGAAGGCGTTGCCCTTCGCCGTGGGAACGGGGGGAAGGTCCGCGAAGGCGTTGGGCATCAGCGCCCAAGGACGGCCGCCGCCGCCCCACTCCCGTATTGCTGGTCGAAGTCACCGCGCAGCTTAGGGTTGGCCCGGAGACGCTGTATAGCCGCAGGCGGGATGTGGCCGAGTTGCACCGGCCCGCGCGTTTGGGGTGCTGCGCGCGAAGGCGCCGGGGCCGATCGGGCGGGGGCGGCGCGCGGCGTCCGGCGCCCGGCCATCGCCTGCACCGCAGCGTTCGCGGCCCGCGCGGCCTCGCCCTCCGAAGCGCCGGGGTGGTTGGCCATGTAGGCGGAATAGACGCGGCCGAAGAGAGCCGAGGCGCTGTTGGCCGCGCTGTCGTCGCTGCGCATCCCGGCGCGCTCGTAGGCTCCGCCTTGGTTGATGTTAGCCACGTCCGTTCGGCTGGCGGCGCCGATGTTGGCGACCTGCACCCGCGTGGCGTCATGCCCCGCCGCGGCGGTTGCGCGTTCGGAGATACTCTCCCCGGTGAGGCTCTCCAGCACGCGGTCGTGCCGCTCCCTCTCAGCAGCGACCTGCGCTTGCGTGGCACCTCTTTTCGCCAGCTCCCGAAGCTGCGCCGCGTGATACTCGCTTTCCTCCTGCAACTTGGCAAACTTGAACTGGAGGTCCTGCTGCGTGCGGAGCATCTGCACTTGAGACTGCATCGCCGCCTTGGTCAGCGGCGACACGCCCTTGATCTGCTCAATCTGCTGCTCGACCGCTGCGGCCAGCGTCCGGGGGTCGATGCCGGGGTTAGCGGCCTTGATGCCTTGGGCGAGGGAGCTGATCGACTGCTGGGCCGCTTTGATCGGGTCGTCCATGCCGGCGGCGTCGGGCTGCGCGGTGCTCGACAGGCCGGGCATCGGCGGCTCCTTGGCCGGCGCCGCGCCGCCATCGGCGTTCACCGCCGCCAAGCCCTGCTGCGCTTGGGGCGAAAGACCCTGGGCCACCTGAGGCGCCAACTGGATTGGCTGCTGGGCCGGGGCGGGCGAAGGCGTGGCGGCTGGCGGCGCAGCGGGCGCCGGGGCGCCGCCCTGCGCAAACATCTTCCCCAGCGCCGTCTGCGCGGCGGTCTGCTGGGCCATCTGGTCCTGCATCTGCTTCGCACGGAGCTGCCGCTCGTAGTTCTCGGCCGAAGCGGCCTGCCCGGCCTGCAACGCCTGCGCGAAAGACTGGAGGGTTCCGAGGTTCATCGCCGTCTCCTACCTCACAGTTTCAGCTTGCCGAGCAGGTCGCCGCCCAGCGTCCCGCCGCCACCGGTGGCCAAGCCGAATATCGAACCCAGCCCGCCCAGCAGGCCACCCGACGAGTTGTTGATCTGCGTGGCCTGATCCTGCAACTGCGTGGCGTTCTGGCCGAGAGCCAGATACTTGCCGTAGTCGCTGACATCGTTCTGGAGCGTCGTCGAGGCGTTGCCCATGCCGCTGACCAACTGTGACAGCGCCGAGAGGATGTCGCCTTGGTTGGCGTTGTATTGCGCCGACGGGGCGATGGCGCTGTTGGCCATCTGCGTGGCGCCCGCCGAGGCCAAGGTGTTGCTCTGGCCGAACAGCGACGACAGCGCGGCGATGGCCTGCTGCTGCTTGGCCGCCCGCTGCGCCTGCCAGTTGAGGTTGAAGTTGGTGGAAGCATCACCCACCAGCCCGGCGCCAAAGGGCGATCCGGCCACGCCCGATTGCGCCGCGCTGATCGCCGCTGCATCCTGCGCGCTCTTGAGCTGGTTGTTGTAGAGCGCAGAGGTCGGGTCGAAGCCGCTGGCGATGATCGACGGCGCGTAGCTGTTCAGCGTTGCGGCGTTGGCGAGGTCAGTCTGGCCAGCGCCGTAGCCAGCCGCCGAGGCAGCGTTGACCCCGCTCTGCGCGGAGGCCGCATATGGGTTGTTCAGCACATTCTGGTAGGCGGTGTTGTAGCCCTGTGCCGCCGTGTTGAAGGTGTTCTGGTTCGCGCTCGTCAGGTTGTTGAGCGTGTTCGTGTAGCTCGCGTCCGCCTGGCTCTGAGAGGCCGGCGTGTAAGCCATCGGTGCAGAAGAGCCGCCCATGTGATCACCCTAGGAGTTTGCTGCGAAATGTCTCGGCAAGGGAATACCCCAAACGGCCAAGAACCGCATCCAGTTTTTTGTTGGCCACCGGCACCGAGTAGACCACTTTGCCCACGCCCGCCTCGCGCAGCAGCTTCTCGCTGCCCAGCAGCAGCTTGCCGCCGGCGAAGCCCCGGTGCTGCGGCTCGACATAGACCCCTTGGTTCAGCGCGTAAAGGGTGGCGCCGTAGAGGATGTGGGGCGTGACGTGGAAGGCGTTGTAGCCGATCAACTCGCCATCCTTCCGCAGCGCCGCCACCCTGAACGCCCCGGCCCGGTTCAGCCTGCACATGGCCGGCCAGTCGGGGAAGAAGCCAACGCTGGCTTGGTCGTCCCCCGCCTCCAGCCAATGCACATAGGCCAGCGATGCGACGCCCTCGTCAAGCAGCCTGCTCAGCGGCTCCCATGCGAGGGCGAGCGTCACCAGCCGGCCATGGCGACTGCGGATGTCGTGTTCATAGCGTTACCTCTGCGGGCGCGCCCAGCGACAGCTCGATCACGAGTTCGTGGGCGGTGTTGGGTGCGTCGAAGTTGCTGCGGCTGCCCGGCTTGCGCGGATCACGGGCGAGCGCGTGCCACGGCGCCGGGGCCACCGCCTCGCTGCCCGAGTGCAGCCGGAAGCCGGGCGCCGGCGCCAGCAGCACATGGACCTCCAGGTCCACGCCCGGCGTGTGGCCCCATTGCTCGAAGCCATCGGGGTCAAAGGCGCAGACGTAGGCGTTCTCGATGGCCGCGCCGGGGCTGCGCGCGGAAAGCTGCGCCCGCACCCGGTCGAGAAACGCAGCCGCCGGCTTCCATTCGGCCATCAGCGGCGCGGGTTCCCCGCCACGCACGAGGTCGAGGTAGCGGACCCCCTCGTGCCGGGGATCCTGGCTATCGACCAAGGCGCGCCGATGCTTCCCGACATAGGAGGCATAGAACGCGCCGAGGTCAAAGAAGCCGAGAGGCGCGAGGGATGTCACGCGACGCGGCCACCCAGCGAATGCGACTGCGCCACGCTGTCACGGGTCGCGCCGTCGTTGACGCTGCCCTTGGGCGGCCGCATACCGCTGTCGCCCGGCGGGCAGGTGCGCTTGAGGCCGGCGTGCATATTGCCCATCGAGGCGCCTTTGGTCTTGGCCATGGTCAGGTTCCTTGTGAAAGGTGCGGTGTTCGAACGAACGGTGACTGCGCCGGTATGCCACACCTTTGCAGACGCATCAACACAGACAGCGCTGGCCCATCTGGATAGGCCAAACGCTGCTGCGGTGGAGCGGGAATTGAGGGCGCTGAGGGAGGTGCTAAGCGCTATTCGTTCAATACGGTCCGCACGAGCGCGCCCCCGTAGATAGAGAGCTCATGCATGCTGGGGTGATTGTAGAGATTAGCGGCAGACATATCCTGCGGGTCCAATCCCATGACGCCGAGTTGATCATCGTTCGCCACCATCATGGTTGAGACGAATGCAGCCCCACAGAACCGCGCGGCGCGCTCCAACTCCCTGTTCGTCAACTGCCACTGTGAAATATTCGCATCTGTCAGGCGGTCGTTGTTCGGACGTGTGCAGCCCATCACGATGACATCAGCGCCAGCAGCCTGGAACGCCTGGATCATTGTGACCATATTGGATTCAGTCGTCGTGGCGTTGATTTCGTTTTGGCCAAACGCGAGCACCACCAGCCCATTCGCCGCCAGTGCCGTTGCATAGGGCAGACGATTGATGTTGAGACCATTGAGCGGTGCAACAGTGCCGTTTACCGTGCCCGCACCATCAGTGTTGGCTGATGTGGTGCTGGCGATGCCCATGTTGTAATAGGTACCAGCCCAGCCCATCTGCTGCATGGCCGCTACCAGTGACCAGTTCCATCCGATCTTGGTGTGGACCTGCCCTGCGCCATCACCAAAATCATAAAGTGGGACTGTGCCAATGACGTCGCTGCTTTCAGCGGTCCCCAAATAGGCCGATGATGTGGCCCGATCACGGTATTGCCCATTGGGCGTGCTGGGCGATGGTGACGCCGCCTGC